>NZ_JBMOUC010000001.1:0-1795294 GCF_049319645.1 Sphingobacterium sp. Mn56C
GTGGTGCCAGCTGGATTCGAACCAGCGACACAAGGATTTTCAGTCCTTTGCTCTACCAACTGAGCTATGGCACCTTTAACTTTTTTTGAACCCCGTTTTACCGGTGTTGCGATGCAAATGTAGCCTCATTTTTTGAATATCCAAAACTTTGGCGACAAAAAAATGTATTAATTTTTCAATACACTGAGAATGATGAAGATAAAATTACATGAAATAAACACATAAATTTATGATTTTGGGGTATCTTTGCATTTTACAAAAATAAGATGAGCAAAAAAGGTAGAGTATTAGTCGCAATGAGTGGTGGAGTAGATAGTTCGGTCGCGGCTGTGATGTTACACGAACAAGGTTACGAGGTCATTGGTATAACGATGAAAACTTGGGATTATGCAAGTTCTGGCGGTTCTTCAAAGGAAACCGGTTGCTGTAGCTTGGATAGTATCAACGATGCACGTTCCCTAGCCGTGAATTATGGTTTCCCACATTATATCCTAGATATTCGAAATGAGTTCGGCGATTATGTGATTGATAATTTTGTGGATGAATATATTGCTGGACGCACACCTAATCCATGTGTATTGTGCAACACCCACATCAAGTGGGAAGCATTAATTAAGCGTGCAGATAAGTTAGATTGTGAATTTATCGCAACCGGGCATTACGCCAATATCCGGCAACATGATAACGGCAGATACGTTATTTCTAAAGGGCTAGACGAGCATAAAGACCAATCGTATGTACTATGGGGGGTATCGCAGGAAAACTTGGCACGTACGCAGTTTCCGTTAGGAAGTTTTCATAAGTCCGAAATTAAGCAAATGGCATTAGATATGGGTCAACATGAATTGGCCAATAAGTCGGAGAGCTATGAAATCTGTTTTGTGCCTAATAACGACTATAGAGAGTTTCTACGCCATAAAAAACCGACGTTGGACTCCGAAATAGGTCCGGGCAATTTTATCCTTTCAGATGGCACCGTAGTGGGTAAACATATTGGCTATCCATATTTCACCATCGGCCAACGTAAAGGATTAGGCATCGCTTTAGGAAAACCCATGTTTGTAATCGAGATTCTTCCCGAGAGCAATTCGGTAGTATTAGGAGAAGAGCACGAGCTAGACCAAAAGCGTGCCTTTGTACGCGATATTAACCTGGTAAAATACGCTTCTTTGGACGAACCGATGGAAGCCATTACTAAAATTCGCTATAAAGACGCGGGAGCTATTTCTACGCTAACGCAGCAGGGTAATATTATGCAGGTAGATTTTCCTCATGCTGTAAAAGGTATTGCCCCAGGGCAATCCGCAGTATTTTACGAAGGAAATGATTTAATAGGTGGCGGATTTTTAATGAAATAAAAATACCGTAAAAGCCAAAAAAAAGCTGCTTCCAACAATTGGAAGCAGCTTTTTTTTGATAAAGAAACTATATATTTTCTTACAAGGTACTTTCTTTTTTTACCTTCCTACGAATAGTAGGTTTTAATTGTTGCTTAATCTCGTACTGAACCTCCAGGTATTTTATAATTTCGCTGGCAATATCCTTGTGCGTAGCTTTTTCTATGCCCTCCAAACCTGGGGAAGAGTTTACCTCCAGAATCAGCGGCCCTCTATCCGAAGGCAGCATATCTACACCCGCAACGGTTAAACCCATAGCTTTCGCTGCAGCCACCGCGGTTTCCTTTTCCTTACGGGTAAGCTTAACGATTTCTGCAGTACCACCACGGTGAAGATTCGATCGGAATTCCCCTTCTTTAGCCGTTCTTTTCATGGCGCCTACAACTTTGCCGTCTACGACAAAAGCGCGAATATCGGTACCTTTAGCCTCTTTAATATATTCCTGGATAAGGATGTTATTGCCAAGCCCATAAAAAGCCTCAATAACAGAAGAAGCTGCTTTTTTTGTTTCAGCCAATACTACACCAATACCTTGGGTACCTTCCAGTAGCTTTATAACCAATGGCGCGCCGCCGACCATATTTATTAAGTCGTCTACATCCGATGCAGTACGTGCAAAACCCGTTGTTGGCAGGCCTAAGCCAGCACCAGATAGAATCTGCATGCAGCGCAATTTATCGCGGGAGCGCGTAATAGCCTGGCTATGGTTTGCCGATATAACCCCCATAACCTCAAATTGCCTTACAATGGCCGAGCCATAAAAAGTCACAGAAGCGCCTATTCGCGGAATTATAGCATCGATGTCGGTAATATTTTGCCCTTTATAGTGTATACTAGGCTTACCCTGTTGTATACCTACATAACATTTGCTATGGTCCATCACGATACATTCATGGCCTCTTTGCATAGCCGTTTCTACTAAACGCTGTGTGGAATACAAGTGTTTGTTTGTGGATAAAATTGCGATTTTCACAATATTTTGTATTTAAATATAAAACAAATGGGAGAGGTAAAGGTTTGGCTAATAGCTGTTTTTGCTGATGTTTTTTCTGGAAACATCTACTAGGAACTTTCCGCTAATAAAATTCCTTCCCAACAACATAGGGAAGGACATGGACGAACGATCACGTAGGGATAGTTTAATATCAAACAACTGATCGAACATCCGAATTTTCGTTAAAAATATATGTCTATTTTCTGTTTGTCCAAAAGAGCTTTTCACCACCCTTTCCCGATGTACGGGAAAGGTTAGCGTAAGTACCTCGTCGTTATCCACGTTTGGCCGTATATGAAAGGTAATATAGCGGTGGCCATTTTTTTCAAACACCTTAAAATCTTCACAGTGCAATACCGTTGTTTCCGCACCGGTATCCGTTTTAGCTTCTATATTATAAAGCCCCAATTCAGGGAGATCTACGGTTTCACTACGACCGATAGTAAGCTTATTTTTCACGTATCTTATTCGTAAATAAAAGTGCCGTATGGCGATTTAACGGTAACTTGTTTATGCGCAGAATCTTCTACACGGCCAATAATCTGTGCCGGAATACCAAAAGATTCAGAAATAGCAATAATATCAGCAGCAATACTTTCGTCTACATACAACTCCATACGGTGGCCCATATTAAATACCTTATACATTTCTTTCCAGTCGGTGTTCGATTCCTGCTGAATTAATTCAAACAAAGGAGGAGTCGGGAAAAGGTTGTCTTTTATTACATGCACCTTATCTACAAAGTGCAGCACTTTCGTTTGCGCTCCGCCGGAGCAGTGCACCATACCGTCGATTTGTGCTCTATAGGTATCCAAAATCTGCTTGATAACCGGGGCATATGTACGCGTAGGCGATAACACCAATTTACCCGCTGTAATTTCTGCTCCTGTTTCCACCTTTATTTTATCAGTAAGCGCTTTCCCGCCAGCAAACACCAAATCATAAGGTACGGCAGGGTCGAAGCTTTCGGGATACTTTTCCGCAATATATTTGCTAAATACATCGTGGCGTGCCGAGGTTAAACCGTTAGAGCCCATACCACCATTGTAAGCCTTTTCGTAGGTCGCCTGACCATTTGATGCCAAGCCGACGATAACATTACCTGCTTTAATGCGGTGGTTAGAGATTACATCCTCCCTTTTCATTCTGCAAGTAACGGTGCTATCTACAATAATGGTGCGCACAAGGTCACCCACATCCGCCGTTTCGCCACCAGTCGAATAAATACCCACACCCATCTCGCGCAATTCCGCCAATATCTCCTCCGTTCCGTTTATAATTTCGGCTAAAACCTCACCTGGGATATTATTTTTATTTCTACCAATTGTAGAAGACAATAGAATATTATCTATCGCCCCTACACACAATAAATCATCCAAGTTCATAATAATGGCATCCTGTGCAATACCTTTCCATACCGAGATGTCACCGGTTTCTTTCCAGTACACATAAGCTAAGGATGATTTTGTACCCGCGCCATCGGCATGCATAATATTACACCATGCCTCATCTGCTCCCAATATATCAGGAATAATTTTACAGAAGGCTTTTGGATATAAGCCCTTATCAATATTCTTAATAGCATTGTGTACATCCTCTTTCCCAGCGGATACACCTCTTTGGTTGTATTTTAAGTCTGACATCTTGCCACAAAAATAGTCATTGCCAACGATTTTAGCGAAAGTTTTTTAAATGTTTACTGCAGTTTAAGCCCTAAGAGATGCTTTTAAGCTGTGCCCAAATAGAAATAAGTTTAGGCAGCGAAAATTGTGCATTCGCAGGGCTGCTGCTAGGCAGCGTATGGTAACTTATATGGGGTAGCGGTGGTAAATATTGGCGGTACAACTTTTCCGCCTTTTGTCCGTTAAAAAAAACATGTTTAATACCTGGATAGCGTTCCAAAAGCGCTGGAATGGCATTCACCTCAACCTCCGTAATAGCCGTATCCATACTTCCGGGGCGCAGGGCACTGTGGCATACATCCCACAGCGCTATATCCATAGCCGCGAGGAGTGCTATTTTCTGCTGATAGCTGTTCGGTTCAGGGCGATGCGCCAACTGAGATAAGATTTTCCAAAAGCGATTCTGAGGATGCGCGTAATATTCCTGCTGCCGTAGCGACAAGTCGCCCGGTAAGGAACCCAGCATAAGTATGCGGGCGTTAGGAGCGACAATAGGGGGGAATGATCGTTTCAGCATACTCTATTAAGACAGCTGCTGCTGCTCCTCGATTTCAAAGACCGAATCAATCTGCCATTTACTCTTATCCTTAGAAGCCGCTACCGCGAGCCTGTCACAACGTTCATTTAGCGGATGTCCGGCATGTCCTTTCACCCAAACCAGTCTGACATCATGAAGTTTATAAGACTGCATCAAGCGTATCCAAAGGTCTTTATTTTTTTTTCCAGCAAAGCACTTTTGCATCCACCCATAAACCCATCTTTTATCGATGGCATCTATAACATATTTAGAGTCCGAAAAAATTGTCACCTGCTGTTTACTATTTTTTAAAGCCTCCAGCCCTACAATAACAGCCATCAATTCCATACGGTTATTGGTCGTTTTACGGTAACCACCTAAGAATTCTTTCTCAATTAATTTTCCTTGAAACTCCGGATTGCTCCCCCGGTATATGGTGCGCAAAATAGTACCATAACCACCCGGTCCGGGGTTACCACTAGAAGCGCCATCAGTATATAATTCAATCATCAGGGCAAAAATAAAGATTTTAATCCGGACAAATTAATAAGGAACCTCATATCTTCTTTTTAAAGGTCTTAACGCCATAGACGTTAATACAACAATCGTTAGGCCGATAATACAACCCAAGCCCACAGAGGCACAGCGGAAAATTGGTGCTACATTCATTGCCGTATGGTGGGGCTGAACCATAATAATTAATAAGGCCACCAGCGCTACTCGGGCCATATTCATCACCTTAAAAATGCGGCATACAATAATCGTGAGTAACATTCCCGTAAGAATGAGGTATAAGTTCGAGTCGTGGAATACTAAACACACAAGTGCAACGATAGATCCAATAAAGTTGGATTTAAAGCGTTCTATGGATAGCCTACGCGAGTCTCTTTCCTCCGGAGAGATAACCAATATAATCGATAGTAACGTCCAGAAAAGTTCGTATTCCGGGTATTTCATAAATAAGCCATAACCTATAAAGAAACCTATTAAACAACGTATCGCATAGATTAATAAGGGGGAGGATATAAAGAATTTAATAATTTTATGTACCATTTATCGTGGAGATAGCTGTTTTGCAAAACTACTCAAAAAGTTAAGAAGGGCGTAGGTTTATATTAATTTTTGCTGTATATTAAACTTCAATATATGATTAGCGTATACATATGAAGTTTTTGAATAGTTTTTTTGGCCGTAAAAAATCCACTGTAACAAAAAATAAAGAACAGCAGGGGAGAGACCCTATCTTAGCTTTTTGGGAATGGTTTACGGTCAAACAAAAGGATTTCTACCGTATAGTAAAGGAAAACGATCGGGTGGAAATGAATCTTTTTGGCCCGTTGAAGCAAGCATTGAAACCCATAAGTGAGCATATTTATTACCTGGTCGGCATGAACGATAAAGAGGAGGTGGAGCTTATATTTACTTCCGAGGGTGTTATCCGCTATTTCCCTTTGGTAGAAAACCTGGTAAGGCAAGCGCCGCAGCTTGACAACTGGAAAATTATTGCCCACAAACCAGCCAGTAATATGGAAAAGTTTGCAGTAACTATGGGCGACTATAAATTTACAGAAGCGAATATTCATTTTTTTGTTAACCACTATCCGGAATACCCTGATCTTATCGATATTTCACTGGTCTATTCCGACTATAAGGAAGAAGATAAAACCCTTATCTTAAACGGTTGCTTTATATTTTTGGATAATTACCTGGGCGAACTGGAATTCGCTTTACATGTCGACGAAGCCCAGCTGGTTGCTTCCGCAGCCGCAGAAGGGCAGGAGCTTATTCCGATATTAAAGCTTAAAGACTATTTGATATGGCGCGAGAAAGAATTTGTTGAAAAGTATGAAGCCACACGCAAGGATACCCAAAACGACAGCTTTTCCGGTTTAGAGGCAACGCTACAAAATGGTGCGCCCTTGGTGGGGGTCGTCAATCAAGATCTGCTAGCCTGGCCAGATAAACCTTCCCACCCATGGTTAGTGCGCATGGATATATTCTATACCTCAGACAACGATAGCGGTATGCCTAATAACATCGATTATGAAGCGATGGATTTGCTTGAAGAGGGCCTAATGCAGGAACTTCGGGATGTCGATGGCTATTTAAATATTGGTCGCCAGACTGCAGACGGCGTACGGGAGGTATTTTTTGCGGGGAAAGACTTTCGAAAACCTGTAGCCATCATTAACCAGATACAACAGCAATATGCAAACAGCAGTCTGAAAATAGATTTTACAGTATATAAAGACAAATATTGGAAATCCTTAGATTTCTTTAACCTTGCCCAATAAGTAAAAATAAGGCGTAAGGAGGCCGTATAAAATCCCTACGCCTAATACATTATTTTGCCGTAACAATAACCTTACCCTCTTTGCCTACCGAACCAGAATAGATCTGTCCCTGCGGAAGGCCACGTAATCCCGGTGATGAGGTAGCTATTCTGCTGTATATCATATTCATATCCGTTGTAGGGTTTACCGAGAGCCCGCCAGGCGTAACATCCACAAAAAGATAGTTTGCCGCCTTTTTATCAGTTTGCTGCGGAGTTAAACCCTGACTGCTATACGCCAAAGTAACATTTCCACCGTCACCATTTGGATAGGTTCGTGTGCCATTAATAGCATTCTGTCCACGTGCAATAACAAATAAAGAGCCCAACTTGCCGAAGTTCATATCCAAATCAAAATTTGAAGCATTGTTCTGAGCCCCTTGTCCGGAGAATACAACATTACTACCAATCTCTGCATATTTAGCAATAATTTTCACCTCCTTTTTTCCAAAGAATAACAAGGAAGAATGATCTTTCATAATCAGTGTATCGACGTATAAAACAATAGCCGAATCGCGGTCTGAAAACTGTTTCTTTTCCTTCTTCTTCAGGGTAAGTTTTGTTAAATGTACCTCTTTAGGGTTGTCTTGGGCGAAGACATTTGCTGCCGATAAAACAAAAAACAGCATTAAGCCCATTAAAGATGTGGTTTTCATAGAACCTCCTTTTTTTTACTATTAAATAATATAAAAACGATTGGAGGAATTATTTTGCTACATACCCCACAATCAGTTTTGCTGTACGCTCTGACGCTCCAGGTTCGCCCAGCTTTTCAGCCAGGACATCATAATTTTCCAAAATACTGCCTCGATGCACAGTATCCGAAATAATCATTTTGATTTCCTCCTTGATATTGTCTGGATTAGCATCATCCTGTATCAACTCTATTACAGACAGATAATTATTAATAAGGTTTACTAAAGAAATAAATTTTACTTTAATAAGTTTTTTTGCCAGCCATATCGATAAAGCATTCGCTTTATAAACCACAACCTGCGGAACCCGAAGAATCGCCGTTTCCAACGTTGCCGTTCCACTCGTTACAACGGCTGCTTCCGCATTTTTTAGCAAATCATAAGTCTGGTTAAAAACCACCTTAATATCCAAATCCCCGATATACTGTTTATAAAAAGAAATATCGAAGTTTGGTGCCCCAGCAATTACCAGCTGATGCTTTGGGAAGGCATAATACAGCTGTATCATATCGGGCAATATTTTCTCAATTTCCATCTTGCGGCTTCCCGGAAGCAGCGCAATTATCCCCTCCTCATTAAGGTTGTTTAACCGTTTAAAGTCCGGATTAAAGGTATACGAAGATATGGCATCCAACAACGGGTTTCCCACATAATCCACCTTCATATTAAATTTTTTGTAGAAGTCCACCTCAAAGGGAAGAATACAAAACATATGGTCCACAATTTTTTTAATCTTGTGCACACGGCCCTGGTTCCAGGCCCATATTTTAGGGGAGATATAATAACAAGTTTTTATACCCTGTTTTTTGGCGAAGTCAGCAATTTTAAGGTTGAAACCCGGGAAGTCGATTAAAATTACAGTGTCGGGTCTATACGCTTGGAGGTCCGCTTTTACAGTTTTCAGATTTTTGGTTATCGTACTCAGATTTTTTATAACCTCAACAAAGCCCATAAAAGCCATTTCCGAGGTATGTATTAAAGCACGCTCCGCGGCAGCCTCCTGCATTTGGTCGCCACCCACGATACGGAATTCCGCTTGGGCATCTTCCCTTTTAAGTGCCTTTATTAAATTAGCACCATGTAAATCTCCCGACGTTTCTCCGGCTATAATATAATATCTCATTTTCCCTAACGTTTAAAGTCTAAAGATAGGGAAAATGTCATAATTTGGGTAGACGCAAAGCGCGAAAAGCCCTTATATACCCAATTCCACCTGGAACATTCCTCCCCAGGAGCTTTTGTTATTACGGTTTGTAAACTGGCCATCCTGAAAGGTATAATTGGCATTCAGTTGAAATTTCAAGCGGTGTCCCTTCATATACCTCGTCAGTCCAACTTCAATAACCTCCGTTTGGCGCTCGAATTTTGCAATATCATGATGCGGTTTTACATACGTATAGCGCGCAGCGAGCTCATAACCATGGTTTAACAAATACGAAGTCTGCTGGTTAATTCCCCAGCCCTTATACGCATAAGTATCTTTTGGATGCTCCTCGTCGGTTGTATTTAAGGGGTTGTCGACATCCCTTTTCATATATTCAGCTTGGTAAGCAAACCCCCGGTACTTAAACAAAGCATCAGCAAAGGAAGTCTTTAAGGTAAAAGGGTTTAAGACATACTTACCCGTTTGTCCGCCACGTCGTATAGTACGGTCGTTATAATTATATCCCATGCCCAGGGAAAGTTTAGGTTTTTTCTCGCGTTCCAAATCCCCTTCCGAGTAATCCCCATCGTTTGTAAACTTGCCTAAAGGGAGGAATTCCACCCTTCCAGTATACGATAAACCATCGTCAGAGCCATTGGCAGGTCTTCCTTCCCCCGTAGAGATAGCAGCTTTCGCATTTATCGGCATATGGCCTAACTTCTTGCTAAGGTTAAACGTAACACCAAAGTCCCGGTCTATTGTAAAATAATTGTTTACCAACGAGCGGTCCGAAAACTGTAAAGAACCCGACGAAGTAACACGTTGTCTGTTTCCCGGTAATTTATTCTGCCCAAAAGAGATGTAAAAATTATCCGAGAAGTTATAAAATAATACCGCGTCGCGGATAATATTCGGAATACCCGTATCGTCGAAATCCTGATCACTACGGCTAAAAGCCAGCTGCACCGAATAGGATATTTTTTTGGTATAAATATAACCATCCATACGCATCCGAAGCCTACGAATACGCGCCTCAAATTTACCATTGTCCTCGCCATCCAAAACATTGCTGTATCCGGCACGGTTTTGCATACGGAATCTGAAATTGGTATAAAATAGAGAGTCTTTAGAGGTGTACTGTATACCTTTAAAATTAACAATAGTGGCCCTATCATCTCTTTCCTGAACTTGTGTAGTTTGTGCCATAGCACCCGACAAAAGTGCGGTTGAAAGTGCGGTAAGGATGCTTTTTCTTAAAAAATTCATAGCATTAGTAAGGAATTCGGTTCGCAATTTTTTTGCATTGTTAGGCAAATATAAAGTAAATATTAAGACATAATTATTGTTCTTAATTTGTTGATTATTATATAATATTGAGTTAATATTAAATTAACATAGGCCTGGTTTTTGGTTTAAAATGCTACATTTTTTAGTCTTTAGGATTTGTATCTTTGCCTTAAAAGTTTAACGACACTATGCGAAAGATTATTCATATCGATATGGATTCCTTTTATGCTGCCGTAGAACAGCGCGATTTTCCGGAGTTGAAAGGTAAAGCCATTGCCGTTGGCGGGTCGCCAGAAGGGCGCGGTGTTGTCGCTACAGCAAGCTACGAGGCGCGAAAGTATGGCGTACGTTCGGCGATGAATGCACGAGAAGCATTACAGCGTTGCCCAGAGTTAATATTTGTGCCACCAAGATTTGAAGTTTATAAACAAGTTTCGCAGCACCTGCGCACCATATTTCAGCGCTATACCGATCTTATAGAGCCGTTGTCGTTGGATGAAGCATATCTGGATGTCACCGAAGATAAGTTAGGCGTTGGCTCTGCCATAGAAATCGCAAAACAGATTAAGCAAGCCGTGCAGGAAGAGTTGAATTTAACCGCTTCTGCAGGTGTTTCTACGAATAAATTTACGGCGAAGATAGCATCAGACTATCAGAAACCCGACGGGTTAACTTTCATTGGTCCTTCGAAAGTAGTGCCCTTTTTAGAATCGTTGCCAATCGAAAAGTTTTTCGGTGTTGGCAAAGTAACGGCGCAAAGGATGAAAGGGAAGGGGATACATTATGGAAGAGATTTAAAGCAATTTAGTGAGGATGCACTTGTTCGTAACTTTGGCAAGTCGGGTAAGTTTTTCTATCATATGGTTCGGGGTCATGACGATCGTCCGGTACGACCCGATAGACTTATAAAATCCATCGGAGCCGAAGATACATTTGAACGCGATATTGCAGACCCCGAGGAGATGAAAAATGAACTTATAAAATTGGTGGACAAAGTAGCGCAACGTTTAAGCCAAAAAAAGGAATCAGGGCGTACGGTTACACTGAAAATTAAGTTTGCCGACTTCACACAGATTACACGTTCCTTAACCGCATTACATTACCTAAGTCGTGCAACGGAAATAGGAAATGCTATAGGCGCTTTGTTTGACAAAGTTAATTTTGAAGATCGGAAAGTCCGTCTACTGGGGGTTACGGTATCCAACCTGTATAAACAGGAACTGGAACGCATAGACAAAGGGCAGCTACGCTTATGGGATTAGCCTTAACCGAGAAGGCTTCAAGTATTAAGGTGTAACAGCAGTTTTGATCTAAAAGCCCGCTACACCTTAACACGCAAAGGTAATTATAAATTAAGGTTTAATCGTATTCGCTGAACAACCACAGCCTTTGCTGCAACCCCCAGGATTGTTTTTAGAAGGCATAAACTTACGTACCATAAAAATTATAGCGCCAATAAAAACCAATGCAATAATGCCATACTGTATAACCATAGCTATATATTTTAAATGTTATTTTAACAGTTGGTAGGCTATTAAGGCGGCGAAATAAGCCAAACCCGTCATAAAACCTGCCTGTATTAAGGTCCACTTCCACGAACCTGTTTCCTTCTTTACAACGCCAATTGTCGCCATACATTGCATCGCAAAGGCATAAAAAAGTAATAATGATATACCCGATGCAAAATTATAGGTAGGTAGCCCCGTATTGCGGTTAATTTCAGACTTCATCCGTGTAAACAAGGTTTGACGTTGTCCTTCATCCTCCACATCCAAGTCGTCGCCCAAAGAATAAACCACCGCTACGGTACCCACAAACACCTCCCGTGCTGCAAACGATGCAATTAATCCGATTCCGATTTTCCAGTCATAACCCAAAGGTCTTATTACCGGTTCTATTCCGCGGCCTAAATAGCCAAGGTAAGAATATTCCGTTTTATAGGCACTAACCTCATCCGCAATTTCTTCCTCAGAAAGATGCGGTTTTTCCTGCACAATATATTTCTCAGGATCCGAAAAGCGGTCGTTCGGACCAAAGCTTCCCAACACCCACAGAATAATTGATATGGCAAGGATAATCTTACCCGCATCGAAGATAAAACCTGAAGCCTTCTCCCATACGGTGTTTAGCACATTTTTCCAATCCGGCATCTTATACGTAGGCAGCTCAAAGATTAAGAACGATTTACGAACCGATTTTATCACTTTGTTGAGCACCAATGCCGACAATAATGCGCCTATAATTCCGAGTAGGTACATTCCGAATAAGGTGATCCCCTGGAGGTTGAAACCCCAGACCTCCTGATCAGGAATAACCAGTCCGATAATTACAATATAAATCGGTAAACGCGCTGAGCATGTCATAAATGGCGTCACCAACATGGTCAACAGGCGCTCCTTAGGATTTTCAATATTCCGAGCCGACATCACCGCAGGGATGGCACATGCAGCACCCGAGATAAGTGGAATTACCGACTTACCATTAAGGCCAAATGGTTTAAGCCATCTGTCCATTAAAAATACCACCCGACTCATATAACCCGATTCCTCCATTAGAGAAATAAAGAAAAACAAGATTACAATCTGCGGTATAAAGACTACAATACCTCCAATACCCGCCAGCACCCCATTGACTAAAAGATCCGACAAAGGACCTTCAGGTAAGGTTGCCGCCACCCATTCCCCAAGATTGGCGAAATTTTCTTCTACGAAATCCATAATCGGCGTTGCCCAGCTATAGATAGCCTGAAATATCAGAAACAATAAACCAAAGAAAATAACATATCCAAAAATAGGATGCATTAAAACATGGTCTATTTTATCCGTTAACGAAAGCTTTTTATTTTCCGTTTTATGCACAAAATGGGCAAGATCCTGCTGTATTTTATCATGGCGGATAATAGCTTCCGCTTTCTGCAACTGCTGTGCAGTAATGCCATGTGCAGCACGAATATCCTGAAGCTTTTGATTTTGCTCCTCCGACAATATGCTAACCTGCTCCTGTGCCAGGCATAGCCAAGTTTTATATTCCGTCTCCAAGGGAAACAGTTTTCTGGCATCCGCTAAAGCGGCATGGTAAGCACTAGGTAGCGATATAGATCCAAAATAAGGAGGCACCTCGGTATCAAACTCCTTAATCAGTTCGTCTACACCCTTGCCATTACGGGCATTGGTGCTATATATTTTAGTTTTAAGGTAACCCTCAAGTTTTGCAATATCAACATGTAAGCCTTTAGCCTCCATTTCGTCCATCATATTGATAACAAAAATAGCCGGCAGTCCCATCTCACGGATTTGCTGGTATAACACCACGCCACGGTTTAAACTGTTAGGTTCGGTAACAACCACAATCAAATCCGGATGGCCATCGCTGTTTTTATCACCCAGCATGCGAAATACTACCTCTTCGTCTAAGGAACTTGGGTACAGTGTATACGTACCCGGAAGATCGATAACCCGATATTCCTTTTGATTAGCTTTGGCTATACCTTCACGTTTTTCAACCGTAATTCCAGGGTAATTACCTACTTTTTGGTTTAACTTTGTAATTCTATTAAATAGGGAAGTCTTCCCAACATTAGGATTTCCAAGTAGTGCAACAGTTTTTCTCTTCATTATAATTTATTAGCCAGAATAAGTAGTGCTTCTGTCTTGCGGATTGCTATTAATGTATTGTTCTGAATGATTTGTATGCAGATTGGGCCATGCAACGGCGCTTTATGTTTTATTTCAATAGTTGCCCCAGGGGTAAAACCCAGCTCATAGAACTTTGCTGGTAAGCGCTCGTCCATAAAAGAATCTATAGTTGCTCTTTCACCACGGTTTAATTTATCTATTGAGATTTTATTTTGCATGCTAGTTTTTGTATTTTAGTCTTTAATTATTAAACCAAAACCGATCAAAGATAGGCAAAATGGATGATTTTAAGGAATTAACCTTTGTCACAAATTTGTCTTATTTAGATTAAATATAAACATGAAGATAGAAGATCAGATTAAAACGAAGGGGTTTAAAGACGAGTGGCATAAGGTAATTGTTAATATATTTTATACCAGTAATTTCTTTGAAAGGATACTAGAGAAGAGAGCGGCAAAGGCAGGATTAACGTTACAGCAGTTCAATGTGTTAAGAATCTTACGCGGTCAATACCCCGAGCCCCTATCGAATAATATTATCCGTAGTCGTATGGTACATAATACCTCAGATATTTCGAGGCTGGTCGATCGTATGGTAAAGAAAGATTTGATCGAAAGGGCAAAAAAATCGACCGATAAACGCTCGGTAGACTTACTTATTTCGGAAAAAGGCCTCCAGCTTTTAGGTCAGCTGGAGGACGAAATGTCGTTGACGAATCTGCTTGCTCCGCATATTTCAGCCCAAGAAACCCAACAGTTAAGTGATCTTATGGATAAACTTCGGGGGGATATTGAAATAGACCTTTAATGCGTATGGTCGTGATCATGATCGTGTACATGTTGGTGTTCATGATCGTGGTCATGACCATGGCCGTGATCGTGATCATGGTTATGCTCGGGCAATAAGAAAGTCGTTAAAGAGATAGCGATTCCCAATAGCACGGCAATCATTTTCTTCCTATTAAATTTATGGTGGTCGGCCGAACCAGATTCAAACAATATGGTGGTAGAAATATGTAAGAATATACCAATTACAATGGCCATAATTTTATCGAAATGCTTCGATAGGTCCCCAATTTCAGCTTGGCTCAGCACCGAGCTGCTTAAAAATCCCAGTGGTGTCATCGCTGCGAAAACAACCAGCAACACGATAATCGTATTTTTATGGAGGTGGGTATTCAACAATAAGCTCCCTAATGCAAATGCTGCAGGAATATGGTGTATGGCGATGCCAAAAACCAACTGCGATTGCTGTCCGGATATTAGGGGCATACCCTCTAAAAAAGCATGAAGACACAAACTAATCATTATTCCCAACGGAAACTGTCCATGTTCATGTGCATGCATATGTCCATGCTCGATACCCTGCGAAAACTGTTCTAAAAATAGCTGAAATAAAAAACCACCTAAAATATATAAACCAATAATTTCAGGGGAGGCACTTGGACTGTGATAAGCGTGCGGAATTAAATGCAATACCGTTATAGCAAATAAATATGCGCCACTAAACGATAAAATTAGCTTTAAAAAATTGGCGTTCTTGCGTTTCACAAAAAACACAGCGAGGCCACTTGTTAAGGCAGATAAAAATAATACAGCGATTATTAAAATTGAGCTCATGAATTGGGATTTGTTGTAGTATTTAGGTCGCTTTTATTGAAAAACGACGGGACAAAATGTTTAAAAAGTTGACCTGTTGTAAGTCCGATCAGGATCCCCAAAATAGAGCCACATAACACATCAAATGGGAAATGTACGCCTACATATATTTGCGAAAAGGATACCAATGCAGCCCATAGTATACCTAACCATAAGGTATGGCGCCAGCGGCGGCGGAATAATACAATCCAAAAGAAAGCCATAGCAAAGTGGTTGGTGGCATGCGAACTCGTAAAACTAAAACCTGAGCCACAACGTACCCGAACATTCACGTCATGTTTAAATTCGATGTCATTGCAAGGACGTATACGCTTCACTGTTTTTTTTATTAAATGCGACGAGACCGCATCTGAGATACCAAAGTTTAGTAAGGTAAATGCTACAATCAGCATACCCACCTTACCATAATGTTTAATAAAGAAAATTATTAAAAATAGATAAAGTGGAGCCCAGGTAAAGGGGTTACGAAGTATGGGCAAAAGCCAATCGAAGATTGGATTCGATAGCCCTTGATTAATGGCTAAAAATAGCTCTTTATCTATATTAATTATTTCTTGTAGCATACGTATAAACTTTGGTAGAAAAGATAAAAGTACATTAAATGCCAGATATGAAAAAATCATTTTTACCCAAAATACACTAAGTTGCAACAAATGTACTCTTCTGCTTGTTAATTCACAAGAATATCTTGTATTTATTTTGGAATAGCTTATTTTTACGGCCAATATTAATCAAGATAAAATTTATGACACTAATAAAATCTATATCGGGCATACGTGGAACAATAGGCGGGAGGGCTTCTGAAGCCTTAACACCTATTGATATTGTAAAGTTTACGGCAGCCTATGGTAAAATTCTAATAGAGAAAACAGGAAATACTAAATTTGTTGTAGGTCGAGATGCACGTGAGTCTGGAGAAATGGTCAACAACTTGGTGGTGGGTACATTACAGAGTATTGGTGCCGATGTGGTAGATTTAGGCTTGTCGACAACACCAACGGTAGAAATTGCAGTGCCTCTGGAAAAAGCTGCCGGTGGTATTATCTTAACCGCATCTCACAATCCCGGACAGTGGAATGCGTTGAAATTGTTAAACAGTAAAGGTGAGTTTATATCCGATGCTGAAGGGCAGGAGGTATTGGCCCTGGGCGACAGTTTAGATTTTGACTTTGCCGAGGTGCAGGACTTAGGAACAATATCATCCGACAGCTCCTACTTACAAAAACATATTGATGCGGTATTGGCGTTGAAACATGTAGATGTCGACGCTATACGTAAAGCAAACTTTAAAATAGCGGTAGATGCTGTAAACAGTACAGGGGGGATTTTTATTCCTGCCTTGTTAACAGCCTTAGGCGTTGAGACAGTGTATAAAATCCACTGTGAACCTAACGGTAAATTTCCACACAACCCTGAGCCCCTAAAAGAGCATTTAACGGATCTTTCTGAGGCCGTGCTGGCCAACGGTGCCGATTTAGGGATTGCTGTAGATCCCGATGTAGACCGTTTGGTGTTTATGATGGAAAATGGGGAGCTGTTTGGCGAAGAGTATACCCTTGTTGCGGTAGCCGATTACCTGTTGCAATATGATAAAGGAAATACAGTATCGAATCTCTCCTCTACACGTGCCCTTCGTGATGTTACCCAAAAACATGGCGGCAACTATTATGCTGCTGCGGTTGGTGAGGTAAACGTGGTAACGAAAATGAAGGAGGTAAAGGCTGTGATTGGTGGTGAGGGTAATGGTGGTGTTATCTACCCCGATTCGCATTATGGCCGTGATGCCTTAGTAGGGGTTGCCTTATTTTTGTCGCATCTGGCGAAATTAGGAACTTCGGTTTCTGAATACCGTGCTGCATTGCCGCAGTATTATATGTCGAAAAATAAAATTACATTAACACCGGAGTTGGATATCGACGGTTTGCTTCAAAAAATGCAGGTGAAGTATGCACATGAAAACCATTCTACAATCGACGGTTTAAAAATCGACTTTGAAAACGAATGGGTGCACTTACGTAAATCAAATACCGAACCTATTATTCGTATTTACTCGGAAGGCCCTACAGCCGAAGCAGCTGATGCAATAGCACAAAAAATTATTCAAGAGATTGAAGAAATTATAAAGTAATTTTTTACCGTAGCCATCGATATGCTACAGTAAAAAAGCCATAGCAGCCTGCTATGGCTTTTTTTTTGTGTATACGTAAATGCAATGCGAACCAATCTAGTTACTTTAATTGCGCTATACGTGCCTTATTTTTGGCATCCAACCGGGAAGCAACAGCCCATATCGCGGCAGGCATCCATCCTATAAGGGTCAACTGCAGTATAAGGCAGAAAATACCCGTCAATATTCTGCCACGAAGCAGAAAGGATAACCAAGGGAATAATACAGCTAATAGTATCATAATAGGAACCTTATAGTATTTACAAGCACTTAGGCATTATTCCTTATCCTCAGCAACGACAACTGTACCTTCTTCGTTATCGTCTTTTTCTTTACGCTCAACGGTAATGGTACATTCCGTGAGTAAAGCTGCCAATGCCCCTACAGCGGCAAATATCGGTGCAAAAACAGCACCTACGATGCCTACAGTAACAGGGAAGCTTATAATTTCCTTGCCAGCTTTATCGGATATGGTAATTTTTGAAACATTGCCTTCGGCAATAACTTCTTTAATTTTTTTGATGATGCTCTCTCCCGAGATGCTGAATGTTTCTTTGTAAGCCATGATCTTTGATTTTAATATATTACTTAATTGTTTCTAACGCTGTATGGTATTGATAGATCAAAAGTAAGGCATCTATATTTACTGAGGTAGCAGCATTAGGTAAGCTTAGGTGTAAAATCGGTAAAGCTCAACTTTTTATCGGTAAAAATAAATCCTGTACCCTCCCTGCTGCGCTACGCGCAGAAAATGCTAAGAAGGGTTTATATGTTGATGATATTCAGATTTCAGGGCCTCATATTTATCTTGCCATTCTTTCGGTAGCCGCTTCGGGAAATCTTTGACACGTTTCAGTTGGAAAGAGACAATAACCGATGCTAAACCTATAGATATTATCGAAAGACCCGTATAGATAACAAGGGATAAACCCGCAAAAATCGGGTTCCAGAGGAGTATAAAGCTAAATACTATCCCTAAGATGGCCCAAGCCAATACCCAGCCCCATTTTTGTGTGCCATAAGCTTTAAGTTCAAAGGCGACAGAAAAGAGCTGAATAGATTTAAATAAGGCATAAAAACCAATTACAAAAGGGAGGGTGGTAATCGAAATAGCGGGGTTAACAAACATATATACGCCAAACAAGGTGTATAGAATACCACTCGCCAACGACCATCCCCAGCCATCTAGCTCGTCTTTATTGCTAATTGCAAAGCCTATTTCCAAGATTCCGGAAAGAAGGAAATACCAGGTAAAAAGTAAGGATAACGCCAAATACGATTCTACGGGATTCGATAGGGTATAGATACCCAATACAATCAACAGAATACCAATGATTAAAGGAATATACCAGTTTTTGACAGTTGAACGTACAGTTTTGAAAAAATTTGTAGCCATAATTGTTGCGTTAATATGTTTGTAATTTAATTGAGGTACACGACTAGAAAGCAGGTACTTATTGTTCAGCAGGAGTTCTCGGTTAAGTATAGAATATATACCCAAAAACAAACTCCCTAAATCTACGAACAGATTAGGGAGTAAAATGTTTTTTATAGCTACAAATAAGTTGGGGAAGTTGGCGTGCTGATTTTAACGCCCTATTAGATCGCGTATAGCAACCGAAGCAATGGCACCGCCAAATGCTGCCGGAAGATAGGACATGGTACCGTAGGCGGATTTTTTATAGTTGCTGCCATCGGTATATAGCAAGGATGCTTTATCAGGTAGTTCTGTAGAGAAGGCCACTTTTATCCCCTGACGTATATCGTGCTTACGCAATTTTTTTCGTATATGTTGTGCAAGCTTGCAGTTGTACGATTCGCTGATATCTGCAATTTTAATCTTTGTAGGGTCTACCTTACCGCCGGCACCCATGGAGCTTACAAAAGGGATGTTCGCCGCAAAAGCCAGGCGTATAAAAAATAACTTCGGCGTAATACTATCGATAGCCTCAACCGCATAATCGGGTTTTAACTCCAGCAAACTTGGTATGCGTTCTGGAATTATAAACTCCTCGAATACGGTAAGATCCAGTTCAGGATTAATATCAAGTAAACGCTCCTTCATGATCTGTGCCTTAGAAACGCCATGGTTGCTGGAAAGTGCCGGCAACTGTCGGTTCCGGTTAGAGGGGTCTACCGTATCGCCATCGATTATGGTCATTTTGCCAACACCAGCGCGACAAATAAATTCTGCGGCAAAGGAGCCTACGCCGCCTAAACCAAGAATCATAACATGCGAATTCGCTAATTTTTCCAATGCATCTCGTCCGACTAATGCTTCAGTTCTCGAGAGCCAGGTTAAGTCTTTCATTTAAAGTAGTGTTTTAAGCTTGTTTAAAAGCTTAATTTTTTTTGTTTATCCCTTATTTACTGTCGTATGTTTAAATGTTTCTGCTAAAAAAAATACAGGTTTACTCGCGTATTTTTAGCATTAAAAGTTATAAACACACACACACGGCTTCTATTTCCTTAACTATACTTAAGCACCATCAGAAAAAAAACGGCACATGGCACGTTAAAATTCGAATATCGCATAAGCGCGTATCTAGATATAGGTAGATACTGCTACAGTTGCTAAGAAAGAAGATTTGGGCGCAAAGTTACGATTAAAAAAATATTTATCGATAAATATCTAAGTATAGAACTTACTAACCTCAGCAATCAGTTTAATGCACTTGCTGCAGGAGTTTGTTTGTGTTGGAATCAAATTAGTGTTGGGTTTATTTACTGGAAAAAAACAACGGAAGGAAAAAATTTAAACTTGTTCGCTATTCAGAATGTATAGCATTGATTATTAAGGTGTTTGTTTTATTTGAAGAAAGATAGGTTAGTCATGCATGCTTAAATGCTGTAATCGAATAGGCGCGATAAATTCTGCGCAAGTTGAGTTTTTAGTGTTTCCATAGAAATATTTCGAACAGAACAAAAGTAGGCGTAAATTGCTGCTATAGAAACAGGTTTATCATCCGTTTCCAGGAAGAAATTCGTTAAGGGGAGGGTTTTAATAAGGCTGTCTTGTCCCGCCTTTAATATAGAAGGACCTAAACTTAACACATATCCCTTCTTGAGTAAGGTTTGCGCGAGGGGCAATTTTTTATGGAAGCCATGAAAAATTACAGGAACGGAAACCCTGTGCTGCTCCAATAACATCATTACCTCTTGGTAAGCCTTAACACAATGAATAATCAAAGGTTTCTGTACCCGATTGGCGAGCTGTATTTGTTGCTCAAAAATATACAGCTGTTTATCCCAGGGCGTAGCACAAAGCTTATCCAGGCCACATTCGCCTACTGCAATAACCTGTGGTAGTGTAAGAGCCTCCTCCAAGGTTAACAGCTGTGCTTCCAGATCCGTATCCAAGTACCAGGGGTGTATACCCGCAGAACAAACAGCCTCGTCTATACTTTCGCGACCAATAATTTTGTTGCGCAAAGCAAATATAGCAGGCTGCTTTGGCACTGTATGGGTGTGGATATCTAGGTAAGGAATTTCCATAATTTTATGTCCTATTCTTTTTAGCATTCCAGAATACAATATAAACTATGGCAATACCTGTAACGCAAGCATTCGCATACATAATATACGGTATTCGGGTCAGCACATCGTGGTATACATAGCCCGCCAGCAATGCTCCACCACCGATACCCGCTTCCAAAGCAATATACATGGTCGCCATGGCCTTACCCCTATACTGCGGCAACGATAGGTCTATGGTCCATGCATTTAATGCTGGAGATAATATCCCCGTTCCGATTCCATATATGCAAGCACCGATAATCAGTCCTTCAATATTGTCGCCCCAACCCAACACCAGTAACGATAAGGTAATGATCAACAAACCGACAAACATTACCTTGATGCGGCCGAATTTATCGGCGACTTTGCCCGATACAAAACGTATAGCAATAGAAGCGACCGTATACGCAGTGAAAAATAAACCCTTATTGGCAATCCCTAGATGTTGGCTCCAATCGGGAATCAGGGTTAATATAACGCCGTAGGCTGAATAAGAAAAAAAAGTTACTATAGCAGCGGGTAGCGCACGCACTTCGATAATATCACTTCGTGAAATGCGTAACATACTAGGGGAGAACCGTTGTTTCTTTGCTAATGTTTCCTTCATATTGGCAACAATGATGATGGATAGCAGTGCAAAACCCGAGGAGGCATAAAACATATTGTTTATACCCGAGTTTAACGCGATATAACTCCCTATTGCGGGGCCAATAGCACCACCAATGCTAAAGCATAAGCCATGCATACCCAGCGCCTCGCCCCAACGGTTCTGCGGAATGATATCGGCTACATAGGCGGATGTCGCTGTAGGTTTAAATCCCGTAGAGAAACCATGCACTAAACGCAACATAAAGAAACCGGATAGCGTGGTTAATAGGGGATATAAGAAGCCACATATTACACAAACGATAGAGCCAATTGCCATAACAGGCACACGCCCCCATTTGTCGGTTAGTTTGCCACTGAATGGGCGAGAGATACCTGCGGTAAGGGTAAACAGCGATATAATAAGCCCCTTATGTTCGGCACCGCCCAAGGCAGACAGGTAGTTTGGCAACTCCGGAATAATCATATTAAAGCTGGCTGAAAATAACAGCGAGCTTAAACATAAAAGACCAAACTGTAAGGTGTATATGGATTTATTTTCGACGTGCTCCATATTTTATTTTGGATATTTTTTCTGTCTAGTAAGCTCCGAACAGAAAATGGTGCTGGCCACAGCAACATTCAACGACTCGGCATCGCCAATTCGGGGAATGGTAACTGCCTTGTCTATTTTGTCTATAATGCTTTTGCGGATGCCTTTACCTTCATTTCCCATAATTATAAACCCTTCGTTACCAAAATCAGTAGCGTATATATCCTGACCGTCGAGTAAAGCCCCGAATGTTGGTAAACGATATTTATCTAAAAAATCCTCTAAAGGTAAATAATGGATGTTTATGCGGCTTAAAGATCCCATCGTAGCCTGTACTACCTTGGGGTTGTAAGCATCTACTGTACCTATAGAGCAGATGATGTGGCGTATGCCAAACCACTCGGCCGTTCGGATTATGGTGCCTAGATTGCCGGGATCCTGCACATCATCAAGAACCAAAGAATGTTTTCCTTTCAATACATCCTCCGATAATGCAGCATCAGCTTTTGGTAGTTCAACCAATGCTAATGCCCCCTGAGGGCTCTTTAATGCCGTTATTTTCTCGAAATCATGCGTGCTTACCTCTTCAAGTTTTATTTTATGGGGTATTTTACCCAATTTTGTAACCGCCTCTGCGGTAGCATAAATTTTTTGTACCTGATAAGAGGAGTTTACAAACTCTAAAACAGATTTTATACCTTCAACAATAAAAAGACCATGTTGGGTGCGGAATTTTTTGTGCTGAAGTGCGTTAACTATACTGATCTGTGCTTTTGACAACATAGAATAAATGGGTAAAAAAAGAAGAATTTTATTTTTTGCAAGTATAACACTTTTGTTGTTAATATTAGGTGGTTGTCGATCTGCAAAATTTTTAGATGCCGACCAAACCTTGGTAAAGCAGGTGCATACATCCGGTATTCCTTTAGGGCTGAAGGAGCAGGCAGGGCTCTATGTTTCCAATGAAATACGACCAAATTCTCCGTTAAATCTTACTATTTACAATGTTTTCAATACCAAGAATGGTGCCTATAAGAGCGATAAAATACGGCAGGTTGGCGAGGCACCACGATTGCTGGATTCTTCGTTGGTAGAGCTTTCGGCTTTACAAATCCAACGTTTTTTACAAACCAAGGGCTATTTTAACGCGCAGGTAAAACCTCAGGTGACCATAAAAAAGAAAAAGGCTGTTATCGATTTTGTAACCGATACTCAGGCTCCTTTTTATATTCATAATTTACATTACGATTTTGAAGACAAGGCGCTGGGCGATATTTACAACCAGGAGGTGCTGCCTACAACCACGATTGTTAAAGGCGAGCAGTACGATGCCGCAAAATTATTAGAAGAGCGTGAACGCTTATTTTTGGCCGTAAAAAATAAAGGTTATTATGATTTTTTACGGCAGTACATGCGCATCGGCATAGACACCAATATGGTCGGCGATAAGGCGGATTTAACCCTAGGTATTTTAAAGCCTGAGAAGGGGGCACACCGGCAGTACCGCTTGAATAATGTGTCCGTAAAAATAAAAAGCTTAGCGGGCATGAAGCCAAAATTCGTGCAGTATAAAGATTCCCTGTCGGGGATAGATTTTTCCGATGAAACCGGGTTATACCGCCTTAAGCCTATAGCGCGATATGCTTTTTTACGCCCCGGACAGCGGTATAATCTTAGTAACGAAAATTTATCCTACGATAGGCTGTACGAGATGAATGGCTTCCGGAGTGTAAAAATAAACTATGAGAAGGTAGATTCTACACAGCTGAATGTTACCTACGAATTGGTGCCTCGATCGCTGATGGCCAATCAGGTGGAGGGCGAATTTACGTTTAGCTCGGGCATGAGTGGGTTTAACATTGGTAATACCTTTTCGCATCGTAATATTTTCGGTGGCGCCGAACTATTGGAGGTAAAACTACGCTACGGCGTGCTGTTTGATCCGCGTTTGGATGGCTCCTTGCAGAAAAAGATCTTTAACAATGATTTCCAAGTCGGTGTAAACCTCGTTGTTCCCCGCTTGATGTTGCCCTTTTCGGTAAGCAGCACTGCACGTTATGGATTGGCAAAAACAACTTTTAGTTCCAGTTTACAGTTGTTTAACCAGGATAAAACCTATTCGAATCGCTATTTTATCAATACCTTAAACTATAGCTGGTGGCAACGCAAAAATTTGCAGCATAGCTATACTCCCTTGGTGGTGGAGTATAGAGACGGTAGGTTTGACCCTGATTTTAAGGCGCGTTTGCAAGACGAAGGGTATCAGCTGTATTTAGAGTCCAACGATAGGCAGTATTTTGGGTTAGGGGCGCAGTATTCCGTTACCTGGAATGCGGCTAAACTTTTTAAGTTGGGCAACTTTTCGTTTATCCGCGGTAGTGTGGATGCCAGCGGAAACGCATTAGGGTTACTAAGTTCGGTGTTTAAGTTTCGTGAAAATCCGGATGGCATGAAAACGATTTTTGGTGTTACCTACCTGCAATATATAAAAGGGGAAGTCGATTATCGGTTGTATCGCCATTTAGGGGGAAACAAGCAATTTGTTTTCCGCTTTAACGGTGGCGTGGCATTGCCTTATGGCAACAATTCAAAATTATTGATTTTCGAAAAAAGCTTCTTCGCCGGCGGTATCAACGGTATCCGCGCATGGCAGGCACGTACCCTGGGGCCAGGAAATTATAATCGCGAAACGATTAAAGAAGATATCCGCCTAAACTTAAGAAACCTGGATCAGTTGGGCGAGATTAAGTTGGAGTCTAATTTAGAATACCGGTTCCGTATTTTGAATAATGTTCTCGGCGCTAAAATGAATGGTGCTACCTTTGTCGATATGGGGAATATATGGCGGCTGAGGGCCGATTCGCCCAATAAAAATGGCGAATTTGTATGGAACAAGCTATTCAACCAGATTGCCATAGGTTCTGGCTTTGGACTTCGTTTTGATATGGACTATTTTGTTATCCGTTTGGATGCCGGCATAAAAATTAAAGACCCACAATTTGCGCCTAAGGAGCAGTGGGTCATTAAACATTTCTTTAATGCCAAGGATTTTAAAGCCAATTACTACCAGACGAATAGTCCTGACCGCTATAGCTTTATCCAATATAATTTTAGCGTAGGCTTGCCGTTTTAAAAAAAGCTTTTTAGAATTTGCGTGGCACTCTCAAACAAATGGCCTAAAGATAGACCTTTGCTAAACGAGAAGTATCCGTAAATGATGGCCAACACAATAAAAGTGCTCATCAGGCGCTTAAAAGCATAGGCAATTAATAGAATGATAGCCGGAATAATTAGCAACAGCAGGCCATTGATTTTTATCGGTGTTATTTTGCTGTCTGATTTATAGAGGAAGTATAATTTTCCAGTAGAGTTTTCCTGGTTTTTATGTTTAAAATAAGCAAAAGTAGAACCATCAATAGGGTCGGCAGCAACGGCAATACCACTATGAAAAGCAAGATTCTGCTCAAATCCGTTGATGCTGAATTTGAATGTGCCGTTTATCGTTTCTAAGGCTTGATCTAAAGAATCGGTCGCTATAATGGCTACTTTACCATTGGCAGTGAGGTTCTCTTTAACCATAAAATTATCTATACGTTGCAACTTTCCCTGGGCCCAGCCTAGTGATACACACAACAAACCTATTAAAGTAAGGATATATGCTTTCATATTATTATGCTGCAAGTATACTAAATTATTCAAGTATTGGTCGTTGGCGCTGTTATTAATTTAGGATTTGTTTTTTTAATTTGGATATACTTTGTACATTTGTGGCAGTAAAAAAATAAGATTTCAACAACATGGAAAATACAGCAGTAGAAAGACAGCCTAAAAAGACAGATAACAACGCAAATCAGACGCAGTATTATGTTACTTTGACTATTGCCATTATTATTGGTTTGTTTGGTGTATTCGTACGTTTTGTACCCGATGTGATTTCTTCTTTAAATCAGCTAACTTTTGTATTCTCTACCTTAGCCAATGTTGCCCTTTTGGTAGCTTCATTTATCGCTTTTAAAGTGGTATTTGCCATCTTAGGTTTCGGAAATAAAAAGTAACCCCAGAGATTTAATATTTAATCCTTTTTTTAATAATGAAAGAGCAATACCTGCAGGTATTGCTCTTTTTTTTTGATTTCTTTTCCAGGTCTAGCAACGATATGCTTCAAGCTATCCAGATCTTTCCTTTCTGCTAAAAATTTGTTTTCTCCGGTAACCTATTATAAATTATTAAATTTATAAAAACATAGGTAAAATTTGTATTTAATATTAAAATTGTAATAAAAATACATAATGAATATTAAAATCATAATAAAAATTAAATTTTGTTATGATTTTAGTTTTTTAATATCTTACTTTGTTGTATAAATTATTTAAACACAAAAACAAGGTAAATTATGTGTGGTATTATAGGAGCATTTGAAATTGTAAAGGGAGAGGATAAAGTAAGACCTCAGGTGTTAGAGATGGCAAAACGTATTCGTCATCGTGGACCAGATTGGTCGGGCATTTATAGCTCCCCTTCAGCGATGTTGGCACATGAGCGCTTAGCTATTGTCGATCCCAAATCTGGAAGTCAGCCTTTATATAGTCCCGATGGGCAGGTGGTATTGGCTGTAAATGGTGAAATCTACAACCATCAGGAACTTCGTAATGCAATGCCTCATTATAATTTTACCACCAATTCTGATTCTGAAGTTGTGTTAGCTTTATACTTAGAAAAAGGTCCTCGTTTTGTGGAAGAGTTAAATGGGATATTTGGTTTTGCCTTGTATGATGCTCGCGACAATAGTTTTTTTATTGCCCGCGATCATATGGGCATTATTCCACTGTATTATGGTACGGATAGCTTGGGGCAGTTTTTTGTAGCATCAGAATTAAAATCTTTGGAAGGATTTTGTGTCGATATCGCTCAATTTCCTCCGGGGCATTATGTATATAGTAAAGCGGGCTTGGAACCCACAAAATGGTATAGCCGCGATTGGGAGTCTTACGCTGCGGTAGAGGAGCGGCATAGCGATCTGGATGCACTGCGTACGGCCTTAGAGGCTGCAGTTCACCGTCAGCTAATGTCGGATGTGCCTTATGGCGTATTATTGTCTGGAGGATTGGATTCCTCGGTTATTGCAGCTATAACTAAAAAGTTTGCTTCTAAGCGCGTGGAATCGGGCGATCAGGAGGATGCCTGGTATCCGCAGCTTCATTCTTTTGCTGTGGGTTTAAAAGGAGCGCCAGACTTAAAGGCAGCGAAAAAGGCTGCCGACTTTATTGGAACAATACATCATGAGGTACATTTTACCATTCAGGAGGGTTTAGATGCTATACGCGATGTAATCTATCACCTAGAGACCTACGATGTGACAACCATACGGGCGTCTACACCCATGTATCTACTGGCACGGGTTATTAAATCTATGGGTATAAAAATGGTGCTTTCGGGGGAAGGGTCCGACGAGTTGTTCGGTGGATACCTTTATTTCCATAAGGCCCCAAATGCGCAGGCATTTCATGAGGAAACGGTGCGGAAGCTAAAGAAACTGTATCTATACGATTGCTTACGTGCCAACAAATCTTTGGCAGCATGGGGGGTAGAAGGGCGGGTACCGTTCTTAGATAAGGAATTTATGGATGTAGCGATGCGTTTAAATCCGGCCGATAAAATGATCCGCGATGGCAAGATGGAAAAATGGGTGGTACGTAAAGCCTTTGAAGATTACCTTCCCGCGGATATTGCTTGGCGCCAAAAGGAGCAATTTTCGGATGGTGTAGGTTATAGTTGGATTGATACCTTAAAAGATCAGGCCGAAAAAATGGTTACAGACATCGAATTTGGTGCTGCAGCGGCACGCTTTCCGATTAATACGCCAAAAAATAAAGAGGAATATCTCTATAGGTCTATCTTTGAAAGCCATTTTCCTTCCGAAGCGGCCGCTTTAACGGTGCCTTCTGTGAAATCTGTAGCCTGTAGTACGCCGGAAGCATTGCTTTGGGATGCATCTTTTCAGCACTTAAATGACCCTTCGGGGCGGGCTGTAGCTTCGGTGCATGAAAAAAGTTATGAAAAAGAAAAAACGGATGTTATTGTAAATTAATAATTTACAGCTTTAAGTGCCTTTCAAGGCACTTTTTTTTGCTTGAAATGCATAAAAAATGCAAAAAAAGTTTGGAGCATAATCATATTAATTCTATCTTTGTATCACTTTAGAAGAAGGAAGTACTTCTACAAAGATCCTGAATAGCTCAGTTGGTTAGAGCATCTGACTGTTAATCAGAGGGTCGCTGGTTCGAGCCCAGCTTCAGGAGCAACACACAAACCGGCTTAATGCCGGTTTTTTTTTGTTTACATACTTTATATACTAATCATGAGTTTAGTTATTGTAGGTTCGGTAGCTTTTGATGCCATCGAAACACCTTTTGGAAAAACAGATAAAATTGTTGGTGGTGCAGGGACCTATGCGGGTTTAGCAGCCTCTTATTTATTCGACCAGGTGAAAGTGATAGGTGTGGTAGGCGAAGATTTTGGCGCTAATATAGATATCTTTAAAAGCAGGGGTATTCAAACCGAAGGAATAGAAATTATTCCAGGTGGAAAATCTTTCTTTTGGGCAGGGAAGTATCACAACGATATGAATAGCCGTGATACTTTGGCAACAGAGTTGAATGTATTGGGTGATTTTGATCCTAAAATTCCGGCATCGTACCAAGATTGCGAATACTTGTTATTGGGAAATCTTACGCCGCAGATTCAAATAGATACGTTAAATCGCTTAGATAACAAACCGAAATTGGTGGTTTTAGATACCATGAATTTCTGGATGGATGTGGCGTTGGAGGACTTAAAAACTGTGCTGAAGCGCATCGATGTGCTGACTATTAATGATGCGGAAGCGCGTCAATTATCTGGCGAGTATTCTTTGGTAAAAGCTGCTGAAGTTATTCTGGCAATGGGCCCTAAATACCTTATTATTAAAAAAGGTGAGCATGGTGCACTGTTGTTTGGTGAAGGCCAGATCTTCGCTGCACCAGCATTACCATTGGCTGATGTTTTTGACCCAACAGGTGCTGGCGATGCTTTTGCTGGTGGATTTATCGGATACTTGGCGAAGATTAAAACCATAAACTTCAATAATATGAAGAATGCTATTATATATGGTTCGGCTTTAGCTTCTTTCTGTGTCGAAAAATTTGGTACCGAACGCTTACAAGAGCTGCATAAGGACGAAATTGCTGACCGTATAAAACAATTTGTACACTTATCGCAGTTTCAGTTGGATTAACAATACCCTTAAATAGCGTTACAGAGCGTCTAAATTAGTTTACCTATAAGCTCAAATTTCGCAAATACATCCGCATTGTGTGGGGCATCATTAAGCTCAGCAGTAAGATCTTGCCCTGCCCAATGTTCGTAATGCATACCTTTCTTCCAAAGCCTACTTCCTGTTACATCGTATATAAGTCCCTGATAGGATACGCATATCTGAGGCCTGTCCTGTCCGTTTCTTAAGGCCAACTGCGATTTGCTGTATTCGGGTAGCGCAGCTGTATTCTTTGTCTCCTGCATACGGCAAAAATACCATTCTTAGGCATAGTAATTATAAATGGCGAGGGATTTTTTCATCGCTTTTCTGGCAATATGAATTCTTGTTTTAACGGTTCCTATGGGGATGTTTAAATACGTGGATATTTCATGGTATTTATAACCTTCGAAATACATGGTAAAGGGCGTGTAATATTCTAAGCTTAGGTTATCCAAGGCGCTATTGATATCTTCGCGGATAAATTTGTTTTCGCCCAGGTTCCGTGTGGCAGAACCTACCAGATTAGCATTTGAAATATCCTCTTCCTTGGTTATAAAACTATTGGATTTCGTTATTCGCCGATAGTTGTTGATAAAGGTATTTTTCATAATGGTATATAACCAACCTTTGAGGTTTGTTCCTTCTCGAAAGCTACCGAAATAGGTTACGGCTTTGAGTAAGGTGTCTTGAACAAGGTCGTTTGCATCTTCCGTATCTTTGGTGAAGTTGCGTGCATAAGATTTTAGGGAATCAGAGTGCCTAACAATAAGATTGTTAAATTCAAATTTGTTCATGGTTATTCGGTTTAATACGTTAAACAATATAATTTTAATAACCTGTCCCTGTAGGGTGCACATTTACAGGGATAGTTGCAAAATGTATGCTATTTAAAAAGTTTACAATGAACTTTGGTTCTGTAATACTATTGCGCAAACATTGTGCTAAAAATTATCGTTTAAGATTAAATTTTTGTTATGAATGAATAAATTTGAAACGATGTTACGTTTTAAGAACGCTGAATCGACTTTTTTGGATAAGACGGTTCGATAGTTATTAACAATTGTTAATAAAAAATTATAATATATTGACCTCTCGCTCTAAAGTTACCTGAAACTTAGCCTGCACATCTTGGATTATAAAGTCGGAAACCTGAAATATTTCCTGGCCGCTTGCTTTTCCCTTATTGGTAAGCACAAGCGCTTGGTTTTTCCATACCGCAACTTCCCCGATTTCCTTACCCTTCCAGCCGCATTGCTCAATAAGCCATCCGGCAGCAAGTTTTATTTGATTATTTTCCATCGGGTAGTTTACTATTGTAGGATATACCGCCTGCAAGGCTTCAAATTGTGCTGTAGGTATTACAGGGTTTTTAAAAAAACTCCCCGCATTGCCTACGGTGCTAGGGTCGGGTAGCTTTTCTACGCGTATATGCGATACTACCTCTGCAATATCTTTGATCGTCGGATTGGTGATTTTGCGTTTTTCCAGTTCTTTTTCAATGGCACCATAGCTGGTATTTTTTTGCTGATGGACATGGAGTTTATAGGTTACCGACACAATAATAAACCGACCTTTATATTTCGATTTAAAAATACTATCCCGGTAGGTGAAGGCACAATCTTTATTGCTAAAGGTTTGAAACTCTCCCGTGTATGTATCAAAGGCTCTGCAGCTGTAAAAAAACATCATTAACTCGGCGCCGTAAGCACCAATATTTTGTATAGGCGAAGCACCTACAGTACCCGGTATTAGGGCCATATTCTCCAAGCCCGGGAAGTTATGGTCTATGCAATACCATACTAAATCGTTCCATACCTCGCCGGCAGCAGCGGTAACAAAAATATTGGAGCCTTCAATAAAATGTTGTATTCCCTTGTTTGCAATTTTAACAATTGTACCCTCAAAGTCTTTCGTAAACAGCACATTACTGCCTCCGCCTAAAATAAAAAATTTCTCCTGGAATATATGGTTCTGATAAAGAGCGAAAAGGTCATTTTCACTTTTTACTTCCACAAACTGCTTTGCTGCAGCATAAATTCCAAATGTATTTAACTCCTGAAGCGAAATGTTGTTTTGTATGTCCACGCGTGCTACCTTTGACTTTAATCCGTAAAAATTCAATCTTAATTGCTACCTTTAAAAAAATTTGTTGTAAAGATAAGATAAACCGAGGCATCGAAAAAACTTATTTTATTTCCTTACTATTATGAATTCTGACGATAAGAAAATTAAAATTTTAGAAACGGCAAAACGACGATTCTCACATTATGGTATGGCCAAAACCACCATGGCAGAAATTGCGAAAGATTTGTCTTATTCAAAAGCATTATTATACTACTATTTTCCGGACAAAAATAGCCTTTATATTGCGGTATTAGAACTCGTAGGTGAAGAGCTGGAGGAGGAGACCTTACGTGCTGTAAAGCGTTTACAAAGCACAGAAAAAGCCATCGATACGATATTAAATAAGCGTATGGAATTCGTTACCAAGTATTATTATATTTTAGAATATACTATGCTTATGCGTAAAAGTATGTCCTCGAATATTGACCCTACCTTAGCTAAAGGCGTAGAGAAGCAGCGTGAAATTATAGAGAAGGTATTTGCCGAAGGGGTAGAACGAGGAGAATTACTCCCGATGGATTGTGCGGAAATTGCTCGTATTTTTTTATTCGCGACCTTTGGCATGCGTATGCTTGCCGTCAAAGATTTGAAGCAGGATTTTATACCCGATAAAGAGGAGTTTGATCGTATCTTATGTTATCAAAAAAAGTTGGCTAAGATTTTTATTCGCGGCTTGAAAAAAGAAGATTAAAATATACATTAAAAAGAGGTTGCCTGGCAACCTCTTTTAGTTTAAAATAGCTTCAAAAATTTGTTTTGCGTGTATACGCGAGTTTTCAATAAACCATAAATGGGTGTTTAACCCACCACAAACGACGCCCGCAAGGTATATCCCTTTAACATTTGTTTCCATACTGTTGGGGTTGTGTTCCGGTATTCGTGTCCCTTCCTCCGGCACGTAAATCCCTAACCGTTGTAGGAGTGCAAAATTAGGTTGGTACCCCGTAAGTGCTAAAACAAAGTCATTTCTAATGGTTTTTAGGCCCGTTGGCGTTTCTATATGCACCGACAAGGGTTCAATATGGGTTAGTTTACTGTTGTAATACACGTCGATTTCACCTTCAGCAATACGGTTTTCAATATCTGGTTTTACCCAATATTTTACGCGGGAACTAATTTCATGGCCCCGTATTATCAGCGACACCTTAGCGCCTTTACGATACGTCTCTAAGGCTGCATCAATAGAGGAGTTGCTCGCACCTACCACGACCACATGTTGGTTGGCGTAGTAATGGGGGTCGCTATAATAATGGCTCACTTTAGGTAGGTTCTCCCCTGGAATACCCAAGGTCATCGGAATATCGTAAAAACCTGTAGCCACAATAATATGTTTTGTAGTGTACCGATCTTTATTGGTGGTTACGGTAAAGATATCTCCGGTTTTATCGGCCCCAATAACCTCTTCAAACAAATGCGTATTGAGGTTAAATTTCTGGTGAACACGGCGGTAATATTCCAGTGCTTCAGCACGTTTTGGCTTCGGGTTGGTCGTAACAAAAGGAATACCATCGATCTCTAATCTCTCCGACGAAGAGAAGAAGGTCATATTTATCGGATAGTGATACAGGGAGTTTACCAAACAGCCTTTTTCTATGATAAGGTAGGAAAGGTTCGCCTTTTGCGCCTCTATGGCACAGCAAATACCGATAGGCCCCGCCCCAATAATCAATACATCAAATACATGTTCCATAGGTATAGCTATGTTTTCTCTATTACTTTATTTTTTTCAACAAAATCTGCCGTTATTTTCTGTATATCCGCGGCAATTTTCACCAAAAACTGCAGCTGCTCTCTGATGAGGCGTGCGTCTGCCGAGTCGGTTTCCGGGCTTTCATTTTTCTCAAAAGTACTCGCCTTATTATAGGCAGCGTCGCTTGGATCGCTGATGCTATCAATAGAATTTTCCATGCTGGCCAATGCCTTATAGAGCAACTTCAGGTGGCTGTTGTTGTAGTCTTCGGTTTGCGCATTGACCAACTGCGTCATAAATGTTGCTGCGTACGATGAAAATACGTGGTTTAAAATAACGAACCTATTGACCTCCTTGGTGATATGTTGCCGCCATTTGGGTTCGGTCAATAACCGTTGAAAGGTGGATCCCATATTCGCTGAAGCGATGTAAACCTCCTTACGGGCTTGTTTGTAATCCGCCCTTTTTAAATCATTCCCCGCTAATGCCTGTATCGCTTGCGCCAGGTAATGGTAGTTGGCGATAAGTAAATTACGCATATTCGATTTAATCAGAAAACTCTCCCAATTGGGGAAAATAATATAACTCGATAAAAACGCTACCGTACCACCAATAAAGGTATCGAGAATACGTTCCTTGGCCATTTCTATGGTGTTTACGCCTGTGAAACTCAGCATAATAAGAACATAGGGAGTCATGAAAATAACCGCCATAATATAATTTATGCGGAAAAGGCTATACGCAATAAGGAAGAAGAATATTAAAATTACAAACCTGGCCGTTGGATCGGGGATAGTCATTAATATTATACCACCGATGATACCGCCGATTACGGTGCCTATTAAACGCTGAACATTACGCTCTTTCGTAAGTCCGAAACCGGGTTTAAGGATAACCAAAATCGTAAGCAATATCCAATACATACCAAACTTGGGGTAGTCGATATAATTTAAAAATAGATACCCTCCCGACAGCATAATAGACATCCGTAAGGCATGTCGAAATACCGACGAGTTTAAACTTAGGTTATCTTTAAAACTTTGCCAATTTAGGGCTTCAGTTTTGGTGAATTTTTCGGAGTCCTCGTTTTCCTTACTTTCGGAGTCAACAAGCTTAAATTGTCCGTATTGAAAAATATCCTGCACATGTTTTGTCATCGTACGGATATTGATAATAATCTTTTTTAAAGGATAGGATGTTACCGGGTTGTTTCTATCGAATTCATCTACAGCAAAGCGTAATTTTTCGATCTCGGCATCAAAATCATAAAGGGGTTTAGGGGTTTTATTCGCGTTGATTTTGTACCCTATATTATCCAGTTCGTGAGATACCTTCATAATAATGCTACGCACCTTATCCAGTACACCCGATGGCCCATAGGTCGTTCGTATACTTTCATAATCATAATGTGTAGTCATACTCTGCTCGAAAATATCGACCACATCGTTAAAGATTAAACTTAAAAAACGCCCCTCTTTGGTTGTATCTTTAATCGAACGTTTGCTTTGGAAAAGAATATTACGCACATTTTCCTGGTGTACATTGACAGAAATCTGCTTCTCTATAAGTTTTATATAGTTCTCATCAATATCCTTTTTAAGATCATAAAAGTTGGCCTTCAGGCGGGTGTAATCTGCAACCTGAATAATAGTTTCCGATATTTCCTGCTGCGCTAAGCGGTAGGGGCGAACCTGCATAATCGAGAAACTGATAAGCATGTACCAAAAGGCGCCAACAACGAAGTAGCCGATATATAAAAACTCCTCAGACAAAGGATGGTTGCTCTTAACGTTGATAAGCATTACCAGAATACACATGGTACCAATGGTGGCACCGCGGGCATTAAATACGGCAAGCATAGACAATAGAAACGAAAATACAGCAATAACCATGGCCATCAGTATAATATTGTCGTTAACTAATGCGGTGACGGTGAGCGTTACCATCCCTATTAAGGTACAGTAAATCATGCCAAAGCGGCGATGGCTTGGCGCACCGGGGGTATCCGAAAGGCCTACGATTAAAGCGCCTAAAGAAATCAGCGTTCCTGTAAGAAATTGACCAAACAGCGCACATACAATTACCGGGATAATGGTTCCTAAGGTAATACGTAGCCCCTCAGCAAAATATTGACCATAAAAAAAACTGCTTATTTCTTCTGTTTTCTTCATCTATTGTGCCTTCAAATTTATGGATACAAAGGAAGTAAATAATTTTAATGTGCTTAATAAAACAGCCGGCAAAATTTCACTAAATATCGTCCAAGTGTTTGCGATTTATCATTTGTTCCTCCCGGTATTGGGATGCCGATACACCGACAACCTCCTTAAATTGCTTGCTTAAATGTGCTAAACTGCTATAATTAAGCTTGTAGGCAATCTCTTTTAAAGACAACTGTTTGTAAGATAACCACTCCTTTGCTTTTTCAATCTTTAGTTGGATAAAATACTTCTCAATGGTGCTATGCTCCATGGCCGAAAATACCGAACTTAAAGTCTGGTAAGATACAGACAAACGCTCGCTCAGGTATACCGATAGTTTAGGGTTTTCAATTTTATCGGGAGCATGGATCAACGCAATCAAATGGGTTTTGATATCCTGCACTAAGCTCTCTTTTGGATTGGAGATCAGCTCAAAGCCAATTTTTTGTATCGCCGAATTTATAGCCGCTACCTTTGCGGGAGTTATGTTTTTTACAAGTTGTATTCTTCCAAGGTCGACTGTATTATAGTCGACTTGTAGGGTATTTAAAATATCTTCCACTGCCGAAATACACCTTGGGCAGACCATGTTTTTCACCGCTAATTCCATCTTTCTAATTATGTAGCGATATAAACTTAATAAAAAAAAGTCGTCAAGATAACCCTGACGACCTTATATATTTACGTAATGGTAAAATTATGACTTAATTTTTAACAATTTCAACGTTTACTACAATTTTAACATCCGCAGCTACGGCTGGTACCCCATCAGGCAACTTATCGTTATACTTGATATTATAATCTAAACGATTGATCGTGGTAGAGGCTGTAAATCCTGCTCTGGTTTTGCCCCATGGGTCAGTGATTGTGCCATTATGCTGTACCACATCAAATTTCACCGATTTAGTAACGTCACGTAAAGTTAGGTCTCCGGTTAAAACATATTTCCCGCCTTTACCTTCACGTTTTAAAACTGCATTTTTTAAGGTGATGTGAGGAAATTTTTCGGCATTAAAAAAATCATCACTCTTAAGGTGTTTGTCGCGCATCTCAATACGCGTATCTATGCTATTCACATCAATACCGAAGTTTATTTTCGCCAGGTTAAAATCTTTGTCATTTGTAGACTCTACGGCTCCTTCTAATTTTTTGAACTGTCCGTCGACAAAGGAAATCCCTAAGTGTTTCACTTCGAAATGTACGTTGCTGTGTGCGGGATCTACAGACCATTTTGTTTGCGCAAAGGATACATTTGTTAACAAAAGTAAACCTGCAATTACGTTAAAAATTAATTTCATATCTTCTTGTTGTTTTTATTTGTTCGACAAAGGTGGTAGTCTTTTTTAGCACCAAACTTAATCTAGATTAAGAAATAAAAAAAACAGTTTTTTGTTTGTCATGGTAGTGTCGTTTATAGTCTTTCCGGTGTGTACCCTTTACTTCGCCTAAATTAAAATAGCGCTTTAGCCTACGGGATTATTGCTTAACTTGGTTTTATATTTTAAACTAATCTTGTACCATGCTATGAAAAGATATCTACCATCTTTAGCCTTTACCAGTATCTGTGCCACATTACTCAGCTGCCAACAATTAACAAATCAGGAGGGAAAATCTGCTAATGACGCCTATACAGCGACATTAGACCAGCAAATGGCAGCGCATATATTTGCACTGCCTACACATTGTTTAACTGTGGAGTACCCCAATAAACTGGGGCAAACAATTGGCGCTGTCAGCGACTTAAAAACGCCTAAAGCATTACGTCCTATATTTTATGGCTGTTTCGATTGGCATTCTTCGGTACATGGTTATTGGTCTATTGTAACGCTTATGCAGCGTTTTCCAGACCTTGATAAATCGGGTGCGGTGCGTGCGATTTTAAATTCGCATATTACACCCGAGCATGTAGCCGTAGAAATGGCCTTTTTTAATGATGTAAATAATACAAGTTTCGAGCGTACCTATGGATGGGCTTGGTTGTTTAAGCTACAAGAGAGTCTGTATACCTGGAAGGATACTGATGCACAGCGGTGGAAAACGGCGTTACAGCCGTTGGTAAGCTTGCTGGTGGAACGGTATAAAGCCTACCTGCCTAATTTAGTTTACCCCATACGTAACGGGCAGCATATAAACTCGGCATTTGGCTTATCCTTGTCGCTGGATTATGCGCGTACTGTGGGCGATAAAGATTTTGAGGAGGCTATTATAACGCATGGCAAGCGGTTATTTGAAAAAGATGTGAATTGTGATTTGGCGTACGAACCGAGTGGTATTGACTTCCTGTCACCCTGTTTGGAGGAGGCGTATTTAATGGCTAAAATACTGGATGCAAATGACTACCAGGATTGGCTTCATAAATTTTTACCGAATATCTATGCCAGCAATTTTAGTTTAGCTCCTGCCATTGTTAAAGATCGTAGCGATGGGCACCTCGTGCACCTGGATGGATTAAATTACAGTAGGGCAGCCTGTTTATATGGTATCGCAAGTACAAGTCCGAAATTGTATCACCTGCGTAAGTTGGCGAAAGCGCATATTGATTTTTCCTTACCTAATCTTTCAACACAAGACGACTATATGGGCTCGCATTGGTTGGGTACGTTTGCCTTATACGGCATTAGTAAGGGCGAATAAACGTGTAAAGGGGCAAACGTAATAGGTAGGCCCCTTTTTTTATTTAGGTTATTCTTTTGGAATGAGTACATTGTTTTCCAGTCGTACAGAAACATACTTCACTACCGTGAAACCATCTTCCTTACTTACGATCTGCGATAAATCTAAGCCCTTGCGTGAGAAGGCAGCCAATATGGCCGTCCGGAATGCTGCTTTGCTCGAGCCCCAGCCTTCGCTGTTTACGGTGTCGTTATTAAATTGGATAAGTTCCTCAACACTGTAGCTGCTGAACTTATCAAAGAGATGCTGATAAAGTTGTGTAGTTGACATACCATTTAAAATTTAAGCCGTTAAACCATAAATCGTATCAGAACTGTTTTGGAAAATAAGCGTTTTTAAACGTTTATTTTGGTCGAAAACCCGTATTGTTTTACCACCGCGGTGACTGCACTCGGTTGGTATTGCGTCGTGCAATTCTGAATACTCTACAAATCTAGTAGTCTTTTTTGTAATTACAAATTTTTTTTACTTTTTTATTAGTTAACTTATTGTTTTATCGATTTTTAAGTTTTTTTTGCGATGTAACCTTAGGGTATAAGGCTGGTGAATATAATAAAACGCTATACCACCCAGAAAATATGCCAGTACATCGCCCCAGTCGGCAGTATTGTAGCTGGTGTATTTCGGGGCAATATATTCAAAACCAATAGCTACATACAGACAAACAACCATAATTTGTACCAGCGGAAAGCGGAAACGAAAGCGGTTGCCGGCGATTGTTAAGGCCACAATCAGCATAAAATGCAAAATAAGGGGGACAAATACAAAGTCGGTAAGCCAATTGTTGAGCCATGGAATTGGGCATCCCATCTTCCGTGTATAACGTATAAGCAACCAGCTGCTCGCATAGAAGACCACAAAAGGATCGATAAATTGCCGCATTAATGTGCAAAGGATACGGCAATAAGCATAGTAATGGTGCTGCATAACATTAAGAGTAAAAACATAACCCAGCCAAATTTCTTCGCATTTTTTCGCAGGGTGCTGTCCTGTTCGTTTTCTGGAAATAGTGTATTCTTTATTTCCGCCATATTACGTTCAATAAAATTTTGTTTCCTTTTCATTTCGCAACTATTTTTTACAAAAATACAAATAGTTTTCAAAATTAGAACAAATGTTCTAATTTTGGGTATGAAAACAAAAGATCGCATTCTTGAGGTTGCATTGACCCTGTATAATGCCGAAGGAATTCGTACGGTTACGACCCGACATATTGCTGCACAATTGGGGATTAGTGCCGGAAACCTGCATTACCATTTTAAGCATACGGAAGATATTATTCAAGCCTTATTTGAAGGTTTGATTGAAGAATTCGACAGGCTGTTGTCTTTGCTCCGTATGGGCACCATATTGGATTTGGATGGTTTTGAAAAATACCTGAGGCAATCTTTTCACATCCATAGAAAATACAGTTTTCTGTTTCTGCATTTCGTGGAAATTGGAAATTGGATTCCGGCTATTCGCGACCGTTATTTCCAGCTTACCCAAGAGCGCGAGGTACAGTTTTTAATGTTGTTTCAGCATTTGTCGGCCATAGGTGTATTTCGGGTGTTACCGTCGACAGGAGCCCAAAAAGATTTGGTTCGACTCTTATTTATTGTCAGTGATTTTTGGCTTGCACATAATGCCTTAACCGAAAGACATGATGGCGAGGAGGCTTTCCAACAGTATAAAAGGGCGGTGGAATCGCTTTTTAAACCTTATATGGCCTAATTGCTGCCTCGTGCTGCTGCACATGCTGACAAAAAAAATGAGCGAATTGTTTTTTTTGTGTTACGCTTTGTCATAAAGTCGTTGCAAACTGACATCATGTCTTAATTTAGGGTATTGGAACAAGCCTTGCTAGGCTTTTTACATAAATTAATGCACATATAAAATTTTAAAACATATGCAGGAAAAAGGTAGTATATCGATCCATACGGAAAATATTTTCCCGGTAATTAAGAAATTTTTATACTCAGACAATGAGATTTTTTTAAGAGAGCTAGTTTCCAATGCTGTGGATGCATCTCAGAAAATTAAACGTTTATCATCTTTAGGTCAGTATAATGCGGAGGTTGGCGATTTAATCGTTGATGTTAAGTTTGATGAGGCCGCAAAAACCATTACTATTTCGGATAATGGTATTGGTATGACTGCTGAGGAGATAAAAAAATACATTAATCAGATTGCTTTTTCGGGGGCAACTGAATTTATGGAGAAATTTAAAGAGGCTAACGACGCGAATGAGATTATCGGTCGCTTTGGTTTGGGCTTTTATTCTGCATTTATGGTTGCCGATCAGGTTGAAATTGACTCCTTATCGTATCAGGATGGGGCTACGGCGGCGCACTGGACTTGTGATGGTAGTACATCCTATGAAATTTCGGCGGGACAGCGTACCACACGTGGAACAGATATTATCTTACATATCAATGACGAGTCGACCGAATTTTTACAACAGGCTCGACTTCAGGAGATTTTAGATAAATATGCTAAGTTTTTGCCGGTACCAATTCGCTTTGGCACTAAAACGTCGTCGGTTGAGGATGGCGAGGACGAAGAGGGTAAACCTAAATATAAATCCATCACGGTTGATAATATTATTAATAATACAAACCCGGCATGGACAAAAGCTCCGTCGGAATTAAAAGATGAGGATTATCTGGCTTTTTATAGAGAGTTGTATCCTTATTCTACCGATGAACCTTTGTTCTGGATTCACTTGAATGTAGACTATCCGTTTAACCTTACGGGTATTTTATATTTCCCGAAAATTAAAAATGAGTTAGAGGTACAGCGTAATAAAATTAAGTTATACTCGCGCCAGGTATTTATTACCGACGAAGTTAAGGATATCGTTCCTGAGTTCTTGATGTTGTTACATGGTGTTATCGATTCACCGGATATCCCATTGAATGTTTCGCGTTCGTTTTTACAAGCTGATGGTAACGTTAAAAAAATAAATAGCTATATCACTAAAAAAGTTGCGGATAAGTTGCAAGAGATCTTTAAAACCGATCGTAAAGGTTTTGAAGAGAAGTGGGAGGATATTGGCTTGTTTATTAAATATGGCATGCTGAGCGATGAAAAGTTTGCGGAGAAGGCAAATGACTTCTGCTTAGTTAAAAATACCGATAACGAGAAGTATACCATCAAGGAGTACTTTGAAAAGGTAAAAGATATTCAAGCAGACAAAGATGGTAACATTGTGTACTTGTATAGCAGTGATGTGGCGCAGCAGGATGGTTTTATCGCGTCCGCAAAAGCGAAAGGTTATGAGGTGTTGGTATTAGATGGTCCTTTAGATACACACTTTGCTTCATATCTGGAACAAAAAGGAGGCGAGAAGGTGCAGTTGAAGCGTGTGGATTCGGATATCATTGATAAATTGATTCAGAAAGATGAAAAAATTGAATTGGTGTTGACCGAAGAGGAAAGCAAAAAGGCATCTGAGCTCTTTACGCAGGCCATAAATCGTACGGATATGAACGTGCAGGTGGAAGCCTTACATGCGGATGATTTGCCTGTTTCTGTTACCTTAGATGAATTTATGCGTCGTATGAAGGATATGGCTAAGACGGGTGGGGGCATGGGCTTCTACGGTAACTTGCCTGATAATTATAAGGTGAGTATTAACGGTAACCATCCCTTGGTAAAACGTATTTTGGAAAGTTCGGAAGATGAGGGCCAGGTTTTGGCAAAACAGGCTTTTGATTTGGCTCTTTTATCCCGTGGTTTATTGACCGGCGCGGATCTTACATCCTTTGTAAAACGTAGTGTAGCGCTTATTTAAGCCGATTTAAAAAAATAATGTCTTAATCCTCATGTGTTTAAAACCTCATGAGGATTTTTTGTTTGAAAACATTTGCACGATATGCAGTTTTATACTACTTTTGTATCACAAAATCACGGTGGGTATAGCTCAGTTGGTTAGAGCACTAGATTGTGGTTCTAGGGGTCGTCGGTTCGAGCCCGATTATCCACCCTGTGAAGCCTCTCTTTTTAGAGAGGCTTTTTTTTTATCCTTCCCATTGTTTGGAAACCCGAATGCTGTGGCATTTCTATAGCAGGGCTCCGGTAGGGTGATCGGCTTAGCAGCCAGGTCTTGATTTTGCAAAATTTTAAGCCTTAGCCCTGTTGTTTATAATGTATTGTAGGACGGCTCGGAGTTTAGCTTTTGGATGTACGCTGTTCTTTCAAAATAACCGACAATATAGGGTTTAACAGGTAACCTGCTTGTAGTTGTTTTCCCTCCGTATGACCCTTCTGCTGCTAGCGTGCTTCCTGTTTTTGCGGTTTTTATTTTTATTTTACTTTTTTTTGATGGCTCTTTTTCCACACACAACTTAATATTCCTTTTCCATAGTTGTTGATAAGGAGGGGTTTACGTGGTGCGGACTGCAGAGCTGGTGATCCGATGTAATTGTAAAAAATCATAATTTGTCAATAATCTAAAAAATGCACTTTTATATATCAAAAAAACGTCTTACATTTGTCGAAATCCTCGATATTAGTACATCTAAGCGGGATTTTATGACACATGGTGGGTATAGCTCAGTTGGTTAGAGCACTAGATTGTGGTTCTAGGGGTCGTCGGTTCGAGCCCGATTATCCACCCTAAAAAAGGAGTCCTAGCGACTCCTTTTTTTGTATACGGAATATTCCTGGCGCTCCGTTGGCTCGGCAATAGACGGTTTGGGTTCTAACCGTAGTAGATGCTTGGCTTTAAAAGGTTAAAGGGGGTCGGTCGCTGCAGGATTTTGTTTCGTTGCTCCGCCTTTGGGTGCATCTAGTAAAACATGGGATGCAGTATTACGGAGCGGGATAGCTGCTGGCAAAAGCTCTTCGATATACGATGGTCGTGGTTTTAATTTAGAAAAGGGCTTTTAGGAAAATTAGCCACATGTGCATATTTAGGACCTAAACTTATTAATGCCTGTTTCCATAAATCTTCTCCGTCTAAAAGAAAAATAAGATCGCTATCGTATTTTTGATGTACAGCCCAGGAATTCTGTTCAATCTCTTGATGCAATTGATGCGGATCCCATCCTGAATAGCCGATAAAGAACTTGATCTCCTGTGCTCCAATAAGCCCTTCCTGCAGTAATATTTTTAACAGATCAAAATCCCCACCCCAATAGATATCGTTGTGAATTAATGTTCCCGATTTGAGTTTATCGTAGGCACGGTGCAGAAAGAATAAGGCATGGTTTTCTACCGGTCCGCCAAGGTATACGGGAAGGTCAATACCGCTAAGGTCGGCGATAATATCCGATAACAATAACTGAGACTTATGGTTCAGAATAAGGCCTAAAGAACCCGCTGTAGTATGTTCGCACAGCATCACCACAGAACGTTCAAAGGTTGGGTCTAAGATAAAGGGCTCCGAGAGTAGGAGACGTCCTTGTTCAGGTGTGTTTTCGTTAAACATACTTATTCGTATTAGATATTATAATTAAAGCTACACAAAAGTAAGAACTTTAGGAAACAAAGCCGTAAAAAGGCCCTAAACATGACAATGTTTTACGGGGGTTTTAGTAAGTTTGTCTAGTTAACTTAGATATACATATGGCAATTGAACATAAAGACATAGCCGCTATTCGGGAAGATTATGCTAAGGGTACACTTTTGGAAAGTGATGTCGATAAAAATCCCTTTCATCAGTTTAAAAGCTGGTTCGACCAGGCTATAGATGCTGCGGTTGTAGAGCCTAATGCTATGGTGTTGGCTACAGTCGATGCCGATGGTTTCCCTTCTTCACGTATTGTATTGTTAAAAGATATTAAAGCCACTGGTTTTAGCTTTTTTACTAATTATGAAAGCAAAAAAGCGATGGATATGGCGTACTCCGCTCAGGTTAGTTTATTGTTTTTTTGGCCCGAATTGCAGCGTCAAGTGCGTGTTTTAGGGACTATTGAAAAATTACCTGCCGAAGATTCGGACGCTTATTATGCCTCTCGACCGAAGGGTAGTCGTATCGGAGCTTGGGCCTCGCCGCAAAGTCAGTTTATTCCAAATCGTAATTTTATTGAAGAGCGCTTTGATTATTATGCAAAACAGTATGCCGAACAGGAGGATATTCCTCGTCCGTTGCACTGGGGGGGGTATATTGTCAAACCAATTTATTTTGAGTTTTGGCAGGGTAGAAGCTCGCGTATGCACGATAGATTGGTTTATGTATGGGAGCAAGGCGATTGGCAACTTAATAGATTAGCACCTTAATGAATTTAGATTTAGATGCAATAATACAGCAGTTCGGTGGAGAACTGCTGTCTGCTGTGCCACATGGTCTGCAGGATACATTGGTGGTCGATAAATCCATCCTTTTGCCTTTATGTTTATGGCTTCGTGATCACGAAGCATTTTATTTTGACTTTCTTTCCAATATTACCGCGGTAGATTATGCACCTGAAGATCGATTTGCAGTAGTCTATAATCTGGCTTCTATTCCATATCAGCGCCAATTAACCTTGCGTGTTGAGTTGCCTATGCAGGATAGGGCCCAAGATAATCTACCAGAAGTACCTTCTGTAAGTTCTGTGTGGCGTACCGCCGATTGGCATGAGCGTGAGGCCTTCGATTTAATGGGGATATTCTTTACAGGGCATCCCGATTTGCGTCGCATTTTACTGCCCGATGATTGGGAGGGGTACCCCTTACGAAAGGATTACCAGGATCCTGATAGTTATCATGGTATTAGTCTAAAAAGTTAATATAGGATGGAAAATAAGTACAAGCAAGCTTACCAAGACTATTTAGAAAGAATTTCGCAGGTAGGTGCTACAGAGATGGTCATTAATATGGGACCACAGCACCCCTCTACGCACGGTGTTTTGCGGCTGGAGTTAATTACCGATGGTGAAATTGTTAAGGATATTATCCCGCATCTGGGGTATTTACATCGTTGTTTTGATAAACATGCCGAGGCGATGAATTATGGCAAGAGTATTCCTTTTACCGACCGCCTGGATTACCTGGCCTCTATGAATAATAGCCATGCTTTTGTAATGGGCGTTGAGCGTATGCTGGGCATTGCCGATAAAATACCGAAGCGGATTGAGTATATCCGTGTGCTGGTATGTGAACTAAATCGAATTGCCTCGCATTTAATCGCCATAGGTACCTATGGTATAGATATTGGAGCATTTACACCTTTTATGTGGTGTTTTAGAGACCGCGAGCATATTATGAATATGTTGGAATGGGCATCGGGTTCTCGGATGTTATACAACTATATCTGGGTTGGAGGTTTGTTTTATGATCTACCGGTTGGTTTTGAAGAGCGCTGCAAGGAATTTGTGGCCTATTTTAAACCCAAATTGAAGGAGTTGGACGACTTGCTGTCGAGCAATCAGATATTTATTTCCCGTACAGCAAATATTGGCGTACTCCCTGCTGATGTAGCTATAAATTACGGCTGTTCAGGTCCGATGTTACGGGCCTCGGGTATACGATGGGATTTAAGACGTGTGGATGCATATTCTGTTTACCCCGAGCTGGATTTTGAAATACCAATCGGCAAGGGGGAGATGGGTGCGGTTGGGGACTCCTGGGACCGCTATAAAGTTCGTGTAGATGAGATTTATGAATCCCTTAAGATTATAGAACAATGTCTGGACCGCCTAATGTCGGACTTTGCGCGTTTGCCAGATTTTGACCCGCGCGCACTGGTACCTAAAAAGGTAAATCTGAAGGCTCAAAATTATTATGTACGTGCAGAAAACCCTAAAGGTGAGTTGGGTTTTTATTTTGAAACTCAGGAAAAAACAGATATACCACGACGTTTAAAAGCGCGAGGGCCAAGTTTTAATAATCTTTCGGTCTTACCGGAATTGGGTAAGGGTGTTTTGATTGCCGATTTAATTGCCATTTTAGGCTCCTTGGATATCGTTTTGGGAGAAGTCGATAGATAGGTTAAAAAATGCAAAAAAACGCATTAAAAATTTGATGTTTAGACATAGAGTATGTATATTTGTGTTCTCATAATTTAAGTTTATAATTGGTTAATAGGAAGTCTACAGCAGCCCTGCTGTAGGCTTTTCTCTTTTTATAGGAGCCAGTCCAAAACCATGTCATAACAAATAGCATCTTGCCCTTGAGCACGATGCCTAATTATTGTTCAAAAGTCCTTCCAATAGGTATATACTGTTGCCTGAAAACTTTAACCTATGCAGGCTATAGCTTACCTATATGGCTTCCCTTTAACTATTGTTTCTCTGGAAAGGATACTACGCTGTTAAGGTCTTGAATGCTTCAACCACAAACCGGTTCATATATAATACGAACTATTTAAATAGGAAAATAAGTAAATCCGTAAATGTACGGTTCCGTAATCCAGGTTATGTCGGTATGGGTTCTGTAAGAAATTGAATAATCTGGTTCAGCTCGGTTATAAGCTAGCAGGTGCAAGTAGGGGAAGCATTTTCCTGTTCTTAGCCACAGTCCATCAGCTACTCAGCAAAGTTTTTGCTGAACCCTTTATGGCTGCATTAGCCAGACTTTTAAAAGATGGATAATAAAACTAAAAAGCTGTTCTCCGGTTTAGAGAACAGCTTTTTAATTACTCAAAATATTCTTTAATTCTTTCGAAGAATGATTTTTCATTTTTACCAGGTTGCGGTTTAAAGTTGGCCGAACCTTTAAGTTTTTCCAAAATCTCGCGTTCTTCAGGCGACACCGCTTTTGGCGTCCATGTATTCACGTAGATTAATTGATCTCCCTTATGGTAAGAATTTACTTCTGGGATTCCCTTGCCTTTAAGACGCAGGATTTTTCCTCCCTGTGTTCCTGGTTCAATTTTTATTTTCGCTTTACCGTCGATAGTAGGAACTTCAACACTAGTACCTAAAGCGGCATCCGCAAAGTTGATATATAAATCGTATATAACATTGATGCCATCTCTTTTCAAGGTTTCGTGTGTTGTTTCCTCCACCAAGATAATTAAATCACCAGGGATACCTCCACGCGGTGCTGCATTACCTTTGCCACTCATCGAAAGTTGCATGCCCTCACTAACACCCGCAGGAATATTAATAGAAATAGTCTCTTCGCCTTTTTCTAAGCCCTCACCTTTACAGGTTGTACATTTAGCGGTAATTTCAACACCCTCTCCGTTACAGGTAGGGCAGGTGCTTGTCGTTTGCATTTGGCCTAAGATGGTATTGGTTACCCGGCGTACCGAACCCGCACCACCACAGGTGCTACAGGTATGAACGGAAGATTTATCTTTAGCGCCAGAACCATCACAGCTATGGCATACCACCTTTTTATTTACTTTTACCTTTTTTTCTACGCCTTTAGCAATTTCTTCTAACGTAAGTTTCACCTTAATACGAAGGTTGCTACCTTTTTGTACACGACGGCCAGCGCTAGAACGACCACCACCACCGAAGAAACTTTCGAATGGACTGCCGCCGCCGAAGATATCGCCAAACTGGCTGAATATGTCGTCCATATTCATGCCACCGCCACCGCCGCCAAAACCTGCGCCATTACCGGCATGGCCAAACTGGTCGTAACGTGCCTTTTTGTCGGCATTGCTTAAAATCTCATAAGCTTCAGCAGCCTCCTTAAAATTCTCCTCGGCTTCTTTATCACCTGGATTTTTATCCGGGTGAAACTTAATCGCAAGCTTACGGTATGCCGATTTAATCTCTGCAGCATCCGCCTGGCGCGATACGCCTAATACATCATAATAATCTCTTTTTGACATGCCTTTTTCTTCTTATTGCCCAATCACCACTTTGGCAAAACGGATTACTTTATCGTTTAATGAATATCCTTTTTCTAATACATCGATAACCTTATTTTTAAGGTCTTCAGTAGGTGCTGGAATAGCCGTAATAGCCTCTTGGAAATCCGCATCAAAGGGTTCACCAACAACCTGCATTTCCTTAAGGCCTTCATTTTCTAATACTTTTCGGAATTTGTTCGAGATCAACTCTACACCCTGCTTCACCGATTCTACATCCTGAGAAGACGCCATTACATGTAGAGCACGATCAAAGTCGTCTAATACCGGCAATAGTTTAGCAATAACCGCTTGTCCGGCCGTTTGAATAAGTTCTACACGTTCTTTAGATGTACGTTTTCTGTAGTTATCAAATTCAGCTGCCAAGCGCGCATATTTATCATTTGCTTCGGCTAACTGTGCCGTAAGCACCTCTTCCGCTGTAGCTTCAACGGTTTCTTGCGTTTCTTGCTCAGGCGCAGTTTCCTGTGCTAAGTTTTCGTCTTGAATATTTTCTTGTTCGTTCATTATCCCCCTAAATTTAATGTATCTAAAAAATCTAGATACGCGAGTCAAAAATTTTGCCATTATAAAATATCCGACATCCTGTCAGTGTTTTAACAAAAAACAGCTACAAAATGTCGGATTACAGTAATATTTGTCAGTTATTAGATGCTTACATTGTCATGCAATGCACCGTCGGCAGTTTGTAGAATTCGTGCCGGCATATTACGGATTATCTGGTAATCGTGTGTGGCCATCAATACGGCCGTTCCTGCAGACGCAATGTCCCGTAGTAGCAACACAATTTCTTCTGAAGTTGCTGGGTCTAAGTTTCCGGTAGGCTCATCGGCAAGGATAATCTCCGGGTCGTTTAACAAGGCCCGCGCAATAACCACACGCTGCTGCTCACCACCCGAAAGTTCGTGTGGCATTTTAGTTAATTTAGAGCGTAGACCTACTTTTTCGAGAACATCTGTCATGCGAGCATTAATCAAGCCCTTGTCGGTCCATCCCGTAGCCCGAAGCGCAAATTCCAAGTTTTTTTCTACTGTACGGTCGTTTAGCAAGTGAAAGTCCTGGAAAACAATACCCAGCTTACGTCTTAGGTACGGAACTTCATTTTCTTTTAATTTTTTAAGATCAAAGCCTGCAACTAAGCCTTCGCCATTGGCAATATATAAGTCGCCATAGATTATTTTCAAAAGACTACTCTTACCGGTTCCCGATTGACCAATGAGGTAAAGGAACTCGCCTTGCGCAATTTCTAAGTTTGTGTTCGACAATACCAAGTGTTTCTGTTGGTAAATATCTACATTCTTAAGTCGTATTACCGTATTATTTGCCATTATTAAAATTCAATTTTTTTGATTTGACCAAAAGGCAGTTCGTTAACCAATTGCATAATTTGTGCTGCTTTGTCTCCAAGACCAATTTTATCTAGCGATTTATCGGGTCTATCGACTCTGAAATATGCCAATAAAGTAAATGAGTCATCTCTTAATTGCACATAATCAGGGATTTTAGCTACACCTTTTACTTTTATTACATACATAGCAAACAAAGTTAGAATTTTTTATGAATTGACATCCTTTTATAAACGATTATATTTGTTATTTATTGGTTGTTCGCCAAAAAATCCAGCGTATTAACACCGTCAGCATAATCGTCTAAAGCCGGCGCTTGACTTCCACCAAAAGAAAACTGAGGGCTCTGGATCTGTAATTTTGTTTCCGAAAGCACACACTGTATTGCCTCCTGTTGCGCATTTAATTTCGCTTCTACAGCGGCTAGGGTATCGTAATACTCGAAAAACACCACGGCCAATGGAGAAGCCGTATGTTCATCCTCTTTAAGCAGTAAAAAACCATTATCGAAATGCTTTTCACCATTTATCAGGTAAATAGACTTGTTGTAATCGTAGTTATTGTTATACTTAAAATGCTCGTTGAGGGTTTTATAGCGCTCAAGGGGTTCGTAAAATTTCGCTATATCATAGCCATCAGGAATAAAAATCTTAGAAACCGAGCGGCATCCCAAGCCAAAGTAATCGAAAATATCATGGCCTAAATTTTCAATCTGCTGTACCGTTTCTTCACCCGAAAGTACGGCTATTGAATTTCTGTTTTTGCGAATAATATGTGGCTTTTTGCCGAAATAATATTCGAAATAGCGAGCCGAATTATTGGATCCCGTCGCGATTACCAGATCAAAGTTACTTAACCGATCTACCCATTGCACCTTTTCTCCAAACGCCGGAGCAAGCTCAACCAGCTTTCGAAGTACCATTGTGCTCAAACCAGCATCATCAGAGGAAACTTTTAATTGTGCCGTAAAACCCATGATAAGTGTGCTGAGTATATCATGGAAACCAACTAAAGGGATATTTCCTGCCAACACTAAGCCTACAATTTTATCGGTTGCAGGGGCCGCATAGGGGGCTAGCCAGGCTTGTAACCTTTCTTCTGTCAGGGTATTGCCCAATACTTCAAGCTGCTTATGTACGTTTGTTGGTGTATACCAGGGGTTCTTATACTGCACATTTTGTAAAAATGCCCGGGTATCTTCGTCTAGGTTACGCATCCATTCGCCAAGTTTGGCAAATGCCCATATTCGTTCGTTCTTTGTCAAAATATTTTATTTAGAATCGTTCTCTTGTAATTTTCGATTATCTTTGCACTGTCAAAAAAGGGTATTGCCCACTAGATTGATATACTTTTTTTAAGAAAGTAACGTTACAATCTTTAAATTTGACATACAAAATTAGTTTATTTATTATAATTGTGAGGTTATAAATGGCGATAAAAATTACTGACGAGTGTATTAATTGCGGGGCTTGTGAACCGGAATGCCCTAACAATGCTATATATGATGCCGGTGTTCCCTGGAAATTTGCAGACGGAACAGCTTTGGAAGGTGTTATAGACTTTGGAGATGGCGTTACTTTAGATGCTGCGGCATCGCAAGATGCAATCTCTGATGAGGTGTATTATATAGTATCTGATAAATGTACAGAATGTGTAGGTTTTCATGATGAACCACAGTGTGCGGCAGTATGTCCGGTAGATTGCTGTGTGGAAGATGAAGATATTGTAGAAACAGAAGAAGAATTATTAGCGAAGAAAGCGTGGTTACACGCGGAATAATGCTGCGCATACTACCCGCTTACTATAAAGGCCATCTATATTTTAGATGGCCTTTATTTGTTTTTGGCTGTGCCGGTAAAAGATCTTGTTTATGCAATTAGTTGTTGCAACAAATTTATTATTTTTTGCGGCTATTTAGGTTTTAATATTTTGTTTACAAGGTTTTTATGTGTTTATAATATACCAGTTTTCTCTATCCTCTACGCCCGCATCCTTTCTTTTTGTTTGCTTTGCAGGTAGATTTTTTTACATTTGTAGATGTCAAAATAAATAAATAATTGAATGACTAAAAAAAATATTGGTTACCTAACGCTCGTTATAATCACTATTGCAATTATTATAACCCTGTTTTATGAATTCGATTTATTCGGTATTCCTGCTTCCGTTATGATGATTGTAAGATGGGTTACTGCTGCAGCGCTCGTTCTTAATGCATTTGTACGTAAGAATCTTACCACCTGGATTATAACCTGTTTAATTTTAGGGGTATTTGTGGGATTAGATTTCCCCGATTTAGCTATTGCTTTACATCCCTTGAGCCAAGGGTTTATTAAGTTAGTGAAAACTATTGTAGGTCCTATACTCTTTGCGACCCTCGTCTTTGGTATTGCGGGTCATTCGGATCTGAAATCTGTAGGCCGTATGGCCTGGAAGTCCATGTTATACTTCTTTTGTGCGACCACCTGTGCAATTTTTATTGGTCTTTTGGTAATCAACATTACCAAAGCTGGAGTGGGCGTAGATGTGGCGCATATGCCGCATGAGGAATTACCTACGACCTCTGCTATTGCCGTGGCAGATCAAAAAGTGTTGGATCATATCGACGAAAGTGTACATTGGGTTTTTAAATTTAATACCTTTATCCGAGATACCTTCCCAGAGAATATTGTCAAATCGGTGTATGAAAATAAAGTCTTGCAGATTGTAATTTTTGGGGTTCTGTTTGGTATAGGTCTGGCTATGGTTCCGATGAAGAAGCGAAAACCTTTGGTAGATTTTACCGAAAGTTTGGCCGAGGCTATGTTCAAATTTACAAATTTGGTGATGCTTTTTGCACCTATAGGCGTGGGGGCTGCGATGGCGTATACGGTTGGTCACTTAGGGGTCGATATCCTGAAAAACCTGTTTATGCTTTTAATGAGTTTATATATAGCTTTAATCTGTTTTTTATTACTCATCCTTCTTCCCGTTGCACTTTATTTAAAGGTGCCGATAAAGCAGTTTATTCAGGCTATTAAAGAACCTGTATCCATAGCATTTGCTACAACAAGTTCCGATGCAGCATTACCGAAGGCTATGGAAAACATGGAAAAGTTTGGTGTGCCTCGAAAAATTGTGTCTTTCGTAATTCCTACTGGATACAGCTTTAACCTGGATGGAACCTCGTTGTATCTTTCTTTAGCCTCTATATTTGTTGCGCAAGCGGCAGGAATACACCTGTCTATAAGCCAACAGTTGTTAATGGCTTTCACCTTAATGATTACCTCTAAGGGTGTGGCGGCTGTGCCTCGTGCCTCCCTTATTGTTTTGATTGCTACTGCCGACCAATTTGGTCTGCCAACATTTGTTATTGCCGCAATTTTAGGTATAGACGAGTTGATGGATATGGCGCGAACTTCTGTGAATGTTATCGGTAATTGTTTGGCAACGGTGGTGGTTTCTAAATGGGAGGGCGAATTCGATGAGCATGCCTCTAAGAATCCTGATTTCTTAAAAGATGCCCCTGCCGATCTGGATTAAAAAATACTATTTTCATGTTAACAACAAAAACAGTCCTTAATTTTGGGGCTGCTTTTGTTGTTACCGCTACAGGTCCAATTTTTTAAGTGTATACTAAATATTAAAAGGATTACGTTAATGTTTATGCTGTTGTTTTTTTTATATTGCCGTAATGAAATTAAAATACCCGTACTACGTTAGCCTTCTTCTAGCTTTTTTCAATCTGCAAACAACGTTTGCTCAAGTGCAAGAGTTTAAACCCTTAGATGTTATGTTTTCGCATTCTAATGTGCTTAACAGGCATTATTATGGTTTTAGCTTGTACGATTTAGATAGTAATAAATTTGTGTACGGGATTAAAGAAGATCTACCCTTTACACCGGCATCCAATACCAAGGTGTTTACCTTATTTACTTCGTTAAAAGTTATTGGCGATTCTATACCAGGAATAGAGTATATCGAAAAGGGTGATTCCCTCTTATTTTGGGGAACGGGCGATCCTACCTTTCTACATCCCAAACTGGATACCCGCAGGGTTTATGATTTTTTGAAAAATAGCGATAAAAAGTTGTTTTATGTTAGGCAGCAGGCCTCAGAACCGGCCTACCGCGAGGGGTGGTCTGCAGCCGACTATAATGCCTATTATCAACCGGAGGTGGCCACGTTTCCAATTTATGGTAATGTCGTACGGTTCAAGGCGCAGGGGCGTTCTGTGATATCTTTTCCATCGTATTTTGAGCGTTATGTAGAAGTTCGACACAGCAAAAGCAAGTACTTTAGTTTACAGCGTAAACGATACAGCAATACCTTTGAAATGAATAGCGTAAACGTGCCTAAATCATACTATGCTACGAAACCTTTTATATGGTCGGATACGCTCTTAGTATCCCTTCTGCAGGATACCCTAAAAAAGGAAGTGTCGATGCTGCTGGATGTTGCTAAACCCGACGATGTGAAAACCTTATATTCGGCACCGCGAAATGCCTTACTACGCGATATGATGTTGCCGAGTGATAATTTTCTGGCAGAGCAGCTTACGATGATCGCGTCGGAGCGAAAGTACAATGGCTTTTATACCGATTCTTTACGTGTAGACATGCAGCGCGATTATTACACCCAATTTCAAGACCAGGTTAACTTATTTGATGGTTCTGGCTTATCTATTTTCAATAAAGTGTCGCCACGAAGCATGATCGAATTGCTTTTAGCGATTAATGAAATTGTTCCCGATGATACCGAGCGGTACCATTTTTTTCCTACTGGTGGCGTAGATGGTACATTGCGGAGGGCGTATATGCTCGACCAGGGGGAGCCTTTTGTATGGGCGAAAACGGGAACGTTAAGAACGGTATATTGCCAGTCGGGTTACCTGATAACGCGGTCTGGACGGCGTTTTGCATTTTCTTTCCTGAACAATAATTTCCGTAATAATGCCAGTACAGTAAGGCGGGAGCTTGTCAATATCATGACCTTCCTCCGGCAGAATTATTAAAAACTTAGCTTAATTAATTATTATATTCGCATTTCATAGAACCGTTATGCGCGAATTTAAGAAGAATGACAAAAAGCTGATACGCTCCTGGGCCATGTTTGATTGGGCAAATTCGGCGTATAATCTGGTTATTACATCTACAATTTTTCCGATCTATTATATTGTCATCACCCAGTCTAAAGATGCCGGTGATGATCTGGTGTCCTTCTTTGGTATACCTATTATTAATACGGTCTTGTCTAATTATGCCTTGGCATTTGCCTACTTGATTATGGTATTGGCATTGCCATTTTTATCCGCTTTTGCGGATGCCAATGGTAAAAAAATGCAGGTGATGAAATTTTTCACTTATTTGGGGGCTATTGCTTGTATGGGCTTATTTTTCTTTAAGCTGAATACGCTGGAATGGGGAATTATCTGTTTTACACTGGCGGCTATGGGATATATCGGTGGTGTCGCGGTAAACAATTCGTACCTTCCGGAAATTGCTACGCCAGACCAACAGGATGCCGTTAGTGCTAAGGGCTTTGCTTATGGCTATGTGGGTTGTGTGGTTATACAGGTTATATGTTTTGTTTTTGTATTAAAACCTGCTTGGTTTGGTATTGTAGATCCTTCTTTTCCGGCACGTTTATCCTTTCTGTTGGTTGGCCTATGGTGGTTAGGTTTTTCGTTAATTCCTTTTTCGGTTTTACCCAACAATAAGCCTTCTACGCATGCGTTGGGGGTTGGACTGCAGCATCGGGTAAGAATGGAGTTTTTAACGGTGTGGGCGCAGATTAAAAAGAATAAAGGAATCCGACGCTTTCTGCCGGCCTATTTCTTTAATTCTGTAGGGGTACAGACAATTATGGTGGTGGCAACCATGTTCGGACAAAAGGAGCTGGACTTGGCTCAGGAAACTTTAATCGCTACGATTATTTTAATTCAGCTGGTGGCTATATTGGGGGCTTTTGTGATGTCTAAGCTGGCCGCTATATGGGGGAATATTAAGGTCTTAATGCTGGTAACGGTATTATGGGCTGGTATTTGTATTATGGCTTATTACTTAAATAGTGCCACCCAATTTTATGCACTGGCATTTATGGTGGGTTTATTGATGGGTGGAATACAGTCTTTATCGCGTTCTACCTATTCTAAATTATTACCTAAAAACCTGGAAGATACCACTTCCTTTTTTAGCTTTTATGATATTACTGAAAAACTTGGTATTGTAGTCGGTTTAGTAAGTTTTGCTTTTATTGAACAGTTAACCCATAATATACGCTATTCGGCCGTATCCTTGTCGGTATTTTTTATCCTTGGTTTTGTGCTGCTTGGCAGAGCGTTGAAATTTAATACCCTTTTAAAACAGATGTCTGATGGATAAGAAAGTAGAGTTGTTTATACCCTGTTTTATGGATCAATTATATCCCGAAACGGCCTTTAATACCATTAAGTTGTTGTCGTATGCGGGCTGTGATGTAACGTATAATAGTGAGCAGACCTGCTGTGGGCAGCCGGCCTACAATGCGGGGTTCTGGGACGAAGCTCAGGAGGTCGGAGCGAGTTTTTTGGAGAGCTTTACGGGCGAACAGTATATTGTGTCGCCTTCTGCCTCTTGCACAGGCATGGTAAAAAAAGGTTACAATGACCTTTTTACGCAGGCGCAGGGGCATACAAATTGCCGATCCGTACAGCAGCATATTTATGAAATCTCGGATTTTTTGGTGAATGTGCTTAAGCGCGATTATTTTGGTGCCGAGTTGGTGGGAACTGCGGTGTACCATGATTCTTGCGCAGCATTACGCGATTGTAAGATTAAAAGTGAACCGCGACAGCTATTATCTAAGGTAGGAGGACTTGAAATTGTGGACATGGAGGGGCAGGAGGTATGTTGTGGTTTTGGGGGTACATTTGCCGTGAAGTTTGAAGGGATATCTGCTGCAATGGCCGAGCAGAAGGTGAAAAGTGCACAGGCGGTACAGGCTGATTATATTATCTCTACGGATGCTTCCTGTTTATTGCAATTAAAAGCTTATATTGATAAACATGATATTCCGATAAAAACAATGCACTTAGTGGATGTGCTTACCTCGGGATGGGCTAATATATAAGGTGACATCATTATTATAAACCTTTATACATACAATTATGAACGCTAGAAGAGATTTTCTAAAAACCCTGGGCTTAGCTACTGCAGGTTTAGTGATTGCCCCTAATCTGGATCTTTTTGCCGGCAAAAAAGCTTGGTTTGATATTTCCTTAGCCGAATGGTCTTTGCATCGAACTTTGTTTAAGGGTGATCTGAAAAATATTGACTTCCCGGAGTTGGCAGCAAAGAAGTATGGTATCTTTGGCGTAGAGTATGTTAATTCATTTTTTAAAGATAAAGCCAAAGATTTTACGTACTTGAAGGATCTTAATGATAGGGCGAAATCAAATGGGGTGCGGAATGTTTTGATTATGGTAGATGGGGAGGGCGACTTAGGTAATGCCGACGAGAAAAAGCGTAAAGTGGCGGTAGAAAATCATTATAAATGGATTGACGCGGCTACGTATTTAGGCTGTGGTGCTATTCGCGTGAATGCCGCAGGTCAGGGTAGCAAGGAGGAGCTTGCTAAACGGGTGCAGGAGAGTTTGTCGACTTTAGCGGATTATGCAGAGAAAAGCAAAATTAATGTTATTGTAGAAAACCATGGCGGTATATCCTCGCATGGCGATTGGTTAGCGGCGGTACTTAAAGGTGTTGGAAAAAATAATTGTGGCGCACTGCCTGATTTGGGAAACTTCTACGAATATGACCGCTATCAGGGGGTTAAGGATTTAATGCCTTTTGCGAAAGGGGTGAGTGCAAAAACCAATGACTTTGACGACATGGGTAACGAAAAAAATATCGATTATGTGCGTATGATGGAAATTATTAAAAACGCAGGTTTTAGGGGGTATATCGGTATTGAATATGAAGGGAACCGCTTGAGTGAGCCGGAGGGTATTTTGGCAACTAAAGCTTTGTTGGAACGCTTTCGGTAGCTTTTAAGGGTTTACTATTTTTTGATATTTCTTGGCGAGCTGTTATTTCTTATTAAATAATAGTTCGTTTTTTTATGCCTAATGTGATAATATCTATTCTTTAGAAGTATTATTAATATGCTTTATGATCAAAGCTTTACAGGTTTTCTGCCTAGCTATTATTTGGTTTTGCCAAATAATTTACTAAAAAAGCTGCCTATACTTTGTAACTATTCTATAATAAGGAGAAAAAATCGATAAAAATTAGTTTCTTTGTTAATTAAATTCTAGGATAACATATACAATAGTCTAAATTTATGATTGAAGAAAAGGATGATGTATTAATAGATCATTTGGCCAAACGTGGCGTGGACAACAAAATGGTTTTAGGACATCCTGCTAGTTTATTTGTTCTGTTTTTTACCGAAATGTGGGAGCGTTTCAGTTTTTATGGTATGCGGGCCTTATTGGTTACGTTTTTAATTTCTGAAGTGGCCAAAAATGGTTGGGGTTGGACAAATGCTGAGGCCTTGAACTTGTATGGCTGGTATACGGGGCTGGTATATGCCACACCGCTGATTGGGGGTTTGATAGCGGATAGGGTTACGGGGTACAAGAAAGCCATACTTTTAGGGGCTTTAATCATGACATTAGGCCATGCTTCTATGGCGCTCGAAGGCGAGAGTAAACTGTTTTTCTTTATCGGTTTGGGGTTAATGATTTTAGGGAATGGCCTTTTTAAACCGAATATTTCGTCTATGGTGGGGCAATTGTATCCGGATAATTCGGCAAAGAAAGATGCGGGCTATACCGTCTTTTATATGGGTATTAATGCGGGTTCTTTCTTAGGTTCCATGTTATGTGGATATATTGGCGAGAAAATTGGATGGCATTATGGCTTTGGCCTGGCTGGTGTGTTTATGTTTTTTGGTATGCTACAGTTTTATTTTGGTCAGCATATTTTTGGCGTTATTGGTGATAAACCCAAGAAAAATATAGACCCTAATGCCGCTATTGAGGAGGTGAAAAATGAACCTCATGTGGTTCGGGATCGTTTAATAGTGGTTGCTGTTTTAATTATTGCCAGCGTATTTTTCTTTTTAGCGTTTGAACAGGCGGGGGGCTCCATGACTATTTTTGCTAAAAATTATACGCAACGGGTCTTGGAAGGTACGGCTGGAACAACCTTTAAATGGGTAGACGCTGGGCTTACTATCCTTCCCATATTTATAGTAACTTATGTGTTGCTTAAATTGGCCAATAAGATATTTAAGCAGTATCCGTTAACGATTATTTTTACGCTGATTTCGTTTTTCTCGATCGTAATCTTGGGGTTGTGGAAGGTGCATCGTGAGTTTACTTCGGAAGTTACGGAGGTAACTGTGGCCTGGTTCCAGATATTAAATGCATTTTTTATTGTTACCCTGGCTTCGTCTTTTAGCAGGTTTTGGGAGAAGGTATGGAATCCTTCAGGACCTGTGAAATTTGCTTTAGGGTTGATTTCAGTTGGCGTTGGCTTCTTAGCGCTTTCTTATGGCAGTATGAGTATTCCTTCGGGGGCGGCTACCGCTTCGGTTAGTATGATCTGGTTAATATTGGCGTATTTCTTTCATACTACAGGCGAGCTTTGTGTTTCGCCCGTCGGCTTGTCGTATATGAGTAAACTCTCTCCAAAAAAATTCTTGGGGTTAATCTTTGGTTTTTGGTTTCTAGCCTCTGCTATCGCTAATAAATTAGCTGGTTTCAGTGGTGGCCTAATTGATAAAATCACGGAAATGTATTCCATGTCTACCTTCTTTTTGATTATCGCCGGACTGCCAATTGCTGCCGCAGTTCTTTTGTTGATTCTTAGTCCGTTTTTACGAAAAATGATGCATGGCATAAGGTAAGACTTAATCGATTTTGGTGAAGGTTACGTTTATTCGATTTACCAGGCGAATTAGAAGGGTGTTTTTAAAGTTAAATTGTATTTTTGGGCTGCTAAAAAGCGAAATTATTACTATATGAATAAAGTATCAGAAGCTTCTTTTTCAGAAGAATTAGAAAGGCAAGGGGTGGATGGGAAAATGGTTTTAGGCCATCCATCAGGGCTTTTTGTGTTGTTTTTTACGGAAATGTGGGAGCGTTTTTCCTTTTATGGAATGCGTGTATTATTAATCCAATTTCTTACCGCTGCCGTATTGGGCTCTAATCCGGGATGGGGTTGGTCGGCAGAAAATGCCGCCGCCTTGTATGGTACCTACGCCATGTTGTTGTATATCACGCCGATTTTCGGGGGTATTATTGCAGATAAATATGTGGGTTACCGTTGGGCTGTCGTAATCGGTTCGATTATTATGACTTTAGGGCATGCTTTTATGGCCCTGGATACACCGCTGTTCCTGTACCTTGGTCTAGGATGTTTGGTAATCGGAACGGGGTTCTTTAAACCTAATATGACGTCAATCCTTTCTGAAATGTACAAGAAGTTTCCGCAGAAAAAGGATGCTGCCTATACGATATTTTATATGGGGGTAAATGCTGGCGCTTTCTTTGGAATGATGTTGTGTGGTTACCTGGCCGAAAAGATTGGCTGGCACTGGGGGTTCGGACTTGCTGGTATATTTATGTTATTGGGTACTTTACAGTTCTGGATGGCAAAACCGCTGTTTGGTAGTATTGGCTCTGTACCGGATAAATCGGTGGATGCAAAGGCGAAGCAGGCGGCAATGTATGAACCTGGTGAGAAACCAAATCCTTTTACCTTGGTGGATACGTTGTTGATCGCGGCAATGACCATTTTGGGTTTAGGTTATGCATTTAATGATCCGTTAACGAAAATAGCGCAGATCAATTTATTTGATTTCTCTTTTTACAATATTTCCGGGCAAAATTTTGTAATTATTCTTGCCTTGGTTTTATTCTTTGTGGTGGTTATAAAAAGGTTGTTAAACTATACGAAGGTGGTACGCGACCGTATGATTGCGGTAATTATCTTTGCTTTTTTCGTGGTATTCTTTTGGATGTCGTTTGAACAGGGCGCCTCTTCATTGGTAATCTTTGCCCGTGATAATGTAGATAGAGCGTTAGAAGGGAATACCAAGGTCATTTTTAACGTAGTGAATACCTTGTTGACCGTAGTTCCTTTATTATTTATTTCCTATGTTTTAATACTATTGGCCAAACAGACGTATAAAAAAGCCTTAATGTCGAATGTAGTTTTGGCTTTGTGTTTTGTGGGTGTCTGGGGCGTGGCGATCTGGATGTTGCAACGTGAATTGTTGTCGGAGACTTCGGAAATTACAGTGTCCTTCTTTAGTACATTAAACTCATTTTTTATTATTTCACTGGCATCGATTGTGTCGCGTGTTTGGGATTCTAAATACAACCCGCCTGCAGCAGTGAAATACGGATTGGGGTTAGTTATTATGGCACTGGGTTTCGGGTGTTTGTTTTTGGGAACAAGCGGTGTTGCTGAAGGTGTGCGCATTAGCTTTATTTGGTTGGTATTGGCCTACCTGTTTCATACCTTGGGCGAGTTGTGTTTATCGCCAGTGGGTTTATCTTATGTATCCAAGTTGGTGCCTGCACGTATGATAGGTTTTATGTTTGGTATGTGGTACCTCGCTATTGCAATCGGAAATAAATTGGCCGCTATTGTCGGTGGAGAGATTGAAAACATTACGAAAGAGTATTCTTTAAGTACTTTCTTTCTGATATTTACAGTCGTTCCCATTGTCGCCGGCCTGTTAGTGATGGCACTGAATCCGCTCATAAAAAAATTAATGCACGGCGTAAAATAGAAAAATTGAATAGAAATGCTTTCCTTTGGGGAGCATTTTTTAATTATATAGGTTATGTCTAAAGATATTACAATAGAGGAGATCCAAAATTTTGAAGGTAAATACCCGAAGCAGCTGTGGTATTTGTTTCTCGTGGAAATGTGGGAACGGTTCTGTTTCTATGGTATGCGTGGGGTCTTGACGATTTTTATGGTGGATCAGTTGTTTCTTGCTGATAAAGAAGCCAACCTTAAATATGGAGCCATACAGGCTTTTGTCTATGCCTTTACTTTTGTAGGCGGTATTTTTGCCGATAAGGTTTTAGGTTTTAAACGCTCCTTAATCTTTGGAGGGGTATTGATGATAGCCGGGAATGGGTTAATAGCTATTTCTCCGCATGATTTCTTTTATGTGGGTATAACGTTAACGATTATCGGTACAGGTTTCTTTAAACCGAATGTGTCGTCTATGGTAGGCGATTTGTACAAAGAGGGGGATGCCCGCCGTGACGCCGGTTTTGGTATGTTTTACTCGGGTATAAATATTGGTGCCTTATTGGGCGGTGCTTTATGTGTTTGGTTAGGCAAGGAATATTCTTGGAACTATGCTTTCTTAGCAGCAGCGATTGTTATGGTTATTGGCGTCGTTATATTTATGGCAACGAAACATTTATTAGGTCCTATTGGTAACAGCCCTTTGCAGGCTTTGCCAACAGCAAAAAGATTAAGCAGGGAGCTGATGGTGTATATCGGTGCCTTATTGTGTTTGCCTTTGATTTACCTGATGATCAATAATACGGGGTATACGGATGCATTTATGTATACCATCGGGCCTTTGGCTTTGATTTATTTCTTTATGCAGCTGGGAAAAGAAAAAGATGGCGCCGCTAAGCAAAAGTTAGTTGCAGCATTGATTTTGATTATCTTTTCCATTATTTTCTTTGCCATCTTTGAGCAAGCCGGAGGTTCATTAGCCTTGTTTGCAAATAAAAATTTACACCACAATATTTTGGGTTTGCAGATTGATCCGAATGTGGTCAATAACGGTGCAAACTCTTTGTTTGTAATTATATTTAGTCCGCTGTTGGGTTTAGTATGGCTGGCTATGGCAAAAAAGAAAATTGAACCCAATACGGTTATAAAATTTGCTTTAGGTTTCTTGTTGTTGGGCTTGGCGTATTATCTCTTTTATGTAACGCGTTTCTTTGCCGACGAAAATGGTAAAACCTCCTTGGAAGTGTTTACTTTAGCGTATCTAGCGGTTACCTTGGGCGAGTTATGCCTATCACCAATTGGCCTTTCTATGGTTACCAAACTTTCACCTAAGCGCCTTGGGGGCATGATGATGGGTTTATGGTTTTTGGCAAGTGCCTATGGGCAGTACGGGGCGGGTTTATTGGGCGCAGGAATGTCGTCACCTGATGAAAATGCTTCGGCTATGGATAAACTGATTGGGTATACCAACGGGTATCAGCAATTGGCGATTTATGCCGTTGTAGCGGGGGTGCTTCTCGTAGTGATATCACCATTTATTAAAAAGCTGATGAACGGTGTTAGCTAATGCGTAAGCAGGCTAATTCGATATGCCTATTTTTTAGGCAAGCTTAAAATAGTATTTTTGTTTTTTAGAATCATAAATGGTGACGGATAGCGTTGTAATAATTCCTACATATAACGAAATTGAAAATATTGAATCTATTATCCGGAAGGTATTTTCCCTTCCGGTAGATTTTAACATATTGGTCGTAGACGATGGTTCGCCAGATGGTACTGCGAATTGCGTTAAAAACCTGATGCTGGAGTTTCCAGAACGCTTGTTTATCGAAGAACGTAGGGGCAAGTTGGGCTTAGGTACGGCTTATATTCATGGCTTTAAATGGGCACTGGCAAGAACATATACCTATATTTTTGAGATGGATGCCGATTTTAGCCATAACCCTGATGATCTTATTCGTTTACGTGATGCTGCCCTGAATGGCGGCGATATGGTTATCGGTTCCCGATATGTCAATGGCGTTAATGTTGTAAACTGGCCTATGAGCCGGGTGCTGATGTCTTATTTTGCCTCTGTTTATGTGCGTTTAATTATGCGTATAAAGGTGCAGGACGCTACAGCAGGGTTTGTGTGTTTTAATCGAAAGGTTCTCGAGAAAATAGCCCTCGATAATATTAAATTTGTAGGCTACGCTTTTCAGATTGAAATGAAATTTAAAGCCATTAAGTATGGCTTTAAGGTTATTGAAGTGCCCATTATATTCACCGATAGAACATTGGGGGTATCTAAAATGAGTACTAAAATTTTTCGCGAGGCTTTTATTGGTGTGATACAGCTGAAGGTGGAAAGTCTTTTTAAATCCTATAAGTAATGAACGAAAATCTCGATCCAAATCCAGAACGTCTGAATCCTACCGATAAGGAAATGGAGCGGGTATTACGTCCTCAAAATTTTGAGGATTTTACCGGACAGGCAAAGATATTAGAAAATCTATCGATTTTTGTGGAGGCCGCAAAATTGCGTGGCGAGGCCTTAGACCATGTGCTGCTCCATGGCCCCCCAGGTTTGGGCAAAACGACGCTCTCTCATATTATTGCCAATGAAATGGGCGTGGGAATTAAAATTACCTCCGGTCCGGTATTGGATAAACCCGGTGATCTGGCCGGTCTTTTGACGAATCTGGATGAGGGGGATATCCTATTTATTGATGAGATACACCGCTTATCCCCTGTAGTAGAGGAGTACTTGTACTCGGCGATGGAGGATTTTAAGATCGATATTATGCTGGAAACAGGTCCTAATGCGCGGTCGGTGCAGCTATCGTTGAATCCGTTTACGTTGGTAGGGGCTACAACACGGTCGGGCTTACTGACAGCGCCTTTACGTGCTCGATTTGGTATTAATGCGCGCTTGCAATATTACGATGCTAAATTGTTAACGAGTATTGTAGAGCGTTCTTCCAGTATATTAGGGGCTGCAATTAGCGAAGAAGGGGCCTATGAAATAGCCCGCAGAAGTCGTGGAACCCCGCGTATCGCCAATGCTTTGCTGCGTAGAACGCGCGATTTTGCACAAATTAAAGGAAATGGCAGTATCGATAAGGCCATTGCGCAGTATGCCTTGAATGCGTTAAACGTAGATGAGCATGGCTTGGACGAGATGGATAATCGAATTCTATCGACCATTATTGATAAATTTAAAGGTGGCCCTGTAGGCCTTAAAACTATTGCTACGGCAGTAGGGGAGGATGAAGGTACCATCGAAGAGGTGTACGAACCTTTTTTAATTCAGGAGGGCTATTTAATGCGTACCTCTCGGGGTCGCGAATGTACGGAGAGTGCTTTTAAGCATTTAGGACGTGCTTATTATAATAAAGGTAATACGTTATTTTAACGTATTACCTTTAATTGCTTTAAAATCTTATTGCCGCGTGCGTACAAGGCGACAGCATTTTTTTTCTCCAAATCTAGCGTAATTTGTAGCGCTAGTTCCCGGCCTAACCAGGGATGTTTTTCAACAAAAATATAGAGCAGGTCGTATAGGTTTGCACGAACGGAAATCGGACATTCTGTCGTTTCTAACATGCCCATAATTTTCGATATTATTTGCTCTTCCTGCTCTTCGCTTAGAACCGGTGCGGCTAAAGTATAGTGCTTTAACAGGGAATATACTAATTTCGTAAGGCTGCGCTGGGCACTCCAATTTCCGGAGGATAGAAAGGTTTGTAATACCTGATGCTGCTGTGCTAGGAGCAAGGTTTTATCTTGTAGCAGCAGATGCTCTAAGGCCCAGGCCGCCCGAAAGGCGGTTTTTTCGAAGGCCTTGCCTTGTAAGGCCAAAACTTCAAAGAGCTCCTTTACACTGATATCGCTTAATATCTGGGCTGTTAAATCCGAAGCACTATAGGAACATAGTGCTTCGGAAATTGTCGCTATCCTGCTGGCTTGCATGCCTAACGGGTTAACGGTTTTTCTTTGTTGATTTCTGTGATATCAACTTGATCTCTATTCGATTCGCCCAGTAGGTGCTCACTGAAATAATCGGCCATTTTCCAAAAGAAATATTCGGTCATATCGCCAAAGGCATGACGCTGACCAGGCAGAAGAAGAAAATCAAAACGTTTATTGGCTTTAATCAATGCATCGACCATACGGATCGAATTTGCTGGATGTACGTTGTTGTCGATATCGCCTGTAGCAATGAGTAGTTTACCCTTTAAGTTGGCTGCTAGCTCGGTATTTTTGTCAATTTGATATTTGAAAATGGTATCATTTTTTGCCGACACCTCTTCCTTTACGCCATGGTGGCGCTCGCTCCACCAACGGTTGTAGATATTGTTTTCATGGTTACCAGCTCCTGAAACAGCAACTTTAAAGAAGTCTGGATATACCAACATAGCTGCGGTAGACATAAAACCACCTCCTGAATGCCCGGTGATACCTACTTTATTTATATCGATGTACTTGTACTTGTTGGCCAGCTGTTCTGCGGCAACTTTTTTATCCTCCAGACCATAATTTCTAAGGTTTCCATAGCCATAGGTATGGTACCACTTGGAGCGCGATGGGTGCCCCCCGCGGTTACCAACAGAAATAACAATAAAGCCCATCTGCGCTAAACGATCTATACGATCCATGCTCCGGCCAAAGCTTTTATTTACGGCTTCTGTTTGCGGACCCGGGTATACATATTCTACTATAGGGTACATTTTGGTCGAGTCGAAATCAAATGGTTTATACATTACACCATAAATGTCTGTAATACCATCGCCGGCTTTTACTTTAAACGGTTCGGGGAATTTATAGCCCGTAGCAAATAATTGCGATAGATCGGCTTCCTCGAGCTTCATAATCAACTGCCCCGAGGCGCTATAAAGATTGCTCTGTGGCGTAGTATTGACGCGAGAGAAATTATCAATAATAACATTGCCGCTTTCACTTACCTCCACCTGATGGTCAAAGTTGCCGTTCGTAATTGTTTTTAGAGCTCCACCATTTTTATTCACCGCATAGTAGTAGCTGTAATAAGGGTCTATATTTTTCTCCTTACCGTTGGCTTTGAAAAACAAAGTTCCGGTAGCCTCCTGGTAGGCACTAAGTTCGTCGCAGTGAAACTCACCTTTTGTAATTTGATGGATTAATTTTCCCTGGTTATCGTACAGGTAAAAGTGGCCCCAGCCATCACGCTGCGACCAATGGATAAACTGCTTCCCACCAGCAATAAACTTCGGCTTCTTAATATCGAGGTAAACATTCGCGCGCTCTTCAACAAGAACACGTGTTTTGCCTTCTACGCTAACTGCTACGACATCTATCTTTTTAAGGTCGCGGCTGGAGCGTGCGATATAAAACTCCTGGTCATTACCTAACCAGTAGTTAATGTAATACTTGCCTTTGTAGCTGGCTTTGCTCGCATCTTGATTCCATAGGCCTAAGGTTTGATTTTTAAAGGCTGCAATATTTACCTGTTTGGCCTGTAAAGTTTGGCTGTCGAAGATATACAATTCCGTTTCTGTAGAATCTGTTTCACCAGGCATTTGGTATTTGTAGGTTTCCAACGTAGGGCGCTTGCTGCCTACGTTATTAATAACCCATAAAGCGGAAATATTACGGCTATCTTTACGCGTTAGCGCAAAGTGTTTACCGTTTGGCGACCAGTTTAACCAAACGGGTTTACGCTTTTGAAGCTCATCGGCATCCGTTTTGGCATCGCCAGTAGTGGTGCTGTATTGGTCGCCACCCCAAGCGTAGTACTGTACACCACCTGTTGTAAACTGATGCTCCACAATGGTGCTATCTTTTTCATTTTCCAGCGCTTTCAGGTAGTTGCTATAATCCATCCAGTATAGATTATAGTTTTTAGCATAGAAAACCTTGGTCGTATCCGGGTTAAAATTTGCCCAATTGGGTTTGCTTTTTTCCTTGCTTTTGTCGCTTAGTTCGGTAAGTTTTTTGCTGTTTAAATTATATTCAAAATAGAATAATTTTTTCTTTAATGTATCGCTTTTGTTGGTTAGCTTTTTTATTTCTTCCTTGCTCTTTACCGTATCCTTGGTGCTTTGAACTTCAAAGCGTATCAGGTTTTCATTCTCCATAAAACGAAGGTTCTGCAGCGGAAGGTGCTGCGCATCGAATGGGTTTTTTACAATGGCGGTAACTTTGGCTGCCATCTCTGCATTATCAAATAGAGGCTGTTTACGCTTTGCTGCAGGCTCTACTAAATACCAGCTTTTGCCCGCAGAGGTACTGTAGTCGTACCAGAATTTATCCCCATTATTTATCCAATTGGGTTTGACCTCTGTAGAGAAGATTAAGGTACGTAGTTTTGTCGGAGAGTATTTCGCGGCTAACTGATAGTTGGGCTTCGGAGTTTTGCTTTTTTCCTGTGCATGGCCTAAACCTGCAACAAGAGCAAGTAACCCCATTAAATAGTACTTCATATGGAATTATGCGTTAATAAATTAGAAGAGCTAAATTATTCTTTTCTACTGATGTTATAAGAATGTAGCTTTGTAATATTTTTGATAACTAATAGAATTTTTCATTGAAATTTACTAGAAATAATTCTTTTGTAGCCCGTGTTAATGCCGTATATAACCAGCGTAGAAATTCGGTGTTCAGCATTTCATCGGTCATATACCCCTGATCTACAAAAACTAAAGGCCATTGTCCGCCCTGTGCCTTATGGCAGGTAATGGCGTAGGCAAATTTAATCTGAAGGGCATTGTAATACGGGTCCTTTTTTATCGCTTCAAGTCGGTCTTTTTTGGATATTATATCCTGGTAATCCAGCGCTATACTTTCATAAAGCCGCTGCATATCGGTAAGAGGCATTTGCGCTGCATCTACATGTAAACTATCTAATAGTACCCGGCAACGGATGGCATCTCCTTCATTATTATCCATAAATTCCAGATACAGATCGGCAAAGCGAAAGCCATGCATATCATGTATATTGCCTACCTTTTTAACAATAGCCATATCACCATTGGCAATAAACCCTACATGCGTATCATCGTGCTGCTGTAGCCAGTAATAATTATTGCGCACCACCATCAGGATATCACCGCCCGTAATTTCATCCTCACGAAATAGGATTTGGTTGCGTATATGCTTGTTGTATAGGTTCGCCGATTTATTCGACCGGCAAATTACCATGCAATTTTCCAATTCATATTTGTCGTATGCATAATGTAAGCCTTCTATTAGGCGGTCGCCGTTCATGCGGTAGATATCGCGAAAACCTTGCGTTACAAATTTCGGAAAGCTGTAAGTTGGGTTCTCATCATCGAAACGGATTTCATTTCTGATTTTCGTGGCATTGTAGAGGATTCCGGAATTTTTATCCTGGCGCACCACATCGGTGAGTTCGTAGGTAAACACATGTAAACCAAATTCCATACTTATATAATCTGCATCTAAGGCCGGACTCTTTACCAAGCCTACAGGGGGGAGTTGTGCCGTATCGCCCACCAGCATTAAGGTGCAGTTTTTTCCCGCCTGCACATACTGTATAAGGTCGCTCAAAAGGCCGTCAGAAAAAACATGAAATCCTTCTGTGCTAATCATCGAAGCCTCATCTACGATAAATACGGTATTTTCATGCGTATTTTCGGCGATATCAAAATCCATTTGTGTAGCTAAAGCAGACTTTTTACGGTATATTTTTTTATGGATGGTGAGGGCATTTCGACCCGAATAATGCTGCATAACTTTTGCTGCACGTCCTGTAGGTGCCAATAATACCGCTCTTTTACGTAAACGGGGTAGGCTGTTTACGACTGCAGATATCAGTGTTGTTTTACCCGTACCGGCATATCCACGCAAGATAAAACAACTGCTGTCGGAGAAGGTTTCCAAAAACTCGGCTAACAGGCCAAAAACCTCCTGTTGCTGGGTGGTCGGAACCAAGGAGAACTGTTCGGTGAGAAGTTTTTCAATATACACATCCAAAGTTATCTAAAAAGGTTTGTCATTTCAATTGTAAAAGCTAATTTTGTTAGTTCGGAGAGGAGCCGAATTAAAACGCATAGTATATATGATTTATACCTCATCAGATTTTTTTATCCCTTACTTGCCGGATTATACCTTGTATATCAAAAGTGATGTGCACAACGATCAACTTGTGGTGGTAGATGCTGCAGGTAGGGTGTTGGTGTATAGGAGCTATGCCAGTGCGGAGCCCACGGCAGAGGCATTGAAAATATTAAGCCTTCCTTTTCAGCAGGTGCAGATTTCATTGCCACAGCAGGGACTCATCTGGGTGCCACAGGAGGTTTATGATGTTACCGAGAAAGCGCTGTATACCGATTATTTCGTCGATGAGCATATCGATAGTATTGGTGTTCAGGAAATAGATGCGTTGTCTGCGGTAGCTTTATATCAATATGACTTGTATTTATATAACCGTTGGAAAAGCCTATTCCCAACGGCTCACTTCACACCGATATTCAGCGTTTTTATCCAGCAGTTAGGGACAGATATCCCTAAAAATGGCGCCTTTATGGGTATCCATCGGTACGATGATCAGGCTGATATTATATTATTTGTGGATGGTGAATTTAAGCTTTATAATACATTTGAGGTAAATACTATTGACGATCTGTGTTATTTTGTATTGTCGTTGTTCCGCAATTTCCATATCCGCGAAAAGATTGCAGGCATAGCCTTAAGTGCCGTTGCCTCCGATAGCGAATGGATACAGCGTTTGCAGCGATATGCGGAGACAGTATATCTGTTGAAACCCATGCAGCAATGGTTTGCCGAGGATGAGGCTGTAGCAAAAAAAATAGAAGAACTAAACGTATTAACCGATAGTACACGATGCGTATAATAGGAGGGAGACTGGGCGGAATACGATTAAATCCACCAACAAATTTACCAGTACGGCCAACGACAGATCTGGCGAAAGAGGCTTTGTTTAATATCTTACAGCACAAGATAGATTGGGCAGATGCCCAGTGTTTGGATTTATTCTGTGGTACCGGAAATATATCTTTTGAGCTGGCATCGCGCGGCGCTGCAGAGGTAGATGCCGTAGATATACACAGCAAGTGTCTTTTTTATGTGAAGGATATGGCTAAAAAATATGATTTTTCGGCTATTAACACCCGTAAGGCGGATGTCTTTAAGTTTGTGGCGTCTTGTAAAAAACAATATGACTTTATTTTTGCCGACCCTCCCTACGATGTGGCTCAATTGCCGCAATTAGCGCATCTGGTTATGGATAATAACTTGTTAAAAGAAGGTGGTATATTGGTGGTGGAGCATCCGTCAACCCGAAAGATGCAGGAACACGCTACTTTAGTTGAGACACGGAAGTATGGTTACTCTTCCTTTAGTATATACGAATTATAAGGGTTAAACTAAATTAATACCGATGATTACAGCTGTTTTTCCAGGGTCCTTTGATCCTTTTACCTTAGCACATAAAGATCTGGTAGATCGCTCCCTGTCCCTGTTTGATCGGGTCCATATTGCTGTAGGGGTAAACAGCAGTAAAAAAGGGTTGATGGATTATGCTCAGCGTAAAGCCGCTATCGAAGCCGTATATAAGGGAAATGACAAGGTGGTTGTCGATACCTTCACGGGCTTAACCATAAGCTACTGCCAGCAAGTTGGGGCGCAGTTTATTTTACGAGGATTGCGTAATACGAAAGATATGGAGTTTGAAAACGCTATTGCCCAAAGTAACCTGATTTTAGCACCTGAAATTGAGACTTATTTTTTAATGAGCCGCAGTGGTACGGCACATATATCGTCGACAATTGTGCGGGATATATGGACAAATAACGGTTCAGTAGCCTCCTTTGTACCCAAGGAGGTATTAGCCTTCTTAAAGTAGAAAGTAGAAAGTAGAATTGATTTTTTTAATCAAATTATTTCTGGTGTCATGCAATACACCAGAAATAAGAGATAAATGCGGCTGGCTTAGGCCAGATTATAAGGCGTAATCCTTCTACCTTACCTAAACCCAGTACAAAATTTAGGTTCTAAAGAATTTAACCTTTTTGCCTTTTATTTTTCCCGTAGACCCTTCCTTAATAATAATTGAGGCTACCTTACGTTTTACCGCAATATAAGCTTCGTTATCTTTTACCTCAATTACGCCTAAATCATCTTTCTCCAGCCCCTTAAGCTGCAATATATAGCCCACGATATCTATTTTATTAACCTTATCTTTTTTACCAAAAGGAATGTACAGGGTGGTATAAGGGCTGTTTGGTGGCAGCTCATAGTCTTCCTCCAGAAGAAGTTCTTCCGTATTTTCTGGGAGGTAGGTGAATACATCATCCGGTTTAAGCATTAAAATTACCTCGCCTGTTGTTTTCATACGTGCTGTTCTACCATTCCGGTGGATAAAAGCATCCTCCTTGCTCGGCAATTGATAGTGCACGATAAGATCGATTTCTGGAATATCCAAACCCCGTGCGGCAAGATCTGTAGTTAATAAAATGCGGTTACTGTTATTTCTGAATTTTAAAATCGATAACTCACGGTCACGCTGTTCTAATCCGCCATGAAAAACATCGTGTATTAAATCGCGGCTATCCAGCAATTCGCTGATGTGGTCTACTGCTTCCCGGTGGTTGCAGAAGATAAGTATCTTTTTGCTGCCCTGGCTACAGATAAGTTTGAATAGGGCTTTTAACTTATGTTGTGCCGGACTGATTACTTTTTTGAACCTGATATCCGGGATATTATCTTTGGAATCCAGGAAGTTAACTTCTATAGGCAGATTTAGGGATAGAAAATCCGGAAATTCGGCCAATGCCGTTGCCGACGTCAGGATGCGCTGCTTTACCTGTGCTGCAGCGCCGGTAATATGTGCCAGCTGCTCCTGAAAACCCAGTTCAAGGGATTTATCAAACTCATCTAAGACTAAAGTATGGATATGTTCTGGCGTAAAGTTGCCGCGTTCCAGGTGGTAAATAATCCTTCCTGGCGTACCAATAAGAATGGCAGGAGCTTGTTTTAAGGCGTTACGTTCAATTTTCGTGTCGTGCCCGCCATAGGTACATAATACCTTAAAACCTTTTATAACATCCTTTATTACCGTTTCAATCTGTAGGGCCAGCTCACGTGTTGGTACCACAATTAAAACTTGTGGATTGTGGGCTGTTTTTTGCTGAATTAAGCCATCTATTAAAAGGCTAAATGCGAGGGTCTTTCCGGATCCGGTAGGGGAAAGTAGTACAAAATCTTGCTGTGGACGAAACTTTGCCAGCACTTCTTGCTGCATGTCGTTCAATGCTGTAATTTTTAACCTTTGTAATATTGATGCTATTTCCATGCTACAAAAGTAGCTATTTATAAACTAAAAAACCTTCAACCGGGGAGATTGAAGGTTTTTAAACTAACCAATTATTAACCTAAATTATGAATACTAAGTACTAATCAATCGCTGTGCCAAAACAGAAAAACAACGTTTTAGTTACATTTAAATGGCATTTCCTATACTTTTGTCAGTTTTTTGCTGCTATTTTTTACTAGCCTGGGCTGGCGGCTAGTCTGTGTTTGCTGAGATACTGAAATATTTATGGTGACAACTGCCAATATTTCCTTTACATGAGGTTAATAAATTATAAAATTTACAATTTTAAGTTTTCTGCCATTTTGGTGCATGTTAACGATGGCTTAGGCCTTCATATGTTTTAATATCCGATTTTGTGTGTTTTTTATGTGCTCCAATAATGTTGCTCTTCCTATAAGTCAATTTTTAATATGGTAGCATATTTTATCAAATACTATGAAAAACGTAAAATAAAGAAGAAATGGCAGTACCTGACAGCTGCTGTAGAAATGCTGGCAGTAAGGTTTGAGGTTTTAATGTCGGGCAGTATGTTTCCTAGTCATAGGCTGCTTAAAGCAAAAAAAAAAGCCTTCAACCGGGGAGATTGAAGGCTTTTAACTAACCAATTATTAACCTAAATTATGAATGATATTATTGTTTCAAAGCCTGTGCCAAAGTATAGGTAAGTACGATTTAGTTACAATTAAATGATAAAAATAGGGCTGTAGGATTAAACGGGTAGGCCAGGTACCGCTAGCCAAAAACAGGATTTAGCTAATTGCTATGAATTTTCCGATATCTAAAAATATCTTCTTACTTTTGAGAATAAGATAAAAAATACCTACATTAGTGTCTTAGATACACTATGTATTATTGTATTTAAAAATCATAAACCCCATAAAAGAGAAATGAGTTTAATTATCGACGTACACGCGCGCCAAATTTTAGATTCGCGCGGAAACCCCACAATTGAAGTTGACGTTACTACACAGAATGGTTTTGTAGGCCGTGCTGCTGTTCCTTCTGGTGCTTCTACAGGTGCTCACGAGGCGGTAGAATTGCGTGATGGAGACAAAAGCAAATACCTGGGAAAAGGTGTTTTGAAAGCTGTTGAAAATGTAAACACTGAAATTGCAAAAGCTTTAGAAGGTGTTGATGTTTTTGAACAAAACGCTATCGACAAAATTATGATCGACCTTGATGGAACAGAAAACAAGGCTCGTTTAGGTGCTAACGCAATTTTGGGTGTGTCTTTAGCCGTTGCAAAAGCAGCCGCACAAGAGAGCCGTCAGCCTTTGTACCGTTATATTGGCGGTGTAAATGCAAACACATTGCCAATTCCGATGATGAACATCGTAAATGGTGGAGCACACTCTGATGCGCCTATTGCATTCCAAGAGTTTATGATTATGCCAGTTGGTGCAGCATCGTTCTCGGAGGCTTTACGTTGGGGAGCAGAAGTTTTCCATACTTTGAAAAAAATCTTACACGACCGTAATTTATCTACTGCTGTAGGTGATGAAGGTGGTTTCGCACCTACATTCAACGGTACAGAAGATGCGATTGAGACCATTTTATCTGCCATTGAAAAAGCAGGTTACAAAGCGGGTACTGAAATTGCTTTAGCATTAGACTGTGCTTCTACGGAGTTCTATGTAAATGGTAACTACGATTACAAAAAATTCGAAGGTGAGGGCGGTGCTATTCGTACTAGCGAAGAGCAAGCGGCTTACCTAGCTGAATTAACAGAAAAATACCCTATTATCTCTATTGAGGATGGTATGGCAGAAGACGATTGGAATGGATGGAAAGTATTGACAGATAAAATCGGTAACCGCGTTCAGTTAGTAGGTGACGATTTGTTTGTTACAAATACTAAACGTCTTCAAGAAGGTATCGACACGGCAACAGCAAACTCTATTTTAGTTAAAGTAAACCAAATCGGTTCTTTAACAGAAACGATCAATGCGGTTTCTTTGGCACAAAATAGCGGTTATACTTCGGTAATGTCGCACCGTTCTGGCGAGACTGAAGATGCTACAATTGCTGATTTAGCTGTAGCTTTAAACTGTGGTCAAATTAAAACCGGTTCTATCTCGCGTTCCGACAGGATTGCAAAATACAATCAATTGTTGCGTATCGAAGAAGAATTAGGATCTAACGCTAAATTTATTGGTAAAGATTTCAAATTTGCTATTAAATAAGCTGAAGCATAAATAATACGTTATAGGCATCAAGTTTTCAGCTTGATGCCTATTTTTTTTGAACTTTAGCTGTTTAATGTTTCTGCGTTAACCTCCTTTGAATGCCTTTGCCTTACGGTCTATTGCGATGTAATAATTTGTTTTATGGCATAAATTTTGCCCATTACTTTCTTTCAATTCTATATATTTAACAATAAATAAAAAGTAAGTGCTATTTTTGTGTTATGGATAGATTATTAGCTTTAGTAAAGAATAAATTTCTGATTTCTGGCCTGGCCTTTATCGTTTGGATGTGTTTTTTTGACCGTTATGATTTAGCCACGCAGTTTGGTTACCAAGGTGAGCGTAAAAATTTAGAATATGAAAAGGACTTCTATACCAAGGAAATTGCGAAGATTGAAAAATCTATTCGAGATGCACAATATAGCCCTAGCGAAATCCAACGTATAGCGCGTGAAAAATATAAAATGAAAAAACAAAACGAAGATGTATTCGTAATATCTGAAGTCGACCCCAAAGACTAAGGATTATGGTATGCTAACCATAATTAAGCATGTTTATTCCGTATTTATCTCGCTATAATCTCGTATAAAAATCGTTAATTTGTAGCTTAATAAATTTGAAACTGATTTTTTTTAATTCGATAATATGATTATTCAACCACGTGTAAGAGGTTTTATCTGTTTGACGTCGCATCCAGAGGGTACAGCTCAAAATGTTAAAAACCAGATTGATTATGTGAAATCAAAAGGTGCAATCGCTAATGGCCCTAAAAAAGTTTTAGTTATAGGTGCTTCCACAGGATTTGGTTTAGCTTCGCGTATTACGGCTGCTTTTGGTTCTGAGGCGGCAACTATTGGTGTATTTTTCGAAAAACCTGCTGCAGAGGGTAAGCCTGGTACTGCAGGATGGTATAATAGTGCTGCTTTTGAAGAGGAAGCTACAAAGGCAGGATTATATGCAAAAAGTATCAATGGCGATGCTTTCTCGGATGAGGTTAAAAAGCAAACTATAGCACTTATTAAACAGGATTTAGGTCAGGTAGATTTAGTAGTTTACTCGTTGGCATCGCCACGACGTACACATCCTAAAACTGGGGTTGCGCATGCTTCGGTATTAAAGCCTATCGGTCAATCGTTTACCAATAAAACTGTAGATTTCCATTCGGGTGTAGTTTCTGATATTTCCATCCAGCCGGTAGAAGCTGAAGACGACATTGCTAATACTGTGGCCGTAATGGGGGGTGAAGACTGGAAATTTTGGATAGAAGAACTTAAAGCTGCTGGTGTTTTAGCCGAAGGGGTAAAAACTGTAGCATATTCGTATATTGGCCCAGAGTTAACCTATCCAATCTACCGTAACGGTACCATAGGTCGTGCGAAAGATGATTTAGAAGGAACAGTGCCTGTACTAAACGATTTACTTAAGGATTTAAATGGTGTTTCTTATGTATCGGTAAATAAAGCCCTGGTAACGCAATCCAGTTCGGCAATTCCGGTTGTACCTTTATATATTTCTTTATTGTATAAGGTAATGAAGGAGAAAGGTATTCATGAAGGTACCATCGAGCAAATGCAACGTTTATTTTCGGAGCGTTTATATACCGCAAACGCCAACGATTTGCAGTTGGATGAAAAGGGACGTATACGTGTAGATGATTGGGAAATGCGTGCAGACGTACAAGAAGAAGTTGCTAAACTTTGGGAGCAGGCAACAACCGAAAACTTAGAACAACTATCCGATATCCAAGGTTACCGCGATGAGTTTTTCAACCTTTTTGGATTTAACTTCCCGGAGGTAGATTACAATGCTGAAACAAACGAAGTCGTTACAGTGCCAAGTATTGGTTAATTCGTTTCTTTATATACATACTATAAAATGGCTGTCCTTATGCGGACAGCCATTTTTATTACCAGCAGATGCCATAGCCCTTGTAGCTTTATAAATATGTAAACCTGTAAACCTATAAATTAGCTGGCTTACAAACCTACAAGCTTAGAACTTTACAAACTTACAAGTTTACAGCATTGGCCATTGTCTTTCCCTTGGCTACAGCAACTAAATTGCTGGCAGCCATGACCGCCATACGGGTTCGTGTTTCCAACGTTGCAGAACCAATATGCGGTAGTACACAAACATTTGGCATTTGCAACAAAACATTATTCGCTTCCATCGGTTCCGGATCGGTAACATCTAAGCCTGCGCCCCAGATATCGCCACGCTGTAAGGCTGCGGTAAGGTCTTCTTCGTGATGCACTTTTCCACGTGCTGTATTGATAAAAATGGCATTTTTTTTCATGCGTTTAAAAGCATCCTTATCAAATCGATACTGAGTTTCTGGCGATAGATTGGCATGTACCGACAGCACATCACTCTGCTGCAGTAAGGCGTCGAAATTCACATACCTCGCATCCAGCAACTTTTCCGCCTCCACATTCCGGCTACGGTTGTGGTAAATAATCTGCATATTATAAGCGGCCTTTGCTTTTTTTGCCAACTCCAGACCTATTCGTCCGAGTCCGTAGATGCCTAAAGTTTTGCCTTCCAGTTCAATACCCAAATCCTGTGTAAATTCAAAGTCTTTCCATTTACCGTCGAAAACCTCTTTAGCGCGGTAAAAAGCCTTCCTGGATACGGCCAGCATTAATAAGAATGCCACATCTGCCGTAGCAGCGCTTAACACATCCGGGGTATTCGATACAGGGATTTCCCATTTATATGCAGCAGAAATATCAACATGGTCATATCCCACGCTGGCTAAAGCAACTCCTTTAAGGTGTTTACAGTGCTGAAAAAAATAATCGTTTAAATCTGCATGCCCAACATTTAACAAAAAGTCGACTTGCTGACAAGCCTCAATCAGCTCCTCTTGTGTTAGCTTTTTATTCGCCGAATTTATGCGCACTTCAATTCCGTTGTCGATCAGTAGATCAATGCCAGCCTGTGGAATATTTCTGGAAATATAAACTTTCATATCATTAAATAGGTTAGATTTTTGTCCTTCTGTTGGCAAAATATTTTTCAATTTCTGGTAATGCCAGCGCATTTAAGCACTTTTCTTTAGCGAGGCCACCCTTGCGCGCTACCAATACCCCATAATGCATATCCGAAAGGCCTTCCGTGCGGTGGGCATCCGGGTTTATGGCCAAAATAACACCCTTATCCAAAGCATAGCGGTGCCATCTCCAGTCGAGATCTAAGCGTAAAGGGTTGGCATTAATCTCGATAACAACCTGGTTTGCAGCGCAAGCATCAATAATTTTCTTGAAGTCCAGCGGGTAGCCAGCTCGCGCTAACAGGAGGCGTCCGGTAGGGTGCCCCAATATTGTCGTATACGGGTTTTCAATGGCCTTTAATAAACGTGCGGTAGCCTTTGTTTCATCCATTTTAAGGTTGTTATGTACCGAAGCCACGACAAAATCAAACTGCGCCAGTATTTCATCAGGGTAATCCAACGAGCCATCGGAAAGAATATCACTTTCTATGCCTTTAAATATTTTAAATGGCGCCATTTTAGCGTTGAGAGCATCGATCTCGGCCCATTGTTCGCTAAGTCGTTCTACAGAAAGTCCGTTGGCATACACCGCCGTTTTAGAGTGGTCGCATATTCCAAGGTACTCTAATTTTAGTTCTTCTTTGCAATACCGTGCCATCTCTGCTAGGCTATGCACACCATCTGAATAAGTAGAGTGGTTATGCAGGGTTCCCTTAAGATCTTCAAATGTAATAAGACTAGGGAGGCTGTTTGTTTTTGCTAATTCAATCTCATCCAACCCTTCGCGCAGCTCAGGTTCAATAAAGGCTAAACCAAGGCTATGGTATATTTCCTGTTCTGTATTTCCAGAGGCTACAAAGTCTGCATCCAGCGCTTTTATTAAGGCAAGATGTGCTGCAGACCCCGTTGTTAAAAATAATTTGCTGGCATATACATCGGGTGTACAACTATGCAGCACAAATTTGAAATTATTGCTATCTACAAAAGAAATGTAAGAATTGTCATCCGCTCGGGTAACGGTATCGCTTACAGCCGTCACAGCCTGTTGAAGTCGATCTATATCAGCATCGACAAGCAGTTCAACCTGCGAAAGCACCTCGACATTTCTACGGTAATCCCCCGTAAAAGACACCCGGTTTTGTGGTAACGACGCCGTAAGTAATTCTAATATATTTTTTGCGGCAGGAGCAGCCTTCGCATAGAGAAACCATCCTTTATTAGAGAGCATAAACTCTATAGCCTTTTTTATATCCTCCTGTGTTTTTAGTCCGAAACCTTTCGCTTCAATAAGTCTATTTTCATTACACGCATAATAGAGCTCACCCACAGACTCAATTTCAAGATCTTTCCAAATTACCTGAACTTTTTTGGGGCCAAGACCTTTAATCTGCATAATCTCCATAATCCCTACAGGAGTTTTGGCCTTCAACTCGTCTAATTCGGGGAAGGATCCCGTCTCTACGACCTGCTTTATACGTTCGGCAGTATTCTTACCAATGCCCTGCTGTGCACTTAATTGCTCCATATCAGCATCAGCAGCAGCGAATGGAAGTTTATCAATCTTAAAAGCTGCAGAAGCCATCGCTTTGGTACGAAATGGGTTTTCATTATACAACTCCATTAGCTGTCCACAAAGCTTAAAGATACGCGCTATCGTTTTATTATCCATACCCAAAAGTAGTAAAAACGAGCCACCAAAAAAAGCTACCTTTATGGGGTAGCTTTTTCAAAATTATTGATTGTTTTAAAAAAAATGGTCTATTAAATATTAGCTTTCGCTAACAATATCTTTTTTAGTAGATTCCGGCTCTGGTCTTTCAAACTTATCGATGATAAGGCGTATGCCCGAGTTTTTCGTTAAGAACTTAATTGTCCAGTTTACGAAGGTTACCAGTTTATTACGGAAACCAAAAATCGATAGTAAATGTACAAACATCCAGGTCAGCCATGCAAAGAAACCATTTAAATGGATTTTGCCCATATCTACTACAGCTCTGTTACGACCTACTGTAGCCATAGAACCTTTATCGAAATATTTAAAGTTTTCCGTATTAGGTTTGTTAGCCAATATATTCGCAATATGTTTTGCCACAAAACCACCCTGTTGTTGTGCCGCAGGTGCAACACCCGGCAAACCTCTAGGGGTATCCGCCGTAATCATGGCCGACACATCACCAATAGCATAAACACCGTCATATCCTTCTACCTGACATTGCCCATTGGTACGGATGCGGTTACCTCTTTCAATATAATCAGCATGAATACCCGCAGGGAATTGCCCCATAACACCAGCCCCCCAGATTACCGTTTTCGTAGCGATACTTTCACCATTATTAAACGTAATGATATTACCATCGTAACCTGTAACCTGCGTATTCAACATTACTTTTACCCCTAATTCTTTCAGGTATTTTTCGGAATCGCGGGAAGATTTCTCCGATAAAGCGGCCAACACTTTTCCTGTTCCTTCCACCAAATACACGTTCATTTCGTGTTCAGAAAGCTCGGGGTAATCTTTTTTCAACATGTGAAGTTGGATTTCGGCAATAGCACCCGAAAGCTCCACACCTGTAGGGCCACCACCAACGATAACAAAGTTTAAGAAACTCTGTCTATCGGCTTCATTTTTACGTAATACAGCCTCTTCCAGGTTCTGTAAAACATAACTACGGATGTTTAAAGCCTCTTGAATGCTTTTCATCGGTAGCGAGTATTTTGCAACTTCCTTATTTCCAAAGAAGTTAGATGTTGCGCCAGAAGCAATTACTAAATAATCGTAATCATAAGTACCTACAGAGGTTTGTACCTCTTTTTTATCCTTATCGATATGGATTACTTCGGCCATTCTAAAACGGAAGTTCGATTGCGATTTGAACATCTTACGAATAGGGAATGAAATAGCGTCAGCGGCAAGCGTACCTGTAGCCACCTGATACATCAAAGGCTGGAAAGTGTGAAAGTTATTTCTGTCTATCATTAACACTTCCACTTCTTTATCTTTGAGTTTGCGTGCAACTTCAACTCCACCAAATCCACCACCGATAATAATCACACGAGGGAAAGAGCGTTCAGAACGATTTAACAACATATATTGTGTCTATTTAATTTTTTGAAAGATTTTACTGCAAATATCTTAAAAAAATGTAACAATTCAATATAAAAATATTAAATATTGCATAGCCCTGATGGCGGTAAAAACCGCATTTATAGATGCGTGAAACAGGACGTATCTATTTTGTTAGCAGTGTCTTAGTGTTAAATTTACACTATTATTGCAAAGCACCTTTTATTTTTAAGGACAAGCCCTTATTAATTTCTGTTAAATGCAACTGACACGCCAGCCTACTCCGGTCGTCGGCATTGGGCAGCGTATCCAACATATCCAGTTCCTGATCATTAGGAAGGGGCAAGTTTTCAGCCCCTTGTTTAATTTCGACATGGCAGGTGGCACAGAGCGCCATGCCCCCACAGGTAGCCAAAATGTCATAGTCTGAAGCTTTAAGAATCTCCATTAGATTAAGGTTGATGTCCGTTGGCACTTCAATCCGCTGCAGGCTACCATCTCTATCCTCAATTTCAATTTCAATCAAATTATCTTCCATACCTAAAAGTATTAAAATGCATGTATGCCATTTACGGTCGTGTACTTGAAACTCAATTTTTGTTCCGGGTATACATATTTAAAGGCCGACTGTACCATCAGCGTGGCTTCATGATAACCACAAAGAATAAGTTTAAGTTTTCCCGGATAGGTATTAATATCTCCGATCGCATAAATCCGTTCTATGGAGGTAGAATAATCGAAGGTATTGACCTCGATGGCATTTTTATCAATCTGTAAGCCCCAATCGGAAATAGGCCCTAGTTTTGGTGTTAAGCCATACAGCGGGATTAAATAGTCAGCAGGGATAGTGCGCTTTTCTTTGTCTTTGTTGGCCAGAGTGACAGAAGAAAGATGCGTTGTACCCTGAACAGCTAAAAGCTGATGCGACAACAATAGATCAATTTTTCCTTTTTGCGCTAAGCTGTACACCTTATCGGCCGAATCTGGCGCTCCCCTAAACCCATCGCTACGGTGTATTAAGGTAACCCGTTTGGCAATATCGCTTAAATAAATGGTCCAGTCTAAAGCCGAGTCACCAGCACCCGCGATTACAATATTTTTATCGCGGTAGGTTTCCGGGTTTTTAACCATATAATCGACACCTTTGTTTTCAAATTCCAAAATACCCTCCAGCTCAGGTTTACGCGGTTCAAAACAACCTAAACCACCAGCAATAGCCACGGCTTGGCAGTGTACAGTGGTGCCTTCGGAAGTGATAACAAAATAGGAACCATCGATTTGTTTTTCCAATTTTTCTACCCGTTCACCTAAGGAAAATGTCGGTGCGAAAGGTTTAATCTGCTCCATTTGATTGTCGATTAATTCCTGTGCTTTCACCATCGGGTACCCAGGGATATCGTAGATAGGTTTGTGGGGGTATATTTCTGACAATTGACCACCAACTTGTGGCAATACATCGATTAAATGACAACGCATTTTTAATAATCCCGCTTCAAAAACAGCAAATAATCCTACCGGACCAGCACCAATAATACATAAATCTGTTGTTATCATACGATTTAATTTAAGGCGTTAAATTTTTGTAAATGGTATTTAATATACGCGTAAAATGCGCAAAATCCTCCTCATTCAAGTTGTTCCACGCTTCCATTCGGAATGCGGCAGCTTGCGGAGCAATATGTTGTATCTTTTCGACACCTAGGGCGGTTATATGCAGCTGTAAAGCCCTTCGGTCGGTAGGATGATGGATACGTTCCACAAGTTTCTTTTTAATAAGTAGATCAATAATCCGCGTTAGCGTAGGTTGATCCTTACCGCAGCGTTCGGCCAGCTCTTTATTGGTCAAGGAACTGCACTCCTGTATAGTACGTAAGATAATCCATTGATCTACCGTAAGGTCAAAGTGATGTGCAGCAAATGCTGTTTGTGCATATTGTTTCACCTTTCTGGCCGTTCGGTCCAGTATAAAAGAGTATTGATCGTATTTTTCGTTTAGCATAACAATAATTAGTATAACAAATATATGGAATAAAAATAAAAAAAAACGCCCTGTAGAAGAGCGTTTTTTTTTATCCGTATATCCACTTAAACTTATATTGTAGTTCAGGAATTTTAATACGATCGGCTAATCGAATTAAGCGATCCGGTAATTTCATCAGGTAGTCACGCGCCTTTTCACCCTGTTCATTTAGACCAGTAACCTGATCAATTTTCCAATCGGCAAGCAGCTCCTTTAAGATATCGACATAATCTAACGCGGTATATACCCCCATACGTTGCGCAGCATCCGAAAAATGTGAGAACGCTCCGCCTTGTGGTTCTCCCGATTGTCTCAAGAAATGCGCAGGCATTACAATTTTCTTTCTCATCATATCCTCAAAGGCCAGCATTACCTCACTCGCATCAACTGTAATGGCCTTGGAGATAAAAGACATATAAGCCTTAGCATGGCGAGCTTCGTCGGCAGCAATAACACCACACATCTTTGCTAATAGCTTGTCGCCACTTTTTTTAGATATGCCCGCAACACGGCGGTGTGAGATATTGGTTGCTATTTCTTGAAAAGACGTGTAAATAAAATTACGGTAAGGGTCAGCCCCGGTACCGATATCAAAACCATCTTGTATAAGGTACTGCGTGCTCATCTCAAATTCACGCATATTTATACGTCCGGAAAGGTATAAGTATTTATTTAATAAATCACCATGTCGATTTTCTTCTGCAGTCCAAGCGCGTACCCATTTCATCCATCCACCTTGTTCATTTTTTTCCACATCATCGACCATGGTAAGCCACGATTCGTAGGTTGGCAATGCCTCTTCCGTAATGGTGTCGCCTATTAATACAGCAACTAAATCATAAGGCAATTCCTTGGCACTTTCTTGTAAATCACGGACTTCTTCAAAAAAAGTACTTCGCGAAGAGTCAGGAAGAAAGTCCGCAGGCTGCCACATTTGTTCAACGGGCTTTAAGTACTCACTCATTTCATTGAGCATAAATGGCTCTAAATAAGTCATTACCTCTTTTCTAGATCCCTCTGGTATATTCAATGGTTGTTCTTGCATAATTAGTGCAAATGTATGCAATTTACCGAATTTTTTTATTTTTTATATTTTCAAAATACGACCCATTTGGTTGTTGATCTTATAGGATAAAGAATGGTTTTATTTCGCAAATAAAAGGTTTAACCTAAAACCTGCAACCTGTAGTTTTAGCAGCAGTAAACGTACCGTATTATGGCTAAAAGTTATAATTTTTAAAATTTGACCCTCATTTGTTATAAAAGAGCAGAATAACATGGCAGTTTTTACGCGGATATATTAACTTTGTAATTCAACTTGAAAAGGAGAAAATTGAAAAATTTCGATATAGATAAAGTTCGTGCCGACTTTCCTTTACTAAAAAGAGAAGTAAACGGTAAACCGCTTGTTTACTTGGATAATGGAGCAACGACACAAAAACCAAAAGTTGTAATCGATGCGATTACAGGATATTATACCGACATAAATTCCAATGTGCACCGTGGCGTACATTATTTAAGTCAGATTTCTACCGATGCATTTGAAGTTACACGTCGTAAATTACGTGATTTTATTCATGCAAAGGAAGACTATGAGATCATTATTACGAAGGGAACGACCGATAGTATAAACCTGGTGGCACAATGTTACGGAAAAGCATTTATACAAGAGGGCGATGAAATTGTTATTTCGGCAATGGAGCATCACTCTAATATTGTGCCTTGGCAAATGCTCTGCGACGAAAAGGGAGCCGTGTTAAGGGTTATTCCGATGGATAAGGCAGGGGTATTAGACCAGGCTGTGTATGCAGAATTGTTGTCTGCAAAGACGAAAATTGTTGCTATCACATACGTGTCGAATGCTTTAGGAACAATTAATCCGATTAAGGAGATGATACAGCTGGCGCATCAGCATGGGGTTCCAGTGCTGGTAGATGCTGCGCAGGCTATTCAGCATATGCAGCTTGATGTTCAGGATCTTGATGTCGACTTTTTGGTCTTCTCCGGTCATAAAATGTATGGTCCTACTGGTGTTGGTGTTTTGTATGGTAAGGAAAAATGGTTAAATGCTATGCCTCCTTATCAAGGTGGCGGTGATATGATTAAGGATGTTACCTTCGCGAAAACGACCTATAATGAATTGCCATTTAAATTTGAGGCCGGTACGCCGAATATTGAAGCGGGTATTTGTTTGGCAGCGGCAATAGACTATATCAACGATATTGGTCTGGACGAAATTAAGGCACACGAAGATGCTTTACTGGCGTATGCTACAGAAAAATTAAATGCTATTCAGGGTGTGCGTGTTATTGGTACTGCCGCACAAAAATCGTCGGTATTATCTTTTGTCGTCGACGGTGTGCACCCTTATGATATTGGCGTATTGTTGGATAAATTAGGGATTGCTGTTCGTACAGGCCATCACTGTGCGCAGCCGATTATGGATCAGTTTGAAATTCCGGGAACAGTACGCGCTAGTTTAGCGATGTATAACACGAAAGCAGATATTGATACCTTTATTGCCGGTTTAAACCGTGCGTTGACAATGTTGTTATAAAATGAGTATAAACGAAATACAGGACGAATTAATTGAAGACTTCTCTTTTTATGAAGATTGGATGGAGAAGTATGATTACATTATACAGTTGGGTAAGGAGCTTCCTTTAATAGAAGATTCCTTTAAAACGGATCAGTATATTATCAAAGGGTGCCAATCGAAAGTGTGGTTATACCCCGAGTTGAAGGATGAGAAATTAGTTTTTAGTGCCGACTCCGATGCTATTATCACTAAAGGGCTGGTAAGCCTGATGGTAAAAGTATTATCCGGGCATACTCCGCAGGAGATTGCGACAGCGGACTTATATTTTATCGATAAAATTGGCCTTAAAGATCATTTGTCGCCTACACGTGCAAATGGGTTACTTTCGATGGTGAAGCAAATGAAACTGTATGCGTTGGCGCTTAGCAAACGTTGATAAACAATAATTATTAAATATTAAATATTAAATATTAAATATAAAAAGGTGGCTTAGTATAGTAAGCCACCTTTTTTATATTCCTCTTACAACCTCCAGTTTTTCCGCTTTAATAGGCTTACCGAAAAAGATATTGGCTTTCTGTTCAAAGTCTAGCGGGTCGTCGGTCGTAAAAAACTTTAAGCTATTGCCTTTGCTGCACGCTTGTTCAACCTCCGGATGGCGCTTAAAGTAGTCGACTAAGCTTTTCGCTACCAAGTCTCCCTGCGCTAAAATGTGGATATGTGGCGGTGTATATTGCTCGATTAAGGGTAATAATAAGGGGTAATGGGTGCAGGCTAAAACCAGGGTATCCATGTCTGGCGACTTTGCCAGCAGCTCTTCTATATCCTTTTTCACAAAAAAATGTGCGCCTTCACCATGGATCTCATTATTTTCTACCAGCGGTACCCAAAAAGGACATGCCTGTTGAAAAACTTCGATCTCAGGGTGCATTTTACTTATTTCCATTTTATACGAGTTGGACAATACTGTACCCTGGGTAGCAAGAATACCAACCTTATTACTTTTCGTAAATAAGTGTATGTTTTCCGTGGTAGGGCGTATCACGCCTAACACTTTTTTGCCCGCGGGCAAATCCTGCTGCTGTATGCTGCGTAAAGCCTTGGCTGATGCGGTGTTACACGCGAGAATGACCAGATTGCAGCCCTGCTCGAAGAGCTTGAATACACATTCTTTTGTATATTCATAGACCGTTTCGAAGGAACGGTTGCCATAGGGCACGCGCGCGTTGTCTCCGAGGTATACGTATTCATATTGAGGTAGCCGCTTGTAAATTTCTTTAAATACGGTTAAACCACCGTAGCCAGAGTCGAAAACGCCTATAGGACCTTTATGTTGCATTACATTCCGTGTTAAGACCTGAGCCCATTAAACACAAGTCTTAACCTGAAAATAATGGGGTCTAAATATTTAACAAAGATGGCTTTTCTTTGTAAACTTTCCACAATAATTCGCCAAATAATGTATTTGTCCATGCAAACCAATGGCGTGTAAAATTCTTAGGGTCATCTTTATGAAACGATTCATGCATAAAGCCTGTACCGCCATGGGTGGCGGCCAACGTTTTTATACATTTTTTTATTTCCATGTCATCGGTAGCGGTAAAGGCACGCATAATAATAGACATCGGCCAGATCATATCACGACCTATATGTGGGCCTCCAATACCTTCGGCAGCGGTACCCTTAAAGAAGAACGGGTTTTTGTTCGACAAGATAAAGTTGCGCGTACGTTGGTAGACTTCATCGTTAACATCCACGGCGCCCAGGTAAGGTAAGGCAAGGAGCGAGGGTACATTAGCATCGTCCATCATCATATAGCTACCGAAGCCATCGACCTCAAATGCGTATACACGCCCCAGGTCGGGGTGATTTACGATACCATACTTTTGAACGGCCTGCTCTACTTCGTTTGCCAGAGCCTCCATTTTTCCTGCCAGCTCTGTATTATTTTTTACCTTCCGTAAAATCTCCGCCGACTGTCGTAAGCTCGTTACGGCAAATAAATTAGAAGGGATAAGAAACTGGAATACGGTAGCATCGTCCGAAGGGCGAAAAGCCGAGCAGATAAGGCCTACCGGATTGACGGGATAACCCCAGCCGTCCACTTGCAAGGTGTCGGAGCCACGTGCTGTGGTTCGTCCAAAGTTATAGGGGCCTAAGCTATCCTTACGCTGCTGTTCAACAAAAGTGCGGTAGGTATTTTCCTGGGCTTTGACCCACTCTTGGTCGAATGCCGTCGTATCGTTGGTTTCCTTCCAGTAGCGATATGCTAAGCGAATAGGGTAACATAAGGAGTCGATTTCCCATTTACGTTCATGAATGCCAGGGGTCATCTTAGTGTGATCGGTAAACCATTCTCCTTTTTTGGTCGGGTCATTGTAAAATGCATTGGCATAGGGATCAATATTGATGCATTGGCTTTGCTTATTGATAAGTCCTAATATAAGATCCTTTAATTTAGCATCTTTATGTATAAAGGCGATATATGGCCATACCTGTGCACTACTATCCCGCAGCCACATCGCATCAATATCGCCAGTAATAACATAGGTAAGCTTACGTTCCTTGGTTGATTCATCGTATACGGTGCTGTCTAAAGTATTGGGGAAACAGTTATTAAATAGCCAGCCCAATTCGGGATTCTTAACCTTAGTTTGAAACTCTTGGATGACCGATTCAATAGTAGCGCTCTTAAAGTGTCTTTTTTCTACCGGAATACGGACTACAGGAAAGTGGTTTTGCTGTGCAAAACTAAATCTGCTGGCAAACATTCCAGCACCTAATAAGGCAGTTTGTTGAAGGAAGTTTCTTCGTTTCATAAAACGGTGTATGTTGGATTAAAATTGCAACAATATCGGAAAAATAGTTGGTTAATTAACTAATTAAAGGTTTTAGTGGTCTATGTTACAGTGCTATATTAAATATTTCTATAAAAAAACCTTTTTGCAACATCTTAGGAATAGATTTTGTGGGTAAAACGGAAACAATTCAAATAGTACCAAAAATTAAGGATGAATAATATTAGATTGTATCTAACCTTAGGGATGGGAATTCTTTTTGCCAATAAAGAAACGATGGCACAAACGGCCTATCAACCTTATTCTTATCAGCATTATCAAAAGTATAACGATATACTTTACAGTCCGGAAACACGTTTACATACCTCGGTAAAATCAACTCTTTTCGAAGGGAAACTGTTCGAGCGTAACGATTCCTTATTGCGTAAAGATCCCAGCTCCGGTAAAAGCTGGTTAATGCGTAAAATTTTTAATGAACACCTGGTACAAGTTGAAAAGGAAGACCATTCCTTCTACTTAGATTTTTTACCTGATTTTCAGATGGGTAAAGAGTTGATGGGAGACAATAAGGTGAATACCTGGTTAAATACACGGGGTTTTCAAACCGGCTTGAATGTTAAAGATAAGTTCTCGTTGTATGTAAATTTCTTTGAAAACCAAGGAACCTTCCCCGATTATATTATAGATTATTCCACGCGTAATTTAGTTTATCCCGGACAGGGGTCAACAAAAAGACCTAAAGGGAACAAACTCGATTGGATGTATGCAACAGCAAACGCAACCTATAATGTTGCTCCCTACCTACAGGTGTCTGTTGCGTACGATAAAAACCATATTGGAGACGGTTATCGTTCGGTATTGTTGTCAGATTTTTCGTCCAACTATGCACAACTTCGTTTAGTAGGTAAAATTGGCAATGTACAATATACCTCGGTTTGGGCGTATATGCTGGATCCCAAAAATCCGCGTATAGACACCCTACAGGGCAATGCACGCGTGGGTGATGGTATAAAATGGGGCGCCTTTCAATATTTAGATTACAATGCTACCAACCGTTTATCGGTAGGTTTATTCCAAGCCGTTACCTGGGCCAACCGTAACCAAGCGGGGCACCGAGGTTTTGACTTTAATTACCTTATACCTGTAAGCTTTTTGCGCCCTGTGGAGAGCAATAATCGAAGCTCTCCCGATAAGATGTTCTTAGGCTTGAATGCAAAATATAAGGTGTTACGAAATTTAACCGCTTATGGGCAGTTTTTGCTTGGAGAATTTACGGCTAAAGAGTTTTTTAGTAACAATGGTTACGCCCATAATAAATGGGGTGCGCAGTTGGGTATCCGCGGTTATGATGCTTTTGGGGTTAAGAACTTAAATTTCTTGGGCGAATATAACTTTGTGCGCCCATATACCTACCAGCATTTTATTTCCATATCCAACTATAGCAACCATGGCGAGCCCTTAGCACACCCTTTTGGTGCAAATTTTAGGGAAGTATTGGGTATTGCAAACTATTCGTATAAACGCTATGATTTTTCTGTGCAGGGAATGTATAGCCTTTCTGGATCGGACCCTGTAACAGGTGAAAACTTTGGTGGTGATATATTCCAATCCTATACTTCCATTCCTAATATGTATGGGAACAAAATTGGTCAGGGTATCAAAAATAATCTGTATTATGCCGACCTGAAGGCTGCCTACGTCTTGAACCCCAAGTATAACTTACGTTTTGAAGTAGGCTATACACAGCGCGTTCGACAGATTGAGGGGCAGGCGACACAAAAATCTGGAATAATTAGTGTAGGTTTACGTTCTAGTTTCCGTAATATTTATACAGATTTGTAACTTTAACACGTTACAATCAGCGATTTCGTTTTATGAAAAAAATATTGATATTAAATGGCCCTAACTTAAACCTACTTGGCGTACGTGAAAAGAGTATTTATGGCGACCGTTCATTTGAGGGTTTCTTCGAAGAGCTAAAACAACAGTATGCTAATTTCGAATTGCACTATTTTCAAAGCAATACGGAGGGGTTGATTATTGATAAGCTGCACGAGGTGGGGTTCGCTTACGATGGTGTTATCCTAAATGCAGGCGCTTATACACATACCTCGGTAGCTATAGCAGATGCTATTGCCGGAATAACGACTCCTGTTATTGAAGTGCATATTTCCAATGTCCATCAGCGGGAAACATTTAGACATCATTCTTTCCTATCCAAAAATTGTAAAGGGGTTATTTTAGGCTTTGGCTTAGATAGCTATCGTTTAGCCTTAGAAAGTTTTAACTCTTAATAAAGCCCGTTATGGGCTTTATTTTTTTATATTCTGTTTGCAATATACAGGTGAAGTAGCAAAGATAATACCGCACAGCCGCACATTACCGATAGCATGGGTATGGCGGTATTATTATGTAATACACTCACCAATGCCGAAGCCAAAGCACCAAGGCCCATCTGTATAGATCCCAATAATGCGGATGCAGAACCTGCTAACGACTTAAATGGCGCTAGTGCCAATGCCGAAGTATTTGGAAAAATAAAACCATGCCCCATAAGGTAACAAAATAGCAATACAATAAATATAGGGAAGGTTAACGCATCAGCGGCTAATACCAGCACCATTAAAATGCCGATTAGGGATTGCCATATATTAGCCATACGGCTTATCTGGGCACTTGACCAATATTTTAATAACCATCGATTGAGTTGGGTTGCCAAAATCATGGCCGAAGCTACAAATGCAAAGGCCAGTCCGTATTCGCTTTTACTTAATCCAAAAATCTTCTGCATAATAAATGAAGAACCGGCAAGGTAAGCATAAAGCCCTGCCGCAGCAATGGACCCTACCAAACAGTAAGTGATAAAAATACGGTTTGTAAATACATCCCAGAATTTATGGGTAATGGAGGAGGGTGAAAGCGACATACTTCTATCTCCGGGATACGATTCGGGCAGCAAGAATTTCGTCAGTAATAAAATAATTGCAGCAATAAAAAATAAAGATACAAAGATGTAATGCCAATTTAAATGGCTGAGTAGAAAGGCACCTATCGAAGGTGCTAAAATTGGGGATATGGCAATAACCAACATCAACAGGCTAAAAACACGTGCCGCCTCCTTGCTGTCGTAGTAATCCTGTACCATAGCGCGGGCAGCAACCATACCAGCACAACTACCTAAGGCCTGTAAGAAACGTAAGGCAATCAATTGGTCTACATTTTTTACAAAAACACAAAAGATACTCGAAGCCATATAAATCAGCAACCCCACCATCAAGGGTGTTTTACGGCCATACTTGTCCAATAAAGGCCCGTATACCATTTGCCCTAAGGCTATCCCGATAAAATAGCTGGTCAGTGAAAGCTGAACATGCTCTACGCTGGTAGAAAAATCGTCGGCAATGCTGTCGAAGGCCGGAAGATACATATCAATGGAAAATGGACCGATAGCAGAGATTAAGCCCAAAATAAGCAACACAACATTTTTGTTCTGTTTCATGGAAAAGGATGATTTGGGGAGAAGGAACGTAAAAAAAGTATGCTTTAGGTAGGCAGCATGCCGCTATGTTGCCTACCTAAAGCCAAGGAATTAAGCCTGTTATTTCGAGGCTTTTCTGAATATTAAAAATAGACCTGCAAGAATAAAAGGGATACTTAACAGCTGCCCCATATTAATGATCATACTGTTCTCAAAGGCTTCCTGGTTTTCCTTATAAAACTCCACAAAGAAACGAATGCTAAATAATAGCACCAAGAATACACCAAATAATAGACCTGGCTTAGGTTTGCTTTGACTTTTACAGTACAAAGCCCATAGAATAAAGAATAAAATAATATATCCAATAGCCTCGTATAATTGTGCCGGATGTCTAGGGATAAGCGGTGTAAAGCTATGGTCTTGGTGGAAAACCACGGCCCATGGAAGATTAGGGTCAGCAGCTTTTCCTAAAATCTCAGAGTTGAAGAAATTACCAATACGTATAAATGCTCCAGCAATAGGAACGACCAATACCAAACGGTCGGCAATCCAAACAAAATTGGTTTTTGTTTTTCGTGCATAAAGGTATAAAGCACTAAGAATACCGATGGCACCGCCGTGTGAGGCTAAGCCTTGAAAACCTGTAAATACCCATCCTGTAGCTTCTTTTTTGAAGGGTAACAGTATTTCTAAAGGATTATTTAAGTAGTAACTAGGCTCATAAAAGATAACATGCCCTAAGCGTGCACCGAGAATTGTGCCAACGAAGATATATAAGCTAAATCTATCTAATTCTTCTTGAGTTTTTCCTTCACGTTTAAAGATTTGAAGCATAATGATATAAGATACCACAAAGGCAAGCAACCAACATAAGGAATAGTAGCGTATACCAAAAGAGCCTATCTTAAAAATTTCTTCATTTATATCCCAGTTTATTAAATTATAGATTACATTCATAATATTTATTTTGCTGGTAAATATAAAGTTAAATCTACAAAAAAGTGCGGTTTTAATGTTAACAGGTGTGAAATTTGTAGTCTTTTATGAAATAAATATTCACTATACGGCTTAATTTTTGGATTTTAATAATTATTTTTAATTTGTGGACAAACATTAAAAAATGGCTAAGAAAAGTAGTAAAGAAGAAAAAAATCAAGCTGTCGTGACGCCAGAGTCTTTGGCATTTTTAGAACAATATATCAATAACCCGTCGCCTACAGGTTTTGAGTGGGCTGGACAAAGGCTGTGGTTAGATTATTTAAAACCCTATGTAGACGATACCTATATCGACAACTACGGTACTGCTGTTGGTATTATTAATCCAAAGGCAAAGTTTAAGGTTGTGATTGAAGCACATGCAGACGAAATTTCCTGGTTTGTAAACTACATAACAAAAGACGGGTTAATTTATGTAATCCGTAATGGAGGGTCAGACCATCAGATAGCGCCATCAAAACGTGTAAATATCCATACCGATAAAGGTATTGTTAAAGCCGTTTTTGGCTGGCCGGCGATACATACCCGTTCGGGGGAAAAGGAGGAAAGTCCGACGCTTAAAAATATCTTTTTAGACTGCGGTTGTACGTCAAAAGAAGAGGTTGAAGCATTAGGCATACATGTAGGGTCGGTTGTTACGTATGAAGATGCGTTTATGGTGCTTAACGACCGTTATTATGTAGGGCGTGCACTCGATAACAGAGCCGGTGGTTTTATGATTGCTGAGGTAGCACGTTTGTTGAAAGAAAATAAAAAGAAACTCCCTTTTGGGTTGTATATCGTAAACTCTGTGCAAGAGGAAATTGGTTTACGTGGCGCCGAAATGATTGCCGATTATATTAAACCAAATGTTGCCCTTATTACGGATGTCACGCATGATACGCAGACGCCAATGATTAACAAAATTACACAGGGGGATCTTGCCTGTGGTAAAGGACCTGTATTATCGTATGCACCTGCAGTACAAATTAACTTAAATAAACATTTGATTGCTGTTGCTGAGAAGAATAATATTCCCTTTCAACGCCAAGCATCTTCTAGAATGACAGGTACCGATACGGATGCCTTTGCCTATTCCAATGGCGGTGTTCCATCCGCATTAATCTCCTTACCTTTACGTTATATGCATACTACGGTAGAGATGATTCATAAGGAAGATGTAGACAATGTTATTCGCTTAATCTACGAAACAATTTTGACCATTGAAGAGGGTCAAGACTTTAGATCTTTTACGAATTAATGCCGTATACGAATTAAATATTTTATCCTATGAGCGATTTAAATAAAAACAACCCAGAACATACCGAGCTAAGTATAGAGCTTACCGAGGAAGTAGCAGAAGGGATCTATTCAAACCTTGCCATAATCACCCACTCCGATACGGAGTTTGTTTTAGACTTTGTTCGTATTATGCCAGGGGTACCTAAAGCAAAAGTCAAATCCAGGATTATACTTACACCAGAACATGCAAAGCGCCTATTATCCGTGTTACAAGATAATATAAATCGTTTTGAGGGACAGCATGATGCTGCTACATCCAAAGATGTGCCTTATCCTGTAAATTTTGGCCAACCAACAGGTGGTCATGAGGTTAATTAAACGTTAGCTTTTGCCTTTAAGGATGTGCCAGTATCGGTACATCCTTAAATTTTTAACGCCTGCGGTACTGCAATAAAAAAAACAATTTCACAAGGTTGTTAAAACCTTGTAAACTTTGTAAACCTAGAAAACCTTAAGTAAACGCAATACTAACGTTACCTATAAAAACGTTAAAGCATTTTAGTAATGCACATATCCCATTTTTTAATTTTTAAAACCAAAATTTCATATGGATATTAAAGTACGTTTGTTATCGAAAAAAGATTATGCTGGCTTACGCCGATCGATGTCAGAGGCATATCATGGCTTTAGTCTATGGTCGCGCGCCAATATAACAGACTTAATCGATATTTTTCCCGAGGGGCAACTGTGTGTCGAAGTTGATGGGCATGTGGTAGCCTGTGCCTTATCCATTATATTAAATGCAAAAAAAACGAATATTTATAAAAGCTATAACGAGATCATTGACCATGGTAAGTTTACGAAGCACGATTATGATGGCGATATATTGTATGGAATAGAAGTTTTTGTGCATCCCGAATTTCGGGCCTTACGTTTAGGGCGGCGTTTGTATGATTCGCGGAAGGAGCTCTGTGAGCAAATGAATCTGAAGAGTATTGTGGCAGGAGGGCGTATACCCAACTACCACAGTTATGCCGACAGCATGAGCCCGCGGCTGTATATTGAAAAAGTAAAACGTAAGGAAATATATGATCCTACCTTAACATTTCAGCTGTCTAATGACTTCCACGTAAAAAAAATTCTGAAAGACTACCTTCCAGGAGATGTCGAATCCCGCGAGTTTGCTACCCTATTGGAGTGGAATAATATCTATTACGAGCCTGATGCACGCTCCAACTCGGCAACCAAGCAGACCATTCGGTTGGGCTTGGTACAATGGCAGATGCGTCTTTTCAATGATATTGAGGGGTTCTACGATCAGGTAGAATTTTTTGTAGATGCGGTGAGCGATTATGGTTCCGACTTTATACTTTTTCCAGAGTTTTTTAACACCCCCCTCATGCGTTCGTATAATGAGCTACCCGAGAGGTTAGCGATGGAAAAACTTGCGGAATATACGCATAATATTGTAGCCAAAATACAGGAGTTTGCGGTTTCTTATAATGTGAATATTATTGCAGGATCTATGCCGTTGTATGAAAAAGGAAAATTGTATAATGCGTCGTATCTATGCCACCGCAATGGCAAATTAGACACCTTCAAAAAGGTGCACATCACGCCAAATGAATTTAAATACTACGGAATGGTAGGCGGCAATGAGGTTAAGGTTTTTGATACAGATTGCGGCAAAGTAGGCCTTTTGATATGTTATGATGTAGAGTTCCCTGAGTTAGGACGTATTTTAGCCGAACAGGGGATGCAGCTTCTATTCGTTCCCTTTATGACAGATACGCAAAATGGGTATATGCGCGTACGTCATTGTGCGCAGGCAAGAGCTATAGAAAATGAGTGCTATGTTGCCATTGCCGGTTCGGTGGGTAATTTACCACGTGTCAATAATATGGATATACAATATTCGCAATCGGCAGTATTTACGCCATCCGATTTTGCCTTCCCCAATAATGCCATCAAGGCTGAGGCCACAGCCAACACCGAGATGGTGTTAATAGCCGATGTGGATCTGTATGCCTTACGGGATCTGCACGAATATGGTACGGTTAAAAATTTGAAAGACCGCCGTACAGACCTGTATGAGATTATATATAAAGATTAAAAGATAAATGCCCCCAGAAAGCATCTATCTTTTTGGGGGCATTGCATTTACGATGCCTTTTTATTTTTATAAGCTATGGTAGTAGCCATATTTTCATAAAGATTAAAGTAAGAATATCGCTTCTTCTGCTAATTTTTTCTTACGCTGCTCGTCCCAGATACTCACCTGAACCTCACCGATATGCGCAAGTTTAAGCATAAACATACAAACCCGCGACTGGCCGATACCACCGCCAATAGACTCTGGAAGCTGGTCAGATAGTAACATCTGGTGGAAGGACAATTGTGCTCTGTCGGTACAATTCCGGATTTCAAGTTGATTTAACAAGGCCGTTTTATCTACGCGTACACCCATAGAAGAAAGTTCGAAGGCGCTATTTAACAATGGGTTCCATACCAGTATATCACCATTAAGGCCCTTAAAGCCGGCAGAATTCTGTGAGCTCCAGTCGTCATAATCTGCCGCTCTGCCATCGTGTGCAAAACCATGAGAAAGGTTGCCCCCAATGCCGTATAAAAATACAGCACCATACGCTTTGGCAATAGCATTTTCACGTTCTTTAGGCGAGTAGTCGGGATATTTTTGTAACAACTCTTCGGAAGAAATAAAAAAGATATCCTGCGGTAAGATGGCTTTTTTATCCGCATATTGTTGTTCTACAGCACGCTCCGTAGAAACCAGGGCGGCATATATTTTTTTTACCGTTTCTTGCAGGTAACTTAAATTACGGCTCTCCGGCAGGATAACCTTTTCCCAGTCCCATTGGTCTACATAAATGGAGTGGATAGGAGAGTAGTCCTCATCCGGTCTTAACGCACGCATATCCGTTATAATACCCTCCTCCGGTTGGAGCTCTAGCTCCTTCAAACGCACCCTTTTCCATTTTGCCAAGGAATGAACCACAACTGCCCGCTCCTCATTTAATGATTTTATAGGGAAGGCTACCGGTCTTTCAATGCCATTTAGGTCATCATTTATGCCCGTACCATCTAAAACAATTAATGGTGAGGATACAGGTATTAGGTTCAAGCCTTGTTTTAAAAGCGTTGAAAATGTTTCTTTAACAAAAGTTATCGCTTGTTCTCTTTTTAGTAGGTTGCGTCCCATCGAATAATCTTAATACTATTTTGTAATAATCAATATTGCATAACATAAATTATGGTAATATATCAATAAATATCTGTAAAAATAGATAATTTGGTAATAGTATGTGTTTTTTTTTAGTAAAGTTTTAAGTGTATTGCTAAAGTATTGGTTTTGTGATTGGTTTCTTAACTTGTTTCTAGAAGTGCAAATGCCCAAACCGATAAAAATATGCTGGTTCTGCTTTTTTGAACGGGTGGGGGGAGAATGAAAAAGCTGTTCTTTTCCTGAACAGCTTCTATCGTATATAAAAACAAATTGTTTGCCTAGGTAAACAAAGGTCTCAACCTACGTTATACCGAGAAACTTTCACCACAGGCACAAGTACGCGTAGCATTAGGGTTATGGAATTCAAAACCCTTACCATTTAAGCCATCCGAATAATCTAATTCTGTGCCAGCAAGGTAAAGATAAGACTTAATATCCAGGCATATTTTTACGCCATTATCTTCAAAAAATTGATCTCCTTTTTTCTCTTCATTATCAAAATTAAGGTTATAAGAGAGGCCTGAACATCCACCGCTAGTTACGGCAACACGTACAAAATAATTCTCGTCGTAATTTTCACCTTCAATAATTTGAAGAATGCGTTCTTTTGCTTTATCAGTAACCGTTACCATACTTGTAGAATTTAATTCTTACAAATTTCGTAAAATATTTCCCAATAGCAATGTATAAACGTTTGATTACTGTCAAAATATTACAACATACCCGCCTTATACAGCAACCAGACCGGCGATTTACGCCGTATATCGTCGACAGCAGCTTTCAGAAGGCCTACAGCGGTATCTATTTCGGTCAAGGTATTAAAACGTGAAAAGCTAAAACGTAGGGATGAAAAAGCATCCGCATCGGATACCCCCATAGCTTTTAAAACATGCGAAGGGTCTCTATCCCCAGAAACACAGGCCGAACCAGCGGCAACCGCTAGCTGCGGTATTTTCGTCATGAGCTCCGTTCCTTTCACATGTTTAAAGCACACATTACTCGTGTTCAGCACCCGATGCGCTGTCGCTGCATGGATATAAATGTCCTCAATTTCGTTTAGCAGACGCTTCTCGAACTGCAGCTGTAAGTTTTTTAGGTGCTGTATATGTTTTACATCCAGTTGTTTTATGGCTTCAGCCATCCCCACAATGGCAGGCACATTATACGTGCCAGCACGCAAGCTGTCTTCTTGATTACCACCGGTTAATAAAGCCTCCAGCTGGATAGGTTTACTTTTCCGTTTTACATACAAAACACCAGCACCTTTGGGGCCATGAAATTTATGGGCGCTAAAGCATAAAATATCCACTCCCGCAGCAACAAAGTCGATTTCCATTTTGCCAATAGCCTGTGTGGCATCGCAGAAAAATAAAACCTCTTTTTTCTTGCATATCCTTGCCACTTCTTCTATCGGATGTATAAGCCCTGTTTCATTGTTTACCGCCATCAGCGACACCACAATAGTGTCTGGGCGGATGCTATCTTCGAGTAGCTGCAGATCTATGTTTCCGTTACCATCCAGCGGTAGATACGTTACCTGGGCCCCCTTTTTTTCCAAGGCAGCGCAGGTTGATAATACCGCTTTATGCTCGGTTTTACAGGTAACGATATGACTACCTTTGATACGATAACGGTCAAACAGCCCACGCAGAACCATATTGATGGTTTCTGTTGCTCCCGAGGTAAAGAAAATCTCTTTGCTCTGCGCATGTAAATAATCGGCAATAGTTTGGCGCGCTTGCTGAAGAGCCTCGTTGGCTTTTCGTCCCATTTTATGATGAATACTCGACGCATTAGCATAGTCGTCCATGAAAAATGGCAGCATGCGCTGCAAAACCTGCGGATCTAACATGGTGCTGGCATTATTGTCGAAGTATATCATGTTTTAAAGATATTTAAAAAAAGGTACGTGAAGAATCATAGTTTTAAAATTTCGTGTTTCACGTAAAATTTTAGGAAAAAGATAAACTGTAATTCAATAAATTTGTTCTTCATTTAAAGTATTAAGATTGTAAAAGTTATACGATGAGAAAACTGGAAGGGAGTATTGAAAAATTAATAGAGACGATTATCGTATCAATTCCCGCTATTATCAGTGGTTTTGTTATTTTAATTGTGGGCTCTTATGCAATTCGTTTCTTGCTGAACCTGATGACGAAACGTTTTGAGAAGCGTAATGTAGACAAATCTATTCGCACATTTGTCTACAGTTTAACAAAAATTGCCCTGTATGTGTTGTTATTTTTAACGGTAGCCAGCACAATGGGTATACAGACGACCTCATTTATTGCGGCATTGTCTGCTTTTGGTTTGGCCGTAGGTATGGCCCTGCAAGGGAGTCTTTCAAATTTTGCCGGTGGTGTCTTAATTTTGATGTTTAGGCCCTTTGAAGTAGGCGATAGTATTTCGAGTGCAAACGGCTCGAGCGGTACCGTTGAAAAGATCGATTTGTTGTATACCACATTGACCGACGACAATGGTATACGGGTATTTAGTCCCAATGGTACGCTGGCCAACTCGGTCATTCGCAATTTTAGTAAGGTAATATCGCGTCGGATGGAGTTCACGGTATTAATGGCCTACGAGGTAAATATAAAAACGGCTAGAGAAGCGATAATGGACGTTATAAAAGCCGATTCCCGGATTTTAGAAACACCGAAGCCCACCGTAGTTGTTGGGGACCTGAAGGACAACGGCATCGAGGTTGTCATTCGTGCCTGGGCCCCGAAGGATGTATTCTGGGCTGCAAAATGGGAGGTTGCCGAGAAGTTACAACAGGTATTTGAGGGGCAGAATGTGGTATTTCCGGTATCCAGTATGCGGGTTATACAAGATAATCAAGCGTAACCTATAAAAAAATAAGGTGTACCTCCTATAATAGGGACACCTTATTTTTTTATATATGAATAGATGTATACGTAAGTATTACGGCGACAGGACTACGCTATTAAGCCCTGAAGCCTTGAAGCTGTTAAAATAGATTCGGATAATCGGAGATAATACCATCAATTTTAAGTGCTTTTAAGGCAGCAATTTCTTCGGAAGTGTTTACCGTCCACGGAATAACCTTAACCCCTAATTTATGCGCACTATCGACAAAATCTTTGTTTACCAGTTTGTAATGCGGACTAATAATAAAGGGTGTAAAGCCTAAATCGTCGATAAGCTCATTCACCGTTTTTTTTGTCGACCCCTCAATCAGGTAAGCGGTCTTTATCTGCGGATAAGTTTTATTGATGTATTGTATGGTTCTTTTATCAAACGATTGGATTACGGTACGCGCAGCGATGCCCTTTTCGATTACAACCTGTAATACAAGATCTGAAAATTCCTGTGGCCCCGGGTGCCATTTATGATCCTTATCCACCTGGCTCTTGGTTTCGATATTATAAAACACAGGAGTTTTGCGTTTTAATTTTGCATAAGCCTCAGCCTCGTCAATAAGATCTGCTAATAAGGGAATTTTCGCCGATAGGGTTTTTTGTTTTGGAAAATCTACATTCCCTTTTAAACCAATATCGAAGGCTGTTAAATCCTTTGAAGTATAACCGTAAATAATACCCTTATTATCTTTACCTTTTAATTCCTTACCATTGGCATAGGTTACAAACTTGGGGTTCAAAAAGTCATCGTGGTATACAACAACCTTTTTATCCTTGGTAATATGGCAATCCATTTCCAGTGTAGTAACGTTAGGGAGATCTATCGCTGCTTTCATTGCCGCAATAGAGTTTTCCGGATAAAGCCCCCGCGCACCGCGGTGTCCTTCCTGTGAAAATTTTGGAAAATTTGAATTTTGCGTCATGCCTGTGCGTTGAGTTTTGCATGCGTTTAGCGCTAAAAGCACCGCAAATGATCCGTAAATTAATTTTTTCATACTTAAACTGTAGATAATAAATCTGCTCCAAATTTACTCATTATTAGTAGAGTATTTTAATTTTTTTAATCCATGTTTACCCTATTACAGCGAGAAAAGTAAACAGGATAACCCTGGGATAATGGATCTATGCAAGGCTGAAGACTATTTTTGGAGGATATCCTTAAAAAAAGGGGTACCTAGAAAAGATACCCCCCTAATTTCATAAGGCCCGCGAAAAAACTACCGCATGGTGTATGTAAAAGGTTTTGGACGGATCATTTTTTCCGTGAACACATTACCGAATGAATCCTCCACAGTAATAAGTAATGTAGAATTCTCCTTAGATGCTTTTGTTAAGAAAAGGTGCGAGGTGTTGCCCCCGACAAAGGTAGAGGTGGGGTCTGCATTAACATTTAAGCGCTGTGTGGCATACGAAATAATATGCAGGGGATCTTTTTTGTGTACCTGCTGTACAACCAATTCAGCGCCCTCTTCCTGAACCGATATCTTCCAGTTTTGTTGGTACCCCCAAATATTTAGCAACACTTCATTGCTCGTTCTTTTGGCAGCATACTCTCCGGCATAGGAGGCTACTTTAGCTTTAAAATCAGCGTTAGCATTAGGGGTATGAGTCGTCGCGGTAATCTGCACCGTATTCAAGTCGTAAGCTCTGAACTGGTAATTTTTAGGGTAACCTATACTCTTGTAATACCATTGCTGCGCTGCTCCATCCATATGCCAAATACTATAACCACCAGGACTACCATCCTTACAGATATGATTCCCCGCATAGCCCGTTCTTCCGGTCCACCACCATGTAGCACTAACGGCGGCTATAGTATGCTCCGAGAGCTTACCCCTGTTAGCTTCAACACGGTAATTAATATGCGTATGTCCGCTTAGAATCTTCACGTTAGCAAACTCCTGTAAAGCAGCTAAGAAAGCAGTTTCATTTTCCAGGTTGTAGCCATAACTATTTAAGTTGGGGTTCGTATGTAAAGGCACATGCATGGCAACCACAATAGGTGTTGTTTTATCCTTTACCAATGCTAAATCCTTCTTCAGCCATTCCATTTGCTGAAGTGTAATTTCATTTTTAAACGATCTATCCCCCAAAATACCCATACTGCCGCCAAAGTTCTGGTAAATCATATTATCGAGCACGATGTAATGTACTTTACCGATATTAACCGAATAATAAGTAGGGCCTAAAATCGTTCTATACGAAGATTCTGCCAGCCAGTCGTTAGCAAAGTAGGGGTCATTATCGTGATTACCTATGGTATTGAAAATCGGAAAATCAAAATCCTTAACCTGGTTAAGGTACTCCTTTAAGCCAAATTTATTTTCATACCAATATGCATCCCAGGATTGGTCGCCTAAAGTAAAAGCATAGAATTTTTTATTTTGGCTGCGGATGTCAGCAACAGTTTCTTTCAGGTCGTTCACAAAGCCATTTTGAAACTGCGTTAAATCATCGTTTCTATTGGCCAAATGTATATCGGCTAAAAATGCTATGGCATGATGCTCATTGTTTACAGGGAAAAGTTCGAAGTCGCGAACCTCCGCCTGAGCGCTGATGCTTAATAAATTCTTGTAAAATTGAGGAAACGTATTTACGGTAGCAACTTCATAATTTGCTGGAACAGTGATAAACACATATCCATTTTTCTTTTTGGAGGGGAGGTAGTATACCCCATTAATGTCGGTCGTGGTAACCAGCTCACCGTCGGAGACCTGCACGTTGGCCAGGCCTTTATTTTGGCTGTATACCGTACCCTTCACGGTCATATTTTCCAAATCCGGAATAGCACTATTAAATACCCTATTGATATAGGTTCTACCCAGCAATTCAGTTAGCGTATTACGCTTAACATAAAGCTCGTATCTTCCGTCTGCAAGCTCCTCCGGCTGAAAGAGCAGTATACCGTCTTGGTCTACCGCCTTTATCCGGCACTCCTTAGCCTTGGCCGCATTATTTGTCGGCACCATTGAAATAATATCTGTAGGCAAGAAACCCTTACCTGCAATTCTTAATTCTTGGTTTACGCTGATATCATATACCTGTGGAACAGTCACATAAGTAAGGCCGATAGTCGATATATTTACCGCATTTGTGGCGGCAATAATCTGATCCTTGCAGCTGTGAAGCAGCGCGATATGGGCTGCAATTAAAGCCGCCGTTATCCCCATTCTGATTTTTATATACTTCATAATTTTAAAACATAATGTGTAGGAGGTAAAACAACTAGCAAGCCCTTAAAAGCTTTTGTAAATGGCAATATCATCCATACCCAACCTGCCGTTATTGATACTGTTGTTACTTGTTCCTAGTCCCAACTTATTAATACGGAAACGTACAGGTCCGTGGATGTTCATGAGAAAGATAGCCTGTTTAGCCTGCGGGTTTGTCGACGTTGGCGGAGCATCCGTAACGGTACCACCAATTTTTGTCCAGCTAAGCCCCATATCTTGGGAGTATTCTAAATCAAAGGAAGAGGAGCGGTCCGTATAATAGGCACCATACCATAACGTAACCTTAGAAGCCCCCTCCGGGAGGTCAAAATTCATCTGTAAATACGCCGATACGGAAAGATTCTGTTGGAAGCGTATCGCCTGTTTTCCAGAAACAATACGGTCCCTGCCGGCCGTATTTCCTTGTAAGCTTTGATCTAAACTCCAAGGGCCAGTAGGGAAGTTAACCACCTTTAAGGCGTAGCTTGTTTTCTCCTGATATGGGCTCTCAAAAGTTTCGGGCCATCCAGCATAAATTCTTCCACTTGGGTAGGCCATATCCGCATACGACTGCAGGCGTAATTGCACCTCCGCATCTTTTTTGTAGGCAACTGCTTTAAATGTAGCACTTGGCGCTACCGATTGCTCCGCAAAAGTCGCTTCGCTATGCGTAAAAAGGTTAACCTTATTCTGCTCGGCATCGATTAAAATTTTTGCACCCTTTAAGGCTGTTCCCGGCGCCGGTTCATGTTCCAAGTCTGCTGTAACATCGACATACGTAGATTCGTACTCCGAAAATTTAGTCAATAGATTGTAGATAGAGACCGCCTGCGAGCCAACGGTATTTGCTCTACTCAGCACCTTAATATTACCCTCATTTACAGCAGTCAGGCAAAGGCCATTTTCTGTTTTCACAAGTTTTGCCCCCTCCAGCGGTACATGAATAGAGTCGCCAAAAGTATAGGCCTCCACATTTTCGAGCTGCATTAATAAGCCCCTTGTCTTATTGCGCCATGTATTTTGTATGGCTATAGTTTTTGCTGGGAAGTTATGGGCTGAAGGGTTTGAAACCACCACGGCATGGATATACTTCGCATCCGAGAGCACATCTTTATCAAGTTGGCGTTCCTTTTCTACCTGGAGGTTACGCAATACATAAATGGATGTTTCCGGGTTATTTTCACCAATCGCATAGTTGCGGTCTTCTTTGATACAAGCAGCGGCCATTAAAGCCATACCCGAAAGGAGGATATATTTAAAAAAGGTATTCATTTTCATATGGATATGATATATATTCAAAAAGATTAGTTTGTTCCCTGCTGCCACCACATTTTGTTGTTTATACCATCGCCTCCCAGTCGCGCTACCGCTTCCTTATAGTGTTTATTGTTTAAGGATTGAACAATTAAGGGATAATTTAAACGTACTGGCATCTGGCCATTGTTCATAAGACCAGGGCCACGGTATAAATCCAGCAGCTGCGTTCTGCGGTACTCAAACCATTGCTGAAAATCGGTAAACATTAATGCAAAATATTTCTGTAGATGCACCTTTTTCAAGCGTTCTAAGGTACTATCACTATCCAGGAAACCAACCTTAGGGTTGTTAAAATACGCTGCAGGCAGCGCAGCATTCCACAGCGACATGGACGCTTCAACACCTTTTTTATAGTACAGCTCTGGATCTTGATTGATGTATCCCCGCAGTGCCATTTCAGCCATTATAAACTGGAGCTCGCCATAATTCATGATATTGCCCATAAGAGCCTTACCCTTTAAAGTAAGTTTCAATGTCGACTGCTTATCGGGTGTCGATCCTTTCGGGTATGCCGACTGTATGCCGCCGTAAACGCCTAAACTTGCTTCGGTAGACCAAATTGGCAACCGCGGGTCTTGAAGTTCCAGTAAATTGTTAATAAAAAATTCCGCATAACCTTTGTCGCCATTAAAATCAATATCGCGAGCATTTTGATACGGATTTATATAGGGCAGCTGATCGCTGAAATATAAAATTGCCGAATCTTCGTTGCTATTCATCACAGGATATTCGGCAGGATTAGATTCTATGATCTCTTTAATTTTTGCAAGCGCATTCGTCTCAGGTTTATGCGCTACACGTAGCAGTAAACGTAAGTATAAGGTATTGCCAAATTTACGCCATTTCTCCGGTGCGGTAGCGAAAATAGGATCATATTGCGCAATATTTGCCTCTACCGTTGCGCCCTCTTTTAATAAGAGATTGGCGGTTTCAAGTTTTAAAAACAAGTCTCGGTAAATATCCTGCTGTTTTTCGAAAGCTGGAGTTGTATTTAACTGGCTATGGCCTTTGTTACTTTCGTAGTAGGGAATATCGCCATACATATCGGTTAATAATGCGTAAACCCAGGTCTCCAAAATTAAAGAAATGCCTTGATAGGTTCTATAGCCCTTTTGCTGTGCTTCCCCGGCTTTATCATACATATCTTTAATATTGCTTAGGGCGAGGTACCAAGATTTCCAGGTCGCTTCAGACTCCGAAGGTCTAACCTCATAGCGGTGAAACTCGCGCGAATCCAAATACGTTACCGATACCTGCATAAATTCATTGTTTATACGTAAGTTTCGATTAATATTAGTGTTTATGATAGTATTCAACGTCGGGCCTATTAAACTCTGTGGCGCTGCCGCGGCACTTTCGTTTGGATTCGTATTCATCTTTACGAAGTCCTTAGTACAACGCGTAAAAGAAACTGCCAGTAATACTACAGCAACAGTGGCAAAGGATAGTTTTATTTTAGATGTCATGGTATCTGCGATTAAAAGCCTATAGATAAGTTAATACCGAAATTTCGTGTAGATGGAAACTGCGCTACCTCGGCGCCCTTTTCAATTCCACTACCATTTAGAGAAGCAAATTCTGGATCAAAAGATGGCCATTTGCTAAACACCAATAAGTCACGCCCATAAACCCCGAGGGTTACTTTCTCCAGTTTTAAACGTCTTAATACCGATGGAGGGAGGGTATAATCTATCCTTGCTTCTCTAAATTTTATAAAGTCGGTCGAGAAGGTGTTCGATTCGAGGTTATCACGCGTGAAATGTGCGCGGTAGTAATTAGCAGCGGTGGCTACTGTCGTATTTTTGCTGTACGAACCATCGTCATTTAAAACCACCCCATTTCCAATAATACCGTTGTAACGCCCAGGAAGGGTTTTTTTAAGTTTTCCTTCCTCCATTAAAACCGCATGAGTTAAGGAATAACCTACGCCACCAAACTGGCCATCAAACAAAAAGCTAAAGCCGAAATTTTTATAATTAAACTGGGAGCCAATACCAAATTTTTTGGTCGGGTTAGCATTTCCGATATAAATAAGATCTTCGGAAAGTTCGGGAACCCCATTTTTGTAGACAATATCCCCCTGAGGACTTCTTTTATAGCCAATGCCATACAGGTCGCCAAAGCGGCCACCAACACGCGCCTCTACAGTTCCGCGGCTTCCAAAAACATTCGATAACACTAATTTATCCACTAAGTTCGGTAGTTCCTCAATTCGGGTATCAAACGCCGTAAAGTTTCCGAACAAATTCCAGCTAAAGCGATCTTTATTTTTAAGGATATCGCCATTAATTTCAATCTCCAAGCCCCTGTTAGACACCTTTCCGGCGTTTATAATCTGTGTGCTGTAACCACTTGAAGGATCTATTGGAGTTTCCAGAATCTGGTTGTAAGCCGCATTTTTATAGACGGTAACATCAATTTTTGCCCGGTTTTTAAACAAGCGTATATCCGTTCCCAGCTCATAAGACACCGTACTCTCTGGTTTGAGGTTTAAATCTGGTATGGCCGTAGGGTTTGTGGAACCGCCAGGGTGCCCATTAACCCGCGGGTAGGTATAACTATTGCGATAAGGGGTTTTACCGCCACCACCTACAGCCGCAATAGTACCCCTCAATTTCCAGAAGCTGATGACCTCAGGAAGGTGCAGTAATTCAGAAACAATAAAACTCGTATTTAGAGACGGGTAGTAAAATGGCGTTACCTGATTTTTTATGGGCGATGCCAATGTGCTACTCCAGTCGACACGTACGGTACCATCTACGAAAATATAATCGTGGTAACTGTAGTTGGCTAAACCATACAGACTATGTACCGCATATTCGGAGTGGTAGGGTAGGTATTGGATGGCTTCGGCAGCATTTGCAAATGTATACTGATTCGGAAAGATTAAGCGGTTGGTAAACGCATCATCCTTATTGTATTTGTTTTGGATAACAGCCCCACCCAAATTTCCACCAAACTTATGGTTCGCATGTCGGGTATTGGCATAGGTTAACAAAAAGTCCGTAGAAAACTCCTCACTATAAATTCCCTGTTCGCGGTAATACCCATTATTATATTTATAGGTATCAAAAGGTTTAGATTGTTTACGTTTATCGAAGCTAAAATCAATGCCGGCACGAACCATTAAGCTTAATTCCGTATTGAACTTATAATCCGCCTGTAAGTTTCCTATAAGGTGGTTTTTGCGTTGGGAGTTCAACATATCATAAGACATGGTTTTCGGGTTATCTAATAAATTGGAGAAAGGCGTAGTTTGCTCAATACCATATTTGTTTGGTCTCCAGTTTTCGGCAAACCAGGCGGCATCCATATTAGGCGTAAGGCCGCGGATAAAATACATATACGTTTGGTTGTTGTATCCTGTACTGGGCAAATTATCTGAACCCCGGTTATTGAAGTTAATTTTTGTAGAAACCGAAAATTTATCGTTCATCTGGTTTACCAACTGCGCAGATAAGGAATGGCGTTTGTACCCCATATTCGGGATGATCCAGGAATTATATACGTTGGTATACGAAAAGCGTGCCGATGTTTTGTCATTCGCTGCAGAAAGGCTAATACTGTTTGTTGCGGTGACCTCCGTTTTAAAAAGATCTTTTCTATTGTTTTTATAAGGGCGCCATAGGCTACGTTCGGTGGATGGCAGCCTATAAAATTCCGGATCATACTGGTAAAACAACTGGCCATTAAACTTAGGGCCCCAGGCCGAAGAAGTACTAAACGTACTCGGGCCATCTTCAGTTTGGCCGTAAGAATAGTATAAATCTTGCCCCGCATCACCCTGCCCATACTCATATTGGTAATCAGGCCAGCGGTTAATGGTACCTATTGCCGTATTCGAATTTAAAGAAACCTTAACCCTACCGTTATTACCTTTACCATTTTTAGTTGTTATAATTACCGCGCCCCGGGAGCCCCTATAGCCGTAAAGTGCGGCAGCAGAAGGGCCTTTCAGCACCGTTATAGATTCGATATCATCGGGGTTCAAATCCGATAAGGAAGAGCCAAAATCCACTGGAGAATCCGCATCCAGGTAATTTCCGTTGTTGTTGCCTGTCATTTTCGTTCCCGCCCCCATCACGATACCATCGATAACAATCAGTGCCTCATTATTACCATCCAACGAAGTTTCCCCCCGTAAAATTATCTGGTTAGAGCCTAGCGGTCCTGCGCCAGTTTTGTTAATATGAAGACCGGCAACTTTTCCAGTTAGCGCATCCGACCAATTATTAGAAATTGCTTTAGTGAGTTCATCGCCGGAAACAGACGTTGCTGCATAACCCAATGCCTTCTGATCTCGTTTAATACCCAATGCCGTCACGACGACCTCATCAATATTAGCTTCGGTAACGCTAAGTGCTATCGTAATATTAGTTGCACTGCTGGTGAAAGACCTTGTTTGTAACTCGTAACCGAGTAAATAAAAAGAAAGCGCTGTTCCGGCCGTAACTTCGATAGCAAAAGTGCCGTCTAATTTGTTGGTAACTATCGTTTGGCCGTTCGCACGAATAGTTACCCCGGTTAAGATGGTATTTGTTTTTTGATCGACAATCTTCCCCGTAATCTTGACCTTCTCCTGGTTAAGTTTCTTTTCCATAGCGTAGGAATCGCTGGCTACCGCATAAGTACCGGTATAAAAAGAAGCCGTTAAAGCAATCCATAAGATTTTATTCCCCATTCTACATGGTTTAGCTTTAGCTTGAACTTTAGTTAACATTTGATTCGTAATTTGATTACCAGCAAAGTTGTTGTTTTAGTATTAACTAACTGTTAAATTTTGATTTAGAAAGAAATTAAAATACATCAGTAGGCATCTTTTGCATTTTTATGCAAGCTCAGCAAGCAGAAAGTTTGCGGTTAAAGCATAAAAAAGGCTTTATTATTAAAATAAAGCCTTGATTGGGGTACTGGTGTATGTGTAAATTAATATATTTTTCTGTTGTTAGATCAACATATAAGCCAAAGCGGCAAGGCTGGCGCCTAAAAAAGGGCCAAATACCGGCACCCATGCATAAGCGCTATTAAAAGGTGCCTTATTGCGTATGGGTAGTAGCGCATGCATAATCCGAGGTCCTAAATCGCGTGCCGGATTAATAGCATAACCTGTTGTTCCACCCAGTGAGAGTCCGATTGCCCAAACCAGTAAGGTTACAGGCAGCGCGCCTATGGATCCTAAGCCGATGGGAGTCAAATCATTTAGCGCCGCATCCCTAAAATGTAATATGGTAAATACCAGAACAAAAGTACCCAACACCTCACTGAAGAGGTTTACCGGGATATTCCATATTGCTGGAGCCGTACAAAACACGGCTTCTTTTGTTGCAGGGTCATTGGTTTTCGCAAAATGGTCTTTGTACACGAGCCAAACCAGAAATGCCCCCGACATAGCACCCAATAACTGGGCCGTCATATACGATAGGGAAGTAGCTAAGTCCATTCTTCCTAAAATAAAATTCGCTAAGGTTACGGCGCAATTCAAGTGCGCACCACTGTAAGGACCAGCGATAGTAACGGCCACAAATACGGCAAAGGCCCATGCTGCAGTTATCACTATCCATCCAGAGTTATGGCCCTTAGTACCTACAAGTACGACGTTTGCAACAACCCCTCCCCCTAAGAGTATCATTGTACCTGTGCCTATAAATTCTGCTACAAATGCTGTCATAATTTAGTTATTGTTGGTTTAATAATATTTTACGAATGTTTGGACCAATACTTGGTGCTTTCTATAGCACGGTGCCATTCTTTTAATTCAACGTCGAATTTTTTGTTGGAAGGCGTAAAGTTCCTGTTCTCTTTCCAGAGGCTCTGAAGTTCGGCGATATCTTTCCATAAACCCACCGCAAGTCCTGCAAGAAATGCAGCCCCCATAGCCGTAGTTTCGGTAATTTCCGGTCGGATAACATTGGTTCGAAGGATATCAGCCTGAAATTGCATTAAAAAATTGTTTTTCGTAACCCCGCCGTCGACCCGGAGCTCCTTGATTTTGGCACCGGCATCATTTTCCATAGCCTTAAGTATGTCATACGCCTGGTAGGCAATACTCTCCAGCGCGGCACGCGCAATATGAGCACGGTTGGCACCACGCGACAGCCCATAAATAGTACCTCTGGCGTCGGCATCCCAATGCGGTGCCCCCAAGCCCGAAAAGGCCGGCACAATATAAACCCCATTGCTGTCTGGCACAGATAAGGCAAGCTGTTCTACTTCGGCAGAATTTTTTATGATTTCCAATTCATCACGTAGCCATTGTACCACCGCACCTGCGATAAAGATACTGCCTTCAAGGGCATAGTTTACCTCCTTACCAATTTTCCACGCAACCGTCGTTAGCAATTTGTTATTGGATATAACGGGTTTTTTACCGATGTTCATCAGCAGAAAACATCCCGTACCGTAGGTGTTTTTAACCATTCCTTTTTTGCTGCACAGCTGTCCGAATAATGCCGCTTGCTGATCACCAGCAATACCAGCAATAGGAATCCGTACCTTTCCAATATCTGTGGAAGTATGGCCATACACCTCAGCGCTACTACAAACTTTCGGCAGCATAGATTCGGGAATATCGAAAATCTCCAATAGCTCAGGATCCCATTCCAAGGTATGTATATTTAGCAATAAGGTCCGCGATGCATTAGATACATCGGTGACATGTTTTTCCCCGTTAGTCAAGTTATATACTAGCCAAGAGTCTACGGTTCCAAACGCAAGCTCATTGCGTTCGGCTAAGTCTCTAGCCTCTTTAACATGGTTCAGTATCCAATTAATCTTTGAAGCCGAAAAGTAAGCATCGATTAATAAACCCGTTTTCTCCTGTATCACCTTATCCAATCCCTTATCGGCAATTTTTTTGCAGTACGCTGCCGTACGGCGATCCTGCCAGACGATAGCATTATGTATAGGTTTGCCCGTTCGTTTGTTCCAGACAACAGTTGTTTCCCGTTGGTTTGTAATACCAATAGCTTTGATATCCTCTTGATTAATTTTTGTTTTCGCAATCACCTCAGCCATTACGGCCAATTGCGAAGACCATATTTCTTGCGGGTCATGTTCGACCCACCCCGATTGGGGAAATATCTGTGTAAATTCCTTCTGAGCTATCTGAATAATTTCCCCGCTTTTATCAAACAAAATTGCCCTAGAGCTTGTCGTACCTTGATCCAAAGCTAGTATGATCTCTCTTTTCATATTTATATTGGTTTATTATTGTAAGTTTATAAGGTATAATTCTTTACCAAATCGGTATAGTCTTTTAATTGCTTTTGTACCCAGCTATCGTCCTGCTGAAGGACCTCAGCCATCAGTTTGGCAACGGTTGGTGCCGCATCTAATGAAGCTTTAGCATCCAACAACAAAAAGCGAATTCTTCGGGCCATAAAATCCTCCAGGTTTACAACCATTTCATGGGTGCAGGCCCAGACCACTTCGGCCAGAATAAAATCGTAGTTCTCATGTATTTTGGTGCCTAGGATAGGATTTTCTTGCGTTAACTGCATAATCTTCTCCGCATCGGAACCATATACCTGCCAATGCCCTTTTCTTTTATCCGTCGAAAAACCGTGAATGCGTAAATGCTGCGTTTTGCAAGGCACTGGATTTAAGTTCGCTGTCCGTATGGCAAGATCTACCGTTTCCTCTGCCATTTTTCGGTAGGTAGTCCATTTCCCTCCAGTAATCGTAATCAGGTTCGATTCGTTTTTTAAAAGTTTATGATCCCGAGATATCTCCTTCGTGCTATTGCCATCGCCTTTTGTTGGCGCAGCTAAAGGTCTTAAACCTGCGAAGACACTTCTTACATCCGCTTTGGTGGGCGCATCCGAAAGATACTGCTGTGCTGTTTTTAGAATAAAATCTATCTCCTCTTCCAAAGGGCGAGGCTCAATCTGGTGCGCATCCAATGGCGTATCAGTGGTGCCCAATAATACCTTATCGTGCCAAGGCACACCAAATAGCACCCTACCATCGCTAGTTTCTGGAATCATCAGTGCATCGTTAAGTCCCAAAAATTTCTTGTCTACAACGATATGAGCACCCTGGCTAGGTCTTACCAGGTTTTTATGAGTTGCGGTGTCCAGTTTCAGGATATCATCCACAAAAATTCCGGTCGCATTAATGATAGATTTTGTTTTTATAGTAAAAGTTTCTCCACGCTCCTTATCCAAGAATGTTAAACCATTTACCTTGCCGTTTTCGTCTTTAAGAATGCTATTTACTTCGCTATAGTTAAGAACCGTAGCCCCATGTTCACTAGCTGTTTGGGCTAGGTTTATGGCTAAGCGGGCGTCGTCAAATTGGCCATCGTAATAGATGATGCCACCTTTTAAACCTTTCGTTTTAACTTTAGGAAGTTTTTCTACCACCTCCTTCGCTGAAAGCGTTTTAGATTTACCGATGCGTAATTTTCCGGCCATCCAATCGTATAATTTTAAACCGATAAGAAATTTGAGCTTATTGAATAGGGAATATGAAGGGATAACAAAACTCTGTACAAAGGATACATGCGGAGCATTCTGAAAGATTAATCCCCTTTCCTTTAAAGCCGCAAAAACAAGTTTAACATCACCATTAGCCAAATACCGTACACCACCATGTACCAACTTCGTACTTTTGCTGGAAGTGCCTTTGGCAAAATCATAACGCTCCAATACTAACGTTTTATATCCTCTAGATGCAGCATCAACCGCTATACCTAAACCTGTAGCGCCGCCACCGATAATGGTAATGTCCCATTCGGAAGATTTTTGGATGCTTAAAAAAGCTTCGTTTCTAGTGAATTTCATTTTGTTTTATTTTTTATTGAAACTAAATTAATCAAAAAACGAAATAAAACGAAATATTTTCAAAAATAATGCGAAATTTTAAAATGGAGCTAAATAAGTTGATTATATTAGAATTATGAATAATGTAGAACGTCATCAGTATATATTAAAAGAAGTAAATGAAAAGGGCCATGTGTCGGTGTTAGCGCTCTGCGATGAATTAAACGTCTCATCCGTAACCATACGAAAGGACTTACAGTTTTTGGAAGATAGCGGATTAGTTTTTAGAACCCATGGTGGCGCAACGCGGAGCAACCCTTATCAGGCGGATAGGCCTGTTGTAGAAAAAGAGAAAATCCATGGAGTGGAGAAAGAAAAAATTGCAAAAGTAGCAGCTGACTTAGTGTTGAACAACGATTCTATTATTATTGGTTCTGGCACCACAACCCAGTTTTTGGCCCGTAATATTGTGCCTAAGGGAAATTTAACGGTAGTTACCTCGGCTTTAAATGTTACGCTGGAGCTTCTGAAACATACCAATATCGATGTCATTCAACTGGGTGGTTCTGTACGGAAGACCTCCTCATCGGTTATTGGACCATATGCCACGCATATTTTAGATCAGGTATTCTGTTCCAAACTCTTTTTAGGTGTCGATGGTATAGATCTGGAATTTGGGATTTCTACGACAAATGCACAAGAAGCGGTTTTAAATCAGAAGATGATCGAGGTAGCACAGCAGGTCATTGTTTTGGCAGATTTCAGTAAATTCGGACGGAAAAGCTTTGGTAAGATCAGCGATTTTTCGAAAATTGATATTATAATTTCGGATGCTATACCAGTGCACTTCCAAGAGCTCTTCGATAGTTTAGGTATTGAAACCATAGTCTGTCCGGATAAGGCCTCATAAGATCCTTAAGTTAAAAACTCCACCTACATAGAGAGCCTGAAAATAAGGGTATCTGATATAAAGGAAAATTAAAATTATCCTCCGGCGAATCGATTCCATTAAATTTTATAAACATACGATATCGCACAAAAAAGGGCTTATGAAGTTTTAACAACATAAGCCCTTTTTAGGATAGGAGGTAGGTACCTAAAAACCCGCTAAAATTAAGCATGTACTATAGGGAGCAATGGTATTTGCCCTAAGACCATGCAATTACAGCAAAAAAGCCTTAAAATTTAGCACCTAAAGTCAGCAAAGCACTTGTACGCTGAAGTTTGATATCAGCAACAGGGCTTCCTGCGTTCCAATAATTTTCGTCGAAAGAATAAGCCGCTTGTTTATACGAGTTGATCTGATGCAGCACAGCAACGTCTGCATAAATATTTTGCGTTAATTTAAATCCAAGGCCTAGGCTTCCGCTATAGTTTTTGTCGGATGAATTTTTATATGGATTACCGATATAATTAAAACCGGCACGGCCGCTAATCAGGTTACTAAAAAGATACTCACCACCGATACGGAAATTTGCAGCAGTTTTATAGGTATCTTTTAATGTTTTATTAATTCCACTATACACAGAAGAGCTACCGCCACTTAACGAATTGGTATATTTAAGGGTATTGTAGGTAACAAGATCCGCATCTACTGTAACTAATCCACGGCTAAAGAACTTCGTTACACCCGCGCTAAATTTCCAAGGCGTAATTAAATTATAATCCCTATAGTTGCCATCTTTGTAGTAACTTTTAGATTCATATTTTCCGATATGTTTATTCGATGTAGCATCCTCGTAATAATCAATATCCGTATACTTCAATTCGTCTTCCTTGATATTTAACCAGGTAGGCGTATTTATGGTAACCCCAATATTCCAATCTGTAGTAGGTTTATAAATAACACCGATTTTTGCATCGATACCAGAACCATCCACCTGCTGTCTTTTTACATCAAACATCTCATAACTGCTACCTACATATTTGGCTCTAGGGTCTTTAGGGTCGCCAAACGGAGAGTCCGGATTTTCAGCTAATATAGCATCCCTACCTTTAATCCAACCATTTTCTATAAATTTACTGCTGTTATCGTATTGCAACGATGTAAAACCAATACTACCCCCTACATAAAGTGTATTATTATAGTTGGCTCCAAATGCTAGTGTTGTTTTCGAACGATTGCCACTGCTTAGAATTTCATTGTATTGACCCTTATCTTTGTTGCCAATAGCTAAAGGATAATATAAACCATCTTTATTTACATCCACCAAATTAGAGCCAGCAAAGTCCTTTTCAAAGGTACCATTTCTGTTATTCTCCATAATATCAATTAAGGAGTAGCTGTAAGACGTAGCATTATTAATGCCTTCGTAAATTAGCCTGTTGTTAAAATTTTGCGTTTTATTGTAACTAATTCCGACATTAAAATTTTGCCATCCTGACGTTTCATAATAATGATTGGCTGTTGGGAAGTTAAACACCACACCGGCCTGATCGATGCCGAAATTATTTTTTTTGCTGGTGTTTTTGCTACCCAAAAAATCGGTTTTATACCTGCTGTTTAAAAAGTTCGTGGTAATCGAAGCATCCGATTGGCTGAAGAAGCCTAAGCCTGCCGGGTTACCGTTAATGGACGATATATCTCCACCCAGTGCTGTCTGCGCATTTCCCAAACCCTTTATACGAGCCGAACCACCATTATCTTCTTTCGAAAAAGTTAAAGGATCATCAATCGATTGAGCTTGTACTTTGCCCCAAAATATACTGGATACAAATAAGGATAAAACAAGGTGTTTTAATTGCATAAAATGAAATCTAAAGCTATGTTATAATTCCACAGTCAACGAAGACTGTGGAATTGGATTAAATCATGAGGAAAAATTTTTATCTTAATTTTGTAATATATTATCTTCTAGACGATCCACTGCTTGAAGATCGAGAAGAGCCGCCGCCGCCGCCGCTGAAGCCACCGCCAGATGATCCTCTAGAAGAACCCATTGATGAGCTAGAACGTGCTGGTGGCGTATAGTTGCCCGACGAACCTCTGGTGTTGCCCTGGTTAAAACCACCGTCCGATGATCTTCTACTGCTACCTGCAGAATTTGAGCGATCTGTCGTTGTCGGTCTGTTATAAATATTACCCTGGTCTGCCCCTGAGCGACGTGATGACCCCATGTTGTTGGGGTTGCCATAGTCACCTCTTCTTGAAGACTCCATACCTCGGTTGTCGGCCGTTGTTCCTCTACGGGAGCTACCCATTGAAGCCCGGTTAGGATCCATGACCCCATCACGACGGCTTCCCGTGCTAATACCGTTATCTGTAGCGCGTCTTGATGAGGCTTCACGTCCCGTCAAAATCCGTCCGTTAGCATCGCGGCTTATTCCGTTATCACGTCTGGAGGATGGTGTCAAATCTCTACGCGAGTAGTTGTTGTCGCGTCTATTGAAACGATCGCCATCATAGCGTGATGGTGCACGGCGCGTATAGTAACCATTATTGTAATAACCAGTACCGTAATACGGGTGTCCCCAGCTGTTATAGTAGGCGTAATAACCACCATATCCACCCCAGCCGTAGCCTGGATAACCCCAGCCCATGCCATAGTACGGATTACCCCAGCCATAGCCTCCCCAGCCATAGCCTCCCCAGCCGTAGCCAAAGCCTATAGACCATCTGGAACCCCAGCCCCAGTTGGACCAGCCAAAGCCCATACCCATACCACCATAGCCATACCAAGGGTCAAACCACGGGTTAAAATAGCCCATACCTGGTGAGGCATAATAAAAACGGTTGATACGGTTAGCATATTCTAAATCTTCATATTGACTATCGTTGTAATCCCGATCCGAATATTCATCGGCATAATACCCATTATCAGCATACTGATCTTGGTTTTGGTTTTGGCCATCCGTATAGTAATAATCCGGGCTCTGGTAAACTTCGCGTTGCTTGTTTGCCTGACGGTTATTGTATACATCGTCGCGGTAGGTGACCTGCCTTCCGGTAGAACATGAGCTTACCAATGCTGTGACTGCTAATGTTAAACCACCTAGTAATACGTTATATGTTTTCATAATATCTTTATCCCTAAAGTGTATAGTATATCTTACCTCTTTTTCTTAACTTAGACGCGAATTTTGGTAAAGGTTTAATCCTATTTTCAAAAATAAACATATTTTTTTAGGGTCTATATCCCAAAGACAATAAATAGCAATACAGCAGATTTTTTACAATTAATAGATAAATAATTCAATGAGTAAAGGAATAACAAGTCGTAGTGAAGATTATTCACAGTGGTATAATGATTTGGTAATCAAGGCAGATTTGGCAGAATATTCTGCGGTGCGTGGATGTATGGTTATCAAACCCTATGGCTATGCTATTTGGGAACGTATGCAAGCTATATTGGATGCCCGATTCAAAGAAACAGGTCATAGTAATGCGTATTTCCCCTTATTTATCCCAAAATCTTTCTTTTCAAAAGAGGCTTCTCATGTGGAAGGTTTTGCAACGGAATGTGCGGTTGTAACACACTATAGATTAAAAAATGATGGCAACGGAAATATTATTGTTGATGAGGAGGCTAAATTAGAAGAAGAACTTATTGTACGTCCTACTTCTGAAACCATTATCTGGAATACCTATAAAGGTTGGGTAGAGTCGTACCGCGATCTGCCAATTTTAGTAAACCAATGGGCAAATGTGGTACGGTGGGAAATGCGTACGCGTTTATTTCTACGTACAGCCGAGTTTTTATGGCAGGAGGGACATACCGCACATGCTACACAAGAAGAGGCTATTGCAGAAGCAAAACAAATGCTAGAGGTGTATGCTGAATTTGCTGAAGGCACACTTGCCGTACCTGTTGTGAAGGGTAATAAAACCGAAAACGAGCGTTTTGCCGGTGCTTTAGACACTTTAACCATTGAAACGTTAATGCAAGACGGAAAGGCTTTGCAGGCAGGAACATCTCACTTTTTGGGGCAAAATTTTGCAAAAGCATTTGATGTTAAATTTACCTCGCGTGAAGGTAAACAGGAATATGTATGGGCAACATCATGGGGGGTATCTACACGTTTGATGGGCGCCTTAATTATGGCACATTCCGACGACCAGGGTTTGGTATTACCACCGAAGCTGGCGCCTATTCAGGTGGTTATCGTTCCGATTTTCAAAACTGAAGAAGAGAAAGCCAATATAGATGCCTTTGTGGATGCTTTAAATAAGGAGCTTAAAGCAAAAGATATTCGCGTTAAGTACGATGACAGAGATACGCAGCGTCCAGGTTTTAAATTTGCTGAATGGGAGTTGAAAGGCGTGCCATTGCGTGTTGCGGTCGGAGCGCGGGATATGCAGAATGGTACTGTAGAGCTGGCACGTAGGGATACCCAAAGTAAAGAAACGGTGCAACAAGAAGGACTAGGTACTTTAATTGATAACCTATTGGTAGAAATTCAGGATAACATCTTCCATAAAGCGCTACAATTCCGAGATTCACATATTACTGAGGTAAATTCATACGAAGAGTTTAAAGATGTTTTAGAAAACAAAGGTGGCTTTATAGCTTGCCATTGGGATGGCACGGTAGAAACCGAGAAGCGTGTTAAAGAAGAAACAAAAGCAACCATCCGTTGTATTCCTTTAGATGCTAAAGCAGAAGAAGGGGTTTGTATCTTCACCGGCAAACCTTCGATCGGGAAACGTGTTTTATTTGCTAAGGCTTATTAAGGTTTACATTTTTTTTAAAAAAATTAGCAAAGGGGATAAAAGTAAGCTTTTATTCCCTTTGTGGTTTATAGCATAGGGTATGGGAAAACAAATTTTAATTTTAGGCTGTGGCTGGGTAGGCGAGGAGTTGGCATTGACTCTTTTAAGGGTAGGATATCAGGTGTACTGCACCGTAACTAGCGCCGAAAAATGTGCGCGTTTAAGGGAAATGGGTATTCAGGCTATTGTTGTCGACTTTGACAATACAGCTGTTGGGGCTGCGCTACCTGCTGCTGTGGATTATATGGTAACCTCGGTGCCGGCAAGTAGCAAGAGTAGCGTACCAGCGATAGCCGAAAGGTTTGCCCATGTATCGGCGACATTGCGGGGCATAAACTATAAGCGGCATATTTTTTTAAGTTCTATTGGTATCTATCCGGATGCTGATCTGGTATTTGATGAAACCCATACTGAAGGGCTAAACCTACGTTTAAAAACCGCTGAGGATAGCATGCTGGCCTTACCGAATACGCTGGTCTATCGGTTGGCTGGTCTTTTCGGCAAAAACCGCATATTTGCTAAGTATTTTGAAGATAAAGTTTGTACAACAGGGGAGCAACCGGCTAATTTTGTACACCTTGACGATGTGGTTGCTTTGCTGATTTTAGGCCTGACGGAGGAACTGAGCAGCAAGGAAATCTTTAATATTGTGGCCCCTGAGCACCCCTCCAAGGCAGCCGTAATCCAAGCCTCGGCACAGCGTTATGGTTATAGGCTACCCGAATCTTTTAAGCCTGTATATACAACCCAGAAGATCGTTCGTTCCGATAAAATTAGGGAGCGCCTGAACTATACTTTCCGGTATCCATCGCCGCTAAATTTTTAGTAAGTTTACTGCTAATGTATTAAAAACAAGTAAAAAATGACTTATAAATTTGCAACGAAGGCTATCCATGCCGGTCAGCAGGCCGACCCTACAACGGGAGCGGTAATGACACCTATATACCAAACCTCCACGTATCAGCAAGCCTCCCCCGGAGACCATAAAGGGTATGAATATTCGCGTGGCACAAACCCCACACGAAAGGCACTGGAGGATTGTTTGGCGGCATTGGAAAATGGGAAGTTTGGCTTGGCATTTTCGAGTGGTATGGCTGCAACAGACTGTGTTTTGCGCTTGCTGAAACCAGGCGATGAAGTGGTAACAGGCGACGACCTTTATGGCGGTTCCTATCGTATTTTCACGCAGGTATATGCGGATTATGGTATCACCTTTCGCTTTGTAGACTGTTCCGATATACAAGCCATAACAAATGCTATAACACCTAAAACACGTCTAATTTGGATCGAAACGCCAACTAACCCCACTCTAAAAATAGCCGATCTCGCGGCGATAGGAAAATTGGCTAACAGCAGCAATATACTTTATGTAGTGGACAATACCTTTGCGTCTCCCTACTTGCAGAACCCACTGGATTTTGGTGCTGATATTGTTATGCACTCCGCAACAAAATATATTAATGGGCATTCCGATGTGGTAATGGGGGCACTGGTGATGAACGATGAAAGCTACTATAAGAGGTTATTTTTTTACTATAATGCATGTGGCGGCACTCCAGGACCACAGGACGCTTTTCTTACCCTCCGTGGCCTAAAAACACTGCACCTACGTATGCAAGCCCATTGTGCGCATGCGGCTGTTATAGCAAAATTTTTAAAGACCCATCCTCGGGTGGAAAAGATCTATTGGCCCGGATTTTCCGATCATCCTGGACATGCTATTGCAGCGGCGCAAATGCGTGGTTTTGGTGGTATGTTATCTATTGTGTTAAAGGATGCAGATCTGGAGGAAACTTTTCGGATAGCATCCCGGTTCAAGGTGTTTACATTGGCCGAATCCTTAGGCGGGGTGGAGTCTTTGATTAATCATCCAGCGACGATGACACATGGCTCTATTCCAAAGGAGCTGCGTGAGAAAGTGGGTGTCGTAGACAACCTGCTACGTATTTCTGTGGGCATTGAAGATGTAGAAGACCTCTTGCAAGACCTTAAGGAGGCCTTGGACGCTTAAGCGAATATATTTACATTTTACATTTTAATTTTTAATTTCTATTTTTTGAACTTACAGCATTTTTTAGACCAAAAGGTTGAGCTATACAATAGAGCAGATTTTATAGAAAACGACCCTATTGTTATCCCCCATCTTTTTAGTAAAAAACAAGATATCGAAGTGATGGGATTCTTTGCCTCCATATTAGCATGGGGGCAACGTAAAACTATTATCAACAAGTGTAAGGAGCTTATTGAGCGTATGGATGGAAGTCCGTATGATTTTGTTGTACAGCATCAAGATGCTGATCTTAAGCAACTTTTGGGCTTTAAGCACCGCACCTTTAACGATACCGATCTGCTTTATTTTATAGCCTTCTTTAAGCAACATTATCAGCATTATAATTCTTTAGAGCAGGCTTTTATACAAGGGCAGGAGCAGAATCCCGAAATTTCCATTGAAACGGCATTGAATACGTTTAAAAACTATTTCTTTTCGTTGCCCGATTATCCCATTCGCACGCGCAAGCATGTAAGCTCGCCCCTGCAAAAATCAACCTGTAAACGCCTTAATATGTTCTTACGCTGGATGGTTCGGCAAGATGATAAGGGCGTAGATTTTGGAATCTGGACTGGTATAAAACCCGCCCAACTGATCTGCCCATGCGATGTACATGTAGAGCGCGTGGCACGGAAGCTGCATTTGATAACCCTGGAAAAGGTAAATTGGAAAACAGCGCTAGAATTAACGGAGAATTTACGCCTATTAGACCCCAGGGATCCTGTAAAGTATGATTTTGCTTTATTTGGTCTAGGTGTAGAGGGAGAAATGTAATGTAATGGTATACCTTTATCGTATACCATTCGCATTAGCAATCATTAAAATCGTTCTAGCTGATTTTCTGTAAAATATCAACCAAACGGTTGGAATACCCATATTCGTTATCATACCAGCCTACCACCTTTACCAAGCCGCCAACAATAGAGGTAAGCTGTGCATCAAACACACAGGAGTAGGGGTTATTGATAATATCAACCGAGACAATGGGATCCTCTGTATAGAACAAAACATTTTTCAGCGGTCCTTCTGCTGCCGCCTTAAATTTACGGTTAATCTCCGCTACGGTAGTTTTTTCGGCCAGCGTACAGGTAAAATCCGTAAGTGAACCATTTAATACGGGCACACGAATACCGGCACCACCCAACTTATGCGCAAGGTGCGGAAAAACATTGGTAATGGCTTTTGCCGCTCCAGTAGAAGTCGGGATAATAGACGAAGATGCGGCACGCGCTCTGCGCAGGTCTCTATGTGGAGAATCATGTAAATTCTGATCACCCGTCATGGAGTGCACCGTGGTAATATAGCCATCCTGAATACGCCAATTTTCATCCAAGATTTTAACTAAGGGCGCTACATTGTTTGTTGTACACGATGCGTTCGAGAAAATAGGTGTTTTCCAATCAAAGGTATCGTCATTTATTCCTAATACTACTGTAGGGATATCCTTATCAGGCGATGGTGCTGAAATAATTACCTGCTTAGCACCGGCTTTTAAATGTAAACCCGCCTGCTCACCGCTCGTAAAAAAGCCTGTAGACTCGATAACGACATCAATTTTCAGGGCCTCCCAAGGTAGCAGAGCAGGATTTTTCTCTTTGTAAATGGCAATATCTTTACCATGGACGGTGATAAAATCCTTGCCAGCAGTAACCTCCCCCGGAAAGGGGCCGTGTACAGAATCGTACTTTAATAAGTGCGCTAAAGTCTCGGGGTCGCTGAGGTCATTAATAGCGATAATTTCAAGGTTTGGCAATTGTCGGGTTAGCAGATTTCTTAAGGTATGTCTACCAATTCGGCCAAATCCATTGATGGCAATATTCATTTCTTTAATACTATAAATTGAAAAAAAGTAGAGAGGATCGCTCCCTACTTTGTGTATGCGGCTACGATATCGTTGATGTTTTTATCGCCATCCCAAAACGTTTGCAGTTTGTTATCGGCACCATAAACATAGTTTGCAGGAAATTGCTTAGGAACATGTATTTTTTGTATAAACTCCTGGTTTCTGTCGTACAACACCTCAACATTAGGTTTGCCCACTAATTCTTTACCAAAAGTTTCTAAGAAAGAGGCCATTAAAGCCGGGTCATTCATCGAAACAAAATAAAGATTTACATTTTTAATCTTGTTGTAGTTTTTGCCTAAAGCAGAAGCTTCATCTCTACAGTGTGAACAATTTGGATCAAACAGGATAAAAACTGTTTTTTTACCTTTAGGGATATCTGCATTTGTAAACGAAACACCCGATTTAACCTTGTAAAAATTAAAAGCCGGGATGGTCTGTGCCGGAGCACCCTGTGCTAAATTATCCATAGCCGGCTGCTGTCCTTCAGCAGCAGTACCGTGGTCGTGTCCTGCATGGTCAGCATGGTCGTGGTTAGCATGGTCGCCGTTTACCGTCTCCACCTGATTGGTGCTGGCGTTAGCATTTTTCGGTGCATTGTTACAGCTGGATAGGCTCATTACTGCACTTGCTACAAAATAAACCGGTATCATCATTTTTCTCATCTTTTTGTTCTGTTTCCTACAAAGCTATAAAAAAAATAGAAAGGGCGTACACCTTATCGTCGGGAATAGGGATTAGAAATTTTTAATTCTTAAAGTTGTTACATTAAAAATACAAAGGAAGCTCTTTTTAAGCAATACGACCCGCATACCCTAAAAAAAAGGCCTTCATATTTGTATGAAGGCCTTTTTAATGGAATATTTTATTTTTCCTTATTAAGGAGTTACCACCTTAACTTTAGCTTCTTTAGGTGTAGTAAAGTGTTTCCCTCTACCCAAGTCGTATACCGTTGTTGCCGCTAATACTACGGAAGAGTAGGTACCCACAACAATACCAATTAAGATAGCGAAAGAGAAACCACGAATAACCTCGCCACCGAAGATAAATAATACAGCCAATACGAAAATAATCGTTAAGGAAGTAATAATTGTACGGCTTAATGTCGAGTTTATCGCATGGTTTACCGTACCGGAGAAATCTTCATTGTGTGCATTTGGCCTGTTCAGGAACTCTCTTAAACGGTCGAATACAACAACAGTATCATTTACCGAGTAAGCAATAACCGTCAGGATTGCTGCCACAAAGTGCTGGTCAATATCCAACGAGAATGGAACAATACCATCCAGGATAGAGAATAAACCTAATAAGATAATAGCATCGTGTAAGGTCGCTATAGCCGCACCTACAGAATATTGCCATTTATGGAAACGGATTAAAATATAAGCCGCAATAATAATGATCGATAGAACACCAGACCATGTTGCTCTGCCTTTAATATCCGAAGCAATGGAAGGACCCACCTTCTGCGACGATAAGATTTCATACTTATTGCCCGAAATTTTAGATAATCCTTCGTTTAGTTTGCCCAATACCTCCTGGTCCGCATCATCGGAAGTTTCGGTGATATGATATGTCGTTGTTACACGAACTTGATTGCTATTACCGAAAGTTTTAACCTCTGTTGTCGACTGGAAAGTCTCATCCAAATTTTTACGTACTTCTTCCAAATCCACAGGTTTATCATAAGCTACCGTATAGGTACGACCACCTTGGAAGTCAACGCCTAAAGTAAAACCTTTCGTGAAGATAAAGAATAAGGAAATTATAACCGCTACAATAGAAATACTGTAGAACACTTTACGTTTTTTAATAAACTGGAAGTTTGCGTTTACCAATGTATTTTCCGACCATGGGAAGGATACGTTGATTTTTATATCCTTCTCTAACATAAATTCGAAAATTAATCGAGAGATAAAGATAGACGTAAACAACGAGGTAATAATACCAATCATCATCGTCGTTGCAAAACCTAAAATCGGTCCTGAACCAAAGAAGAATAATACCACACCCACCAAGAAAGTAGTAATCTGCGAGTCTAAAATGGATGGTAAGGCATGTTTATACCCATCCGCAATAGCTTGTCGGATAGTTTTACCCAAGCGTAATTCCTCGCGGATACGCTCGTAAATTAATACGTTGGCATCCACTGCAGTACCCATGGTTAGCACGATACCCGCAATACCCGGCAACGTTAATACCGCATTTAACGACGCTAGAATACCCAACAAGAAAAATACGTTGAAAATAACGGCAATATTTGCTGCCCATCCTGCACGGTTGTAATACAAGATCATAAAGATCATAACCACAACAATACCGATTACAGCAGAGTTTACACCAGCATCAATTGCTGCTTGGCCTAAGGATGGACCAACGATAGCCTCTTCCACAATTTTTGCCGTTGTAGGAAGGCGACCTGCCTTCAATACGTTAGCTAAGTCTTTTGTATCCTCGATAGTGAAGTTACCCGAAATTACCGAGCTACCACCAGGGATTTCTTGATTTACAGAAGGAGCTGAATACACAACACCGTCTAATACGATAGCAATAGCATCTCTATTCTGTGCCGCCTTAGCCGTAATTTTACGCCATTCACGTGCACCAACAGAGTTCATGGTCATATTTACAACAGGCGCATTATTCGTTGGGTCGAAGTTTGGTGTAGCATCCGTAATCACATCACCCGTTAAGATTGAACCCGTTTCACCCGGTGCAACCTTAATGGCATATAAGGATAAGAAGTTAGGATTACGCTGTTCCGGTTTAACAGACCACAATAATTTTAAATTAGCAGGAATCTGTGCTTTTATTTCCGGTCTTGCTAAATATTCATTTACACGAGCAGTATCTTTTAAATTGGCAATACCAACCTGAGCACCCGGCGCCAATTGCTGCTGTCCATTTTCTGCTTGGTAAACGCTAGGCATCAACACCGAGAATAATGGGTTTTGTGCATTAAGGCTCGCCAGATTAGCCGCAGAATCTTTAGACTCCCCTTTTGCACCACCTAAGTTGGCCAATAAGTTGTCGTCTTTTTTAGTTGAGTCTGCAGCAGTTGTATCTTTTGCAGTGCTTTCTTTAACTGTAGCAGGAGCTGCTGTTGCCAGCGTAGAAGCTAAGGTACGGTTGATGTTTTCCAATAAAGGATACACCTGATGGTTATCATGCGTATCGTAAAACTCCAATTTTGCCGACCCTTGTAATAATTTACGAACACGAGCTTCATCATTTACACCCGGAAGTTCAATAAGAATACGGTTTGTACCTTGCTGAATTTGAATGTTGGGCGAAGCCACACCAAATTTATCAATACGTGTATGTAAAACTTTATAGGAGTTTTGAATAGCATTGTCGGCTTCTTTTTGAAGGAAGCTTTTTACATCAGCATCTGAACTCGTCGTTTTAATAAAACTTACATTGTCTTTGGTAGCAAAGAAAGATGCTAAAGATGCACTTGCTCCAGAAGTCTTATACTCATCAATAAATAAATCTACAACAGATTTGTTCGAAGACTTGCTTTTCTGTACCGCACTTGTCAATGCCGCATTGAATTTTTCATCCTTAGGATTGTTTGCTAAGTTTTTTATTAGCTCTTCCAACGAAATCTCCATGGTAACGTTCATACCACCTTTAAGATCTAGCCCTAGTGCTAATTCGTACGACTTACACTCCCTGTAGGTGTACTTCGCAAAACCTAAATTGTAAACTGTTTCTCCTGCAATGGAATCCAAATAAGCTTTCTCTTTTGCAATATCGCCTCCTGCATACGCCACAGCGTCACGTTCCACTTTTCTTGTAACAAAAGTGAATGATAGCGAAAAGAGACAGGTTAGTGTCACTATCACTACCAAAAATTTAATCAGCCCTTTACTCTGCATTTTGTGTTTTAGTCTATTAGTTTGATATAGTTTATGTTTTTTCTTTTGCTAATGATAATAAAAAATATTTTACCAAGAAAGGCAAAGGTATAAAAATTTTGATTAATGAAAACAAAATATACATATATGTTGTTGCAGTGTCAAATTTTAAAATGATAGGCATAATTGTCTTTTAGCCTTGCATTAATTAAATATAATTTCTGCGTCATTATTATATTAAATAACGTATTTTTTTGTATACGCGATAATTTTTTGTAATTTTGCCTGGCAAATAGAAAACCCAGAACATATTTGCCATGCAATTAGATCCACAAAAATTCGTAGCGGAAGGACTTACATACGACGACGTATTATTAATTCCAGCATATTCAGAAATTCTACCTCGCGATGTAGATACCAGTACCTTTCTGACAAAAAAAATAAAACTTAATGTGCCTTTGGTTTCAGCCGCAATGGATACCGTAACAGAGGCGGATCTGGCGATTGCCATTGCACAGGCTGGGGGTATAGGTATGTTGCACAAAAACATGACTATAGCGCAGCAGGCAGCAGAAGTACGTAAAGTGAAGCGTTCAGAGAGTGGAATGATTCAGGATCCAGTAACGTTGTTGGAAAATGCTACGGTAGGCGATGCTTTCAAAATTATGAGCGAGCATAAGATCGGTGGTATTCCTGTCGTTGATGCGTCCAATAAATTAGTGGGTATAGTAACCAATAGAGACTTGCGTTTCCAGAAGGATATGACACGTCCTATTAATCAGTTAATGACCAAGGATAATTTGGTTGTAGCGCCCGAGGGAACAGATTTATTGAAAGCCGAAGAAATCCTTCAGAACCATAAAATCGAAAAATTGCCTGTCGTAAATGAGGCATACATTTTAAAAGGATTAATTACTTTTAAAGATATTCAAAAATATAGACACTATCCAAATGCTGCTAAAGATGAGTTAGGGCGCTTATTGGTAGGAGCTGCAGTGGGGGTTACTGCAGATACCATCGAGCGTGTGGACGCTTTGGTAAAAGCTGGGGTAGATGTGATAACGATTGATACGGCGCATGGACATTCCTTAGGCGTGATCAATAAGCTTAAAGAGGTGAAGGCAAGACATCCGGAATTACAAGTTATTGTGGGTAATATTGCTACCGGTGCTGCGGCAAGAGATTTAGCGGAGGCGGGTGCCGATGCAGTTAAAGTAGGAATTGGTCCGGGCTCTATTTGTACAACACGTATTATTGCGGGTGTTGGTGTTCCTCAATTATATGCGGTATACGAAGTTGCAAATGCCCTAAAAGGTACAGGTGTTCCTTTAATTGCAGATGGTGGTATTAAACAAACCGGCGATATTGCGAAGGCTATTGCTGCCGGTGCTGACACCATTATGGCGGGTTCTCTTTTTGCGGGTGTGGAAGAAGCGCCGGGAGAGACTATTCTATTGGAAGGCCGTAAATTTAAGTCTTACCGCGGTATGGGTTCCGTGGAGGCGATGGAAAAGGGATCTAAAGATCGGTATTTCCAGGATGTCGAAGACGATATTAAGAAACTTGTTCCCGAAGGTATTGTAGGTCGTGTACCTTATAAAGGTACCTTAGCCGAGGTTGTATATCAATATATCGGTGGGCTACGGGCTTCCATGGGCTACTGTGGTGCTGGAAGTATAAAACAATTGCAAAATGCACAGTTTGTGCGTATCACAGGGGCAGGGTTACGCGAATCGCACCCACATAATATTCAGATTACAAAAGAAGCACCGAACTACAACAGTAGAGGCTAGTTGCTAAGAATCGTATACAGCATCGCATAAATCAGGTTTTTGAAACCTGAAAATAGCGCAAAAAAAGGAAGGTGTCTACACAGGCTCCTTCCTTTTTTGCGCTATTTGGTTTTTATTATTTACCATTTTTTTAAATGCTATAGGGGTCGCTGTTGTATATTGTTCTTTTTTGTGCCATAAAAATATATTTTTTATAAAAAATATAGTGTTTTAATATGAAAATCGTATATTCGAAAGCTTTTAATAAGGCATTTTTTATACTTTAATACTACTTTAGACCGAACTATAATGAAATTAAGTCAAAAACAGGCACTCTTTGAGAACGAAGTACTGACGAGATTTGATCTTTTTAAAAGTCTTTTCTTAACGCTACCCTTTCAACGTGTAAAACATACCGGGACTATTTTGCCATTCTTTGCCACACATTGTGAAGAGGGGGTCAGTAAAAAGCAAACTCCGGAGGATATTATAGATAGCTTTTTCGATCAATATAAGCAATATGTGCAAGAGGAAGATCAGGTGGGCCTGTTGTTCCGTATTGTGCAATATATTGAAAGACAGGTGGTGCTATTCGATGCCATCGAAGATTCAGCGTTTAAATCCGTAGGAAAGGCCGACCAGACACAGGGGTTAAATTCTTTGTTTAAACTTGCCAATAGCGACGAGAACCTGAAAAAACAGATTGTCGAAAAGTTAAAAGATTTTTCAGTGCGTTTGGTTTTAACAGCGCATCCGACACAGTTTTATCCGGGCCCGGTTTTGGCAATTATAAACGATTTAATTGAAGCCATTAAAAGCAATGATATTTCCAATATCCATCTTTTGCTACAGCAGTTGGGTAAAACACCCTTTATTAAGAAACAAAAACCCACACCAGTAGACGAGGCGGTAAGCTTAGCCTGGTATTTGGAGAATGTATTTTATAAAGTAACCTCGAGCATACAATCGAAGATCGATGAGGAGTTGGAGGTTCCTGCAGAGGAGGTGAAGCAACTTATCGAGCTCGGATTCTGGCCTGGAGGCGACCGCGATGGGAACCCGAATGTGACAGTAGAAAGCACCAAGAAAGTGGCCGCTATGCTGCGCACCATTCTGTTCCGCTGTTATTACCGGGATTTCAGAAATGTAAAACGCCGCATAACTTTTAGTGGTATTGAAGGCTATTTAGAAGAGCTACAGCATTTATTATATAACAATAGTTTTAACCCGATAGAGAACCCTGTCGACGAGACAGCAAAAATTATTGAAAATTTAAAAGCTATTAAGGAGGTTATCAATACACAGCATAATGGTCTTTTTGTAGAACTTGTAGAAGACCTTATCCGTAAAGTAAATACCTTTGGTTGTTATTTTACTACCTTAGATATCCGCCAGGATAGCTCCATTTTACGTAAAACTACGGCATATCTTGTAACAAAATATGGCGCCGAATTAAACCTTAAACTTGAAGACATCAATGGAACGGAGGAGGCGAAGCAGAAAGCCTTTACCTTTACGGAAGCCGTATTGGATTTTGATGATCAGGCCGACCCTTTGGTGCAAGATACCATTGGTGTAATACGCTTACTGAAGGAAGTGCAAAAGTCGGGAAGCGAAAGAGCGGCGCAGCGTTTTATTATTTCCAATTGCCAGCAGGCGTCGGATATTTTGGGACTGAAGCAGCTATTCTTATGGGGCGGATGGAAAAAGGATGCCTTAACGATAGACTTTGTTCCTTTATTTGAGACGGTAGACGATCTATCAAGGGCAGCGACGGTAATGCGTACGCTGTATACAAATAAAGACTATGCCAAACACCTGAAGCGTAGGGGCAATAAACAGACGATTATGTTGGGTTTCTCCGATAGCACTAAGGATGGTGGATACCTAATGGCCAATTGGTCAATCTACCGCGCTAAGGTAGAGCTTACAGCATTAGCACGGGAGTTTGATGTAGACCTGGTATTCTTTGATGGCCGTGGCGGCCCGCCGGCACGTGGTGGCGGTAAAACACAGCGTTTCTATGCCTCCATGGGTAGCGAGATTGAAAACAAACATATTCAGTTAACGATTCAAGGGCAGACGATCAGTAGTCAGTATGGTTCGTTTGACTCAGCAAAGTATAATATTGAACAGCTATTGCATGCCGGATTAATGGCCGACGTGAAGCAAAAGATAGGGGATACCCTCACCGATAAGCAAAAGCAGATTATCGATGATATGGCGTCGGAGAGCCATGCTAAATTTTTGGCTTTGCGCAACCATCCTTTATTCTTGAAATACCTGGAGTCGGTGAGTCCGTTGAAGTCTTTGGCATCGATAAACATTAGTAGCCGTCCGGTAAAACGTAATAGCGATAAAGATCTGCGTTTAGAAGATCTACGTGCTATTTCTTTTGTGACCTCCTGGAGTCAGCTGAAACAGAATATTCCAGGCTTCTTCGGTGTAGGAACAGCCTTGCAATGGGCTGAAGAAAATAACCTCTGGTCTTATGTACGTAATCTGTATCAAAACTCCGGTTTCTTCAATACCTTAATTGATAACTGTATGATGTCGATGACCAAGTCAAACTTCAATATTACGGCCTACATGAAAGATGATGAGACCTTTGGGGAGTTCTGGACTATACTACACGATGAGTACGAAAAAACTAAGGCTTATCTTTTAAAATTAAGTGGTGCCGATGTTTTAATGCAGAACTATCCGGTAGAGCGTTCTTCCATTTTAGAACGTGAAAAAATTATTCTTCCCTTACTTATTATACAGCATTACGCTATACGAAAGCTAAAAAGTGCTGTGCTGCCGGCAGAGAAGGAAGATGTATACCGTAAACTAATCGGACGTACCTTATACGGAGTCGTGAATGCAGGAAGAAACCTGGCTTAATACTTATTCTCTAATTGTATGAGAATTATAGTATATATTTTATATTTTTGTAGCGGAAAAAAAGAACAGAGATGAAATTAAATACTTTATTTGTTGCAGCAGTTTGCGCAGCTACTTTGCTAAACTCTTGTGTTGATAAGACAGCTAAAGAAAATCAATTGAAATATACGCATACTTCATTGGTTGATGGAGATGCTTTCGCAGCAATTCATAAAATTGGTGAAGCAGCACAAACAGGTGTTCAGCTTGCGGATTTAACGCATGCATCAGCAGATGCTACGGCTAAAGATGCCGCTTCAAAAGTGAAAGCTTTTTATGAGCAAATTTTACCTGCGTTAGATTCTGTAGCTACAGCGTACCATGTAGACTTTCCGATTAAAGGTGTGCCTGCAGTAACAGAGGCCGCTCCACAACATGAATCTGCCAGCACAGATACGACAACAGCGGCGCACGATCATAGTGCACATGCCCATGCAGGAGCAGCAGCGCATGGTAGTTATGTACAACATGCACAGCACCAAATTGCTTTAGTGAAAGAACAACTATCCCGTTTAACTGTAAACACAAACCCTGATCTGCAGAAATTTGCTAAAGATCAACTACCAAAAGCGGCAGAATTGTATAAAGCTTTAGGAGGTAAAGAAGAAGCCCACGGTCATCATTAATTGATGGTTGTATAAAAATATATCCTTTACGAAAGGCTGCTCTTTTTGGGCAGCCTTTTCTTTTTTATGGCTGCAAGAGGGATGTTTATATTTTATACCTGTAAAACTTAATAAGTAACAATTAATTAACACGATTTTAATATTTAAGTATTATTATTGTCCTTGATTTATAAAATAATGTTTTACTAAAATTACTAAAATACTATTCCGTGAGATACGCCGCTATAGATATAGGTTCCAATGCAGTCCGTTTATTGATTGCTGATATCTTGGAAAGAGATGATGAAATTACCTACGTAAAAAATACGCTATTGCGTGTCCCTTTGCGTTTGGGTGATGATGCTTTTATCGATCAGCACATTTCTACGGGTAAGTTTCAGGATATGGTAAAAACAATAACGGCGTTCCGAAACCTGATGGACGTCTATAAGGTTAGCGACTATATGGCCTGCGCAACATCGGCCATGCGCGATTCAGACAATGGGGCTGATGTGGTGGCGGCCTGCGATAAGGCGGGTATAAAAATCGATATTATTGATGGTAGTATAGAGGCACAGATTATTTATAATTCTTTTTTAAGTAGCAAACTCGATAAGGCAAAGGTTTACTTGTATATCGATGTGGGTGGGGGCAGCACCGAGCTATCGCTATTCGCTAACGGTGAATTGATAGATTCTAAATCTTTTAACTTAGGAACAATCCGCATCCTGGACAATCAAGATAAACCCGAAACCTGGGATGAGTTGCGCCGTTGGGTTAAAGAGCGCACCAAAGGGTATAAAAATATCTACGGTATTGGCACGGGGGGGAATATTAATAAGCTATCGCGGTTGGCAAATACCAACGACGACAAACCGATGACCTATGCCAAGTTGAAAGCCATCTTTGAGCACCTGAACGCATTCTCCTTAAAAGATAGGATACATATACTAGGTCTTCGTTCAGATAGGGCTGATGTTATTATTCCCGCTTCGGAAATATTTTTGACCATCATGAAGGTCGGGCATTTGAAAAATATTGTAGCGCCACGATTGGGGCTTGCAGATGGGATAATTCAAACCCTTATAAACAAGAATTTTAAGAAATAAAGTTCAATTTTGCTTGTAGCTTTCGAAAAAAGCCATATTTTTGCCTTACCAAATACCTAGGTGGCGAAATTGGTAGACGCACCATCTTGAGGGGGTGGCGCTTGCAAAGGCGTGGCAGTTCGAATCTGCTCCTAGGTACAAAAAAATAAAAGCCTGAAAACATTGTTTTCAGGCTTTTATTTTTATAAGCTGCTTAAGCTTTCTTCCAAGATTTTTATTTTGGCTTCTGCATCGGCCTTTTTATTTTTCTCGTTGGCTACGATTTCAGGCTTTGCATTTTGTACAAAACGCTCGTTAGAAAGCTTTTTATCTACCGACACTAAAAACCCTTTCAGGTAATTAATTTCATTGGTTATACGTTCGCGTTCCGCTTCAACATCAATGTTGTCTGCAGCAAGTTTCACGTAACACTCACTCTTGCCGGCCAAGAAACTTAAAGCTCCCGTAATTTTCTCCTGTACAAAAGTAAGCTCCGAAATATTAGCCAGTTTAATAATGCTATCCTGATATTTTGTGAAGTCAATATCCGAGACATTAATCGCTAATGGCAGGGCCACCTTAGGGGATATACCCTTGTTGTTACGTACACTACGTACTTCCGAGATAATCTGCTGTACGGATGTAAACTCTTTGATAAGCTGCTCGTCGAAAGGTGCCTTTTCCGGAAATTGTGCCACAATAATACAATCTTTGGCGTCTCTTTCACCGAAGATATCATCGTGCCATAATTCCTCGGTTAAGAAAGGCATAAACGGATGCGCTAAAGTCAACACTTTTAAGAAAAGAGCTTTAACACGTTCCAGCGTTTCCTTTTCAATTGGGGTTTGGTAGGCAGGTTTTACAAGCTCCAAGTACCAAGCACAGAAATCATCCCAAATCAGTTTGTAGGTCGCCATTAAGGCATCCGACAGACGGTAGTTGGCAAAGTGCTCGTCAATTTCTGCTACGGCCTGGTTGAAGCGGTTTTCAAACCATGTCGCAGCAGTAATTTGTGCCTCCGTTGCAGGAGCATCCACCGTTTCCCATCCTTTTACCAATCGGAAGGCATTCCATATTTTGTTGGCGAAGTTACGTCCTTGCTCACAATAAGAAACATCAAACATTAAGTCGTTTCCTGCTGGCGAGGATAGCAGCATGCCTACACGTACCCCATCGGTACCATACTGATCCATAAGTTCAATAGGATCCGGTGAGTTACCCAACGATTTCGACATCTTACGGCCCAGCTTATCCCGTACAATTCCCGTCAGGTATACATTGCGGAAAGGAGGCTTTTGCGTATAGTCGTGCCCCATAATAATCATACGTGCCACCCAGAAGAATAAAATCTCCGGTGCCGTTACCAAATCATTTGTAGGGTAATAATAGTTAAACTCCGCGTTCTGTGGGTTACGTACCCCATCGAATACCGACATAGGCCATAATCCAGAAGAAAACCAAGTATCCAATACATCATCCTCCTGGCGTATTCCTGCTGTAGATTTTCCTGTTTTCTCTAATTCAGCAATGGCTTCAGCTTCGGTTTTTGCGACCACCCATTCGTTATTTTCATTATACCAGGCTGGAATACGCTGCCCCCACCATAACTGACGCGAAATACACCAGTCTTTCACATTGTCCATCCAGTGTTTGTAAGACGCGAAAAATTTCTCGGGAATCAATTTAATGGTTCCATTTTCCACGTACTCCAGAGCAGGTTTTGCTAACTGCTCCATTTTACAGAACCACTGCATAGAAAGTTTAGGCTCGATTACAGCATCCGTACGTTCCGAGAAACCAACTTGCGATTTATAATCTTCAATTTTTTCTATCTGCCCAACTTCTTCTAATAATTTAGCAATTTTTTTACGTGCAATAAAGCGGTCTTCACCAATTAGAATCTGTGCTTTATCATTTAAAGTACCATCATCGTTTAAGATATCGATAACCGGAAGATTATGCTTCTGTCCTAACTCGTAGTCGTTTAAATCGTGCGCCGGCGTAACCTTCAAACAGCCTGTACCAAACTCCATCTCTACATACTCATCCTGAATAATAGGGATCTCACGGTCTACCAATGGTATAAGCACGGTTTTACCTTTAAGGTGTGCGTAACGGGCGTCGTTCGGATTAACACAAATGGCAGAATCGGCCATAATCGTCTCCGGACGTGTCGTTGCTATAATAAGATGCTCGTCGCTCTCTTTAATTTTATAGCGTATATAGTACAACTTCTGGTTAACTTCTTTACGGATAACTTCTTCGTCGGAAAGGGCTGTTTTTCCTGTAGGATCCCAGTTTACCATACGAACGCCCCGGTAAATATATCCGTCTTTATAAAACTTTATAAAGGTATCTATTACCGCTTCAGAAAGATCAGGGTCCATGGTAAACTTCGTACGTTCCCAATCGCAGGAAGCACCCAGTTTTTCCAACTGCTTTAAAATTATTCCGCCGTATTTCTCTTTCCACTCCCAGGCATGTGTTAAGAAGTCTTCGCGTGTTAATGATTTTTTATCAATACCTTGCTCTTTCAGCAGGGCAACCACTTTAGCTTCTGTAGCAATAGATGCATGGTCGGTACCCGGTACCCAACAGGCATTTTTTCCTTGCATGCGTGCACGGCGGATTAACACATCCTGTATTGTATTGTTCAGCATATGCCCCATGTGCAATACCCCGGTGACGTTTGGCGGAGGCATGACTATCGTGTAAGGTTCACGTTCGTCGGGTGTAGATCGGAAAAAACCATTTTCCATCCAATACGAATACCACTTGTCTTCAGCTTCTTTCGGGTTGTAAGTTTTTGCTATGCTCATGTTCTATTATATGGCTTAAAAAAGAGTACAAAAATACGGATTTATGTGGTGAAATCCCATTTTATAAGTGCAAATAAAGTTTTAGTATATGCAAAGTGTTAAAAATATGTTAATGTTTATTTAATGGAAGTGTAAATTAGTGTAAATTTGGACGTTATTAATGAATGATATGGAGTATGTTGTAAATGAGTTAAAAGCCTTAACTCGCTATTTTTTCTTTTGGATTATCATCTGTTTTTTTGATCGTTTTCTTTTTATTGCTTCCTTTTTCAACAAAATTGGCTGGTCTAAATTTAGCGATATTTTCAACATTTATTTCCATGGTTTATCGTTAGATTTTTCTGCTGCCGCATATATTAGTGTAGTACCGTTTTTAGTCTATTCCATCCTATGTTTTTTTCCAAAACAGCGACCAAAACGCAGGCTTTTGGATGTTTATACTATAATCGTACTGCTGTTTTATATTGTTACCTCCTTTATTAATGTCAATATTTACCGGGAGTGGGGTGATAAAATTTCCAAACGCGCAATCGATGCTTTCTGGGCATCACCATCAGGTGCCGTAGCCTCGGCCGAGTCGACACCTATCGTTCTTCCTATAATAGGCATGATTGCCGGTATTATTGGTGGTTATTTCCTATACCGCTATATGTTTAAATCTGTTAGGTTTTATAACTATAAAAAAATAAGCGCCAATCTAATACAGCTTGTGGTTGGCGTATTGATACTTTTCACCTTTATACGTGGTGGTTATGGGCGTGCACCATTAAATCCGAGTAAGGCGTATTTTTCGGAAACAACATTTTACAATCATGCCGCCGTAAATACACAGTGGGCCCTGCTGAAGGATTATTTCAGAAAAAGCACCTTATTACGAAACCCCTATAACTACTATAGCAACGATGCCGAAATTGCGGAAGCTATAAAACCAGCCTTTACGGCTAATCCCGACTCCAGTGTGCAGGTATTGAAAACCCAAAAGCCTAACGTTGTTCTTATTCTATTGGAGAGTTTTGTCGCCCAGTTGGTAGAGTCCTTGGGAGGAGAAAAGGGCATTACCCCAAATATGGAAAAGCTGATCAAAGAAGGGATACTTTTTGATCAGATCTATGCTGCTTCCGACCGTTCCGATAAGGGCATGGTAGGGGTCATGAGCGGTTTTCCGGCGCAGGGCCCAGAGAGTATTATAAAGTACATATCGAAGCACGAAAATATGCCGGCCATAGGACAAGAGCTGGACAGTGCCGGTTACCACACCTCCTTTTATCATGGAGGTCAATCGGAGTTCTATAATTTTAAGTCCTATATGCTTACACATGGTATAGAACGTGTTGTAGATATGGCTAATTTTGGATTGAATGAAAAAAGATCCTCCTGGGGAGTGTATGACGATGTGGTGTTTAACCGGATGATTCAAGATTTAGCACAGGAAAAGCGCCCCTTCTTTTCCATGATCTTTACCCTTATCAATCACGAGCCGTTCGACTTAAAAGGGCACTATAAGTTTGGCAACGATAATAATGCCAATAAGTTTCGAAGTACAGCCTATTATACCGATTCTGTATTAAACGATTTTGTGGAGAAGGCAAAAAAACAAGATTGGTATGCCAATACCTTGTTTGTGGTTGTTGCCGATCATGGGCACCGTTTGCCTGCTGATAAATACGAGCTTTCTAATCCGCAGCGCTTTCATATTCCGTTGTTATTTTTCGGTGGAGCGCTGAAAGATGCCTATAAAGGTAAAATCTATAACCGTATTGGTAATCAAACCGATGTTGCAGCAACCTTATTGCATCAGCTGGGGCTTCCTACAGCGCGCTATACCTGGAGCCGTGATCTGCTGAATCCTACCACAGCACAGGTAGCCTTCTACAATTCTAAAGATGCTTTCGGTATTGTTACGCCACATCAGGCGGTGTCTTTCGATAATATAGGGAAATCCATAAATTATAAGTCGAATCCAAATTATCCCGTAGGGCAAATGGATAGTTTGATAAATATAGCAAAGGCCTATTATCAAGGTGTTTACAAAGATTTTTTAAAGTATTAAAATGAAAAATAAGGCCATTAAACTTAGAGGAGTAGGGAATACACTAGGGGCATTAGGTTTATATTTTGTTGGCTTGCTGCTGCTCTATGCGCTCTTACGCCTCGGTTTTTATGCGATTAATGTTTCCTTATTTCCGCAGGTAAGTGCCATGGATTTAGGCACTATGCTACTGGGCGGTATAAAATTTGATATTGTAGCCATATTGTATATAAATCTTTTATTTATAGTATTGTTATCCCTACCATGGCCACTCAAATACCACAGCCTTTATCAGAAGATTACGAAGGTAATTTTTGTTACCACCAATAGCATAGGTATAGGTTTAAATTTGGTAGACTATGCCTATTATCCCTTTACATTAAAGCGCACCACGGGAACCGTATTTGGGCAATTTTCGAACGAGCAGAACTTAGGCTCTTTATTTGTCGACTTTATGCTCGATTATTGGTACCTGCTTTTGCTGTTTATCGTCTTGATTTATGGGTTGAGTAAAACATATGACTTACTCAAGCTGGAGCGCCCAAGACGTATAGGTATTCCATTTTATGCGGTACAAACTGTAGGGCTGTTACTGGTTGCTTTCCTTTTTATTGGCGGTGTTCGTGGGGGATGGGCGCATAGTACGCGACCGATTACCTTGAGTAATGCCGGCGATTATGTTAAAGCACCGGAGGAGATGAACATCGTGCTAAACACACCCTTCAGCATGCTGAAAACGCTGAAGGCCGTACGTTTACAGGAAAAGAATTATTTTACTGCTGCAGATTTAGATAAACGTTATCCGGTGATTCATAGCCCGAAAGACTCCTTACCCTTTAAGAAGCTGAATGTGGTATTTTTAATCCTGGAAAGTTTTGCTAAAGAACATGTTGGGGCGCTGAACAAGGCGATAGACAACGGTAATTATAAAGGATATACCCCCTTCTTAGATTCTTTGATTCAGCACGCCTATACCTTTGAGCATTCCTATGCTAACGGCCGTAAGTCTATAGATGCACTGCCCTCCGTTATTTCTGGTATTCCATCCGTTGGAGAGCCATTTGTATTGTCTATATATTCGGGTAATAAGACCACCAGTATTGCTAAATTATTGGGCGATGAGGGGTATGAAACGGCCTTCTTCCATGGTGCGCCAAATGGGAGCATGGGCTTCTCGGCCTACACCCAACTGGCCGGCATAAAACATTACTACGGCAAGAATGAATATAACAACGATAAAGATTTCGATGGCATCTGGGGGATATGGGATGAGCCATTTATGCAGTTCATGGCCGAAAAAATCGACCATTTGCCGCAACCATTTTTCGCTAGTTTCTTCTCTTTATCTTCACACCACCCCTTTAAGGTTCCCGAAAAGTATGCCGGGAAGTTTCCGAAAGGCCCCCTTCCAGTACAGGAGCCGGTAGGGTATACCGACCATGCCTTACAGCAATTTTTTGCGCGTGCAGCCAAGTCCGACTGGTACGCCAATACATTATTTGTAATCTGTGCAGATCATGCTACCGTAAGCTACCTACCGGAATACCAAAATACACCCGGTTCGTTTGCTATACCCATTATATTTTATTATCCCGGAGGCAATTTAGTTGGGGTATCGGATAAATTGGTGCAGCAGATTGACATTATGCCCACCGTATTAAACTACCTACATTACCCAAAACCATATTTTGCCTTTGGTTTTGACGCATTCTCTAGCGCTACAAACAATTTTGTAGTCAATAATATTGGAGGCACCTATAACTTCTTCCAGGGCGACTACTATATGAGCAACGACGGCGTTAAAACTACCGCTATGTACAACCTAAAGCTAGACAGGTTATTAAAAAATAATCTGTTGGGTAAAGATAAGCCCATTCAGGATAGCTTGGAAGCGTCTTTACACGGCTTTATCCAGCGGTATAATGAGCGCATGATAAATAATAAATTAGTAGCACCATAAGCTAGTGCTACTTGATGGCCAACGATACAAGGGGTAGGGAAGTCTATTTTTTACACTAGTTACGTTTATCAAAACTCTTTCCAAAATTATAGCGTAGCGTAAAAGACTGCTGATTATCTATAAAGCCTTTGGAGAAGTGAAAGGTCGCGATAAGCTTGCCTTCCAGATGCTGCATTTTAAAGGGCGTCCAGCCCAGATCTAATCTGTTGTACTTGGCACGATGGTAAAAAGAATCGGCATTCGGCAGGGTTTGCACCTGGCCCAGGTAAACCGTATTCTTGAGAAAGAAAGTTTTAAAACCCGCGTATATATTCGAAATAAAACCTGCATTTTTGCGCATTTCATAGACCGAGCGTACCCGGTCGAAGCCTAAAACTCCGCCCACATCTACCGTCAGCGAATCGAGCAGGGTACGCTTACTGAAATCCAAGCCGATATTGGCTGTTACAACAGCATTATCCTGTATATGCGCACTTTTATCTTCTATGCTGGTTAAAGCATTATGAAACAAAATACCGCTATTTGTTAAAAATAACATACCCCACTGGTAATGCCCATTAATACCAACAATAAACTGTTCACGGTAATGTTCGCTCTGTTTGCTTATCCAATCGATAAAAACGCTTTGGCGTATATTTTTCTTTTTGTATTCAAAGTACATACCTTCTATATTAGGACGGTCGTACATAAAAGTATCGGCCAATACCACACGCGGAACATCCTTAAGCCTAGGATAACGCGGCATAAAGCCTAAGGCAAAGTCGATATGCTCTGATTTGTAGTTGTAGTATGCGATGGGGTTTAAGCGGTCTTTATTTTCAGGATGTTTACCAAAATCCTGGTTGTAATGCATACCGCCGTAGATGCTATTTTTTTTATCAATATTGAAGTAAAAAGAAGGCGATAACAAGGTTCCAAAAATGGTTTTGTCTTTCGTATAAGGGGCGCGGAATTCGCGGTTATCAGCATAGCCGAAAAAATCTATATTAAGCCCTATTTCTTGTGCATATAATGGAGCTCCTTTCAAAAGTATACCCATAAAAAGGATAACTCCGCTAATAAATTGGTTCTTTCTCATACATTGTTAGTCATGTGTAAAGGCCATTACATAAAACGAAGATATCACCAGAACACATACCTGCTATTTTATGGGCTAACCTTTACCACGTACATATGTCATACAATACAGCTGGGTTAGAGTATTGGTCATTATTTTTTATAACCCAAAACAAAGAGGCTGTCTTAAAAGACAGCCTCTCTTACAAATGTAATAAATTATATTAAACTTCTAATAAAAGTCTAGCTGGATCTTCCAATAGTTGTTTTACACGTACCAAGAAGCTTACCGACTCACGGCCATCGATAATACGGTGGTCATAAGATAATGCGATATACATCATCGGGCGAATTACAACTTGGCCATTCTCTGCAATAGGGCGTTGTATAATATTGTGCATTCCCAATATGGCCGATTGTGGTGCATTGATAATTGGAGTAGACATCATCGAACCGAAAACACCACCATTGGTAATGGTGAAAGTACCGCCAGTCATTTCTTCAATTGTTAATTTACCATCTCTCGCTTTAGTTGCTAAATTGATAATTTCTTTTTCAATATTTTGCAACGATAAAGTATCGGCATTACGAATAACCGGTACTACCAACCCTTTAGGTGCAGAAACAGCGATAGATACATCCGCAAAGTCCGAGTATACAATCTCATTTTCTTCAATACGAGCATTTACTGCAGGCCATTCTTTTAACGCTGTTGTAACCGCTTTAGTGAAGAAAGACATAAAACCTAAACCTACGCCATGTTTCTCCTTGAAGACATCTTTGTATTTCGCTCTTAGGTCCATAATAGGCTGCATGTTTACCTCATTAAAGGTCGTTAACATGGCCGTTTCATTTTTCACCGCTACTAAACGTTTCGCGATAGTTTTACGTAAAGAGCTTAATTTCTCACGACGCTCATTACGTGCACCAGCAACGGCCGCCGGCGCTGCCGTAGCTGCCGGTTTTGCTGCTGCTTTAGGCGTAGCTGCTGCCACCGGTGCCTGTGCTTTCTCAGCGTCTTCTTTGGTAATACGACCATCCTTACCTGTGCCTTTAATTTGGGCAGGATCGATACCTTTTTCTCTTAATATTTTCGCTGCCGCCGGGGAAGCAGTTCCTGCAGCGTAAGAATCTGGGTTCTCTGAAGGCGCATCTGCTGCTGCTGCGGGCGCTGCCTCTTTTGTCGCCGCCGGAGCATCTGCGGTGTTACCCGCTGCCGGAGCGTCACCATCTTCAATTGTACATACTACCGCACCTATTTCCAGGGTATCCCCCTCTTGGGCAATAATACGTAGAATACCCGCTTTTTCTGCAGGCAATTCAAATGTAGCTTTGTCTGATTCCAGTTCGGCAATATTTTCATCCATTTCGACGTAATCGCCATCTTGTTTTAGCCATTGGGCTAATGTCACTTCGGTGATGGATTCACCAACTGTAGGGACTTTGATTTCTAAGCTCATAAGTTCTCTCGTTAAACCAGCATTGTATGTAGAATCTACATACAATGCCGGTTTGAATAATTATTTATTGAAATGCTTTATTTACAATTTCTTCCTGTTGGGCCACATGTTTTTTCATGTAACCTGTAGCCGGGCTACCGTTTTCTGCACGCGCTATAACATCCGTAAACTCAAGTGCCGTTCTTCTAAATTTACGGCAAAAATGAGGCCAAGGACCCATATTTTCGTTTTCTTCCTGCACCCAGATAAATTCTGTAGCCTTATTGTATTTTTTGTGTATAGCCTCAAGTTGCTCTACTGGTGTAGGGTACAACTGCTCGATACGAACAATGGCCACATCGTTCCGTTTGTCTGCCTGTTGTTTCTCCAGTAGGTCATAATAGATCTTACCCGAGCAGAACAATACACGTTTTACTGCAGCCGCTTTAACTGCCGTATCGTCGATAACTTCCTGGAAGTTTACCGTGGTGAAATCCTCCAATGACGACACAACCTTAGGGTGGCGCAATAAACTTTTCGGCGTAAATACCACCAGTGGTTTACGAAAATCCCAAGTAAGCTGACGGCGTAAAAGGTGGAAGTAGTTTGCTGGTGTAGTACAGTTGGCCACAATAATATTGTCGTTAGCACATAACTCCAAGAAACGCTCAATGCGTCCTGAAGAGTGCTCAGGCCCCTGACCCTCCATACCATGTGGAAGCAACATCACCAAACCGTTTGATCTTTTCCATTTTGTTTCTGCACTAGAAATATACTGGTCCACAATAATTTGAGCACCATTATAAAAGTCACCAAACTGAGCCTCCCAAATGGTCAACGCCTGTGGGTTTGCCGAGGCATAACCATAGTCGAAACCTAAAACCCCATATTCTGAAAGTAAGGAGTTGTAGATGTTAAAACGTTCGCCACCTTTAATATTTGCTAACGGTGTATATTTCTCCTCCGAATCTTCTAAGGTAAGTACAGCATGGCGGTGTGAGAAGGTACCACGTTGCACATCCTGGCCTGAGATACGTACCCTTTTGCCTTCATTTAATAAAGTCGCATACGCCATTAACTCGCCCATTGCCCAATCGTAAGCATCCTTATCGATCATCGCTGCACGATCTTCAAACAACTTCGATATTTTACGGAAAAACTTTTTGTCTTTCGGCAATGCGGTAATTTCCTGCGCTAATTCTTTGAAAAGGTCGGCACTAACTTTAGTGTCTACAGGCGTTTGAATATCAGCAGCTTTTGCCGCTTTTAATCCCTTCCATGCACCACCAAACATAGGCACTTCATCTTCAATATTTTCAGTAGCTTTAGATGCCTCCAACTGCGTTTGTAAGTAGTCTTTAAAATCTTTTTCTACCTCTTTAGAATAATCAGCATCAATCGTTTTTTCGTCGATAAGTTTTTTCGCGTATATTTCTTTAGGGTTCGGATGTTTATCGATAGCCTTGTACAACAACGGCTGCGTGAATTTAGGCTCATCCGCTTCGTTGTGGCCATATTTACGGTAACATAGTAAATCGATAAATACGTCCGTTTTATATTTCTGTCTGTATTCCACAGCCAGGTTTATAGCATGTACAACCGCCTCAGGGTCATCACCATTCACATGGAACACTGGTGATGAGGTAATCTTAGCTACATCCGTACAGTACGTACCCGAACGCGCATCCTTATAATTTGTTGTAAAACCAATTTGGTTGTTCACCACAATATGTATGGTACCGCCGGTTTTGTAACCGTCTAATTTAGACATCTGTGTAACCTCGTAAACAACCCCTTGACCCGCAATAGCGGCATCACCATGAATTAAAATCGGAGCAATCTTAGACGCATCGCCATCGTATTTCATATCGATTTTAGAACGCACCATGCCCTCCACAATAGGGTCCACAGTTTCCAGGTGCGACGGGTTTGGCGCCAACGACAGGTGAATATGTTTACCCGAATTTGTGGTCACATCCGAAGAGTAACCCAAGTGATATTTAACGTCGCCACCAAAGTGTAATTCCGGATCGTTATCTTTCACCATTTTACCTTCAAATTCTGAAAGTATTGTTTTATAAGGCTTACCCATAATGTTCGCTAAAACATTCAAGCGGCCACGGTGGGCAATACCAATCATAAATTCTTGTAGACCTAAATCAGCGCCCATTTCGATAACCGAATCCAAGGCTGGAATTAAGCTCTCTGCACCCTCCAGGGAGAATCGTTTTTGACCTAAGAATTTTGTTCCTAAGAAACTCTCGAATACAACAGCACGATTTAATTTTTGTAAAATACGCTTCTTTTGGTCAGCAGAGAAGGAAGGCTTGTTGCGGGATGCTTCCATTTTTCCTTGCAGCCATTTAATTTTTTCCGGGTTACGGATATATTTAAATTCTGCACCTACAGAACGGCAATACGTATCTTCAATAAGTTGACGGATATCGCGAAGCTTGGCAGGGCCTAAACCAACCTCAATACCAGCATTGAAAACGGTATCCATATCAGCCTCTGAAAGGCCGAAAGTTTCCAATTCCTTTCCAGGGTAGTATTTACGACGTTCTCTTACAGGGTTGGTGTCGGTAAACAAGTGACCACGGTCTCTATACCCGTGAATCATGTTCAATACATTAATTTCTTTTAAAGCATGTTCTGATACATTGTCTGGGTCAATGTTCACTGTTTCAGCACCTTTGCCGAAATCAAAACCTTCAAAAAATTTCTGCCATCCAAAGTCTACTGAGCTCGGATCCTCTTTGTACGCTTGATATAAGCTGTCGATATAACTCGAGTCAGCATTACTCAAATAGGTCAATTTATCCATCTACTTTTGATATTATCTAAAGAATTTGTCAAAAATAATAATAATAAAGGAGTTTCAGCGATTGTAATTTAAGATTTTATCCGCAAAAAATAAGACGGTAAGTGTTCCCTCATATACGGTCTAATTCAATCGACTATTAAACAATTTCTTGTTTCAGAATTTGCTCTTTTATTTTTTCCCAATCCTCCAATGTTTTATTGTTTTTGCTGCTTGTGCCCTCGTTGCCAATATGTGCCCAAAAGCCATATGTACTTGCCGGAGCATAATCAATTAATTGTTGTTCAAACCATGCTGCACCGGCCACCCAATTATACTTTAATTCGTATACAAGATACATCGCCAGGAGTTCCTGCTCTTTGAATGAAAGATAGCCTGTAGCATTCAATTTACGCATTAATTTATTTACAGGCTCAAATTCGGTGTTCGCTGCGGTCCAGTTTTTTAAGTTTTCAGGGGCATCGTTTGTCGCCGTATTACGGCTTATAAAATACGAGTTAGGATATTTTTTAAGCATAAACCGAAAGTAATCCCGCCAAATCAAGTGATCTACCAAAAAATGAATGCTTTTTTTATTTTTCGGCGTGATACTGTTTAGGAGAAAGTGGTAGGTAAATGCAGGCGATAAAATACCAAAGGTCAGAAACGGTGAAACCTCCGCAAAGGATAGCGTTGTGATATCTGTGCTTTGAGTTAGTTGTGTTAACAATTGTATAGCAGCATCTTCGCTATGCTGCGCTAGCGCGACCTCCACATCTACCGATTCTGGTAAATCATTTTTTTCTAAATGTGGCGGAATAACTACCGCCTTTATATCGGGTAAGTAAGGCCTTACAAAAGATTCTTTCGACGCCTTTTTTTTGAAGGTATTGAAATCATTTGGAATATCTTTAATAGGGAAGGGAAGGTCCTCCTTATGGTACAAGGTATGGCCGATAAAATGCTTTAAATTGCGCTTTACTTTCCACAACGACTCTTCGACAAGTTCTGAGATATCGGTTTCTCTTTTGGCTACCTCTCTGTGGTGGTATACCTCATCGGCATCGTACTTCTGAACCAGTTGAGGAAGGATCTCCTCAGGGTACCCTTCATAGGTCAGTAAGTCGCCGCCAAGCGATTGTAATTTATGCTTTAATGCCGCTACGGCATGAAGCATAAATCCATGCCTATGTACACCAGTTTTCTGAAATCCATACTGGTTTTCTTGGTAATAACGTGGGTCGAAAATATAAACGGGAATTACAAAATCAGCCTTTTCAATAGCGCTATTTAGTACCTCATTATCGCAAGTACGAAGATCATTTCTGAACCAAACTAATATAACCTTTTTACTCATTTACCAAACTTCCTACCTTATTTAGATTAATTTCAAGTACGGTAAAGATATTACAATTTAACCAATTTGTTGCCCTTAGCGCCAATATTGACACTAATAATACAAAACCAATTGTTACAAACAAAATCGTTTTCCTAACGTTTTAACTTACTAAATGGTAGGCTAGCATGTAAAGTTATGAAGGTTTTGCTTTGTGGATTAAATTTTTATTTGGGTAGAGCAGCATTGGAATATTTTCAAAATTCCGATAATACAGTATATGGTTTGGTCCGAGATCCAACATTACTAAAAGACAAAATGCCGGAGGCTATTCAAACGCCTATTTTTCCGTTAGATATTATCCGACAGGGTTTTGAATTTGATTTCTTTAAACTCCCAGATTTAGATATTGCCTTTTATTTTACCCAAATTCCAGACCTAAGCGATAAGATTGCTTTACACTACGAGCAGCTGGGCCTACGCAATTACATAAATTTAATACAACGTAACGGCTGTAACCGAATTGTTTATGTATGCAAATCGTATGCACACACCTACCTTCCGCTGCTGGAGGACCTGTTTGTATCCCTTAATGTGCAGTATACCATTGTAATGAAAGATGTGTCTATAGGTATGGGTACCTGCATGAATCAATATATCGATAGCTTATTGGCGCACAGGACTATTTTTCTATATAAACCTCGGGATAAAGTTTATATAAGACCCGTTGTGTTGGAGGATTTTTTGACCTGGTTGACTAAGGTAGATTGGAAAAAAAAATTCCTGAATACCTGGATTAAATTTAGCGGCAAGAAGAAGCTGGAAATTGAAGAACTTATAAAGTTGTTTATACAAGTCCGTGGTATACGTAAACGGTATACCATTATCCCTATTCGAAATCGTTTTTTAGCCAAAAAGTTAAACCAGTTTGTTTACGGTATAAATTCGGATCGATTTTTAGCCTATATACAGGAAATGAACGGTTTTCACGACAGCGCTGCTATGGATTGGCAGGATATCGTCGATTTTAAATTTAGCCCACTATCTAAGGGAATATAGGCTATACCTCCATTTCATGGTATAAAATTCTTTTATTCTTCTATTTTTGTAAGACATCATCACTTCATAACAATGGGATATCCTAGTTTAGCGGCCTGTGTCGCAGATTTAGAGCAGCATGGGCGTTTAGTACGTATTACAGAAGAAGTAGACCCTTATTTAGAAATGGCAGCCATTCAGATGCGTGTTTATGACGCCGGCGGACCCGCTTTATTCTTTGAAAATATTAAGGGCTCCGAGTTTCCGGCCGTAGCAAATTTATTCGGTACACTGGAGCGTTCTAAGTTTATGTTTCGCGACAGCTTGGACCATGTGAAACGTTTGGTGGATGTTAAGATGGACCCCACGGCAGTATTAAAAAACCCAATGAAATACCTGGGCTCTTCGGCTGTTGCTATGGGGGCACTACCCTGGAAGAAAAAGTTCAATGCGCCCATATTATATGGTAAAACGCAGATTTCGAAACTTCCACAGATTGTTAACTGGCCCATGGATGGCGGCGCTTTTGTTACTATGCCGCAGGTCTATACCGAAGATATAAACCAGCCCGGTATTATGAAATCTAATCTGGGGATGTACCGCATACAGCTTTCGGGAAATGACTATATTAAAGATCAGGAGATTGGTTTACACTACCAGCTGCACCGTGGTATTGGTGTGCATCAGCAAAAAGCCAATGCCCTGGGTAAGCCTTTAAAGGTAAGTATATTTGTCGGTGGCCCGCCCTCGCATCCGCTGTCGGCCGTTATGCCGCTACCCGAAGGTTTATCAGAAATGATATTTGCCGGTGCTTTAGGGAACCGTCGTTTCCGTTATTTTTACGACAAGGAGGGGTTTTGCATTTCCGCGGATGCTGACTTTGTTATTACCGGTACTGTGTATCCGAATGAAAATAAGCCTGAAGGCCCTTTTGGTGACCATATCGGTTATTATAGCCTTACGCATCCTTTTCCATTGATGCGGGTACATAATGTATACCATAAAAAAGATGCTATCTGGTCGTTTACCGTTGTGGGCAGGCCGCCGCAGGAGGATACCAGCTTTGGGCATCTTATCCATGAAATTACGGGAAGTGCGATCCCTAAAGAGATAAACGGCCTTAAAGCCGTTCATGCCGTGGACCCTGCAGGTGTACACCCGCTGTTGTTTGCTATAGGCAGGGAAAGTTATACGCCTTATCAGCAGGTCGACCGCCCACAGGAGATCTTAACCATTGCAAACCAGGTTTTAGGGAAAAACCAGCTGAGCTTGGCGAAGTACCTTTTTATTGCGGCTGGCGAGGATAATCCACAATTGGATATCCATAATATTGCGGGTTTCTTTACCCATATGTTCGAGCGTATAGATTTGTCTAGAGACTTACATTTCCAGACCAATACCACCATAGATACCTTGGATTATAGTGGCGACGGCTTAAATGCAGGCTCAAAGGTTATATTTGCTGCCGCAGGTACTAAAAAGCGATCGCTGGCAACGACACTGCCGTCGGATTTAAATTTGCCAAGACCTTTTAATCAGGCTAAGCTGGCACTGCCCGGTGTGGTTGTTGTCGATGGGGCTGCATTTACCGACTACGCGAATGAGATTAAGGTGCTAGCAGCCTGGACAGAAGCGGCTAAGGATGTAAACTGGGAGGGTATACAGTTGATTGTGCTGGCTGACGATGCTGAATTTACAGCGGCCAGGGAGGATAATTTCGTATGGGTGACCTTCACAAAATCTAATCCGGCCTATGATATCTATGGCATAGGTTCCTTTACACGATTTAAACACTGGGGTTGCGATGGTCCTCTGATTATTGATGCCCGTAGGAAGCCTCACCATGCGCCTGATTTAATTAAGGATGCTGCTGTGGAAAGAAAAATAGATCGCTTTTTTACGAAAGGTGCAGCCTTAGGACATTTAGACGTTTAAGGGTTTAAGGCTTTTGTAGTTCAGCTTTAGGATGAAGCTGCGAATCCGATAAAACCAGTTTTATCGGATTCGCAGTTTTATGGGACCTTAATTTTTAAGGGATATTTAAATATTTATGCGTTTGTAAGGAAATATTCCAGTGCGGATTGTTCTTAACATACGCGATGATAAGGGGGGTAATTTCTTCCGCTTTAGACCATTCGGGTTGTAGGTACAGCCTGCAGTTCGCTCCGACGCGCTTGGCATGCTCTTCTGCCCATTTGAAGTCGCTCTTATTGAAAACAATGACCTTCAGTTCGCCGGCAGCATCTAAAACATCCTGTCTGGGGCCTTTGAATTTTTTTGGCGACAGGCATATCCAGTCCCATTCTCCACTTAAGGGGTAGGCACCGGAGGTTTCAATAAAAGTTTGTATACCTTCTTCTTTTAGACGATGCGTCAGGTGATCTAGGTTATAAATCAACGGCTCTCCACCCGTAATCACTACCGTTTTTGAAGGATGTTGTTTGGCATTTTCAACAATGGTTTCTGCAGATGTCAATGGATGTAGCTCGGCATCCCAGCTTTCCTTTACATCACACCAATGGCAACCGACATCACAACCACCGAGCCTAATAAAGTATGCCGCCTTTCCGGTATGATATCCTTCCCCCTGTATTGTGTAAAAATCTTCCATTAACGGTAGCATAGTGCCATCCGCAGGTATTTGATGTGCCATTTCCAAAAAAATTAATGTGCAAAGGTAGCAATATTTTATGGTATGCTGTTCGCTTGCTAAATTTATAACCGTCGGCAGTAACTTTATTACAGGAATATTATAAAATTTATAAAGCCTACAACGCGCTTATGTCGGGCTGCCCTGCTTCAATCCATGCCGTATACCAAAAGGACGCTACCGCATGAATGGATGCCCGCATGCGCTGTTCGACCATTCCATGCAAGGCCTTATGGTATTGCTGGATATAGCTGTCGGAATAGGTGAAAATAAGCTGGTTTTTACGTTCTGTGAAGGCTTTGATAGTTAATTTTTTATTGGCTGCACCCAAGCTTTTCTCTGTGCTTAGTGTCGTTGCGACCAGTTGATGGCTCTCCTGTACTATGGCCCAGGCCTTGCGCTGTGGGTAGGGAAGATATTCCGCTTTGCCAATTGCGAAATTATAATCCTTAGCAAACATTTCCGGAATATTACTCTCCCATAACGCATGTATACCCAGCTGCCCGGTAAATTGCCCATTGTAGTTGCTGCAGCTGTGTAGCGGAACATGGGCATCGGCCGTATAGTGCCCCAAATCGGCGCTATAACGTATAATAAGACCGACATCTTTGCTCTTAAATGCGAAAATAAGGTTTCTAAACGTTTTGTATATCTGCCAGGGAACGGTGCCCCTTTGGATTAAATAAGGTGCTGTAAACTTTGCTACGGCAGCATCCCAATACCTGGGAATACTATCTGGCGGCGGGTAGCGGTCCAGGTCTATATAATGGCGGTGCGGTTCATCGGGATTTACAAAAACCCGCTGATCGGCAGCTACAGCTTTTTCAATAATTATTTTTCGATGATTTTTATAAAAACCCGCCATATCCTTAGGCAGTAGAAAGATCGCCTTTTCATGAATAAGCTTATGGGCATAAAAGCCCCATGCCTTAACCATGTATGGCACAGCAAGCAGCAGCAGCATGCATACCCCCTTTTTCATCTTTTTACTCATCCTAATCTAAAGGTAGTAAATAAAAATATGACTAATATTTAACCTGCGGAAAATAAAGGCATTCAAAAAAAATGTTTACTTTCGGCTATATAGACGCTAAAACCATGAAAATACTATATGCAATTCAGGGTACAGGAAATGGGCATTTATGCAGGGCCATGGATATCATTCCTTGTTTACAGCAATTCGGTGAGGTTGATGTACTGATAAGCGGTATTCAAGCTGATATTGAACTACCTTTTGAGATAAAGTATAAACTACATGGGATGAGTTTTATATTCGGTAAATCGGGTGGCGTAGACCTGTGGCGTACTTTCATGAGCTCTACTATACGTAAGTTTATCCAAGAAATAAATGAGCTCCCGGTAGAGAAATACGATTTGGTGATCAACGATTTTGAGCCTATTTCCGCCTGGGCCTGTCAGACGAAGGATGTTCCCTGCATTGGGTTGAGTCATCAGATAGGGGCTTTACATAGCAGCAGTCCCAAACCCGACGAGGGGGATGTTATGGGTAAATTTATTATGAAAAATTATGCCCCTGTAACACATTCCTATGGTTTTCATTTTAAATCTTACCATAAATCTATTTATACCCCCGTTATCCGAGAGCCAATTCGAAATTTGGTGCCCTCAAATAAAGGGCACTACACCGTATACCTTCCTTCGTACGATGATGCCCACCTGCTAAAGCATTTAAATAAATTTGATGTCAAGTGGGAGGTATTTTCAAAACACAATAGCAAACCCTTTGTGTTTAGGAATGTCCATGTAAATCCCATAAATAGCGATGCTTTTGTGAAAAGCATGGCTTCCTCTGCTGGCGTTTTATGTGGTGCAGGCTTCGAAACGCCTGCCGAGGCGTTGTACCTGGGAAAAAAATTGCTGGTTATTCCGATGAAGAATCAATATGAGCAGCATCTAAATGCAGCTGCCCTAAAAGAAATTGGCGTTCCCGTTATTAAAAGCCTCAAGCGTAAGTATGAGTTTAATATCGACTTATGGCTTAATAACGACGAGAATGTTCAGGTTTATTATCCCGATCAGACCATGGAAATTATTGAAACACTTATTAAAAATCATTCATGAATTTAAAGTATATCTCTGCTGTTGCCCTTGCGTTGGCATTTTCTTCTTCTTTTGCGAATGCACAAAATAAATCGAAAGTGGCAACGAAAACAACAACGAAAACACACAGCAAACCGACAGCTGCGACAGCTGCATTACCGGCTCTTAAAACAGCCAAAGATTCCTTATCATATGCCATAGGTCTACAGATTGGCAAATCGATAAAATCTGCCGACTTCGATTTGGATCTCCAGGTGTTAAATCTGGGGATAAGTAACCTGTACCAGGGCAAAGCACTTTTGTTGGACGAAAATAAAACCGACGGTATTATTCAGGCTGCGGCGATGAACATCACGGAAATGAAAAATGCTAAGTTAAAACAGGAGAGTGCTGATTTCCTTACACATAATAAAGCCAAAGCGGGAATTAAAGAAACAGCAGAGGGCATACAGTATGAGGTGCTGCAAGCGGGTACCGGCGCACATCCGACGGCCGAGGATGAGGTTACGGTACATTACCATGGAGCCTTAGCAAATGGGGAAACCTTTGATAGCTCTTACGCTAGAAATGAACCCGTAACCTTAGAATTAGATCGCGTTATTGAGGGCTGGAAAATTGGCGTGCCTTTAATGCAGGTAGGGGCAAAATATCGCTTTTTTATTCCCTATAACTTAGGGTATGGCGAACGTGGAACACGTGGCATTCCACCATACAGCACCTTGGTATTTGATATTGAATTGTTAGGAATAAAAAAAGCCCATGAGACAGAAGCCGCTAAAGAACACATCCATTAAGCTATCCGATATTGGTTTCGGTGCGATGTCGTTGGAAGGGAAGGACAGCACTGCCGATATCGACTTAATACATACGGCATTTGATGCCGGAATCACTTACTTTGACACTGCCGACTTGTATGATCATGGTGCGAATGAAATTTTGGTGGGTAAGGCCGTACAAGATTTCCGTCAGGATATCGTGCTGGCAACAAAAGTGGGCAATCAATGGCGTGCCGATAAATCGGGTTGGGATTGGAATACATCCAAAACGTACCTCTGCCAGGGTTTAGAAGATTCACTGCGTCGTTTAAAAACAGATTATATCGATCTCTACCAACTGCATGGCGGTACAGAATCGGATAACTTTGCTGAAATTATTGATACCTTCGAAGGTTTTAAGCAGCAGGGGAAGATTAGAGCCTATGGTATTAGTTCTATACGGCCTAAAGTTTTTACGCACTATGTGCAGCATGCGCAGATAGCAACCAATATGATGCCCTATAGCCTGTTAGACAGGCGATTTGAGTCCTATTTTGAGTCTTTTGAACAGGCAGATGTCGCCGTTGTCGTGCGTGGTGCGCTGGCACAGGGCTTACTGGCTGGCAAACCGGCAACCGCCTACCAGGCATTAGATGCGACAGAGGTTGCAGCCCTACAACGGCAGCAGCAAAAACAAGCATCCGAACAAAATAGCACAGCAATTCAGGTAGCGTTGCAGTTTGTATTAAAACAACCTGCAGTAGCTTCGGCTGTTATTGGCATACGGAATAAAAAGCAACTTAAGGATATAATCTTGTCGTATCCTGCTGTTTTTAATCCATAGTAAAATTGAGTGAAATTGAGTAAAATTCAGGCATATTAAAAAGGCGTCGCATTGTGCGACGCCTTTTTAGTTTATTTGATAATACGTTTTATTTTATTTGATTTTTTGATCAGTTTATGTAAACCCTCGTAATCTTCATCTTGGAGTTTATCGTGCAGCTTTTGCAGCTGTTTAATATGCTCCTCCAATACCTCCAGGACGTTGCTGCGGTTTTGCTTAAAAATTGGAGTCCACATATCTGGCGACGACTTTGCCAGGCGTACCGTAGATTCGAAACCCGAGCCTGCAAGTTCAAAAATACGTCCCTGCGATTTTTCTTTTTCCAGTACGGTTAAAGCCAAGGCAAAGGAGGTTAAATGCGAAATATGCGAAACATACGCGGTATGTATATCATGCTCTTCGGCATTCATAAAAACAGACTTCATTTCTAGCTGATCAGTAATGGCATCTGCTATATCGAAAGCATCCTCATCCGATTTAAATGCTTCCACATATACCATAACCTTATCTTTAAACAAGTTAGGTATAGCAGCCTCAGGACCTGAATATTCGGTTCCTGCCATCGGGTGGGCCGCAACATAACGCCCTCTTTTTGGGTGGTCGGCAATTTTTTGCAGTATATTGATTTTTGTAGACCCCATGTCAATTACCACCTGGTCGTCGATTTTATCCAATATGGTCGGTGCCAATTTCATGATAACATCTACAGGTGTACAGAGTACAATAACCTTGGCCTGTTGCACGGCTTCATCCAGCGGCAACACCTCATCAACCAAATTCAACTGTAATGCCTTCTTTTGGTTATTTTCATTTTTATCTACACCAATAATCTTATCAAAGGTTTTGGTTTCTCGTAATCGGATGGCAATAGAACCGCCTATAAGACCTATTCCGACAATGGCAATATTCATGTATATAATGGTGTTAACGTAGCATAGCTACTAGACATATTTAAGGGTTGATATCTTCTTTAATTCGTGCTATAGCGCTGTCCAGAACCTCATCTTTTGCACAAAGGCTAATACGAATGTACTGCTCGCCCGCTGTACCAAATATACCGCCAGGGGTTATAAATACCTTGGCGCCGTATAAGATTTTGTCGCACAGGGCGTAGGCATCCGTATATTGCTGCGGAATTTTTGCCCACACAAATAATCCGACCTGCTGAAGGTCGTATGTACAGCCCAAAAGATCCATAATAGCGAATACCTTGTCTCGGCGTTTGGCATAAACCTCGTTCAGCTGTGTATACCAGGATTTGTCGAGCTGCAAGGCTTTTGCCGCTGCCAGCTGAAGCGGTAAAAACATGCCCGAATCCATATTGCTTTTAAAGCGTAGTATTTCGTTAATACGTTGCTCTTCAGCAACCAGCATTCCAATACGCCATCCCGCCATATTTGAAGATTTACTCAACGAGTTTAACTCAATAGCCACCTCTCTAGCACCATCAACGGCCATAATACTTTCAGGCGTATCGTTTAAGATAAAGCTGTATGGGTTGTCGTGGCATATTAATATGTTGTGTGCGCGTCCAAAGGCTATAACCTTTTCAAAAAATGCTCTATTGGCTAATGCCCCTGTAGGCATATGCGGATAGTTTATCCACATCATCTTCACCTTAGAAAGATCTCTGCTTTCCAGATCGGCAAAGTCTACCAACCAGTTATTTTCCTGGGTAAGGGTGTAAGGCACCGCTGTAGCCCCCGAAAGGCGTACCGCACTCGAATAGGCCGGATAACCTGGATTAGGGATCAGAACTTCATCGCCCTCCTCCAGATAAGTCATGCATATATGTACAATACCCTCTTTAGAGCCTATCAAAGGCAGAATTTCGGTGTTGGGGTTAAGGCTAACACGATAATATCGGTCGTACCAGTCGGCCATAGCTTGGCGCAGTATTGGGGACCCCTTATAGTTTTGATAACCATGGGTACTGCCCAGAGCGGCCTGCTCATTCAACGTTTTGATAACATCCGGATGTGGAGGAAGATCGGGACTGCCGATACCTAGATTAATGACCTGAGCACCTGCTTTGTTCATTTCATCAATTTCTCTAAGTTTCTTCGAGAAGTAGTATTCCTCCGTCTGTTTTAGCCTTTTCGCAACTTCGATTTCCATTATTTTTTATTTGCCGCTAAAGTTATAAAAAAAATACGATTGCCTAGGCCAAACCGCAGTTTACTCGCGCTTATTTTGCTAGTAATTTACATCATTTAAAATTCATATTCTATGAATTCTATGAATACTCATACAGCTTTAATCAATTCTCATTTAAAATTTGCTATTTTTGCTTTCTTACGAAATTGAATGAAAACATATTTTAGATTATTATCCTTTGCTAAGCCTATCAGCAAATTTGCTATCCCTTATGTTCTTTGTACCATTATCACTGTTGTATTTGGAACATTAAACTTGGCATTGCTGATGCCTTTGCTTTCGGTTTTATTTAAAGGATCAGATGTAGAGGCCAGTGTTGTAGCGCCAGTTTTACATCAACCTGAACATTTCTACCATATTAAGGAATGGTTTAATTACCTATCGAATATGCTTTATTATGAGTTAGGGCCGTACCAAGCGTTGCAGTATATTTGTATTGTTATTGTGCTATCGGTATTTATTTCAAACCTTTTCCGGTATTTCTGTCAGCGAATTATGGAGAATTTTAGAATCCATACCCTACTAAAGCTACGTAAAGCTGTATTTGATAATGTGATGGATTTACACCTGGGCTTTTTTACCAACCAGCGTAAAGGCGATGTAATCTCTAAAATTGCTTCCGATGTGCAAACGGTTCAATATTCGGTAACCGGAACCCTGCAGGTGGTATTTAAGGAGCCTCTTCAATTGCTGGCCTACCTAGTTACCTTATTTTTAATATCGCCACAGCTAACTTTATTTTCCATTACCGTAATTCCGGTGTCGGCATTTATTATCGCCCGGATTGTAAAAAATTTAAAAAACGAAGCTCGGGAAGGGCAGGAGTCTTTTGCCAATATGATAACCTACCTCGATGAAGCACTATCGGGGGTTAAGATTATTAAATCGTTTAATGCAATCCCCTTTGTAAAAGATCGTTTTGAAAATGAGAACGAGCGGTATGCCGCTTTAATGCGTAAAATGGCGGCAAGACAGCAAATGGGATCGCCCGTATCCGAGCTACTTGGGGTAGCGATGGTGGCCATCATTCTATTGTATGGAGGAAGTTTGGTGTTGTCTGGACAAGGAAGTCTTGATGCTGGAGCGTTTATTACCTATATTGGTATTTTCTCGCAGGTGATGCGGCCTGCAAAAGCCTTAACAGATTCCTTCAGTAATATTCATAATGGCTTGGCTGCAGGTGAGCGTGTGTTAGCGCTTGTAGACGAAAAAAATGCCGTTGAAGATAAGGCGGATGCGGTGGCTGTGAATGCCTTTAAGGATAGCATAGTGCTGGAAAATGTGCATTTTAATTTCGGAGATAAGCCCATTATAAAAGGTGTTGACTTAACCATTAAAAAGGGCGAAACCGTAGCCTTGGTAGGGCCTTCGGGTGGCGGTAAATCTACCTTAGTAGATCTTATACCGCGTTTTATGGATGTCAGTGCGGGCGCTATTCGCTTCGATGGTATCGACCTACGCGACCTAAAGCAAGATTCCTTACGTGCGCTTATAGGTTTAGTAAATCAAGAGTCTATTTTGTTTAACGATACCATTTTCAATAATATATCTTTTGGCAATACGGATGCTACCCAAGAAGAGGTGGAAAATGCAGCACGTATTGCGAATGCGCACGATTTTATCTTGAAAACAGAATGTGGTTATGAAACGAATATCGGCGATAGGGGATCTAAATTGTCGGGCGGACAAAGGCAGCGTTTATGTATTGCGCGTGCGGTGTTAAAGAACCCGCCGATTATGCTGTTGGATGAAGCTACTTCGGCTCTGGATACCGAGTCGGAAAGATTGGTGCAGGATTCTTTGTATAAACTGATGGAGAACCGTACGACAATCGTTATAGCACACCGCTTGAGTACCATACAGAATGCCGATAAAATTGTGGTTTTAGAGGACGGAAAAATTGTAGAGGTAGGCTCGCACCCCGAACTGATGTCAAAGCATGGTTTATACAAACGTTTGATTGATATGCAGCAATTTGCGGAGGCCTAGTTTTTGACAATTGAACAGTTTTTTTTTGTACAGTAATTGGTACATTTGTAGTAGAAGGAGAGTCATATGAATGCAACGATAAAGCTGAATTTTCTGATTGAGGATAAAAATCTTGATGCCGACCTCAGAAAAATAGCACAGAAAGTTCTTGCCGAAGAACGGATCACTTTTGATGAAGGTGTGATCTTATACGAAAAAGGAGAATTAAATTACCTCGGTGTACTGGCGAATTATATTCGTGAAAAACGGCATGGCGATATTACGTATTTCAATAGGAATTTCCATATTGAACCTACGAATGTTTGTGTATACGATTGTAAGTTCTGCTCGTACTCGCGCTTAATAAAACAACGTGATCAGGGCTGGGAGATGGAGGTGGAAGGGATGATGGATATTGTGCGTAAGTATGATAATGAGCCTGTTACGGAAGTGCATATTACCGGTGGGGTGGTGCCGAAGCAAAACCTGGAGTTTTATGCCGAATTTTTTAAAAGCTGTAAAGCACACCGTCCTGAATTACATATCAAAGGTTTAACTCCTGTAGAGTATTATTACATCTTTAAGAAGGCTAAATTAAGCCATTATGATGGTTTAAAATACCTGCAATCTTGCGGCCTGGATTCGATGCCTGGTGGTGGTGCAGAGATATTTCACCCTGAAATTAGACAGCAGATTGCACATGATAAGTGTACTGCCGAACAGTGGTTGGATATCCATGAGCAAGCGCATAACCTGGGTATGCATACCAATGCAACTATGCTTTATGGCCATATCGAGCAGTTTTGGCATCGTGTAGACCACATGGAACGCCTGCGGCAGTTGCAGGATAAAACCGGCGGTTTTCAGACTTTTATACCTTTAAAATTTCGTAATAAGGAAAATCAAATGTCCGCTGTAGCAGAGGTTTCTATTATTGAGGATTTAAGAAACTATGCTATCGCGCGTATTTATATGGACAACTTCGACCATATAAAAGCCTACTGGGCGATGATATCACGGGAAACAGCACAGCTTTCTCTGGCCTATGGTGTAGATGATATTGATGGTACCTTAGACGATACCACCAAAATATATAGCATGGCAGGTGCAGAAGAGCAAACACCGGCAATGAGTACGAAGGAGTTGGTAGCGCTTATTAAACATGTGGGCCGTCATCCTATAGAAAGGGATACTTTGTATAATGTGGTGACCGATTATCAGGATGTTGCTTTTGAAGAGGACAAGGTTAAAAAATACTATGCTTTACCTGTTGTTAATTAAGATACTATTTTGAAGAAAACATTTTATTTTATTCGCCACGGGCAAACGGATTTAAACTTAAGAGGAATTGTGCAGGGGAGAGGGGTAAACTCTCCGCTGAATGAAAATGGTTTTAAACAAGCGCAAGCCTTTTTTGAGGCTTATAAAACGGTTCCTTTCGATAAGATATATACTTCTACATTATTGCGCACCCACCAAACTATAGCTCCTTTTGCTGCCTTGGGTATTCCGGTAGAGGCCCATGAGGGCTTTGACGAAATTAGCTGGGGTGTATACGAGGGTAAAGAGCAGGATGAGACCATTATGAAGGGGTTTGAGGCGCTCGTTGCGGCATGGCGCAATAATAACCTGGATGTTGCGGTAGAACATGGCGAGTCGCCAAATGCTTTGGTGGTACGACAGAAGGCTGCAATTGCACATATGTTGGAGCAAGAAAATGAAAACTTGGTGCTGGTGTGTATGCACGGTAGGGCATTGCGTATATTGTTGTGCCATATAACTGGCGTTCCCGTTCATCTAATGGACGATTTCCCGCATACCAATACCGCCCTTTATGTTTTGGAGTATGCGGATGGTAAATTTACCATAACCGATTATTACAATACCAAGCATTTAGAGGCCATACAATAATTATTACCCCTCTGCAGGGCGGCCCTATTAAGTGCTGCAGAGGGCTAGTTTTTCCGATACATTTTACCTAACTTTCAGATGCAAAAGATACGCGTGTCGGCAGTAAGTTATACCAATACACTGCCTTTTTTACAAGGAATAAAATCATCTCCAATACTAGAAAAATTAGACTTAACTGTGGATTACCCCGCAGAATGTGCACGTAAGGTTATTAGTGGCGAGGCCGACCTTGGCATTATTCCTGTTGCTGCATTGTTAAGCCTTGATAGCCCCCATATTATAACGGATTTTTGTATCGGAACGGAAGGTGCTGTGGACTCCGTGTTTATATTTTCGAATAAGCCATTATCTGAAATAAGAACCCTAAAGCTGGATAAGCAGTCGCGTACCTCAAACGGTTTGGCACGGGTGCTCTTTAAAGAGTATTGGAAGCAGGACATTACCTTATTTGAAGCGGAAGATGCTGAGGTGGAAGCAGATGCTTATGTTTTGATTGGCGACCGTACCTTCGGTAAAAAGGATTCGGTGCCTTATGTTTATGACCTCGGCTATTATTGGAAAGAATTTACAGGTTTGCCTTTTGCCTTTGCCGTTTGGGTATCTAATAAGGAGCTGCCTGCCGATTTTATAAAGGCGTTTAATGCCGCGTTGGCAGATGGTGTTGCCCGTACGACGGACGTCATTCCAGGGTTGCCAGCCTATGCGAATTTTGATTATACACATTACCTTACCGAAAGTCTGGATTTTCATTTAACGGCAGCTAAACGCGAAGCTATAGCGAAATATTTAGCCTATTATAAAGCCTTATAACAGGCCGTATTGTACCTTAACATAGCATCAGAAATAAAGCATAGGGCTGTCTACTAGAGACAGCCTTTGTTAGAATATAAAACTACCCTTTTCCGGGTCTTTTACCACCGTTATGGCGCGTGGTATTCTTTCTTTCAATTCTTCCACATGTGAAATAATGCCCACAACGCGATTTTCATGTTGTAGGTATTGTAGGGTATCAAATACCGTGTTTATACTTTCGGTATCCTGTGTGCCAAAGCCTTCATCGATAAAGAAGAAATTGCGTTCCGACTTATTGAGCGATTGTATACTTTCCGCAAGTGCGAGTGCCAAACATAAAGATGCTTGAAAGCCCTGCCCCCCAGATAGTGTTTTAACAGACCTCTTAAAACCATTATTCAGGTAATCTATAACCTCAAACTCATTGTTGTCGTTGATACATAGGCTCAACTGATTTTTGGTAAGTCTATGAAAACGTAAGTTTGCAACTTCGCATAAACGAGCTAAATGTATGCTGGACACATAATTTACAAAACCATTGCCCTTAAACATATTGTCTAATAAACGGAGGTTTTCCTTGCGTGCACTCAGCTTGTTAAACTCCGTCAATAGCAGTTCCTTTTTATCCAGCTCCAGCGTAAGGCGCTGTAATTCCTTCTCCAAAGCCCCTGTTAACGTCAGCTGTAATGCCTGTTCTTCTTTTTTAAATTTATAAAGCTGTATGGTGTCTTCAAAAAGCTGTTCGGTATACCGATCATCGCGGGTTAATTGGTGCAACTCCTGAATGCGGTCGCCGATACTACTAACCTGGATATGATACTGCTGAATATGTTTTTTTAAGCCATTGCTATCCATTGGTTTTTCCAGTATCGATTTCACCTGCGTAATATCATCGAACATAAATGTCTTTAGCAAGCCCTTGATGGTACCTTGGATCTGCTGCAACTGATTGCTCATGGCGATATATTGCTCATGTGCCTCGGTATATTGGCCCAGGATGGATGCTAGTTGATTTTTGGCCAAAATATTGGCCTCATTCCAGCTTGTAAACTGCTGCTGTGTAGTGGCAATCTTCTCCTGTACTAATGTCGACTTTTGCATCAACTCCTGTACGGTATTTAAATTATGGTCTACCGTACGTAAAACTTTAAGTTGCTGTATATTCTGGTTGATACTACCGTCGATCAGTAGCCTTTGATTTTTAAGGTCGTCAATTGAACGTTCGTATTTTACTAAGTTGTCTTTCGTAAGCTGCAATTGTTCGCGCAGCGACTTAATGGTGTTTTCTTTATTTTTTATGAGGTTTTCTTTTTCCTGTATTGCTGCTTTCTGCAGCTCAAAAGCCGATCTGTTTTCCCTTTCAAATACAGGCCATACAAAGGTAGCATCGTGCTGCTCCATTTGTGATCGTACGGCCTTTAAATCGGCCTCTAAGTTAAGAAGCTGATTGTTTTTCTCCGTTATGCGTGTGGCCACATTCGCGAGATCCTGCTGTAGTGTACGCAGGGCATCCTCTTCTTGCTGCAGCTGTACATGCTCCTGCTGTAGCTGCTGTAGTTCTGCCGACACATCGTCGGCATGCATCGGCTGGGGATGCTCCATAGCCCCGCACAGCGGACAAGGGTCGCCATGTTTTAAATTTGATATATAGTGCGATAGCTCCTGCTTCAGGCGTACCTCAGATTCCTTTTTTGACCACAACAGCTTAGCATTATCAAAGGCCGTAAATTTATGCTGTAGCGCTTGCTGCCAATTGTTTGGCGACAGCTCCTGTTCAGAAAATTTAAGCCTATGGCTTTCCAGCTCCATCTCTAAGGTCTGCAGTTTATGTTCTATATCTGCCGACTGCTTTTTGTATTGATCATTAATTTGATACCACCTTTCAATGGCCAGCAATTCGGCAATATTTACCTGCTCATCCTTCAGTTTTGCCAGCTGCTGTTCTTCGTTATTCAAGTCGGCATTAAGCTGCTGTTCGCGCGCTGCCGTCTGCGTAATAATGGGGCTACCTTTTTCAATACGGCTCTCCAGCTCGGTACGCTTAGCCTGCAATTCGGCATTATGTATAAGCAGTTTAAAATCGTCTACCTCTTTTTTAAAGGTATCTAAACTGTCGTAGTCTGCCCGTATTCCGGCCAACTTGTGGTCGGTATCGTCGATTTGTATCATCAACTGCCCCTTGGCATCCTTCAGTTTTTCAATTTTTCCCAGCAGCAGCTCCTTATGGTAAGTAAGGCTATGCAGATTGTTGATATGCTCTTTAAAATGCTGGCTTACCGATTCGTACTCAGCCAATTCTTTTTCATATTGCTGAATCTGTGCCTTTTGCGCGTATAAGGCTTGAAGCTCTTGTTGTTTTGCCGCCAAAACCTTACGGTTTTCACGTGCTACATGCAGCTGCTGGTAGCTTTTTTCTACCTGTTCAAATTCATCCTTTATCAGGTTAAGGTTTAGCAATGCCAGTTCAAACTCCTCCTTCTTGCTGGTCAGTATCTCCACCGAGACCTCCTCAAACCCCGTTAAGGCGCCGTTTATATTTTCCAGTTTTTTATTATTGTCGGCCTGCAGCATACCCACTTTAGGGCCCAGGTCATACTGGTTTAAGAAAAAGATCTCCTTCATCATATCCGAACGATCTTTCCCCTTAAGTTCGAGAAACTCTTTAAACTGACCTTGCGGAATAATAATAGTACGGCGAAAGTTGGGGTAAGACAGGTTGGTTACTGCAGCGCCGTCAGTAGACTCCAGCGGAATCCAGTTTTCTGCTTTCCACTCGTAGGCAAAGCGCTCAATAGTTGTAGTTTCTTCAAAACGCTTCTTACGTTTCCATTGAGCGATAAAACGAAACTTTCTACCCTCGAAATTCAAAAACCTAAAATCGATTATAGCATTATCCGATTTTAAGTTCATCATATTATACGCTCGTTTCTCCTGTTTATTTAAGCGCTCTGTTTCGCCATATAACGCAAAACTTATCGCTTCCAAAATGGAAGACTTACCCGAACCTACATTTCCGAATATGCCAAAGAGGCCACCTTCCGTAAGCTTTGAGAAATCAATCTCTTGTTTATTTTGATAGGAATATAAACCTTCAATACTTAAATATAAGGGCAACATACACTAATCCTCCAAATCTTTATTTTGTGCTAAAACCTCTTTAAATAAATCGTTGATTTCATCGTTTGGATCCTGTCCATATTTATTCCGGAAGAAATCTTTAAATAAGCCATAGATATCCTGATCCAGTTTTACCGGCTGCGTATCCTGCTGGGACGCGTTATTTTTAGCTACAACGGGGATAATATGGATAATACCGTCGTGGGATTCGTGTAAGCGCTTTAACTCTGCCGAGCTTATGTAGTTATCACTCACCAAAGTTAGTTCCACCCAAGTGTTGGGGTTGGCATGCAACCAATTTACGGCACTGTCTACATCGGTAAACTGTTTACGGTAAAGCTTGCGGCCCTTGGTTAAGGCAACAGGGGTAACGCGCGCCGCCTGGTTTGGGTATAGGTCTACTAAAACGATATGTTTAGTTTGTCCAGCTTCGGAAAAAGAATACGCCAACGGCGAACTCGAATACAACACAGGAGAATTATGGCCCGCAATATGTTGATAGCGATGTAAATGACCCAGTGCCGTATACTGTATTTGTGGAGGGATAGCGTCAGTGTAGATAATATCAGCATTTCCGATTTTTATCGGTCTTTCCCCTTCGGGTTCCTCCAGTACCTCGCCTGCACGTTGCAACATATACAAGTGCGCGGTAAGCAAATTAACGCCATTTGTATCGCAGTATTTCGATGCCAGGTTTGCCCAGGAATTTTCAAGAACCTTATGCAGTTGTGTAGCTTTATCTGTGATGCCTAAAAACTGTTTAAGGCGTATTTCGTTGGCATATGGCGTGGTTAATAAGCGTACCGGAAAACCGATATGTGGAATTTTAAACTCCAAAAACCCCAAATCAGTATGTGTGATACTAAAGCCATCTTCAATCGATAAGGGGGTTATTGCTGCATTCGGATAGCCGATAAAAATAATGCCACATTCCCTGGCTAAAGGATCAGGTGAATCGATACGGTCAGGAGAATCGTGATTTCCAGCGATAGCGACAACTGGGCGCTTACCATTTTTGGTAAGGCGTTTTAGCGTTTTGTATAGTAATTCGGTGGCCTCTACAGGTGGGTTGAAAGCATCAAAGAGATCACCAGCGACAATAACCATATCAACAGCATGGTAATCAGCAAGCTGACATATTTCATCTAGTACCTCTTTCTGTTCGGTTATCCGATGTGCAAAATCCAACCGTTTACCCAAATGCCAATCCGCGGTATGCAGTAACTTCATAGGATATAAAAATACGGAAAAAATAAAAACTATCGCTTAAAAAACGTCAGCAGGAAGCGATACCTAAGGTGATACCCCTGCAACGCCTCTGCTTAGATGCTTAGGTATGCTTCGATGCCCTTATACGTTAATTCTTTAATGCGTTCATTCGTTCATTCAGCATATCCAGCACATATACCAAGGCGGAAGGCCCCCGAGTTAAAAGCAAAAGGAAAAAAGCAGCGTTAAATTTAGTTTATGGTTATTGTTTTAGGAATACTTTGTCCGTTGTGGCAGGTAATACAGCTAATATTTTGGAGTATCCCCTGATGAGGCATATTGAAGTATTTTTTATTAATCTTGTGGGTCATCTTTATCATACTTCGCGTTACCTCTTTACGCGGATTAGCATCGCTGCTAAAGTCTAAGCCGGCGGCGCCGTTGCTCTGTGCAGCATGGCAGTAATTGCATTTAACTCCCAGCGCACTTGTAAAGCCACGCATGACATGCTCTAAATCCTCCTTCGTTATATCCTTTGGAAGCACTTTTAAATTTTTTGGAGGATCTTTTTTTTCTTCTTGCGTTGTGATTTCAGTAAAGGAACTGATAATACATAACAGGCCACTAATACTGAATAAAGTCAGCATTTGTTTTAAGTTCATCATGGTTCTCTCCTTTAAGTCTATAACAAGTATACAAAATAAAACGATATAGTCATAGCAATGTCATGTAGGATTTCTCTTCTTTTTTTAGTATTTTGGAGCCTTAAAAACTAAACTATTCCAGGATATTAGATTATGCGATCATTATTAGTACTGCTAGCGTTTATTTTAGGGCATGCTTCTAGCTTAAGGGCAGATGTAAAACCTGTGAAGAATAAAACCAAATACGATTTCCTGCTCCGTCTTCCAGACTCGTATTCAGAAAATGGCGACAAAGAGCCTATCCTGGTTTTTTTGCACGGCAAGAGTTTATCCGGAAATAATCTAGACCGCGTAAAGCGTTATGGCGTCTTGTATGCCATGGATAGGGGGCAGGAGGTGCCCGGTATTGTTGTGGCGCCACAAACGGCCAACGGCTGGAAGGCCGATGACGTTATGGAAGTCATAGATTATGTTTTAGAAAATTACAACGCCGACCCTTCGCGCGTTTACGTATGTGGCATGAGTATGGGCGCATACGGCACCCTGGATGTTGCTGGTAAATACCCAGACCGCATTGCAGCAGCGGTTGCCATATGCGGTGGAGGTTTGCTAAAGGATGCTCAAAACCTGGCACAAGTACCCTTATGGATACAGCATGGCAATAGAGACCGCGCTGTTCCGGTATCGGAATCGAAAAAGATTTTTAATGCCATAAAACAATATAATAAAGACGCCGATGCAACGCTAACGATTATACCTGGAGGCACACACGGCAGTGTTGAGCGCCTGTTTCATAGCTCAAAAATCTACGACTGGTTATTTTCGTATAAAAAGTAACCAGCGATACATCTTGCACACAAAAAATAAGGCTGTCTTTCGTTGGAAAGACAGCCTTATTTTTACACTATAAAATTTTTATTTATCGGATAGGCTCTGGTGCTTCCTCATCAAAAAGCGGGAATTCCTTAATAATAGCATACCAAGAAATAATTTTTTTGATATCCGAAGTATACACACGCGATTCATCATGTCCCGGAGCCACCTCACGGAAGAAGTTTCTCAGTGTAGTGCCATCCGCTTTGCTATCTGGTGTATTACCGCCATCGGCTTTAATTTTCTCTAATACATCCAATAAACGGATTTCTTCTTCTTCACCATAGATGGTAATATCTTCAAGCGTAGCCATTTTCGTTGTATTTAAGTTTACAACAGATTTAATTTTGGCCTTATCCAAAGATTCCAAGATAAATCCACCTTTATTTTGTCCAACCAACTTGAACAATCCAGGTTTCCCTGTTACAGATACTAAAGCTCTTAAATTCATAGATATGTTTAGGTATTAATCTTCAATAATTTCAATAGCCAAAATACGGTCGCCTTGACGGATATCATCTACTACGTCAACATTTTCAATCACCTTACCAAAACAAGTATGGTTACGATCTAAATGTGCAGTATTGTTGCGGCTATGGCAAATGAAGAATTGCGAACCACCTGTATTACGGCCAGCATGCGCCATAGATAATACACCGCGGTCATGGTATTGGTTTTCACCTGTTAATTCACAATCGATTTTGTAACCAGGGCCACCCGTTCCAGGCATGCCAGAGGCACCCTCACGGCTGTTAGGACAACCACCTTGAATAACAAAGTCAGGAATAACACGGTGGAAGGAAAGGCCATTATAGTACCCTTCTTTCGCTAATTTCACAAAATTTGCTACTGTATTAGGAGCGTCTGCTGTATAGAATTGTACAGTCATATCGCCTTTTTCTGTCTTAATGATTGCTTTACTCATTTCTAAATAAATTTATTTTGAGGTACAAAGATAACTTTTTTTTGCAAAACTATGCGTTTTAGCTAAATGCCGTCTTGGTTAAAGTTTGTTAACTTATTATTGTTTTTGTAAATTTATGAGCACCAATTATTTACAGTAAGATATTGAAGCCATGGGAAGATTAGTGATTAAAAATTGGGCCGAGTCAGACAGACCCCGAGAGAAATTAGTAGAACAAGGCCGTAGAGCCTTGTCGGATGCAGAGCTATTGGCAATATTGATAAGCTCCGGCTCTACAGATGAGTCTGCCGTAAGTCTATGTCGAAGAATATTAAGCGATGCCAACAACAACCTAAATCAGCTATCAAAAAAAGAAATAACGGAGCTTTGCCGTTACAAAGGCATAGGAAAAGCAAAAGCAATAGCGATTATGGCGGCACTGGAGTTAGGGCGCCGGCGTGATATGCTGGAGGAGCCCGAGAAAGCTGTATTAAATAGCAGCGACAAGGCCTACGCCTACTTTCGCTCCACCATGGTCGATCTGCCCCATGAAGAATTCTGGGTTATCTACCTTAATACCGCATGTAAAGTTATCCAATCCAAATTGATTGGTCGTGGCGGAAACGATTTTACACCCGTAGATTTACGAGTAATATTAGGTTATGCCTTAGAATGCCGTGCGCATGCGATGATTTTGGCACATAACCATCCTTCCGGCAGTTTACACCCCAGTCAAGCAGATAGAACACTGACAAAAAATATTGTACGAGGGGCAAAAGCTGTAGATGTTGCGGTACATGACCACCTTATTTTTACCGATACAGCATACTATAGTTTTCGGGATGCGGAGTTGCTATAATAAAAAAACGCTGCCCTTTAATTAAGGCAGCGTTTTGTTTATTAAATATGTTTACCAACTTCTTGTGCTAAGTCGATAATTTTGTTTGAGTAACCCCATTCGTTATCGTACCAAGAAACCACTTTCACGAAGTTATCGTTTAAAGAAATACCCGCTTTAGCATCAAAGATTGACGTACGTGCATCGCCTAAGAAGTCTGTAGACACAACCTCATCTTCGGTGTAGCCTAAGATACCTTTCAACTCGCCATCAGCAGCCTCTTTCATCGCATTTTTGATGTCTTCGTAAGAAGCACCTTTATCCAAACGTACTGTTAAGTCAACCACAGAAACATCGGCAGTAGGAACGCGTAAAGACATACCTGTTAATTTACCTTTCAATTGAGGCAACACTAAACCAACCGCTTTAGCAGCACCTGTAGATGAAGGGATAATATTTTGGTAAGCACCACGACCACCTCTCCAGTCTTTAACAGAAGGGCCATCAACAGTTTTTTGTGTTGCAGTAACAGCATGTACAGTCGTCATTAAACCCTCAATAATACCAAATTTGTCGTCCAATACCTTAGCAATAGGCGCTAAACAGTTTGTTGTACAAGAAGCATTAGAAACGATGTTTTGGTCTGCTTTTAAATCCTTATGGTTAACACCCATTACGAAAGTAGGGGTATCATCTTTTGCAGGAGCCGACATAATAACTTTTTTCGCACCCGCATCGATATGTTTTTGAGCCGATTCTTGCGTTAAGAAAAGACCTGTAGACTCGATAACAACCTCCGCACCAACTTCATTCCACTTTAAGTTTGCAGGATCTTTTTCAGCTGTTACGCGGATTGTTTTACCGTTAACAACAAGGTTTCCGTCTTTAACTTCTACTGTACCGTCAAATTTACCGTGTGTAGAGTCATACTTCAACATATAAGCCATGTAATCTGGCTCTACAAGATCGTTGATACCAACAACCTCTATATCTGCACGATTTACGGCAGCTCTAAAAGCTAAACGACCAATACGACCAAATCCATTAATTCCAATTTTCATTTTTGTCTTAATTTTTGTTTATGTAATATTTTGTTAAATTCTGTATAGGTTCTTTAACAATAGTTTCAATATTAAGGTGATATTCCTCTGCAATTTCCAGTAAGCAGTCCTTACAGTTCTGTGCCACCGACCCCGTCATATTAATAACCGCATCCGGGTAATTGTCGGCAAGCGGAACAAGGTACGTTTTTACAAACAGTTCGACCCCTCTTTTAATAATCGCCGCCATATAAGGGTCGCTTTTATTGTCAAAAATCAGATCGGCAAAAGAGGTCAAAAAGATATTCGGGTTAGGGCTATTATAAATTCTTTCTAAGATTAATTTACGATCAATCGTATGTTTTTCCAACAGCTTCTCCCGGAATCCCTGCGGCATAGCATCCGTCAGAAAGTCGCGCAATAGCTGCTGAGCCATCCAATTTGTCGATCCCTCATCCGCCAAAATATAGCCTAAGCCATAGTTATTATCGACAATTTTCTTTCCTGTAAAATAAGCAGCATTGCTACCCGAGCCCAAAATACCTACAATACCCTTCTCATCGCCAAAGGTAGCGATTGCCGAGGCATCCAAATCGTGGGAAACCTTAACGCGTGCATTTTTAAAAAAGGAAGAGAAAACATGTACAATTTTATCCTGTCGATCCTTGGAGGAAGCGCCAGCACCGAAGAAGAATATTTTGCGTATACGTTCGGCGTTGTATAATAAATGTATATTTTTATTTAACAGCTGATTGATAAAGTTATCATCTTGGATATAAGAGTTTATTCCCTGAGTTCGAAACCCATGTAATACCTTACCTTTGTCGGCCAAACGCCAATCGGCGTATCTGGATCCAGTGAAAATAACTAAAATCATAGCCCTATTTGTTCATTATATTAGCGATTTCTAAAAGCTCTTCATCCAGCTTAAACTCTTTTTTGCTGAGCGCTTCGGCTAGTGGCGTAGTAATAATCGTGGTGCCACGCATACCAACCGTGGCACAGCTGTTGCCATTTATTAACTCGTGCACAGCCTTATAACCCATACGTGTAGCCAATACGCGGTCGAAGCTACTTGGCGCTCCACCCCGTTGAAGATGGCCTAATATACTAACTTTAATATCTAAGTGCGTAAGTTTTTCTTTTACCTTTTTAGCAACTTCATAAGCACCGCCATTTTGGTCGCCTTCGGCAATAATAACAATCATCGAGCTCTTTTCCCTGGTTTCTGCCAGTTCAAGCTCCTGAATAAGCTCCTCCAGGCCTGTTTCAACCTCGGGCAGTAAGATCGACTCTGCACCACCGCCGACACCGGCATTCAGTGCGATACATCCGGAGTCGCGCCCCATAACCTCCACAAAAAAGACACGGCTATGTGACGATGCTGTATCGCGGATTTTATCAATCGCCTCGATTACGGTATTATTGGCTGTATCATAGCCAAGGGTATAATCCGAACCATACAAATCGTTGTCGATAGTACCCGGAATACACATTACCGGAATATCGTACTCCTCAGAGAATAACTTTGCTCCCGTGAAAGTACCATCACCACCAATGGCGACAAGTGCATCAATCCCTTGCGCTTTAATATTCTCGTACGCGATTTTTCTACCCTCAGGGGTTCTAAATTCCAAACAGCGAGCCGACTTTAAGACGGTACCGCCTTTTTGAATAATGGAACTTACCGTACGGCGGTTCATGGGGATAAAATCACCATCAATCATGCCCTGATATCCGCGGTAAATTCCTACTACTTCTAAGTTTTCATATATGGCAGTTCTTACTACCGCACGGATTGCGGCATTCATTCCTGGCGCATCGCCTCCTGATGTAAAAACTCCGATTTTTGTTACGTTTTTCAAATCTGTCTAATTTTAGGCAATACGAATATAGTGTGTATTTTTTACACTAATAAACTTTTAGATCAATTTTTTTGTTTATTTTACATTTTTTAAGCAATATTGCTTATTGATCAACTAAAAAGTTACTTACGTAAATCTAAAGCTTGTGTTATCATTTTTTACTGTAGACTGTGTTATTTTTACTTTTCATGAAGGGGCGCTAAAGATATTATTAGCCGAGCGTAACGAGTATCCATACAAAGATTGGTGGGCGCTGCCGGGCTTCTTTGTAGAGAAAGAAGAGGAGATGGAAGATGCAGTAAAACGGATATCCTATGAGCATACCGGTCTTAAAGATATATACCTGGAGCAGCTGGCAGCTTTTGCGGGTTTGAAGCGTCATCCTGAAGGTCGCGTGCTTACTGTAGCCTATATGGCGCTGGTGCGTTACGAGGATGTAAAGAATAAAATTAAACCTGTTACCAACTATATGAAACAGGTGAAATGGTTTGATGTCTCCAAGATGCCTGCCTTAGCCTTTGATCACGGTAATATTCTGAGTTTAAGTTTACGGAAATTTAAAACCAGCCTCCATTACTCCCTAGCACCCTTTGAGCTTTTACCCGAAAAGTTTACCCTAACACAGCTTCAGCAGGTGTATGAAGCCATTCTTGGCGAACCATTGGATAAGCGTAATTTTAGAAAGCGTATCAGTAATTTAGGGTATCTGAAAGAACTCAATGAATTTCAGACCGGTGTTTCCTACCGTGCAGCACGTTTATATAAATTAGATAAACGGAAATTTCAAAAACTATTTTCTTAATTATTAGTTTCTTACATATGACTTTTTTGTCATAGTACTGTTTTATTTCAATAAAACTTGTTTAACATACGCTTCATTTTGTACTTTTGAACTTTAATTAATAAAAGTCAAAAGGTAAAACAGGCAGATGGACAAGAGAAAAGAGGAAATTATTGAGGTTGCTTTGAAGCGGTTTAGTCATTATGGTTTTAGCAAAACTACCATGAATGAAATTGCAGAAGATTTACATATTACAAAAGCTAATCTATATTATTACTATCAAGATAAATCAGCCTTAATCAAAGATTCAATATATGTTGTAGGCAAGGCATTGTATGCTGCGGAGGAGGAGATACTATCCAACTACTCCGGAGATTTTATGGATACCGTGTTTAAGTCTTTGGAGTTGCGTGCAAGTTTTATGCGGCGGTATTATATGCTGCATATAAACGAAAACTTGGAGTGGATAAAAGGCGTTGATATTGCACAAGTTATGGAAGAATTCCTACAGCGGGATATACAAGTGGTAAAACGATTCTTTACCCTGGCAGTGGAGGCAGGCGATCTGGTGCTCGAGGATATCGAAGAGGCAAGTATTGCCTACGTTGAAATTAGTAAGAGCATTAGTTTTATGCATAACGCTCAGGATATTATTACCGGTATTCCCAATAAAGATAATGTTACCCGAATTCTGGAAAGTCAGAAACGTGCAGCACAGTTAATATTTGAAAAACGAATCGTTACACACACTAAATAAATGAAAAGAATAAAAATTATAGGCTTTTTAGCTGCTGGCCTATTTGCATTTTTTAATGCAAGTGCGCAAGAGGTACTAACCCTACAACAGGCTATAAAATTTGCGCTCGAAAATAAAGCAGACGCAAAAAAAGCGAGCTTGGATCTGGAGAATTCGCAGTATAAAATCGATGAGGTTAGATCGGGTGCATTGCCACATCTTACCGGTGTCGGTACGTTAACCTACAATCCGATGTTACAAAAGGTTGCCCTTCCAGGTGAATTGGCAGGTATGCCAGGCCAAACCTTATTGGTTGCGATGGGGCAAAAGTGGCAATCAAACGGTGCTTTACAAGTCAACCAGCAGATTTTTAATCAATCCCTATTTACCGGCCTTAAAGCTGCAAAAACAACAAGAGAGTTTTATGTGCTAAACAAGGATATGACCGATGAGCAACTGATTGAAAAAATTGCAACCGCATATTACGATGTATTTCAAACCAAGTTACAGGTAGAGACCATTGATATTAACCTAAACAATACCATAAAAACCAGAGATGTAATCGAAGGCTTGGTAAAGGCTGGGTTAGGGAAGAAAATTGATTTGGATCGTACTAATGTGGCGATAAACAACTTAAAGGCTAACCGCCAGATTGCATTAAATGCCTTGGAGTTAAGGGAGAATGCATTGAAGTTTGCCGTGGGGATGCCCATTGAGGAAAATATCGCCTTGCCGAAGGAAACATTCGCTATAAATCCGGCCGTTGCGGTATTGGAAACAACAAATTTAGAGGGGCGCACAGAGGTGAAGGTTTTAAATAAGCAACTGGAGCTTTTGGAGTTAAATAAAAAAGCCATGTCGGCAGATTATTACCCTACACTTTCCTTTTCCGGAAATTACGGGTACTTAGGTATGGGGCCATCGTTTCCGATATTTTCGGCCGATAAAGCGGTTAAATGGTCTGGTTTTTCGGGCTTAAGTTTAAACCTATCGGTTCCTATATTTAATGGTGGTTTAACAAGGTCGAAAATTAACCAGGCGAATATTCAGATTAAAACGGCAAAAGTTGATTTAGACAATACCAAGCTGGCCTTAAGTTTAGGCAACGAAAATGCGCGTGCGCAGATTAAAAACTCCTTATTAACGATAAACAATAATAAGGAAAATGTTAAGCTGGCTAAAGAGGTGTTAAGTGACACCGAAAATAACTATAAAAATGGTTTGGCCACATTAACGGAGCTTCTAGATGCCGAGCGGGCGTATGCGGATGCGCAGAATAACTTAAATACGGCGCTATTAAATTATAAGGTTGCCGAGGTACAGTTGATCAAGGCAAAAGGGGAATTAAAAACTTTAGTAAACGAAAAATAATCTATTCACACAATATGAAACGAGTAATTATAACTGTAGTAATTATTGCAGCTACCCTGGGTGGTATTTTCTACATTTTAAATAAGAACAAAACAAAAAATGACGCCCTGACACAGGAGGCAGCAAAGACCAATACTTTTGTAGCGGTTCGTGTAGATACAGTGCGTAGTGAGGCTATAAATGTGGCGTATATCGCCAACGGAACTTTCGAGCCTAAACAGGAGGTAACGGTATCGGCAGAAACTGCAGGTCGTGTTGTCCGTGTTTTGGTGCAAGAAGGTACACAAGTGAGTGCAGGCCAGACTTTGGCTGTCATTGAAGGCGATAAGCTCAATGTAAACGTGGTTAATGCGCAAGCGAACTACGACAATGCCCTATCGACAGTACAGCGTTTTGAAAGCGCATATTCTAGCGGTGGTGTAACCTTGCAACAGTTGGATCAAGCGAAGTTACAGCTTGAAAATGCAAAAAATAACTTAAGGTCAGCAAAACTTACGGCAGGAGATATCACCATTAAAACCTCGGTTAGTGGAGTTGTAAATACCCGTAAAATTGAACCTGGAACGTATGTAAGTCCGGGTACACCTGCCTTTGATATCGTGAATGTCAGCACGCTGAAGTTGCGCGTTAATGTAGACGAGAAAAATGTGGCGGTATTGCGTGTCGGACAGACGGTAAATGTTTCAGCATCGGTGTACAGCGATAAAAATTATACCGGAAAAATTACTTTTATCGCTCCCAAATCGGATGGTAGCTTAAATTTTCCTGTAGAAATTGAGGTGCCAAACCCAGGAAGCAGCGGCCTGCGTGCGGGTATGTACGGTACGGCAAATTTTGATGCTTCAACCGCGGCAAATCTTTTGGTTGTGCCACGTACCGCTTTTGTAGGTTCGGTGAGTGATAATAAAGTGTTTGTTGCTAAAAACGGTAAAGCAGTAGCCGTTACAGCAGTATCGGGTAGAAGTTTTGGTGATAACATCGAAGTGATATCGGGTTTAACTGCCGGTGATCTGGTTATTATCTCAGGACAAATAAACTTATTAGATCAAACGCCAATCGAAATTATTAAATAAGATTGGACAATTATAGCGTATGAAAATTTCTGAAATTTCGATAAAGCGTCCGAGTATCATTCTGGTACTTTTTATCATATTGACCTTGGGCGGTCTTTTCTCGTACAAACAAATGGGGTACGAGTTGATTCCAAAGTTTGAAGTTAACGTCATTACGGTGCAGACGATTTATCCGGGGGCTTCGCCTACCGAGGTGGAAACTACCGTAACGAAAAAAATTGAAGATGCCGTAGCATCGTTGGAGTCGGTGAAGAAAATTGAGTCTACATCGATGGAAAATGTGTCTGTTGTAGTTATTACACTGAACAATGGTGCCGATGTAAATTTCCTGCTTACCGATGCGCAGCGTAAAATAAATGCTGTTATCAACGATTTGCCGGATGATGCCAAAACACCATCTTTAAATAAATTCTCCTTGGATGATGTGGCAATTATGAGTTTAGCCGCTACCTCATCCCTCTCTGAAAAAGAGCTGTACGATTTGTTGGATACTAAAATTCAGCCTGTTTTTGCACGTATAAACGGGGTGGCAAAAGTAGATATGATCGGCGGCGAGGAGCGGGAGATTCAGGTGAAGGTAGATCCCGATAAACTGCAAGGGTATGGCCTGTCCTTAAGTACAGTACAGCAGGTAATAGGTGCTTCCAACATGGATTTCCCTACAGGTAATGTGGCCTCGCGGGATAGCCGTACCACCATCCGCCTGGCGGGTAAAGTGCAGTCTATCGAAGAGCTGCGTAACCTTCCTATTACTACCCCTAAGGGTGTAATTGTCTTCCTTAAAGATGTTGCGGATGTGCAAGATGGTATTGCCGAGGTAGAAAAAATTGCCCGTTTAGATCGGCAGAATACAATTTTATTGCAGGTCTTTAAGCAGTCTGATGCCAATGCAGTTGCAGTATCTGAGTTGGTGAAAAAGACAGTAGAAGAGATTGAGCGCGACTATAAAGATCAGAATGTTAAAATTTTGGTTGCCAACGACTCTTCGGATTATACATTAACGGCTGCCGACAATGTTATCCACGATTTAATGATTGCCATTGGTCTGGTAGGGTTTATTATGCTATTCTTCTTACACAGTTTGCGGAATGCAGCGATTACAATGGTGGCGATTCCGTTGTCTTTGGTAGCTACATTTATCGGGCTCTATTTTATGGGGTATACCCTAAACCTGATGTCCTTACTTGGTCTATCGTTGGTGGTAGGTATCTTGGTGGATGATGCTATTGTGGTAATCGAAAATATTCACCGCCATATGGAGATGGGTAAAAATAAAGTTCGGGCAGCCTATGATGGGGCATCCGAAATTGGTTTTACCGTAACAGCAATTACCTTGGTTATTGTGGTTGTGTTTTTGCCAATCGCTATGGCCAATGGTTTGGTAGCAAATATCTTGGCGCAGTTCTGTGTTACGGTTATTATTTCGACTTTATTGTCTTTATTGGTGTCCTTTACTATTGTCCCTTGGTTGTATTCCCGTTTTGGACGTTTAGAGCATATCAATAAGCATTCCTTTTTTGGAAAAATAATCCATGGCTTCGAAGCTGGCCTGGATGCCTTTACGCATGGTATTTCTAATATCCTTAAATGGGCTTTAGGAAACCGTTGGAATATGCTGTGGACCTTATTGCTATCGCTGGTGCTGTTTGTTGGGTCTGTAGCGCTGGTGCCTGCAGGATATATCGGAACAGACTTTTTCCCGGCCAGTGATCGTGGTGAGTTCTTTTTGCAGTTTGAGCTGGAGAAAGATGCTTCCTTAGAGAAGACCAACTTTATGGTGCAGAAGGCCGAGAAGTTTTTGTCGGAAAAACCGGAGATCGATAAGTTGATTACTACGGTAGGGCAGTCTTCCGACGGTATGAATACCGTAACAGGATCGCGCTATAAGGCCGAGATACATGTTATCCTGAAGAAAGAATTTAAGCATAATGTAAACTCTAAAGTATTCTCTGCGGGGCTGAGTAATCAGTTGATGCAGGAATTAGTAGGTGCGAAAGTTAAGTCGGTGAATGTGGGCCCTATGGGGGCAGAGCAAGCGCCATTGAAGCTTACGGTAATCGCGCCGTCGGTAGAGGAGGCGCAGGAGTTTGCCGAGCAGGCAGCAGACTTATTGCGTGCTGTGCCGGGAGCAAAAGACGTGAAGTTGACCTCAGAGTCTGGGAACCCGGAAATCTCGGTTAAGGTAGACCGCGAGAAAATGACATCTTTAGGTTTAAGTGTGGCTACCGTAGGTACGACTATGCAAACGGCATTTTCCGGAAATACGGATAATAAGTTTAGAGCCGGAGATAACGAGTATGATATTAATATTCAGTTTGATGATAAAGGACGTGCCAACCTGAACGATGTGCGTAACCTGAAGTTTATCAATAGCAGCGGACAGGCAATTTCGTTGGAGCAGTTTGCGGAGGTGGCGTACAGCTCGGGGCCGACGTTGTTGGAGCGCCGCGATAAATCGCCAGCGGTATCGGTGCAAGGTAACGTTGTTGGTCGTCCGGCAGGTACCGTAGCACAAGATTGGGAGAAGAGGTTTGACGAGATTAAGGCAAAGCCTGGTGTATCTTATGTTTGGGGCGGTAATATGGAAAACCAACAGGAAGGTTTTGGTACCTTAGGTGTGGCGTTATTGGCTTCTATTATTTTGGTATACCTGGTGATGGTTGCTTTATACGACAACTTTGCAACGCCGTTTGTGGTATTGTTCTCCATTCCATTGTCGTTTATCGGTGCGTTGTTGTTATTGGCATTAACCAACCAATCGCTAAATATCTTCACGATCTTAGGTATTATTATGCTGATCGGATTGGTAGCAAAGAATGCCATTATGCTGGTCGACTTTGCCAACCATAGACGTGAAGAGGGGATGGGTACGCACGACGCCTTGGTTGCGGCAAACCACGCCCGTCTACGCCCCATTTTGATGACAACCATTGCGATGGTGTTTGGTATGATTCCGATTGCTTTGGCAACAGGCGATGGTGCCGACATGAACCGTGGTATTGCTATTGTAATTATTGGTGGTTTGTTGTCGTCGATGTTTTTAACCCTTGTGGTGGTGCCAGTCGTTTATGCCATTATCGATGGTATACAACGTAGGTTACGTAGAGGTGAGCCTACAAATTACGCCGAAGAGATGGTTGCCGACTACGAACCCAACGCAGATTATGTCGAAAAACATTAAGCGTTACATGTAATTTTAAGCAGCAGGAAGGCGCATATTTCGCTTTATGCATTTTTAGCTCTTCTGCTGCTTAAAATCTTATTCCTGATTGTTAGTGGGTTAGGATTTATAGTGAAAAAAAGTGCAATATTTTTTGTGAGTTTATAAATCTTGTTCTATATTTGCATCACCAAAACGGAAGAGGCTATATCCCGGAAGTGATGGTTGCCGCGCTCATAGCTTAATTGGATAGAGCACCTGACTACGGATCAGGAGGTTAGGGGTTCGACTCCCTTTGAGCGCACTTAGTTAACTGAAAAGCCTAATTCTTGAACCAGGATTAGGCTTTTATTTTTCACTGTAAATTTACTCAACACTATGCTAAACCTTGTTTTATTCGGTCCTCCAGGAGCAGGAAAAGGTACGCAATCGGAGAAGCTGATTGAAAAGTATAACCTTGTACATATCTCTACCGGAGATCTTTTCCGTGCACATATTAAAGGGCAGACCGAATTGGGACAGCAGGTTAGTCAGCTGATCGCTGATGGTAACCTCGTTCCAGATTCAATAACGATTGCAATGTTGGAGGAAGAAATTAAAAGAAACCCCGATGCAACGGGTTTTATTTTTGATGGTTTCCCTCGTACGGTAGCGCAAGCGGAGTCTCTGGATAAGTTCTTAACAGACAATAATACCGCTATCACCGGAGTTATTGCTTTGGATGTTAATGAAGAGGAGTTGACACAGCGTATCGCTAAACGTCAGGAAATAACAGGTCGTGCGGATGATGCTGCCGATAAATTGAAAAAACGTATTGAAGAGTATTTTGGTAAAACAATTCATGTATTACCGTATTACGAAAGCCAAGGTAAGCTTAGTAAAGTAAATGGTATCGGAGATATCGAAACAATTTTTGCTGAACTTACAGCTGTTATCGACGCTTACTAGTCTTTTAAGAATATAAATAGTAGCTATACGGCTGTATGTACAGTTTATAGCTACTATTTTTGTTCTGTTGGTAGGTATAGATTTTATATTAGTAATTTTTAAATTTTAATTTTTTTTGAACAATGGCTCAGGGGTCTAATTTTGTTGATTATGTTAAAGTGTGTTGTCGTTCGGGGCATGGTGGGGCTGGTTCAGCACATTTGCATCGCGATAAATTTACGGCCAAAGGTGGTCCTGATGGTGGCGATGGTGGTCGTGGTGGGCATATTATCTTAAAAGGGTCTACACAGCACTGGACTTTATTGCACCTTAAATTCAGGAAGCATATTATTGCTGAAGCAGGACAGCCAGGAAGAGCGGCCTTATGCTCGGGGGCAACAGGTAAAGATGAAATTCTAGAGGTGCCATTGGGTACGGTAGCCAAGAACGCCGAAACGGGTGAGGTATTGTTTGAAATTACGGAAGATGGCGAAACTAAAATCTTAACGGAAGGTGGTCGTGGTGGATTAGGAAACTGGCACTTTAAGTCGTCGACACAGCAGACACCACGTTTTGCTCAGCCGGGTTTACCAGGGAAAGAGGAGTGGATAATACTGGAACTTAAGGTGTTGGCGGATGTGGGCTTGGTAGGTTTCCCGAATGCAGGGAAATCCACTTTATTGTCTGTAGTATCTGCTGCAAAGCCGGAAATTGCAAATTATCCTTTTACAACGCTTGTACCGAATTTGGGTATTGTGGGATACCGCGATAACAGATCCTTTGTGATGGCCGATATTCCGGGTATTATCGAAGGAGCATCTCAGGGTAAGGGTTTGGGAATACGTTTCCTACGTCATATTGAACGCAACTCGGTTTTATTGTTTATGGTGCCAGCAGACACGGATCGTACCATTCAGGAGGAGTATGATATCCTATTGAACGAGCTTACCACCTATAACGAAGAGCTGTTGGAAAAACCACGTTTGCTAGCGATTACAAAATCGGATATGCTGGATGAGGAACTGGAGGAGGAGATGAAAGCACAGGTTCCTGCCGATATTCCTTTTGTATTTATCTCGTCTGTTGCTGGTAAAAATATTACCCAGCTTAAAGATATGTTATGGAAAGCGATCAATGCTTAATTTGTAACCAAGAACTGTATTATTGAGGCTGTTTATGTATTGTAAACGGCCTTTTTTGTGCCCTAATGGCGCTGGCTTATAGCCTTATCCTGGTTGTTGCTACTATTCATGTCGCTGTAATGTAAATTCGCATAATGTAGGGTGTTTAAATACTACTATTTTGGTAGATTAGCATTCTTAAATGCCCTATGGGTGATTTTATACATAGCATGACGATGATAAAAAAAATTGTAACTGTAGGATTGAGCGTACTCGTGGGGTTTAACCTTATGGCGCAGCAACCAGCAAAGCACCTTACGCTTAAAACTGGTCGGTGGAATGCCAGCATACTGCGTGCGGATGGCGTGGCTATACCGTTTGAGTTTTTTGTAGACAAAGAGGCAGAAAAGACGGTGCTGTATGTTGTTAATGGCGAAGAGCGTATTAAGACGCCGGATATTGTGCAGGTTAATGACTCTTTACTTATTCAGATGCCCGTTTTTGAGTCCGCTTTTCGGGTCAAGTTGCAGGGGAATAATAGATTATCGGGGGTTTGGATTAAGGGAGGCGCTGATAAGGATTTGCAGATGCCATTTGAGGCCACGGCCGGCAAAGCGCGTTTCGGCAATGCTGTGCCCGCCTCCGGTAGGGTAAGCCATCAGGTGGAAGGGAAGTGGCGTGTAAGCTTCTTACGTAATGGGCAGCCGGATAAGGCGCCTTCGGTAGGCGAATTTACACAAAAGGGTAATGTGGTGCGTGGCGCGGTGCTGACCACAAGTGGTGACTTCCGTTACCTGGATGGTATTATTCAAGGCGATTCGTTAATGCTGTCGACTTTTGATGGTATTCATGCTATGGTTTTTAAAGCTGCTATAAATGGGGATACGCTAAAGGGCAATTTTTATAGTAGCAATGCAGCTGCAACGGTTTGGCAGGCTGTAAAGGATGATTCTGCCCTGGTCGAAGCGCCAATTACTACGGTTAAACCGGGTAGCGATGGTAAGCTTAATTTTAGCTTTACGGATTTGCAGGGCCATACCGTTTCTATGGCTGATGCGCGTTTTAAAAATAAGGTTGTTGTCGTGCAGATTATGGGCTCTTGGTGCCCTAACTGTATGGACGAGATGGCGTATTTTAGCGACTATTATAAAAAAAATAAAGATAGGGGGGTAGAATTTGTGGCGCTGGCTTACGAGCTTTCTACGGATGTGGAACGTTCGAAAAAAAGCCTCGAGAAGTTCGAAAAGCAGTTTGATGTGCAATACCCGATTTTAAATACGGGGGTTACGGTTCGTGATCCGGAGCGTACCGCAAAGACATTGCCTCAGATTACGGATATAAAGGTGTTCCCGACGAGTATTATATTGGACAAAACGGGTACCATACATGAAATAAATACGGCTTTTTATGGGCCAGGTACGGGCTTATATTATGAAAAGTATAAAATGCAATTTGAAAATACCATTAATGCATTGTTGAATTAGCCATTAATGCTGTGTGTTATATCGTAAAACATAAAAAGGGTGTTTAGAGTCGGAATTGGTTTTAAATACCTTTTTTATTTAGGTTTAGGCTGGTTTAGGTTGGTTTAGGCTGATTTAGGTAAGGTTAGCGTTAGGGGTAAATTCTTGTGTTCTCTTGTAACTTGTTAATTTCAATTTATTTGAGGATTTTTGACGAAATGCAGTTTAATAGATGGGAATGGAAACTTACTTCGAATACAGCTACTCCGGATTTGATATCACAACGTTCGATGCACATACGATTCCATTTGCTCCCTTACCCGACACGCGTGATCTAACTTCGATCTATGCGTTGAGTTTGTCTTATGCTGCAGGTCTGTTTAGTAAATCCAACAGCTTATTAGCATATCCGAATGTATCGGTACAGCTTACATCCGGGACCATGGTACTGGCTTGTTCGTGCTACGGCGCTAGCCAAGGACTATGTGTGCATCAGGCAGAGGTTTGGTATGCCCTACTGCAGGTCCCTATGTTTCGTATATTTTTTGATGCTAAAGTGCGCCGTGACTACCTGCTACCATATGCAAAGGATTATGGTATCTGTAATGAGCCGAATCTGGATGCCTATTTCCTGCTGCAGTATAGTGCAAATTCTGTAGCGGTAAAGATGCAGGTAAAGGAGTTGGTGAAGGTCACTAAAGATAGTATACCAGACGTTGTGCTAAACGCAAATCCTCTTTTACCGCCTACGCTGGCGGCAGCATCTTTACATAATAAGGGGACAGAACTCCCTAAACCCCCTAAACCTGCTAAACCTGCTAAATCTACTAAATCCCTTAAACCGCATAAAGTCGTAAAGCAAACCATTCTTGTGTTTGCCCGCCATAAATATTATTCCCACCTTACGGCGCAGCTTATGGAAGCCGAAGTAGGGAAAGATTATAAACTAAAAGGTACCCCCGCAGCCTATGACCCGATCGGCTTGTTGCCTTATACCAGCGATGCCGATAGCATTAAATTTTATGCCGCTTGTATAGCCATGCAGCATCGATTTAGTGAGGATCTTAGCGCGCAAGACATAGCGACGCTCAAGCTTATCGTTAAAAATCCATTGGCCCTGCCGATATATTTTCATGATAAAAATATGAGCGAGAATAAGATTGCTAAAGCTTTGCGGTATACCACAGTTCATTGTGCTGCATTAACACTAAAGCTAACGGTAGTGCAAAAAGACACCTTTTTTGAGGTTACCGGAAGCATATTAATAAACGATATACAGGTCCCGTTGCGTAATGTGTTGCTGCGTTACGACAGCTTTATCGCCTATGCAGGCAACTATTATTTGATTGATAATATATTGCTATTACAAGCGCTGCAGTATCTGAAAAAGCATGATTATATGCTTATTGTTCACGCCTCCAAGTATGCCGAGTTTGAGGAAAGCTTTCTTAATCCGTTAGCGCACTTTATCCATATCGATTATGCCTATATCCATAAGGCTGCGGAGGTTTATCCCATAGCCCAGAATGGGGCCGTGGTAAAAAATATTTACCTGCAGCAGGAGGGCAATTATATTACTATTCTACCCGTTGTACAGTATGGTGCTACCGAGGTACCCGTATACAGCAAGAAACAGGTATTTGATTATGATCCGTTTGGTAACCGTTTTCTGGTGCACCGCGATACTGTACTCGAAGAGCAGCTAACGGCCTTGGTGATGCTGCAGCATCCTGATTTTGAAGAGCAGCTGCAGGAGTTTAGGTATTTCTATCTCCACCATGATCGTTTTTTTGACGACAACTGGTTTTTAGAAGCCTTCGAAGTATGGCGTAATGCTGGAATAGAAATTTTGGGTTATGATACGCTTGATCAAAATAAATGGAATCCCTATAAACCTACGGTTGATATTCAAGTACGTAGTGGCACCGATTGGTTTAGGGTGCATCTTCAGGTGAAATTTGGAGATACTATGGTACGCCTTAAACAGCTGCATAGTGCCATCCGCTATAAACGAAATTTTGTGCTGCTAGATGATGGTAGCCAAGGCCTGTTGCCAGATGTATGGATGGCAAAAATTGCGCAGTACTTCCGCATTGCTTCACTGCAGGAGGATTTTCTCACCATTCCTAAGGTCAACTTTTCGGAGGTGGTTACATTATTTGATAAGGAGCTGCTTTCCAAAGAGGTTTCACATGAAATTGCCCTCCTCCAGGCTAATTTTTTAAGGAAAAAGGATATCCCTGCCGTCGCCGCGCCTGAAGCCTTGCAGGCTACGCTGCGCGACTACCAGCAAGCGGGGTTAAATTGGTTATCTTATTTGGACGATTTGAATTTCGGGGGTTGCCTTGCCGATGATATGGGCTTGGGGAAGACCTTGCAGGTTATAGCCTTGCTGTTGCTGCAGCAGGAAAAAAGAGGAAAACAAACGAGTTTGGTGGTTGTGCCTACTTCACTGCTGTTTAATTGGCAGGACGAGGTTCAGCGTTTTGCACCTTCCCTACAGGTGCTTTTGTACTATGGAAACGGTCGTAAGGAGGTCGGTATGGAGACTTTTAATGCTTATGATATCGTACTTACGAGTTATGGAACCTTGCTTTCGGATATTCGACTTTTAAAAAGTTTTAATTTTAACTACATCATTCTCGACGAAGCACAGGCAATAAAAAACCCCAACTCCGAACGTTATAAAGCAGCGCGGCTGCTGCAGGCCCGCAACAGGCTTGTGCTTACAGGAACACCTATTGAAAACCATCTCCTAGATATCTTCGGTCAGCTATCGTTCGCCTGTCCAGGTTTACTGGGTAATAAGCAGTTTTTTAAAGACACCTATATTACACCCGTAGAGCAGTTTAATTATGGTCCTCGCGCTGTCGAGCTGCAGCAGCGTATACAGCCTTTTGTGTTACGTCGTACAAAAAGAGAGGTCGCCAGGGAGCTACCCCAGAAGACAGAAATGGTGCTATACTGTGTCATGAATGCTGTGCAGCGGCAGGTGTATGATACCTACGAAAAGGAACTCCGTGATTTTATAAACAAGGTGCCCGACTTAGATGTCGCCGAAAATAGACTCCATGTATTGGCGGGGCTAACACGCCTTCGGCAGATATGCAATTCACCATTCCTGCTGAAGGATGGGTATAGTGCTACCGATTCGGTGAAGATCGATGTGCTGCTACAGCAGATTGAAGAAAAAGCATCGGTGCACAAGATATTGGTATTTTCGCAGTTTGTAGGGATGTTAGATCTTATCGCCGATCGCCTTAAGCTCCTAAATATTCCTTTTGCCTACCTACATGGGCAAAGTAAGGATAGAAAGTCTATCGTACAAGATTTTAAAGACAATGCTAAAACGCGCGTATTTCTGATAAGCCTAAAAGCGGGTGGAGTAGGCCTTAATCTTCCTGAAGCTGATTATGTGTTCCTTGTCGACCCCTGGTGGAATCCTGCCGTTGAAAACCAGGCCATCGATCGTAGCCACCGTATCGGTCAGGATAAAAATGTCGTTGTCGTCCGCCTTATCTGCACAGATACTGTAGAAGAAAAAATAATGCTCCTGCAGCAGAAAAAGACATTGTTGGCGCAGGATGTTATCCTCAGCGAGGTCATCAAAGTGCTGTAGCGGCTGCTACCACAGCTTCCTCACCTTACAAATGCCCCTTAAACTACTGTCAGGGCAGTTTTTGTTTTATAGTTTTTTAAAATTATTCTCCTTGCACTTCAGTTAGTTAGCGAAATATTGTTTTTTTTTGTTGCCAGAGTTTTGCATTTATAAACCTTTTTTCTACCTTTGCATCACTCCAAACAAGGAGACATAATTCGAAAAAAAGAATTAGGATTCCGTAGCTCAGCTGGTAGAGCAATACACTTTTAATGTATGGGTCCTGGGTTCGAATCCCAGCGGGATCACAAAATAAAGCAACTCCAAAAGGGTTGCTTTTTTTGTTTCCCTGTGGATGAAGAACCCAAGGGGTTCGATTCGTGAAGGCTCAGGGTGTGTGTTGGGGACTTGCGGGGCTGAGCCAATCCCAGCGGGATCACAAAATAAAGCAACTCCAAAAGGGTTGCTTTTTTTGTTTCCCTGTGGATGAAGAACCCAGGGGGTTCGATTCGTGAAGGCTCAGGGTGTGTGTTGGGGGCTTGCGGGGCTGAGCCAATCCCAGCGGGATCACTTAAGAAATAGTGAAAACTACGTAAAAGCTTTTAAATCAAAATATTGCAAGCTTTTTTGTTTTCTGGAAAATCCTAAATTTTGCCGAAAATCGCATAAAAAAGGTGAGTGATTAGGTTCGTGTTTTAAGGGTTTTTATTACTCACCTAATTTGCGTGTAACTATTTAAAAACTAGTTTAATACCATCTTTAAAACATCTTGATACGTTTAGACTGTAAGGCTACTTTTGCATCGTTGATTCCTATTGTATTTTATCTGCGATGCAGCTCTTGTCCGAAGATCGGACTCGGGTTGTTTACCTTAAATCAGTTTACGATGAAAACTAATTTCAGCATGCTATTCTATATGAAGCGGCAAAAAAATTATCAGTCTGGGGAAGCCCCTATTTACCTGCGTATTACCGTAGCAGGAAAACGTACAGAAATTTCGACAGGTTGTAAATGCCTTCCTAATCGCTGGAATGTTAAATCTGGTCGCCAAATCGGAACCAAGGAAGATGTAAAACATTTCAATAAAGCTCTAGACGACATGAAGGCTAAAGTTTATGAAGCTTATAGAACCCTGTCGAATAAAAAAACAAAGATTACCACTGAATCGTTGAAGACTGCCTTTCTTGGAAAGGACATAGTAACACATAGCTTAATGGAGGTCATAAAGCTTCATAACGATAAAATAAGGGCTTTAATTGGTATTGAATACGCTAGTGGAACACTGAAGAGGTTTCTTGTCTTAGAAAGGCATGTGCAGGCTTTTCTACTTGCTAAATTCAACTATACTGATATCGACATTAAAGACGTTGATCAAAGCTTTATCAGTGATTTTGAACTTTACCTCCGCACCGAAAACAGCTGCGCCAATAATACGGCGGTAAAGTACCTTAAAAACCTTAGTAAAATCATACGTATAGCTCTAAGTATGGACTGGATAGATAAAGACCCTATGTTTGGCTATAAGATGCGTACAAAGCCTGTAGAGCGTCCATTTCTTTCCGAAGAAGAACTTAGCACTATAGTGACGAAAGAATTTGCTACAGAGAGGTTATCACAGGTTCGGGATATTTTTATTTTCTGCTGCTTTACGGGTTTAGCCTACTCCGATGTAGAGAAGTTGAAAGTTACAGATGTTTTTAAGGGGATTGATGGAACGGATTGGCTCTCTATTAACCGTACCAAAACAGGAACACTTAGCACCTAAAAACATTAGGTAGTCCAGTCAAGCGTTCCAGTTTCACAAAACCGCTATCATTGATAATGCGCTCAAACTGTGCGACCGCTTCCATAAACCTGCGGACGGTTTCTTTATCCCTAATTTCTTTTGGGATAAGGACACCTTTGCAAAGCGAACTAAAGTTGCTCTGCATCCGCATCCTTTCCTTTGTCGTCTTGGTTAGGAACAGGTAACAGTAATGGTTTAAAAAAGGACGTTCGTTGAAATGTTGCTGATAGGATTTGGCAAGGAAACTCAACCCGTCCTGTGCCATATCCGACGCATAATTTTCCTTGATGTACCAGTCCTGTTTGTGTACAATGGTGTAATCCGGCAAAGTCTTGATAGCCTTGTGCCATGCCGAGTGGATAGCATCGTACTCCGCCGATGCTACTGTAAACAGTTCCGGCAGGTGTACCCGAAAGCAAGCCGTGATGTCTGCATCTTTTGAAATGATGCAGTTGTGTTCCACCGCCAGTAATGGAAACTTGCTTTCCAACGTTGTGGCTTTTGCAGTATTTCTCATAAGGCTTTGTATTTAGTGCTGAACTTCAAATAGCGATGTACGGCTTTGCGACAGATGATGTATTTCGGATGCCTTTTCTTTGCACCGACTTTCATTAATCCGTGTTCGCCGTACTTGCCGTTCAATGCGAATGTTTGCCATACGATGAGCGATGCACCGCCTGCCCCGATAAACAGGCACACGTAGGAGTTTACGCCTGCCATGTACATGACCATGACGAGGATAAGCACACCGAGCAGACCACCTGCGAAGATGAACAGGTACTGTGCTTTCAGCCCTCTAAACTCGACCGTCCTGCCGATACCTTTATTGATATTGTAATTGCTCATAGTACGCCAGGTTAAAGGAAGAATGAGCGGAGAATGGTCGCCGCTACGATTAGGAAGATACAAGCCCCAAACCACGATGCTGCCGTCTTGCTTGTATCGGGGTCTCCGCTACTAAATTTGTTGTACACCTTAACGCCTCCGATTAACCCTACCACTGCCCCGATGGCATAAATCAACTGCGTTGCAGGGTCGAAGTAACTCGTTACCATCTGCGTAGCCTCTTGGATGCCTGCCGAGCCGTTGCCCTGGGCGAACACACCAAATGCCGACAGTAACGCAACGCCGGTCAGCAACACCTTTTTGCTTTGTTTTTCCATGATTTAACTGAATTAAATTGTTATTGCCTGCCCACCCCGTGTGGGCTTTCGCAACAAAAGTCTTATGGAAATCGAAGCGTTATGGGAAACTGGAAATTGAAGGAATTAGTTGGCAGTGAGTGGCAGTATAGGTGAGAAAAGGCTATGAAAACGTCAAATTTGAGCGTATGACATTTCTTTAAATAGGATGATTGTAATATTTGAAGCTAATAAAGCTTAAAGTAAAGAAATCTTTTTTCGTAGTTTAGCCAATAAACTTAACAGACATTCACACTCTGGTAAAATGGAGATGCTTTGTATATAAACAAGTTAATAATTTCACAAAAAGACAATTGAATATGGCAATAAATGATATTTTAAACGATTTTGACACTCTTGAGAAAAAGAACTTTGATGAAAATGACCTTGGTTCAGCTTTAAGAACAATAATTCCTGAAGACCAAGATTTAGTGGATGAAGAATTAAAAGCTGAAATAATGGCTTTTGATTTTTCTGAGAATTATCAAGACAAAACAACGGGATGGGGAACTTATTTTGGTCCTAAGTTTGTGTGGAACAATGGTGATAACACAGCTACAGAATCGCCCTCAATAAAATTAATCACGCCTACTATGATTAATTACTGGGAGAAAAGGGCAAACGACTCTATTAACCCCATTCTTAAATCTCGTTATAGTGGGCTTGTATGGGATTTTAAAAAAAAGATAATCGGTGACAATCCTACACATGATACTTGCAGGCTATATATCAATTCTATACTTGATTCCGCTAACGGAGATTTTCATAAATATGAAGTTAGTACCTATGTAAAATTACAACGAGCCTTAAATCTTGCAATAACCATAAACGACACCTCACTGATTGAAGGGGTTAAAAATGCCATCCTATCTTTCGAAACAAGACATTCAGTCGATGATAAGCCAGGGTTGTGGGGCTATTCCTTTGATCTACTTGTTGGAAATAAAAAAATAGAACTTTCTTATTTAGAAGAGCAGGAAATAATAAAAGAATTAGAAGAAAAATTAACTCGATTAACCACAGCTGACACAGAAACTCAAAAAATTGACCCTTGGGCAGCAGAAGCAGCTGCAGAAAGATTAGCAATCTATTACAGAAAGAAACAAAAAATGGATGATGTAAAGAGAGTTATTCTTAAAATAGGTAACGCATTTGATAAAATTATTGAAGACGCTTCTGCTATGCAAGCTTCGGGTTGGCTAGACCATCTATATAAATTATATCTAAAATTTAATCTTAATAGTGAAGCTGAAAATTTACTTTTGAGAATTAGAGAACTAGGACCACAGGTAGCATCAGAGTTAAGGCCAATAGCCCAAACAGTTGAATTTCCAAAGGATAAAGTAGATGAATATATAAATTATATGACTGATGGTAATCCTGATGAAATAATTACACGTATTGCAAGTAAATACATTCCAATCAAAGAACAAGTAAAGGAGCAGGTGTTTCATTTATCAAATCAGGCATCTTTGGTGTTTTTAATACCTCAACAAATTCAGGATGAAAAAGGACGTGTAGTTGCAACAATTGGTTCGTTGGAAAATGACTTAGAGGGACATATTATAAGACAGATTTCACAAAGTCTTTCATTTTCATCTGTTTTTATCAGAGCAGTTTTAAATGAATCTATAACAAATAAAGGTCTTTCCAAAACAAATATTTTGGATTTTGTAGTAAAAACACCAATCTTAAATCCTGAAAGAATACCTGTAATAGAAAGAGCTTTGGGTGCATACTTTGAAAATGATTACTTAGTATTTATCCACTTAATAATTCCTCAAATAGAAGAAGCCATTAGAAATATTGTTGAGATGGCTGGAGGTAATGTTTTAAAGTCTTCAAGAGGTGGTGGATATCATTTAAAGACATTTGATGAAATTCTTAGAGACGAAATAATAAGAGAATCTTTAGGAGAAGATTTTGCCGACTATTTTAGAATACTATTTACCGACCAAAGAGGATGGAATTTACGGAATAGTGTATGTCACGGTATGGCAAATCCTGATATGTTTAACCAACAAACAGCAGATAGAGTGTTACACTCATTAATATGCTTGGGACTTATTAATTTTTCATAACAAAAGGGAGTTTGCTTACACAAACTCCCCAATATCGAAACCATCCAAATCATTGTTCCGCAAATCGGGAGAACTGAAATCCGTTCCGGCGGAGAGGCTCTTGTCCAACAGCTTTGCAATCTTCCGTGAAGCCCCCTCCATTGAGTTTTCGAGCAGACCGAACAATTCTGTTCCCTGTAATCGCTGAACTATATCGACCGCTTTTTGTTGCTGAGCAGGTTCGAGCGCATCTTGCTCCAACCATGCTCCCACGGTTGTTAATTCGTCAAAGGTAACCCCTGTGGCAAACTCATTGTCGCTGTACTCAAACCCGTATTCATCCCATTCGTCTTCCTCATTTTCAAAATCGGACATACTTCCGAAGACTTCATCCGGTTCTCCCTCAATCTGCGGATTTTCCAATCCAAAACCTATCCCGTAGGTTTCTGCATCAAAATTATCAGCTATCCCGTCACTTTCGCCGGATTGGCTCTTTGTGGCATTCAGTGGCAACGTGTGTCGTTCCACAGGCTTTGGAAGCCCCATAATATCCGGCAGGTCGGGTCTTTGCTTTTCCGGCTTTGCCTCCCTGCGGACGGTCTTATAGATGACCACCTTATCTTTCAGCAAAAGGATGATGACGATGATAAGGCATATTACAATCAATGTTTCCATAGCTATAAGATTGGCTTTTGGTTTCGGGCATGGATGGTATTTATTTCCTCGCCGAAATCCTCAAAGTGGTGTTTCAATACGCTGTGCAGATAATCGGTAAGCTTAATTTCCCCGTCTCCGAGAATACAGACGATACGGGATAACTTCTTGTGGAAATCGGGGCAGATGTACACCGACTTGCCACACCTTGCGACAACTCCGGTCGGTCTTAGAAAAACCGACTTATATCGGGCTATGCGCAGTACCTTTTTCGGTTGGTTTTGCTGTGTCTTGTTCATAATCGAATATTTTAAAAAATGGGTTTAAACTTATTGTTGAAATCCTCGGTGATAGCTTTTTCAAACTGTTCAAAATGATGTTCGAGAATATTGTCCAAATAGGCATATAGGGGTATATTATCCTTGCCGATAACCTGCACGATACGGGAAAGCCGTTCGTGGTATTCCTGCCGGATGTAGATACTCTTATCGCCTCGACGTGTCATGGTATGGCTATCGAGAAACCGCTCGCCGTAGCCTATATCGGAAACCCTTTTTTGTCGGGTACGCTCTTTGGCTACGGGCTTTTCTGTTGCCCTTTCCTTTGGCGGTTCTGCCGTTGGCTCTTGGGGGGCTACCGCCTGTTGGGGCTTCTTTGTTTCGCCTGCCATAATCGACATGAGATACGCCTCGTCAATCGGCTTTTTCTTGTTGTCGTTGTCCATAGCGATTACAGGTCAATGGTTCTTAAAAATTCACCGATGAACAAATCCAGTCCAGAGTTTTTCATCAACCTTTTATCGGGGGGCAATAGTGTGGAACGGAAGACGGTCTTTGCCGTTGCCTCGCTTTCCTTGCGGAAGCGTTTGCTATCGGCAATGCGTGTTTCCATTGCTTGCAGTCCGACTTCCTTAATGACGTTGCCGTAGATTTCGTACAGTTGGGATTTATCCCTGCCATCGACCATGTTCCAAAACAGCCGTATCGTTTCGATGGAGGTCTGTCCGTGCTTCATAAGGACATTGGTCAGCACATCGGTAAAGCTCAATGTGCTTTCCATGACCACACGGTCTGCCGTGATGGGCGAAAAGATGTGGTGCATCCCTGCCAGTGTGTTGAGCAAGCCTGTAGTGTTCACCGTTCCGGTCAAGTCAAAGAAAACCATGTCCACGGGAACAGTCGAAGCCTGTACGAATGCCTGCGCATCTGTTATTGCATTGTCAGCCTTGCTTTGCAGTACCGGATAGGCTTTCTTGTTGATGGTGGAGAATTGGCGGTGCGCCAGTTTTTTCAGCACCTCGTTTTGCATGACCGCTTTCAAATCCCGTTCCCTTATTTGGCAGATGCTGTGCTGTGGATAGTCACAGTCAAAGACGGCTACATTATACCCCATTTGGTAATGGAGTATGCTTGCCGTAACTGTCGTAAACGTGCTTTTTCCAACGCCTCCCTTTTGGCTTGAAAAGGCAATAAATTTTGTCCTGTTTGTTGCTTCCATTTCTATTCTATTTTAAAGTTTTCTGTTTCCGTGGACTGCCTGCCGTCCTGCATGGAGCAGGGCTGTCACTCCTGCACACCGTCCGGCAGTCTTGATACAATTCCATCTGTCCGGCTTGCCGTCATTCGAGCTTTCATGCAGGCAAGACCGATAGCTTGCTTGCCTGTTGTCCTGCCTGCCGTATGGAATACCGTCATGCTTTCCGGCGTTCCTGTTTTCCTGCAATCCTGCGCTCCGGCTTTCCTAACTGCCATCGGGAGTGGATGCCTGCAAACAGGCTTGCGTGACTGATAGCGCAAAGAAGCAGGTTATTCCGATGCACTCTTTTAATGCGGTAGTTCGGGGCATTTGTTGGCAATGTTTGGTTGTGGGCAACAGGGCAATCGTTCGGAAAAGCTACCCTTACTTTGTAAGGACTTAAATACAAGGGGTAAATGAAAAAATTATTGGCGTATGGAAGTTGTGGGCGGAACGGCGAAAAGCCGTTTTTTTCCGCTTTACCCAATCCGACCCGTAGGGCGGATTTTCTGTTCACCCGAACAGAGCAAGTTATGTTTTGAGGCACTCGAAACCCGTTTCGTGCCTCAAAACCACTTGCCCTTGCAGGGGGCTTGGTAAACACCCTCCGCAGTCGGAGTTTATGTTAATTAACTAAAGTTGAGCTCGCTGAAGCTCGGTTATTAATGGATTTAGATATGGAAGACAACAGAAGAAACCGAACAAACAAAGGTGGGCGCAAGCCTAAAGCAGACCCAAGCATCCACCGTTATGTATTTCGTCTTACGGACGAAGAAAATGCAAAGTTCCTTACTTTGTTCGAGCAATCGGAAATGAAAGTAATGGCACATTTCATTACAGCCTGCATTTTTCAGAAGCCAATCAAGACCGTAAAAATTGATATGGATGCAGTCGATTTTCATACGATGCTCACCAATTTTTACAGCCAGTTTAGAGCGGTTGGCGTGAACTACAACCAAATCGTGAAGATACTTTACAGCAATTTCTCGGAGAAAAAGGCATCGGCTTACCTCTTTAAACTGGAAAAGCAGACGGCAGAAATGGCGGACTTATGCCGGAAAGTGATTGAGCTAACACAGGAATTTGAAAAAGAACACCTGCAAAAACACGGATAGGATGATAGCGAAAAAAGAAGTCTTTAGGATAATTTTTATTATTTAAGCTTTTCCAAAACGATGGGGTCTACACTTTTATTTTCAACCGAACGGCTCAATTGGAGATTATGGCTATCCAAAAAATTAACAGTATATTCTACAGTAGAGTGGTTTAATATCATCAAATCTATCCCAAAAGCTCTTTTGTAGGTGTATTCAGAATAATTTACTCCTAATCTACCATCAGTAGCACCTGTAGTAATAGCACAGACACTATCGTTCATAAAACGAAGATTGACACGAAATTCCTCATTAGACATCTGCCATTCAGTCCCACTCAGATTTAACACAGGGGAAGTGTCATCTGACTTTTCACAACTGGTAATAGAGGAAAACAATAAAACAACGATAAAAAAGGTAAAAATTCTGGTCATGATTATACGATTTTATTATAATAATAAGCTTTTTTTTATCAAAGAGGAAAATTCGTGATATTTAATATAATCAAAAAGGAAAGAGATGATAGCAAAAATTGGAAAGGGTGATAATTTATACGGGACTATCTCCTATAACCAAAAGAAGATTGACAGTGAAAACGGGCAGGTTTTGTTGCTGAATAGAATACCCGAAACGTTGGATAATACCTATTCGACAAGCTACCTGCACCAGTGTTTTGAGCCGTACCTGTCCGCAAATATCAGAACAGAAAAGCCAGTGCGCCACATATCGCTGAACCCTGATCCTGCGGATAGGGTCAGCGATGGGCAGTTCGTGGAAATGGCGCAGGAGTATATGGAGCGCATGGGGTATGGCAAGCAACCCTATATCGTTTTCAAGCATACGGATATTGAGCGCACCCATATCCATATCGTAACGGTCTGTGTGGGTTTGGACGGGAAGAAACTACCGGACAGCTACGACCATCCACGTTCAATGGCAATCTGTCGGGATTTGGAACAAACGTATAATCTGATACCTGCCACGGAGAAACAGCGCACGGGAAATGAGCAGGTATTCCGTCCGGTGGATTACAGAGCCGGAGACGTTAAGAGCCAAATCGCTTCGGTGGTGCGACACCTGCCGAAGTATTACGGGTACGCAAGCCTCGGAGCATACAACGCCTTGCTTTCACTTTTCAATATCATCGCCGAGGAAGTCAAAGGGGAACTGCACGGACAGCCCAAAAATGGGCTTGTCTATTTTGCACTGAACGAGCAGGGAGAAAAAGCGAGCAATCCTTTTAAGGCATCCCTTTTCGGCAAGCAGGCAGGACTGGACGAACTGCAAAACCAATTCGCAACAGCTAAGGAGAAAATGAAATCCGACCCTGTAAGAGCCGTCCTCAAAAGCACTATTGAAGTCGCAATGCACACCGCCATTAATGAAGCCGATTTTAAAAAGCAATTATTGGAACAGGGTATCAATACCGTGGTACGGCGCAACGATGAGGGGCGTATATATGGTATGACTTTTATCGACCACGAAAGCCGTACCGTTTGTAACGGTTCAGCTTTGGGCAAAAACCTCTCGGCTAATGTCTTTAATGATTGGTGGAACGTGCAGGCAATCGGGCAACGCCAAGAAGCCGAAAAAACATCCACACAAAATCAGCCATCGACCACGAGCAACACCGTAGAGAAAGAGGAAGCCCATGCACTTTTTGACTTTCTGAATAAAGGACAGTCGAACGATGATTTGTTGATAGACGGATTGGGTGGGCTACTGCCGGAGGCACAGGGCGAAGACTACGAGGAGCAGGAATTTGCCAACCGTATGAAGAAAAAGAAGAAACGCAAAAAGCATGGAAGACAGCAATAGCTTTTTTGACCATCAAAGACCAGGATTAACATCTTGGTCTTTGTGGTTTTGGTTTCAACAGTTACTTAAATTCAATTATTTTTAAGCACTAAAAAATTTATCCCATAATTGTTTAACTTTGTCCTATGCTTTAGACGGAAGCGTGCCACTCATCATAGCAAAGCTGTATCAGCACCGTACCTCTTAATATATTATTATCATCGAAACAACTATCTCGTTTCGAGAATATGGTAGATGGGTGACATTTTTCAGACGAGAAATTGTAGAAAGATGAATAATAAAGTAAATGGGCATACAGGCGATTTCATTAAACGTCAAGCCAAGAAAATCAAAAAGCAGGAAAATATCAGCCATGTTCAAGCATTGGAAAAAGCATCTATAAATGCAGGCTTTAAGAATTGGAAACACTTTCTTAATGCCAGTAAAGATGCAAACCAAACAAATCTTAAAGAAAACTTTGAACACGGTATTACTCAAACTAAGCCTGCAACCACTCAAAAAGCAGTCAATCCATATAGAAATCTACTTGTTGCAGGGATAAATATTTTACTTGATAAAGGTCTTATCTCACTGGACTACTCACCTAAGGATAATGAAGATGGACATTTATTTACTGATTTATTTGGTTATCCGTCTGTTGTAATGTGGCAGGACATAGGCTATGAAGAACTAAGGATATCAGTTTGGTGGAAATATGACCACAGCCAACATCCACAAGCTAACCTTAGCGGAAACAGTCGTGAGCGTTTTACCACAACAAGCCCTTTGGCAAAAAGACAACACTACAAAAAAATTGTAGGTGTTACAGCAAGCGCATGGTTGGAAAGAAAAACCGGAAAGTTTATTCAGGGCAAAGGAAGAGAAAGAATTTATGACATCTACACAAGAAATGTAGATAAAGAGGAATTATTTAATCTACCCCCACAGACAGCAACAGGATATAAAACAGAGGGCGAGTTTTTCTTTTAGAATACATATCATCGGGTACAGTTTTTCATTGTACCCGATTTCTATAGCCAAACATCGCCACCAAAAGCCATCCGCCCCCCCTTTGTGTAAGTGCTTTTAAATAGCCTCTAAATTCCCTGCATCACTAAAATTTTTTGTTATGCAAGGTAAAGACGATTTGAGAGGATTAGCCAAAATCATGGATTTTATGCGTGCCGTAAGTATTCTGTTGGTAATGATGCACTTTTACTGGTTCTGTTACGGGTTCTTTGCCGAACGGGTGGATAAACCTCTCCAAAATGGTCCCCCTATACCATCTGAAACTGTCCCCTTCTACCAGAGGAAAGTTATCCCCTTCGGCCAAAGCAAAGTGTCCCCCTTTGGCCAGAGGAAAGTGATCCCCTGAAAAGAATATAAAGTAGTTTACTAATCGGTTTCGTTAGATGTGGTTTTTGTTTAGATTTTTGATGAACAAAAACCCTTGATTACGATGTCCAATACACCGATAAAAATGAATAAACTACGACAGATTATCCGCCTTTATTGCCAGGGAACCGGCACAAAAACTATTCATGGGATTTTAGGTACTTCCCGTACGACTATCAAAAAATATGTGCGAATCTGGCACGAACTGGGTCTCACCCACGAGGAGTTCAATTCCAAGAGCGATAGTGAACTATCCATTCTTTTTAATACGACGGCTACCAAATCGATATGTAGCTCACGTATGCAGGAGTTGGAACTGCTGCTGCCAGACTACTGTAAACGACTAAAAAAGAAAGGTGTAACCCGTGAGTTACTTCATCTGGAATATATCTCGAAGCACCCCGAGGGTTATGCGCGCTCCCGTTTCAATAATGCCATCCATACCTATCTTCAACTTTCTAAGCCTGTGATGCACCTTGATCATAAAGCAGGAGATAAGATCTGGACTACCTAATGTTTTTAGGACTAATTTTCTCAAGCCACCTTTTTACTTATACTCTTTAATTTGATTTCCATTTCCAGCGGAGTTCGATAGCCTAGACTGGAATGTATTCTTTTTGTATTATACCATTTTATATACTCGGCAATAGAATCAGATAATTGTTCCAAGGAATTGTATTTGAATCTATATAGCCACTCATACTTTATTGTTTTAAAGAAACTTTCGGCTACAGCATTGTCCCAACAATTACCTTTTCTACTCATGCTTTGTATTATCTTTCTATTAAAAGAAAAAAGATTGGTCATTTTAGTTGAAGCATACTGTACTCCGCGATCTGAATGAAAAATGAGTCCTTGTTGAATATCTCTGTTTCCTCTCGCTGATAACCAAGCTTTAAGTATTGTATTTTTGGTTGTCATATCATCACTTAAAGACCATCCAATCACTTTTCTATCCGCAAGATCAATAATTGTAGTCAGATAATTCCCCCCATCATTCACTCTTATGTAGGTAATGTCAGATACCCACTTTTTGCCTATTTCTAGACTTTCAACACTTCTATCAAGAACATTACTTGCTATTGGAAAAGAATGTTTTGAATCGGTAGTTATCGTGAATTTTCTTCTCAAGACACTTTTCAGCCCCATTTTCTTCATCAAGAATCCTACATAAGAACGGGAGTAAATAAGCCCTTCGCGTTCCAGTATTTTTTGAACTCTGTAACTCCCATAGATCTGTCTACTCTGCTCAAATATAGTATTGATTCGGTCTTTAAGAAATAATGTCGATGATGAGGTAATCCTCTGCCTATCCTTATTTCGAAGCCAATGATAATAAGAGTTTTTACTCAATCTCATGCACTTGCACATCTTCTCAACAGTATGAATATCCTTGTTCTTTAAGATAAACTCATATATTACTTGTCGCTCTTGGAGAAGATGGCTACTACCTTTTTTAATATATCTCTCTCTTCGGTTACATCCTTTAATTGCTTTCTTAAATCCTTCAACTCTTTCTCCTCAATTGATAATCCCTTCTTTTTAGAGAAATCACCAGACTTGGAATCATACTCACGGCTCCATCGTCTTATAATACTGTCATGGATAGAGTAATCATCACTGATCTGTTTTGCCGTTATTCCAGATTTATATAGCTCGGCTATCATAACCTTGAATTCATTGTCATATTGTTTTGCCATTGTTCAAATATATAAATTTCGAACTCAAGTAATTCGTCTCAACAAAGGTAGACACTCCAATTAGGTTTGTCCTCCTTTTTAGAACTTATATCTAATTGACTTTGAATGTCTTTTAGCTGGTTTAAACGTCTCAAATCTTCCAATAAAGAATTCGATTTTTTTATCAGCGACAAACGTACTGCTATTGCGATGCATGGTAAGTATTTACTGAAAACGATACATCTATTAAAAACTATATTTAGTATCCAAATAAAAAACTATCTTTGCAATTACTTAAGAACTCAAATACTTTTCAATGATTAGTAAAAATTTAAATTCAGCTTTAGCTATTATAAAAACACAATCGATCCTTTCAAAAAAATTCGATAAACTGAATATGCACGGTCTGGGTATGAGTGATTTCATCATACTTTATCTATTGAAAAATAGCCCTGGTAATCAATGTAGAAGGATTGATTTGGCAGGTAAAATGGGCATTACTGCATCTGGAGTTACAAGATTACTTGCTCCGATGGAGAAAATAGGTTTAGTTGATCGGCAGTCAAATGCTCGTGATGCACGAGTGAGCTATGTTGTATTGACCAAAACAGGTGAACAGATATTTGAAGAGGCTAAATTAACTGCAGAAGAAGTTGCCGAAGAAATTTTCTCCGCTGTGAAAAAGAAAAATCACGGCATAATGATCGATGTTTTAAATGATTTGATTGCAAAGTTTAATTAAAATAATATTATGGATAAAAACACAAAAAAGAGGTACAAAGAGGAGTTTGAAAACAAGAATGTGGAGATGGGAATTCTTGTTATAAAAAATAAAGAAAATAGAAAAGTATTTTTAAAACCCACCCTAAATGCAGAGGCCTGGATAAATAAAACAAAATTTATGTTGAAAAACGGACAGTTTGAAAACACTGAGCTCCAAAATGATTGGACTACCCTAGGGGAAAATAATTTCAGCTTTGAGATGATTGCAGTGTTAAAAGAAAATGAGAATCAATTTTTTGATTATCGAAAAGAACTGACAAAAATGAAACAGGCTGTGTATGAAGGCTTGTTAAAGAATGAGGTTGAACATTATTAATTTTACTAAAAATGCCGATAGCCAAGTTAAATAAAATTAACCTTTTCTACGATGTCATGGGGCCTGAAAATACAAAAACGGTATTGTTGATTTCAGGATTAGGAAGTCAATTGACAAGTTGGAGTTCTTCATTTTGTCAAGAATTCGTAGATAAGGGGTTTAGAGTCATTCGTTTTGATAATAGAGATTCAGGTTTGTCAACCTTTATAGAATTTGATATTAAAAATGTGAATGAAATGATCGGTCTTCTACAACAAGGAAGATATCCAAAAAACGCTTATAAATTGGCCGATATGGCCAATGATGTGATATCTTTGTTGGATGAATTGAAGGTCGAAAAAGTTCATGTAATTGGCCGTTCTTTGGGTGGAATAGTGGGTCAAATCATCGCATCAGATTATCCAGAACGGGTACAGAGTTTAACCATTATTATGTCGACTTCTTTAAATCCTACCTTGCCCCAGCCAAAAGCGGAAGTAATGGGGTTAATGCTTCGTCCAATGCCCAATTTTAAAGAAGATTTGGATTTATATCTGAACATGAGACTAGAATTTGTCAAAGCCATAGCGGGAAGTGGTTTTCCAATTAATATAGATGAAGAAAAAGAAAATATTTTAAAAGACCTGCAAAGGTCGCCATCGGCCAATATTTTAGGACAAATCTGTGCAATAGCATTAACATCTTATAATCTGGATCGATTAAAAAAAATAAATAAACCTACTTTAGTAATTCATGGATCAGAAGACTCTTTATTTCCCCTAGCCTGTGGCAAAGACATCGCCAACTCGATTCCGAATGCATGTTTTATGGAAATTGAAGGGATGGGACATTCTCTCCCTAATGACTTGAATATAACTGTCGTTGATGCATTTATGGAGAATAATTTTACACATTTAAATAAATTAGAATAAAATTGATCGGTCACAACAACAGATATATAAACTGGCCACAAATTGCAAGACTTGTTTTTTACAGCCCTGCGATGTTACCGATTGAATACCACAGCATCAATTTTTAACAGCAGGAACTGGAAGTATACTTTTCGTATAGGCCAAAAGCTAAACAGGAGGCAGCTTATCGGTTTATGGTTTCTTAGCCATGAACCAATGGGGTAATCTTTCCAAAAGGAAAATTATGGTTTGTAAAAATTTGATTCTTCGATTTACTTTCAAGGGTTTGCATAGCCCTTCCTTAATTTTTTTTTTTGTAAAAAAAGCATGAAAATTTTAGTTACAGGTGCATCGGGTCGTTTAGGCTCAGTTACAGTAGATCATCTAAGAAGATATGGCTATGAGGTTACAGGCATAGATTTGATGGAACACCCTTCAACAGATGAATTGATTGATATTTTAGATTTTGAAGCCATAGAACATATTTCAAAAGGCGTAGATGCTATCGTCCATACAGCAGCCCTTCATGGCAGACACTATGATCTAAACTATTCTCGGGAAGCTTTTATAGATGTAAATATCAAAGGAACCCTTAATCTACTAAATGCTGCCGTTAAAAATGGAGTCAAGAAATTTATATATACGAGTACAACGTCCATCTACGGCACAGCAATGAATAGTGAAACACAAGCCGTTTGGGTCGATGAGACTTTAATTGAAGAACCCAGAGATATTTACGATATCACGAAACAATGTTGCGAACAGCTATGTAGAGATTTTTTTGATAAAGAAGGATTGGAAGCAATTGTACTCAGGGTTGCCCGATTTTTACCTGAAGTTGAAAACTTGAAACTAAATCATAGGTTATACCGGGGATTAGATGAAAGAGATGGTGCCGAAGCGATTAGATTATCTTTAAGACATACCTTCAAACAGTTTGATATTTTTAATATTTCAAGTGGTTCTCCGTTTCGCAAAGAAGATTTGCCTACATTAAAATCTTCTCCGTTTGATGTTATCATAAAATATTATCCTGAAGCAGAAGAAATATATAAGAAAAAAGGCTGGACATTTCCCATTACCATTGATCGGGTATATAGCTCTGATAAAGCCCGGACTATTTTTGGTTATCGCCCTAAATATACGTTTGATTTTCTTTTGCATAATTAATTGATCGTCAGCGTTGTTAAAAAGATAATTAAACGGAACAATTCTTCAATTATATCAAGTAAATTCTTATATCAGGGTATAGTATTTGTAACCTAAGTATATTAAAAAAGGTGCATTATTCTGGGAGTCCAGTAGCAAAAGCCATTAGATATTGTAAAAACGTGGATTTTAGCACTAAATGCAATTCGCAGAAGGTTCAGGCCAAGCGTACGGGCACAGCGCGACTAAACCAATCCCAGCGGAATTACAAAAAAAATCACAATGATTATTTTTTATACAAAATAAAACCGATCGGTTTTTTTTATTTAACTTTGTATCCACTTAGAGGTACAACGCGATGAAAACGACAAAGTCAGATCATACCAAAAGATTTATTATTGAAAAAACTGCAACAGTTTTTAATACGAAAGGCTATGCGGGTACATCGATAAGTGATTTAATGATGGCTACTGGTCTTTCAAAAGGTTGCATCTACGGTAATTTCGAAAACAAAGATGAGATTGCATTGCATGTTTTTGATTACAACTTTGCTAAGGTTACCCAGCATATGAAAGAACGTATCTTGGCTACAGACTTTGCCATAGAGCGCTTGCTGGTTTATCCGAAAACCTATAGAAACTATTTCAGATACCCCTATTTACAGGCTGGTTGTCCGATTTTGAATACCGCTACAGAAGCTGATGATACGCATCCAAAGCTAAAAGAACGTGTTCAAAAAGCACTTGATATTTGGAAGATTTCCATTGAGAATCAAATAAAACGTGGTATTGCAAGAAAAGAAATAAAAGAAGATACGGATCCAACCGAAATTGCCGTGATTATGATTTCCATGATTGAAGGCGCCTTTATGCAGGCAAAGGTCAACAATCGCATGGCAGAACTCCATATTGCCATGTCCTTTTTAGAAAAATTAATTAAAAATCTAACGAATTAAATTTTTTTTAACGCAAAATAAACCAATCGGTCTATTTTTGTAAAATACGAGTAACAATGAAAGAAATAGAAGAATTTGATATAGCCGTTATCGGCTCAGGACCTGGTGGATATGTAGCCGCTATAAGAAGTGCACAACTGGGCTATAAAACTGCCTTAGTAGAAAAATACAATACTCTTGGTGGCACGTGCACCAATGTAGGATGTATCCCGACGAAAGCACTCTTAGATACAACACATCATTATGCCGATGCCGTTAAGAAGTTTGAAAATCATGGGATTGAATTTTCTGACCTTCGACTCAATTTCGAACAGGTTTTTAAACGCAAAGCTGATGTGGTCACTAAAAATACACAGGGACTAGATTTTCTGATGAGAAAAAACAAGATTAAAGTTTTACAAGGTTCAGGCAATTTTCTCAATAATGAATCTTTGAAAATTAAAGATAAGGATCAAAATGAGATCGTTATCAGGTCAAAGAAGTTCATCATTGCTACGGGATCTAAACCCGCTACTATCCCTGGCGTGACAATTGATAAAGAAAGGATCATTACCTCTACTGAAGCATTGACAATGAAAGAAAAGCCAGATAGCATGGTGATCATTGGCGGAGGCGTAATTGGTGTGGAAATGGCTTCAATCTTCAATAGAATGGGAACAAAAGTGACTATTTTAGAGTATGCCGATAACCTGATTGCTACTATGGATCATGAATTGGGCAGTACACTCACCAAAATCTTAACAAAGGAAGGCGTAGAAATCAAGCTTAGCGAAGCGGTATATAAAGCTGAAAATTTAGGCAACAGTGCCAAAGTCTATTTTAAAAATAAAGAAGGTGCCGAACAGGAACTGACCGCTGATTATATATTGGTTGCCGTAGGCAGAAAACCTTATGTAACCAATCTGGGTTTAGAAAATACAAACGTAGAGCTAAATGGCAATGGGACTATTAATGTGAATGCTATGCTTGAAACAACGGTGCCTAATATCTATGCTATCGGTGATGTAATCGGTGGGGCGATGTTGGCCCACAAGGCAGAAGAAGAGGCGGTGTTCGTTGTCGAAACAATACATGGACAGCAGCCTCATTTAGATTATAATCGTATTCCCGCTGTTGTATACACCTGGCCAGAGGTTGCTTCGGTCGGTGCTACAGAAGAAGAATTAAAAAAACAAGGATTAGCTTATAATGTTGGTAAATTTCCATTTGCGGTAAATGCCCGAGCCAGGGCTGGCATGGAAACAGATGGTTTTGTAAAAGTACTTTCTGACCCCAAATACGGCGAATTATTGGGGGTGCATATTATAGGTGCCCGAGCCGCAGATTTAATTGCACAAGCAGTTGTGGGCTTGGAATATGAGGTTACAGCGAAAGATATGGCTTCCGTTTGCTATGCACATCCAACCTATGCTGAGGTGTTAAAAGAAGCATATACCATTGCATCAGGCAAGGCATCTTTGAATATTTAATTGTTAATTTTACAAGAATGACAGAACAATTCAGGCTTGCAACCATCGAAGATTATCCAAGAATTATGGAAATCTGGGAATCAGCGGTAAGCGCTACACATCACTTTCTAAGCGAGGAAGATTTTATACATTTTAAACAGGTTATTCCAACAGATTATCTGCCCAACCTGGAGGTATTCTTACTTATCGAAAATGAGATACCTATCGGATTTTCTGCAGCAGCAGAAGGAAATCTGGAAATGCTTTTTATCCATAATGATTATCGAGGGAAAAAATACGGTAAAAGGCTATTTCAATTTATGAAAGCGAGCTGTGCTGTTGATAAGGTCGATGTCAATGAACAGAATATTCAGGCCATTGGCTTTTATGAAAAATTAGGATTTAAGAAAATAGGAAGATCTGAACAGGATGGTTCGGGTAAAAACTATCCTATTATACATATGGGGCTTTAAAAGAAAACCTGCTTAAAATTAAATGTATTGTTAATAATAAACATATGATTGACGGACTATATGAAACACATATTCAGGTGAGTAACTTGAACGCAGCTGTTCAGTTTTATACTGAAATCATAGGACTGCAACTGGCACATTACGATGAAACCAGACCTATCGCATTTCTTTGGATCGGTGAAAACAAGAAGGCCATGCTCGGACTGTGGGAACAGCCGGAGAATTTACAGAAAAGACACTTTGCTTTCAGCTGTTCCAAAGATTTTATACTAAAATCGGCAAATACTTTTTTACAGGAAAGAGAATTAAAAGCGTATAATTTCCTTAAAGACGGTACCAACGAACCAATGGTTTTTGCGTGGATGCCTGCATTAGCCCTTTACTTTGACGATCCAGACGGAAATCAGCTGGAGTTTATCCATATTCTGGAAGGTGAAAGTAAACCAGAGCTTGGTGTGGTTAGTTACGAAAAATGGACAAAGCTGAATTCATCTCATTAGAACAATATGAATTTAGCAGAAAACTATTTAGACATCAATCGTCATTCGTGGAATACGAGAACAGAGACACATCTCAGATCTAATTTTTATGATTTGGAGGGTTTCTTGAATGGCAAAAATTCGTTAAACGATATCGAACTCCGTTTACTCGGAAACTTGTCTGGCAAATCGGTCTTACACCTGCAGTGTCATTTCGGACATGATAGTATTTCTTTAAGCCGTTTAGGTGCTGAAGTTGTTGGTATTGACTTATCCGATGCGGCTATTTATCAGGCACAACAATTGGCCAAACAACTCCATACTTCCACGGAGTTTATTTGTAGTGATGTTTATGATTTGCCCAATCATTTAGATCGTCAGTTTGATATTGTCTTTACCAGTTATGGCACCATTGGCTGGCTCCCTGACTTGGATAACTGGGCGCAGGTCGTTTCAAGATTTTTGAAACCAGGAGGTAAATTTGTTTTTGTTGAATTTCATCCATTTGTTTGGATGTATGATTCGGCTTTTAAAACAATTGACTACAGCTATTTTAATACAGGCCCTATTGTAGAAACAGAAACCGGGACTTATGCGGATAAAGAAGCCAAAGTCGAATTGAAATCAATCGGTTGGAATCATAGTTTAGGCGAGGTAATAGGCGCATTGATGAAAATTGATTTGGACTTAAACTCCTTTGAAGAATTTAATTATTCACCTTATCCTAATTTCAATAATTCCGTTGAATTTGAGCCTGGAAAGTTCAGGATTGCTCATCTAGGCGATAAGATCCCAATGTTGTATGCTTTGACGGCATCAAAAAAAAGAGATAAATAAAATATAGGCTTTTTCAACCTAAAAAAAATACGTATGGAAATTAACATAATTACAATAGCTGATGAGAATATCGCTGAAATTGTAGGTGAAGGCGTTTTTATCAAAACAGCGGATGAGGCCGTCCAACTTATGATGGACTGCAAATATGGTCATAATGCTTATAAAGCTATTTTTTACCAGGAGAATATCACGGCAGATTTCTTTGCGTTAAAAACCAAACTGGCGGGTGAAATTCTACAAAAATTTACGCAATATGGTTTTGATATTGCTATCGTTGGTGAATTTTCGAGCTATGGAAGCAAGAGTCTGAATGACTTTATTTACGAAAGTAATAAGGGAGGCAAGATCAACTTTGTGGAAAGCAAAGCTGTTGCTTTGGAAAAATTAAGTAAGCCATGAAAAGTATCTTTAAATCAGAGGCAGGAAAGTTACAAATCATCAAAGCTTATGATGAAGCTTTGCAAAAGTTGGATGGACAGTTACAATCAAGCTTTATTCACACAAGCTTTGGTGATACGCACCTCTTAACTAATGAAAATGAAGGAAAAGAAGTCCTGTTACTGTTGCATGGCGCCTCATCAAATGCCAGCTCCTGGCTTTCGGACTGGGAAATCTACAAGAAAGATTTCCGCATTATTGCAATAGATATAATTGGTGAAGCAGGGAAAAGTGCCGAAACAAGACTTCCTTATACGACTAACGACTATGCTAATTGGCTTAACGAAGTACTAACTGCCCTTGATGTTCAGAAAGTAAACATCGTTGGTTTATCTCAGGGGGGGTGGTTAGCCATTCGTTTTGCAAGTTCTTTCCCTCAAAAAGTAAATAAAATAGTGCTACTTGCCCCGGCCGGAATTGTTCCAACCGAGGGAAAGTTTATTCTTAAAGCGATTTTATATAGTCTATTAGGAACTTTAGGAAAGAAAAAAATAAATAAACTTGTACTTGGGGGCCAAGTGGTAGACCCAAAAGTTAGGAGCTTTATGGATTTAACGCAAAGTAATTTTCAAGCGCGGATGGATAAGGAATATCTATTTAAAGATCAAGAGCTTAGCAAAGTTACCATGCCTACATTGTTTATTGGCGGAGCAAAAGATGTTATTCGCTCTGCAGATAAGATAGCCGCACGCCTTCAGGCCGTATTGCCAAATTTCAAGTCGATCATTGATCCTGCAAAGGGCCATGTGTTAGTCGATACCGCAGCGACTATTAATCAGTTTTTAAAAGGATAAACCGTTAAACAGCAAGGGGTCTTAGATACGTTGTACGTATTTTGTATCCCTTGTTAATCTTTCTGCAATGTTCCTTTGAAATAGAACGAGTGTTTTTACAAACTATTCTTTTGAAGAACATTTGTAGCTTAAACCAAATAGTGAATACGGATTTGCAAGCTATTCTGCTATTTTAAAATAAATAACCTTAAGTGAGGAATTACCTTTACAAAAACTAAAAAAATGAAAAAACAGATACTAACCTATTCCAGCACTCAAAATTTCCCCCTGAAAATAGGTTATAAGAATAATAATTCCATCAGATTCCGGAATAGACTAAGCAAAAAGGAGCCTACCCATGATTTATGATACAGCCTCATCCGATTAAATAGATGTTTTGCTGATTATTCAAATATTTATCTTTTTGATTTGTATACCTTTCCTTTTTGCTGCGGTTTATCTTTTGTGGCATTTTCACTTTCTTTAGAGGCTCCATTGTTTCGAATTGATATATCTTTTAGTTGATTCAGTCGTCTCAAATCTTCCAAAAAAGAGTTCGAGTTTTGTACCAGCGGGATCACAAAAAAAAGCAACTCCAAAAGGGTTGCTTTTTTTGTTTCCCTGTGGATTGGATGAAGATAATCATGAAAGAGGAATTTGATTTTTCATGAATGTTTGTTTCTAGGGTATTCAAGAGGGCTTCGCCGTTTTGAGCGCTTCAAAGAGGAAGCAATACGAGGCCTTTATGAAGGTAGAAAAATGGGCGGTACCGATGGTGTTTTTGCTCCTATGCTGAAACACCTTTTGGAATCTATGTTGGAAGGCGAGCTTGATCACCATCTGCATGAGAGTAAAGATTCTGGAGAGACTAACCGTAAAAATGGGAAGACAAAAAAGACGGTTCGTAGCCTTCAATCGGGACATTATGAACTGGAGAGCGGTCGTTGGACAAAAAAGCAGTTGTTACTGACCTGAAACCAGTATATCAAGCAGTCAACCAAGAGCAGGGCTACGAGAAACTCCTTGAATTTGAGGATAAATGCGGTAAGAAATACCCGCTTTCAGTCAAAGGCTGGCTGGATAACTGGGTAAATCTTTCCACTTATTTTGAGTATTCACCAGAGATAAGACGAGCAATTTACACAACTAATGCTATGAAGCAATGCACCGGCAAGTCAGGATAGTTACTAAAAGTAAGGGAGCTTATACTTCTGACCAGGCTCTCTTAAAGCTCATTTACTTGGTTATTCAAGATATTACAAAAAAATGGACAATGCCTATTCACAATTGGGGCATGACAATGCAACAGCTACACATTAAATTTGGGGATAAGATTAAAGCCTTCTGCGGTTCCTTTTAGGCATCGGATTCGAGGCTTACAGCCTCTTAAATCCGATTCCTAAAGGAACTAGTGACAGTTCGCATTACACTCCCTTGGAGTGAAGTTTTTTTTGTAGTAAACAAACAAAAGCCCTAATTAAAGCCCTAGAGATAGTGGAGAACGGGGTCTTTTGTAAAGCTGTTTTTGCGAAAGGTTTCTAATATTTTGATAGATTAGAAAATTGAATCTTCAACTATATATTTAATCAAAATGTTATAGAGTGAGTAAACTTCATAACTTAAGCAATATTATTATTATTATAAATATTATAAATCCTATAAAGTAGTATTTATTACATCTAATTTTTGGTTTATAGATTATATTATCTATTGAGAATCTACGCATTTTCTATATTCTTTAACACTAACAATACAACTTACACAAGCAGCTATTTCTAATAGTCCAGCTCCACATCCAAAAAAAGTTCCACCGATAGCAACAGCACAAAGTCCACATGCCCATTTATCTATTTTATCTTCACAATCAGTGCAATTAGATTTTGGAAGTGGTGATTTAATAGTATATGAAAATAGAACTATATTATCTGGAATATTAAACTTTTTAGGTGGATTATTAGAAATAAATTCATCATATTCTTTAACATTTATTATTTTATAATAATGTTATCACTAACATTCTATGTATTTTCTAAAAATACAATGTAATTATCAAATTGAAACACGTTATCTGAATTAAATAGTCCTAAAAACGCACTTTTAGAATCTAAACTAATTATATTAGAACTCTTTGCTTTAATTGAATTAATTTTGATTAATGGCTTATAAGAATTCTTCTCTTGGAAATTTTTGAAATAATCAATGTTTGTTTTATTTTTTGAAATATCTAATAATTCAAGTCTTGTTATATGTAATCTTTCATTTACTTTTCTAGGAATATCTTCCGTATTATAATCTTTATCACATGAAAATAAAACAAATAAAAGTGTTAAAATGTAAATTAATTTATTCATGATCTAATGTTTTTTATTTAGAATAGTTATAATTACAAAACAAATTAAATTTTATATTGTTTTGATTTTCAGATAATTATTGCAGAACATTAAGGGTTCTGTCTATTTTTCTCTTGTTCTCCGGTTATAGGGCATAGGTATCCGCCCTACCAAATACATATGTAATTAACCTTCTGTAGACTTTACCTTTGCTTCCATGAATTTCACATTAAATAAACGTGAGCGCATGTTGGTATTAGTCGAGCAGTGGCGTCAGAGCGGACAGAACCGGAAAGATTTCTGCCTCATCCACGGGATTAAGAGTTGTACATTGGGGCGTTGGATTAAGCGTAGTGATGAGCAAGATTATGATGGCTCTGGATTTAAGGAGATTCTTCCTACTTCCAATCCATCCCAGCGGATTGAGATTATCTACCCCAACGGAATCAAGATCTGCACTGATGGAGATCTTTCATTGATCGCTAGGCTAATCCATATCTATTAGGATGTTGGCACAGAGAGTGAAATCGGTGTAAAACGTACTTTAGATAGTTTTGGGATTGCACGTAGCACTTTTTACAAATGGTACCAGAATTATCTCAAAAGTGGCTTTGATGGTTTGAAAACAAGCAAAAGAAGTTGTCGTAGGCAGTGGAATAGTATCCCCCAACAGCAAAAGGATCTGGTTGTAGAAATTGCACTGGAACATACCGAGTTGTCTTCAATAGAATTAGCTTACATAATAACGGATGAACAAGGTGTTTTTATTTCTGAATCAAGTGTTTATAGAATATTAAAACAAAGAGATTTAATTCCTGCACCCAATCATTTTCTTATTTCAGCAGCTAATGAGTTCAAAGATAAAACAGCATTTGTACATCAAATGTGGCAGACGGACTTCACTTATTTCAAGATTACCAGTTGGGGATGGTACTATTTGAGTACTGTTTTGGACGATTTTAGCCGCTATATTATTCATTGGGAATTATGCGACTCGATGAAAGCTGACGATGTAAAAAGGACAGTAGATACAGCGATTGCTAAAGCAAAATTGAAATCGAAAGCCAAGCCGAAATTACTATCGGACAATGGATGGTGTACCTATTGAAAGTGTGTCTAAAATGCCAGGTCAGGTAATAATTGGCTAAAAAGAATTTATAGAAAAAAAATTAAAACTCCAATTCGATCATTTTGCGTGTAATAAACTCTCTTAAAAAGTTTCCACCCTAAACCTATTTAACAGAAACTTAATACTATGCTTATACTGAGCACACGCCACTTTGACAATTTTACGTTCGAAAACTAACTACGTGGTGGATTATTATCAAGCATTAGATTCTGAATTATTAGCATCCTGCAAGCATGATGACATAAAGGCTTTTAACGAACTTTTCCGACGTTATGCAACGCCTTTGTATAAACAGGGCAACCGATATCTTGTTAATCCTGAGGTTGCAGAAGAATTGATGCTGGATATTATGTTGTCCCTATGGGAGAAACGACATGTCCGCGATATTAGTGGTGAATTGTCTGCCTACCTATACCGTTGCATGCGAAATAAGATTGTTGATCAACGTCGTAAAATGGTTCCTAAAACTATACCTATAGAAGAAGGATTGCTATTGGATACCCTAACCGAGAGCAGTAAGGGCGATGATAGAATAATGTGTGATGATGCTGAAAAGGTATATATTCAAGCTTTGGAAAAGATGAGCCCTCAGCGTCGTAAAGTTTTTCAAATGAGCCGCGAACAAGCTTTTACCTATAAAGAAATAGCCCAAGAAATGAATCTTTCAGTCAATACGGTTGAAAACTATATGGCTTCAGCATTGATAATTTTTCGCGCGCAGACTAATGCTTATATAACCTTAGGAATGTTGTTTATGCTTGTTTCTGTATTGTACATTTAATTCCCCCCCCCCCCTTATTGTAGGTATTCTTTCCCTTTGTTTTTGCAGAAATTAAACGGCAACGCGTATATATATATAGCATTTTATCTTTCAGAAATATTTTTTTTAATATTTTTTTCTTTCCACTAGGTGGTAAGCTGTACATGTTTACGAGTAGTAGTATATAGAGTCTAAAAGAGGCTTTTAGTATACAATGGAAATAAGAGAATTATTTATAAAATATTTAAACAATACATGTACCGCTCAAGAGGAAGAGCAAGTTAATGAGCTCCTCAATCAGCCGGAGATGTTAGCCTTGTTATATAGGTTGATGGAAGAGATTGATCGGAATGTGGAAGAAACAAATGATGCTCTAGATACAGATTCTAAAATGTTGGGTTGGCAAAAAGAAATTTCCTCTCGAATAGGCCAGTCTGTTTTAGATGAATTCGACAAAAACAATTCTCCAAAGAAATTATGGAACCAAAATATTATGCGTTATGCCGCAGCAGTAATTGGCCTTATCTTTTTAGCATCAGGAGCATGGTTTTTAATAAAATCGAAAATAGCCCCAAGCACACAAGATTTTGCACAGAAGAATGAGCAAGTATTGCCAGGAGTTGACCAAGCGACTTTGACCTTAGCAAATGGAAAAGTTGTTTCCTTGTCAGAAGCTAGCAATGGAGAGATTGCCGAGCAGTCTGGTGTACAGATTGAAAAAACAGCAGATGGTAATGTTGTATATAGCGTAAAAGAAGATGCTATTGCTACTAGTGCATACAATACTATTGCCACTCCTCGTGGCGGACAATATCAAGTGGTTCTTCCAGATGGCTCTAAAGCTTGGTTAAACGCAGCGTCCTCTTTAAGTTTTCCGGTACAGTTTCAACCCAATGAACGTAGAGTAAAAATGACAGGGGAGGTATATTTTGAGGTTGCAAAATTAGCGAATAAAGAACGTACCGGTCGTGTACCGTTTTTTGTAGAAACAGATAAACAAACTATTCAAGTTTTAGGAACCCAGTTTAATGTGAATGCCTATACCGACGAACCCTTTACTCGAACGACCTTAGTTGAAGGCAGTGTACGTATACATGCAGCAAACTCTTCTAATAGCATATTATTAAAACCTGGACAACAAGCTGTTTTAAAAGATCAATTTACAGTGAATACGATTGCTGTACAGGGAGTTATTTCTTGGAAAAATGGTGACTTTGTTTTTCAAGGAGAATCCTTAGCGAATATTTTACGTCAAGTATCACGTTGGTACGATGTTGATATTGACTGCCCTGAAGAATTAGGGAAACTTCGGTTTAATGGGATGGTGTCGCGCAGTAAACCTCTGTCGTCATTAATTAATATTATTCAATCTACACAGAAAGTTAATATAGAATTACAAGGAAGGAGGCTTATCGTGACAGAATAATACAATCGCTACGATAGGCTATAAAAAAAATCCAAAGGTGCGGGAACACCTTTGGACTAAAAGTTAAAACTATCGTATTACAATGTCGGAAAAACATCAATAGTTGGATAACATTAACGTAAACAAAAGTATGAATTTTTATCAAATCATGCGTGTTATGAAAATCACCATGGTATTAATGACTTGCTTATTGGTACAGTTGAGTGCAAATACTTATGCACAACGTGTTACAATGAACAAGCAAAACAGCCATATCCAAGCTGTACTAGAAGAAATCAGAAAGCAAACAAAGTACGATTTCTTTTATGACATGGACTTATTTAAAAAAGCTAAACCTGTAACCGTACAGGTTAGTCAGGCAAGTTTAGCGCAAGTGTTACAGATTTGCTTTTTAGGACAGCCATTTACCTATCGTATTCAAGATGGATCGGTAATTATAACTGAGGATAAACAGGCTAAAGCTACCACTACGAGTGTACAACAAACCATACGTATTATGGGGCGGGTAGTTGATGTAAGTAGTATGGCCGTTTTGCAAGGGGTATCAGTAAAAGTAAAAGGTGCTACTAGTTCTGCCTTAACGGATGGAAAAGGAAGCTTCGCCATCAACGTACCCGAAAAGGGTGCCGTTTTGGTATTTACCTATATAGGGTACCAAACTCAGGAAGAAAGAGTTGATGCCAATAGCGGCAATATTACCATTCGTTTGCAGCCTGCAATGGCCAAGTTGGAAGAAGTAGAAGTTACCGTACAGGCTCGACGTAAAGCTAATACCGAAGTTGCTGTATTAGAAGAACGTAAAAAGGCTTCCATCGTACAAGATGCCATTTCTGCAGAACTTATTGAACGAACAGGAAGTTTAACTACAACCCAAGCCTTACAACGCGTAACGGGGGTTACCGTTACCGATGATAAATATGTCGCGGTACGTGGTCTTGGTGATCGTTCGGTTATTGGACAACTTAACGGCGTGCGTTTAGCGTCATCAGACCCCGATAGAAGTGCTATACCGTTGGATCTAGTACCGGCCTCGTTATTGGATAATATTACAATTTATAAGACTGTAACTCCAGATAAACCCGCTGATGCGGCATCTGGTATTGTTGAGTTGAAAACAAAGTCTGTTCCTGATAAAATGACCTTTGAGCTTATAGCACAAACCGGTATGAATTCTAATATCGGTTTCGGGGGGAGTTACAATAGTTTCTGGAATAGTGATATGGGATTCTTGGGTACTAAGATTAACAATAAGAATTTACCTAATGACTTCTTAAACCTTTCGAAAGAATATCCTGGAGGACTTTCATCTATCCAAACGATGATTGCTAACAGTAATTATAGCCCTACCGCATATCAAGAGGTAAATCGTATAAACGGGATTATGCAACGCTTTGATCCCGTTATGACCTCTTCTTATCGTAAAGCTCCTTTAAATCAATTGTATTCTGCAACATTTGGAAATAGCTATACCGTATTTAAAAAACATAAGTTAGGTGTAGTTTTAGGGGCTAACTACTACCGTAGAACCACCGATATTAGCCAAGGAGACCTTACACAATATAGCATTTATCAAGGTGTGGTAACAGGAAACCCAGATGTTTATAGCTTCCGTAATATCCCTAACTACATCACGCCAAATAGCTTGTTTATGGGTAAATACCAAACCTATAAAGAAAATACAGGTACAGAAACTTTAAACTACGGTTCACTAGCTGGACTAACTTATCGTTTTAATCCTAGGCATGAAATAAGTATGCAGTACTTAGGTAGCTGGGGAGGGGAGACCATGTCAACAAATTTAAATGGTCGTTATGAATATACAGGTTTACCAGGAGATGTACGTAGTACCATTTATTCCTTAAAGCAATCGTACCGCACCCTAAACACTTTTAACGTACAAGGAGAGCATAAGTTTTTAAATACCGAACTATCTCCTCGTTTAAGTTACAATGCTGCGCAATCTAAATCTACTCAAAATGATCCCGATTTTCGTTTTATAAGTCTTGCTGATTACACACCACGTGGAGGAGGGTATTATCGTCGTTCTAGGGTTGGACCTCAAGCAGGAGCGGATGAAATAGTATACTCAGACCATTTATACGCACTTACTTCAGGATACGTTAACGGTTTTGGTCCTTTTGGTGTTATGCAGGCAGAACCAAACGGGCGTAGATGGCGCAACTTGGATGAACAAAACTATAACTATAAAGCAGACTTAACCATACCGTTTAAATTGTTTGGTGAGAAACAAGAGTTCAAAACAGGATTTAACTATTTATTTCGCGACCGTAAGTTTACCGAGAATCAGTTATTCCTTCCAGGATCAAATTTCTCTCAAAACAAAGCAAATGCTTTATATGATGTTCAAGGAAACCTAGACCGCCTGGTTAGTAATGAAGTTATTGGAGTGAGGTTGCCAACCTCAGGGCAGGGTGAAGGCACAATGCCGGTAGGAGGCTTTTTGTATAATATGCAGAAATCACCTAATAACTATAAAGGACACTTTGAAACCAACGCCATTTATGGTATGGTGGATTTAAGACTTACCAAAACCTTTAGAATGGCTGGTGGTGTACGTTTCGAAAGAACAAATATAGGATCGGCTGTAGATACAGCAAACGTGTTTTTAGACCCGTCTTTGACAGCAACATCACCAAATGGAACTCGTATTCCATTAAATCCTACGAATCCGAATTCGGTGTATAAAACGGGATACAAACCATTCTATTCGGTAAACGCTACTTATACACTAAACGAGAACATGAACTTCAGAGCGGCGTTTAACTCTACATTGGCCCGTCCTGAATTACGAGAAATTACCAATGTATTTGAGTTTGATGCCTTTCAAATGGGCTTAGTTGTAGGTAATCCAAACCTTAAAAATCAGTATACGCAAAATGCCGATTTTAGATGGGAATGGTTTCCAGAAAAAGGGGAAGTTATTGCCGTATCAGCATTTGGAAAACGCATAGAAAACCAATTGGTAAAGGTATTTAATTTACAAACTGAAGGGTTGGCTGCAACTTATCCTGAGTTCCCTACTATTCAGTTCCAAAACGATCCGAATGTAGGTAAGGTTTGGGGTATAGAATTAGAGTTGGTTAAAAACTTAGGTTTATGGTATGATCCTTTGGAAAACTTTTTCTTAGGTTCAAACTTATTGCTTGCACAAAGTGATATCAAAAAAACGAAAGAGCGCTATGAAGCTAACCGTTCGTTAGACCGTTATACGCCTAAAAATAGCCCTTTGTTTGAGCAAGCTCCTTATTCAGTTAATGCTTGGTTAAACTATGATAACAAGAAAATCGGTACCGATTTAACCCTGACCTTTAATATTGTTGGTGAACGTTTAGTACAAATTAACCTAACCGGGGAACCAGACCTTTATAGTCGTCCAGTACCTTATTTAGATTTTGTTTGGCGCCAGCGTATCAACAAACACATTCAGTTTAAAGGCTATGCCAAAAACATCTTAAATCCTGCTATACAAACCGTATATGCGAATCCACAAACGGGAGGAAAATGGTATGGCAACTCTTATATCAACCGTAGTTTTCAACGTGGAGCCGAAATTATGTTAGGCTTTACCTATAACTTGTTTTAACCATGAAACATAAAAGAAATTATCTTTTGTTTTTGGGATTTGTTGCACTCCTATTTGCTGCGTGTAAAAAGGATAAAATGGATATGAAGGTAGACAATCGTTTGGTGCCTCAAAACCGCACAAATTCTAATGTTCGTATTATAAATTTATCAAGCTTTAATCAGGTCATAGCAAATGGCGATAGCTTAACTAATTTCGTTGTACAAAACCCACGTGGTCCTGATTATTATAAATATCCTGCCACCTCTTATTTTCCTGGTGACGGGCGATTGGGGAAAACTTGGAATGTACCACAGGACCTTTTTGATAAAAATGAAAAAATTAACTTTCATATTGCTACACGTGTATACTTAGGAAGTGGCGTTAATGAAGATATTACATTTCAAGCTGTAAATAGCTACCAAAACCCTACGGATTATTACTTGTTGCCTACTTTTTTTATGACAGGACAGCCCGAAGTAGTGCCTGTTCCACGTGATGTGACAGCGCCTAAAAAGGCCGATCATTTTAAAATCCGTATAGTTAACCTTTCAGGACAATTGAAAAGCCTAGCTAACGGACCTACAGGGGCACAAGAAAACCTATCTGGACCGGTGTCTTTAGCCTTTGCCGATGGAACCTTAGTAGACGCGAAAACAAGTAATATTACTACCGCAGCGAAGTTTTCGGAGTATGTCGAAGTGCCTTATGGAACCTATCAGTTTAAAGTATTGATGGCAGATGGCCGTCAGGTGCCTTCACAAAGCAAATCCTTTCCAGAATCTGCAATCATAGATCCACCTACATCTACCATGCCTGTAGATTACAAGGGTATAACGAATTTAACTTTTGCACCTATTCAGACTTATCAACCGGGTGGAGTATATACTATTGTAATTACACCACAAAAGTTCGAATACATAAGCAATGAACTTGGTGAAACCGTTACCATGTATCAAAATTCGTTTCAGGTTCTTTCTGATATTAGTGCTGCCGCGAACCAAACTTACTATCGTGTACAGGGTGCAAATGCTTTTAACAATCAGCCCATTGGTTTTCGTGTGAATGGAAATGAAATTGCAAAAAGCATAGACTTTGGTAAAGCCAGTGGTTATAGCACATTTGTACATGGGCAGGCTAAAATTGAAGCGATAGATGCATCGGGTAAAGTCCTTGCAGAGGCCAATCAATTGCTAAGACCCGCTCAGAATTATACCCTATGGTTACATCCTGAAGCAAATGGAAATCCAAAATTGTTAGTGCTTTCAAATGACTTGAGTGGTACACAGTCTTTGCCTGTTGAAGAAGATGGGACTTATGGTCGTACAGAGATAAACTTTTTCAATTTTGACAGGTACCTTAATCTTTCTGTTGGAAACCCATATATCACGTTTACGGCAGATAATGGTCAGGCTTTAAGTACGGCAAAAATAAATCTTCAACCAGGAATTCCAATTTTTGAGCAGCCGTATATACGTGCTAATCTAATGCTGCCTTCCTATCAAATTATGGCTTATCGCTCTACACCAACCGTAGTGCCAGGTATTTGGGCCAAAGATATCGAAGTGTTATCTAGCGAACAGTTTATTGCAAACAAGGAACTATACCTTAAAGCAGGCAGAAAGCTACCAACACAAGAGGCAGGCGTGTTTACGGTAGCCTTAATTGGAAAAACAGGTAGTAATGTTAATGCCAACGAAAAAGCAAGAATAGTCATTATTAAACATAATAAGTAATGAAAAGAAATAGTTTATATCTCGTTTTGGGAATGCTTATTTCCTTTTTAGCAATTACAAGTTGTACAAAGGTGGAGTATACCAAAATTAATGAGCCAGCATATTTACGTGTTTTCAATAACCTGAATTATATTCAAACACTAGAAACCAAGGATGATAAGGTTCCTTATTTCTGTATGTTAATTAATCCAACTACAGATGCAGGTGGAATGTTAACAGGGGCAGAAATTGTAGGAGACTTCTTAGATAAAAGAGATGCATACGCACCGCCATATCCATCACATGTAGGAAGTAGCACCTCTGTCAACAATCCAGAATACCCTGGTAAAGAAAACGTATTAGTAGGGCCTATATTAAATGGATTTGATTTAAGCAGTTGGGCACAGGTTCCTTCTGGAAAGGTTCGTATTGTTTTTGCATACAGACCTAAAAATACAGTGCCCTTCTTTCAACTTGAAGAACGCTTAAAAAAGGATATCCTTATCGATACTGTAATAAATTTGGATAGTAAAGAAGTGTATACTTTACATTTATTGCAGACCGACTTTAACACCAAACAGCATGATGTTTTATTGCGTCATGAAAATTTCTATAAGCTACCTCTATCAGACTCCTTGGTGTATGTAAATTTTTATAACATGAGTTCTAAGGGGTTTTGGGAAGCAGATGAATCCTTAAAAGATAACGATTCTGATTTGAGAAGCTTTAAAAGCGGCATTAGAGATGAGATGAATATCTACCTTTCTTTATACGAGAGCCAGGCGGTATTGCAGCATACTGGCGCAACTGTTCCAGGCTTTAAGGGTAAATACCTGGCATCCGTAAAGCGAAATACTACCTCATCGGCAGTAAGTCCTTATGTTAATTTCCCACTATGGGCGAGTAATAAATCTAACGGTATAAAAACTGATATCTGGCAACGATTAGACTTTTTTGTTCCAGGAATGAGCCCAAGTACAAACCCGTTTTATGACGGTGATACACGAACTGGTGCCAATTGGGCATCCGTAAACTTGTTATTGAATGGAAAGGTCCGTCTGCAGAGTAATGATAATGGGACTTTACTACCCAATCTATTGGTGAATATACATTCTGGAAAAGATAATCCTAAAACCTTTGCTACAGTAAATACTATTGAAGTGGTTAACGGGAGAATCTATTTAACCACGATTCAACGTAAATATGCACCCCCTATTTATTAATTCGGAAAAGGAGATTATAAAAATGAAAACAACAAATTGGAATATTGGGGTGCGTGTGCAAAAGCAGCTATTCAGTTCCTATTACAGATACTTAGTATTGCTGATTACCCTAAGTTTTACAGGGTGTAAATACGACGATTTGACAATGCCTGTACCGAATGAAAATGTCCGTTTAGCCGGAGAATTCATTCAAAACAATTACGATACACAGCTTTTTAATGCGGCTTTAAAGAAAACAGGCTACGACAAACAACTTAATGAAAATGGTCCTTTTACGGTATTGGCTCCTAGCGACAATGCTTTTAAGGAAATGGGGATAATGCGTGCTAGCGATTTTGATAAGATGAATATCGATAGTTTAAAACGCGTAATTGGTTACCATATTTTACCTCGTCGTTTGTATGTACAAGATATCCCTTCAAATTCGGTGGACGTACGTTATGCTACCCTAGAAGGCAGTGAATTGTATACCTCTTTAGCATCAGATAAACCAGGTAAGGTAAGTGATTATGATAAGCTTTATTTCTCGGGAGCAAAAGCTATTCGTACAGATGTGGCTGTAGCAAATGGTGTATTGCACATTCTAGAGAAAGTAATGAAACCACAATTTGAAACTTCGGTACACGATTGGTTATCAAAACAGCCTAAATATAGTGTTTTTGTAGAAGGGCTAAAACAGTTTGGCCTTTGGGATGAACTTGCAGGAAAAGGCCCTTTTACTATCATAGTGCCCAATAATGAAGCCTTGGAGAAAATAGGTATTACTGCAGCAAACCTAAAAAGTTTAACACCCGAAAAATACGATGGAAATGTATTGTTTGGCGCTTATATAATTTATAAGAAGCACTACTTTATCTCAGATCCTGTGGTGTTTAGCAAAATTAGTGGCAAGGGGAGTATAACCTATATGCTTCGTGATAATAAGCATAATGCTACCTTCTCTTCATTGGAAGAATACCCTACCTGGTATCTGACCTTTGGTTTAGGGGTTAGAGCTGGTACAGGTCCTTTTGATGGTGTTATAGGCAGTGTATCTTCTAATGTTCAAGCCGAGATGGATTATCTATGTAGCAATGGGCTAATTCATAAGGTTAGCACCGGATTAATGAAGCCAGAACAAGCAATTAAAAAATAAGAAAATGAAAAACCGAAAAAATTTTATACCGGTATTTGGATTATTGTTTTTGGCAGTAGCCTTATTTTTTACGGCTTGCCAGAAAACAGAATTTATGCCGGACCCGGAAGGTGAAAAAGTACCTTTTCCAGATACTGTAAAGTCTTCCTTAGTAGATATTATTCGTGCTACCCCAACGTTAAAAACATTTTATGCCGCTTGGGAAAAGGGAAATATTAAAAACCTTTTAAAAGAAAAGGGCGACAAGGCAAGATTTACTGTTTTTGCTCCTTCAGATGCAGCTTTTCAAAGTCAAGGAATTACCGTGGCTAGCATCCAAAAAATGACTGCAGCAAACATTGATAGCCTACTATTATTTTATGTGAGTTTAGGTGATATCAAACCGATTAATCTACAGGACCGTTCAGATAATTTAATGGTGAAATCACTTTTACCAAAACCTGGGGTTTATGTAAAGTACTATGAGGGGAATGTACCTGGAACGATGAGTTACGATCTATACTTCCATAGGTATTACATGAAAATTCAGGGTGATGAATTGCTTGCAAATGGTAAAAAAACAGGCAAGTTAAATTATATCCCAGCAACAGACGGCGGTTTATATACCCTAACGCGTACGATAGAAAAACCAACTAAAACAATCCTGGAAATTTTAGAAGCGAATGGTAGGTTCAAGCTATTTTTAGAATCACAGCGCTTAACAGATCAGTTGTTTTTTGAAACCATTGCCCCAGTCTTAGAACCTTATATAGGGTATATTCCAGATGATGAGGAAATGAGGTCTGCATGGGCTACTTATAGATTCTATTATACGACGGGTTGGAAATTCACAAAACCTATTTATGAAGGATTTATTGGGCAAAATCTTACTGTTTCTACTTTGTTTGCTCCAACCGATGAGGCTTTCCGTAAAGTAGGTTTTAATACTGCTGAAGATATTGTTCGTTTTAATCTTGAACATGGGGATGCACGTTTTGATGAAGATTATTTTGAAATTAAAGGAGGGTATCCAATGGATACACTTTACAACTATCATCGTGATTTCGGGCGTTTTAACCGACCTCGCACTCCTGGTGGAGATGGGCCTTCAAACAATGCTACAGTTTTCTTTAGTAATGATTTAGGACCTCAATTAAACAATTATTTAGTGGGGCTTGGAGGAAATGTGGGGCCAGAATATGCTTTCACTATGCCTTTAGAATTTTCTTTTAATAATGGTCGTACTCAGATTAAAATTAAAGGTTCTAGTGCGCCTGCAGCAACAGTTATTGACGCTGATATCTTGAGCTTAAACGGGCCTATCCATGTCGTAGATAATCTTTTTGTTCCGAAGGGATTTAAATTTAAATAGATGATACAGTACATAAAACAACATAAATTATCTGCAGTCTTGCTCTTGGGGTTGTTGGCTGTAGCCTGTAAGAAGGATAACAAAAGCGAAGTTGATTTTGATAGCAATAAACTGAATATGGTTATTGCCGACAACTTTAACCTTTCCTTATTAAATGCAGCTTTACGCCTAAGTGGTGTAGATAAGGATTTACAAAGTAATGCTGGCCCCTTAACGGTGCTTGCTCCTTCGGACGCAGCATTTAACAAGGCTGGTTACAGAAATACGGTGGCAGTACTAAGTGAAAAACCATCGGTTATTTCGCAGATGGTAAAGTACCATGTTTTGGATGGTAAATACGAGTTAAACAAGCTACCATTTCTTTTTAACCAGGAAATCCGTACCCGTGGAGGGAACGTTTTTGCAACGCATTGGATAAAGGGAGTGGATACCGTATTAACCTTAAATGGGGCAAGGGTAATTGCTAGCAATATACCCTCATCAAATGGCTTATTACAGGTCTTAGATCGCGTGCTTACACCTTATCAACACGATAAAATTATGGACGCCATAACAGCACAAACAAATATTACATTGTTTGCACAAGCTTTGCAACGTTCAGGGTTAGCACAAACCCTTTCAGAAGCAGGGCCTTATACTGTATTTGCTCCAGATAATAGCGCTATGGCTACTTTAGGTTATAGATCTGTTCAACAGATCGAAGCGACCAGTGTGGAAGAGCTTAAACGATTGGTAAATTACCATATTATTAAAGATCGACGATTTATCTATGATTATATCCTAAGTACGGGACCTAGTAATGCTTCAAAACAAGCTATGCTTGATGGAAACAGTGTTACGGTAACTCTAATTAAAGCAGCTGGTTCTACAGTGGCTTTTGAGGGTATTACGTTGCGTGGTATTGGAAATACAAAAAACGTAGAAGTAATAAAACAGGATATTTTAACGGGTAATGGGGTGCTGCATATTATAGACCAAACTTTACGTATTACCCAATAATCAATTATTAAGGAACAAAAAAATGAATTTGATTCATAAAATAAAGAGTTGGCCCAGTGTTTTAATATCACTCTTTCTATTATTTATTACACCACAATTGTCATGGTCGCAAGAAACTACAGGAGCCCTAACAGGATCTGTAGAAAATGTGTCTAAGCAGGTGTTGGCAGGGGTATCTATAGAAGCTATTCACTTGCCTTCAGGAACACGATATACCATTTCTACAGATAAATCTGGTCGTTATACCATTAACAATATGCGTATTGGTGGGCCATACAAAATAACGGTAAAAATGGTTGGGCAGAATACACAAACAAGAGAAGATATCTTTGTTCGTTTAGGAGCAGCCCAAGACTTGGACTTTATTATGCAAGAAGGCTCAAAAGCGTTGGACGAGGTTGTGGTATCGGCAAGAGCTGGTCAGAAACAACGTGCTGATAGTTATGGTACGGGCAAAAACATCTCTGCCGAGCAAGTGCGTAATGCACCTACAGTAAGTCGCTCTATTACAGATGTAACGCGCCTAACGCCGCAAGCCAGTCGTGATAATAGTTTTGGCGGTACCAACTTTCGTTATAATAACGTAACTATAGATGGTGCCATAAATAACGATGCCATCGGTTTTAGCCCTTCATTAGGTGGACAAACAGGGACATCGGGCATGGCTGGTAGTAGTACACGTACAAATCCCGTATCTATTGATGCAATTCAAGATATGCAGGTATATCTTGCGCCTTTTGATGTTAAAATCGGAAATTTTACCGGTGGTTCTATTAATGCAGTAACACGTAGTGGTACAAATAAAGTGGAAGGTTCAATATATGGTTTCGGACGTAATGCTGCTGTAACAGGCAAGGACAGAGTTGGTGGATTGGGAAGAATGAATTCAGACTTTTATGATTATCAAGGTGGTTTTCGTATTGGCTTTCCAATTATTAAAAACAAACTATTCTTCTTTTCAAATGAAGAAGTTACTCGTCGCCAAGACCCTACACAGTTGTTTATTGGCACCTCTGAAATTGCGCATATATTAAGCGAAGCAGATGCCAATGCAATAAGCTCTGCCGCACAAAGCCGTTACGGAAATATTTTTGATGTAGGCACAGCAGGCTCTTATACAAATTGGTCTAAATCGCTCAAGTTTTTCAATCGCTTAGACTGGAATATTAATGACAAACATCAGCTCTCAATTCGTAATAATACCATCTTCAGTAAAGCGACACACATGGATAGAGATCAGCAAGATTTTCGCTTCTCTAGTATGGCATTTGAGCAAAAGAATAACCAAACCAGTACCGTTGCCGAGTTAAAAAGCAGGTTTAGCAATTCCTTGTCTGGTAATGCCCTTATAGGTTTTACACAGGTAAACGATAGCCGTAACCCTTTAAGTGATCCTACGCTTCCGCAGGTACAAATTCAAGGACGTACACCGGGTACTACAATTTACTTAGGTACCGATAGAGAGGCGAGTATTTTTGATATGCAGCAACGCACTTTTGAAATTACAGCAAACTTAAATTGGAATGTGGGTATACATAAGTTTTTGGTAGGTACGCACAACGAGCTTTATAAAATTCGTTATGGGTTTGTAAATGCTTGGAATGGTCGTGTAGACTACAATAGTATTCAAGATTTCTTAAGCAACAACCCTTACCGTGTTAGAGGAAGTTACAACTACATTAACAATAGCAGAGACTATATATTAAACAATCCTGCTGCAGATTTTAATGTAAATATGTACAGCTTGTACGTACAGGATGAAATACGCGTAAACGATAGGTTGAAAATAACCCCAGGTTTACGTGCAGATTTTGCTGCACTACCCAATATGCCAACGCTGAGTGAGAAGATTAAAACAATCAATTCTGACCCTAATTTTGGGATGACTTATTCGTATACGCCGCTTAGTCGAATTAAAAACGACTTTATGAACCGTGTTCAGATTTCTCCTCGTATAGGGTTCCGTTGGGAGGCTACTGAAGATAGGCGTTTAGTACTACGTGGTGGTGCTGGTTTATTTACTGGACGTATTCCTTTTGCTTGGTTGGCATACGCTTATTACAATACTGGTGATAAGTATGGAGCTTTTGATCAACGTGCAGACCAGAAACCTTTTGCTCCGGGTAGCGATGCGATTAAACCGAGTCCAAATGGTTTGGCAGACTTTATTGCTCAGAATGGTGCGGTAATCAACGATCCTAATTCTGGGAAAACGCAAGTGGATTTAGTAGACAATGGATTTGTATTGCCACAGGTATTGCGTGGTAGTTTGGGTATTGACTATGAAACTACAGATAACTGGAAATTTACAGTTGAAGGAATGTATACACGCAACTTAAATGATGTGCTTTTCCAACAATTAAATACCAAGGATAACCCAACATGGAATGGTTATGATAAAAATCATCAGCAACCTGTATATTCTGGAAACGTAGATCCTCGTTTTTCAAACATCTATTTATTGAGCAATTCAAACCAAGGTTATCGCTATAGTTTAACGGCTACAATTAGCAAAGCTATAAACCAAAAGTTGAATGCTACGGCAAGTTATACCTACGGACAGTCGAAAGACTTAAGTAATGGTGTACGTAACTCTATGGAAAGTAACTGGCAGTTGAACCAAGCTTTGGTGCCAAACAATCCTAAATTATCGTATAGCAACTTTGATATTCGCCATAGAATTGTAACCAGTGTAAACTACCAACAGCCATGGCGAACAGCAGGAAAAACAAATATTAGTTTATTCTTCTCTGCGCAGTCTGGAAGTCCTTTTACTTATGGTATTGTAAACAATACTATTCAAGGTTTACCACAACAAGTGTCATTGGTGTACATCCCTACGCATGCAGAGGCTGTAAACTATTTCAAAGATATTGAAAATGGAGCTTCGGCAGTACAGCAGGCAGAAGCCTTTAATCATTTTATTGATGGCAATGATTACTTGAGCAGCCGTAGAGGCAATTTTACCGAACGTAATATGGGTAGAACACCTTGGAATGTACAAGCAGATGTACGCATTGCACATGATATTTTCGTAAATGGTAAAAAAGGACAGTTTCTTACAATCTCTGCTGATATTATGAATCTGACGAATTTGTTGAACAAAAGTTGGGGCGTACAATACTTTTCTCCAAATACATTTAACTCAACCAGCAGTGTTGGTCTTACGCCATCTTTATTTCCACCACAGCAAAATGCTGGAAATTGGCCAGTATTTAATTTCGCTGATCCAGGAAAACCATACAGTATAGATTACTATAGTTCTAGAACACAAATGCAGTTTGGTGTACGCTACACCTTTTAAAGGATGTAAGGTGCAATGGAGATATAATTAGTTTGGAGTTATAAATTGAAATAGAAATGAAAAACGTAATACACATAACCACGGTAATACTTCTTGTTGTACTAGGAGTAGTTGGTTGTAAAAAGAAGGAGATCGAAGGTTTTCGACTTGAACCCAAGATGACGAGTTATTACCCGAACTCTGGAAAAGCAGGTACGCTTGTAACTATCGAGGGGGAGGGGTTTGGCACCGACATTAGCGAGTATACCGCTACAATTGGTGGTAAACCAGTTGAAGTTATATCAGCAACAGAGATGGCTGTTGTAATGCGTATGCCAGAGACTGGTACATCGGGAAACATCGAATTAAAATTCAATGGTAAAACTTTGTCAATAGGGGCGTATACTTATCAAGACTTAACCATTAAAAGTATTTTTCCTACCAACGGTGGGGCAGGTACGCAGGTGCGTATTGAAGGTGAAGGGTTTGGAAGTATGGACAAACCTGCCGAAGTATTTGTTAATGGCATAAAGGCACTTGTAGTAAGTGCCTCGGATAAAGTTATTGTAGCAGAAATACCTGAAAACTCAGGGTCTGGAGCCGTAGCTGTTAAGGTTGATGGCAAACAGTCGCAAGGGCAACGTTTTAAATACCAAGGTATCTTTGGTGTAAAACCATTAACAGGGGGTAAAGGAACAAAGGTTGTTATTAATGGTGATGGCTTTGAAACCGATTTAAAAGGTAATGTTGTAGATTTTAATGGTAAAGTTGCAGTAGTGTTAGAGGCTACTGAAAAGCAATTGGTTGTAATTGCTCCAGATGATGTTTCTACCGGACCTCTTTCGGTAAATATCAATTCTCAAAAAATAACAGGTCCAGCATTTACAGTTGTTGGCAAACCTATTATCCAAACGGTTTCGCCACTAAGTGGACCTAAAGGTGCTGAGATGACAATTACTGGTGACATCTTCAGTAAAGAGTTGGATGAAAACAAGGTATATATTAACAACGTATTGATACCTATTAAATCGGCTTCCAACAACGAGATTAAACTAGATCTTCCTGGTGGTACAGGTTCTGGAATAGTTCGCTTGGTCGTTAATGATCAAGCAGTAGTAGGGCCAGAGTTTAAAGATCAGAATTTAGGTATTATTAGCCTTACTCCAGACAATGGTTTAACAGGTACAACCATTACCATAAATGGTATGGGGTTCAGTACCAATGTGTCGGAGAATAAAGTTTACTTTGATGGTGTTTTAGCGACAGTAAAAACAGCAACCGAGAATAAATTGGTGCTTGATGCTCCTGAAGGTTTACGTACAGGTGCTGTTCGTGTAACGGTGGCAGGGCTAGAGGCTGTAGCTCCAGTACAGTTCCGCCGTGCAGGCGTAATGACGCTGGCTGGTGGGCCGAATTCCGACCTATTCGAAAATCACATGACAGCAATTGCTCTTGATCTGTTAGGAAATGTTTATGTAACAGATACGCAAGCTAAAAAAGTAAAGAAAATTACACCTTCGGGTACAGTTTCTGTATTGCAAGTGAATGGTTCAGATGCGGTGTTTAGTAGGCCTTATGGTATAACTATCGATAAGCAGAATAATATTTACGTGGGGGATATGGAAACCAATGAGATTGTAAAAATTACTTCTTCAGGACAACGATCTGTATACGCTTCTGGTTTTCCTCCAGCGCATTTAACAATCAATGATAATGGGATGCTCTATGCTGGTGTAAACCAAATAAGTGGTGGGGTAATGCGGATAGCGACTCCAAATAGTGCAGTAAGATTCCCAGGTCCATTTTGGGTAAATACTCGTCCATTAGTCGACAATATGGGCAACTTCTATTACGCCGATCAGAATTCAGGCGGTAATAATTCTATTAATTTCGCAGGTGTTGATGGTTCTCGAGTAAGTAATTGGGTGGGATACTCTGATGGTGGTACGGAAGATGGTGTGGGAGATAACGCTAGGTTTTATGGTGTTTCGAGTATTGCGATGAGTAAAAATAAGCTGTATACTATAGAAAGTTATGTACTCTATATCCGCGAAATTGATCCGGCAACACGTACCGTAAAAACAATATATAAACCAGGCAACGGACGTGGGTTTCAAGATGGTTCATTATTTACAGCGAAGTTTAATGGTATGAATGATTTTGCTGTTGATAAAGACGGTAATATGTATATTCTAGATGCGGCAAATAAAGCAATTCGAAAAGTGTTTTTCCAATAGCATAATAATAAAAGGTGATTAATTGTAAGAGCGGGGTAGACTAATGTCTGCCTCGTTTCTTTTTTTGTGCGGTTGGACTCTCCTTGTCTGAACTTCTATTAATATTAACTTTACTTTGGTTTTATTTTAGCGTAATGTATTATATCTTTATTTGCACATGCAGAACTTAAAATTTATGATCTTGTGAAGCAATTAATAGAACAAGCCGGGGAGGAGTATATGTTAATTGACAAATATATAGACCTAAATTTCAAAGATTTCTTCATGTCCTATAAAGATAGGGGATATATATGCAACCCTGTATTAAGATGTTTCGCCTTATATCATTGTATATTTAAGAATAAGATTAAGCAGTTTACCACCTGCTGACATTTGATTTAGATTATTATAGTTAACCAAATAATTTCGCTTTCCTTAGATTCAAAAGTCTGAATAAGAGATAAAAGAAACTCTTACGGTTTTATAATACCCAAAAGTCAAAATGTACCTATAGAGATGGATTGGCGAAAGATTATGAATATTCGTCTTGCTAAACCAATTGTTATATTCCATTTTAGTGAGATCAACAAAAGTGAAAAATATGAGTAACAATCCGACAACATTCATTTCTTTTACTTGGGAAAATGACGATTTAAAAATGGTATATAAACAGGCATTGCCAAAAGCGGGGCTAAAGTTCTTCGATTGAGCATTTGTACAAGGCTAAACTCTTGTTCTTCGGTTGAATTTTTGTATTGAAATTTCCCCACCTTCGGCAATACACAAAACATTGTTTATAATTATGGCTAACAAAGCAGTAAAACTACTATTTTAAAAGAATGATATTTTATCAATAATTGGAACTATTGCATCAGTAGGTTCTGTGCCATTATCTATTTACTTATTCATTAAAAGCAAAGAAAACTCTATTGACAAAACAAAAAGAGAAATTGTTCGAATTTTATCTCACTAAATTGGAGATAGAAGAGAATTAACAACATTTGAGATTAAGACAGTAATAAATTCTAAAACAAGAGAAAATAAGATTAATTCTGAAAGAGTTAGTATTAATGAAATAGTTGAAGATATGGTTTCCGACACCATAACAAACCCATTACTAACTTGAGGAGATATTTAGGAATGGTTAAATATTTATGAGTTGTAAATCGATCATCAACTCATAATAGCCTATGTATTTAATACCTAATCTTTTTAGATTATATGAACCCATCGACTCTTAGCTGATAGCGATGCAGTCGATGGGTTTTGTCTAATCGGTATTAAATAATATGACAAAAAGGATAGTTAGCGGGCTGTAGAAGATGGTTCCGTAATGCAGAAATAAAAAAGCTAACCACATCTACCATTTGTTTTGTTCATCGGTGGGGGATAGGTTGTCTGAATGGCATTAAGCCAAATCTGTAGCTATAGTACGAATAATGTATTATCCAACATTAATACATTCCTATTCTCCACTGATAACTTTTTCCTTATTGTACTATTCTATTGTTTTAATTTGAATAGCTTTTGATAGGTTAAGCTGTCTAAAAGCTTCTGTTAAACAGTTCGAGATTTGGACCTATATTTTCATAAAAAATAGCAACTCAAAAGGGGCGTTGCTATATGGTTTCCCTTGGGGATAATGCAGCCAGCGGGTTCCAACCAGGAAGGCCGAGTTAGGGTATAGGATAGGGGACTGCGGGGCTGAAGGTATGCAATTCCCTGTGGGCAGTCATGGTCTGCCCAAGAGGAGCATTAACATACAGCAATATTTTTTAAGGGATGCACAGCACATAAGCGTAATTCCGCAGCATGCATAAGCGTTTTAAAATTGTGCCCTTTAAATAAAGATCAGAATGATTCACAATAGCCACCGTTCAAATTCCAAAACGGCGAACTTATTCAGTCCACCGTTTATTTTACTTCCACCAATAGTAATAATTGTGATTACCATCGTATTCAAAACCACAACGTGGATACAGCTTATTGCCTATAGCGTTTGTTTTTTCGGTTTCCAGCATCAATCCACAAGCCCCTGTTTCATCGCACCATTGTTTTGCCCGATCTATCAAGGCCACGGAGAACCCATTACCTCGGTAATCGGGATGAACAAACAAATCACTCAGTAACCACTGCTTTTGAAGCTTGATATAATGGTAGAGTTTAAACAACTGCACAAATCCGACAGCATGTGCGCCAGCATACAAGACAAAAATATGCGACTGCTCATTGTTCAACCTCTCCTGTATAAATGCTTTGCATTTCTGGTAATCGTCAGCTTGGCGATAAAAAATACGATAAAGGTTAAATAACGCTGCTGTTGTGTCCAAATCTTTAAGTCCTACTTTTTTAATAGTGTATTCCATTTCGATAAATTATTTTGATTTATTGCACAAAAATATCAGCTTCCAGACTTAACTTAATGGTACAGTTTAGGGATAAGTAGGTAGTCCAAAAAAAACTAAATTACTGTTCCATATTACACCAATCATCTTTCCGTATTGCGTACAAAAAATTCAATCGGGATGTTCCATCCATATAGGTTACAACCTCTTCCGCAATTTTTTTTGCACCGATACGCGCGATGGCAATCTGCGACCGGATATTATTTGCCCCGATATGGAAATACACCATGGAAAGGGATTGAAAAATATAATCCAATAAGGTGGCCTTTACCAAACGGTTAACACCCTTCCCCCAATACGAAACGGCATAAAAGGTATAACCCACAAAAACACTTTTTTCCTGCTCCTTGTAGTTGTAAATACGTGTGCTTCCAATACAAGCGCCGGATGTTTTATCTACAATTTTGAATGCACCCTTACTTTGCAAAGCAAGGGCAAAGAATGTTTTAAAGACTTCCCTTTTCCAGCGGTCATGATTCGGGTGCTGTTCCCATATTTTGGGGTCGGCTGCTATAGCATAAAGATCTTCGAAATCTTTATGCTGCAAGGGATAAAGGATGGCTTCTTCGTTTTCCAATATAGGCTGAGTGTTGATGCTCATATTTCTAAAAATTAAAACTCGTTATAGTTTATCTTAATGGTTGAACTTAGGGGTACTGCTACACAAGGTAAAATCAACCCCTGCTGTAAATGCGCTTGAGAAAGGATAAAATTCCTTTTTAAACGAACTTCGCCCTCTTCCAATTTGCAGACACAAGAACCACAGGTGCCGATGCAGCAGGAATGTGGTGCCTCTATACCGGCATTGCGCATTGCTTCAAGCAAAGATATCGCTTTGTGCCATTGGATATGATTTGTGTCAGCACCTAGTGTTAATATTACCCTTACGCTTTCCGGTTTGGCGTCATTGCCTTCGGCGACTTTAGTTTCTTCTGTTGGGTTCATATGCTATTTTTGTTCGTTTTCACTTATACCTGAAACAGTCAAGTACCAAGCCCGAAATTTGAAATCTTCCCGGCTTAGCGACAGGGCATCGTGCTTGATAAAAGAATGGTGTTGTCATTTTACGCTATTTTAGATTTATGCCTCATATTCATACACTTCGATTTCCATAGCAGAAAGTAAATTTTGCAAGGCTGCTAGCTCGTTAGCACAAAGCGGTTTTAACGGACTTTTTAAGCCCCCTCCGCCTATTCCCAAGAGGTCTAAACCGGCCTTAATGGAACGTGGTAGACCTTTTGCCAGTATGAATGTCAACAAATCCATCTGTTTGTAAAATAAACCCTGGGCTTTCTTCAAGTCATTGTTCTGTACAGCTTCATACAGCGCAATATTGAGCTCGGGTATCAAATTAGGAGCGGCAGTACACCAACCCCTTGCGCCTGCAGAAAAAGCGGAAAGTGCTAACGGATTGGATCCGTTGAAAAATGCAACTTCCTCACCCAATTCTTTTTTCAAATAATGCATACGCTGTATGTCGCCTGTACTTTCCTTTATCATGGATACGTTAGGAATTTCCAATAGGCGTTTCAGCAATTCTGGCGACATATCCACCCCGCCTGTGGCAGGGTTGTTATATGCCATTATGGGGATGGATATTTTGGACGCAACAGCATCGTAATGTTTAACAATTTCGTCATCGGTCAGTTTCCAATAACTCATGGGTATAATCATGACAGCCGTTGCACCTGCTTTTTCGGCAAATTGTGCATGGTAAATAGTTTTCGATGTAGTAAGGTTTGAAACGCCTACTAAGGTAGGTACTCTGCCTGCTACCTGTTGTATGGTAGCTTCTGTTAATGCTTCTTTTTCGACATCATTAAGGTAAGGCATTACACCGGTACTTCCCAATGGAGCGATACCATGAGCGCCGACTGTTACCAAGCGTTCAACCTGTTTTTTGAATAATGGGATATCAATATTCTCGTTGTCGTCAAACGGTGTAATGGCATAAGCGATTACACCCTTAAATGGCACTTTATTCATGTAATTCATGTATAGTTGTTTGTTAAAAGTTAAAAGTCTCTGCCCTCTTCCTCCCGTAATGCTACGCCTAAGTTTTGCAGTTGTGGCGCATTTTCACACGCGATGTATTTTGCAGCCTCAGTATCGCTAAGGTTTTGGTGCTGATGCCAAGCCCAGGATGGAATGTACACTGCATCGCCAGCCTGCCATTCTACAATTTCATCCTCCACGCGTGACCAACCTTTGCCTTCGATAACATACAGTATGGTTTCGTAGGTATGACGGTGCAGCTGTGTTTTTTGTCCGGGTAACAAACCGCCAATGGTCATACTGACATTTTTACTCGGTAAATCCACAAAGAAAACCGGATGTTTTCTTTCCTCCGAAAAATGGCTATGTACACCTGTATTTTCAACATTCTTATGAATGATGTGTGACGGCTTTACATAGGTTGGCCTTGCAAACGTCTGATGAAAGTCTTTTGAGCTAAACTGCTTCTGTTCTGCATGGATTGATTTTTTAACTTCTCTTGCTGTTTCTAAATTTGCCATAATGGTTTTTTTTATTGTTTTTTTGCACTATTGCTATACAAAATATTGTACCTTTGGACCATTGTAATGATACAGTTCTATTAAAAATAGATAGTCCAGATGTTAAGAGGTTGGAAATTTGAAATACAGTTAAATGAACAATCGGATAAACCTATTTATCTGCAAATAGCCGATGCCATTATAAAAGATATTCACTCGGGCAGGTTAAAGCCCGGCGATGCCTTGCCCGGCAGTAGAAAGCTATCACAACTTTTGCAAGTCAACCGCAATACGGTGGTAGAAGCCCTAAATGTACTGCAAATCGAGGGGTGGCTCATCTCTAAAGAAAGACAAGGAACCTTTGTTGCCGATGCATTACCCGATTTTATAAACATACATACCGCCAACCAGGTCATAGCTGCTCCAAAAAATACAGCAATTAAACCTTATCATTTGCAGGTTGATGATGGAAGCCCGGATAGTAAAATTGCGCCCATTACAGAATTAGCAAGGGCATACCGCCAAATCTTCAATCAAAAGGCAAGGTGGCAGATGATGGGGTACGGCAATGAATTGGGCGATTTGGAATTTCGAAAATCTATTGTCCAAATGCTCAATCATCAAAGGGGTATGCAAGTAACCGAACAAAATATCTGCATCACCCGTGGCAGTCAAATGGCGATGTATCTCACGGCTCAGTGTTTATTTGCGAAAGGCGATTATGTACTGGTCGAAAATCCGGGATATAAGCCTGCATGGAAAGCGTTTGAGAATGCAGGTGCAAAGCTTTTGCCAGCAAGGGTAGACCAGGATGGTTTGCTGATGGAGGATGTAATCGCTTATCTGCATTCGGGCGTAACAATAAAAGCGATTTATGTTACACCGCACCGCCAATATCCGACTACGGTAACATTAAGTTTAACAAGAAGGCTGGAATTGATAAGGCTTTCCAACACATATGGTTTTATGATTATCGAAGATGATTACGATAATGAGTTTCATTTTGGTTATCGTCCTATCTTGCCTTTGTCAAGTTTTACGGAACTAAAGCAATATGTTTACATTGGCACAATGAGTAAAGTTGTTGCACCCGCTCTCCGTATCGGCTATTTAGCAAGCGGCGACAGTGCGTTGATTGAAAAGGTTGGTAGTTTGCGAAAGATTATTGATGTACAGAGCGACAGTATTATGGAACAGGCTGTTTTGCAACTTTTCAAAGACGGCACAATAAAGCGGCATATTAAAAAGGCAACTAACCACTACAGAGCAAAACGGGATTTTACGGCATCTGTGCTTTATACCCATTTGAAGGACAAAGCGACGTATACCATTCCTGATGGTGGTTTAGCTTTTTGGATTGTTCCTAATAAGCAAGCGGACTGGTTGCAGATTTCCCAAAAATTGCATGGCAGGGGTATTAAAATTATCACTCCCGATGTTTATAGCTTTGATAAACCTATAAACGGTATACGATTAGGCTTCGGTTCGCTTTCTGAAAAGGAGTTAACGGAGGGGATTATGGCATTAGCAACCTTGCTGTAAATCTAGGTTATTTTTTGTTGCCATACATTGATTATATTCAATAGATCCAGCATAATGCTTTAATACGCTCAACCTTTATTCGCGTAATTTAAGAAGGAGGTGTATTTTCTAAAAGTCGGGCAACATCAATCGACCGTGGCTGTATACCTAACATTTATAGGTATACTTGTATTTTATGCCATTAGCTACAGAAGAGACTGTGATTAGGTGGCTATTCTATAAATTTATTGAATAGATTTTTTACCTTTGCAGGAGGAATACCAACTAGGAGTGAAGGTATTAGCTAATTGATATTAAAAATGAACAAACGAGAATTTAAAGACAAGGTATATACGGAATTATCTAAAATTGTCAAGGCAATGGCAAACCCACATCGGTTAGAAATCATAGACCTATTGGCACAGGGGCAGTTTAGTGTAGAGCAAATAGCAAAGAATACGGGGCTTTCCATAGCCAATACTTCCCAGCACTTACAGAACCTCAAAAATGCCAAGCTGGTCAAGATAAGCCGTAACGGCAATTTTATTAACTATTCGCTTGCCAGCGAAAGTATGTATAGCACGATGGTGTCGCTTCGGGAATTGGGCATGACTTTCAATGCTGAAGTAGAAAAAGTAATCCATGATTTTCGGGGCGGTCAAAGCGGAGATATGCAGGCTATTGATGTCGACAAGTTGGCCTCCATGCTCGACAATGACGAAGTAATACTCTTGGATGTACGTCCTGAAGAGGAATATAATAGAGGACATATTCATAAAGCATTATCAATACCGATAGAGGATTTGGGGAATTCTTTAAAGAAATTTCCGAAACGAAAAATGCTTGTAGCGTATTGCCGAGGTCCCTTTTGTGTTTTTGCCGATGAGGCCGTTGCAATGCTTACCGAAAACGGCTACAATGCAGTACGCCTGGATGATGGCTTTCCTGAATGGGCGTTAAAAGGTTATCCTGTGGAAAAGGTCGAAGTTTCGTAAAGATAAGGATCAGACTTTCATATTGGGGCATCTCATTTTTAATGGGATGCCCCTTTTATTTTTGCTTCCTTATAGCTGTTTTTTAAAGGTTTAGAATAATTCAAAACAAACTATTCAATAGAATTATTGAATAGTTTGTTTTTTTCTTTATCTTTGTACTCATAAATTATATCAGTTATGCGTACACCGGAAATAGCAGTATTAGGACTTCAACAAATGTTTGAGGACGGCAAAGAAGTAGTGGTATTAGACATTAGGCCACAGGAGCAAAGAGCAGAATGGCATATTGCCGGCAGTGTTCACCAGAATGTGTATGCCGGTCTTGTAAGCGGAGATAAGACGGTCTTTGATGATACAACTTTTGACAAAGACACACCCATTGTAACCGTATGTGCCGGAGGTAAAACAAGCCTTATCGCCGCCAACTTATTGAACGAAAAAGGCTATAATGCTTTATCGTTACAGGGCGGTATGAAAGCGTGGAATTATGCTTGGAACACGGCAGAAATAAAAGACGACAATGTAACGATTGTACAGGTAAGACGGGTAGCCAAAGGTTGTCTTTCTTATATCGTTGGCTCCGAAAAGGAAGCTATTGTCGTGGATGCGTCTTTAGATCCAGATGTATATATGGAATTGGCGAAAAGTTACGGTTGGACGATTAAATTTGTAATGGATACGCATATTCATGCTGATTATATTTCGCGCAGCATGGAATTGGCGGAAGCAACCGGAGCAACGCAGCTATTTACAGAGAACGCAGGCGTGGATTATGATTTTGTGCCCCTTAGTGACAGACAGGTTGTACCTTTTGGTGCAGCTGAACTTACGGCGATATTTACTCCTGGGCATACAGCCGAAAGTATTTCGTACTTGGTAGCCGATACTTACCTACTGACGGGCGATACCTTATTTACCGATGGTGTGGGAAGGCCTGATTTGAAAGCTGACCACGAACAGGGGCTAAAGAAAGCCGAGCAGTTATTTAATTCGTTGGGTCGAATTTTAACCCTAAGCAAGCACGATTTATTTATCCTACCTGCACATACTTCAAATACCATCACATTTGATGGGACAATCATCGGCGATAGTTTGTCTAATCTTTCTAAAAACATTGCCTTGTTGCAATTAGACAAAGAAGCGTTTATCGAACAGACCATGAAGCGTATTCCCCCAACCCCGCCCAACTACCTACAGATTGCGACCCTTAATAAAAGCGGAAACTACGAGGGTATCAACCCCGCTGATTTGGAAGCAGGAGCCAACCGATGTGCTGTTTCATAAGCAAATCATCGTGGCAACAGAAAGGAGTTGTATGGAGGAATTGGGTAATTGGATAGCAACGGCAGAACAAACCCTAACCTATTAAAACAGTATTTTAAATGAAGAATATACAATTAGGATTAAAAGAAAACTGGCAACAATTTACCTTGCTCGTCCTGGTCAATATGATGGTGGGCGGTATGGTTGGTTTGGAAAGAACCATTGTGCCTTTGGTCGGAACAGAGGTTTTTAACATCCAATCAGACGTTGTTGTCTTTTCGTTCATCATCGCCTTTGGCGTGGTTAAAGCGTTCACCAACCTGATCTCGGGTGTCTTGGCAGATAAGTACACCCGCAAGAAAGTATTGATTTGGGGTTGGCTTGTCGGTTTACCTGTTCCGTTTTTATTGGCTTTTGGACCATCGTGGAACTGGATATTATTTGCCAATATTTTACTTGGTGTAAGTCAGGGCTTGGCCTGGTCCATGACTGTCAATATGAAGATTGATTTGGTCGGCAAGAAAAGCAGGGGCTTGGCAATGGGATTGAACGAGGCTGCAGGTTACGGAGCAGTTGGGTTGACCGCATTGGTAACGGGTTATCTGGCATCGTATTACGGACTAAGACCGGAACCTTTTTATCTTGGTATTGCTTACACGATTGTAGGGGTAATGCTGTCCATCTTCCTGGTAAAGGATACACGGAAACACGCCCAGTTGGAAGCTGCTCAAATTCAGGCGACCACATTGGGCGAAGAAGCCCATAAGCCGAATTTGTGGTGGGTATTCAAACAAACATCATTCAAAAACAAAAACCTGTTTTCGATTTCGCAGGCGGGTTTGATTAACAACCTGAATGACGGGATGTCCTGGGGCGTATTCCCTTTGCTCTTTATGTCTATGGGTGTCGGCTTGGAGGGTGTTGGGTGGATTAAAGCCGTTTATCCTGTCGTTTGGGGCGTAGGGCAAGTCGTAACAGGCCCCTTAGCCGATAAATGGGGAAGAAAACCGCTTATTGTTTGGGGGATGTTTGTGCAAGTATTCGGGCATATCGTAATCGGTATGGAGTTCTTGGACCCCTTGACTGCCGGCTTGGTTGGTTCGGTGCTGTTAGGTTTGGGTACGGCAATGGTTTACCCGGCTTTACTGGCTGCCATAAGTGATGCCGCCCACCCAACTTGGCGAGCTTCTTCTCTGGGGGTATACCGCTTTTGGCGTGATATGGGGTACGCCGTAGGTGCGTTAATGGCCGGTGTTGTCGGCAACTTCTTCGGACTGATGTGGGCAGTCCACCTCGCGGGTATCGTTACGCTCCTTTCGGGTATTGTCGTTTGGGTACGGATGAAAGAAACATTGGAAAAATAACACGTTCAATTCGCAAAAATAATTAAGGAATAATGGAAAGTAGAAGAAATTTTTTAAAAACAGGGGCTTTATTTGGTGCGGCTTGTCTTACTTCGCCATTGGTTGCCTCGCCGTTGGTCGGCTTCAATAGGGAACAAAAGGGTATGGAGGATATATATATTATCGATGCCTCTTCGGGAGGAGATCTCTTTTTTCTGCGGATATTTGACCCTACGCTGGCACAGACCAGCTATATGGTCGGCAACAGGCAAAGCAGGGAGGTTATTGTCGTGGATCCGAAACGTGATATGGATACGTATCTGAAAATTGCAGAAGATAACAGCCTGCAGATAACAAGGGTAACAGAAACCCATATCCACGCTGACTATTTGAGTGGTGCGCCGGAGCTGGCTCACGCTACGGGAGCGGAATTGGTACTATCGGGAGAAACGGACCCCGATTGGAAATATGAAATTCCGCATAGTCCAATCAAAGACGGCGATAAAATCACAATGGGCAACATCATTTTGGAAGCGATGCACACGCCGGGGCATACGCCCGAAAGTTTGACGTTTTTGGTAACAGATCTTTCTGTATCTTCTAGTCCTCAAAAAGCACTGACAGGGGATTTTATTTTTGTAGGCGATGTTGGTCGTCCGGATTTGCTGGAGAAAGTTGCCGGACAGGCTGGTTCGCAGGATAGGGGAGCAAAACAGTTGTATGCCTCCATACAGCTTTTTTCACTACTTCCTGACGATTTAGAGATTTGGCCGGGGCACGGAGCAGGCTCGTTTTGTGGTAAATCGCTAAGTGATGTACCACAATCTACCTTAAAGCAGGAGAAGTTGACAAGCAAAGCTTTTCAGTTTAGCAACGATGTGGAAGGGTTTGTAAAGTATATCCTTGACGGACAGCCGGACCCGCCGAAATACTTTGCCACGATGAAACAATGGAACAGGATACCTCGCCCCTTGTTGGTTGAAGTTCCAAAACGCCAAAAATTAAGCAAAAGCGATTTCCTGACCGCTCAGAAAAATGGTTTGACTGTGGTTGATACCCGAAAACTGACAACCATTATCAAGGGGTATATCCCAAATAGCCTGCATATTGAGGGTAATACATCATTTTCAACCTTTATGGGCTGGTTATTGGATTATCAAACGCAGTTTGTGCTGATTGCAGATGAAAATGAAATCGAGGATTTAAACCGAAAGCTGATGCGTATCGGTATGGATAATATGTACGGATATGTCAACAATCTGCAGTCATTGGGCATTCCTTTACAACAGTCGAATGTGATATCCAAAACAGAACTTAAGTCTCTTTCTAATGCCAAAAACATTCAAATTATTGATGTACGCAGTAAGGACGAATACCAATCCGGTCCTATCTCAACGGCAGAGAATATCGTATTGGCAGACTTGGAAAACAGCTTCAGCAAAGTAAGCAAAGACAAACAGGTTATTGTACACTGCAAGAGCGGAACCCGTGCCGCAATGGCGTATTCTATGCTTAAAAAACACGGTTTTGAGAAGGTAAAAATATACATAGGGGATTTAGAGGGGTTGATAGATCATAATAATTAGTCGTTTGGTTTTACATTAAATGCTGCCATACGGTTATGCATAAGCAAAATAACGGTTTACTTAAAACGGAAAATTAAGTAGAGCGGCTGTCTTTGCTATGCGTGTCTACCTACAGCAATATATGCTAAGGATACACGCACTGGCATTTCGGCTATGTTCCATATGTATCCTAAATATTTAATAATTTATCAATTAATTAAATACAAAAAAAAATTGTAATTTAGTGGTCTACAATTATTATTAACTAATGGATGGAAAGAATTTTGGTCCTTATGCTTCCGTATATGCAGATTATCGATGGCAGGCCAAACAAAATGAAATTTTCGAAAGAGACAACAATCAATGTGTGATTTGTAACGATGGAAATAACCTACATTTACACCATCGTCAGTACCATTATATTCGTAGAACAAAACAATTTAAGGCGCCATGGGAGTACGAAAACAACTTACTGGTTACCTTATGTAAACGATGCCTCGTTAAAGGACATAGTCATTATCAGATACCAACAAAATTAATCTAACATTTAATCTTATTTTAACCCTTCACCTAAACCATGGGAATATTTGATTTCTTTAAAAAACAACATAAAAGCACAGAAGAAAAGGCGGAAGAAAATGGTAATATTTTAATTCCGGAAAAGGTTTTTATTGAAAAAATTGATGCCGAATCGCCCGCAAACTTAAATACGGCTGTGGGTATTCAGGCCATTTACAACTACCTTAAATTAGACTTCGAGAGTAAGGGGTTTAACGATGCTCTAGTGAGTCCAGATGAAAAGTATAAACAGGATAACCTTAAATTAATAAAGTATGATTTAGAAATTATACTCCACCAGGTAAAAACCTATCACGATTCCATGGTAAAGGAGATTGATTTTCATATCAGCTCGCGCTCGCGTGCCGGACTTGTGGATCTGGTTGAGGAGTTGCAGACGAAAAAAGCGGATTTGCTGGAGCATATGGGTAAGGTGTATGAAATTGACAAGTCTTTAAAAGAGGATACCGGTTTATTTGAAAGAGCAATTTTGGCCTATCAACGTGGTTTTACCAAAGGTTTATCCTCAATTACACAATCAACTTTATTAATGAAGGAGTTTTAATATGAAAGATTGGTGGTTAAAATTTGGATGCTGGCTTACAGGATTCAACTATAAGCTTGTAAAACATTCCAGTGAAATAAGCTCCAAAAATGTTAAAAAATATACCTCCGCATTGCTATTAATTATGCTGGTATGGGTATTTATAGGTTACACTTTTGCTATGCGTTATCTGCATACCGGTATTTTTGGGGGTGTTGTTGCGGCGTTAATCTGTGCTTTTGTGATTTTACAAATTGAACGTATTATTATATTGTCGTCCAAGTTAAGTAAAGTATCAACGGCATTTCGGGTAGTTTTGGCCGTTATTATGGCACTTATTGGTTCCTTTATTATGGATCAGATTATCTTTAAGGAAGATATTGAGCTTAAAAAGGTGCAGCTTATGGACGAACGTGTTAAGGATGCTGTAAAAAATAGCGAAGCAGATTTAAGAAACCAGATTGCTAGTTACGACTCTACCTTATTAAACCTCAATCAAAAGGCTAGTTTCATCAGCAGTGAGCTGCAAAAAAATCCCGTTATTGTTACCAGCTATACGAATACCTCGGTAACGCGGGATAGGGAAGGTAATAATGTGAATACCACCAACTCTACCAATAAATCCATATTAGAGAATCCAAAGAAATTTGAGCTCGAGCAGACATTAAAACAAATAGAAGCCTTAACAAACAAAAAGTTTGAAGTTGAAGCCTCAATTGGTCCGCTGAAAAAACAAAAGGAAGAGGAGCTTCGTAAAACATCTGGATTTATCGATGAAATCGAAATACTGCATAGCGTTATTACCACATCGAATCTGGCACTTTTTATTTACCTGCTATTTTTATTCTTCTTTTTGTCGATTGAGCTTTTTGTGGTATCCCTAAAACTTTGGGATAGCGAATCGGATTACGATAAACTAATCCGACATCAAACGGAGGTGAGGTTAAAGATGTTAGAGAAATTGTCGCCTTAAGGTTTGCGATTGTTACCGGTACAGTCTTTAGACATTTCCGCTGATTGTGGGGTACGATTCCTTAACTCCTAATCGCTTGCGACAGAGCAAGGTGGCTAATTATGCAAATCCACTGCTCTGGAGCAGAGCCGACAACCACAAAAAAAAGCTGTTGTTTTGGTAATAAAGCCTGAGAAGGCTATATGTAGGTTTTCCTTTGTATAGCCTTCTTAATTCACCCAATCAACCCAATCAACCCAATCAACCCAATCAACCCAATCTACTCCACTCACCAAACTCAGCAGACTCAGTAGATTTATTTATAAGCATGTAGTAGGGAGGGGAGGAATCTCAGGTTTACCTATATTCTTTCCTTACGCGATTTATCGCTTATCCGCTGGTATTTTACCCGATCGCCATTTTATAGAAACCACCATTCGCATTCCTTCATAAGTTGCCGTTCATAGAATTAAGTCGGCCTGATGCGCGGTGTAAGATGGTAATGTGTATTCAATTTTTCAGGGCGTACTGTTCCTGTAAACGGTATCGTCAAAAGATAGGAGCTGTTTAACCATGCTGCTGTTAAGCGATTTGTTTTTAAGGATATAGGTGCTTTTTAATTATCGGGTTAACCGAAAGTATAGGTGAAATGGTGAATTTTTTATATAAAAATGTACCTTTGTGCTCCATAATTAAAAACGATACTATATTTTATAAAGTAATTTACATAAAGCATGATTTTTTTCTATACACGTTATGATTATACCTTAGGTCAAAAACGTATTACGGGAGTGTTAAAAAATAAAGAGTTGCCCGAACAGCTGGATTTGTATATGGTAACGCCAGGGATAAAGTATTTTGGACTTCCTGTAGGCGGTGGTTTTGTGAAAATGTCGCGTCTTTATAATGCCAACGGCGATTTGATTCCAGTAACTGATTATTCTCCTGAAATTAAAGAAACGGTTAAGGCCTTTAAAAGTAGCGTTAGCATTCCTTACTTTCAGTTGTGGAAGGGCTACCTTTCGCTACTTGTCATCGCTCTTGTTGGTGCTGTTATTTACGCTATAAAGACAGGGCAAGATGGAAAACAGTATAAAAATGATATACAAAACATGACCACAGCGTTACAACAAATACATGCCGGACAGTTGTATGGGGTTACTTTTTTTACCGATGCTGAGGGCAATAGTATCGAAGGTCTTCCTGCGGGATGGATTCGTGTCAATAAGGTGGATGCAGATACCTTATTTATTCAGCGTTCTGTGGCTACCGCTAGGAGTAAGGTCATATTTAAAATGGACGATATCGCGTCAATAAAACCAGAAACAGATAGCGACTGGAATCCGAAAATCGAAAAAATAAACTATTCCTCACTCAAGAAATCTTTACAAGAGGAAGGAAAGAAACGATTTGATCTCTTGTATATCGGTTCTGACTATGAAAATTACCGCGGCGTTATTATGTCCATCAATGCGGCTGAATAGAGATTTGTCGGTTTGCATAATAGAAGTTTGATGCGGTAGCCTGGCAGAACAGACTGCATAGCTTTTACCTCAAAAAACATAATTTATTCGCACAATAACGCAATGGCAGAAAAATAAGCCCTCTTTAGCTTGGACAGCTGAGGAGGGTTTTATTTTTCCTTTTAAAGCAAAGTGCCCGCTAATTGTATAATACTCCAAGAAACGGAGGCCCGGTTTGGTCAATGTATGTATGCCAGAGGCACCTGCCTAGTAAATAAAATATATTATATTGTATTATATCTACAACTGACGAATAACTACCTACCTACGACCTGCATTCCGCCATAAATATGCCCACAGCCTTAATATCGGCCAAAGTTATTGCAGAACGCCGAAAAAGGTGAGCCGATGAACCATAGTCCCCCCTAAACCCCTAAACCCCTAAACCCTTTAAAGAATAAGGCCTGACGGCCACATTAATAAGAAATGTAAGTCCTCCTACTAATAATTTTTTATACCTTCGTTTTAGACAAAAAAAACTACTGTCCTATGCTAATAGAAGTTGCTATATTAAATATAAAAGAGGGTAAAAATGCTGATTTTGAAAGGGATTTTCAGGAAGCAGGGAAATACATCGCCGCTACAGCAGGCTATATAAAGCATAGTCTTAAGCGATGTGTAGAAATTGAAAACCAATATATCCTATTGGTAGAATGGGAATCTATAGAAGCGCATGAAATAGGGTTCCGACAGTCTCCACAATATAACGAATGGAAGGCCCTGTTGCATCATTATTACGAGCCATTTCCGCAGGTCTTACATTATATATAGGTAAGCCCTAAGCTACACTGCAGGTAAAAGACCTTAGTCCTTATTATTTATTCTTTCTTCCTGTTGAAGAATTATCTGTTCCAATTCCTCCTTCGACAATTTACGGTATGCTTGGGCATAATCCTTATGGATATACACCTTCTGTTTATGATAAATGTCTATAGGTTGAATAAATTTGTTACGAGGTGATTTTCCAAGGAGATTAGTAATTTCAGACGTCTTTTTATTCTTCACATCTTTGCCCATTTTATAATGAATTATTTTAGACGTTACTGGTGTATTCAATAATCCATCCATTATAAATTTATCCAATTTATGCGCTAGAATTCTATTCTTATCGATTGTTTTCTTGCCAATACGTTTTCTTCTATCAATGATATCCTTAATTTTTTCTGTCAATTCATTTTTTGCTGGAATAGGGTAGTTGGGGTTTGCGAAGTTATAATATACCTGTCCAAATAAGTGCGCAATATTTACCATTTTGCCAATGGTTAAACCTACGTTCCCCGCCATAATATCCCGTACATTATCCGTATTTGACCTAATAAGGCGCGCAAAGTCATTGATGTCTAAGCCTGATTTTTTGAGGTATTTCTCCACCTGTTTCCCAAATTCAATTTTATATTCCGTTTCTGTCTTCATAAATTTTTTATTTGATAATATTTTGTTAACTCTATCTAATTGTGTATCTTTGTGTAAGTGATGTGGTTATCATGCTGTAGGGGCGGTTTAATCGAAGTTCTTATTGCAAACCATAAACCGCCAGGCTATGTCATAAAGCCCATGTTGGTCACTTGCTTTTTAACTAATTTGTAGCGATTTTTTGATCGCATTATTTTGACAGTTTTTTCCTTAAGCGAAGTTCTCCAGGTCTCCAAGCGTTAAAGGGTTTAAACAAATAGATTGCGCGTGTATTAAGTACTTCGCATAACCTTTATTAATTATGAGCAAAACACATAACACATAACATAAAATTTGAATGGTAAACCGTTTACATCCGCGTTATAATCGCGTATAGAGGTCTTCATTTCAGGATTATTGTCAGAACGAATACTGCCCATCAAGATGAGCATGTTAAAATAATAGACGAAGAAGAGGGGCGACGCTTTTGTCTTTCGGCACATATGGTATAGTAAACAAGCGCACCTCTTCGGCTGTCTGAAACCGGTCATACCAAATGAAATGTATATACATAAGGTTTATGCTACGGGCTGTAATTTTATTGTTGGCGCTATAAAATTAACATTCTTTTTCATCTACTACAAATACCATTTAATTAAATGACCGGTTTTTAAAAACCTTTAACCCGCAAAAGATTTAAAAGGTCTGTCCTTACTAAGGGATACATCCAAACGAAGTTCCAGCATGCAGTTATATCTGTATGCATGTATACCTTAATAAAGAACCATGTATGGTTATACATAAAAAATATATCGATACAAAAAAATAGAATAACAAATACATGAAAATCGTTTGGTAAGCTTTAGGCTTTAGCAGGTATAGGCTATGGTCGATACCTTACGACAATAGTTGAGCTAAAAAATTGTTTATATAATAGTGTTCTGTTTGTTTTCAGTATCCAAAATCTTAGCATAGCCCGATTGTAAAGAAAGGGCTTTTGCTAGGGTGGCGGATATTATAGCAAAGAGCGAATTATCCCGATTTCCCCATCCATCTTCTTACACACTATACCTTCCTTTTTTTTTATATAAATTTCACTTCGGTATTAAATATTAAATTTACCCTTTCCCCTTTTCCCTTTTGCAGGCAAGCAATGGGCAAGCCTATACGTTAAGGTCAATTATAATTTAATGGCGAGCTACTTGCTGTTAAACTAAAACCTATTGCCTACCATAAAAATTTATTTTTAATTTAATACAGCTTAATCTTATCTTTACATAAACATGTGCACCTACTAAAGCATGGTACAGCTTATCCGAGATCAAAATTTTACCTTCAGATTACAACAATAGCACTTGCTTTTTGATTGGAACGGTAAAAAAGTCAATAAATTATTATCTTTGCACGGAAGTTATTTGATATAATAAAGAATGAAAAGATATGGCAAAAAAGAATTACGTATCAAACTCTAGTGAATCTATACGAATGTTTAAAAGTGATTTCCTGGAATCATTAAGTAAAGTTCATTTTATAGTTCCTGTTATTTTTTATGTTCCTGTCATCCTCTATTTTTCGTGGAAAGCGCTAGGCCCAGGCGAATTAGGTATTTGGAATTATTTAGGCTTTTTTGTGTTTGGATTGTTATTCTGGACAATCTTTGAATACGCTTTGCACCGATGGGTATTTCATTATCACCCAAAGAATAAATTTTTAAAGCGTGTGCATTGGATTTTTCATGGTATTCATCACGATTATCCTAAAGATCGTTTACGTTTGGTGATGCCACTGTCGGCAAGTATACCATTGGCAACGTTGGTGTATTTTATGTTTACCCTTTTTTTCTCGAACGAATTTTATTTAGCCTCTTTTTTTTCAGGATTTATGGTGGGGTATCTGATTTATGACGAATGTCATTATGCAATGCACCATGCTAATTTTAAAAGTGGTATTATGAAACGGATTAAACAGCACCATATGTTGCACCACTATTCCGATCCTGAGAAGGGTTTTGGCGTAAGTTCTTCCATTTGGGATGGTATATTAGGCTCTGGTTTTGGTCCCGATGATAAGCAAAAGAATAAACCTAAAGCGGAAAAATAAGCGCGCTTAAAAAAAGAAAAATAAGAAGAAAATTAGTACAAATAAGGGCTGCAATTCTGCAGCCTTTTCTGTGCCCACTGCAAAAAAACTTTATTGACCAATTTTTAATATCCACATGGGGTATTTAATTTTTAAAAAAAATAATTGGATTTATATTTGTATAAATAGCATAAACATGCTATTTTAAAGTAAATATTTGCTATTTAGTTAAAATATAAAATATCTTATGTATTTTTGTGCTCACTAATGTAAGTTGGTCATTAATAGACTTATATTGGCATACCAACATCTACCAAATAATAGAGTCTAACAACTTATTAATATTAATGAAAAGTCATTTAACTTATCTACTATTATTTACGTTTGTATTTATTAGCATTTTAACAGCGAAGGCTCAAAAACGAAACTTTGAGGCGGCGTATAAGGAAATTTTTGACCGCACCCGAATAAGTGCAGAAGAGGCTTTAGCACGCAGTGATTCCCTATACAATACAGCAGACACGGATGAGGAAAGAATACGTTCCTTATTATTAAAAGCCGAAATCTATAAAAATAACGGAGAAATGTCCGATGCTTTGTATTATATTTTCCAAGCTAAACAGTTGGCAAATGTCAAAAAGCTATCCAAATATCAAATTTCTACCTCCGGCATGTTGGCGAGTTACTTTCGTGTTTCAGGTTTATACCAGGAAGCAAAAAACCATCTCAGCGATGCGGAAAGAGCAGTAGAGGAGCAGAAAGATAGTCCGACCTATTTTCTGACCAAAGGCAATATAGCGCAGGAAAAAGGTTTTGTAGCACAAAATACAAAGGATTATAATACAGCGCTGACATTTTTAACATCGGCGGAGCATTATTTTAGGCAGATCACAGATAGCACCTTAATGCAACGTTCTTTATTATCGCAGGCTACAAACGACCGGTTGGCAGCAGTATGTTACCTAAGCTTAGGCGATTTGCAGAGGTCTGACTCTTTAATTAACGCATCTTTGCAGAAATTATCGGGTAAAGAGAGTATTTTATTGCCTCAGATATACCGGATTAAAGCCGAACTATTCTTGGCACGCCAGCAATATGACAGTGCCCATTATTACTTACAATTAATAGAAAAAATAAACGCCACCTCTGAATCTTCCTTTTTAACAGCCGATTTGTATGAAACCTATGCCAAGTACTACCAAGCCATAGGTAAGTTGGATTTATCGATTTTGTATCGGGATAAATACCGCCAAAGTACATTAGAACAGCAGAATACGGGAAACAGGGTATTGGAGGAGTTATATATAAAGTTGGGGAAAGATAAGGAGTGGTATGTCAATCAGGTAACGGTAAGGAATGGGGTCATAGCCTTAGGATGTATGATTTTCATTGTTTTTATGGTATTTGTATTTTTTAAACGTGGAAAAGATCGGAAACGGTTTATGGAAATTATTTCTTCCCTAAACCGACGAGCGAATATTTCGATTACAAAGACAACAGTTCCGGAAGTTAGTACTGAAAAAAATGAATTGGCCATATCCGAGGCGACAGAAAATAGAATTCTATTAGCCTTAGAGCAAATCGAGAAGACCGATTACTTGTTGAATAAGGAAATGTCTTTAGCAACACTGGCAACAAGGTTGGATACCAATGAGCGTTATGTTTCTCTTTTAGTTAAAAAACACCGATCGACAGATTTTAAAAATTATCTTCAACATTTCCGTATCAACTATATCTTAAAACGTTTAGAAACAGAACCCGAGCTATTAAACTATAAATTATCTTACCTCGCAGAGATATCTGGCTTTTCCAGTCACAGCAAGTTTTCTGCAGTTTTTAAAGGAATTACCGGAATATCGCCTTCGACATTTATTAAATTTGCGCGAGAACATTCCACTACCGAAAATTTAAGTTAAACGGTTGTTTTACTAAGTATTAACTGCTATCAGTTTTCGGAAAACTGTTATTATTGCAGCTTATATTCTAGTCATTATGGTGTTTCTAGGCTTATTTTTGTTTCAGAAATTAAGACAGTAGTTACAAGGGGATACCAGATTATTTGTGCCGCTGTTTTTATGTGCTGAATTATCTACCATACCTATGAAATATAATAAAAATGCAGTCATTCTTGACGCACAACCACTATTTGGAGAGCTCCTGGCTTTGATGTTGGAAAAGTATGAGTTATTTAAGTTTGTTAAAACCTTTAACCATAAATCTGAACTTATTCAATTTCTAATTGAGCGCGGTGATGAGGAGATCTATGTCTTTGTAGATTATTACCTGGAGGGGGATTCAGGTTTATCTATTTTAAGTGAAGCACGGCGATTAAATCGCTTTGCCAAGGTCTTGTTCATCACCAATGCTTCTTCGCCTTATGTGCTAAAAAATATACAATTGGCCAAGCCGGACGCAATTATCAGTAAAAATTGTAGCTTAGATGCTATCACACAGGCCCTATACGCCAGTTCAATAAAATCCTTTTACATGGATCCCTACCTTCAGGATTTATTGGATGCAAAGGAAGACACTGATGCGGGATATGAAGTACTAACCGTACGGGAGACAGAAATTCTTAACTATTTTGCGCAAGGCCTAAGTGTACTGGAAACGGCACAAAGAACCTTTTTAAGTAAACATACCATTGTTAGCCACAGACGTAATATAATGGCGAAGACAAAAACAAATTCGATTGGGCAGCTGCTAATGCTAGCGAAGGAAAAGGAGCTGATTTAACTTAGGGTGAATTATTTTTTAATTATTTAAATATTTAATTTTTAAGCTCTTTTTTATCCAAGTTAAAGACCATAAGGAATTTTGCTCTATAGCTTAAATACCTATCGCGCTGCTATCGGCAGCAGTAAAAGTGACGGAGAATGGTTAATAACCATCCGCATGGCGCACAAAATAAGCCGAGAGCCGGCACCTGGCATAATACGGTTTTTAATCGGTATTATGGCCGTATTTTACCCTACAAGTGTAAAGGTACAGCATGCTGCACCATTACACTTGTAGGGTATATATGAGAAGCTATCAAAAGCCAAGTTTAGCAAAAAAACTAAGCTTACCCCAGCTAGCCTTTAGTTCGTCTAATTCAGGTTCATACTTATCCTTTTTCATAAGCTGATCTAATAAGCGAATGGCCTCATTTTTCTTTCCTGCATTATGCAGATTTATGGCTTTAAGTTTTTGTACTTCATCAAATAGCTCTATATCCTCCAGCTGATGCATGGCAAAGAAAGCCTCCATTTCGGCGATTAGGGTATTTACCGCCACTATTTTTCCCGTATTCACATAATTTACGGTAGCAATTTTCATATAAATTAACCAGGAGTCTGGCAACATAACCCGTGCTGCCGCCTTTCTATCACGCTCAAAGGTATGTATAGCCTCTTCGAAATTACCTAACCACGATGGCGCCTTCAATAGAAAATAATAGGTTTTTTCGGCGTCGGTATCCGCAAGCTGATCTGCGGGTTTTATCTCGAGATAACGCTGCGCTGCCCATTGACATTTTTCGTATTCCTCCAATTCGTTATACAATTGCATAAGTTGAAAGGGAGCAAAGGCATATTTGGGGTAATCTTGTAAGATATGCTCATAGAAGTTTACCTTTTCGGTGATTTCCCATGTTTCCACCTCTTCATAAATTAATGTCGTTAGGGCATGGCATGCATTGGTAAAAATGCTGCGGTCATCTTGCATAATCGTATTCTCTTCTGCGTATTGGTAAAAGGAATACAGCATATCTTTGTTTTGCTGCAAGGAAAAGGTATTGCCCAAATGAATTTTTGCCTGCCGCTGTATCGCAGCAATAAGGAAGTTATAAGGCGACGGAATATCGCCAAATCCCTGCGTGAAATAACGATCAGCCAAGTCGTCTATCTTGCTATATTCTTCCAGTTCATGGTAAACCTCTAAGAGGTTGCTGTACAATAATGGAAACTGACTGTACTGCAATCCCTCTAGCGCAAAAGCGGCTGAGGTATGAAAATCCTTACATGCAGCCTTGTATAGCACCGCAATATTAGCACAGCACATTGCCCTGCAATGCCACATGGGCAGGCGTAGGTATTCGAATTTATCTGCCTCAAAGTAAGCTTGGAAACCTGTATAGCTGGTCATGTACAAGTCCAGTACTAATTTTTGATAGCTCAATTGATAAGCTTGAGGCAAAGTATCCACAAATTCGCCGAGAAATACAGCACTGTTATAATAATCAATGGCATGGTCATCGGTTGGGGGCAGCGACATCGGAGGTAGCATAGCCTCCAGCGTATTATACACCTTAAATCGAGACTGTATATAACGAATCCAAGCCATGCTGTTCGGGTTTACCCGAAATAGCCTTTCAAACATTTCCAAAGCCTGTGCATAATCTTCGTGCTCAAAGTAATAGGTACCTAAGAAGTGTAAAACCCCATAATCGTCGGGAAAAGATGCATACCAAGTTAAGGCACGCTTATAATAGCCATGCTCATCACTCCCGGTATAGGTATAATGCGAGCGTTCTATAATTAAAATTAAATACAGCAGATCCCGATGCTGAAAACCATTTTTTTGTTCGGTCAATAAAACATCCCACCAAAAGCCAAGCTTCTCTTTGATTTCCTCCTCTTCGGCATCGCCTTTTATAGCCTTCATCAAGATAAGGACCAAGACATCCAATTCCTCATGCTGGTAGGCAATTGTCGCGAGGTCGAAAAAGTGATCTTCATAATTGCTGTCAAAATTATAAAGCGCAGCGTTAATCATTTTAGCAAGGTCGCTGCCAGGTAGCTTTTTGGTACGCTCCAGTATTTTTATTTTCCGGATCCATAAAGCCGAAAAACCTTGACCGCGCGCTTCTCTGTCCGCATCAGGGTTGTTATCTACATAATGAAGCCCCAGTTCAATGGTGGCTAAAGCTTTATCTAAATCGTTTAATAACTCATAAATTCTTGCCAGCATATCATAACCCAGAAGTTTTTCGTCTGTATGGTCGATAACGCGTTGCGCATAACCTATAAACTCATCTTTGGTATCGTCGTCAATATGTTTGTTATAGGGACCATGGCGCACCAGATTCTGTTGGTTATCGATGGTATAAACCAATACATTATATAAAATTTTAGGGTTGTTAGGTTGTACAGCTAAAGCTTTACGTAGGGTAGGTAAAACATAATTTTGAATGGTCGTGAAAATTTGTTCTGCTCCCAGGCTAAATACCATATCATGTTGAGCAATAGCCTGTAAAAGTAAAGCCTCAACATCTTCAGGGTTTGCCAAGGAATATAATTCACCCTTGGATATAACCTCTTCTAAATCACCGTTGTAAAATAGTTTTAATAAGTCGTCGTATGTCATTTAAAAGTTCTGTTTTACACACCTAAAAATATAGCAGTAATTGTACCAATATGGCAAGGGTATGAAGGTTTTTGTTTTTTTGTAGTTTAATGAAAACAAAAGTGTAGATAAAGTTTAAAATACGCGTTAATGTTATTTTTCTGCATCTAATAAAATGGCCAGCTGAATACAGTTTTGCTGGCTGCGGTTGCTCCATGCGTGGTTCGTGCCCGTTTGTACCACGATATCACCGGCTTTCAATAGGGTTTCCTCCTCATCAAGTATCAGATACAACTCCCCGGCTAAAATAATAACATAGTCCAAAGATGCGGTTTGGTGCATAAGTGGATGGGGTTGTCCTTTTTTTTCTTCTATACCGAGGTCTTTATCCGGTGGGATGGTCACATAGCGTACATAAGACCCCTTTTTTGGCAGTACTGGAATCGCCGTATTTTCTGGAATTAAATTTTTACTAAGATCTACCGGCATGCTATCTGTTGCCCATATATCTGCTATCACTAATCCCTTAAAATGTTCCTTTACATTTGTTGCAGGGCCATCCTTAACAATTACTGAACGACCATCCTGTTCACCGGTAACAATTACCCGTGGGATCTCAGGGAATTTTTCTTGCATCTTTTTATGGTATTTAGTATGTATTTATATATAACGTTATTAATGCTGTAAATGTAACGGTACGCATGCAAAAAATTACGCATAGCAAAAAAAAAATTTGAAAGTCCATGCCTGCTGTGAACGTTAATAGGGAAAATCTGCCGGTCGACAATTTTAGTTTTTAGGAGAGCATCAAGCGTATCTGGTGTATGCGCTGTCTTCAGGCTATATTTTCCAGCAATGCAGCAGTAGGGCCTGTTGCTAAATCTTAGCGCGATGGTATAGGAGGTATGGTTTTTTGTAAAGGCTATATGGCGGCCGACAGGAGAAATGAAATACTAAAAGAACAGTAGCTGCTGTGGTTGAGCCTAAAAATACCAATTTAATCCAATGCCACAACCGCAGGCAGCAGGGTAAACTGTGTTTTTAGTAAGGGGATCGGAGCAACCTGTGCTGCGTCGGATTTAACCGCAGCGTTCCTCTGTCCGGCGTTACTGCTATTTTTTAGCGGATAGCCTATAGCAGTCAGGGCAGCAGCAATGGCTGGATCCATAACCGAGAAGGTAACAGATTTCGGGAGATTAGCCAGTTCAATATCGGGCGGCATTCCATTAAAATAATCCGCTTTACCCTGTGCATTTTCCAGCACAAAGCTGCTGAGATATAGCGCATAATTATCAATTTTTATCGGAAAAAAGCCCACAGGTTTACCAAAAGTTTGCTGTCCGATAAGGGTTACAGGAAGGTAGGGCCTAAAGATATGGATCAATAATTCGCTGGCGGAGGCGGTTTGGTTGCTGACGATAAAATAAAGCCTTTGTACGTTGTTTGGACCGCCATTTTTTTGAAAATAATGTGCATTAGCTTTAGCACTATAATCTACATCGGCCATCGTGGCAAGGCGCCCCTGGTAGGGCACGGTATTTCCTGCGGCATTGCGGTACAGTTGTTTTTTAAGGATTGCTGCTTTGTTGGATTGCAAGAGCGTATTAAAAACCTCGGTAAACATCCGTTTCCCTTCGAGTGCATCTGGAGCTATCAAATTGGCCATGTATTTAGCCGTCTGTACATACCCGCCAGCATTATTACGGAGGTCTACAATAAGATCGCTCGTTTTGGCGGCAGCCAGTTGCATAAATGCCGTATTCCATGTATTGGATACAGTGGCTAAATCAGGAAAAGCGGGTACATACAAATACGCTATTCTCTTATCTGCGGTGTTCCAAAACAAAGGTTCGCCTGTGCTTTCCGGATTAGCGATATGGTTGGCCTTTGCCAATACCTCCGCTGTAGAACCAATTTCAGTAAGGTAGGAGTATTTGGGTTTACCCGATATTACAGGCTGTTCATACGGAAAACCTGCAGGGTTCAGCTTACGTTGGCTAAGGTCGAATAATGCCGCAGTGTAGCCATAAAATTCGGGCTTTATGGTACTGTAACGCTGCCGTGGAGCAAAGGTCTGATAGTCTGGCAATGCATCATGCCACAGATATACCTGCTTAGCATATAGAAATATAGAGTCTAAGGTAAGCTCCATGCGCGATCCTGTTGCTGGGCTTGGGCTTTCATTTTCACCATCACGGTTGCTACTGTCTTCTTTTTTACAGGAAAACAGCAGCAGTACGCAAGCGATGATGGATAGGATATGCCGCATAAAGAAAACGGTTTACGCCATTAGCGGACCACTTTTGTGGTGGTTTTTTCGGTAGGTGTCCATACATATTCGCTTGGAATACTTTCGCCTTCCGTAGGAGCGAAGCCTATACGAATACGATTTAGGGTACCTGCCGGTATATCTGGTGGGAGGTTAAAGGTTAATTTATCGGTAGTTTTGCCAGTCAATGGCGCATAGAAAGTACGGTAACTCGATTGTCCGGTTGGCGTAAGTCTAAATTCTACCTGCGTGTACTCGCCCGGGAAAAACTTCTCGGCGATTTCGGAACGGTTATAGGTAAAGGTAAATGCGGAGGTTGCAGGTATATCTTTGCCCTCTTCCAAGAAAGTATAATTTCCTTTTACCGAGTATATGGTAGGGTCGGATATGGTTAGTGTACCCGGCAATAGGACCGTGTTGTTGCCGACAATAAACTTGCCGCGATAGCTTTTACCAACCTTCACCCGTCCATCCAAAGGCATCCTAACTTGCAAAACAATGCTGTTTAATACGCTGGCATCTTTAAGGTACACCTGTATTTCCTCACCAGATGCCGTATCGACCATAAATATTCTGGTTTGTGTGGTATCGTTGGCCAATAAGTATTGCCCCGAAAAATTTAAAGTATACCCCAATTCAAGTGTGGTGCCTGTGAACGGATGGTTTGTTAGGATCGGTTTGGGAATATTAATTTGCGGAATTAACTTATACTGTTTTTTATCGCCATTTTGTGCCGTTACCGTATACACGGTACTCGAGTTGAAGGCTACCGACACATCCGATGCCGGGCTTATTGTGGCGCCCTCTGACAGCCGGATCTGCGGCGTAACATGACTGGGCACACTAATCCCTGCAGGCCAATATACAAAAATAGAATCCCCCTGAATCCCCCCTTTAATTACATTATTATCGGCAATCTTTACAGTAAACTGCTCGATATTTGCATAAGGAGCTTCCTTAAACTCTTTTTTACAGCCATAGAAGCTAAGCATGCACAGCATGGTTAGCAGCAAAATTATAGATACGTGTAGTAGGTGCGGTAGATTTAGTTTTTTACGAGCTATATACATCCTGTTAATCGTTAAGGTTAATGAATGGAATATGCTCTGAAAAAAATCTTTCCAGAGCATACTATCCTTTTATTTAGTTATTATTTAATACACCGATAGCAAATGTATACTTCGCGCGGTTGCTGGTTGCCTTACCTTCACCCACTACAGCAGTAGGTTGTAGGGCATATATAACACTTCCGGTATTCACAAACAAGACCACATTGCTTACAGCTTGAGCCTGGTGGCTGGATACGTCATAATACCACCATCCGTTGGCATTACGCTCAGGATTTGCTGCCGTTGTGGTTGTATTTCTACCAATACCGCTGGTACCAATGTCGGTTGCGCTGTTATAATCCGCATTAATCGTTAAATCATCAAAGCTTTTCCCTTTGGGGATGTTATAAAATTTAACCGTATAATTGGATGCATTGGAAGCGACTGTTCCGTTGTTAGACCCCGTAAACTTAAGGTGAAATGTTCCCGAACCGATGGAGTCGTTGGCACCCGTAGCCACATTGAAATATCGGCTGCCGAATGCACTGGGGCCATTGGCAGGGTTGCCATAATTACCCGTAAGGACTTTACTGGTAATCGCTATCACTTCCGCTTTTTCCTGCTGTAAGTTTAGTCCCGGATTATCCTTGCTTTTATCACAAGATACCGTAGTTAAAGCCAATGTCAAACCTATAAAGGTTAGTTTGGTAATATTTTTTAAATTTGTCTTCATCATACTTGTAGCGTTTTAAAATTGTTTAATCAGTTTTAACGTTCTTGTGGCAATGTTGTTCTCCCTGCATTATTCGAAGTAGGTAGGGAGGCAATATTGTTGTTTTCTCCGTTTCATCCTTGAGAACATCCTCAAAGCAAGGAAAAGCGGCATACCTTAGGGTAACAAACTTTGAAATTATACTATCTTAATTTATTTTCTTATTTAAATACTTAATTAATTATTTATGTTGATTTTGGATGTAAACTATTGCGCTTCAAATGGTGCCTATTTTGCCTGGATTACCAGTGGAACCTGTACCGTTGTAGGCTCCCAATCGCCGAAGTTTAAGGTGAAGGGAACCGACCCCAGATCCCCTAAAGGGAAGTCATCGGGAATGGTAAGCAGTGCTTCTTGGCGGGTATAACTTTTTACCGGAATGCTATAATCTACGCCATTTACCGTTGCTTTAACTGTATTTAGATTAATAAATAAGGATCGGTCTGCTATACATTTTACCGTTTCGCCGCGTGCCACCGTTACGGTGCTCCAAAATGGGCCTACAGCAGGCTTTTTGTAGTACACCTGTAGTGGCTTATCCATGGTCACATTATGGCCTAAGAAACCTACTTTTACCGTATAATAACCACTGTCTAATGCTGGGTTTATAATTTGCGAAAGCGTATAATCCTGGAAAGCCGTATTAGCCAGTAAATTGGCATCGGATACATCAACGAGGTGGCTTTTTTTCGTGGTATTGTGTATAAGTTCCATCCGTAAGGTAGCCTTACTCGTACTCAAGAAATTACCCACAATTACAATAGCCTCAGACGGTGCAACCCTTGGCGAATCATCAGGCCATTTCAAAACAAGCTCTGGTGTATTCTGTTGTATTATAATTAATTTATACTGCCTTTCCTTTCCATCTGCAGCAACAACGGTATACTGGGTGGTATTGTTGGTAATGAGCACCGGTTCTACGACTTCTTTTATTCTTGCATTTGGATCGAGTTTGATTTCAGGCTGAATTATTTCCATTGCGTAGTAATAGGGCACATATACCGTAATTGTATTTTCGATATGGTCCAGCACTGCAGAAATGCTGGTGTCGGGCAAATTTATGACCTTAAACGATTGGATACGGTTCTGCGCCAAGGGCTCATAATCTACGGTTTTGGTACAGCTGCTTAGGAATATTGCTAAAGCACAACTTATAAAAAATAGATATTTCATAGTAGGTTATTTAATTTCGAATTTAGTACTGCCCGCGGGAACAATGATATACTCAAAAGTGAAAAACATATGCGGGGTATCTTTAAACATATCATCCTGATTATAGATGTCTTTGTAGCAGGAAATCATCTTTATTTTGGCGTAGTCGCCATTGGCCAATCTTAACACTACGGTACGGATAGGCGCTTTATCCTTGTTTTTAAGGATTATCTGCTGCCCTAAGGCATACGAAACATGGCTTTTATTAGCGGATCCATCCCCTACAATACTGCCACCGAAGTCGTAAAGATACCAACCTATACCCGTACCAAAGGCACCCGAATCGTCGGGTCCAATTGCTGCTTTATTGGTTTTAAAGAGGTTATCGTTAGGGATATCAACGACCTCATCAAAAGCCTTTTCGAGCACCGTGATACCCCCCTTACCGTTACCACCATAACCAGAATTACTAAGGTCTGTATGGTTGTTACCGGCTAGCATACTGTTGTATAAATCCGAAAAAGAAATATCCCATAACGTTGTTTTGGCATACGTTAATGGGCGCTCTTTTTTATAACGTAGGCTATATAGCACTTCTTTTTTAGGAATTGTAGGATTGTTATCATCCGTTTCTGCAGCAAGGTTTTCTACCCTTTGCAGTCTGTAGTATGGAACAGGACTGCTTGTCTCGGGCTCCAGAGGGAGCACTGTATCCGTCTTATCTTTACTACATTGTGCGAACGAAAAGATAAGAACTGTTGCTAAGGCGTAAACCCTAAACTTGGCTGTACTTATTTTTGAGAACATATGAATTATTTTTGGTTAAGTTTATTTAAACTAAATCTAAATAGACTCAAATTTAAGGTATACTTTTAATAAACCCTCTATGAAAAATGATATTTCGTTTATTAAAATTGATATCCTGGCCTAACGTTTACCGAGGCTAAGCTACTAAAGGAATGAAGTATGGAAAAGAATTTTCAAAGTATTGGGGGAGGCCTTTTAGGTCCGTTTGCCATCAAAAAAAGATGCTAGCGCATTATCCGAAAATAGGCCATAGGCAGCAGCGTCGGTATCCTGTTGTGCCTGGCGCGCATAATTAAACATTTTATCCTCGTAATCTGCAATGGCCGCTTCTAGGTTATGGAAGTTGCCACACGTTAAGTTATCCGCGAGTATCAGAGCATCCTGCAGGCCAATATTAACCCCTATACCGGCATATGGTGGCATTAAATGTGCTGCATCGCCTACCAGGGTAATACCATCCCCAGTTTTCCATTTTTTATCCAATGGCATTTTGCGCATAGGCAAAATGCTAAAGTGATGTGTATTTTCAAATAAATTCATAAATACCGTATCCCAACCTTTACAACTATTTTTTAAGTAATTAATAATAGACAACCTATTGGTTACATCCAGATTATGCTTGGAAATAAAATCCTGATCCGCTTGAAAGCAAACGAAATAGTTTAAGGCCTTGTTGGCTTTAGGCTGTGCGTATAGCATTTTTTTATCCGCTAAAACAATCACAATGTCCTCCCCAGCCAAATTTTTAAAAGACGGTACATTCGCTGCAGCATCCCATACTTCCGCCTGTATAATAAAGGTACCCGTAAATACAGGGTCAATTGCCGTAATGGCCTTTCGTATAACCGATCGACCACCATTGGCACCGATCACCAAATCTGCAGTAGCTGTAGAACCGTCGGAAAAGTATATGTTATGCCCATGAACTTCTTTTTCCAGTTTAAGTACCTGTTTGTTCCAACATACTGTATCCGTGTTCAGACTAGCCAATAAGAGCTGGCGCAGCGCATTGCGGTCAATTTCCGGTCTATCGTATAGCTGTTCCTCCGTGGGAAATTCCACCGATAATATTTCAGCTTTTTCGTTTACTAACCTAGTCCCCGTGGGGCGTGCTATCCTATAAAAATCATCTATTAAACCGGCTTTAAGCAAAGCCTTTTGTCCGGTATCGCTATGTATATCCAACGTTCCGCCAGAAATACGAATTCCTGCATGCAGATCACGCTCATAAACGGTGACTGCAACACCTGCATTTTGCAATAATTTTGCTGTCATTAATCCTACCGGGCCAGCACCTATAATGGCTACTTTTTTATCCTCTAAAAGTTTGTTTTTCATGATTTTATATTTATTGCCACAAAGGTATGCTGGTAGGATGGCCTAAAATAGCTATATTTAGTATGTTTTTAGTTCAATACCGTATTTATGATCCTAAACACTGAAGTACCTAATGATTTTATAACGCAGTTAACACTACAAGGAGGTAAGGCCGACGAAAACGGTCGGGTAACATTTCCGGAAAATATAGGTAGGGGCTATGTAAAGCTTGTGAATACAATCCCCGGATTGTCGATTTTGGTGCAGCAATTTGAAGTTTTTGAACCCTTTCTAATTAAGAGGTTAAAGCATGAAGCCCCAGGCAATACGCTGATCTTTAGTTTTAGGAACCTGGATGTAAATTCCAGCATGGCCAGCATGGCCCGATGGCCCGCTGTGCAGGTATCAACATCTGATATGGCCATGGATATACAAGTTGCCCCCCATCGGTTTATCTCCAATATTATACTGGGAATCGATATAAATTGGCTAAAACCCATTCTCACGGTCGATTCAGCATATAACCGTCTCGAAAAACTGATGAATAACCAACAGCCATACCTATATGAAGAGTTAATCTCGCCCGCTATAAATAAGGTTGCAAATGAAGTTTTCAATGCCGATAATCGGGAAGAGGCGCTGTCGGCCTTATTTTATAAAATTAAGGCCGAAGAGCTAATCTATCTATTTCTATCGGAATTTCTAAAGCGCAATACGCTTCGCTATTATGCCCTAAACCAACACGACCTGCAACAGATATATGGCGTAAAGGAGCATATTATTAACCGGCTGGATACAGCTCCAGCATTACCCGCTTTAGCCCGAATGGCCGGCATGAGTGTAAGCAAACTAGGGAAACTATTCCGACAAGTTTTTGGGGATAGTATTTACAATTATTACCAAAAGGTACGTATGCAACATGCCGCGTTTTTATTGCGCGAGAAAAAAGTCAGCGTATCCGAAGTAGGGTATACCCTAGGTTTTACAAACCTTAGCCATTTTACACGGCTATTTGAAAAACATATGGGTATAAAACCAAAAAAATACAGCATTGCTGCTGTATTATAAATAAGATATAAACTAAAAAATATAGGCATTGTTTTCGCCTTGTATATTCTTATGTTTTAAGGCAGGTTTTGTAGGTATGTATTTACCCTTTTGGCGCGAACGTATCACGCAACACCTGCATATACGCCTCGTCGGTACCGTTATTGCGAATATCTATTAAAGGTTGCAAATCAGAGCCCACCACATAACGTAAAGTTTCGCTATTATCGTTTGCAGCCTCAAAAATAGTCGCCGCCACATCACGCGCTGTGGATCCACCGCCACTATAAATACCTTTAAATACTTCGTCCATTTGTTGTAAGTATTTGCTGTAATCGGTTAGATTCTCGTCTACAGCGAAGTTCGCTTTAGTAGTTTGCTCAAAGTTGGTCGCGATATTTCCAGGTTCGATAATTTTAACTTTGATATTTTGAGCACTTAACTCGAAAGATAAAGACTCACAGAAGCCTTCTAAAGCAAATTTCGAAGCCGCATAAATCGATACCAGTGGTACCGTAACACGGCCAACACCAGAGGTAATACTGATAATATGCCCCGCTTTCTGCTTACGGAAGTGCGGTAATAAAGCGCGGGTAATTTCTAAAGTGCCGAATAAATTCACCGAAAACTGACGCTGAATTTGTGCTGCTGTTGTTGCCTCAAATAAGCCATGCTGACCATAACCGGCATTGTTTAGCAAGGCATCGATTTTACCGAATTTAGCCAATGCTGCATCAATTACGGCATCAAAAGTTTCCGGTTGTTCCACATCTAATTTTAACACCAGCAGCTGCTCGCTATCGGTTAAAACATCCTGTTTCTCGGGGCTACGCATTGTTGCAACGACATTCCAACCCTGTTCTACGAAATATAAAGCAGTCGCCTGGCCGATACCAGAGGATGCACCTGTAATAAAAATTGTCTTTCTCATTTTTAATTAATTAATATTAAATACTTGATGGGGTAACTCCAAATTTGTTTTTGAAGGCATAAGAGAAGTGCGATAAAGTTTCGAAGCCGACTTCCAAATACACATCCTTTGTTTTCATTTTTTTGTTTTCCAGTAAAAAGTAAGCCTCTTCCAGGCGCTTTTGTTGTAACCAGCGACTCGGTGAGGTGCGAAATATCTTTTCAAAATCGCGTTTAAAAGAGGCCAAACTACGGCCCGTAAGAAATGCCAGTTGTGTTATCGGTACATTAAACCGGAAGTTGGCATTCATAAAAGCCTCCAAATTTATTTTGCCCGGCATGCCAAATTGAAACAAGACATGGTTCAATGTGGGGTTGTTACGCAGCACAAGATGTAATAACTCCAGCTTTTTAAGTTCGATCAACGCCGGGTTAAGGTCCTGTCCGAAAAAAGACATTAAAGCCTGAAAGTAGCTGCGCAATAGCTCGTCGGGAGCCATTAAGAAAAGACTATCTTTTATATTTTTATCCGCAGACAGCTGATGCTGCGCGGCAAAATTTTGCAACAACTCCTCCTCCAGAATGACCGATAAGGCTTCGAAATTATCGTCGTTTAGCGGATATTTTACAAAACGTACTAACGTATTTTTGCGGTATAAGATAATATCTCCAGCCCGATATTTCTGTTTTGTAAGTCCGTCGTACGCCTCCAGTTCGCCCGAAACAATATAAGAGATACCATGTTCTTTTATAAACTGCTCGCCCGATTTTATGCTTTTAGAATAGCACGTGCGTTGTATACCGTATAGATTTTCCTCTTGTACCATTATTTTACATTTTTCCACCAATAGGTAGGTTTTGTTTGCATTGTATTCCAGTCGATCACCTCACCGATTATCGGGGTTATTAACGGAATATTTTCTGCCACACATAAATCAGATATCCGTTGCAGCGGCTCGTCCCAAGCGTGGTTTGCCAAGACAAATTTACCAGAATGCACCGGGAAGATTACCTTAGCCTGTAAATCGTTGGCTGCCTTAACAACTTCCTCCGGAAACATATGAATATACTTCCAGCTTTTATCGTATTGCCCATTTTCGAGTATAGCCATATCAAAAGGGCCATACTGCTGTCCGATTTGTGCAAAATGCGTATCATACCCACTGTCGCCACCCAAATAAATATTCTTAGTCGGCGTTTGCAACACATAACTTGCCCATAATGTATTTGCCGACCAGATACTCCGTCCCGAGAAGTGGCGCGCAGGGGTAACAATAACATTGAAATTATCGCCTAAGTCAACCTTTTCCCACCAGTCTTTTTCAATAATTTGTGCCGCAGTATACCCCCAATATTCCAGGTGTGCACCAACACCTAAACCCGCTATTACTTTACCCACCTTCGGTTGGATGCTTTTTAGCGTCTCGTAGTCCATATGATCGTAATGATCGTGCGAAATAAAAAGATAATCTATAAAAGGTAAATCAGCGATTTCGGTGACCTTACTGCCAGAGAAAGGCCTTCCTCCCCCCGGAATTGGAGAGGCATTTTTGCCTAAAACAGGATCTACCAAAATAGTTTTACCATCTACTACCAAGAGGTAAGAAGAATGTCCAAACCATATTAAGGCATCTTTATTTTTATCTACCGCTTCCCAATTTACCGGAATTGCGGTTATATTTTCATTGGGTTTTACGCGTTTAGATTTTTTGAATACATAATCATACAGGGCGATACCTAAATTTTGGGTTACTTGTGGTGTTTCTGAGAAATTCTGAAACTTTCCGTGTTGAAACTGTGGGGATTGCTTTATGCGTGTTAAGCGTTCGCCTGAAGGTCTTTTCCCAAATTGTGGACTTGTCATATATGTACTGGTTAAACCAACGAGGATTGCAAGCAAAGCCATAAGCCTATAACCTTTCCGAAATTTCTTTTTTTTGTTTGTTGCAGTTTCCATCATCTTTATTAGTATAGTACAAAGATAGCGGCCAAAGGTTTTTATGACTTTCGTAAAAAGCTCAAATTTGCTGTCGTGAAAAGCTCATTTGTTTACCGCAATAACTGGAGGATGCTTGCTTGCAGTTAACTAAAAATAGGGGCTCGTGGGAAGGGATGATCGTGGAAAAAAAGGTCCCGATAGCAGGGGATACCTGTTATATAAAAAAAGGTATCTCCATTTGAAAGATACCTTTTTTATACATTTTGATGTATGATGCTCAAAAATCTGCGGTTACCCTTTATGCACCTGCAGCCTCAACCTCTAGGACTTTATCCATCACAAGAACCTCTGTATGTGCAGCAAACTGCTTTATCTCTTCCATAAAAGCCTGTATTATTTTGTCGTTTTGCACCGTTTTATACATCAGCTCCAAGCTCTTTATACCTATTATCTCCATATAATCGTAGGGTACAGTCGCATTCTCGTTGCCCAAGGTGCCTACAGTACGTAAAACCTGAAAGCTATGGTGCGACGGAAGGTTGATGTTATATTGGGACACCCGGTGTTCAAAGGCTTCAAATGATGCTCTATCGATGTTTTCCTTGAGTTTTATAAAAACTAGAATTACATTTTCCATACCATTAAACTTTTAAAAATGCGCCCCCATCGACAATAATTTCAGTTCCTGTTTGCGACTCAGAGCCATCAGCTGCCAAGTACAGCACTGCGTTTGCAATCTCCTCCGGACGGATTAATCGGCCTGTCGGAATATTGTTGATAAGGCTGTCTTTCATCTCTTGAAGTTGTTGCCCTGTTACACCTAATTTTTCGAGCAGTACGGTATCCGTAGAGCCAGGGCTAATTACATTTACACGGATACCGCGGCTTATCCATTCTGCACTTAAGGTAATCGCTAAGCTGCGTATGGCGGCTTTGGATGCAGAATATACGCTGGAGCCCCAGTGTGCTTTATGTATGCCAGAGGAAGACGTTAAAATAACCGATGCCTGTTCCGAAAATAAAGGAGACAGCTTTTGTAAGGTGAAAAACGCGCCCTTAAAGTTAACCTGTATCAGCTCGTCAAATAAGTCTTCAGAAACCGCTTCCAAAGCTGCAAATTTTGCTACACCGGCATTAATAAAGGCAATATCTAAGGTTTGAAATTTTTCTTTCACAAATTCTGCTAAACGTTCTACCGCTGCAACTTGCGCCGTATCATATTGAAAGAAAAACAAGTTTTCTTTAGCATAACCATCAAAAGCCGCACTATCCTTTATATCACGCTGTCCGGCGACGATAACTTTCGCTCCCTCTGCCAAGAACAATTTTGCAGTGGCTAATCCTATGCCACTTGTGCCCCCAGTGATTAGGGCTGTTTTGTTTTTTAAACGCATAACGTTATATATTTTTGTTTTACTAAGCTCAAAATTAGGTAGAAACCTTTACACAGGAACTATAGGTTCCTTCGAGGAAACCGGTTCCCTCGCGGATACCTTTCTTATTTTATGTATCTTTATACATAAAAACTGTAAAATAAAAACCCATGGAAGCGCAACGTTTAACCCTGAAAGAGCAAGTTTGTAAAGCACGGGTACTGGCCATAAAAGATAGTTCCGATATTCTCTGTGGCAAGTGGAAGATATTTATATTAGGCACATTAATGGTGGTGGATAGCATGCGGTTTATGGAGCTGCTGCATACGATTGATGGTATAGGGCGAAAAATGCTGTCTAAGGAATTGCAAGATTTAGAAATAAACGGTTTGGTAAGCCGTACCGTTTTAGATACCAAACCCATTTCTGTGAGTTATGCGTTAACCGAGCAGGGGCGGACTTTGAGTGGCTTGCTGGACGAAATTATAAAATGGGGAACAAATTATCGAAAGCAATTGCAGCAGTAGTTGTACCTTTATGGCTTACCTAATTTATAGTGTAATGCCTATATTAAAAACTGCAGGGCTGGTTGTGGTTGCCGCTAATAAACTGCTCCTTGCCTTTAGTAAGAATAAACAAGCTTGGTACCTGCCAGGCGGAAAGATTGATGCCGGCGAAGATGCGTTGCAGGCTTTGCAACGTGAGGTTCTTGAAGAACTAAACCTCGTTCTTGATCCAGGAAAAATCAACTACTATTGCCATATCACGGCGCCCGCATTTGGTGAAGCTCCGGATCTTATTATGGAGCAGGATTGCTTCCGTTATGACCTTCGTGAGGATATAACACCGGGTAATGAAATTGATGAGGTCAAGTATTTTACCTATCAGGAATACCTGCTTGAGGAGTATCAGGTTGTCGGCGTACTACAGGTATTCGATATTTTAGTTAAAGATGGATCATTACGCTCGGTTTAGTGTCGAGCGTAATGATCCTCTAGCAGGGCAGTTTTTTAAGCTGTAATACACGATATAACCGTATAAATAAGCATCCTCAGCTCCCGTGTAAGGGGCCAGGCATGTAAAGTAAACAGGCTGTTAACCCCATAGTGTGCCCTTGCCCTACTAGCGGTGTCTGCTATTTCTTTTTCCAGGTTGCAGTACTAAAAGGTGATGCAGGTAAACCGGCCTCATTATATAAAGATAAGTCTGGATTATTTGCCCATGCATAACGCACACTTACCGGCTCAGGTACAGCCGAGGCGCTTACGACAACCTTATTGCCTTGCAATAAGGCCAGAGCAGGAAAGTACTTACCATCTTTGCCTGCGATTGAAAACCCCTTTAACCCCTGGGCGATATTATCTGTTCCTACGACTTTTTTAGCCATTGGCGTTAAGATTAATTCCATATGGTTTCCAACAACCTTCCAAGCCTTTAATTGAGGGCCCGAGTAAGGGGTAGGGCTGTGGTATAATTTGTTTAGCGCTATTAAAGCTAACCTTCGACCCACTTCCTGTTTGTTTTTTGGATGTACATCAGCGCTATCACCAATATCTGTGGTCACGGCTATTCCAGTATTAGGTAAAGTACTTGCATACAGCTGCGCATCCCGTATCTCGGCCCATGCCGACTCTGTAGGTTCGGTATCTTTCGCCATAAAGTTCGCTAGCTGCACAAAATAAAAAGGCATATCCTTCTGTTTCCATTTATTCCGCCAATCCTTTATCATGGCTGGAAATAACGAACGATACGCTTGTGTACGTTCCGTATTGCTCTCACCTTGATACCATATTACCCCTTTTATTTTAAAATCTATAAACGGATTTACCATGGCATTGTACAATACGGTAGGTCTATTTGGGCCCTCCATTGCCTCAGGGCGCGGCGGTAGCGTTCTATAGTCTACCCCTAAATTGGTAAACCAGTCGCCCGCAAGTTTAATTTCTTCATTATTGGGTCCAATCAGCTTAAGTAAAGAAGCATCCCCATATATTCCCCCCTCGCCGGCGCCATCGTAAACTTTTACGGCAATGTGTAGTATGCTGTCTGTGTTGGCATTCGCCGGAATTTGATAATGACGCTCCGTAGCGTAGCCCTCTGTTTCACCAACTTTAATGCCATTTACATAGGTTTCGTCGTTATCGTCTATCGTTCCTAATTCCAACTTCAATGATTTTCCAACCCAATTTTGTGGAATATGAACTTTTTTTCTGAAATATACAATACCATCAACACCAGGAAAAACCTCTTTATCAAAAAATGCCGGTATCTGCATAGTTCGCCAGTTTTTGGTGTCTACATTACGATCTAGCCAGCCTAAACCCCCACGCACAAAACCGTTGTCGTTTTCATCTCTAATCTGGTTCCATAACGCATATTCCTTGTCGAGGTCGGCTTTTGCTGCCGGTTCAGAAAGGCGTGCCAGAGAGCGTGAAAACGTGCCGAATTGCGCTAAAGACTCCTTGCTGCTCCAGGCCTCCACAATTGTACCGCCCCAGGAAGAATGAATTAAGCCAATGGGAATACCCGTTTTGGTATTTAACTCGCGTGCAAAGAAATAAGCTGTAGCCGAGAATGCTGGAATAGTTTGCGGACTAACGGCATTCCAGCCGCCCCATAACACCGGCACCTGCTCTTGGGGTAAGTTTGCCGTTTGCATGTCTGTTTGTAAGAAACGAATATTCGGGTAGTTGGCCGCTTTTATTTCCGATTCATAATTTTCTATTTTCCCCCAGTCGGCCAAGGGCATTTGCATATTCGATTGCCCCGAACAGAACCATACCTCGCCCAATAAAACATTCTCCAGTTTCTCCAGATCGCCATCGTTGATAATAATGCTGTAAGGGCCTCCATACGTGGAAGTCTTCAAATAAGCACTCCATTTACCATCACCGTCTGAAGAGGTTTTATACACCTTATTGTCCCAGCTGGTTTTTATTTCAATCGCTTTATGCTTAAACGTACTGGTTCCCCAGATCTTCACTGTACTTTGTTGTTGCAATACCATATTGTTGGTATACATAGGAGGTAAAGAAACTTTTGCTACTGCCTGCTGTACAAAAGGTAGTGTAGATAGCGATGCAAGTAAAAGGCCTGTAAATAGACCACGGTTTTTTTGTGTCATTATATTTAATTCTTATTTGGTTGTGGAGTTTTTAGGTTTAAAGTTGTTTCATTATTTTTAGTAAACTAACATCCCTAAAAGGGTAAACAGTTATTTATCTGTACTATGCTGTACTATGCTGCAATAATACGGAAATGTATTTTTCCTCAAGCCCTCTAAAGTACTATAATAAAGTTTGTCGCGTATATGTTACAGAGCTAATTTCTTATTTAACCAGGATGTTCACAATTTCTAAACAAATCGCTTAGGCTGTTTGGAGATAATTTGGGTATCCACCAACATATAGCCTTTGAGTCAGGGCTAGCAAAAACCATCATTTACTACAAATTAAGATTTAATTCAGGAAGAAATGCTATTTTTTACAATGGATCATTGCGTTAACAAGGATGAAGCGCAGGTATAACCCTGTAATAGCTGCAATACACATCCTCCATATGCTCCTGTAGAGATATAAGCAGATCCATTTCAATACATTTGCACCATCATAACTCCCAGGATTACTATCCCCATTCCCGGCACCGCCACCGAAATCTCCAGCATCTACCTGTCCTAGATCAAGGTCATTTACTGGGGTATAGGCAGTACCGTTACTCTGATATTCATGCCTATCGCTATAAATGAAGGGGCTTTAATATAAGTAGAAAACAAAAAAATCCTGCAAATCATTGATTTTGCAGGATTTTTTATTTTTTGATGTTTTTGAAAACTATAGTCTTCACATCTTGCGGAGAGTGAGGGATTTGAAACCTAACTGCAACGTGTTTATATCTAGTGATTTATGATTAGCTATTTAAACCACGCACCGAAAAATGCACCTAAATAAAATGATTTTCAATTCTAATATCCTATAGATTAAAGGTAAAGTATTTTTTGAAGCTACAAAAAGATATTTACTGCTTTTTAGATTAAAATATTTGTAGAGATATTTAGACGACCGGAACAAAATCTCCTTTTCTAACCATATAATCCAGCTGGGATTTGCACCTAGTGCAATAATCTATGATTAAATAATATTTGAGGCTGTTTTGTAATTCTACGCATTAAATTACTTACTATTTTTTAATAAGTTTTAGCTGCAATTGCTATGTATAAATATGCGGAATTTCCACATGTTTACAATATAGACAGTCATTTTTTTGAGAAGTATTGGCATTCGCTCACGTTTTGGTGATAATTAACTTATTTAAAAAAAGACCTCATCAAGGGAAATTGTTATATATCAGAATCATGGAAATCTTCATAGTTAACTTCTTCGTCGTAGCTTAATTCACCGTACTTCTTGTCAAATCTTGAATGCAATACAATGTGCAATCTTTTGAAGAGGAAGCTCAATACCTCTTTGTCGTCATCGATATCAATTGACATACTCACAATATGTTCTCTTTCCAGCGTGCTTTTAGTTCTGTCTACACAGTAAAGTGAGATATATAAATTGTTTGTTCCGTAAATTGAAATACCTATAACTTCAAATCGATTTTCATCGATTTTGAAATATTTCCCAAAGCTTTTGAGGTTGTCACCATATTTAGAACCTAAGGAGTCAGATATATCAGCTGCTGCCGTGCCCCTGAAGTCATTATATTGAACGTCTGCTTTCATTTATCGTTTATTTAATTCAAATTCTCTTTTTAATGTTGCTAATACATCACCAAAAACTTCTTTGATGTTATTTTTTGCAAATCTAAGCTGCTGAATACCATACAAATTGGAAAACTCTTCTGTACTTTCTTCTAATAGCACAATTGCTTTGCTAAATCCAAGCCGCCCCTGAAATAGACCAACTTCGTGAATTACATTAGGCCGTGCCCTAAGTGTACCATCAGCACCCTCATCTTCTCCTGTCATCACTAAAATAGCAAATGAGCTTTTTGTTGCCATATCATCCAATATATCGCGTATAGTGTGTCCAGCGCGAGCACCTGTTTCATAAGCTTCAATTTTGTAATCATGCTTATCAGTAAGATGATCTTTCAGATCACGCCATGCTAGACTACGGCCATGTCCTATAAAAATCACTGGAAAATTACTTTCATCCGATGGCTGAACAATTGATGAGTCATATTTTTCTTCAAAAAGCTCGAATACACTTTCTATATCACCTCTTGAAGCTGCTTGGACTATCACAGTGGTATCCACATCTTTTGTGTAACTTATACTTATGCTCACTGTGGCGCCAGATTTTCTAATTGTTGAATTTTCATGTGGCTTTCTATAATCTGCAAAAAATTCCCGTTCATCGTCGAATTCCCATGATTCTTCATTTCTTCTCAATCTAAATGATTGTTTTGTAACATCCTCATTTAAGTTCTTATCCAAAACCTCTTTAATAACGTCAGCGAGAAAATAGGAGCCTTTGTATATTTTTGATTTTTCCATTCGCCTGTTTATTTATTACTTTTTATGATTACGGATTTAAATACCATATCTTTTAGTTGGGTGTAGGTCAAGTGTTTCAAATTGGCTGCAACATCATCTAATGTTTCCATTATTTGAAATTCCTGTTTATTCATGCTTGGAGATGATTTAAAATTTTAGCAATTGATAATTATTCTATAAATGCCTCTGGTTCAATGAAATGAATGCAGTAAATATCAGTTCCATGGTTGTTGATTTTATCTATCAGTTTTCTTTTAAGCTCAACATAGTCTTTGATAACTACCGACCCATTAACCGATTGTATGTGCCGGTTATCCTCACTTACCATTTCACCCCACTTAAAAAAAGTGCCAGCATAATCCAATGCAAATCTTAATTCCCATATCAACGGATTTTCTGCATTATGTATAGCAACATTAGTCCATTTGTAAACTTTAACAAGATCAGTTAGAGTTTTATAGGGGTGTTCAAATAGGTTTGAATTACCATCAATGAAATCGGAAAAAAAATCATGTCTCAATTTTGGGCCGTTAAATTCACGATTGTAGATATCATATATACCACATATTCTTTTAAATTTAATTTCTAATGCTTGCCGCAATGTAAAACAAGCAATATTAATTGCCATTTTTTGATCGAAAATATTTTGTTTATAAAACCCGTTCCAATATAGGTTATTACTAATTATGGATAACTCGAAAGTATGATTATTATAGGATTTCCATCCTTTGAATAGTATAAACTCAGGATTAGTTTTTCGTTCAAAATATTCAATAAATGGTTTGACATCCATTATATAGTTACTAATTAAATCCGAGAACTTAACAATCGTACTATGCTTCATTTTAGAGTCGTCACCCTCTATAATTTTAATCAGCCCATTAAATTTATTATTAGCTACCGACAGGCTGACTTTCATAAAGTTATTGTATTCAACTTGATTTCGTATCAGTCCTGTATTCTTAAATATTCTCCCAATTACATATGAGTCATTTGTAGACTTATCTTCTGCTACATAGTTCTTTACTAAGGCATTTAGATATTCCTTAAAGCCATATAAACACGTTTTAGTTGATTCTCTTGAATTATTTTGAAGTGTTTTTCTTATTCTTTTATCATGAAGCTTATTTATAAGCTTGATTGCATAATCTTTCAAAATTATCAAGTTAATTTTATAAAATACATTGCTGCCGTTATATTGACGGGATTTGTAATAAGTAAAGCTAAGCTATTCTTACATGAATTTAAGCATCTTTGGGTATTTCCTATAATTTTAATAGCTGTAAATCGTCAGCAAAAAGTGGACAGTTAAAGTTATAATCTTAAGGAGGGTTTTCATTAAAAACATTAAATTTAATTATGGAAACTCCAAAGAAAAAGAGCACTGAAAAATTTGTCAAAGACATTCGTAAGTACACCCGTAGAATTTTCAGTTCAGAGCAAAAGATTCTAATCGTAATGGAAGGCCTTCGAGCAGAGATTTCAGTCGTCGAACTCTGCCGTAAACACAACATTGCCCAATCTCAGTTTTATTCCTGGAACAAAGAATTTATTGAAGCGGGTAAAAAACGTCTTTCAGGTGATATTACCAGAGAAGCAACAAGTGATGAGGTTTCAGATTTAAAGAAAGAAAATGCTCGTCTGAAAGAAATTGTAGCCGATCTAGTTCTTCGCTACGATATTGTAAAAAAAAGTTTAGACATGCTGGATTAATCCATAAATACAGGAAATATATGCGATTATCAGCAGGTGAAAAATACGAGATTATACAAACAGTCACACAGAGTGAAATCGGTATAAAACGTACTTTAGATAGTTTTGGGATTGCCCGAAGTACTTTTTATAAATGGTACCAGAATTATCTCAAAAGTGGCTTTGATGGCTTGGAAACAAGTAAAAGAAGTTGTCGTAGGCAGTGGAATAGTATCCCCCAAGAGCAAAAGGATCTGGTTGTAGAAATTGCGTTGGAACATACCGAGTTGTCTTCAAGAGAATTAGCTTACAAAATAACAGATGAACAAAGTGTTTTTATTTCTGAATCAAGTGTTTATAGGATATTAAAACAAAGAGATTTGATTCCTGCACCCAATCATTTTCTTATTTCAGCAGCTAATGAGTTCAAAGATAAAACAGCATTTGTGCATCAAATGTGGCAGACGGACTTCACTTATTTCAAGATTACCAGTTGGGGATGGTACTATTTGAGTACTGTTTTGGACGATTTTAGCCGCTATATTATTCATTGGGAATTATGCGACTCGATGAAAGCTGACGATGTAAAAAGGACAGTAGATACAGCAATTGCTAAAGCAAAATTGAAGTCGAAAGCGAAACCGAAATTACTATCGGACATTGGCGCTTGCTACGTGTCAAACGAACTGAAAACTTATCTTAAAAGCGATTTGAAGATGAAACAAGTGCACGGAAGACCAATGCATCCACAAACTCAAGGGAAAATTGAACGATATCATCGGACGATGAAAAACGTGGTCAAACTCAATCATTTTTATCATCCCGAGCAGCTCATCGAAGCTTTGACAGAATTTGTAGACAATTATAATGAAAAACGTTATCATGAATCACTGAAAAATTTAACACCAGCTGATGTCTATTTCGGTAGAACAGATCAAATTCTAATAAAAAGAGAACAAGTGAAAATCAATTCAATTAACCTGAGAAGGCAATTGTATAATCAACAAAAATTACTAAATTTATAACAACAATCTCTCCTTAAGGAGATAGACCAAAGTGTCCAAATTAGTTTGATGACGTACAACGTCAGGTAACTATTTCAAAAGAAAATACTGTAGTTGAGTTAAAAAACTTCTTCCGCAAGAATTCGATTTAAATGGTATATATTAAATACATAATTGCTTTATCATGGATTATTTTCGGGTTTGCTGTTTTCTCAGCTTCAAGAAATGAGCAAGTCATACTTAATTCGCAAATGAAAACCTATCTTAATCAAATGTTTCCAGAAGGCTGGGGTTTTTTTACCAAAAACCCCAGAGAGGCGAGCATGTCCGTTTACGAATACAAAGAAGGTAAACTCATTGAAATACCATTCTTAAACCAATCTATCGCCACCTATTTCGGATTATCTCGAAAACGGAGAATAATCGCTTATGAAGCATCAATGGTTGCCGGAACAATTGGAAAGAAGAATTGGATTGAAAATAAGTCAAAGTCATTAGAAGATTATAAAGACTGTGTCCCAATTAAAAAAAAATTAAATTCCGATTATAGTCATATTACTTGTGGAACATATTTTGTAAAGCTTTTCAATCCAGTTCCTTTTGCGTGGGCAAAAGAGGGTCAGGGAGACAATAATCCATTTACCTTTGTAAAAGTCTTAATCAAATAAACTTTATTTGTGCTTACTACAAATACCATAACACTAGCGAGATCATTATTAGCTCTAAGTTTACTTCTAACGCTACTATTTACTCCATATTCCGATCTTTTTCCTAAACATCATCTTGAGGTTGTAAGGATTGGAGCAAGCGGGCTTATGAGTCTTAATTTGTTTATGTGGTTTGATACTCCATTAATTCCGTATATCTTATCATGCATAATCCTATTCATTTCAGCTTTAGGGTTCTACCCAAGGTTTATGTGTATTTTGCAATCATGGATAGCATACTCATTATTTTATAGTATGCTTATAGTAGAGGGAGGAGATCAAATTAATGTAATTCTAACATTTCTGATTATTCCAATAGCGATTTTGGATGACAGAGTAAATGGATGGTTGAAAACTAGCAATTCTTTCACATCTGCCCATCCATTATTTAAATTCAATGCATGGTGTGCGTTAATATTCATAAAAATTCAAATGAGTATTTTATACTTCGATGCTGCGATATCCAAAATTGCGGCTCCTGAGTGGTCAAATGGTACTGCAGTTTATTATTGGTTTAATGATCCGATTTTCGGTGCTACTTCTTTTTTGAAAATTTTGTTAGGACCTCTGTTTGAAGCGGGATTAACCGTCTCATTGATAACATGGGGTGTCATACTCCTTGAAATAGCAATAGCTGTTGCGCTAATTTTACCGCAGAAATTTAAATATGTTATACTTCCTGTAGCTGTTTTATTCCACTTTCAAATAGTTGTCGTGCATGGATTACCGACTTTTTTTCTTGCAATGACAGGAGGTTTAATACTGTATCTTGCTGTGCTCGACGTAAGTTTGAGTCAAAACTTATCTTCTATTAAAAATGTATTTTCATATTTATGGAGAAATTTTCCGAAAGTTCAAAGCTTCCAAAAGCAGTTTTAGTTATTTTCACCTTACAGTTTTTTTTCTTTATTCTTTACTATTTGGAGAATCAGGAAGACAAATCTTTGCTGTACTTCGCGGTTGGTATTGAAGTAATTGGTGTCATGTTAGTTTCACTAAAATTGCGATTAAACATTAATAGGGATGAAATTAGATATGGATATCTTCCAATGTTTCCAAATCGTCTATCAATTGATGATATAGAAACAATGGAATTTATAAAGAACGACGCTTTAGGTGATTTTTTAGGTTGGGGAATAAGAACTTCTAAAAAATATGGGAAGGGATATATTACAGAAACTGATAGTGCGTTGTTCATTAAAAAAATAGATGGTACAAAGGTGACAATTTCCATTGCGAATGAGCAAAACCTTAGAGAATATCTATTTAAGATAGGTAGAGGACATATGTTAACTAATTGAAGTATTTATGATCTGTTTTATGTTTATTATATATCCTTAATGCTATTGTCGGACTTAAGAAGTTGTCTGGTTATTTTAATCGATTTATGAATGTCTCTGTTGATTTCATTTTTGTTCGTGAAGTTGGATCAAATTTTATATTGCTAAATAGTGTTTAATTATCTATACGGTATTTGGTCATAAATGATTTATAGATCCGACTTTTTTAGATCCCCATCGAAATTCGTCTAGGATCGTTTTTATCCACTGAACTGGTTTATATTTGAGGTTCACTCAGCGTCCCACAGCTGAATTTGTGAATGGTTAACTAAAAGACCAAGGATATGGAGATAGATTTTGTGAGTAGGGAAGATTTGCTTGCGCTTAAAGTGGAGCTAATTAAGGAAATCAGAGAAATCCTAAATGAGAAATTAAATGGAGGTATTAGCCAGCATTGGCTTCGCAGTGCCGATGTTAGAAAATTAATGGGGATATCAGCTGGCACGTTACAAAACTTCCGGATCAACGGGACGCTGCCTTACCGAAAGGTTGGGGGAATTATGTTCTACAGTAGAGCAGATATCTTGGATTTGATGAAAGGGAGGGATAATGGCTAAAAGCAACCATAATTCCAGAAGTCAAACTAGCTGTTACTTTCAGCGCATTGCGGTTGATTCGCGGTTAACGTCTATGCATATCGGATTACTGATGGCACTGTACTACTATGGCGACTCAGTAAAGTTTGCTGAAAGCTTTCGGGCAAGCAGGCGCAAACTGATGAGCTTTTCGCGCATCAGATCCAAAGCGACTTATCATAAGTGCATTAAGGAGCTGGTGGAATATAAATACATTAACTATCAGCCCTCTTGGCATCCTCAGCATGGAAGTAGTTTTCAATTTCTAATCCAAGATCTGGGAGGTAATGATGAGCAAGGTTGATGAAAACTGTAAGTCGATTCGCTTTCCGGTAAAGTCAGATGAGAAGCTATCGCTTCTTGCGCGCAAGCTAGGTCGTAGTAAAAGGAAGCTTACGATGGATATGATCGATTACTTTTACAAAAGTAAAAAAGATCCTACTGACCTAAGTGATGAACTATTAAAGCGGGAACTCTCTAGTGGAATCAGCCGAATTATATCCTTTATCAAAACCCAGGAGACGGATCTATTAATTCCGATGTATTCTGAGCTGGAAGGATTGTCTAAGTCCTCTGTTGCCCAGCGAACCGTGATGGAGGAAGTTAATGGCAAACTCCCATTGGTGCAAGAATCCGTAGATAAATCGAGCAGACAGGTTAGTGCTACTGGTAATAAGCTTGATCTGCTTATCACTAAGACAAATGAGAGCAAAATACTAAAATTAAAGTTCCTGAAGCTTTTTGATGATTATGCATCTCAGCGAGAATCGCTGGGATGGTCATCATCTGCTACCAAGAGAGATGAGCTTCTTAAGCAGTTTCGTGCCGCTATCTATGCACTTTAAATGCTAGTTCCTGTATGTTTATCAATATTACCACGTCAGAAACTGGAGACAATAAGGGTAGTTGTGGCGCGTTGGTGCAATATCTGGAAAAAGAGAACAGGCTAGCGAATCACTCGGTAAATCAGTCGGAGTTTTGGTTTAATGGAGCAAGAGATGATGTCAAAGCATTTGAGGTACGAACGGCAATAGACAATAACGTCTTTAAGCTAGGCAGCAGTGATAGTAAGTTCTTTCTGATCAATATCAGTCCTAGTAGAAAAGAAATAGCGCATCTAATCGAAACCTATGGAGATGATACTGCTAAGGAAAAGTTAAAAGAATTTGCCACGAGTATCATGGATCAGTATGCCCAGAACTTTAAACGGCCAGGAGTAGAAAGCCACCGTGATCTAATCTGGTATGGTAAGCTAGAAAACTACCGCTATTACAAGATGGATGATAAGCAGGTAAAGGACGGATCAAAGAAACGAGGGGAGCAAAAGGAAGGTCCGCAGATGCATGTCCAAATTATTGTTAGCCGTAAAGATGCCACGGGAAAGATCAAGCTGAGTCCGCAAAACACATCCAAAGGAACAAATGATAAGCACTCGGCGAAAATGGGGCAATTTGATCGCAGAGCATTTAAGCTCAGCGGTGAAATTGTCTTTGATCAGATGTTCGGTTTTCACCGAAATATAGGGGAGAGCTTTTCCCACGCGAACATTTTAAAGAATGGCAGTGTGCAGCAAAAGATTGCTCAGCATAGACTTGAAAAGAGCAGTAGTGATAATAAGAATACGCCGCAGGGAATGAGTAGTCAGGTAGCACAGCTTTCACGTGATTTGATGATGGAAGGGCAGAAGGTTAGTCAGGAACTACTTACTAGGGTAGATGATTTGGTGAATAATAAAGATCTGCTCATGCAATCAGAGTTTGATACCCAAGCCATGAAGCCAACGCATGATGCCATGCTGGCTAAAAACAAGCGACGCAAGAAAAAGCGCGGTCTGGGAAGATAGGTGTCTAGATTAACATCTTAGTACTCCGCTATCGTAATAAGTATTAGCTGCGATTTCAATAATCTCATTGATACAGCTCCGCTAAAAATCACAGCAAAACACTACTTCATAAAATTGAAGTGACACAAATTTACTTCGCCAGCTTGATAGGCGGCCACCTCACTTTGCCTATCGCACTCAATAAAACTTCGATAAAAATGGGTATCCGGCCTAGCTGCCGGAGCCTCCACCGCTGCGCTCATTTTTGATCGCTGCTTTCTTTTGCCTAATCAAGCTCTTGTCTCGTAGGATGCTCGTGTAATCAATTTTTTGTATCACGTTTAATCCTTACTATCATGAGAAAATCGTCAAAAACAATCCAGCAAAACAAATCAAAGTATCCGCAGGAAATCTATGCGAATGAACTTTCTATTTCCTACAACCACTGCGAGCGATTAAAGCAGCCTGAGTTTAAGTGCTTGAATAGTGCTTGCTCGATCGCAAATTTACTGCGAGACATTTGGAATGCAGATGACCTCAATGTGCGAGAAAGCTTTTATCTACTATGCTTTTCCCAGCCGTTAGATCTTATCGGATTTTATAAACTTTCAGATGGTGGTCTGGATGCCGTGGTAGTAGATACTAGACTACTATTCTCTGCGGCATTATTATGTCGAGCAACATCCATCGTTATCGCTCATAACCACCCTTCGGGAGCACTGTTGCCAAGTAAAGCTGATATTGCCATTACCAGACGTGTTCAGCAAGGAGGCGAGATGCTATCCATCAAACTTTTAGATCATATAGCGATATGGAAGGTGATCTGCTTTTTTATCCCACAAACATCTACGATCTCCTTTAGGTAAGCATTCATCTTTTGATTGCTAAGGATGGGGAAAACAGTGCCTTTTTGCTCGCAGTATGGATCTTGATCATATTTACGAATGATCTCGAGTGCCGATGGAAGAAGTGGAATACGGGATGCCGTACTGGTCTTTTGTCTGCTGGTATTGATCCAAAGCTCGCCATCTACCCCGGTGACGATCTCGGATCGTTTGAGCTTTTTAATGTCTGCGTATGCTAGTCCGGTAAAACAGCAAAACAGAAAGATATCACGAACGAATGATAGGCGCTCGGTAATGAAGCTTTTCTCAGCAAGAAGCGCCAGCTCATCAGTGGTTAAAAAGACCCGGTCGACCTGCTTCACCTTGCTTTTATAGTTTACAAAAGGGTTTGACGTGATCCATCCGCTAGCTAGACAAATCCGAATGATCTTACCAAAGTTTTTAATGTATTTTACGCTCGAGTTATTACCGCATTTACGAACAGACTTCAAATAAAACTCGTAGTCCATGATAAAAGCATGATCTATTTTCTTAATGTCCATATCATGGACATTATATTTCCATTTCAGAAAGTCATGGGTATGCTTGAGCGACGTTTGATACCGGCAATAAGTGCCGGCTGTGTATTCTTGACCAATTAACGCGTGCATCTTGGAATTATGCTCTTTAAAGATCTCGATTAGTAAGAACTGCTTCTGTGCTTTTCCGAAGATCTTATCTCGGATGCCCTTGGCTGATACGTTATCGCCTGCATCAAATAATTCACGATGAGCATCGTAAGCTTTGTTTTGCAGGGAATCTAAATAGTGATTGATTGACTTTACCTCTTCTTTAGTGCCTTTGAGCCGTCCGGCATGCGAATTCCATTGTATTGGATCGCAAGAGCGGTTGACCGTAGATTCCGAGCGTTTGCCGTTAAGCGTGACGCGTAGATAAATGGGAACTTTTCCTTTTTGGTAGCCTTTTGGCTTTTTCAGAAAGAACAGCAACGCGAATGTACTTTTCATAATACTTCTATTTTAAAGGTGAATAAAAATAGGATTACAAGACATTTCAATCAAGATGTTCGCTGGTGCAACTTGTTCAATAACAGGTTTTTGCAGCTATTCTGGTGCGTCACACTCACTGTTCCAATGACGCACCAGATAACGCACCTTTTTGATGCGGAATAATGCGTAATTCATGGCTTTGGTACCAATAAAAAATCCTGCAAATGTTTCATTTGCAGGATTTTAGAGTATTTCGATATAATTATCTGCGGAGAGTGAGGGATTCGAACCCCCGGACCTGTTACAGTCAACAGTTTTCAAGACTGCCGCATTCGACCACTCTGCCAACTCTCCGCGACAAAAGTAGAAATTCTACGGTTATTTCCAAAATATATTTTAAAAAAATATGCTTTTATAACGGATAGAGCGGTTTTTGTGCTGAATGCTAGCTTTTTATAAACTGTAAATCAGCGGAAAATTTTATTTCCTCAGAAACCATAACTCCGCCCGTCTCTAAGGCTGTATTCCATGTTAAGCCAAATTCACTTCGGTTGATGCTACCCTTTACGGTAAAACCGGCTTTAGCATTGCCCAAATGGTCTTTGGCAACACCTCCATATTCCGCTTTTAGTGTTATTGGTTGGCTAATACCTTTGATGGTAAGGACGCCTGCAATAAGATAGTTATCGTTGTCCTGAAGTTCTACCGAGGTAGAGGTAAAAACTATCACTGGAAAAATAGAGGTGTCAAAGAAGTCTTTCCCTTTTAAGTGTTCATCGCGGGATTCGTTTTTTGTATCAATGCTGTTTACCTGAATAGATACATCAATTTGCGATTGGGTAATATCATCGGTTTCGGATTTTAGGATTACAGAAAAGTCCTTAAAAGATCCTTTAACGGAGGAGATCATCAAGTGACGTGCTTTAAATTCTAATTCACTGTGGGTAATGTCTAGGTTCCAAACTGTCATTGTCTTTAAATTTTACGATTTAATGCTTTAGTATAAAAACAATCTAAATCTTAATTATGTTTTAGATTTAACAAATGTATAACCATACAAATAGGCAATATTATTATACCATTAATTTTAAATGGAATTCTAAAATTATTGCTTTGGCAGGCAATTAGTTAATGATTGTAAGGTAAAAAAAAGCATATAAATTTTGCAATTCAGCAGGAAATATCTACTTTTGTTGCACTGAAAGGAAGCACCAATAGCTCAGCTGGATAGAGCAACGGTTTTCTAAACCGTCGGTCTCAGGTTCGAATCCTGATTGGTGTACTAAAAATAACAAAAAAGCCGCTTTAAATAATATTAAAGGCGGCTTTTTTATTTCCCACACAGCAAGTGAGTGTTCTATTAAAAAAATGCTTTAAGAGCAGTAAAGCCGTTTTAAATAAAACTTAAACAAAACAGTTCCCCAAATTTTTTATCACACAACATGACAATTGCTCAAATAATCCACTAATATGCGAAAGCATTCCCGGAAAGACTCCGATTATAAGAAGCATGGTGAAGAGGGAATTTTTCTGAACAATAAAAATAAAAAACGTCCCTTAAGCAAAAGGGACGCCAAAACTTAGTATTTATAATCATAAAACACAGGAAAGTATTAAGTAGAAAGTAGCACGATTAAGCTTCCTTTTTATAATGAAGTTCTGTTTTACCATGTTCGTTTTTCCTCGACAATATAAGGTCCGATTTTGTAAGGCTAACAATATTATGTTTTACGGTACCTTTGCTTTTATCAGGCTCAATACCGTCTTTTAGTGTCAATATTCTAACCGCCTTAGAAACCGTATAAGACCCCGATTGGATTAATTTTACGGTATTTTCTTGGTCACCTTTGACAGTCCGGTTAATGGTAAAGTTCTTCCTGTCATCAAAAATGATATCATAACCTTCGGTGTCATCCACTTTATGAGAAACACCATTATCTATCGTGTTTGTAAATGCTAATTTCCATCTGCCAATAATAAATGAAGCCTCTGTTTTTTGTGGTTTTGGGATGGGCTCAATGTCTACTTTTTTATCCGAGCATGCACTCAAGGAGAAAACAATAATAAGTGCTAAAATTGAAAAAATGTTGTTCATAATAAATGGTATTTAGTTTATAAAATTGTGTTTGTTAATATTTAATGCACGAGAAAATATTGTAGGTTTTAGGTTAGAATTTGTGCCTGGAACTGTTCGGATAATAAATTTATAGGATTTCGATGGATGATAGGCATCCCAATTAGGGATTGGGGCACGGTGCCGGTGTCGGAGCTGTTATTGTTGTAATGCCTATATGTTGCTAAAGAATATTATTTCAAAAAATATGCAACATCAAAAAAGTGTAATCTGCTTTACGAATGTGTGGAGGCGTTTGTTGCAGATATAATGCTGTTGAAAACATATTCCCTGCTTTGCATATCGTGCAGGAACCTGATTAGATATTTACGGAGTTGCCGTAATAATTTTCAGTGCTATTTCCTGAAACGTGCCTTTATTCACTAAAGTCCTCTATTTTCCCCTTAATCAGACTTCTTGGATGGCACAAACAGGAAGGTGGTTAGCGCTAAATTCAGGATCCTACAGTCGATACCGCATCACCAAATTTTGGCGGGATGCCGATTTAAATACTGTATGCAATAGAATCAAAAGCACTTAAATCGATAACATCTATTCATAATTATATGCATTGGTTAAAATACAATTTCAAAAGTTTTAAACCTAAGTATTTCTAGGCCCAAGGAAAGAAAAGAGGTATGTTTTGCTGTATATCATTTTCTTTAAGGGCAAGCCAATACCTGTTATCTGTAGGTAGGCTGAAATACCCTGCCAAACCCTGCCAAACCCTGCCATCTATTATCTTAATGAAGATTTAATCCAAATCTATATATTGTTTCTTTAAAAAATAACGATGCCCGTTATTTTTTAAAATATTTAGCGTCATTTTTATTTAAATGAAAAAATATTATCTTTTAAGGTTTCTTAGTAAACCTTAGATTTGTATTCTTTAGTTTAATCGATAGGTTAGTCCTCTAATATACAAATAACTACTATAATACAGGATAATATAATCAATTTCATAAATTAGTATTTTAAATCTTTGTACCATGTGTTACCATACGTCAACCCCATCAAAAAAGGAACTAGAGCAATCGTTTCCATCCTTACATGTGTCGTACACGGGCGACGAGAACTACCATGTTTCTGGTTTTACACGCCCTTTTCTTCCAGTAACCTTAAATGCGCAAACAGCGGATATTGTAGCGGCACGATGGAAATTGATTCCCTATTGGATAAAAACAGAAGCGGAGGCAGCTAAGTATGCGAATACCTTAAATGCTGAAGGTGAACGTATTTTCGAGAAGGTTTCGTACCGGAATGCGATTTCTAAAACTCGTGGGTTACTGTATGTAAAAGGCTTTTTTGAACCACATAAAGTGGAAGGTAAAAAGGAAACTGAAAATTATTACATCTATAAACCAGGGCAGGAGATCTTTACGTTGGGCGTGGTGTACAGTGTTTTTGCCGATCAGGAGACCGGGGAAACCTATCCGACGTTTTCTATAATCACAACAGCGGCGAATGCGCTGTTGTCGGAAATACATAATCAAAAGAAACGCATGCCATTAATTATTGCAGCGGATAATCGCGAAGCCTGGTTAAATGCAACCGGCAAGCAAGAAATAGAAACGCTGATATAACCCTATGCTGGCGAGCTGCAAAGCCATCAGGTATACCGTGTAACCGGGGCCAGGGGAGAGGATACTAATACCCAGGAAATTCAATTGTCACTTTTTTAGTTAGGTACCAAGGACGAGGGCGAAATAGAAGTTCTCTTGTTGTTCCATTTCTAGCTATTTATTGCGAAATTTATAAAAAAAATAAAGCCGCCTATTGAACCTTAGGCGGCTTCTAACCTAAATATTATCACCCAGAGAAATAATAATATAACATTAACAAACGTAGGATAAAGTTAAATAACAGGTTCGAACAAAAAAAACGGGAAACCGTAAATTTCTCGTTTACGTGAAAAATATTTTTTGTGCCGCTTTTTTTATTGGGCTTAAGCCGAAATTAAAATCCCTATATAATCAGATCTTTCTATGCATATTTTAACATTGCCAACTTTAATTGTTTAGGGGTCAGATTTTTTTTTGGCCTATTTTTCTTGATTTTCAGGAAAAATAAATGCCGCCTCTTGGGGATTAAGAGGCGGCAAATAACCAATCATTATCTACCAAATAATGAATAACATTGTATTAACAGGCGTTATAGTCTAAAGATAGGTACCCTATTTAGGTATTTAAAACGGGAACCCGTAAAGATTACATTTTTTTTTCATTAAGAAGGGAAAAATACGGTGATGCCTAATTTTGTGTCTGGTTGTAACCTGTATTTCGATTATAGAGGGGCCTGTACTTTTAGCGGTTGGTTTTAGGGCCCTACAATTTTTGTTAGATTAGATTTACTTGGTGCCTTTGTTTTTATTTCTTAATTTAGAAGCATTCTAAATAATTCAAGTGATATCATGGCAAATTCAAAATTAAGCATTATACAAGAGGTTATGACGGTTGTTCGGAAGGAACAAATTACGCCACATTATATTCGCATTTTTCTTACTGGACCTAATATAGCTCGCTTTTCCAATACTACGGTGGGGGTAAATAATAAAATTTTGATCCCTCCGCGAGGTTTACAAGAGATTCATTTTCCAACTTTCGATAGTGAAAAAGAGGTTTGGATACAGCCTGCCGAAAATCTGAGGCCTGCAATACGCACCTATACCCACCGCGGTATAGATCTGGAAAAAAAGGAAATATGGATTGACTTTGCCGTACATGGTGATGAGGGACCAGCATCGGCTTGGGCTTTATCGGCAACGGAGGGGGACGTGCTGGGGCTGCTAATGAAGGATGGTAAAACGGAGTTGTATGCTGCGGCCGACAATTATCTTTTGGTGGGGGATGCCACAGCTATTCCGGTGCTGGCAGCCATATTAGAGCATCTACCCGCTACGGCATCGGGGATCTGTAGTATTGAGGTGGCAACAGCGGAGGATGTACAGCAGTTGCAAACGAATGCGGATATGACCTTTAAATGGCTGTTTAATCCAAATCCACAGGAGGGGAGTACGCTTGCAGATTTGGTGAAGACCTATGACCTGCCTTTGGAAAATCGCTTTGCCTATGTTGCTGCAGAGTACAATACCGTGAAGGCATTGCGTTCTTATTTGCGTCAGGAAAAAAACTGGACTAAAGAGGAGTTGTATGCCTACTCGTATTGGAAGTCGGGTGTTGCGGAGGATCGCTCGACAAATGAACGGCAGCAGGAAAAGCAATCGGCCGATTAGGTATGAGGCATCGGATAGGGTTAAATTGTTTGGAATAACGGGCTGCCTTGTTCAGGATATCTTAAAAAGTAAGGTTTTTAAAACCTTACTTTTTAGGATTCTGCTTGTTCTAATTCGAGCAGTAGTATTCCTTTAGCCTGGGTAAAGGCATAATCTCTGGCTTCGGCAAAGGATCGGTTATATTTACGTTCAAATTGTTGTAACGACGCGGGTAACGGTCTTAACAGTTGATCGTAGTACCTGTCTAGTGTTTCTTTATCGGGAAGCTGAAAGTTTATGTGAACTTGAAATCTGCGTAGTAGGGCCGTATCAATAATCTCGGCATGGTTTGTCGCACATATTAACAAAGCATCCTTCGGGAAATAATCGATTAACTGTAGGAGTGTATTTACTAAACGCCGCATCTCGCCGACATCCTTGTCGTCATTTCCCCGGGCTTTGCCTATCTGATCAAACTCGTCTAGAAACAAAACGGATTTTTCACGTGCTGCTTTATCGAACAGTTGTTTGATATTTTGGGAGGTTTCGCCAATCCTGGAGCAGATAATATTGCTTAGATTTAAAATCAATAGCTGCTTGCCCAGCGCCTGCGCTATGGCCTTTGCCGTAGTTGTTTTTCCGCATCCGGACTGTCCCTTCAAAAGAATCTTTGTATTTACAGGTAGGCCGTAGGCTGTTAATGCAGCTATATGTTTGTGTTCACGGATCAGCTGACTTACGGCGGTTGCACTCTCCGGTGCCAAAAACACTTCATCCAAGGTTACGACCGTTTTGTCGTTAATAATTAAATCGTAAATATTCATTTTTTTTGCTTTGTAAAGGGCTTCCTATAGGCTGTAACCTGTATTTAACTATCTTTGTTTACACCATACAAAAGTAAGTAATATAATGCGATATAGTTTTAAAAATGACTACACCGAGGGTGCGCACCCCCGTGTCTTAGAGAAGTTGATAGCACGTAATTTACAGCAGGAAAATGGCTATGGCGACGATATTTTTTCGGTGGAGGCCAAAAGGTTGTTGCATAGGCTATTAGGAAATTCAGAGGCATCTCTGTTTTTTGCTTCTGGGGGCACACAGACAAATCTTATGGTTATCGCCCATGTATTGCGCCCTTACGAGGCGGTGATTTCTGCGGACACAGGCCATATTGTTAGGCACGAAACGGGTGCCATAGAAGCGGTAGGGCATAAGGTGCTTACGGTAGCTACAGCAGATGGTAAGTTGGATCCTGATGCTATAGAGCAGGTTGTACAGCAGTATGCTATGCGCCCTCATATGGTAAAACCACGGTTGGTGTATATCTCCAATTCAACGGAAATAGGAACCCATTACCGCAAGTCCGAGCTGGAGGCCTTACATCGCTGTTGCAGAAAGCACGATTTACTGCTTTTTATGGATGGCGCACGGTTAGGGCATGCTTTAATGGCGGCAAGCAACGATCTTACAATGGCGGATATACATGCGTTAACGGATGTTTTTTATATTGGGGGTACCAAAAACGGGGCACTATTGGGAGAGGCGATCGTCTTTGCAAATCCAGATATTGCCCGTGGTTTCGACTATATCTTAAAACAGAAAGGAGCGCTGTTGGCTAAAGGTCGGTTATTGGGTATACAGTTTCTAGCCTTGTTTGAAGATGCCCTCTATTTTAAACTGGCTGCACACGCCAATGCGATGGCGCAGCTGTTAAAGGAGGCTATTTCAGAGCAGGGCTATGGCTTTTTAACCGATTCTGAAACCAACCAAATTTTCCCTATTTTACCCAATCGATGTATTGCGTTATTGCAAGAGAAGTTTCAGTTTCTGGAATGGAAGGAAATCGATTCCGAGCATACCGCCATCCGTTTAATAACGTCTTGGGCAACGGAGGAAGAGCAGGTGAAGGCCTTTATAGCTGTACTACAGCAAGGCTAACGCTGCCGCGTTAGCCTTATGCTTCTATATTTTTATCCTGTCCCACTTATATTTTAGTCCATAACAGTTGGGTAAGTAGCGTAAAGCGCTCCTGGTATTTTTGCGTTAGGGTACCCTCGGGGGTAAACAGATCGCCACGTTGTATGGGTACGCTAAAAGGTAGAGTCCATGCCCGCAGGGCTTTAGCAACGGCATCCATAGCATTTATACCTTGCATCGCTTGTACGCCATCACCCCAGCATACAAGTCCAACTTTTTTATGACTAAGGTAAGGATTTGGCAATTTTGCAGTGCATTCTAACCAGTCTAAACAATTTTTCATAACACCGGTCATGCTGCCGTGGTATAGAGGGCTCAGCCAGATATGGGCATCGGCATCCCGGAATATTTGGTTCATGCGTTCCACAGCAATAGGGGTTTTGCTTAGCGAAAGATCAAATAAGGGAATACCGGAATCCGTTACTTTAAAGATTTCCGTTTCCACCGCATTGGCTTGGAGTAGGGTACTTAAAAAGTTGCTGATGCGTTCGGATGTGGCATCAGCTCTTCTGTCTAATGCCCCGTTGAAGATTAATACTTTCATGTTTTTACTTTTTATAAATTACCTTAGGCATTCCGGCTTCGCCGTACATTAAGGTTTTTACGAGGGGTTTCAATTTTGTGGTAAGGGCAATGTATAAAGACGGGTGTATATTAAAATGCGCACGTACGACAACCTTTTTGTCCTGTAATTCCGAAAAGTCAGCACCCGCTATATGGTCGAGCCACAACCACAGGGTAAGGTCTTCTGTTGTCGTAAAGGCCACCACCGTAGCATACGGTTGTAGTTTATCGGCCAGCATCATAAAAACCCAAGTCGGAATAATGGTATCCGCGGTACAACCTATGGCTACAGGCTTATTTTTAAATTTTTCCCAGGCATAATTTGAGACCAAGGCTTTAAAATCTTTTTCCCGAATAATAAGCCCCATATATAGGAAGTCCTTAATATCGAGAAATAAAACCGTATCTAAGGGTTTATACTCCAAAATATCGACGGTTATAATTCCCGAATTTTCTACCTTATTGTTAAGAGGTGTTACGTTCATGGCTGTGGGTAAAAATGTTTTGAAATTACTGCAACTCAGGTTGCTGCTCTATTCTTATATACAACCTATCTATTCGCCTAGTTTAACCTGTTTAGCTTCCGCATACAAGGCCTCAACTGCCGACCAGTTTAAAACCGACCAAAATGCCTGTAAATAATCGGCACGTTTGTTTTGGTATTTTAAATAATAGGCATGTTCCCAAACATCAACAGCGAGAATCGGGAATCCCTGAATAGGAGCATTATCCATAAGCGGATTGTCTTGGTTTGCGGTAGCACCAACGGCTAAGCTGCCATCTTTTTTTAGATATAACCAAGCCCAACCTGAGCCAAACTGCGCCAGCCCTGCTTTTTGAATGTCTTCTTTTAGCTGGTCTACACTTCCGAAGGTCTCCTTAATGGCTATGGCTAAATCGCCGGTAGGCAGGTGTTGCGCATCTGGCGACAGGATGGCCCAGAAGAGGCTATGGTTATAATGTCCGCCAGCATTATTGCGCAGGGTCGCACTAAAGGTGCTGCTACGCTGTAATAGTGTTAGTAAATCCAGGTGTTCAGCCCCTGTATCGATAAGAGCCTTGTTCAGGTTATCCACATAGCCCTGGTGGTGCTTGCTGTGGTGAATTGTCATCGTTTCTGTGTCGATAAATGGCTCTAATGCAGCATAAGCATATGGAAGCGCGGGTAAGATGTATGGTGACATAGCTTTTAATATTTATACTGCAAATGAACAAAAAGGAATTTAATAAAACAAGTTTTTACTTGTTTTAATAAATTCCCAACCTATCCTTTATACGTAGTAATACCAACGATTTAAAAGCATAACAGTTAACGTCGGATTTTTTTATATTTGTAAATCCTTATAAAACAAGTTTGCAGTTGTATAATTATGAAGAAAGAAAGCGTCGATCGGATCTTAATGGAAATAAAGATGCAAGGAGAAGTTACTTTAGCCTACCTAGCAGAAAAGTTAGGTATGACCAAAGAGGGGGCTCGGCAGCATCTGGTAAAACTTTCCGATGAGGGTTATATTGCTGTTGAAGCTAAAAAAGAGGGGGTAGGGCGGCCTACAGCATATTTTATGCTTACCGATAAGGGAAGGTCTAAATTTCCGGATACCCATGCACAGATTACAGTAGACCTCCTGCAATCGGTGAAAAATTTGTTAGGTGAAAATGCGCTTAATTTATTGATTTCAGATCGCGAGAAGCAAACTTACGATCGGTATGCTAACGCAATGGCGTCTGATAAAACCTTGGAAGCGAAATTAATAACGCTAACCGCACTTCGTTCGGATGAGGGATATCTTGCCGAGTGGAAGAAAGAGGGGAACAGTTATTTTTTTATGGAAAACCATTGCCCGATTTGTGCTGCCGCGACCGAATGTCAAGGCTTCTGTAGAGCCGAGTTAAAAAACTTCCAGGAGCTTTTAGGGCCTAAATTTTTTGTCGACAGAACACAGCATATTATCTCGGGTGCGTTGCGCTGTACCTATAAAATAACCAAACTGAGGTAAGTGCTTGTCGTATTATCTCCATTGCTGCAGGTTATCTACCTACATTTTTATGTTTAGCGTATACCAAAATTGCGGTCATATAGGCCTATTCATCCGCATCTTATCCAGCTGTGTTACCGTATTTATGGACGCCTGTGTAAGGCGAAATATACAATGGGAGGCCGCTTATTCCGGCCTTGCTTGCTGGGGCTTCACTTTGCGCTATGGTATGGCGACCAGAGCTGCAGCGGCCGTAGAAAAACCGGAGCGTAATACCCCGGTCAGGCTAATACAAAGGAAGTCGTCCGACTGTTGCTGGTATAGTGCATATCTTAAATGTTTATTTATCGCCGGTAAGTACTAATTTTGTAACATGAAGATAAGTTTAATCTGTATTGGAAAAACAGACGATAAATACATACAAGAGGGAATTGATAAGTACCTGAAGCGATTAAAACATTATGTAACGTTTACCATAACTGTTATTCCGGATATTAAAAACGTTAAAAATATGTCCGAGGCGCAGCAGAAAGAAAAAGAAGGCGAGATGTTTCTGAAGCAAATTGGGAATCAAGATTTTCTAGTACTGCTGGATGAGCATGGTAAAGAATTTCGTTCCGTAGAATTTTCCAATTACCTGGAGCAGAAGATGCTGGCCAGTGTGCAACATATGGTCTTTTTAATTGGCGGTCCATACGGTTTTTCGGAGGCGGTGATGGCACGTGCCAACTTTAAAATCAGTTTATCAAAACTTACCTTTTCGCATCAAATGGTACGGTTATTTTTTGTAGAACAGGTATACAGAGCCTTCAGTATTATGCGGGGAGAGCCCTACCATCATGAATAATTTTTTGTGGAATTGTATATTTTTACGCATCATTGTATTAAAAAGGAGGTAATTATGGATATGGATAAGTATAAACGCGATTATAGATTTAAAAGTGATGAAGGCAGTAAAGGGTCTAGTCTTAAATGGCTTATAATCCTTTGTGGAGTAGCCATAGCCGCAGTGGCGTATTTTTTTAAGTAAATCGTGTACATTATACCTTCAAAAAATGCTGTTCATTTTTTTTGAACAGCATTTTTTTTTTGAATTATATTAAGGTGCAGGAAATTCTGCTAAAAATCTTTGCCAGGCTACCTGATCCGTTTTAAAGGTCAGCTGTTCGTTTTTAAGCTCTGTTATATTTACCAGTCGGAAAACCTCATCTTTCTCGTTCCCCGTATAAGGGTCAAAGTCAAATGCTTTGTCTTTAATAGGCATGGCTAACGGTTCCAAGGCCTTAACCTGGTAATAAACCGACAAAATCTGACTCTCGTTGAAGCTGGATTTTTCATAGAAGTCTGTGGTGTATATATGTTTTACAACCTCGATTTTCAGATTACACTCTTCCATAAATTCTCTTTTGAGGGCATCAATTAATCCCTCACCGTATTCTAGTCCGCCACCCGGAAATTTGGTGAAGGCTACACTCTGTGTTCTTTCATCCGTAATTAAAACCTTATTGTCGGCATTGGTTAAGATGCCATACACTCTCACATTAAACGGATACATATTATTCCTTACACTAGTCAACACAATATCTCTTTTTGGGGTAGTACGCTATTTTCTATATTTAAGTTAGATCTGTTGAAATCCATTTTCTACCGCCATCTCGTCGATAAATAAAATTGAATAATGTCTCGGCAAGAACCAGGTTATCGTGTTGCCCACCTGCTGGAAGGCTTGTTCATTCGCAAATTGTCCCGGTGTAAAGTTAAAAACAAGGTCCTGCTTAACCACCGCCTCGTCTTCGAAATTACGCGCAATAAGCATGGTTTTAGGCGTTTTTATGCCCGCATGGTTTAAGAATTCGCGCAGCTGATTGCGTAGATATTTCGGCAAGATACTATCCGATGGCTGTCCGATTAATATTTTTTCATCGTTGCCGATTACGACATTCTCTTTATGCTGCGAAAAGAGATGATCCTCACTATAGAAAGTATCGTTGAGCTCAAAGTTTACAATATCGCCATACGTGAATACCCAGTCAGGCTGTTCATTTTGTGCATTTACGACGATACCAAAACCCTGAAGCAATAGGGTAGGCAGCTGCTTGCTAATCACAAAAGCCTGGAAGTTCTCGTTTGTTGCTACAGTTTGTACTTGTACATAAGGAAAACCATCACTCGCTATTACCACCTCCGGGTTACCTAATTTTAAGTTTGCATCTGCAATATTGCTCAAGAAGCTGGCTACCCATTCTTGGTCTCTTTCTGCAAAAGGAACCTCCACCAGCGCATTTAAAGATACCGTTTTTTCTAAATCTCCTAATCCTACAGTGCTATCATTATCCATAATCGTACGTTCTATTTATTTATATTTACAATTCTTTCGGGTTAAATGTACCAAATTCAGCTGTATATTTTAAAGAGATTAGAAAATTAATGTATAACGCATTTTAGCCATAATAATAAATTATTGAGTATATTGTAAAAACTAAATTTGTTACTTTTGTTAAAACTGAGAATAATAAATGGTAGATACGCAATTTAAAGGGCCAGAATATTTGTTCAATTCCAAATTGAGTTTTGATGACTTTCGTGAAATTATTTTAAGTGACTATGCCCAAGCGGTGCAAAGTCGTATCGTGAGTTTGATAGGCCGTAAGGAAGTGTTAACAGGGAAGGCTAAATTTGGAATATTTGGAGACGGCAAAGAGCTGGCACAGTTGGCCTTGGCCAAGGTCTTTAAAGATGGCGATTGGCGGTCTGGCTATTATCGGGATCAGACTTTTGCTTTTGCCACAGGCATTACCAATGTATATCACTTCTTCTCTCAACTGTATGCGACGCCAGATGTTAAGGCCGATACCTCCTCGGCAGGACGGCAGATGGTAGCACATTTTGCGACAAATCAGGTAAATCCTGATGGCAGCTGGAAGAACCAAATGACACAGAAAAATTCCTTTTCGGATATCTCCACAACCGGCGGACAAATGTCGCGTACAGTAGGTTTGGGCTTGGCGTCGAAATTATATAAACATAACCCGGAGTTAGCGTATTTAAGCTACTTCTCTAACGAAGGGAATGAGGTTGTTTTTTGTACTATAGGTAATGCGGCAACCTCGGAAGGGGTTTTCCTGGAGGCCGTAAATGCAATTGGTGTACATCAAGTGCCTGCAGTGATCTCCATCTGGGACGATGGCTATGGTATTTCCGTACCCAATAGTGTGCAAACCACAAAGGGAGATATATCCGAAGTACTTCGAGGCTTTCAGCGCGATGATAAAGGGGCAGGTTTCGAGATTTTTAAAGTTAGAGGCTGGGATTATCCGGGACTATGTGAAGCCTATGAGCAGGCGGCGAAATTAGCACGTGAGCAGCATATTCCGTGTATTGTGCATGTGGTAGAGGTTACGCAGCCGCAGGGGCACTCCTCCTCGGGCTCGCACGAGCGTTATAAATCGCCCGAGCGCTTGCAATGGGAGGTAGACTACGATTGCAACACCAAAATGCGCGCCTGGATTTTAGAGTCTGGCATGGCCACCGAAGCGGCGCTGGCAGAAATGGAACAGCAGGCTAAGGCTTATGTGCGTAGCGAGCAGAAGCGTGCCTGGACAGACTATAGAAGGATGATGCAGGAGGAGGTTGAAGAGGGGATTACGCTATTGAAGGCGCTGGAGGAAGATGCCGCAGAGCTGCCGCTAAAATTGTTGCAGAGTAATACCGAGCCTACATTAAAGGATGTGTATGCTACGGTGCGCCTGGTATTGCGTGAGCTACGTTTTGTAAACTCCTCGCCAAAGGAAGCGTTGCTTAGCTGGTATAAACAAAAGCAACAGGTAAATGCAGAACGCTATAACTCGAATTTATATGTTGAATCGGCAGGATCGCCCTTGCAGGTTTCGGTTGTAGATGCCGATTATGCTGCCGATGCTCCGATTGTTGATGGTCGTGAGGTGCTGAATGCTTGCTTCGATGCGAATTTTAGTCGCGATGCGCGTTTGGTGGCCTTTGGGGAAGATGTTGGGAAAATTGGTGATGTCAACCAGGGTTTTGCAGGTTTACAAGATAAATATGGCGAATTAAGAATTTTCGATACCGGTATTCGCGAGTCTACAATTATCGGAAAGGGCATAGGTTTAGCGGTTCGAGGATTACGACCTATTGCTGAAATTCAGTACTTGGATTACCTGATTTATGCATTACCCGTATTAAGCGACGACCTTGCGTCCTTGAGTTACCGTACGAAAGGGCAGCAGAAGGCTCCATTAATTATACGTACCCGCGGCCACCGGCTCGAGGGGATATGGCACTCGGGATCGCCGATGACGGTTTTACTGGCATCGCTACGCGGCGTACATATTTGTGTGCCTAGAAATATGACGCAGGCTGCCGGCATGTACAATACCTTATTACAGTCGGATGATCCTGCAGTGGTTGTAGAATGCCTTAACGGCTACCGTCTGAAGGAGAAGATGCCGCGCAATATTGGCGAGTTTAAGGTGCCATTAGGCATTGCCGAAAAGATTCGCGACGGAAAAGATGTTACCGTAGTATCCTATGGTTCCACCCTACGCATAGTTCAAGAAGCGGCATTGGAGCTGGAGAAAATTGGAATATCCATAGAAATTATTGATGCGCAATGTCTGCAGCCATTTGATCGGACACAAATTTGTGCCCAATCGCTACAGAAAACAAGCCGTCTATTGGTGGTAGATGAGGATGTACCGGGAGGTGCTTCAGCCTTTATCCTGCAGCAAATCCTGGAAGTTCAGCAAGGCTATTTCTACCTTGATGGGCAACCAAGAACCTTGTCGGCAAAAGCACATAGACCTCCTTATGGTTCGGATGGCGATTATTTTACCAAGCCTTCGGTCGATGATGTTGTAGAGTCTGTTTATGCTATTATGAACGAGGTTGCACCGCAACAATACCCTCCCTTGCTGGATGCTTAAGCCCTATACGCTTTACAGCTCAACATTTTTTTTGTTAAGCTGTAAAGCGTAAGGTTTTCGAAATACAGGCGAAACTATAGTTTTAATATACCGCTAAACTAGGGGAGGCTTTTATCAGCCTTTATTCAAATAAGGAAGCAGCACCAATTAAAGCTGCTTTTTCTTCAAATATACCCACGCTAATTTCAAAATCATTAAAGCGCTCGCTATTGCCAATAATAGGCCAAGCTTTAGCGATGTTGCCGCCCAGTATAAATTTGGAACTTTGGTGCAAGCTGCTGAAATACCGGAGGAAATCGTAAAGGTTATCACGGTACTCCACTATAAGCTGCTGAAATTCGGGTAAATCACTATAATCTGTCAGAATTTCTTTAAATCCCTCTTTTTCAATATTCGTAAGCGCTTTAAAGCGCTCCGTAAACCAGCGTGTCGCCAGGTGTTCTTCAAAGATCCCATTGCGGTAAGGCGCTTTCCAAAGGTCGGCATCAAAGGCCTTTTCTCCATAGCTACGTACCGAGCTGCCTAAACCTGTACCTAATGTAATACCAAGTATACGCGATTCATGCTCCCGTTGTTGTCCAAAAACCTCACCTTGCAGGTAAGCTGCGGCATCGTTAATATAGCGGATATTCAGCTGTGCATTCGACAAATTCTCCTGCAATGCCTTGCTGGTATTCATTTTATACAGCGCATCATACTTATTCTGCCCCTGCATCAGCGAGATTCCCTGTTCATAATCGAAAGGCCCTGGCATAGCAATACCTATATTTGAAATAGGTTGGCCAAATTTTTTCTGGCATGCCAGAATATTGGCGGTCCAACTCAATAAAATCGATTTAGCATCTGAGTTAGAGTTAACAACATTACGTGAGATTGTATCCGAAAGAATTTCCCAAGTTCGTGTATGAACGATAGCGGAGGTAATATGAGTACCTCCGATATCGCATGCTAAAATATATGTAGAATTATTATCTGACATTAGCATAAGCATTTTGTTTTAAAAGTTGGTCAGCTATCACCAATGCCGCCATCGCCTCAACGATAATAACAGCACGTGGTACGACACAAGGATCATGGCGGCCTTTGCCCGAAATTGTCGTTTCCTGTCCGTCGGTATCCAAGGTAGGCTGATCGCGCATAATAGTCGCCACCGGCTTAAAAGCAACTTTGAAGGTTATATCCATTCCATTGGATATACCGCCTTGTATACCCCCTGAAAAGTTAGTATGTGTAACCACCTTATCACCGTTTTTATCAAAGATATCATTATGCTCAGACCCCTTTAAGGTAGAGCCCTCAAATCCAGAGCCATATTCAAATCCATGCACGGCATTAATCCCCAGCATAGCTTTGCCCAGGTCGGCATGAAGTTTATCAAACACCGGTTCACCAAGACCGACAGGTACATTACGTATAACGGCTGAAATTCTTCCCCCCACCGTGTCGCCATCTTTTTTGATAACCTGAATAAACTCTTCCATTTGATGAGCCGTTGCCGGATCGGCACAGCGTACTATGTTCGCTTCACGTAGGCTAAGGAGGGCCGAAAGATCCGTGGTATCCACATTTGGCGCCTCGATTGTTCCTACGCCGGAAACATGGGCAAATACCTCGATGCCCTGTTGTTTTAAGAAAAGTTTTGCAATAGCACCAGCCGCGACGCGCGCAGCAGTTTCACGTGCCGACGAGCGACCTCCGCCTCTATAATCACGAATACCATATTTCATCTGATACGTAAAGTCAGCATGAGAAGGCCTAAACTTATCCATGATATGGGAGTAGTCTTTCGAGCGTTGATCTTCGTTAGGGATAACAATCGCGATCGGTGTACCCGTAGATTTACCTTCAAAGACCCCGGATAGCAGCTGTGCCGTATCGCTTTCTTTTCGTTGTGTGGTAATCTTCGATTGACCTGGTTTTCTTTTATCCAATTCCGATTGGATAAATGCTTCATCTATTTCAATATTAGGAGGACATCCATCTAAAATAACACCGATTGCAGAACCATGCGATTCGCCAAACGTTGTAATTTTAAAAATATCTCCAAAAGAATTTCCTGCCATAATTTATTAAGTTCGGTAAATATATTAAATCGTCTATACATTTTCGTAAAATATATAGACGATTTCCATAAATATAGACTATTTAATCGAAAAACCTAACTTCGAGAGGTCTTCCCAATAACTAGGGTATGATTTTTCAACCACCTGAGGTTCGTGGATGTTTACGGCATTAAATACCAAAGCTAAAGGCGCAAATGCCATCGCCATTCTATGGTCTTCATAGGTATGAATATCCAATGATGCCGGTTCTTTAACATCGGCCGTTTTTAAATGGTAGGTTTCCCCATCCGCAATAAGTTTTGCGCCGTATTTTGCAATTTCATTTTGTAGTGCAGCAATACGATCGGTCTCCTTAATCTTTAACGTCTCTAAGCCCGTAAAGGAAACATCACGTTTCAATGCCGAAGCAACCACCACTACCGTTTGTGCTAAATCGGGGCACTCCTTAAAGTCGAACAACTGCTTATCCGAAGTAATGGTAGTTTTCTGAAGCAGAATACCCTCATCCTCAAACGTAGTGTTCACACCAAAGTGCGTCATAATATCTGCAATTTCCCGGTCGCCTTGTAAACTATTACGTTTTAAGCCCGGTAAGCGTACCTCTCCAGCATTTGAAAGAGCCACCATCGCATACCAGTACGAAGCAGCAGACCAATCCGGCTCGATATAAATTGTGCTTTCTTGTGCAGCTTGGGGTTTTATCTGTATGGTATTCCCTTCCCAAGTATGCTGTATACCCGCTTCGGCAAGCATATTTAAAGTCATAGTCACATACGGCCGCGATGTCAATTCGCCCTCAATTTTTAAAGATAAGCCCTGTTCCGTTGCCGAAGCAACCAGTAGAAGGGAGGAGATATATTGGCTACTGATATCGCCCTTTATCGCTACCTCAGGGTTTGCCTGTTGAAACGGACCTTGGATATGTAACGGAGGGTAGCCCGGTTGGTTTTTATAGGCTATGGAAGCACCCATATGTTGCAAAGCATCTACCAATATCCCTATCGGGCGTTGTTGCATACGCGCACTACCCGTTAATACAAACTGCCCCGTACACAAATTCAAGTAAGAAGTCATGAAACGCATGGCCGTTCCTGCAGGGCCAATATCAATTGTCTTTACGTTCTCGCCAGCAGCGTGTGCTTGTTGTAAGGCTGCCGTTAACAATACCGTGTCGTCGGCACTCGAAAGGTTCTTTATCTGCACCTTTCCCTTGCTAAGCGCCTGGATAATAAGAGCGCGGTTGCTCTCGGATTTAGAACCCGTGAGCTGTACCGTGCCATTTACCTGTTTTGTTGCATGAGAGAGCGTTATGCTAGCATGCCCCATTATGCCTCCGCGTTTGCTTTGCTGTTCATAATTTCATTTTGCTTACGAATAGATTCGTTATGCAAAAGCTCTAAATATTTAACAGCAAAATCTTCCGAGATATTCAATGCTTTCGCCAATTGAACACGTTTCTGAACGATTTCATCCCAGCGTGACACCTGTAAGATTGTAACGTTGTTATCTCTTTTGTATTCCCCAATTTTCTCCGCAATTTTCATACGGTCGCCAATTTGTTTTAAAATTTGATCGTCTAATTTATCAATCTGCTGACGTAATTCCGCTAATTTATCTTCAAATACCGGGTTGTTAGATCCAGCTTTACGCACCGCAACATTATCTAATAATTCGGCCAATGCGGCAGGAGTAACCTGTTGTTTCGCATCTGTCCACGCTACCGATGGATCGATGTGCGATTCGATAATTAAACCCTGCATATCCATATCCATCGCCTTTTGTGTGATGTAAGGAATCAACTCACGGTTTCCACAAATATGGCTAGGGTCGTTGATAATAGGAAGCTCAGGAGCAATAGTTTTTAACTGAATAGCGATGTCCCACATCGGCTCATTACGGAATGCTGTTTTCTCGAACGAGGAGAAACCACGGTGAATAGCGCCTAATTTTTTGATGCCCGCACCATTAATACGCTCCAAGGCACCAATCCATAAGGAAAGATCCGGGTTTACCGGGTTTTTAACAAATACAGGAACATCAACACCCTTTAAAGCATCTGCAATTTCCTGTACGGTAAAAGGGTTTGCTGTAGAGCGTGCACCTACCCATAAAACATCCACACCAGCAGCTAAAGCCTCTTCCACGTGTTTCGCTGTGGCAACTTCTGTGGCAGTTAACAAACCAGTTTCCGCTTTAGCTCTTTTTAACCATTCTAATCCAATACTACCAATACCCTCAAATTCGCCTGGGCGAGTACGCGGTTTCCAGATACCCGCACGTAATACATTAACTTTACCCGTATTCGCCAACAAGTGTGCTGTCGATACCAGTTGCTCTTCGGTTTCTGCACTACAAGGGCCCGCGATTACCAAAGGTTTGTCGCCAGTGTCAATCCATGAACTTAGGGGAAGGATGTCTAAAGAATGTTTCATTTTATTATAGTTTTTTTATTTTTTCAAAAATTATATTTACCTGTCTTATTAAATTATACTTTTTCGTTTTTGATATACTCACCCATGATACTGAAATTTACCGTATGTTTAAGTACTTTACGAATGGCGGCATCAAAATCCGATTGTTTTTTCCATTCTACATCCACATAAAAATCGTATTCATTACGGCGGCCCACAACCGGCATCGATTGTATTTTGCTGAGGTTGACATGCTGCTCTGCAAAGCACTGCAATACGGCGGCTAAAGAACCCACCGCATTTCCTGTTTGGAAAGACAAAGAAGCCTTATTGGCGCTCTTTTGCTCAACAATATCGTTGGAGAGAATTAAAAAACGAGTGGCATTTTTTTTATGTGTTTCAATACGTTTTTCTAGAATATTTAACCCATAAATTTTTGCAGCGAACTCCGAAGCTATGGCAGCGGTCGTTTTAAGCTGCTCATCTTTAATACGTTTAGCACAGCCGGCAGTGTCCATACCCTCCTTAATGGTCCAGTTTGGATACTCGCCCAAAAATTCGTCACATTGACGGATGGCAATAGGGTGCGATTCAACGGTTAAAATATCCGAAATTTTAACCCCCGGCAATGCCAGTAAATTTTGCTGAATATTTAAGTGCACCTCACCAATAATATGAAAACGGTAGTCACGTAGTAAATTGTAGTTGGGCAAGATGCTTCCAGCAATGGAATTTTCTATCGCCATTACCACATAGTCCGCTTTACCCATTTTCAACATTTCACAGGTTTGCTTAAAAGATCCACATTCAATAGTTTCGATATCTTCACCGAAATATTTGAATGCTGCTTCCTCATGAAAAGAGGCTTTAACACCTTGAATTGCAATTTTTGTTTTCATAGCTGCGTTATGGTCAAAAAAAAAGTCCCGAGTTAAACGCGGGACTTTCTAAATTTCTTTATCTATATGCTAAATACATACTAGTCCCGGCTTTTATTGGTAAAATAAAAGAAGTAAAAATAGTTATATGTAGCAAAGTTATTCATGTCTCTGTTTTGATGGTTCAAAAGTAAACGATAGAACTATTAAATCAAAATATTTTTTCAAAAAAGTTTTAAAAAAAATGTTTTTTTACTGTTTTTTTTGCCTTAAAAAATGCTTTTTTAAGCCTGTTTTGTTTATATTTTTTAGGTGTTTTTTGTGTTAGGTTTTGCTTATTTATTCACATTGTTTTTTCTTAATAATTTGATTAATAGGTTTTTGTATTTTTAATATTTAATTATTTTAGCATATTTTTATGACCATTTTTAACCTATAAATAAGCTTATTTTTAGGTTAAAAAATAAGCTTAAAAAAAGCTTAATATTTACTCTATTTTTTGATAATTCTATGATAATTGTGGCTGTTGGCGTAGGTTTTACCCGAAAACCAAACGCTAAAAGGTATTAAAATCCTTAAATTAAAGTTTGAAAATAGCGCGACTCCGGAAATATAAGTATCTATAACCGTTTTTTTTACCTGGTATTCTATGTTCTAGGTTTCTAAGCTATAGCCTTACGAATAGGATAATACCTTAGCCCATAGCTAATCCAAAGGAATAGGTAGAGAAGATACGTTTATCAAAGCCGACAGGTTACAGAAATGAGAATCATAATCAATATCTTTGGCGGTAGTCTGCCATGGATTGCAGGGTTTTAATTTCTTAATATGAGTTTATTTGAAGATACGTATTTAACCCTTGAACAACCCGCTGAAGGTATATTCAGGGATAAAGGAAGTAAGTTTGTGGCGTATGCCTATCCGTTTAAAGACGAGGCTAAATTGAAGGATATCATTGCCGAACTGAAGGCATTGCATCCAAAGGCTCGCCATCATTGTTGGGCTTACCGTTTAACACCCGACCGTGCCGTTTTCCGGGTTAACGACGATGGAGAGCCGTCAGGTACCGCGGGAAGGCCTATACTCAATGTGCTCTTATCGAAAAATGTTACCAATATTTTGGTGGTTGTGGTGCGTTATTTCGGAGGAACGCTACTGGGGGTTCCTGGATTGATAAATGCCTATAAAAGTGCTACCCAGGCATGTTTAGATGAAGCCTCTATTGTCGAACGTACGGTGAATGATGTGTATAGGGTGCAATTTGAATATTTACAGATGAACGCAGTAATGCGGATCGTAAAAGATGAAAATATTTCCGTGTTGGAACAACATTTTGACAATAATTGTGTTCTAGTAGTAGAAATGCGACAACTTCAGGTGGAAGCCGTGGTAGGCAAGTTAAGCCAGCTGGAGGATGTGCAGGTCTCCTATATTAACACGTTATGATTGCAGATTCTGAATTAATACTAAACGCCGATGGTAGTATCTACCATTTGAATCTCCTTCCAGGAGATATTGGTGACACCATTATTTTTGTTGGCGACCCTGATCGTGTCGCTATGGTGTCGCAATATTTTGATGTTATTGAATTAAAAAAAGGTAAACGCGAATTTATAACCCATACTGGGCGACTGCGTAATAAAAGGATTTCCGTTATTTCTACAGGAATCGGGACAGACAATATCGACATTGTCTTGAATGAAGTGGACGCTTTGGTCAATGTAGATTTTGAAACCAAAACCCTGAAGGAAGAGCTTAAATCGCTCGCTATAATTCGTATAGGAACTTCCGGGTCTATACGTGGAAACCTCAGCATCGGAACCGTACTGGCTAGCGATTATGCAATTGGTTTCGATGCGTTAATGCAGTATTATGTCAAGCCATACAGCCCAATGGAATCGCGTTTGAAAGCCGCTATTGAGCTGCAGTTTTCCAGCTTATCCTTCAAGCCCTATGTTGGTCGGGCTAGCGAAAAGCTTTTAGCACAATTTGCTTCCGATTTACCTAAAGGTATTACCATGACTGCTCCTGGATTTTACGGGCCACAAGGGCGCTGTGTGCGTTCGCATAATGTTTACCCCGATTTAATACAGCGAGCACAGAATTTTATCGTCGAGGAACGGCAGATAACAAATTTAGAGATGGAAACAGCCGGGATTTATGCGCTTTCCAATATGTTTGGGCACCATGCGATTTCCATTAATGTTATTCTAGCCTCCCGCGTGATGGATGAGTTCTGTGCAAACCCTACCGAAGTTATTGACCAAGCGATACAAAAAATTATGGCCAAGATTTAGTTTGGCGATAGGCCTTTGCGGGCCGAGTCAAAACGAAGGAGGATAAACAATAGAATCGTAAAACTCCATAGGGAAGAACCCCCATAGCTAATAAAGGGTAGTGGAATACCAATTACCGGAACGATACCTATGGTCATACCGATATTAATAAAAAAGTGGAAAAATAGAATCGACGCTACACCATAAGCATAAGTGCGGGCAAAGGTTGTCCGCTGCCGCTCGGCCAGGTGTACAATGCGCAGCAGTAATACAATATATAAGGCTATTAAGGTTACAGAGCCTACAAAACCCCATTCTTCACCAATGGTACAGAAGATAAAGTCTGTACTTTGTTCAGGCACGAAATTATATTTTGTTTGTGTACCCTGCAGATAGCCTTTACCGAAAAGCTGCCCAGAGCCGATAGCGATTTTCGATTGATTTAAATTATACCCCTGTCCCTTGGGGTCGTCCATTTTCCCTAAGATAATATCAATCCGGTTACGTTGGTGTTGTTGTAAAATATTATCATAAGCAAAGTCAACTACCGAAATGTAAGCTGCGGAAGCGACAAAGAAGATAGCGATGTTAATAATATACTTCTGTTTTTTGCGGAATAGAAAAATGGCAAATCCACAAATCACGGCCACAATACCGATTAATATCCATTGGTTGGGCACCAGCAGGGCAAGCACAAAGAGTAAAATGGCTAAAGCCCCCAAGATCAAAAACTGGGTGCTTAAATATCCCTCGCGGTAAAACACAAATATTAACGAGAAAAAGGCTAATGCCGATCCTGTATCCGGCTGCAGCATAACCAACATCACCGGAAATAATACAATAGAAGCACCAATAGCAAGGCTTTGCAGATTCGGTGTTTTATTGGTTTGTGTATTCAGGTAAGTGGCCAGTAACAAGCAGGTGGCCAGCTTTCCAAACTCCGAAGGTTGCAAGCGAAAGCTTCCCAAAGGAATCCACGCCTGGTTACCACCTACGTTTCGGCCTACAACCAACACGGCCACCAACAGCAGCACCACAACGCCATAAATAATAGGCGACATGGATATAAAAAAACGCTGATCTATGATTAGTATACAAATACCGATAATGAAAGCCGTAAAAATATAAATCGATTGTTTACCGTAGTTGGTATCCAGGTTAAAGATGCTCGCATGGTTAGGGTCGAAAACTGCCGCATGGATATTAAACCATCCGATAATACATAAAGATAACCATAGAAAGATTGTTAACCAGTCGATACGGCCAAAGAAGCTTTTGTTGTTTAAATTATTCATGGTTTCTTCTTACTTGACTATGCTGTACTATTAATGCGGTATTTTTCGTGTTTGTGGCTTGCCTGTTGTTTTGTTTTACGCTGTCTTTCGTATTTTGGATATTTTCCTTTTTTGCAGGAACCGCTTTCTTTATGATTTTGGGCTCCAGATTCGCATTCATAATACGATCCTGAAGGTGTTTAGGAAGCGTAATGGTATCGGTAATATATTTTTCGACCAACATACTGGCAATAGGGCCGGCCCAGGTGCCGCCATAACCGGCATTTTCCACAAATACTGCGATAGCAATCTTCGGGTTTACCCGAGGGGCAAAGGCAAAAAATACAGCGTGGTTTTCGCCGTGTGGATTTTGCACGGTACCCGTTTTACCGCACATCTCAATGCCATTGATGCGTACGGAGTAACCGGTACCACCGGATACATTCACGGCGCGGCTCATCCCTTCGATTACAGGCTCGTAATATTTAGGGTCTACACCAGCATAAATCTTTTCGGTATACTCTTCACGCACCATTTTTTTGTCGCCAATACCTTTCACCAAGTGAGGTCGGTAATAATGGCCTCTATTGGCAACAATAGCCATAATATTCGCCATCTGTAGGGGCGTAATGCCAAGCTCCCCCTGGCCAATGGATAAGGAGATGTTATAACTCGAGCGCCAGGTTTCATTGCCAAAGCGTTTGGTATAATATTCCGGTGTAGGAATATTCCCCCCTTTTTCTCCCGGAAGATCGATACCCAGTTTATGGCCAAGGCCAAACTTCATCAGTCCGTCGCGCCATAAACCATAAGCTTTTGGTCCCGACATACCGCGCGAATCAATCATCCGCGCATAAACATAACCATAGTACGTATTGCAGGATTTCTGTATAGATTTTATAAGGTCTGTAGGGCCATCCACGTGTGTACAACGCATAATTGCACGCCCGCCACCATAACGGTAGCCACCCGGGCAATTAAATATGGTCTGCGATGTAATTACCCCCGCCTCCTGCGCGGTCAATGCGGCAACAACCTTAAATACCGACCCTGGTGGGTAGGAAGCCTGTATAGGGCGATTAAACAAAGGGCGTAGGGGGTCGTTAAGCAGCTTCATGTAATTGTTGCCACGGTCACGGCCAACCATCATATTGGGGTTATAGCTGGGGCTGCTCACATAGGTAAGCACTTCGCCGGTAGCCGGTTCAATGGCGACAACCGAACCCAGTTTATTTTTCATTAACTTCTCGGCTAATACCTGCAAGTCCTTATCCAGCGAGGAAACCAAGCCATCACCAGAAACAGCAAGGGTATCGTATTTGCCGTCCATAAATATACCTTTCGGACGGTTTAAGGCATCGACCATTTGATTTTTAACACCGCGTTTTCCGCGGATAAGATCCTCATAAGAGCGTTCCACACCCGAGGCACCAATATAGTCGCCCATGCGGTAAAACCCTTTGGAGCGCTCGATGTCGCGGTCGTTTACCTCCTGGATATAGCCGAGAAATTGTGCAGCAATACTATCCGGATAATTTCTAATCGTACGCAATTGCACATAAAAGCCACGAAATTTATCCTGATGCTCCTGAAAACGGGCATAAATATCAGGAGGGATAAGTTTTTCAAACGTTGAAGCACGGAAAGGGGAGTGCGCACGGGCCTTCTCCATTCGCGTAATAAAACCCTGCTTATCGATATTTATAAGCTGGCATAACAATGCTGTATCGATGTTTTTAACCTCTTTAGGTGTTACCAATAAATCATAGACAGGTTCATTCTGCACCAAGACCTTACCATTACGGTCTAACACCACCCCCCGTGCCGGATAAACTACCACCTTGCGGAGAACATTATTGTTTGCCGATAATAAATAAGAATCATCTATCAGTTGGATATACGCCAATCGGGAAATAATAATCAACGCTATAGCGATGAAAATCCCTTGGATTACATACTTTCTTTCAAAAAAACTGTTCATATAACTCTTTAGTTAACGAAGCGTTTTTTTCCTCTATAGGTCAGTAGGCTGAAAAGGAAAATTAAAACTATGGTAAATAGACTACTTAATAAAGCGCTCGACAAGGTTTGTAGAATATTGCTGAAAGAAAACGTCTCCAATAAAAATAATACCAAGTGGTGAATTATGGTCGATAGTACAATATACGTCGCAAACCATTTAAAACCCTGGTTTCCCCAATTTGGGGTATCCATGGACTGTTTTTCATCCACTTCTAAGGTAATATTTTGGAAAAATATCCTAAAAAATGCCATGGCCACACATGCCGCAGCATGTACGCCCAAGCTATCGTAAAACGCATCAATAGACAAGCCCGTCAATAAAGCTAAACTATAAAGCAAAATATTTGGAAAGCCTATTGGAAGCAACAAGATAATTAAAATATATGGAAATGGCGCAACAATATTGTAATAGCCTATATTTTTTAAAACGGCGATTTGTAATACCAGCAGTACGACAAAACGAAGGATGTTATAGATTACTATCTTAGCCATTATCTTTATTCAAGGATTCAAGTTCAATTTTTTCTTTGGCCTGTTTATCTTTTACAATATACACAAAGTTTAAATTGGCAAAGTTTGTCGTTAATAGAATACGGATATCCTTAAAGCTGTCGCCCGAGGTAATATCAGTTTCCAAAATATGACCTACTTTTATACCCTTAGGGAATTTGGTCGAATAGCCCGATGTAAATACCGGCTCGCCAATATGCACCTTAACATGGTTAGGGATATCGCGGACCATGGCAAAGCGCGAGTCTGTATTATTACCCCATACCAAGGAGCCAAACACCTGGGAGTTGTTTAAACTAACCGATATCTTGGTGTCGGGGTGAAGCAGTGATTTCACGGTGCTGAAATGCTTGGACACATTTAATACCGTTCCTATGATACCATTGGATGTAATAACGCCCATGTCAGGCTCTATTCCATCTTCAGACCCTTTATTCAGGGTTATAAAGTTGCTCTTTTGATGAATACTGTTGTTTACAACATTGGCCACAATAAACTCATACCGGGATAGGGTACTGCTATCCGCAACTTGAATAGGGCTTAATACTTCCGGTTCAGTATGCTGCTCCAGCAGCTGCGCCCGTAATAAAGCATTTTCCTGCGCGAGCTGTTCATTGGTAATGCTAAGTTGTAAGAAAGTTTTCCAGGCATTCACTTTTTCATAAAAATAACCAACCACCACATTCGACGAGTTTACAAAAGCAGAGCGTTGGTAATTGTTGTTTTGGACAACAAGGAAAATCGAAAAACCGAAAAACAGCACAAACCAGAAGAAGGCATTGTATCTTACCAGAAAGAGCCAAAGGTTTTTCATTTACTGCAATTATGTTTAGAGTGTTAATAAATACGCGATATAGAATACTTTGGAGTTCTATATCGCGTACAACTTTAATATGACCTATATTAAAAAGGTATTACTGCATTAAGAACTTAAATCTTCCAATATTTTTCAAGGCAATACCTGTACCGCGAACAACCGCACGTAGTGGATCCTCGGCAACATGCACCGGAAGTTTTGTTTTCGCTTGAATACGTTTATCCAATCCACGTAGTAAAGCGCCACCACCGGTAAGGTAAATACCCGTTTGGTAAATATCTGCAGAAAGCTCTGGCGGTGTAATCTCCAAGGCTTTCAAAATCGCTTCTTCAATTTTCGAAATAGACTTATCCAAACAGTGTGCAATTTCGGTATACGAAACGGTGATCTGTTTTGGAATACCCGTCATTAAATCCCTACCCTGAACGGCAAAATCTGCTGGCGGATCGGTAAGCTCTGGCAATGCCGCGCCCACTTCAATTTTAATTTTTTCTGCGGTACGGTCTCCAATCATAATATTATGCTGGCGACGGATGTACTGCACAATATCCGAGTCGAAATTATCTCCCGCTACACGGATAGATTGATCGCATACAATTCCAGACAGCGCAATAACTGCAATTTCTGTTGTACCACCACCAATATCGATAATCATATTACCCACCGGTTCTTCCACATCAATACCAATACCTACTGCAGCAGCCATAGGCTCATGGATTAAGTAAACCTCTTTAGCACCCGCAATCTCTGCCGAGTCGCGTACGGCACGTTTTTCCACTTCGGTAATGCCCGAAGGAATACAAACTACCATACGTAAAGAAGGGAAGAACCACGATTTACCGTTGCTCACTAACTTTACCATACCGCGGATAAGATGCTCAGCAGCTGTAAAATCAGCAATAACACCATCGCGTAAAGGCCTTACTGTTTTTATATTGTCGTGCGTTTTACCCTCCATCTGCATAGCCTGTCTACCAATAGCAATAACCTTGTTGGTCGTGCGGTCAAATGCAACAATAGAAGGTTCATCAACTACTACTTTGTCATTATAGATAATTAAGGTATTTGCTGTACCCAAGTCAATCGCAACTTCTTGCGTAAACCAATTAAATAACCCCATTTAAGTGCGTCCTAATTCTGTTTTAAAATTTAATGCAAACCTACTGAAAAAAATCGATTAAGATAGGTTAGAAAACGAAAAAAAATACACGCAATTTATAGAAATTTTCGCTCTGAGCCCATTCTTTAAAACGCATGAAATATCCCTTTTATTGTACACGAAGGTCGATAAAATAATTCAAGGTATCGACCTGTAAATTTTGTGTGGATAAACCAGCAATCGGCACTTGAGAAAATGCTGCCGTGAGGTTTACGCGTTGCAGGTTCTGGCCCTTAATGCCTAAGTGTATAGGCATACTGAAATTCGGTACATCCGCAATCCATCGCGCCATTACCCCTCCGTTTTCCCCTTCCTTAACCTCCAGTTTCGGGATGTCGCGATGTTGAATATACTGGGCAAATATAGGGCGCAGGTTAATTCCAGTCGACGCACACATCTCGTTTAATATAGCTGCATAATCAACCTGCTGGTGATAAAATTTCTTGTTTAGGCCGCGCAGAACATTTCGCCACTGCATGTCGTTGTCCAGCATGGTACGAATCATATGATGCAGGATACTACCCTTAATATACATATCTACCGAACCCTCTTTATTGACATCAAAAGGCCCCTGCATCGGCGAATCGTTTAATATCCCCGCACGTAAGCCATACAAATACGCATTGCCAGCCTCTTTACCAAAATGGTAATCAATAAACAACGCCTCCGAATAGGTCGTAAAACTTTCGTGTATCCACATATCGGCAACATCTTTGGCTGTTATATTATTTCCAAACCATTCGTGACCAGATTCGTGAACCACAATAAAGTCCCATTTATTTCCCCATCCCGTATGCGAGCGATCGGCACCCAGGTAACCGTTCATAAATCGGTTACCATAGGCAATGGCACTTTGATGCTCCATGCCTAAGTACGGTGTTTCCACAATTTTATAACTATCCTCATAAAAAGGGTAGGGGCCAAACCAATGTTCCAATGCCGCCAAGGTCTGGGTCACATTTTTGCGCAGGTGTTTTTTATTTTTTTTGCTATTATTTTCACGAAGGATATAATACCCAATATCCAAAAGTCCTTTTTCGCCCCTATACCGCTCCTGAAAATGCAGGTAGTCGCCAATGTTTAAAGCAACATTATAATTGTTTATCGGGTTTACCACCTTCCAATGGTATTTTGTGAAGCCATCCGGTAGGTTTTCGGTTTTCACCAACCTACCATTGGATACATTAATCAAGTTTTTCGGTACGGCGACAGAAATCAGCATGCTATCGGCCTCATCAGAGAGGTGATCTTTATTGGGCCACCAGGCACTAGCGCCAAGCCCCTGTACAGCTGTAGCAACAAAAGGAAGCCCATTTTTATCGGTTTTCCAGACCAAGCCACCATCCCACGGGGCGCGGGTGGCCTGTACCGGGCTCCCTGCATAATGAACAGTAAAGGAGTCCAACTTTCCCTTTTCAATAACACGTGGAAATGTCACAAATACAGCATTGTACGTTCTGGTAAAGGGCAGCAGCTTACCCTGGTATATTACACTATCAACCGAGAGGTTGTCAAATAAGTCAAATTGCAGTTTGTTGAAATCCTCTACCGCTTCGAACACAAAAAGATTAGAACCCGAAATAGCTTTATGAGGGATATCCACCCGAATATCAAGGTGGTAATATTTTACATCATAACAGCTACGTAAAAATGTAAGCTGTCCGCGAAGCGAGTCCGCTTTCGTGAACAGCTCCTTTGCCCGCATTAACTGTGCATTGCCCGTGCGGGCAAACCCCAACAGCGCCAAGCAACCTAGCAGGAATGCATAAAAAATGGTGTTACGCATGTACTTCCTCGTAATCGTCGGATTTAGGGATATTTTGAATAACAGCATCCCATTCCGGCGGAATGTTGGTTAATTTACGTGAGGCGAGGTCTAGCCAAGCGCCGTCGACATGCACAATGGCAGCCTGGTCTCCGTTTTCTTTATAAACGTAATGTCGAAAAGAAAACCTTCCATTTTTAGGGTTAAACTTTGTGAGTTCCACCCCAACTTGAATAAATTCGTCAATACGAATCTCTCTTTTATAAATAAGCTCTTCCCGGAATAATATAGGGCCAATTTTATACTTCCCAAAATCAGCTATAGAAAGGCCCATTTTGAACAACATATTCGTCCGCGCCTGCGCGCAGAAGTCGGCATAAGCGGAGTGCCTTAAGTGCTGGTTGGCATCAATCTGTGCCCACAGCACCTGACCTTTATAAAAAATATTTTCTGTCATAATATTAACCTTTGGTTTAAAAGTAGCTAAAAATTTACTGTTCTTCAATTATAACACCTAATTTAGGATTTTAAATCTAAACCCAATGACAGATCTGCTTGATATCGTTTTTCGTTCGGCATCCGTATATATTTTTATGCTGATCGCTATACGTATTGCCGGAAAGAAAGAGCTTTCCCAGCTCAACACATCCGATATTGTACTCATATTACTTATAAGTAATGCCGTACAGAATGCTATGGTAGGCTCCGATAGCAGTCTATTGGGCGGATTACTGGCCGCATCCATTTTATTTGTAATGAACTATATCATTAAACATATAATCTATAAAAACAAAAAACTTCGAGAACTGCTGAACGATAAACCACATATCCTTATCCACAAAGGGAAGTTAGATTTTGCGCTACTTGCGCAGCTCGGAATTACCAATGAAGAGCTGCATGAAGCCATGCGTGAACATGGCATTGAGCACTTCCGCGATGTGAAACTCGCTATGCTCGAGGTCGACGGGAATATCTCGATTATCAGCGATACTGGACAGCCTAAAATTACAGCGTATAAACGCAAGCATTACCGCAAAGGCGATCCTACAAATTTTGGCAATTAAGCTGCTGCTGCAGCAGCAGCAGCAGCAGCAGCAACCGCTCTATATTGGCGATACCAACTGCATAAGAACGGCCGTTAACCAGCCTGCATAGGTTCCTATAGCATAGCCAAATACCGCCAGGATAACACCGACCGAAATCAAGGCAGGATGAAAGGCCGCTGAAGCCACCGAAGCAGATGCCACCCCACCGATATTAGCCATGCTGCCCACAGCGTAATAAAAGAACGGTACCTTAGCGATTTTTCCTACCAGCAACAGCAGTAAGGCATGGAAGGATATCCAGATAATACCGACAACAAATAAACCCGGGTTGGTGAAAACTGCCGTAATATCCATCTGCATGCCGATGGTTACAATAAGCATGTAAAGCAATACAGCGCCCATTTTCGAGGCCCCGGCATATTCAAGTTTACGCGCCGGAGTAAAGGAAAGGATAACGCCAAAAATAGTCGCAATAAGTATAATCCAAAAGAAAGGGCTGCTTAAAGAAAACTGCTCCAGGTTCGGGTAATTACGGCCGATAAAAGCACCTATCGGTTCAGCTATATAGGTAGCTAAACCTGTACCAGCAAAAGCCAGCGCCAGCATAATAATAAGGTCTTTGGTTTCCGGCATGCGTGCATGTGTCGCAGTTTTGGCATCCATGCGTGCAATAAGCGCATTTACATCAGAACCATCGGCCTTAAAAAAACGATCAAAAGCCTTAACCTTATTGGCACCGTACAGCAAAAAGGCCATCCACAAGTACGCTAGAAAGACATCAATGGCTATAATGGAAGAAAACAAAGTCGGTGAAGGCTGTAATATTTCGCGTAATGCCACCTGGTTGGCACCACCACCAATCCATGAGCCCGCCAAAGTACCCAGGCCGCGCCATACCTCATCGGGCCCTGCCCCAGCTACCACCTGTGGTGCTACCATTGCGGTGAGCCAAACTGCCAAAGGACCACCGATTATTATTCCGATGGTGCCCGTTATAAACATCAAACCCGCACGTTTACGCATGGCCCACATCTCTTTTAGGTCAAGGCTGATAACAAAAAGTATAAGACAAGCCGGTAGAAAATAGCGGCTACCGATGGCTGTTAAAGGCGAGTTTATGCCATCAAAAACCTGTAAAGAGTTTAATATTCCGGGAATAAAATAGCAGAGTAATAGCGGAGGAAAGATGGCATAAAAACCTTTAATGTATCTATTTTGCAGTCCCGAGGTATAAAATACAAGTCCTAAGATTGCCATCAATATGCCTACAATAACGGGGGTTGATGTAATTAAAGGCGCGGTTATAGCCGTTTGGTTATTCATATGTTAAGGTATACTATATGTTAGTGGTAGGGTGAAATTAGGTAATATTCTTGAATTATTTCAAGTTAAAGCGTAATTTAAGCTTTCGTTTATAGCATATTAACGATTAAAAATTGCAAATTTAGATATTGATTCCTTACGGGGGAGGGGATGCAATTATCAAGGCAAGAAAATGCGCTAGGACCGTAGTAAAAACTGTTGCTGCACGTGCCATACGCATTTATCTTAAGCGCCAGCCTGTGAACATGAAGCCGTAAAATGGCAGCCTATAGCGGCAACAAGGTTAACCTAAACACAGGCAATGCCCGTGGTGGAAGAGATAGTGCCAAAGCTATTGGCCTACATGTGAGGAAAAACCGCCGACTTGCTGCTATAGCATAAACTGGATTTAAAAAATACTTATAGACTATGCATACAATCCGAATATTGGTAGTCGGTTGCGGTAATATGGGGGTATCGCACGCTACAGCCTATCATCATTTTAAAGAATTTGAGATTGTCGGTTTGGTTTCTCGTGGTGACAGCAAGGCTAGGCTCAACGAGAAATTACAAGCGACATATCCCTTGTTTAATAACTACGAAGCCGCCTTGGTTGCAACAACACCCGATGCCGTATGCATTGCGACTTATCCGGATACCCACGAGAGCTATGCCCTAATGGCTTTTGCTGCCGGTGCGCATGTGTTCATAGAAAAGCCGCTGGCCACGACCGTATTGGGGGCAAAGCGCGTGTTGGAGGCTGCGCAAAATGCCAACCGCAAGCTGCTGGTCGGCTATATTCTGCGGTACCACCCCTCGTGGATGCGGTTTATTGAGGAGGGCCGTAAAATGGGCTCCCCCCTGGTATTCCGGATGAACCTTAACCAACAAAGCCAGGGTTATATGTGGGATGTGCACCGAAATATTATGCAGAGCTTAAGTCCGATTGTGGATTGTGCCGTGCATTACATCGATGTGATGTGTCAGCTGACTGACGCGAAACCAATAGCAGTAACCGCCATAGGAGCACGGTTAACCCCCGATATTCCAGCCGATAATTACAACTACGGACAACTGCAAATTCGCTTTGCCGATGGTAGTGTCGGTTGGTATGAGGCAGGTTGGGGGCCGATGGTTAGTCAAACTGCATTTTTTGTGAAGGATGTTATTGGTCCTAAAGGTTCTGTTTCTATTGTGGCTAAGGAGGCAGCGCAAGATGGTAACTCCGATGATGTAGGCTCGCATACCAGGACCGAGTCGATACGCATTCATAATGCAGCTATGGATGGTTCAAATAACTTTACCCAGCCAGATAAATGGATCGATCTGCAGGACGAACCCGACCATCAGGAGCTTTGCAACCGCGAGCAACGCTACTTTCTGAAAGCGATGAAAGAAGATTTAGATTTATCGAAATCAATGCAGGATGCCTTAGAAAGTTTAACCATCGCTTTAGCGGCTGATGCACAGGTTAAGGCCGCCCTAAAATAATCTTTTTGTTATAATTTCATGCTGGCGTGAAAAATAGTATCTTTGCAGCCACAAACCATTTTATTAATAGATACAGATTACACATGATTAATTCTAAAAAAGCGTCGAAGTACGCTTTAAAGACTGTTGCTACATGCGCATGCGTATGTGCATTTTTTTCTTTTAAGGCAGCTGCGCAAACTACTTTTGGCGTTAAAGGAGGTTTAAATTTAGCGTTTGAAACCTCCTCCTATGATGGGGAATCGGCAACAACAAAGCCAACACCAACCTATCACCTTGGTGGTTATGTTAATAACAGACTGGGCCGACATTTCTCCCTGCAGCCGGGGCTTTTTCTTCAAGGTAAAGGGGCACGAACTGAGGTTTTCGGTGATAAGGATATTGTCGATGATTTTTTATACCTCGAAGTTCCTGTAAATGCAGTATGGGATATACAAATCCGTAATGGAGGTCGCTTCTTTTGGGGTGCAGGTCCTTTTGTAGGGTATAACCTACATGCTAAAGTAAAACAATATGGTGTATCGAAAGACCTTAAAAAAGACCCCGCAACAAGTGGCTACATCAAGGACGTTGAAGTAGGGTTGAACTTTCTGTTTGGTTACCAATTGCCACATGGATTTTTGCTTAATGCAGGCTCTAGCTTCGGCCTTTCGAATATGGCGGTAATCAACGGTGCAAAATTTAAAAATACCACGCTCTCCCTTGGTATAGGCTGGGCGTTTAATTAATATTGCGTACCTCTAAAACCTAATGTTGCAACAGTATCTTTCCGTAAATAATAATCCGGGAAGATACTGTTACCGAAGTTATTCTAGGTAGTCTTCACTTTAAAAGCCGTAATTTTTTTTTACGCTATTCAATTTAGTACCTTGCTGGTTAACAGTGCAAAACCTATCCATTTCTCTCCTGTATATTATCTCCATTTTTTAGCACGGCTTATACAACTGTTAATCTATCACCAGGAAAGTCACGCTATGTATCGTCACGCCGCATTCAACCTGGTTAAAAATGGGCTATAGGCCAAAAGTTAGCATGATGCTTAGTAAATACCCACCCATTATATCTAGTAATAATTTAAAGGACCAGGTAATAAGCATTAAAGTGTCGTGTATTTCTTTTGGCTGCTTTTATTTTCTTTAAATATATTATTTGTAATCATAAGGCTACATTTTTATTCTTTTAAGGGTGTGCTTTTCTTTATTTACCCTTAAGTTTAATTTGATTTTCTTTTGGTAAAAAAAGTAAAATAAAAGTTACTACTAGCAATTTGTTCACCTAAAAGGTTACTATATGAAAATTATTCATGCCATTCCAGTCCTATTTGGAATAAAAAATAAATCCGATGTGTTCGATTTTACCACTCCTAAAGTAAGGCTTGGATATGAAAATACTGTTGCGCCCCTACTGGTTCAGCGCAACAATATCAATAAAGAAATAGGGTATACTTTGAAGATTGAATGCATATAACCGATTCATATACACCGTAAATATTAATTGCATTATGAAAAAAATTAGAAAACCTGCCTATAGCATAGGAAAAATACTTATGCTTATCGTTACCCTTCATATTTTGGCCTGTAATCCAAAGTCAGACCTTGTAAACGATATTTCATCTGTAGGCTTAGCGAAAATTAAATTTAAGTTAACTGCAGGAGTTTTTGGTGGCTCCCTATTAACTGGCACAAAATCCACCCATTTAGATGTCCCTCAAAAGGCCTCGGTAATTCTCAATAACAACTACTACCTGACAGCAGAGTTAGTTCCCGACAGTAGTAGTACTGGTAAAGCAATAATCGAAGAAGGAACAAAAACACACAACAATAGAGCCGCTATTGAAAGTGGCACACTGAAGCCTGGTATTAAATACAAGGTCGTAGTATTTGATCCATCGGGGAAATACATAGTCGAAAAAGACTATACCCATGGCAGTGAAGAAAATGAAGGCCATTTATTATTAGATGCCGGAGTGATGTACAGCTTTATAGTATATTCTATTAATGATGAAGTAAACCTTCCAGCGATAAATTTCACAGATAATGCTAACAAAACGCTGGCAACAGCCAGGGTTGTTGCTTTAAATGGATCGGCAGATTTCATGCATTTCAGGAAGGAAATGACCTTAAATCCAAATCTTGTAAACAATTTAAATGTAATGTTAAAACATAAGTTTAGTCAAATTACAACCAGCATTGATGCCAGCAGTACAGGGTATAATATTACAGAGGTCAGCTCAAATTTTAGTCCGCATAGCACCACGGCTACTATAGATCTTGCCAACGGCCATATCACTCGATCGGCGGCGAATGCAAATGCCGACGTAGTTTTTGGAACGTTAAATACATCCCTAGTTACTAGTAAGCCAACAATAATTAATGCGGATGTTGAAGGTGATGCATCCTATAATATTACGCGTATTAGCATAGGGTCAATTACTCAAACCAATATTGTTCCTTTCAATACCCTAACAATTACCCCTGGAGTTAGGTATAATCTAAAGCTAAAAATTAATCCAAGTGATATTTTGTTATACCATAAAGACTATCCAGCAGCACGTATAGATGGTATCATTTGGATGCGACATAATTTGGGGGTTGATACAAGCTTAGATCCGGATAACCAAATGAATGCGGATAGGCATGGTAATTATTACCAATGGGGGCGCAGTTATCGGTCAGGTTCTGGTACCGCTACTAATGCAGATCCATTTTATGGTGGACCTAATTTTCCTGCTATAGGCTCATGGAATAATGGCAATGAAACAAATCCTATAAAAACACCAACTGATCCTTGTCCAGAAGGGTTTCGAATTCCGACCATGCGGGAATACAACTCCCTTATAACAGCGACAAGTACAACTAATATTGGCAATTTTACTGCTGGCAGCTCCCAGTTTAGTTCCGCAAAAGTTTTTACTAGTAAAATAAATAAAGGTGTTCAACTTACCTTCCCTGCTCAAGGTTTTTTTCCAACACGATATGTAAGTGAGGGGCATTACAATGAAGAGGGCCTGATAAATAGAGGATCACATGGACATTATCATACAAGTTTTTCATCCAGTACATCGTTAAACGTTACCTTATTCTTTGACACAAATACAGTGAAATTTGATAATCTTGGGACAATTCTATCAACAAAAGTTGATAGTTATGTAATGCGCTGCGTAGCTGAGTAATGTGTAAAAGGAGGATAAGGTATATAAAAAAAAGCCGTCTAAATTTTAGACGGCTTTTTTAGTGTTAAAATATTTTAATATTAAGATATTATTTATGTTCGATACACCAGTTACGGGCATTAACGAACGCCGCTAACCAAGGGGAAACCTCATCTTTACGGCCGTTCGGGTAGTTGGCCCAATGCCATTGGAATACCGAGCGCTCGATATGCGGCATAGTAACCAAATGGCGACCTGTAGCATCGCATAACATAGCCGTATTGAAGTCCGAACCGTTCGGGTTATGTGGATACTCCTCATACGCATACTTCGCTACGATACCATAGTTCTCCTCGCTGTTTGGTAAGTTAAATTTACCCTCACCATGCGAGATCCACACCCCTAAAGTAGAGCCAGCAAGCGATTTCAGCATAACCGAATTATTCTCCTGCACCTTCACCGACACAAAGTTAGACTCGTGTTTTCCAGACGTATTATGCAACATTTTGCCGTGCACTTCGTGATCCGGGTTAATTAATTCCAGCTCCATAAACAACTGGCAACCGTTACAAATACCCACCGACAAAGTATCTGGGCGAGCAAAGAAATTGTCCAACGCTTTTTTGGCTTTTTCGTTGTATAAAAATGCACCAGCCCAACCCTTAGCAGATCCCAAAACATCTGAATTCGAGAACCCACCTACAGCACCGATAAATTGAATATCCTCCAAATTTTCGCGACCCGAGATTAAGTCCGTCATATGGATATCTTTAACATCAAAACCCGCCAAGAACATCGCATTAGCCATCTCACGTTCCGAGTTGGAGCCCTTCTCCCGTATTATCGCAGCTTTAGGGCGCGGTTTTGTCGTGTCAGTAGTTGGCATTTTACCATCAAACTGCGCAGGAAAAACAAAATTTAAAGGTTGGTTTTTATAATGTGCAAAACGCAACGCTGCGGTTCCATTTTTCGACTGTTTGCTATCGAGTAAGAAAGATGTCTTAAACCAAGTATCACGAGTTTCCTCGACAGCAAATTGGAAGCTATCGTTATGGTTTTTGAAAGATACAGTAGTACCCGCAATTGCCTGTCCGATCTTAACAGCCTCGATACCTGCATTTGCAAATGCTTTTTCAAAGGCCGCATCCTCCTTAGCCTGCAGCACCACCGCAATATTCTCATTAAAGAACACCTTAACGGTATCCTGCTCAGCCAATGGCGTAAGGTCATAGTTTGCCGCAAGATTAACATCCGCAAAAGTCATCTCCAGCAAGGTAGTAATCAAACCGCCAGAGCCCACATCGTGCCCCGCCTCAATCTGTCCGTCAAGGATTAAATCCTGAATGGTATTGAACGCCGTTTTAAAATATGCAGCATCCTGAATGGTCGGTACCGTAGTTCCGATTTTGTTTAATACCTGTGCGAAGGAAGAACCACCCAAGTGGAAGTCATCTTTCGATAAATTGATATAATAAATGGAGCCGCTGTCTTTTTTCAACACCGGTTCTACAACCTTTGTAATATCGGTACAATTTCCTGCTGCAGAGATAATAACCGTTCCTGGTGCGATTACATTTTCGCCGTTCGGATATTTCTGCTTCATGGAAAGAGAATCCTTACCCGTTGGGATATTAATACCCAACTCAATAGCGAAATCTGAACAAGCCTTAACCGCCTTATAAAGACGCGCATCCTCGCCCTCATTATTACAAGCCCACATCCAGTTTGCCGATAGCGATATCCCCGCAAGGCCATCCTTGATTGGTGCAAATACAATATTTGAAAGCGACTCGGCAATTGCTGTTCTGCTGGCAGCAGCAGGGTCAATAATGGCGGCAACCGGAGCGTGTCCTACCGTTGTAGCGATACCCTCTTTACCTTTATAGTCCAGAGCCATGACGCCGACATTATTCAACGGCAACTGCAAAGGTCCGGCACACTGTTGCTTGGCAACACGGCCACCCACACAGCGGTCTACCTTATTGGTTAACCAGTCTTTTGCCGCCACCGCTTCGAGCTGTAATACCTGATCAAGGTAAGAAGGAATATTTTCTACTGTGTATACGACATCCGCATAATTTCTTACAATAGTCGTATCCCTCATAAATGTTTTCGGTGAAGAGCCAAAGAAATCTTCCAACGCATAGTCCATAGGTTTCTCACCTGTAGTTTTCGATTGGAAAGTAAAACGGTGGTCGCCAGTTACATCACCAACGGTATACATTGGCGACCGTTCCCGGTCGGCAACACGTTTTAAAATATCGATATCCTCTTCCGCAATAACCAAACCCATACGTTCCTGCGATTCATTACCAATAATTTCCTTTGCCGATAAAGTAGGGTCGCCCACAGGCAATGCATCCAGGTCAATTAAACCACCAGTATCCTCAACCAGTTCGGATAGACAATTTAAATGTCCACCAGCACCATGGTCATGAATCGATACAATAGGGTTGTGCTCCGACTCCACCATGCCACGAACCGCATTTGCTGCCCGCTTTTGCATTTCCGGATTGGAGCGCTGAATAGCATTCAGCTCAATGCCCGATCCAAATGCGCCCGTATCTGCCGACGATACCGCAGCACCCCCCATACCGATACGGTAGTTTTCGCCACCGAGAATTACAATTTTATCGCCAGTTTTAGGGGTATGTTTTTTCGCTTGGTCCAATTTACCATAGCCAATACCACCCGCCTGCATAATAACCTTATCATAACCCAGCTTACGGCCATCCTCATCGTGTTCAAAAGTTAATACCGAACCCGTGATTAGCGGTTGACCGAATTTATTGCCGAAGTCTGAAGCACCATTGGAAGCCTTTATTAAGATATCCATAGGTGTTTGATACAGCCATTCCCGCTCCTGCATGCCCTGCTCCCAAGGTCTATCTTGCAGCAGTCTTGAATATGCCGTCATGTAAATTGCCGTTCCAGCAAGCGGAATAGCGCCCTGCCCCCCCGCAAGGCGGTCACGGATTTCACCTCCCGAACCCGTTGCAGCGCCGGAAAAAGGCTCTACCGTCGTAGGGAAGTTATGTGTTTCGGCTTTAACCGATAATACCGATTCAAATTCCTTCTCCACATAGAAGTCCGCTTTATCTGCCGACAAAGGGGCAAATTGTGTTACTGTAGGTCCTTTTACAAAGGCTACATTATCTTTATAAGCCGAAACAATAGCGTTAGGATTAGTTTCGGAGGTTTTCTTAATTAACTTAAATAAAGAGGTAGGCTGCTCCACACCGTCGATGATAAAAGTGCCGTTAAAGATTTTATGGCGGCAGTGTTCCGAGTTGGCCTGGGAGAAAGCAAACACCTCTGCGTCGGTCAACTTACGTCCCAACTTGGTAGATAGGTTGTTTAGGTAAGTCACTTCTTCCGCATTTAATGCTAAGCCTTCCGATTTGTTGTACGCATCAATATCGTCGATTTCGATAATAGGTTCCGGCTGTATATTGATCGTAAAGATATCCTGTGTTAAAGCGCTAAACTTCTGCGATATCATAGGGTCGAAATCGTTGAAGTCGGCAGGCACAGGCTGAAACTCTTCGATACGTATTATACCATCAATAGCCATGTTCTGTGTAATTTCAACGGCATTGGTACTCCATGGTGTTACCATAGCTGCACGTGGTCCGACGAAATAATGGTTGAGGGTTTGGTCGTTGAGGAGTTTGGCGTTTCCGAAAAGCCAGTTTAATTTATTAATGTCTTCTTGTGATAAAGAGGTTACGCTTTGAACACTATAAACCGTGTTCGATGGGTTCTCAAAGAAATAAATCATTATTTTATGTAAGTTTTGAACGTTCTTCAAATGAAGATACAAATGTACGCATTATTTATTAATCCTTGCTAATAAAGTGGCTATGTAAAAAAAAGAACTTTTTCAATAATATGGAGATTTTTGGACGGATAATAAGGGACTACGGCTAAAAATTTTATCTTTGTACCTTCAAAATCGTATTAAAATGAATATTTCTTACAATTGGCTTAAGAATTACTTAGATATAGCGAAGTCGCCAGAAGAGCTGTCTTTAATTTTAACGGATATTGGTCTGGAAGTTGAAGCGGTAGAAAAGGTGCAGCCTATCCCTGGAGGGTTGGATGGACTTGTCGTAGGAGAGGTGCTTACCGCAGAGCAGCACCCCAATGCGGATAAATTAAAGGTTACTACGGTGAATGTGGGTGGAGCAGCACCGCTGCATATCGTATGTGGTGCGCCAAACTGTCGTGTCGGCCTTAAGGTTATTGTTGCTACGGTTGGTACAACCTGCCACCCTTTGCATGGGGAGCCTTTTAAAATTACCAAGTCGAAGATCCGTGGTGAGGTTTCAGAGGGGATGTTATGTGGGGAAGATGAGATTGGCTTAGGTGCCTCACATGCGGGTATAGTAGAGCTTCCGTCGGACTTACCTGTTGGTACCTTTGTAAAGGATTTTTATCATATTGAAGACGATTATCGGTTTGAAATTGGGTTGACGCCAAACCGCGCAGATGCGGCTTCCCATCTTGGGGTAGCCCGCGATTTGGCTGCATATTTCCGTACGACCTACACTTTACCGACCGTAGATGCTTTTACTGCGGGCCATGCAGCCGATGCTACTGCGGTAACGGTGTTAAACGAAGTGGCAGCCCCACGTTATGCAGGGGTTAATATTACAGGCGTTACGGTTGGGGAGTCACCCGCCTGGTTGCGCGAGAAATTAAATACAATAGGCATCCGTTCGATAAACAATATTGTGGATGTAACGAATTATATTCTTCATGATTTAGGACAACCCTTACATGCCTTTGATGCCGCGAAGATTGAAGGGAACAAAATTATTGTACGTTTAGCAAACGAGGGCGAGAAATTCGTGACGTTGGATGCGGTAGAACGTACGTTATCGGCAGAGGATTTGGTGATTGCCGACGCTGTTAAACCGATGTGTATTGCAGGGGTTTTCGGTGGCGAATACTCCGGTGTATCCGAAGCGACAACAGACATTTTTCTGGAGTCTGCCTATTTTAATCCGGTGTCGATACGAAAAACCGCTAAGCGTCATGGTTTAAAAACCGATTCCTCCTTCCGTTTTGAACGTGGAACAGACCCCAATATGCCGGTTTTAGCCCTGCAGCGTGCTGCTTTATTAATTCAGGAAGTAGCAGGGGGTACGGTATCGTCAGGAGTGACTGACTTATATCCGAATGTTGTGGAACCTTTTTCTTTTGAGGTAAATTATAAAAATGTGCAGCGTCTTATCGGAAAGGAGATTCCTGCAGCAGAAATTAGGGAGATTATACTCGCCTTAGGGATAGCTATTGTCGCAGAAGAGGGGGATGTTATTGCCGTTAAAGTACCGGCATATAAAGTTGATGTTACGCGTGAGGTGGATGTTATTGAGGAGGTATTGCGTATTTATGGATACAATAATATCGAGCTTAAGTCTCAAATATTAGCATCGCTGAATACCCAAGAGAAGCCCGATAAAGAGCTTGTATTAAATCAAACTGCAGATTTATTAATCGCCAATGGTTTCCGCGAGATTCTTTCCAATTCTTTAACGAAGTTAGCATTTACCGACGATGAGGATACCGCGGTTCGCTTGTTAAATCCATTGAGTTCTGATTTGGATACCATGCGTCAGAATATGCTTTATTCGATGCTAACGGCGATTTCATACAACCAAAAACGGAAAGCGAAAGACCTTAAGTTTTTTGAGTATGGTAAAACGTATCACCTTAACGATGGTGCGTATACGGAAAAACGCCGTTTTGCCATTTCGATTTCGGGTAAAACAGTTGCAGAGCAATGGAACCAACCAGCGCAAAACAGCAATTTTTACCATATTAAGGCTGCGGTCGATGGGGTAATCAAACGCTTACATGTGGAGGGTTTACAGGTGCTGGAGTCTACAAACCCGCATTTGGCCTATGGCTTAGATTATATGAAAGGACAAAAAGTCTTGGTGTCTGTCGGCGCTGTGTGTAGTGAGGCTTTGACAAAAGCGGATGTGGAAGGGCCTGTATTTTTTGCTGATTTTGATTGGGATTTAGTGCTGAAGGCGATCCGTAAGAATACCATCACCTACAAAGAGGTGTCGAAGTTTCCTGCGGTGCGTCGCGATTTAGCGCTATTATTAGAGGAGGAAGTTACGTTTGAACAGCTTAAAAATATTGCGTTTAAAACGGAGCGCAAATTATTGAAAAACGTTAGCATTTTCGATGTTTATAAAGGCGAAAAATTAGCGGAAGGTAAAAAGTCTTACGCTCTGAGTTTTACGCTTCAGGATGAAGAAAAAACGTTAAATGATAAACAAATTGATGGTATTATTCAGAAATTAATTATTAACTTTGGCAAAGAAACTGGTGCAATTGTGCGCTAAAATCTAGTTAATACTATTTAATTGCGAAATATATGGCAGCATTATCGGCACAAATGAATATTATCGTTGAGAAAACGAAAAATTTAATTCACTTGTGTGAAGCTTTGCAAGAAGAGAACGATCTGTTGAAGTTGGAGTTGCAGTCGGTACAGGTGGCGTTTGATACCAGTACAGAAAAGGTTGCACAGTTGGAGGAGAAGATTAAAGTTATGGCGGTGGCCAAATCTTTGGAAGAAGCGGAAGTGGATAAAGAGGCTATAAATGAAAAAATACTTGACACAAAACAAAAAATTAACGATTTTGTGCGGGAAATAGATAGATGTATAGGCTTATTGAAGTAATGCTTTGATAAGATGCGGAGAGATTGGGAGATATAAAATAAGTTTATACCGTTATTAAGCTCAACAAAATGGGAGAGATTTCCATAAAAATAAATATTGCTGATCGTGTTTATCCTTTACGGGTTACTGTAGAAGAAGAAGAGATTATTCGACATGCAGCAAAATTAATAAATGAAAAGATTAAGGAATTGCAGGATAATTATGCAGTTCGTGATAAGCAGGATTTACTGTCCATGTGTGTATTGCAATATGCTACAGGGATGATAAAGGCTGAAAGGAAGTTGGAAAATCAAGATCAAGGTCTGGAACATTCCATGCACGAATTGGATGCTTTATTATCAAATTTCTTTAAAAAATAAATTATCGTTCTTATAGAGCAATAACGACGAATTTGCCGCAATTAAATTCGGGTTGTCACTATTTTAAACTTAACGCTTCAAAATCACGAGCATTAACAAGATGAAGGCCATTTTGCGTAAGCCATCTAGGTCATGATCAATAGCTCAAATCATGTGAACACGAAGTTTAATAATACATGATACCTGTAAAATTTAATTGCGGTTTTTTTTTGAAAAAAAATTAACACTAAATACATATACTAAAATAACATGGAGTTATCAATTTCAATTATACTATCGTTGCTGATTGGAGTTGTGATTGGACGCTACTTATTACAGATGCTGTTCAAGAAACAAGAAAAAGAAGCGAACGAAAAAGCAGCAAGCATCATAAAAGAAGCTGAGAAGCAGGCTGAGCATGTGAAGAAGCAGCGTCAGTTGGAGGCTAAGGAGAAATTTCTTCAATTAAAAGCCGAGCATGAAAAAGAGGTTAACCAGCGTAATAATACCGTAAACCAAAAGGAGAATACTATCCGTCAGAAAGAGCAGTCTTTAAACCAGAAACTGGAGAATCTAAATCGCGAGAAACAAGATTTAGAGGCTAAAAACAAGAAGCTTGATCAGTTGGTAGAGGTTAACGAGAAGAAAAAAGAAGAGGTTGAGCATCTGAAAAACCAACATATCCAACAGCTGGAGACTATTGCCGGACTTACCGCAGATGAGGCGAAAGAACAATTGGTGTCTTCGCTAAAGGAAGAAGCGCGTTCGCAGGCGATTATCCAGATTAAGGATATCGTAGACGAGGCTAAGCTTACGGCTTCTAAAGAAGCTAAAAAGGTCGTTATTCAAACCATTCAGCGTACTGCAACAGAATCGGCAATTGAAAATACGGTATCGATTTTTAATATCGAGAACGACGAAATCAAAGGCCGTATTATTGGTCGTGAAGGCCGTAATATCCGTGCTTTAGAAGCGGCAACGGGTGTGGAGATTATTGTCGACGATACTCCGGAGGCTATTATTTTATCAGGTTTCGACCCTGTGCGTCGTGAGATTGCCCGTTTGTCGTTACACCGTTTGGTAACGGATGGCCGTATCCACCCGGCACGTATTGAAGAGGTTGTTGCTAAAACACGTACACAGATTGAAGACGAGATTGTAGAAATTGGTGAGCGTACGGTTATCGATTTGGGTATACATGGCCTGCATCCGGAATTAATCCGTATGGTGGGGCGTATGCGCTACCGTTCGTCGTACGGCCAGAACTTATTACAGCACTCCCGTGAGGTGGCAAATTTTGCTGCGACCATGGCTGCAGAACTGGGGCTGAATGTTAAACATGCGAAGCGGGCCGGTCTATTACATGATATCGGTAAAGTGCCTGATGATAACCCCGAATTGCCTCACGCAATTTTAGGTATGCAATTGGCCGAGAAATATAAAGAACACCCGGATGTTTGTAACGCTATTGGTGCTCACCACGACGAAATCGAGATGACATCCATGATCTCGCCAGTGGTACAAGCCTGTGACGCCATTTCTGGTGCCCGTCCTGGTGCCCGCCGTGAGGTCGTAGAAAGCTATATCAAACGTCTTAAGGAGCTGGAAGAATTGGCATTATCATACCCTGGTGTAGAGAAAACATTTGCTATTCAGGCAGGACGCGAATTGCGCGTTATTGTTGAAAGTGAAAAAGTTTCGGATGCACATGCCGAAATTTTAGCCGCTGATATTTCCAACCGTATCCAGACTGAAATGACTTATCCAGGTCAGATTAAGGTTACCGTAATCCGTGAAACACGTTCGGTATCGTTTGCGAAATAAGCATTTAAAACGTTTATACAATACAAAGAGCAGCCACCCTTCGAAGGTGGCTGCTCTTTTTTTGCTTATTTTTTTAAAAAGGTTTATCAGCAGTTGTGTTTTATTTAAAGGTTACAATAAACTCATCTTTTGGTGTACGTACCTTCTTCATTGCCGCTAACCAATCGCGTTCTGGGTCACGGTAGCCTAAGTAGAGTAGCGACACACTTTTTAACCCCAAATCCTTTAATCCCAACACCTCGTCTACGTGCTGGTTATCAAAGCCTTCTGCCGGGGTGCTATCGATACGTAATTCTGCAGCCTGTGCCAAAGCCAATCCTAAGGCTAAATACGTTTGTCGTGCGGTATGCGCAAAGTTTAGCTCTTCTTCCTGGGGCAGGTATATGCCCTTTATTTTATCGGTATAGCTGCTGAAGCGTCCCCGAGGAAGCTCGCGTTCATCCGTTGTTCGGTCGTAAACCTGATCAATACGTTCGGCAGTATACCTGTCCCAAGCCGCAAATACCAGGACATGCGAGCATTCTCGCATACATTCTGGATTAAGGGCACCTTCGGCTAGTTTATTTCTAATTTCGGCATTTTCTATCACCAAGACCTTAAAAGGCTGTAAGCCTGAAGAGGTTGGCGCGAGACGAGCAGCTTCTAGAATTTGGTCTAAATGCGCTTCACTTATTTTTTTTGTAGGGTCATATGCTTTAGTAGCATGACGCCATTGAAGATCTTCTAGTAATGACATTTTCTTATTAGGAATTAAATAAATATATACATATATAAAGCTCTAACTAATCGAGGCAGGCGGATAATCGCAGAAGCGCAGCGATAAACAGCAGGTAAATGACAATTTACCCCAAGATTACCCAAGATTAGCCAAGATTTAATATTTGTAAAAACCTTCGCCTGTAGCGACACCGAGTTTATTTTTATCGATATAATCGGTTTTCAATTTCTCTACGATTTGTAGTTTTATCGGGTCTTGTGTTGCATCAGCCGCTATTTTATTGATGTTGTATGCTGTTGTTATACCAACCACATCAAGAATAGCAAAAGGACCAACAGGCGCACCCGTAGCCACTTTCCAGGTTTTGTCTATGGTTTCAATATCGGCTACACCCTTGGCCCATAATTCCATTGCAGCACTCAAGAGGGGCACTAACAAAGAGTTTACGATATAGCCAGGCTGTTCTTTTTGTAACGGTAGAGCCACCATACCAATTTGTTTGGCGAAGGCAATAAGCGCATCAAAAACCTCCTGTTTTGTACCCTCATGGCGCATAATTTCTGCCGTATTATGTTTCCATATTTCGTTAGCAAAATGCAGGGCTACAAATTTTTCAGGTCTGCCGGTTACGGCTGCAAATTGGCTCGGCAGCAGTGTCGAGGTATTGGTTGCAAAAATTGTTTTCTCCGGCGCTACAGCAGCCAGTTTCGTGTAAAAGTCGTTTTTAATAGCCGGGTTTTCCGGAACGGCCTCAATCAATAAATCAGCATCTTTCACCGCATCCGCCAAATCCGAGCTATAATGTAAACGCTTTTCAGTATCGGCAAGCTGCTCAGGTGTTGCCTTTAAATCTGTGGTAAATGCCGCGCTTAAAGTGTCAAACTTTTGCTTCGCCTTTTCCAATACCTCATCGTTGATATCGTAGACGATCACATTAAAGCCATGAAAGGCCGTTTGAAAGGCAATTTGGTAGCCCAGTACACCACTACCCGCAACAGTTACGTTCTTAAAGATAATGCTTTGATTTACTGACATAAGGATTATAAGATTAGTGTTTTAAAAAAATTGTTTACTTTTTTGAGGTATAGTTACCGCAACAAGTTTACTCGTTGTTTGAAACGGTAAGTTCAACCTCCATATTACCACGTGTAGCATTCGAGTACGGACATACTTGATGTGCCTTTTCGATTAAAGCCTGCGCTTCTTCTATGGATACCCCTGGAATATTGGCATGCAATTTAGCCGCTAACCCAAAGCCCCCGTTATCCAGCTGTCCGATGCTCACCTGTGCTGTAACCTTAGTTTCGCCGGTTTTAACCTTAGCCTGTTTAATAACCAAATTTAAAGCACTATCGAAACATGCGGCGTAACCTGCCGCAAACAGCATCTCCGGATTGGCGAAATCGTCGTTTGCACCACCTAAACCCCTAGGCATTCTAACTTCAAGATCCAAAATACCATTATCACTTTTTACATTTCCGTTTCTGCCACCCGCAGCAGTAGCAGCGATTGAATACAATGTTTTCATATTTTATTTTTATTTAAAATTTTATCAATTAACGTTTTTAGTTCCATAAGCTCCTCTACATTAACATGTAAATTGTCAATAAGTTTTTCACGAAGGCCCAAAGCCTTCTCTTTTAACTTTTGCCCCCCCTCCGTAAGCGAGATGACAACCACCCTTTCGTCTGCTGCACTGCGGGTACGTTTCACGTAGTCCTTTTGTTCCATACGTTTTAGTAAGGGGGTCAACGTACCACTGTCTAACGCCAGTTTTTCTCCGAGCTGGCTTACCGTCTGTACAGCCTCCTCCCACAGTACCATCATAACCAAGTATTGAGGGTAGGTGAGGTCCAATGTTTCCAGTAAAGGCCGATATTGGTTCGTTATCTCTTTCGAAAACTTGTATATCGGAAAACAAATCTGGTTCATCAGCTTTAATTCGTCGCCACTTATTTTTTCAATTGCCATAGTCAAAGGTAATTTTAAATTATATTGTGCACAATATAATTTTGTCAAATTAATGTTAGAAAAGTTAGCCTCCAAATTGCACCATAATAAAGTACTGCCCCTTAAAAGGGCAATTACCTACCAACTACAGGATAACCTACAGGAAATTCATGCCGATTTCCAAATTCCTTTGGTATTGTTTTTATAAATAAGCCCACAATGCTCAGGGTATGCCTGCGGGCTCTTTTACCGCCGTGCATGGCCATCACTCGCGTGGCGCCTTATGCGACCGTATGCCTCTACAATACAAATACAGGTTTTTTGTAGCCACCTCATTTTCCTATACTGCGGGTAAAGCCTAAACTCAACCCGCTGTACATTGGAAATGGCGGCGTGTGGCAAATCCGCAGGCTGATACTTTTCATGTTGGAAGCGTTATGGGTATCGTTATTCCATTTTAATAAACCCCAGAAATTGCTGGGATAGGTAGCCGCTGAGCTAGAATAGCGTGGAAAGCAGCAGGTTGGGCTTTTAGGTTGGTTTTCGGACGATTCTAAAAGACCTTTTTTGTTCCCTACGCAGCTATGTTGGGTTAGAATTCTTTTGCCACATTTAGGATCCCCTGATAATGTTATGCCATATATTTTAAATTACATATGTTTTTTTTGTCGCTAAAATTCTGTCTGTTAAATTATTATGGTCGATGTGTGGTCGTTAATAATTTGATAATATTGCGCTAACTATCTATTAACTAACGGCAAATACCTTTGCAGGCAAAAGTTTAATATATGAAAATAATTACCCCTTTTGCCTACGAGAATAATAACAAATTTTCCTTTAAAGTTTAATACATAAAATATTTTTTGACTTAGCCGAAAAATTGCTAATTTGGAGTGTCGAAATTATGGTATAGTATAGAATATATCAACGTAGACACTTAACCAAATATAAGCTTAGAAATTATCTCGATCTACAATTCCTGTATAATTCTTAAGGTGGTCATACTGACGCGAATTATTAATTTAAAATCACCTATATGAAAAACATGATGAAATCATCAACCATTTCATGTGTTAAGAAAGTTGGTTTGGTATCCCTTGTTTATTTAAGCCTTTCGAATCTGGCTGATATAAAGGCAGGTACATTAAACCACAGTATGTCCAATGCTGGAAATGCTGCTCTTTCTGCTGCACAGAAAACCTACGTATTTACCGGTAAAGACCGTGCAAATGCGCAAGCAACGATTAAAGGTCGTATAGTAGATAAGGATGGAAATGTACTCTCGGGGGTTACCGTAAAAGAGGAGGGGACAAAGAATATCACTACATCCAATGCGCAGGGGGAGTTTCAGATTACAACACAGCTTGGTAAACGGCTTATAATTTCTTACGTAGGTTATCAAACACAAACCGTAAATATTCAAGATACAACCCTACAGGTTGTATTAGTAGCAGAAGATGCTAACCTCGACGAAGTTGTGGTGGTAGGTTATGGTAAGCAGACGAAAAAAGACCTTACAGGGTCTATTGCACAACTTGACGAGAAAAAATTCCGCCAAGGTGCTGTTGTTTCGGCCGATAACCTATTGCAGGGGAAAGTTGCCGGTGTACGCGTAGTGCCCAACTCGGGTGAACCCGGTGGCGGTATTGATGTTGTTATCCGGGGTGCAGGCTCAATCCGTTCGGGGAGTACACCCTTGTTTGTTGTCGATGGTGTGCCGTTGAGCAACGATAACGTAAGTCCGGGAGGGGCCGATGTAGGTTTAGGATCTAGTAGACCCAAAAACCCACTTAACTTTTTAAATACAGCAGATATCGAGTCTATATCGGTATTAAAGGATGCCTCCGCTGCTGCCATTTATGGCGCACGTGGGTCAAATGGTGTGGTGATTATTACAACCAAGAAGGGCAAAAGCGGGGAGGCATCATTAACGGCCGATTCGTACCTTGGTTTTTCAACCTTAGCGCATAAAATCGATGTCATGCGTGCCGATCAATACCGTGCTGCCATCAGCGATAAGGCTTTTGATCATGGCGGTAATACCGATTGGCAGGACGAAATCTTCCGTACTGCGAAAACTAGAAACCATTCTTTATCATTTTCTAAAGCGACACAGACCGGAAACTATTATGTATCGGCAGCGCAGATGGATCAGGATGGTATTATAAAAAATAGCAACTTTAGACGTACCTCCGCGCGCGTTAATGTTTCTGAAGGTTTTTTGGATAATAAACGATTGGTCGTGGGGTTAAACCTTACTGCCAGTGAATCGCGCGACAATGGTGTGCCTACATCGGATAATACCGGTTCGAACGGACAGCTAATATCGCATATTTTAATGGCCAACCCTACACGTTCTGTGCGGGATGCGAATGGCGATTTTACCAATTTCAATATGAACGCGCACTATAATCCGGCATATCTGATGGATATTTACCGCGACAATACGCGAACATTGCGTGTGTTATCCAATTTGGATGTCTCTTTCCGTATTATCGATGGTTTAGATTATAAATTTAATTTAGGTTTCGACCGTGCATTAGGTGAGCGTAATACGACCATCTTTAAAAACTATACAGATTTAAGTCCGAATGGTAAATACGTGCGCTATAATCAAACGTCTAAAAATACCCTTTTAGAACATTACCTAAATTACAATAAAACATTTGGCCTACATAAGCTGGATGCCGTTGCCGGTTTTTCGTTCCAAAAATTTAATACCGGTGGCAATGGATACACCGTAGAAGGTATCGGTGCTAAAGGGGAAGGAGTGCTTCCGGAGAACAACCCTAATTATGCAGGGAAACCGACAAGCACCACGGGTTTTATTCAGGAGAATGAACTGCAGTCCTATTTTGCGCGTTTAAATTACAACTATGACAACCGTTATTTATTAACCGGATCGCTACGTGCCGACGGCTCGACGCGTTTTGGTGAGGGCAATAAATACGGATATTTCCCCTCTTTTGCTGCAGGATGGAATATTACAAATGAGAAATTTATAGACAAACCCAACTGGCTGAACGAATTGAAATTGCGTTTAAGTTGGGGAGAAACCGGTAACCAGGAAGTTCAAAACCGTATTTCTAAAGCAAGTTATGCCTTATCGCCATCCGATGGTTACTACATGAACGATGATTTAGCCCTGGTAAACGGGGTATCGGTAAAGCGTACACCAAATCCGAAGTTAAGATGGGAACGCGTCATTCAAAGTAACGTAGGTTTAGATTTTAGCTTATGGAATGGAAAGCTTTACGGTACATTGGATTACTTCAACAAAACAACCAAAGACGCGATTTTAAATATTCCCTCACAGCCCTTAAGTCCGACAGACAATATTTGGGTAAATATCGATGGCAGTATTGTAAACAAGGGATTTGAATTTTTAGTAGGGTCTGAGGTTTATAATGGTCCTAAATTTAAATGGTCTGTAGATGCCAACGGTGCTTTTATAAACAATAAAGTTAAAAACCTTCCTGTTTCTGAGTTTCTTTCAGGTGCAATTGCAGGGCCAGGACAATCGGGGGTTAACGTAAATATCTATAAAAGTGGCTATGCTATAGGCTCCTTTTACCTGCCCGAATACCAGGGGGTAGACGATAAGGGGATGTATAAATACAGCGTAGATCGCCATATTATAGAAGGAGCGATGCCTAAGTTCACCTATGGTCTAAATAGCCAGATGAGTTACGATAAGTTTGACTTCTCCTTTTCCTTTATTGGCCAATTTGGCGGTTATAACTATAATAACTTAGCTATGAACGCTTTAAATATTAATAACCTCGCGTCCGATAGAAATGTTTCCAACCACTATTATGCACCAAACATCAGCGCAGCGAATAACCCACTGATTTCGACTTTGTACTTAGAAAAGACAGATTTCTTGCGTTTAAACTCCGTGCGTTTAGGGTATAACTTCAGCTCGCCACGGGTGAAATGGATGCAATCGCTTGGGGTATATGTAACGGGGCAAAACCTATGGACGCTGACCAACTATTCGGGCTACGACCCACTGATAAACAGTCCGCGTATGACAAATGGCAACCAATCTTTAGGGGTAGACTACTCAGCTTATCCAACGGCTAAAACTTTCTTGGTAGGCGTAACGATAAAATTATAATTATGAAAAAGGTATTTAATTTAAAATATATGCTTGTACTGTCTTTGGGTTTATCCTTAAGCGCCTGTACAAAATTGGATGAGAAGATTCAAGATGAGATTTTAGACCCCAATGGATCCAGTCCGGTAGGGTTTTTATCGGCAGCCTACGACCGTTTGGGCAAAGGTACCTTTGTCGACCATGGAGGAGTCTTCGCCTTACAGCAATACACTACCGATGAAGCCATGCTACCTACGCGAGGCAGCGACTGGGGCGATGGCGGTAAATGGCGATCGATGCACGAGTTTACCTGGGGGCCAGACAATGCTATTGTTACCGACAACTGGAATATGTTGACCAATGGGGTTACGCGTTCCTTATCGGCCGTGAAGGCAATTACAGAATCCAACTTCCCACAAAAGCAAATGTATCTTGCCGAGGCCAAGGGATTATTGGCCTATTATCTGTTCCATCTTTTAGACCTTTACGGGCAAGCACCGTATCGCAATCCCATGGATGAAAAAGCACCTTTGGAGTTTATAAAAGCCGATACTGGCATCGATGCGTTGATAACAGATGTAGAGGCCTTAATTCCCGATCTTGCAGGATTAGGCGATAACGCCACACATAATGGTCGTTTTACCAAAGAGGCGGCTTATGGTTTTTTGGCAAACATGTACCTCAACCGTGCTGTGCTTAAAAACCGTTACGCTGCATCGTTCAACTTTATGGAGAAAGCCGTAACAGGAAACGATACAGATATGGACAAGGTTATCTATTATACCAGTTTATTAATAAACTCCAGTAAGTTTCATTTAGAAAGCAACTATTTCACTAATTTCTCGATTAAAAATGAAAAAGCAGCCGAGTTAATATGGGTGGTAACGCAGAAGATAGATAAAATACGCAATGGGTCGAATTCCTTTGGTTATGTCGGTGTAGAACGTAACCAGCGCCCTACGCCAGCGAATAGAGGTACAAATGCGGCATGTATGACCCCCGAGTTTTACTACTCCTGGGATGGCAACCACGATGACCCCCGCTTTTCGCGTAAGTATCAATATTCCGATGGCACCTGGTTTTTGAACAATGGTGAGCAGTCGGTACCCTCAACCGATATTGTGCCAGGCACCAACCTAATGTGGTTCCACTTTAACCGTGGTATTATGGAAGGGCAGCAGTATGGTCCGGTTTTAGCAAACAATTCCTCCTTCGTTATGACCGCAGATAATCGGATCAAGGTTTCCGAATTGGTCATGGAAAAAAGTACAGGTGTAAAAATGGACTTTACACCAGAGCTGAATTTTGATAACCCTAAAGAGGCGGTGTTTAAGCAAAACCAAATCAATCGTGGCGTGCGGGTTTTCAAATACGAGTATGATCCAGGCGACGGTAATGGCGCCAGTAATGTCGACATTCCGTTGGTACGCTTAGGTGCGATGTATACCCTACGTGCAGAGGCCTACTTCCGGAAAGGAAATAAAGATCTGGCCATGCAGGATATCAATAAACTGCGCACCTCCAGAACGCGAGAGGCCTATTACCAAAATGCAGCAGGAAAGGCAATTTCGTCCATGGATGAGGCCCAACTGTATAAGGAAATCGCATACGAAACCTACTGGGAGCTGCTACGCCGCCAGCAGATGATACGTTTTGGAAAATACGATCTTCCTATGGCAAAGAGTGCTAAACCAGCAACACAACCCTTCCGCCGGATCTTCCCGATTCCGCAAAATGTAATGGATATAACCGAGGGCGTTTCACAAAACCAAGGCTATTAAACAATACATAAGATTTTATATAGGTTACGGTGGCTGTCTCAAAAAAGGCAGCCACTTTTTATGCGTTTAACGGCGCCTAATCCAATCCTGAATATGCGGCAAGCGCTTAATAACTTTGGAGTTGATTGTCGGACAGTGTTTTTAGGAAGGCGATAACCTCCTGTATTTCCGAGGTTGAAAGACCTTTTTTATCCTTAAGCATACCGCTAGCCGGGTGCAGCAATAATAACTTTTCAAGCGTAGGCACGCTACCATCCTGTAAGTATGGGGCAGATAACATAATATTGCGCAACGAAGGGCTAAAGTAAGCCTTGTTATCAGGAGCCGAAGTTACGGTATGGGCAAAGGCCTGTTCGGTATGGAAAAGCGGAGGGATATGGCAAGAGGCACAATATTGCTGAAATAACAGATACCCCTTATTTTCGTCGGCTGTAAACTGCTCCTTATGCAGCATAACCCGGTCATATTTGGCGTCCCATGCATTCAAGGTACGCAAGTATTGTGTTAAGGCATCCAAGAAATGCGCTTGCGTAATATCCGCACTATGGTAAACCTTTTCAAAACGGCTACGGTAGGCAGGGTCTGCATTTAAGCGTTTTAAAATAAGCCCCATATCCGAGTTAAGCTCCAAAGTATCCTGTACGGCATTTAATATTGTTCCTGTTAACGAGCTTACCCTTCCATCGGCAAAAAACTGCTTTTTCCAGCTCAGGTTAACCAATGCAGGAGAGTTGCGCAGTGTAGGCACACCCCGGTCGCCGATACTTTTGGGATTTCCAGCATCCGAATAACCGCCTTTCTGCTGGTGGCAGGAGGCACAGGATACCTGTTTATTATACGAAAGGATAGGATCATGGAAGAGCTGCTTGCCGAGGCTGGCGCCATACACCGTAACGGCCGTTGTATCCTGAGGCGCGGAAAAATGTGCCGGATAGTTTAAGGATATTGCATTATTCGATTGCTGCAAAAATTGCCTTAATATAAATAAAAGCACCACCACGATAAAAAAGAAAACGATAATATACTTACCCGAAAACTGTCTGCCTGCATTGTTTTTCATACGCCGCAAAGATACCCTTTTTTACATCTGGTAGTAGGATCGTATATTTATCCTTATTTATGTTTACAATATAACAACAAAAGGCTATGCATTTGTATATGATTTTAATGGGCTGTAAGCCCGAAGGACGAAAAATCGAGCAGCATGATATCTTCTTTTCTATAGGCAATAACTATATGGACTTTAAAGATGAAATATTTGCCGCCTGGCCCGAGGCAAAAGGAAAAATACATATTGATGCTTACCGGAAGGTAAATACTGTCGGCAACTATCAAGTCCGTGTTGCGACTAGGGAAGGGGCAAGCCCCAATAACAATGGCCTACATTTGTATTTCTTAAATTTGGGCGGTTATAAATCCAATGTACTCGACGAGTACCATTTTCGGGAGCTTATTGTCGCCAAAGATTTAGCCGACGCCAAGCAGCAGGCCAAAGAAACCGTATTTGCCAAAAATCATATCGCCTACCATGTAGATGATAAATACGGGATCGATGTCGACGATGCCTATGAAGTTAGCGATTTACTTGCTGCAGGGGTAAAGGAAAAATATGTTTTGGAAATTATACCAACGGCACAGGCGGAAGAGGATACCGTAATAAATGGATTTTTCAAACTTTTTTAGGCCAGCCAGGCAAAGCCAGGCCCCTGGTATAAAACCAACAGGAGCTATCCATATGCTGAACAGCTCCTGTTAAACCCTAAAATATTAAAAAATAAAGGCTACATAAAAAGCGCCTTAAGCTTTTCAAACAAAGCCTCGCCACGTAAGCCGCGGGCAATCACTTTTCCATTCCCGTCCAACAGAAAACTATCCGGCACCCCACTGATGCCAAACTGTTTAACCACCGGCTCCTCCCAATATTGCAAACTAGACACATGAAACCAAGTAAGCTTATCGTCCTGAATAGCTTTCTTCCAGGCAGCGGCCGATTTATCCAAGGAAACACTAAGAATATTAAAGCCCCTATCGTGAAAAGCCTGATATGCCTTTACCAGGTTCGGGTTTTCTTTTCTACACGGCAAACACCAACTCGCCCAGAAGTCCAGCAACGTCACCTTTCCACTTCTTACCACCTCCAGCAAGCTAAGGTCCATACCGAGGGTATCTTTCACGGTAAAATCTGGTAGTATAGCCCCTATACCTGTATTTTTGGCGATTGTAAGCTTCATTAACGTCTGTTTCCCCAAGGCTGTATTTTGCACTTTCGGGTCTAAGCTATTAAATAAAGGAGCAGCAAATGTGTAATCCACGGCTCCCGACAAATATTCGTTTAAGGTAAGCAACGACAGGAAAGATTTAGGATGGCTTTTTATAAAAGACAGCTTAACACGCTTTAAATCCTCCAGCAAGCATCTATATTGACTGTCAATTTCTGCGAAGTCCTGCGGTCTCGTCTCCACCTTACGCAGCTGTGCGGCACGCTTTCTAAGGTCTGCAATTTGCTGCATTAACGGATCTGTTGCATTTTTTAGTGCAAGCCCCTGTTGCGTAAAGCGCCCCCCGGTTAGGGTAGCTGTTGCCAAAGAATCCGTACCATTTAAGCGTACCGTACCCTTATCCACATAAAAGCGCATATTATCCTTCGTAGTTCCGGCTACTGAAGCTATGGAATATAGGCTCAGCTCAGCAGGTTGATCCAGACGGCCACGAAACCTAAATTTCCCCTGCAACAGCTCACAAGTATCCGCAGTAAGTGCATTATTTTGCCTATAGAGCAGCACTACGGCACCCCTAGACCACTGCGGAAAGTTGCCTTGAATAGAAAACGACCTATTTTGAGCCAGGCCCATAAAGGATACACCAAGAAGGCCAATGCATACGATTAATTTGTAAACATCCATACGTAATTTTTTGAAGTTTTTAATTTACAGCACGCCAGCTGATGTTTTTAATTTTTTCAAACCCCGTCCAATCCGCATGAGGAACGGGAGTTAGGGCGATAGTATTCGGGTTATTACCTACAATATAGCGACGTAAAGTTCCTTTTGTCGCCGCATTAAAGGTTGCGATATACAGTGAGTTAGTACCCGGATCAACCTGCGTATCGAATTTTAACAGGGTAATTTTATCGCCGTTAAATTCATTAAACGCATAGAACTTCTCATTTCCAGGGTTATAATCATAAGCATACAAGCGGTTTTTTACAGCATAAAAAACAACGGTACGGTTGGAGGAAAACGCATAAAAATCAGCCTTATCAAAATCCGTAGCGATAGGTTTAATAACATAAAAGCCCAATTTATTCGGATTGGCACCATTCGCGTAAAACTTATAAATAAAATGCTGGTTACTCGCATCCTTCATCAGCGTGAACGAATTGCCATTTGTGGCACCCGCATCCGTATTTCGCGTATTTTCAGCATACAGCAACGTTCGTCCGCTATTTTTTTGATTCCATGGAAAAATATCGTTAGCATTATCCTTCAGTTGCACCGAAGAAGGTAAGCCATAAAAGGAAGGGTAGTTCATAAAGCGTTCGTTTTTAGTGTCGTACCAAACCAAGGAAGACATATTTGCTAAAGGGTAAATTAAATAAGGAGCCGCAGGCAATATTTCCGCATACACATCGCGGTCGCGGTTTATCGGATTTGAATAATAATCGCCGCCATTGGAAGGCGGGTTCGCTGTGAAAATATATCCCTCCTGCGTGTACAAAGCCTTTAAAAACGGATTGCCAACATTGCCACTGCTATGGATAATCTGCGGAGCAAACAATACAGGTGTAAGCGTAGATTTATCAATGTTATCCGTTAAGTAGACAAGCCTACTAAACCTGTTGTCAACATTTCCTGCAAGGCTAAGGCGGTCCACAAAGTAAGAGCCCGAGGTGCTGAATACCCACAGTTTGCTGTAATCCACATTACCACCCGAGTGCTGCACATTAATGGCCCCCTTTAGCGCAGGTAAACCACTATTTTTTAAGATATCCCTACGTATTACCGTATCACCAGCCATGGTAATCATATCCACCTTTACAAAACCATTAACATCCTCCGTAGACACAAAAAAACCACGCGTATACGCCGTGCTGATATTTAAGTCCGTTTTTGTTTTCCACAGGATATTTGTCTTTTTATCAAGAATACGAAGGTACAGCTGGTAAGAAAGAGGCGCTAATTTTACCGGATATATCAGATTTAAAGAACGCCCAATCGTATCCGACAACGTATCATTTTTTGCAACCCAGCGAAAGACAAATCTATTCGTATCCAAGCTACCTTCGGTTGCGGTAATCGAAGGGAAAATACGTAAAGTATCGACACCACTTATTTTGGAATACGCATCGTTTATTCCCTTAAAGTGAATTTCATTTATTTCATTATAGTCGTAATTTCCGACCTCCTTAACGCAAGAAGTGGCAGCAAACGCCAGGAGCAGGCATACGGTTTTTAGTATATTTTTCATGCTTTTTTATCTAAAATATATATCGATTTAGTTTAACGCTCAGGCACCCAGGGCACCCCAATGTAGGAGGTCCAAGGCACGCCGCCTATATACATCAAACGGCCATCATCCTCCAGTACAGGGTCATTCTCCGCATATTTTTTGATTAAGTACCTGGCACATTCGTCGCCAATCAGCGCAATCAGCACACTCGGCATTGTACTCGCGCTTCCAAAATCGGAATACGATAAATTCATCACCTTACACATCAGCTCAATTTTCTTACGTGAAAAAGCGCCCCATCGTCCAGACTCCCTATTTCCAGCTTGAATAGACCCACGCCATATACTGGGCTGTACCATAAAATCATTGATATAAATGCTATGTAAGCTAGCATCAAAAGTAGGGATGATCGGTTTTGAGGAAGCGGTAAGCTCGGGCAAAGCATTCCAATGCGGAAAGGACAAGCCAAAGAAAGTATTAGGCCGCAAGCGTAAACCAATTTTCTTCTCTTCATGCTGCAAATCCGGGGTACGGAAAATATGCACCGGTATAGTAGCCGACGTTTTATGCGCCGGCACAATAACCTCCTTAGGGATGGCAGCATAATGCAGTCCCAGCATAGCGGTTGTCGAATCAGGGTTGACCTCCACAAGGAAAGGGCGGTCATAATCCTTTATAGGTCCAGTAATCATAACCTTAATATGCACGGTAGAATCCAGATGCTGTGTTTTTACAAATTCTACGTTGCTATACGGCTGAAAAGGCCAGGATCTATCGTTTCCAAATCCCGCACCGGCGCCATGCTGAACAGCAAAATAAACGCCCTCATTACCCCTATAATCCATCAACTCCTGTTCACAGGAAACACAACATAGCGCAGTAACTACGGCGACTATTTTAAGAAGCATACACAACGTTAAAATTTTCATAGTATAAAAATTATAGATTAGTATAGATTAGTGTAGATTGTTATAGCGATTAATTACCTTAATTCACTATCCGGAATTGGTACCACATAATTTGTGAGCGACATATTTTTGGTTCCCGTTAGCGCTTGGTTATTAGGTACAGTTTGGGAGGCATTTCTTTTGTAATAAAAAAACATTTGCCCTTCACCCAAAAACTCCTTCTGATACTCATTTGTAATCGCATTTTTTAAGGCATCACGATCGGCAGGGAAAACGCTGAAAATATTTCTACTCGTACGAACGGCATTCAAATAAGCCGTTGCTTCAGCGAGAGGCTCGGCACACTCGGCCGCGATCAGGTAAGCCTCACTCATACGAATTAAAGGAATCATATACTGTCCCGGTGCATCCTGATAATCTTTATACTTTTGGTTCGTCAAGATGAAGGCATTATCGACGTTGCTATTTTCCCATACCCTATAGCGGTAATCATTCTTATCCTCATACCAAGCTTCAACGCGCGTTCTATCCGCATTACTGGCGTTAAAAGAAAGACGTGAAAACGGAGATTGTGTAGGTGAAAATAAATTATCGTACATCTTAACACGATTTAAAGTATAAACCCCAAATAAGACCTCCGTAAAAAACAACCTGTCCGGCTTTTGGGAATCCGTTGCTGCAGAGAAAGTTACCATAGGGAAAATAGGCCTTGTAGGCTGCTGTCCCTTTTGAATAATTTCTTTAGCATACTGCAAAGCCTGGGCATGGTCCCCCTTCCAGAGGTAAGCACGCGCGAGGAGCGCCGTTGCGGCAAAATAGTTCAGTCTATACTGCCTATAATTAAACGTATTATCGCCTAAGGGGTCCGCGGTATTTTTCACCCCTTCCGTTAAGATAGGATCCACGCGAAGCAATAATTCCTGCGCCGCTGTTAAGTCGTCGATTATCCGGTTAAGCACCTCCTCAGCGGTTAATAGGGGATAAATAACAGGCTTCGGCTGTGTAGCGTAGGGGATAGCGATTTTAGATTTCCCCTCGTTATTATATATCGGACCAAAGAGACGCAGCAAGTCGAAGTGCAACATCGCACGCAGTGCCAGCGTTTCGCCTTTAATCAAATTATAATACCTTTCCGGAAGCCGTGCCGACGGCGCATTTCCACATTTTTCCAAAAGTATATTGGTATTCGCAATAAGAGCATACGATTTCTTCCATGCACTATCAAAACCCGTTTTCACCGAACTTGCGCTATAATTAAATACAGTATAGTCGTAAAAAGTCTGGGTGCTGGAGTTTAAGAAATAATACTGTGCCAGCACATCAACGACCGATGTAGACATAAATTGCCCATATAATAAAGGGTTTGCCAGCTCGACGTAAACGCCATTTAAAGCCTTCAGATAGCCCTCTTTATTTTCGAATAGCACATCCTCGGATAAACGATCCGTAGGTCTGATGCTGATCCACTTTTCGCAAGAGGTAAAAGCGAAAAGCAGGCCAAGTAATGTTGTTAAAAGTTTAATTTTCATACGTGTATACATAAGAAGAAAGGAAGTTAAAACCGTAAGCCTAGCGAGAAGGATACAGACCTTGCAAAAGGGTAGTCGATCCCGCGTTCATTTTTAACCGTAGAGATTCTGAATATATCATTCATATACACTCTAAAATTCAGGGAAGAGGCACCTATAGTGCGTAACCATTTTTGGTCGCCTGCTTCATAACCCAGGGAGAAAGATTCGCCCGCAAGAATATTATTATCCTCCACAAAACGAGAAGACATTGGCGTAGATACCGTATTCGAAATAGCCTTAAATTTGGCTACGTCGCCCGGTTTTTTCCAGCGGTCCGTTAAGGCCCTTTTATCCTGATTCAGGGAAGCATCCTGTATAGAAATATTTTCTACCTTTTCATATAACGTCTGCATAAACGTTTGTCCGCCCAGCCTATACCTTAAGTTTATAGCGGCAGAAAACCCCCTATAATAAAACGATGTGCCGATTATCCCTTCCACTTTAGGGTCAACGTTTCCGACGACAACCTCATCGGCGTAATTATGCACAAAAGTCTGCTGATTATCTTTGGTTAAAAACACCTCGCGGCCCGTTGCAGGGTCAATACCCAGGGAACGCACGGCCCACAGATCCGACGGACTGGCGCCATCGTAGTAGCGGACAAGATTTCTGGATGTATTGTTTTTATTGTACGAATCCAATGAATTTCCAATATTACGATACTTGGCCTGCAGTTTACGGAGGTTCATATTAATGCGCCAGATAAATTCCTTCTGTTGGATAAGCGCATAATTGGCCTGTACGGTTAAACCCTTGGTCGTTTGAGCCCCTAAATTTGAAGGCATACTATTTGTGCCGGTAGAGCTCGGCAATCCAATAGCAATAAGCAAAGGATCCGTATCCTTATGGAAGTAGTCCACATTAAAACGCAACCTACTTTTCAACAGCTCAACGTCTAAGCCTATATTTTTATCTACCGTTTTCTGCCATTTTAAGTCTTTGTTTCCAAAATTATCCAGAATAACACTTGAGCCAAAGGGGTTTCTATTCTCGTAGTTATAGCGGTAAACACGGGTAGAAATGTAGTCGGTGAAATTCTGATTACCAGGGTTTCCTACCGATGCACGTAACTTGAGGTAGTTTATCTTATCGTCAAAAATATCGCGGAAGAACCTTTCATTATGGGCGTTCCAGCCCAACCCTAGCGACCAAATATGGGTAAACTGCTTAGACGTGCCAAATACAGAAGAACCATCTAACCGTAAGGTCGCATCGATAAGATACCGGCCATTAAAGGAATAACCAGAATTTAAGAAAAATGAAGCCGCACGGCGGATATCTTTTTTATACAAGGGGCGCCCATCGCGTTCATAGCCAAAAGCGAAGGCAGGATTACTAAAATCATCATCCACAAAACCCTGCACCTGATACATACTGATTGCATTTGCGGTTTGCTCCGCTCTTCCGCCGACCACGATATTAACCAAATGTAGGTTATGGATAAGTTTGCCATACGTCAGCGCTAAGTCACCATCATACGTCATCTGCCTGCCATTCGATTCGCTGTAAGTACCCTGGTATAAGACATCCGTATTCACAAATTCAGAATTAAAGGGAGAGCGAAATTTTTCTGTTTTGTCGGTTACGCTGCGTACACTAAGGCGTGTACGCAAGCGTAACGCTTTCTGTATACTCCATTCCAATTCAAAGTTATTGGTAAAGCCAACGCTTGTACCCCTGTTAACATTATTGTTTTTCATGTCGTACAAGGGGTTGTAAATATTTTGCGTTTTATTCACAAAAGCATTATCAACATACGTAAAAGACTCCATCAGTTTATCAATTCCACCCCATACATTATATTTTCGGTGGTACGGATTGGCACGAACAAACTGCGCATACGCCACCGGCTCCTCATTGGTATTCAGGTAATCTATGCTTAAAGAGTTGTTGAAGGAAATATTATTTTTACGGTATAACAAGCGCATATTTCCACTGGTAATCCCGCGGCTGGAGAGCTTCATAACACCCGGGTTATCGCTATAACTTACTGTTCCGCTATAAGTTAAATTTTGGTCCCCCCCTTCGGCCGCTATGGTATGCCGTTGCACCAGTGCAGTACGCAGCGGTTCGCTGGCCCAAAAGGTATTAACACCACGTGCTACCTCCTGCATGCGTTGGTTATACGTAGCCTCACCATCATCATTGGAGATATTACCATGGGCATCCAACCTACCATAAAAGCCAGACAGGCGTTCGTACTGAAGTTTTTCGGCCGCATTCATTAAGTTATAGTCGCTTAAGTCGGCGAAGGCAACCGAGCCATTTAAGTTGTACGTCACCTTCAGCTGCCCCGGCGTTGGGCGTTTCGTTTCGACCACCACCACACCATTGGCAGCCTTAGAGCCATAGATCGCTGTCGACGCCGCATCCTTAAGGATGGTAATACTGGCAATGCGATCCATGCTGATATCGTTGATAACAGACAAGGAAGACTCGAAGCCATCGAGTATAAAAAGCGGCTGGTTGGGGTTGGCACCATATTGGTCGTTCAGGCCAATAACACTACTTTTACCACGGATTTCAATATCAGGCAAACGATTTGGGTTAGCGCCAAACGTTGTATTCTCGATAATAGCAAAAGAAGGATCCAAGGTTTTTAAACTCTGCAGCACATTCTGGTTACCCACCATTTTCAGTTCCTGTATAGTGTATGTTGTTGCCGACCCGGTAAAGCTTTCTTTTGTCCGTTGGTAAATACCCGTAACAATAGCATCTTTAATTGTTTCGATATTCTCCTCCAAACCAATAAACAAGTTGTTTTGGCTGTTTTGGCTGTTTACGGCTACCTCCTTTTTTTTCATACCCACAAAAGATACCAGCAGTACCGGAGTTGCTGCGGTAGGCGTAAACGTTAAGACAAACCTACCCTTACTGTCGGTCGTAATCGTAGTATTTTCCGTATTTAGCGTTACAGTAGCGCCGGCGATAGGCTGTTGCGTAGACGTATTGACCACCTGCCCCGTAAGCGTTCTACGCTGCTGCAATTGTGGCGTAGCCGACACCGAGGGGGCCACCTTAGCAGCCCTTTGCGATAGGGATATGGTTTTATCCTCGATCACAAAATCCAGGTTTTTTTCGGAGGTAATTTTACGTAAAAACTCCGTTAGCGGCATATCCTTCACATCCAAGGAAAGAAGCCCCGCCTCGTCCAATAATTGCTTAGGGCCAAAGATGCTATATCCACTTTGTTCACGAATGGTATTAATAACCCGTGTGAATGGGATTCTATTGCCTTTTAAGGTAATAGTCTGCGAATAACCGGTGGTACTTATAAACAGAAGGCTGCAGCCCAGCAATAAAGCACTGCTATAGGCTACACTTCTGAGGTATATTCTATTCATTAATTCTACTATTTGGTTGTTAGGTTAAGGTATTGTTTGTTAATTTTTTTTGTACCGATGGTAAGGAAGGCCGTATGAAGCTATGAAATGCAGCCGACCATCCATGATCTAGGTTAGGTTTTTCTATGCATAATTTCAGGTTTTAAAGATTACAATATTGTTAGTATTCGCGATTCCTTATTTAAGTGGTAATCTACATTTGCGGCATCCAAAATGCGTAAGAATAACCTCAAATTTTGATTCCGGAAGGCATCTCCAGTAAGCGCTACCTTAGGAATATCACTCTTATAGACTACCTCCAGGTCATACCAGCGCGCCAGTTCGTCCATAATCTGTTTAAAAGGCTTATTATCGAACGAGAACTTTCCATTAACCCAAGCCAGCTCCTGGGCGATATCGATTTTTTGCTTGTGTAAAGTAAGGGATGAAAACGATGCCTGTTCACCAGGTATTAAGGACAGCTGTTTTCCCGATGAAGTTTTAACACGCACATGCCCAGAAGCCAACGTAGTTTTGGTACGATTGTCATAACTGTTGATATTAAATTTCGTTCCATACACCAAGGTCTCCAGGCCTTCAGTATGCACGATAAACGGTGTTTTCTGATTAACCTTACTGCTTTCATTAACCTCAAAATAAGCTTCCCCTTCCAGGTAAACCTCCCGTTTTGTGCCCGAGAATAAGGCCGGGTAGCGCAGGGAGCTCTCCGCATTCAGCTGAACGCGACTACCGTCGGCCAGCAGCACCACATACTGTCCGCCCCGAGGTACCTTAAGCACCAACCACTGTGCTGCCGCTGATGCTGTTTCTGCGCTCGCGTTGGCGCCATGCTCGAAGGCCGATATTTTACCACCATCCGCATACCTAACACCATCGGCATCCGTAACAATACCCGTTTTAGCACCAGCCAAGTGCAAAGTTTTGCCATCGGCCAGCATCAATATTGCTTTATTCTCACCCGGCTGTATCGCCGTTCCTGCGTCAGACCATGGAATTCCATCGCCGGCAACGATAGAAGCCGGCCTGTTATACAATACTGTAAACAGGGTGCCCGCAACAACCAACAGCACCGCAACGGCGGCAGCATAATGCCAACGCAGCCGGCGAAGCCTGCTGAAGAACAAAGTATGCTCCAGGCGCCTCCATACGACAACCTTCGCTGCCATAGCGTCTTCTGTTTCAGGAAGCAGCGGATATTCTTCAAATAGAACATCCTCCAGCACCTTCGACTCGCTGAGGCTGCACAAATCCTCCTGATAACGCTTAAGAAGTTTATCTAATTCTTCCGTATCCATGTAAATGATGTATGAGAGGTAGGGTAATCTATAACGCCTACATTGAATACGTACGGTGAGACGTAATTTGGGGTGAGAGAAAATTAAAGAAAATTGAAAAGCAAGGTATTGACGTATTTACGCATAATTTTGAGTGCATTCTTAATCTGACTTTTTACCGTCTCCTTGGAAATCCTATATTTAGCAGCAATCTGCTCATGACTGAGGCCATCGAATCTACTGGCTTCAAAAACGGCACGCATTTTTGCAGGCATCTGTTCTAAAGCAGTGCTGATAGTATGCTGCAATTCCTTTTCAAAGATAATATCCTCGGTACGTATACCCTGCTCCTTCAATTTATTGGTTAAGGACGCCGCGTAGGTTGCGATAAACTTGGAACGATCGATTTTTTTTAATACCTGATTTAAGGTCGCTCGGAATAAAAAGGAAGAGAAGCGATGTTTAATTTTGATCTGACCTTTATTGACCCATAAGTATGTAAAAACATCCTGCAATACATCCTGCGCATCATTGGCGCTGATCTGATGACGCTGTGTAAACTGCCATAAACGATTCCAATAGCGGTTGTATAATTCCGCAAATGCCGCTTTATCCTCCTTTTCTTGGGTTAAGGTAAACAACTCTTCATCTGTTAATGTGGTAATGGTTAGCGTATGCATCTTATGGTTTAGGGAATATTAGGGGTGTGGGTTGACATCGCATTATCATTAAAAAATGGAAATTTAGGCGTTTCGGAAATAACATCAAAATGGGCATACATTTTAAAGGGTTTGAATTTGCTGTATTTTAAACATTCTTATAGACTTTGGTAAAGTGTGTTCCGCTATAGCGATGGTGTTTGCAAATCTATAAATTAAATCTATAGAATTTATAGGTTACAGAAATAATTGTTGTGTAAACCATTAGATCTCCATGGGTTGGCTCGTGTGTAGCCATGCAAATGGGCGGGAGCTAAGGGTAAAGGCAAACGCAAAGGTTAAAAAAAACAGAAGCCAGCTAAAAAGAAGGCTTCTGTTAAAAAAAAGTAGGGGAAGGTATGGGGTACTAAAAGCTATAGTTTAAACTTAAGCGTGCATTAGCACCTTCACCGGCAGGGCTTTGTGTGGGTAAAAAAGCCATCCATTGCGACCGCGCCGGCATATAATACGTATTAAATATATTGTTTACCGCCAAAGAAACGTCCAGCTTTTGCGTAAACTTATAGTTTGCCTGCAAGTTAATGGTATTGTAACGCTTTACCGGAGATTCCTGATAGCGGTAGCTCCAGGCTTTAGTTTGTGCGTTTTGAATAGGGGCAAACCTTTTTCTATTGCCAACAAAAATCGCCTGAATATCAAAAGATAATTTTTCTATAGGCTCCACATGAACATAAAACGTCGTTTTCGGCGGACTAATCAAATGACCACCAATATAGGTCCATACGTAAGGATTTGTAGCCGTATGCTGCATGCCCTCTGTATACGTATACGTACCGCCGAAATTCAGTTTATTAGATAAGAAGTTAAAATCAAGCGTTACATCCGCACCAAATATCGATTGCGGCGACTGGCTTAGTTCAAACCGTTTCGTTGCTTCCACAAAAACCATGGCTGTACCAAGTTTGGAGGTACTGTAATAACCTACTGCCTCTAGGCGCACATGTTTAAAGGTAGACACAAAACCAAATTCATAGTTGTTTGTAACTACCGGTTTGATTGCAATATCTTGGATATCCTTAACGGCAGCATTACGAAATGCCAAACCCACATCCGGTAAGCTGAACCCTTGGGAATAGCTTAAGTAAGGCACAAATTCATTATGTTTATTGTACCGTACCCCCACATTAAAAGAGGCATTTTTAAAGTTCAACGCACCACCATGCACAGCTACAGACTCTGAAAACTGACCATTGCCTTGCGCAGAATAGGGTAGCGTATTATAATCGTTTAGCGAAAGGCGCATAAAGTCGTAGCGACCGCCAACCTTTACCACCCAATTCTGGTCGTATGCCCATTTTGCCATCGCATAAGGCGCCCAATTGCTGAGGTTAATCTCAGGCATCCAAATTCTACCATCTGTAAGCGGCTGTGAAGTTTTGTCGTGTAGAAAATCCAATCCATAAGTTAAGGAAAGGTCATTTTTAGCGTTTACAAACAGCTTGCTATTAAAATTAGGGCGTGCACCATATTTTTGAGATAACACCCTCGATTGTCCGCCGTTTTCGAAGTTTGGCGAGTAAAAGAAGATATTATCTACATTTTGAAAGAATACATCCGCCGTAAACGCCGTGCTATTATTAAACAATCGATCCCAGGAATACGTAAGCTGCGCATTATGCGATGCCATACCCGGCGGCACCCCATCCGGTTTTCCAGGAACGCCATAGCCCGGAATAAGCTCATAGTCTCCGTCGCCATTAAAAACCGTTATCTCCCGGTTTATAGCGATAAATTTGCTATCCTGTGCTGTTTTGTAGAAGTTGTACCGTAGTTTTAAGCTTTGATCGGCGTTGATTTTATAACCCACCTTACCAAAAGCCGAATATATTTTCGTGTTACCTAAGGAATAGGTCGGAAAGATAGGAACACCTTTAGCATCATACGTATTGCCCGTTTTCTCGTAGCTGCCGCTCGCATAGTAACTTAACCTGCCTGTGCTACCCGTAAAAGATTGGTAAATACCAGCGCCAAAGCTATCGTTGCTCTTCGCCAGATTCGACGTGCCCCAGAGCTGCGTATTTCCCGACAAGGGTTTGGCGCCCTCTGGGTCGCGGGTAATGTAATTTACAAAACCACCACTTCCACCCACACCATACAGCGAGGTGGCACCTTTTATCACCTCGATAGCCTTTAGGTCGTTCGAAAGCACCGTTTTTAGGTCTACACCACCATCGCGTATCGGTGTCGATTGCGGTACCCCATCGATCATTACCAGCATATTACGGCCCCTTAGCAACTGCCCCGAGTTGGAATACGTACCTGTTGCAGGGCCTAAACCCGATACCGTAGCCTCCAGAATTTGACTCATATTGCTGCTTACACGAGCCCAAGTACGTAGTTGTTTGCTGTTTACTACCGTAACCGATGTCGGAATTTGGGAAAGTTTTTCTGAACCCCTACTCGACGAAATATAGACCTCATCGATGCGTTCGTTTTTTATCGTGTCTTGTGTATTTTTATCCTGCGCCTGTACAGTTAGGGGTACAACAGCAGCAAGTAGGTAAAATAGTTTGGAATTCATGTTTGTTATGCCTGTTTAAAAATCGGACAAATATATTTATTTGAACTTATTCTAAATAAGCTAAATTTGCTATACCTGAAAAAACTTCGTCTTGCGTTATTTTTTTACCGTGATTCGTTATTTTTTATGAAAATAAATCGCCCAAATGGCTTCCAACATACACGCAAACCGCCCAATTGTCAAGCTCAAGTCATGCCTTTGTTAAAGGATGTTAAATCGATTAGTCTTTTGAGGTAGTTCGCTGGAAATTGCGTTACTTTGAACCATTCATAATTTAGGTTAATAATTGGTTAGTTAGGAACGCTTAAAGCTCCCCGCTTTAAGCGTTTTTTTTTGGTTATATCTTAAGCAAACAAAATAAGCCGCAATACACCTACAAGCCGCGTAACGTACACCAAGCATCTCCATTTTAGGTTATATATTAATTTTAGCTATTTTAAGGCTATTTAAGACAGTTTTATATTATTTGGTACGAAAGGGTGTCTAGTAATTCGTGAAGGTCTTAAATCGAGTAAAAACCACCTTTTTTTACAGGGTGTAAATGCAATTCGAATCACAAAACTAGCCGAAAGGGCAAGAATAACTTTACACCTTCTCGGCAGCGTAAGGCTGTCTAAGCTTCGCGGTATTGCAAAAAATACAATATTATATAAGCTATTTCGACATTTAATTTTTAAGGGTTTTGGCTTTATTTACTTTCTTATATCTTAACTTTTAAATTTAAGTATAGCGTTTTTAGGAAGGATAATCCTGCTGTAAAAAGCGCATTTTTATGTATTCCGTAATTGCCCTTATTATTTGAAATGTGTAGTTTTTAAGTGTTGGTTTAAAATACGTTTATGCGGACTTGCTTAGGGTCTAATCCATTTATTTGTTTACAGCTATTTTATGGCCCAGCTCCCCGGGTATGGTTTATCAGAGAAATTTTTAGGACAGGTTAGGTAGCAAGATAGCAGGGAGAATTATATCCCTATTTTTTTTCGATAAACGAATTCGTTTACCTTTTTCGGGAAAACCATAAGGGCCTTAATAATTGGAGGTTATTGACATTCATCGCATGCGATTGCTGATTTTTAAATCTTTATTTCAGGAGACCTGTAGTTCCGTTGTAATCTATACCGTATGGTGAAATTAAGCACTGTCAGCATGTCAGTTTTGGTGTTTTTTGGTGTTTCGACGCTTATTATCTAATAGAGCGATAGCCGAAAATGGGCTTAATTATTTTGTTTTTTTATGTTATAGTTTTATCTTATATAAATAATTATAAAGTATTGAAAAATAGAGAAGTATAGTTTTTATGTAAAGTTTGATTTTCAATAAATCCTAAAACAAGTAAAAGCTTGTTTTATTTGATTGTTATCAAGAAATCCGATCGCTATAGCCTATGACTCTGCAAGAAAGCTTTTGATTAGTAGTAGTTTATCATTTTGAGGTTGAGTTTCGTTTTTTTTAACCAAATCGCTTAGACTTTACAATGGAAATTTTTGTTACCGCGTCAGAGCCCCCTTCCTCTTTATAAGCCCTATAATATTTCGAATCATGCCTATAGGTAGCCTTATGGTTGGATAGTCTCGCCGTAGGATTAACATGGCTGAAACTATTTTAAGATATTGGTAGGCATATGAATCTTTAGCTGTTTTGGCGGGTTGTAAAATGTTGTATGTTCTGGATTATTTTAGGGAATTCATTTTTCTGGCGCTTAGTTTTTTTATTACTTACTATACAGTTTTATATTTGTTTTATGTAGTTTGTCGTCTCTGCCAAATCTATACGCAAGCGGCGTGTTGTATACTGTAATCATGAGACTTAAAGTTTTTTTTGTCGGGTTTTGGTTTGTTTCCTTAAGGCTGCTGTTCTGCAACTTTAAATCCTGGCATATTGTATTGTTACGCTATTTTTCAGGTACGGTTAGTCTGTTTTTTATCTTCTTTTTTAGGGGGATACGGAGCGGTTAAGATCGGCACTTTGTATGCTAAGTGATGGAGCACATGGGGCTACAAGCTTTACTAAAGCGGTATAATTTGCTGTCCTCTATTCGGACAAAATGCAACGTACAGGCTATTTTGGCGCAAATGAGGACATTATTCTTCGGTCTTTAGGTTTTATTTGTAATGCACTGTTTGATAGACAGTGTATCACACTACTGTTCAATAAAACCTATTTAATTATGCATGTATTAACAAAACAAAGACTGCATTTTAAAGACATCATTGTGGTCTTTTTAATGTTGTTTTTTACCCCTTCCCTCTGGGCACAAAGTGTCATCAGTGGTCGGGTAACCAATGAGAAAGGCGACCTTTTGGGCGGCGTTGTTGTCACCGAGCAGGGCACGCCCAACAAAACCATTACCGACGATAAGGGGACCTATCGTCTACAGTTACTGCAGCCTAAGGCAGTACTGGAATTTTATTTCCTGGGCTATAAACCTGAAGAAGTTAAGATTGAAAAACAAATTCTTGTCGATGTGATTCTACTACCAGAGATTTCAGAAATGGATGAAGCTGTGGTTGTAGGTTTTGGTCAGCAGCGTAAAATTTCCGTTGTTGGCGCCCAATCGACCTTAAATATCAAGGATATCAAGGTTCCCACAGGAAACCTTTCTTCCGCAGTGTCGGGCCGTATTGCCGGTGTGGTGGCGGTACAGCGTACCGGTGAACCGGGACACGATAATTCTGATATTTGGATCCGCGGTATCTCCACCTTGGTGGGGCAAAGTTCAAACCCCCTCATTTTGGTGGATGGTGTAGAGCGAGCATTTAATAATATCGATCCCGAGGATATCGAATCCTTTACGGTGCTGAAGGATGCATCTGCTACAGCGGTTTATGGTGTTCGTGGTGCCAACGGTGTAATTATTATTAAAACCAAACCTGGTAGAGTGGGAACACCACAATTTTCGGTCGACTATTACCATAGTTTTACCCGTATGGCGCAGCAGGTGAAGATGGCTGATGCCTTTACCTACATGGATGTGCGTAACGATGCCTACCGCAATACATATGGCACAGCACGCTATAGCGATGCCTATATCGAGGCTACACAAAAAAGCCACGGCTTATTGCCAAATGATAATCCGAGGTTGTACAATGAATACCTCTATCCGGCGGTAAACTGGATGGATGCATTATTTAACGATTGGGGCCAAAATCAGCGCTTTAACCTAAATGTTCGTGGTGGTGCGCCTAGTGCCAACTATTATGTATCCTTAAGTCATTACGATGAGGTGGGTTTAACAAAGCGTTTTGATTTGGAGAATTTTAATACCGGTATGCGCTACAACCGTTATAACTTTACATCGAATTTAAATCTACGTCCTACCAAGACGACGACCATTGATTTAGGCTTCTCCGGTTACTTAAGCTCAGGGCATTATCCGCAACAAAGTTCGGGCAGTTTATATGCCGGTGCGATGGCTGTAAACCCGGTTTATTATGCTTTAGAAATGCCTAATGGCAGCTCTTCGGGGCGTAATCGTGATGCCTTGTTTAACCCATATGCGCTTCTTTCGCGTGGGGGCTATAACCGTGAGTTTGGCAATAAGTTAAACTCCAATTTACGCGTTACCCAGGATCTTGCTTTTGCCGATTGGAGTAAGGGGCTTTCTGCAACGGCTATGCTGGCTTTTGACGTTTCCAATTCGCGTACTTTACAATATAGCCGCGGTGAGAGCCTGTATTTCTTCGGGGGAAAACAATATGAAAATGGTACCTGGATCGAAGATACCCTATTTGATGACCATGGAAATTATGTTTACGATGTAATCCGGGAGTCGTCTAATGAGCTTGGTTTCAATAGTGGGAACTCCATCAACCGAAGCTCGTATTTTGAAACTGCCCTAAATTACGATCGTGAATTTGGAAAACACCGTTTCGGCGGCTTACTACTGTACAACCAGAAGATCTACTGGAACCTCAGTGCAGGCGATATTATTGGATCGCTGCCGTATAAGCAAAAGGGATATGCCGGACGGGTGACCTACTCGTATAACGATCGTTATTTCTTGGAATCTAATCTGGGGATCAACGGATCTGAAAACTTTACACCCGATCGTCGTTATGGTGTTTTCCCGGCTTTTGGTATAGGCTGGGCCGTTTCGAATGAGTCTTTTTGGGAGCCTTTAAGCTCGGCAATATCGTTCTTGAAGTTTAGGTATACCGATGGTTGGGTAGGTAGTGATGCCGCCACCGGACGTAGGTTTATGTACCAAGGTATCATGGAGGGCCGCGACGGAACTTTTTTTGGTGCTTATAATTATGCTGGTGGCTGGGGGATATCGAAATATGGTGTCGATGTTACCTGGTCTAAATCTAGAAAGCAGGATTTAGGTATCGATGTGAAATTCTTTAATAACAGCCTTTCCTTTGTGATCGATTTATTTAAGGAGCGTAGGGATAATATCTTTCTACAGCGTTCTACGATCCCTAATTATGCGGGTTTTGTGGAGGCACCGTATGCCAATCTTGGCGTAGTCGAAAACCGGGGTATTGAGATTTCTGCCGAATATAATAAGCGCTTAAGTGATAAGGTGGCCCTGACTTTACGCGGTAATTTTACAACAAATGAGGATAAAATCATTGAAAATGATAGACCTGCCGTGCTTTACCCTTGGTTAGAAACACGTGGCACCGCTGTTTTATCTAGGTGGGGTTTTATTGCAGATGGTCTTTTTACCAGTCAGGATGAAATTGATAACCATGCCAAACAATTTGGTACCGTGCGCGTGGGGGATATAAAATACCGCGATTTAAATGGCGATGGGATTATTGATGATAATGATATCGCGGTTATTGGCCGTGGGGATGTACCTAAGATTTACTATGGCTTTGGTGCCGATCTGCAGGTGGGTAGTTTTTCTTTTGGCGCTATTTTTCAGGGAACCGGCAAAGCGGATAGGATGTTAAGTGGTAGCTCTATAAATCCATTCTCTACAGACCTGGGCGAGGATAACCTTTTTAGTAATATTACGGATCGTTGGCGTGCGGATAATCCGACCAATCAGGATGTGTTTTACCCGCGTTTGTATAATGGTAAGGCACAGAACACCAATAATAACCAGCCAAGCACATGGTGGCAGAAGGATGTTAGTTTCTTACGCCTTAAACAGGTGAATATTACCTATACTTTTCCAAAACGATTGTTGCAGAAATCCTTTATTAAGGATGCTAGCATTTATATGATGGGCACCAATTTATTGACGTTTACAAAATTTAAACTTTGGGATCCCGAGTTAAACAGCAACAATGGGTCGAGTTACCCGAATGTGTCTAGCTATGCTATTGGTGCGAAGTTTAGTTTTTAATCCAAAACCTAATTAAAATGAAAAAGTCTTTTAAAATGATCGTGTTAATGGCTTCATTGAGTGTGTGCACCGTGGGCTGTAACGATTTCTTTGATAAAATACCTGGGGTTCAATACGATTTAGAATCCACCTTTACCAGCCGTGTGAAAACGGAGCAGTACCTGAATAATGTTTACAGTTATGTGCGCGATATTACACGTGAGAGTAATCCGGATCAAATGGGGGGGATGTTTACTGCGGGGTCCTTGGAGTCTGGGATTACATTTATGGATAAACCCAGCTGGGATTGGAACTTAGGGACAACCTATGCTTCATCGGGCTGGACAAAAATGTGGTTTGTAGATTACTACCGGGCTATTGCTAAGGCGAGTACTTTTATTCAGCAGGTTGATAAATGTTTGGAGGCAACTTTAATCGAAAGGGCCCGCTGGAAGGCCGAGGCTAGGGCATTGAGGGCTTTATTTTATTTCGAGCTGTTTCGTATCTATGGGCCTATTCCGATTATCGGGGAGGAGGCTATGCCGACCGACGCTAACCTGTCGGAGCTGCTTAGAGAGCGTAATTCTGTGGATGAGTGTGTGGCTTATATTGCGGATGAGTTTGATAAGGCGGCGGATGCTGAGCTTTTGGCGCAGCAGAAGGGTTCTGGTTTAGGGCGTATGGACAAAGCGGCCTGTAAGGCGTTTAAGGCGAAGTTATTGTTGTATGCGGCGAGCGACTTGTACAACGGAAATGCCGATTACGCCAGTATAAAAAATGCCGATGGCAAGCAGCTGTTTCCGCTGCAGTATGATGCTTCTAAATGGGAGAAAGCACGCTTGGCTTATGAGGATTTCTTTAATCACTATGGCAATATGTATAAGCTGCAGGAGGTATTTACGGCAAACAATAAGCTGGATCATTACGAATCGTGCCGTGTGGCTTCGTCGGGCTTTAAGCCGGAGAGCAACCAGGAGGTCATCTTCCTGAAGCTGGTGAGCCATTATACGTACCGTTATGTTACTACACCAAAACATGCGGGTATTAACCAAGGGGAGATCCAGGGGGGTATTGGTTTATTTGCTACGCAGGAAATGGTGGATATGTTTTTTACCGACAAGGGGCTTCGCATAGACGATGATGTAAATTATCCGCAGTATGCTGGTGTTCCTGCTGCAAATTTGTACGGTGCTAAATCTGATTATGTAGTAAACGGTCGGCAGTATTTCAAACAGGGGGCCGAGGTTTTAAACCAATGGATGAATCGGGAGCCTCGTTTTTATGTGAATATCACCTTCAATGGGGCTACCTGGTTGAATACGGGTACCAATGCCGGTTTGGTAACGACCGAATTTAATTATAGCGGTAATTCTGGCCGTCAAAAAAATGAGCACGACTCTCCAAATACGGGGTACAGCGTGCGTAAGGGAGCGTCGGCAAGTGGTGAAACAAACGACAACCATTACTCGAATATCCTAAGGCTTGCGGATATGTATTTGGGGTATGCCGAAACGCTGAGCGAGGGCAATAATCCGGATTATTCCAAAGCCTTGGAATATGTGAACAAAATCCGTTATCGCGCGGGCGTACCGGAGTATGGCTCGGGACAGGATAATAATGGTTTTACGCGTATTGCCGTGCCGCTGACAAAACAGGATGTACGCAACAGAATCCGTCGGGAGCGTTTGGTGGAGTTGGCGTTCGAGTGGAATCACTTCTTTGATGTTCGCCGTTGGAAGGTGGCCGATAAGGATGGTGATGGTTGGGTGTATCCTTCCTACCACAGGGGCGGTGAAGGTGGCGCTATGCACGGCTTAAATATGGCTAAAAATGTGCCTCAGTTTTTTGAGAAGGTCGTTGTAGAAAACAGAGTTTTTCAAAAGAAGCATTATTTTATGCCTATACCGCACGAGGATATTTTGCGTAACCCTAAGCTGGTGCAGAACCTAGACTGGAATGTGCAGGTGGCAAAATAAATAAATAGTAAAAACAATAAAAAAATATTACATATGCTTAAATCATCTTATCTCTATTTCGCTACAGTTTTAATCTTAACCCTTGGCTGTAGTAGTAAAAAAGGAGCCATAGAGCCCCCTACTGGTGGGGGAAATACGCCCCCCAATCCGGGTGCCAATACCAGTTATATTGCTGCCCCAATAAAGGATGCAAATTATGACAACAACTTAAATGAATTGTATATTAACTGGAATAATGCCGATGATAAGTGGGACAAGAAAAATGAGTATATAGGAACAGAATTCGAATTCTATACGCTGCTGTCGAGTAAAAAGGTGCAACGGCGATTTGTTCCGAATACAGCATTCTTCGGACAGCTTACCGTGAAGAAAAGAGATTTCAATAATGAACCGAGTACGTTACGATTGAGTAAGTATAGATCGGTGATTGTAACACCACGTATAGCGCTGGATGAGATACGGTACCGTACCTTATATAAAAATGAAAAAGGTGAAGAGCAGAAAAGTCAATGGGTACTCCTTAAAGATCAGGGTAAAGCCGTTAATAAAACCTACGTTGCTTCCACTTACTTTATGCAGAATGTTACCAATCCGGTGCAGATAAGTTTCACCTCCGAGTCGTCAAAACCTACGAAAGCTATTGCCGATTTAGTTGGTGCCGGAAATGAAGAACGTGCTAAGGAGGAGTTTAAAAGATGGTATTATATGCAGGTTTCGGCTATGTCGTTCGACCCTTTTAACCTCGCCTTTGACCCGTACTCCAAATTGGATATTTTAATAAAAGATGGCGTTGGGGTAGCCAATGCTATAGACTACCCTAACCACGCTATCGGCCGACGCATAAACTATGAAGCGAGTGTAAACAACCCTAACTCAGCGTTGTGGCGCATGCCGGATATGTATAACGTTATGCTACACGAAATGGGGCACTGTATACAGTGGATGCCTCGCGACGGGAAATACAAAAAGTCGTACAGCACTTCGTCGGGCACCAGTATCGAGAACTGTGATCGTCAGGGCTATCAGGAAGGGTGGCCTGATGCGGTAAAAATTGCAAATAAGGGTTACGATCTAACCACACAGGTGGGCGAGTACAAAACGGCCATGGCTTATGCGTATGAAGACCCTACGGCCAATAAAAAGTTTGTTTGGCAAATCGACTACAATACCTCTGGTGCCTTTATGAGCTGGCTACGTGCTTACGATGGCGACTTTGTGCGGTTGTTACCGTGGACGGTTTTATCCGACGATTTAACGAATGCATGGAGTCTGGAGGATGCGGTTGGTGTAATACTAGCCAAAAGTTATCCCGGAAAAACCATGAAGGAGCTTTGGGAAGAGTATCGTGAGGAGGTGACGAAATTTATCGCTATAAACGGTGGTTAATAGCCCATACATAATAACCTAAAATAAAAACTTAAATTATGAAAAAAATAGGATTAGCGCTATCGGGGCTTTGTTTGGCACTGTCGTCCTGCAATAAAATTGATCTGGATAATGTTGGTTATCCCACTGTAGAGAGGTTACTGGCATCCGAGGTTAAGTCGGCCTTAAATTCGGTTCCGAATGGTACCTGGCACGCCTTTTATCAAGACCATGAGTTTTTCTTCCGCTTTAATACGGCCGAGGGATCCGTTGTTGTAGATTCGGATTTCTTGGCAGATTCAAAAACTGTCAATTCGGCCTTTTCCACAAAAGGGCGTGCCGTGCGCTGGGCTTTATCGGATGCGGGCCATTTTGCCTTACTGGATCCGGCTTACTTTGAGGATAACTTTATCATCGAAGCGCTCCCTGCTGCGGCGGAATTGTCTAATGGCATTACCCTGAAAGGTGAACGTACAGGAAATACTATTGTGTTATTGCCTACAACGGCGGCCTATATAGACGATAAGCTGGAAACAAAAAAGGAGTTTAAAGAGCTGCTGGCCAAAAACTTGCTGGATAACAGTGTCGTTACCGATGCGGCAGGCAATTTTGTAGCCTATTATAAGCTGTCGCTGGACTATCGTACTGAGGATTATAACATTAAGGTTATCACCATCGAGAACAAAACAGGAAATGATGCCTTAGGCCATACGCAGGTCTATACATCCAAGCTGACCAAAGCAGGATCTGTTTTTACCCTAACATCACCGATTCAGGATATACATGCCGTATCGGGGAAGAGGTACGACTTCCGCTCTTTAAACTTAAACGATGCCATCACTATTACCGGCATGTCGGATATTAAAGTGCACTCGAATAAGAACGCCGTGACTTTATTTGATTATACGGGCAACAGAAAGTGGTCCTTCAATAAAGCCCAAAACCAGGGTGCAGCGAGCGAGGAGATTTGGAATGCTACTGCCGGCAATGTAAATATTGGTGCGGTGCAGGGTTTACAGTTATTAGGTTTAGATCTTATGGATCCAGGTATGCGCGCAAAAGAAAGGTCCATGGTATTCTGGACATCCGGTTTTCGCACGCGTATCTGGCTGGGGAGCACCGAGGGAGCTGATATTCGTAAAGGTCAGGATGGGGAGCAGCTATTTTTTACCAATGTGCAGCCCGATGGAGTACATGGAAACTGGGGTGATGCGCACAGCAGTATAGAAATAAATGCTATAAAGCAACATTTTAAGGCCTTGTTTGATGCCTGGTATAGTCCCGAAGGGCTCTATGTGGTGAAAGTCCCTAATGCTGCCGGGCAGATGCGTATACTGCTGTTAAGTCCAGATATGGGGCTATCTAGTCGTGGCGGACATTGGATTAGGTGTCAATAGCTTATAGCCAAAATCCTATAGTCAAAAATCAATAATCGTTGTTGTTGTTGTTATTTGTTTTTAGTTAGTTAGCGGCTGCCTTAATACAAGGCAGCCGCTTTTTTGCGTGCAACACAGCTGTTAAGGTTTTGTTAGGTTTTTCTTAAGCGTTTATTAAACAAATGCATGGTTTTTTTCAAATAGCTTTGTTGTATAAACTTGAGAAAAGATTAAAACTATAGCGGAGATCTAGTAATGGATTTTTCTTTATAGTGTACTAACAACCTAAAATTTTGACCTTTTAATTATGATGCTTTTTTGGGGATTTATATTTCAGCCTTTAGAAAGTGGAGCCTTTAGAGCAATGGCTTTTTCTATTAATTTTTCATTGGTCTTTTTTTCCATTATTACCCTTCGCGAGTTAAGGCGCAAGTCGTTGTATCTTAAAGCCTTCAATCGTAATTTTTTCAGATCGCTGACCCTAAGTAGGTTTAACCAACGGGCAGGGTTAAATGGCACACTAACCTCTACACTAGCGGGTATGCAGCATGCTCAACCTCAACATCAGCCTAAACCTAAACCTAAACCTAAACCTCAACCTAAAGCTCAGCCGTACACAGCATTAATAGATGATCAACCCATCACAACCAAAGCCGAATCACAACAGCTCAGCCTGAGCCTCACCATAGAGCAAATCCTGGAAAGCGAGATCTTTAAAGCTCGTATCGAAAAGCTAGTTGCAGATAATTTGTGTAATGAGCTATTAAGTTCATCCTACCTGGCCAACGAAATGGCGATGAGTCCACGGCATTTTTACCGTAAATTTAAGGATATAATGAACGAAACACCGTCGAACTATGTCAAACAAAGTAGATTAAAGAAAGCAGCCTTCTTACTGCGTAATACCGACACGCCAGTAAGTAATCTTATTTTTGATGTGGGTATAGCCAGTCGCTCCTATTTTTATAAAGCATTCACGGCGCATTACGGCATTTCGCCAAAGTTGTACCGCGAGCAGCATATGCATAAATGTAGTTAATCCTTCGTTGTACACATCTTCTACAGCGATTGCTTAATACAATAAATGCCTTAAAATAAATATGTGTTTGTGTAACTTTGCATTTTAAAAATAACTGTAGACGATGAAAAAATTATTCTTAGCCTCTTCATTTTGTGATGTGGCGCTATATTTTGAGCAATTTTGTGGGGAGCAGGTGTCTGGAAAAAGTGTTACTTTTATTCCTACAGCAAGTGACGTGGAGGATTATACGGGGTATGTAGCGAATGATAGAAATGCTTTTAGTGAACTAGGTATTACTGTTGACGAGCTGAATATTTCAGGTAAAACAGAACAACAGATTGCTGAGACCTTAGCAAAAAATGATTTCATTTATGTTTCTGGTGGTAATACATTTTACCTACTTCAGGAATTAATAAAATCAAAAGCAGATAAATTGATTTCAGCATATATCGAAAAGGGTAAAACTTATATTGGAGCATCAGCAGGAAGCATTATTTTATCCCCTAATATTCAGTATTTGGAGCGTGTTGATGCTAAGGATGTCGCCACTGAACTTAGCAGCTATACTGGTTTAGGCTTGATAGATTTTTATCCCCTACCACATTTTGGTAATGAGCCTTTTGCCGACTTAATGCAAGCGGTATACAACGATTACCAAGATACCTTACCCTTGATCCCGATTAGCAACACGCAGGTTATCCAAGTTAAGGGTACCGAAAGACATGTTGTAGGGCAATAGGGAATAAGGATGTGCGTAAAGAGTCAGCTGAATTTGCTGTAGCCAGTTTTCCCTGGTAATGGGAAAATCGACGTAAACAACAGCGTAAGAATGCATAAAACCTCCTATAGAATAAGCTTAGTATTCAGCCGATACGGCTTTTTTACTGAAAACATTAAAATAAATTTTCAGTAAAAATACATTAATGGTTAAAAACAGGAAAAACGGTTGTAAATAAGTGCTTTACAGTCATTTTTTTCTTATTTTTTGGCTATGAGCCGAAAGCATCTTGCTTTCAATCCGTGCAGCGAATACAAGAATACCAAAAAGGATAAAGACGGAGGTTATTTGTTACGGAACGAGTTGGAACTGCTTGTAATGTTCAACTGCGAGAATAAGAAAGACGAATTGGTTAAAGACCTATTTGTTTTCAGTTGCTTTACAGGATTATCGTATTCCGATATGAAAGGAATGAAAAACAGTAATCTTCAGGTTTTCTTTGACGGAAACCAGTGGATTATTGTCCGGAGAAAGAAAACGGCTACATCCTCCAATGGAATGCTGTTGGATATCCCAAAAATGATTATCGCAAAATATGCAGAATTTTCAAAGGACGGCAAAGTATTGCCTGTGTACTCAAATACGGTTTGCAACCTTTAGTCAATGATTGAAAAAGTTCAATTAATAGGTATAAAATACGTTTTTCATATACTGAATAATCATATTTAGCCGATGTGATAATGTACGATTGGATTAAATCTTTATTGTTGACTTTCATGCGCTTCTAGTTTATAATATGACTTTTTGAAGTATTCAATAAGTCCTATTAAGTATTCAGAAAGTCAAAGTTAGATTAAAAAAAAAATCTCTATAACTTACAGATATGCTGAATTTTACAGCTTTATTTTTCAAGGTAGATAACATATTAATAAGTTTTGTTTTATAAATAACAAGAATATATTCTTCCCTAAGAATGAAAAAATAATAAAAGTACAGCTAAGATAAGCTACACGACTATAAAAAATCAGCATAAACCGCTACGCTATTTATATGATTTTTTCTTATCGTTACGCTATAAAAATGGCTTTCTTTTTTTTCCTTTTTTCTTTTGTTGCATATAATTTTTCCCTAAACAGCACCCCACCGAAGGGCGGGAGAACCTGCTCAAAGAGAGGTAATACGAAGATGTGCGAGGGGGAGGGTATTATTTTACGACACCTAAAAGCCGACCTACATCAAGCAATAAGTTTAAGTTGTTCTGTCGGTAGTCCAAATATCAGATACATTTTAGAAAATAGGGGCTTTAAATATACAAAAGAGGGATATTTATATCATTTGAAAGCTAATTATTTATTGATAAAATCAAATCTTGAAAAAATTGTTTCCAATTCATTATCAGGAAAAAAAAACTTGTTTGAGGAATATAACAAGCAAAAGGAAAGAGGAGAAAATATATTAAAATTGAATCCTAAGGAAATAAAGTCTGTTCCTTTTCTTTTTGGCGGTAAAGTCAAAGAAGAAAACACCAAAGCAGAGCGCTTTAACAAACATTTATGCGAAGCAAAAGAAATATAGAAAGGAATCCTGTAAAAACCCCGGTATAACTGAAAGAGAGATTTTTAAAAAACACATAGATAAAGCTTTTAACGTAAATATATTATTACTTGAAGCTAAACCGCAAGAAAAGAATTTAAGCCGATTTGAGCAGATAAAAAATCCGAGCGAGAAGATTCATCATAAGATAAAAAGATAACTTTTTCTCGAAAAAAATAATTATAACTTGTTATGCAAGTTATATATTTAATGATTTTTTATGAGAAAATATGAGTGTTGTTAAGTAAATCAAGGAACCTAGAATAGGTAAAAATAGGACTATTAGAATCCATATTATACGCACTAGTCCACGTTCTCTTCTTACGACACTTATAATAGAAAAAATTATTAATGTTACTATTATTACTATAATAATAGTAGCATTTGATGATGTTATATTGATAAACCCTAACATATATATATAATTAACAAGGACATCTATAAGTTTGACTCGACATACATGCATGTTCATCTGTTATACAAGAAGTAGAAATACCTCCCACTTTAGTACATCCGTTATAGAAATCTGTATCAGATAATTGTTCTGCAAGATCTGCTGCTGCACTTTCTTTACTCCAGCCAAATTCAACTGCATGATTTAAGCCACATTGCCTGTTGTTAAATAAAGCAAGCTTATCGCCTTTTTTAACACTAGATTTTTGTTCTATATTATAATCTGCAGAACTTTTAGCTAAAAATTCAGTATAAGTAAATTTATGTTGAACATTAGAATTTTTAGATATTTCAGAATATAAAAGCATTAAAGCAGCAGTTTTAGTGTCTATAAGATTATTGTTTTCACCATCCTTCATGAACCCTTCATATAATGGAGTCATTAAATACAATTCATCATTTTTCAATGATAAAGAATAATTATCAAGTTTTAGTTCTCCTTTATCTAAAGTAAATACAAAATTCGAAAAATCTATTTTTTCTGCATTTAAAATAACAGTTTTTGCCACTTTAGTAGAGTAGGTTATGATATCTGATTTTTTTTCTGCAGTAATAATATAAATTCCACTTTTTAAAGCATACTCAGATAGAGATGTTATAGAGCCATTTTGTATAGAGATTTTCTCTTTAATGCCGTTTTCTTTATCCAACTATTGTATAAGTTTCTTTTTGACAAGAATAAAAGAAAGATATAATTCCTGTAGCAATGATGATTAAATTTTTTTTCATAATTAGGGTGTTTTGTTTTGCTTACCTGTAAATATAGTTTGTTTTTCAAAAAAATTATTTTTTTTTATAAAAAAAATGAAAAACTTAATATTGCTCTTATAAACAATAAGTTATGGTTTTTAAAAAGAGATCCGGTAATGATTTAGTAATGGTGCTTATTGCATTCATCTTCATTAATTTTCCTTGTAAATCGTTACAAAAATACTATAAAATAGATCATAATACCATTAATTTTTAGTCAATTATATCATCCATGATCTTCAGATTTAAATAAAAGAAATAATCTAGGTATGTATTGAACTATAACAATATCATTTAATAACGGTATTCAATAAAATCTCAGAATTTGTAGATTTATTGCTAAATATATTTCATAGAATCAAAATACTTTTAGCCAAAGCCAGTTAGAGGACGTACTGAAATACATATGGTCTGTAGGAATTATATTTAAAAAAACTGTCCAGCTAAAGCTAGAAAATTTGTATGTCAATCTAAGTAAATTAGAGAAGCAAATTTTCTATATAAAAAACCGATGAAGAAAGTCTCCATCGGTTTTATTAAAACCTAACAACCCATTTCTAGGCAACTAACTAGGATAATAGAACGAAAATCACTTATTATTAAGTTGTGACAACCTCAATAACTGATTTTCTATAATCACATCTGGATCCACCTCTCTTGGTTTAGTTTTGAACACCACATGAGTATCCTGTGCGGATAACCAGTTCTGATAAGATTTATGAAGGTCTATTTTTAGAACACGTTCTATTTTTTTTGAAACTTGAAAATCGTCTTTATTAAAATCTGCTAGTGTCAAATCTCCTTTGTTATATAATTCTTTTGTTATCGCTGCCATGAATTTATTTGCACTTTTATTTTCTCTTCCATTAAAATATTCTTCGACTAGAAAGGTATACTTACCTTTGAACCATTGAGCATATTTAACTTCGGTAACAACTATTCTGTTATTGATAATTGCGAGCCCCTTTAAAAACCAACTAACCTCAGCTTTTGTAATCTGCTCTAGCTTCATTAAGTCCCGGAGTGTATAGTCAACTCTGTCAGCACATAAACCTGGTAATGGATAATCCACAACAGTAAACTTTTCTGGTGTTAGAAACTGTTCAATATTAAATCCATATTTTTTAATTATTCTTAAAATTTCTGGATGCTGGATCACTTCGCTAAAAATATGTTCGTGGTAATTCTCCTCCGATAAATCAAGAACATAGTCAATTAGATGTGAAAAGGCTGTATGAGAAACATCATGTAATAAACCCATAATCTGATCCGCTAAACCACCTTCTAGAACCTGAATGAGTTTCATAACACCTATTGAATGATCATAACGTGTTTGATTCAAATCAGGTCGGGCAACGATAATTGCACCGCCTTGATGAATCCTTTTTAGCCTTTGGAAAGGCTCCGTATTAACGAGCTCCTCTAAAATACCTTCAATTTTAAAGTTCCCATATAATTCATCCTGATACAATATACTCATAGTTTCTTATTCATAAATATTTTAAATTGATGATATTTTACATTGCTGACAAACCAGTTGTTCAGGACTAATATATTTTTAATTTCGGCCGACAGCGCTCTCTTCATATTTTTCATTAATTATAGGGTTAATAAAAGTTAAAGCAAATGCGCATAATAGAAATACGGCACTAATCCAGATAATATGATGCACACCTACCGATTTAATAACCAAGCCAGCAGCCATTGTGCCACAAGTCACTCCTAAGTTAAAAAAAGATGAAACAAAACTATTGGTGAATTCCAAGGTATCTCGAGGTATTTTGTATGCACCACGCGTGTTGCCGATAAGGAAACCTGCTGTATGAATAAATCCCCAAAGAAAAATAATAAATACCATTGGTATAAAAAAATCCCCAAAGAAGTATGCTAATAATTCAACTAATATCAAGATGATCGGAAAAAATCGAAAACCTAATTTGACATTTCGACTGATTAGTTTACCTACTATCCAGTTACCGAAAATACCCGCAACCCCGAATATCAGTAGAACCAAGCTTACTTGTGCTCCGCTCATTTTTGTGATTGTTGTGAAATAGTCTGCAAGATAGCTGTATGTAGCAAACATTCCAGATATACTCAATAGTACATATAAGTAATTGATCCAAACGAAAGGTTCTTTTAAGATAGATAAATTTTGCTGGGTACTTTTCTGTTTGATAACAGGTGTGGAAGGTACCGCAAATAGTAGGCTAAAGAAGGCTATTAAATTGATAAAACCTGCCATAATAAAAGAAGCCTTCCAATTAAATAAATCTGCAAAATAGGTTGTTAATGGTACACCTACTACAGTTGCGATACTAAGTCCCATCATTACGCCTGAAATTGCTTTTGGTATATCTTTTTGTGCTACCTGTTTCATACCAAGTGTAAGCGCTATTGCCCAGAATGCCGGATAAAATATCGCTGGTATTATCCTAGAAATTATCAAAACCGTAAAATTAGTAGCAAATGATGATAGTATATTAGAAATAACAAAAGTTGCAAGCACTATTGATAGTATCGTTTTCTTGTTAATATTCTTTAAGAGCATGGTTATGAATGGACCACAAATAGCACTTGTTAATGCGAATCCACTCATAAGCCATCCAGCGGTATCAATGGAAACATTAAAGGTTTTGGCTAATATCGGTAATATACCAATTACACAAAACTCACTTGTAGCCACTCCAAATACGCCAAGCGATAGCGCATATATAGTTTTGTTCATTTTAATTTATAAAATCTGTTGAAAATGTAATGTCCTTATAAAGGTTGAACTCTTCATTTAGCTGCTGCATTTTGGCTTGTACGCGATTATAAGCATCAGTCCCTAAAAGTAAGCGTAATGGAGGTTGTTCCATTTCAGTTATTTTTACCAACGCTTCTACCGCTTTTTCTGGATTGCCTGGTTGTTTACCATTGTTAGCATGGAAAATTCTTTTATATTTCCCTGCAGTAGCATCGTAGTCTGATATTTCATTCTTTGCGATCCCCAGGGATGTTCCTAAAAAATTGGTACGAAATGCCCCTGGCTCTATTAAAGTAACTTTAATCCCCAAACCTTCTACATCTAATTTTAATGCTTCTGTCAATCCTTCGATTGCATATTTACTTGCATTATATATTCCAAAACCAGAAGTACTTACAAGACCGGAGGCAGAGGAAAAATTGATTACGTGTCCATTTCTTTCCTTACGCATAAAAGGCAAAACGTGTCGTAACATGTTAAATGTACCCATGACATTCACTGAAAATACTTTTTCAATTTCAGAAGAGGAAGCTTCTTCAATAGCACCCAAAAAACCGTATCCAGCATTGTTAATCAATACATCAATTCTTCCATGCTCCCCAATAATTTGATGAACTGCTTTTTCTACCTCCTGTTCTTTGGTTATGTCCAGGCTTATAACAGTAAGATTTTTACTTTCTAATAATGAGGCCTCAAATGTATCGCGATTTCTTGTGGTTGCAACTACGATTTGATTTTTAGCCAATAGATATTTCACTGTTAATAATCCTAATCCTTGAGAGGCTCCTGTAATAAGCCATGTTTTTTGATTTTTCATACTTTTTATATTATACCGTTTAATATGTTTTATAGTTTATTTATGATTTCCAACTAGATATAATTATCTCGGATTGTATCCTTGTAATTATGTAGTTTAAAATTTATATTTAATAAACAGGTCAAAGGTATAGACTATAGGGTACCACCGACTTATTCAAAACAATCTATTGCTTATGAATATCAAACTGTATGGTATTAAAAAGAGGCAAGGTAATATTGCTTTTGTTTTAGTTTACAAATGATAATTGGTTAACTCAGCGTAATGCCAAACACCATCTATGCTGTAACGCATAGTGTGAAGCACTATTTATCTGTAGTATTTTCAATGGGGTAAAATTAATAAGACTTGACTAAATTGATATAGTTCTTTATCTACTTCAATCAGTTTGATTTTCATAAACCAAAACATATTATTCATAAATCATGATACTTTCAAATTTGTAACTTTGTAAATATTTAATACATAATCTTATGACCAAATCATCTGAAAATAAAAGAATAGAACAACTCAAAAATATGGGTGATATTCTGCCTGTATTTCACGAGTCATTTGATGATGTTAATATACAGGTAGTAAGTCGTAAAGAGGATCCATGTAAAAATTACTTATCTCCCAATCGACGTGACTTTTATAAGATCCTTTATTTCTCTAAAGGCCTAAGTGTACTGACCATAGGAATGAATACTTACTATCTTGATCTACCTTCTATAATTTTTTTACATCCAAACGAAATTGTTTCCTGGAAAAACCTCGGTGAAGAAGCTGATGGATATTTTGTGCTGTTCAAAAAGAAATTCATTGATTCAAAGCCTATTTTAAAATTGGCAATGGAACAGTATGAATTGTTCTCAAAACCTGAGAAAAATGTTATTCAACTGCAGAAAGAACATATTAGCTTATTTGATCATTGGCTGGAACAGATGATACAGGAGATGAAAACTAGGGATGAGTTCACTGAAGATCGTCTTCAGACATATATCCAAATGGTGATGATAGAAAGTGTAAAGGTAGGCAACTTTTCCGTACCCAGCATAGTTTCAGAAGAGTATCGACAGGTGCATGATTTCTTTCAGCTTTTGGAAGAAGAAACTTCTCAAATTAATGTAGATAACCCTATCAAGATGAAAACGGCCAAAGAGTTTGCCCATTTTTTAGCAATACATCCCAACCAGTTGAATACACTTCTAAAAAGACATACAGGTCAGAATGTAAGCACACATATTAAAACGAGGTTATTGGAAGAGACTAAAGCTATGCTAATCCAAACAGATCTTACGATGCAGGAAATAGGATATAGTATTGGTTTTGCTGATCAACCAAATTTCACACAGTTTTTTAAAAAAAATATTGGTTTATCACCTCAGGCCTTCAGGAAAAATCATCAACAATCAGCAGTATAAATCTGGTATGGAACTCTGAACAATACATAGTTGGTAGTCACACAAAATAATTAGGTGACATAAAGTAAAATATCTTTATATATAAAACGACAAAGTGCGAGGTTAAACCTCGCACTTTGTCGTTTTATTCGTTATTAATTTGATATTCATAAGCGATAACGTGTTTTGAATAAGACTATCGCTAAAAATACGATCTAACTTTACAATACCTTCATCAAAAAAGGGTAAAACAGGAATAGCTTTAACAGATTAGATAATTAAAAAAGGAAATTTATAAACATAAAATTATGAAACGGATATTTATAACAGGATCCTCTGACGGATTGGGTATGATGGCCTCTAATTTACTCATTGAACAAGGACATAAAGTAGTGTTACATGCGAAGAACCCAAGCAGAGCTGAAGATGCATTAAAAGCTAATCCAAATGCAGAAGCTGTTACAGTCGCCGATCTCTCTAGTATTTCAGAGACAATTAGCCTTGCAGAGCAAGTTAATAAATTAGGACATTTTGATGCAATAATACATAATGCGGGAATCGGCTTTAATGAAAACAGAAAAAATAAAACTGAAGACGGATTACCGTATGTTTTCGCAGTGAATTCCCTCGCACCATATATTCTCACAAGCTTGATCCATAGACCTCAGAGATTAATTTATACGAGCAGTGTCCTTCACAGAAATGGAGACAGCAGCTTAGAAGATTTGCTCTGGGATCACAGGACATGGAATGGATATCAAGCCTATGCAGATTCAAAATTTCACAATGTGTTACTTGCCTTTTCTGTAGCTAACTTATGGAAGAATATTTACTCCAATGCCTTAGAACCGGGATGGGTAGCTACGAAATTAGGTGGCAAAAATGCTCCAGATAGTATTGTTGATGCTCCTTTGACCCAAATCTGGCTAGCTACTTCAGATGAAGCTCAAGTGTTACAATCAGGAAATTATTATTACCACAAGAAAAATAAAAGCGTACATCAAGATGCCAGGAATACAGACATTCAAAATAATTTTATTGAGCAATGTGCAAAAATATCGGGAGTTAAATTTCCTTTTGATTTTTAGGACATTTAAAGATTTTACTAATGAGAGAGATAATATTACCCGATGAAATAAATAATGAATCATGTTTGGGAGAAGACATCATCGTTATTCCTTACGAGTCAAAAAAGCCAAGCACTAAAACAAAGATTATTCTTGATTACTATTTGTTTAGTTTTATTATTGACGGTGAGAAAACTGTTGATTATGCATCTGGTACCTTAAGCATTAATAATAAAAATTTCCTATTTCTACCTTATGGTAATAGTCTTATGAGTGAAAAATTAGCGCACCATGGTCATTATAGAAGTTTATTATTTTTCGTGAGCCGAAACGCATTTTTGTCTTTTTTTAATAACCAACGTTTTTATAATCGACCCCGTGGATTGGTGAATATATTTGATTTTAAACCAAAGTCCTTCAGTGTTGACTCTTATATAACCAATTTTATTGCAGGGATGCAAATTGCTTCAAGCGATTCAAAACTCAATAATAAGGATTTTTATTGGGTTAAGTTTTCTGAATTAGTGACTTATCTATTGTGTAAGGACAAACATTTAGAATCATACTTTGTGCAGACCTTTCAAGGCTGGAATGAAGATGCTTATCTGCGAAAGATTGTTAATATCCAAATGTATAATCGAATAACAGTTGAAGAACTTGCTTTTTTATGCAATATGAGTTTATCCACTTTTAAAAGAAAATTTTTAAAGGCTTTCGGAGAAGCACCAAAACAATGGATTTTTAAAGCTAGAATGAAGAAAGCTGCTGATCTTTTAAAAAATCAAGGTTTAACAGCAAGTGAGATTTATGAAGATTTATGTTATGATAATCTTTCCAGTTTCGTACAAGCATTCAAGCAATACTATGGCGTAACGCCCAAAAAGTTTCAAATGTCATTATGAACTTTTAGAAACATTTTTTAGCCTTTTGGCTAAATAGTACACATCATGTAGCTTCATATTTTTGTATAAATAATTAAATCATTACAAAATGCGACTATCTTTTTTAATATTATTACTTACAACTATGGCAACAGGAACAACATTCGCCCAAACATTTACTTTAAAAAGCAATGAACTCGGTGGGCAGTTTACAGACAAGCAATATCTTAATGGTATGGGATATGCCGGAGGAAACCAATCTCCACAATTATATTGGGAAAACATACCAAAAGGCACAAAAAGCTTTGCGGTTACTATATATGATCTGGATGCTCCAACCGGAAGTGGATTTTGGCACTGGGTTGTTTTTAACATTCCGGCTGATATCACTGAACTTACTTCTGATGTTGGAGATGTCAAAAAGCAACTGCTTCCCTTAGAAGCTGTTCAGATTAATAACGATATGGGATTACCTGGTTATGCGGGAGTTGCTCCAAACGCCGGTCCAGCTCACCGTTATTTAATTACTGTTTATGCAGTTGATAAAAAATTAGATTTAGACAAGAATGCTACACCAGCATATGTCGGATTTAATTTATATTTTTCAACTTTAGAAAGAGCATCGCTATTGATATACGCGCAAAAGAAGTAATTTAAGCACTTTATTCATTTAATAAAGAAAATGTATGCAGCCCTTTTGATTCCTAATATTTCAAAATTATGAGATGATGGCTTTACTTTTGTCAAATTGTAAAACCTCGTTCTCTAAGTGTACTTTAGTAAATAGCTTTATTGTCTACCGATATATTAACAATTACTCCCTTCCAAAAATGAATAGATACTGTTATTTTTGGAAGAGAGTAAAAACTACCAACCATTTTCCAATTTGTCCATTTATAGAATAGTATACAGAGGTTAGTTTTGCATTAATAAATTTAAAAAAAAGATTATGTTAAACAATGTTAATTTAGAAGCTTTAGCGAAGTATATAAATTTAATCGATGAAAGACCTAATGAAGCTATCGCAAAGATGGGAGTAACGGCTAATTGGCAAGGTGGTGTGAACACAGAGATTATCACTCATGCCAAAAATGTAGGATCTACAGGAAATCCCAAAAAATATACTTTTAATATAGGTGAGCCTGAAGAGCTATTAGGTGATAATAAATTTCCAAATCCACAAGACTATATTTTAGGTGGAGTCGCCGGATGTATGATGGTAGGATTTGTAGCTGGAGCGACAAGTAAAGGAATAAAGCTTGAAAGTGTTCAATTAGATATTATTGGAGAGCTTGATTTAAGGGGCTTTTTAGAAATCGATTCTTCTGCGTCGGTAGGTTTTGAAGAGTTGCAGTTCAATTTTAAAGTAAAAGGCGAGGCTACACAAGAACAATTTGATGAGATTATCGAGAATGTTCGAAGAATATCACCTGGATATCGCACAATTGCTGATCCAGTTAAAATCACTATCAATAGAGATTTATAGAAGTAAAAGAAGAGCTTGTAAATTTACAGGCTCTTCTTGTTAAATTTTAATAGTCAATAGAATATTATCATTATTCAAATTGCATCAGACTTTATAATAATCAATCTTACATGAATAATTAGCTTTTACCTAACTTGAACTAATTAATACTGTCTTTGCTTTTTAAGCTGTTATATCAACTCTTATTTTTGGTGTAAGGATGCTGTAATTTTCAAATAGATTTTTTTATTTTATCAAAAGTGTTTTTTGCGGAAATAATTGCGCCCTCCATATACCCTCCATACATTGGGGATGTCTCTGTACCACAAAAAAACAATTTACTATTCATATAGGATTGTTGTAATAGAGGATGACCATTGTTTTGATGAGGTCTTTGAATAATAGGCGAGCCTTCTAGGATAAATTCGTCTTTCCAAACTTTATCGAAATAAGTTGTTGAATGTGCAGCCTCTTCACCAAGAAGTTCAATAAGTTGCTTCAACACAAATTCCTTTCTTACTTCTTTTGAATATGAAACTGCTCCAGGATTTAGAAATCCTGTAAATCCAAATTTAGTCTCTTCATAGTTGGTATGATCATACATTTCAGTAATAATGCCTGCATGGCTATATAACATACCCGAATATCCCCTCTCTCTCCAAAACGGCTTTTCGTATTCAAGAACAAATTTAATAGAACCCGCCATCCAAGTCTGAACTGTAGGTAACAGGTTCGCAATTGGTAATTCTGGAATGAATGTTAATTGGGATGATATTAACTGAGCTGGCATAGTGAGAACCACTTTATCCGCGGTATATTTTCTACCCATTGAAGTGGTTACTATTAATGAGTTTTCTATTTCTTCGATGGATATAACTTTTGAATCTAATAGTTTTTGATCTCCTTTTAATTGTTCAGCCAATAGATCAGTTAAAATACTTGTTCCTCCTTTTAATCGATATGATGATGTTTCTGCTTCTGGAACAGAAAACTTTTGAGGAGGTTCAAACGATTTGGTTTGAAATAAGGAAATTCCCTTCGAAAACTGGGGATATTTTTTCAATCCCAAATTATCTATTAGCGAAAGTAAATTTTCATGTACATCAGAAAACCAAGTGGCACCAACTTCCAAAGGTGTATCTAAACTACCTTTTAAAGTTTGAATTCTCCCACCAAATCTTTCAGACGCCTCTAGAATGATACAATCTATTCCATTATTTTTTAATAAGCAAGCTAAATATAAACCACTTAAACCAGCTCCAACTACTATAATTTGATTATTAGATTTCATCTTGCAAAGGTCTCCAATTAGATATTGGTCATAGAGGTAGATATTGGAAAAAGGCTGGTAAATATGAGAAGAATTGTATTATTCTATAGTTTAGATGGATTTATTTTAATAAATTAGTTGTGTGTTTTACATTCTTTTTTTGAAGAAAATTAACAATTAATTGAGGCATTTATTTAGTTTAATGTCGATAAAATATTAAATAAAATGGCTAATAAAAATGCTCAAAATATAAGTGAATACCATCTGAATCTTCACCAACCAACCAAGGCACAATTTACTATACATGATCTCAATCCGTATCTAAAGGAACATGGAGAGCATGCTTCAAAAGCCCATTTTCATAGTTTTTATCAGATTATCTGGTTTAAGAATGGAAAAGGTAAACATTTTGTAGACTTCAAGGAATATGAAGTTTCCGATAACTCTATTTTTTTTATCGGTAAAGACCAAGTACATTATTTTGATGAAAACAGAGATTATACTGGTGTTTTATTGCATTTCAATGAGTCTTTTCTGGTACATAAAGATAGTGAAGTAGAGTTCTTTTTAAAGTGTAATTTATTCAATAATCCTTATCAATTGCCATCTTGTTGTATAGATAGTGGAATTGATGTAATATTAGGAGACTATTTAAAATTGATTCGTTTCGAATTAGATAACCCAATGGATTTCGGAAGAGATGAATTACTCCGTGTATATCTTAAAGCATTTTTAATTCAAATACAACGTCGGAAAAATGAGCTCGAAAAAAACTTAGACCAAGCTTCCTTTGTTGTTAATGACAAGCGAGTTCAATTGGTGAAATTTATTAACCTAGTGGATGAGAACTACAAAAAAGGTTTGACAATATCAGAGTATGCCGAACAAATGTATATTTCATCGAGAACCTTATCAGATCTTACTAATCAGCTTTTAGGTAAAAGTCCATCCATAATTATTCAGGAAAGGATTGTTTTGGAAGCACAACGTTTATTATTGCATTCGGAAATGAATGTAAATCAAATTGCCTATCGTTTGGGGTTTGATGATCCTTCCTACTTTGTAAAGTATTTCAAAAAACACACTATGGTGTCCCCTTCTGAATTTAGGAAATCAATCTTTTAGTTAGAACTAGTATTTGTTTAAAAATCGTTTAGAGATAGAACTAAGTAAACAAGTACTCTAAAGTCTTCAATTTAAATCTGAAGTAACTACTTAAAAATACCATTTCTTTTCAATTTTGTTCATTTTTTGAAATTGCTACGCTTAGTTTCTTTGTAAAAGAAATTAAAATCACAAATCGAATATGGAACAGGCATTAATAGTAGGTGGTTCTACTGGTATAGGTAAGGCAACAGCAAGGTTACTTCTAACTCTAGGAATTGAAGTATTCATAATAGGGCGAAATCTTACTTTACTGGAAGAAACAAAAAATGAATTGGTAAAAGATGGAGGTTCAGTAAAAGTCTTTCAACTTGATTTGGCAAATTTAAAATCATTACAATCATTCAATAGAAATTTGCATGCAGTTCTCCCAAATTTAAAATATCTTGTTAACAGTGCGGGACATTTCCTACCAAAGCCTTTCATGGATCATTCAGATGAAGATTACGAGACCTACCAAGCATACACTAAAGCTTTTTTCTTTATAATAAAAGCTTCTTCTAGTATTATGCAAAAAAATGGTGGTGGCTCAATTGTTAACATTGGATCCTATTCTGCAAATAGAGCAATCAAAAGCGCCCCTGCATCAGCATATGCAGTCGCCAAGGCAGGGCTACTTGCACTTACAAAGCAACTAGCCATAGAACTTGCGGATTTCAATATAAGAGTAAATGCAGTATCTCCTTCTATTGTTGTGACACCTATATATGAATCATTTGTTTCTTTGGAAAACATTGAAAAATTTCTTCAGGAATTTGACAACTCTCACCCAATTGGTCGTGTTGGACAACCATTAGATGTTGCATCTGTGATTGTCTTTTTGCTATCAGAAAAGGCTTCATGGGTTACCGGAGCTATTTGGGATGTAGACGGTGGAGCAATGATTGGCCGCTCCTAAAAACAAATTAAAATTGAATATTCCGATTTATACCAATCCTTTTCCAATCCTTCCATTTTTCGAGGTGACTAAATGACGGAACTTTGTATTATCAAAATGGAAGTTATCCAATTTGATATAAGAATAAATGTTTAACAATTAAATTTTAAAAAAATGTCAAAAGCGTATTTACAAATTACATTAAAGATTGATAATGCAGACAGATCAAGCGCTGCAAGTATTTATAACCAATACAAAGCACCATTTCTGAATGGTATTGAGGGTGCTGAATCTAAAGAACTATTAATTCGTGACGAAGACGTACAAGTTTTACATGGATTTGATACCGTGGCAAATGCACAAGCATATTTGTCTACCGATTTGTTTAACAACGATGTGGTAGTAGCGTTAAAACCATTCTTGAAGGATAATCCTGATGTAAGAATATACACAGTAGCCTAATTAAAAGGGATGTCGAAGAATATTTCTTTAACATATCAATAAAAATCATTTATTATGATACAGTCAAAAGGATTTGCTACACACGATCCACAAACAGCATTAGTATCTTTCAATTTTGAAAGAAAAGAACCAGGCGTTAAAGATGTTGTTATAGATATATTGTATTGCGGGATTTGCCACGCAGATATTCATCAGTCAAAAAATGAATATGGAAATACAATTTACCCATTAGTTCCTGGACATGAAATAGTTGGACGTATAAAATCTACAGGTGAAAACGTAACTAAGTTTAAAGTGGGTGACCTTGTAGGTGTTGGTTACTTTATAGATAGTTGCCCGAATTGTAATGCTACTGATAAAGGAGAAGAACAGTATTGTGATGGAGGAATTATTCCAACTCAAAACGCAAAAATGGATGACGGATCTGTTACAAAAGGTGGATATAGTGATAACATAGTTGTAGACGAGAACCACGTACTGAAAGTTTCTGAAAATCTGAATGCTGCTGCTGTCGCACCGCTTTTGTGTGCGGGAATTACAACTTATTCTCCGTTAAAGTACCATAATGTTGGAAAGGATCATAAAGTAGCTGTTTTAGGATTAGGAGGTTTAGGACACATGGCTGTAAAGTTTGCAGTTAGTTTTGGTGCAGAGGTTACGGTCTTAAGTGGTTCCCCTACAAAGCAAGAAAGTGCTCTTGATTTGGGAGCTCATCATTTTGTGTTGACTTCTGATAAGCAACAAATGAAAGATGCTTATTCTTCTTTTGACTTTATTATTGATACCGTTTCTGCGAAGCACGATTACAACACATATTTAAATCTTTTACGTAAAGACGGAACTTTGATTTTGTTGGGAATTCCACCAGAAATGCCACAATTATCTGCGTTTCATTTGATTTCAAAGAGAAGAAAAATTGCAGGTTCATTAATTGGTGGTATTGCTGAAACCCAGGAGATGTTAGATTTCTGTGCGGAACATAATATTACCGCAGAAGTAGAAGTCATTAGTCCAGATTATATCAACGAAGCATTTGACAGAACCCTGAAGGGAGATGTTCATTACCGTTTTGTTATCGACATGAAAAAATTATAAAAACAATATAAAAAATTTAAAAAAATGAAACAAGCATTAATAGTAGGTGGTTCTACAGGAATGGGAAAAGCCACAGCAGAATTGTTATTAGCACAAGGTGTGGAAGTTGCTATCATCGCAAGAGCTGGAGAGAGCCTAGCAGAAGTAACTAATGAATTGAGTAAAATTGGAAAAGTAAAATCGTACGGATTAGATTTGACCAACTTAGAAGAAGTAAAAGCGTTTAGTAGTAAACTTGCTTCTGAACTTCCAAATTTAACATATTTGGTAAACGCAGCAGGTTATTTTAAACCAAAATCATTTCTGGAGCATACAGAAGAGGATTATAACATCTATCACGATTTTAATAAAGCATTCTTTTTCATTACACAAGCAACTGCAAAGGTGATGAAAGAAAACGGCGGAGGTTCTATCGTAAATATTGGCTCTATGTGGGCTAAACAAGCGATTAAAGCAACACCTTCATCGGCATACTCAATGGCAAAAGCTGGTTTACACAGTTTAACTCAACATTTGGCAATGGAATTAGCTGAATATAATATTCGTGTAAATGCTGTGTCTCCTGCTGTGGTTGTAACGCCGATATATGGCTCTTTTATCGAGAAAGATAAGATTGAAGAATCATTACAAGGTTTCAATGATTTTCATCCTATTGGGAGAGTCGGCACAGCGCAAGATATTGCTCAAACAATCACTTTCTTATTATCAGACGAAACAAGCTGGGTAACGGGAGCTGTTTGGGATATAGATGGTGGAGTAATGGCAGGTAGGAATTAATTAATAACTTACAAAATGTCAAAAAAAATAGAAACCCTTTATAAAGGAAAATACACTTCAAATACAAAAACACCTTTAAATGAGGACGATGTAGTTGTAAATGCAGTCAGTTTTACGCCTGTTGATCTATTAGTGAGCGCATATGGAAGTTGTTTATTAGGAACAATTGATTACGAAGCCCACAAGAAAGGTTTTGAAGTAGTACAAGCAAAAAGCGAGATTACTTATAATATGAGTGAAGACGGATCAAAAGTTAGTCTAATGAATATTAAACTAACTTTTGAAAAAGATTATACTGCCGATGAAAAAACTATAATAGAAAATGCTACGGTAAACTGTCACGTTGGTAAAAGCTTAGATCCATCAATCAGCAGAAACTTTGATTTTAATTATAACCAAAAAAAATCAAGTTAAAATCCAATATAATATACTATTTAATTCGGCTACCAAAACTATTTGGTAGCTGAATTCTCGTTCTTTTAGTCCTTATCAAAAAGTTAAAAGACATAAGGAAAATGTTGTAAATGGATAAAATTAGAAATTATGTCAACATCGACAAATATACAGTTGATTAGAAACGCGACCCTTCTAATCAATTACGCTGGAAAGAAAATTTTGCTAGACCCAATGTTTTCTTCAAAGGGAGCTTTTGAATCATTTGCAGGAATTGCAAAAAATCCTATCGTTGATTTGCCTATGAAAATTGATGATATTATCAAAGATGTTGATCTTACATTGATTACCCATACTCATATAGATCATTTGGACCCAGAAGCATTGAATGTACTCGATAGAAAACAAAAACTATATATACAACCTGAAGATTTAGACTATTTTGAAAGTCGAGGTTTTAAAGATGTAGAAATTATTCCTTGTACAGAAAATTGGGAAGGTATTACTATTTGTAGGACAGTCGGACAGCATGGAAGTGGTGAAGTTTTGAAAATGATGGGACATACTTCTGGTTTTGTACTTCAACATAAAGGAAGTCCAACAATTTACATAATTGGTGATAGTATTCTTACTATAGAAGTAATAATGACTATCGAACGTTTCAAACCAGACATAATTGTAGTAAACAGTGGTGGAGCAAAAATACCAGGGTATGAGGAAAATTCAATTCTAATGGATGAAGAGGAAACGATGAGATTAATTGGTATTAGCGATACTGCTACCATAATTGCTATACATATGGATGCAATGGACCATTGTCATACAACTAGAGCAATTTTACAACAGAAAGCAAATGAAATGCACGTAAATAAGAAAAAGTTATTGATTCCCAAAGATGGCGAAGTTATCCATTTTTAGAGTCATTATTTTTCAGCATCATAGAACGAGCTTGATTTATTGCATAATAGCCTAAATTGAAGTAATTATGATATACTTGAGAAATGTTATTAAGAAAATCAACGTCGAAGAGAACTTATTGGACATTGATAATAAAGATTTGATTTCAAAAGTCAAGTTAAAAATATCAGATCTGTTTCAAACAATGTCAGAAATGAAAGAATATGTTCTTGAAAAAGGTTTTGAAACGGTTCAAGATGAGATTGAATTTTTCAAAGAAATAAAACCAGTTATTCAGGCACGCTTGATATATTACAACAAAGTTTACAGAACGGAAAGTAATTGTCCATTAGATATTTACGAAGTTAGAAAGAAATACTATATAGATGAATTACAAAAAATAGAAAGAAACTATTATGAAAACTGTGGTTGTTCTTTCTTTCGATATTACATTTCTGGCCGGAATGACAAAGATGAAGAATATTTTGTAAGAGGAAAGATTGATTGGAATAATGGATTAAACAGTCATATTTTTGAAGCAGATTATAAATTTTCAACCTATTATGATTATAGGTTATCAAGAATTTTATGTGACCAATTACTTCATAATTATTTATTTTTTAAAATTAATGATGAAGCATTTAATGGAAATTACCCCGATGCTAAATCTTTTCAACTTGAATGGACTGGCTCCAAAAGCACACTTATCGAACTTATCTATGCTTTACATGCAAATCAAAGCATCTCTAACGGTAAAACCAATATTAGGAAATTATGTGCAATTGCCGAAGTGATTTTTAACCTAGATCTAAAAGATCTGCACCATACTTTCCATCGGATGAAAACAAGAAGCGGTTCCCGAACATCTTTCTTGGATCAACTCAAAGTTTCTTTAGAAGAATATATGGATAGAGACCTATAAATAAATCTCTCACTCACCTATTCAAAGCAGTGCAATCTATGTGCTGCTTTTTTGTTTGCCCATATCTGCCAATTGGCAAAGCCATTTTGAAAAGCTTGTATCTGATTAAAATCAAGCTGAATAAGTATTTTTTAGCTTGTATAAATTTTTAGAAAACCGCCGAACCAATTGGCATAGATTGGCAAATTAAGTCAAGGATGTACATCAATTTTGTGTAGAAATCAAAAAATGAGACTATGAAGATTATAACCATTGATGAAGAAATTTGGCAAAAGCTTTATAACAGTATAAATACAATTGCTGATTTTGTAAGAAAACAAGAAGACCAAAGCTATAATGATTTATGGCTCAATAACCATGAGGTGTGTCAATACCTGCATATCAGTGAAAAAACACTGTGGCGTATGCGGAACAATGGCGACCTGGCTTATTCAAAAATCTATGGACAATATTTCTACACCATTGGAGCTATTAAGGATATGCTGAATGCTAATGCTGTACAGACCAGTGACGAGTATGTCAAAGAGCTGATGGAAAAAGGCAAAAGCTACATAGAAAAAGGGAGAAGGCTAAAGTCTAATAAAAATTAAGTATTAACTCCGTAAAAGTATATCCTTATGAATATTGATAGAATGGAATTTATTGCCTGGATGGAACGCATTATAGATCGCCTAGATATTCTTGGCAACCACATAGATGAATTTCAAAAGAAACGCAACAGTATAGACGGAGAAGAATTATTGGATAACCAGGATCTGCTCCAAATGTTGAAAATAAGTAACCGATCCTTACAACGATACCGTTCTATTGGCAAGCTACCTTACTATACTATCAGCGGCAAGCTGTACTATAAACTATCCGATGTACATCAGTTTATAAGAGAGAGTTTTACCGTACCTCTTACCAAAATGAACGCCAACAAGTGACAAATACTGCCTATGAAAGTCAACCGAGGCAAAACGATGAATACTTCTTATACATTCGGCTTTGAATTATAAAATTTTCAGATTATGAGTGAACAGACTTTAGATAAACAGGAAACTCCCGACCAATTATCGGAAATATTATTGGTGCTTGATAAAGACAAAAAGAAAATTCAGGCAGTAAAAAGTATCGACGAAAACGGGAAAATGGAAACGGTTGATCCTACCAGGAAAAACCAGAACCAGTTTATGCGTGTGGATAAGGGCGGTGATTTCTTCTCCAATTTCTTTTCTAATTTTTTCAGCCAGCTAAAGAACCCTACAAATTTTTCCTTTTTCAAAGTACCTGCACCACTGGCTATTGACACTGCAAACGAAATGCAGAAGCAGGTAAACAATCCAACTCCTGAAGGTGAGCAACTGATGAAAAAGCACGAAGTCAAAGCCGAACCACAGCAGGATCAAAAACAAGTAAATCAAAATAATATGGAAACAACACAAGCAACACCGGAAACTAGCGAATACCGCTATAAGCCGGAACAGATTGATTGGGAAACAATGAACAATCTCGGATTAAACAAAGAGAAGCTCGAAAAAATGAACCTCCTTGATCCTTTATTGAAAGGCTACAAAACCAATGAGCTTGTACCCGTAAGCCTCAATCTTGGTACTGCTGTTACCCGCATGGATGCCCGGTTATCCCTGCAAGCCAATGAGGACGGGCAGGTAGTGGTTGCCATTCATGGTATCCGAAAAGAGCCGAACCTGAACTTTGAGTTTTTTGGACACAAGTTCAAAGAAGAAGATAAAAATAACCTGCTTCAAACCGGAAATATGGGGCGTGTGGTTAATCTGACCAACCCTAAAACGGGTGAAACAATCCCATCTATTATTAGTGTGGACAGGCTTACTAATGAATTGGTAGCATTGCGAACGGATAGAATTAAAGTCCCTGATGAAATTAAGGGTGTGAAACTTGATGATGCACAAAAACAAACTTTAGCGGAAGGCAAACCCCTTTACATCGAAGGCATGGTTTCTAAAAAAGGTGCCGAGTTCAATGCCACTGTACAGTTCAATGCCGATAAGCGTTATGTCGAGTTTCTTTTCGATAGAAGCAACACCAATCAACAAGCTCAAAGCAACGGCCAGAGTAATCAGCGAAGCCAATCGCAGGAAGCACCGAGAACATTCAGAGGCAAAGATTTGGATAATGAGCAATACAATAAGTTTAAAGATGGTCAGACTGTTTATTTAACCGGGTTGGTTGACAAGAAAGGAAAGGAATACAACGGTTATATCACGCTCAATAAGGAAACAGGCAAAACGGATTTCTCTTTCCAAAACCCGAATAAGCTAAAAGAGCAGGTAAAACCTACCGAAGCCCACAAACCGCAAATTGCGGTTAATTCGGAAGGTAAAACCAATGAAGCGACAAAAAATATTAAGGAGCCTTTGAAGTCAGGACAAAAAAGTCCCGACAGTAAAAAGCAGCAGGAACAACAGGAAAAACCAAAAGCCCCTGCTAAGTCAAAAGGCGTAAAAAGGTAATCACTAAAAACAGAATGATATGAAAGTAGTGATTGCAGAAAAGCCAAGCGTGGCAAGGGAAATAGCCAGCTTGTTGGGTGCTTCCGAAAAAAAGGACGGTTACCTGACAGGCAATGGCTATTTTGTTACCTGGGCATTCGGGCATCTGGTTGGATTAGGTATGCCTGAAGATTATGGTATTACGGGATTTGATAAAGCATCTTTACCGTTACTTCCAAATCCCTTTTTGCTTACTGTTCGTAAAGTAAAAAAGGACAAGGGCTACACCCCAGATCCGGGAGCAATAAAACAACTGAAAGTAATTGAGCAGGTGTTTAAGCGTTCAGATAGCATTATCGTAGCTACCGATGCAGGACGTGAGGGCGAGTTAATATTCCGCTACATTTACGAATACCTGAAATGCAATAAGCCTTTTGAAAGGCTTTGGATCAGCTCTCTTACAGAAAAAGCAATCAAGCAGGGCTTTGATAATCTTAAACCCGGAAATGAGTTTAACGGGTTGTATCAGGCGGCGCAAGGAAGAAGCCGTGCTGACTGGATTGTGGGCATCAATGCTACCCAGGCACTAAGCATAGCCGCTGGTAACGGGATATATTCACTCGGAAGAGTACAAACACCTACGCTGGCTCTGATATGCAGGCGTTATCTTGAAAATAAAGACTTCAAAGTAAAGAAGTATTGGCAGATACAGTTGCGGCACAACAAAGAGTTTATTGATTTCAACAGCCTTTCTAAAAATAAATGGGACGATCAAAAGCTGGCAGAAAATACTTTGAAATCTATTGAAAGAGCAACAAGCGTTAGCGTTACTTTCGTAGAAAGTAAAAGCATTACTGAGCAGCCACCTTTACTGTTTGACCTTACAGGATTGCAAAAAGAAGCGAACAAGAAACTGAACCTTTCAGCCGAGGAAACCCTGAATATTGCTCAAAGCCTGTATGAGAAAAAATTTATCACATATCCCCGAACCGGAAGCAAGTACATCCCTGAAGATATGTGGGCAGAGATCCCCAATCTTGTGAGAGCCTTGCAAGATAGGGAAAGCTGTAAGCAAGCCGTAACCAAAATGAAATGGGGACGGTTCAATAAGCGTATCGTCAATGATCTGCGTGTAACAGATCATCATGGTTTGCTTGTTACAGACAAAATCCCTTCAGCACTATCTGCAAAAGAAAATGTGGTGTATGATATGATTGCTTTTCGATTATTGGAAGCGTTATCACAAGCCTGTATAAAAGAAATTACAGATCTTAGTTTACAGGCATTGCACTATGATTTTATTGTAAAAGGCTGTAAGATTATTGAAGCTGGTTGGCGTGGCATTAGAGGTAGTTTCACAGATGATGATACCGATCCTCTGCAGGATCTTCCTGAATTGAAAAAGGGAGATGAATTTAAAATCAAGGAAGCATGTATTCTGGAAAAGAAAACCAAGCCACCTGCACTCTATACAGAAGCCGGTCTGTTATCGGCTATGGAAACTGCTGGAAAGGAAATCGAAAATGAAGATGAACGAAAGGCATTACAAAACATTGGTATAGGTACGCCAGCTACAAGAGCTGCTGTAATTGAAACATTGTTTACACGTAACTATATCAAAAGAGAAAAGAAGTCCTTGGTTCCTACAGAAAAAGGATTGCAGGTATATAATCTAGTAAAAGACAAAAAGATTGCAGATGTTGTAATGACTGCCGAATGGGAACTTGCTTTGCAAAAGATTGAAACGGGCGAAGGCAATGCAGGTACTTTTCAGATGGATATGGAAATTTATTCTGCTACCATTACACAGGAACTGCTAAATACCTCTATAGCCCAAACTAACCTGCCCAATCTCACTTGCCCGAAATGTAAAAGCCATCAATTAATTATCAGGGATAAGATCGTAAAATGCCCTGACGAGGTTTGCAATTGGGTACAGTTCCGTAATGTTTGTGAGGTGCAACTCAGTATAGCTGATATAGAAAGCCTAGTTGCAAAGCGGAAAACTACCCTCATTAAAGGGATGAAAAGTAAAGCCGGAAAAAAGTTCGATGCCTATATCGTACTGAATGAAAATGCAGAAAGCTCATTTGAATTTGAGAAAAATAAAAACTACAAAAAATAATGGATAATAGATCTATCGTTAGTCAAGAGGGAATCAGGAACTTTATATATAACATACGCGGCAAGCAGGTTATGCTGGATAGTGACCTGGCCTCTTTGTATCAGGTGGAAACAAAGAACCTTAACCGTGCTGTAAAAAGAAATAATGAAAGGTTTCCCGAATCATTCTGTTTTCAATTGACTGAAGAGGAAGTCGAAAACTTGAGGTTCCAATTTGGCACCTCAAGTTTAAACCACGGCGGAAGGCGTTATTTACCAATGGTTTTTTCAGAATCAGGGGTGGCAATGGCCTCGGCCGTTCTCCGCTCTGAAATTGCCATTAAAATCAGTGTAGAAATTATGGAAGCCTTTGTAGAGATGCGAAGAATACTTATCAGCAATGCCTCACTTTTTAATCGTCTGGACAAAATAGAACTTAAACAACTGGAAGCCGACCAGAAATTTGAAGAAATATTTAAGGCGCTGGAAAGCGATAAAATTCACAGCGAAAAAGGTATTTTCTACGATGGGCAGATTTTTGATGCTTATACGTTTGTTGCCGATATCATAAGAAGTGCGAGAAGTTCAATTATACTCATTGACAATTACGTTGACGATACTGTACTCACATTGCTTGGTAAACGGAATACGAACGTAACCACAACAATCTATACTAAAAACATCAGCAATCAGTTACGGTTAGATGTACAACGTTACAACAGCCAATACCCTCCGATTGAAATTGAGATTTACTCCGATGCTCACGACCGCTTTTTGATTATTGACGATACAAAACTCTATCATATCGGAGCATCATTGAAAGACTTAGGCAAAAAGTGGTTTGCCTTTTCGAGAATGGACATAGAGGTAGGCAGGATGTTACAAATTCTAAGTAAACAATAAACCCTCCGAATCGGAGGGTTTATTGTTTACTTAGAAGCTTCTAAAGATGATTTTCTAAATTCTTTCAAGAGTTTTTCTAACTCTAAAAACATAAAAATATATAAACTTGCAGTTCAAGATTTATCATTCTCAAATTGGTGTATGAGATTATTTTAGTCAAAACTATTATTTCCAGAATTTCTATCTGGAATAACTAACATAGGAAATCCTTCGTAAAAAATCATAAATATCGCTATATCATTTTCATTATTGTCAAATTTTATAAAAGAATACTGGAATATTTGCGGGTTTTCACCTTTTAATGGGAGCGAATTTAAATCATCAGAAATTTCATCAAATATATCTCCAAAGCTGTCATTCGTGAGATCTGAATTTTTAATTTGATTTGTCAAAACAGCTAATAGTCTATTCCAAGTTTTTCCGTACTCGGAATAATATAAAGCATAAGCGATCTTTCTAATCACTCTATCAAATCGAGCCCTATCAAATCTAAATGCTTTTGCTCCAATTGTAACTTCATCCGCATTAATGAAGGTGTCAACAATTTTATTTGTTGATTCCTGATTGCGTTTAAATGATTTTAAAGATTTTGAGAAAAATTGGTCGATTGATTTTTGGTTATTATTTATTGATACAGTTATTATATTTCTTGCGTACTCGTCATCGCTAGATGTATTCTCATTATGAGATATGCAAGACGGCACCGTGATTAAATTAACCCGATTAGCTTTGGGAAAAAAAGATCTTGGAGGGGCGTGCTCAACCGATGTTTTTGGCTCATTACACATGTAGCAATTTTCCATAATTATTTAGATAAGACTAATGATTTAATTTTGTTCATTTTTACTTCTGTATTGTGCTATTTCTTTCATCACCCAATTAGTTAATCGGTCACTTTTATTTTCCCCTGCAACGGTTCGTCCATCTGGTAATATCACACATTGACACTGGTCGGTCAATAGTTTAATCTTTCGATCTTCAATATAGATAAGCCCCGTTGCCATTAATTTCTCTAGGAAATCAACTAGTGATGTATAGTCACTCTGAACAACAAAAAGTTCTAAATCTTTATCTGTATCCAAGTTTATTTCACCTCTATTACAGAGCTGTTCAATAATTACGTACTGTGTTCTATCCAGGGTTGTAGGTTGCCATAGTAAAACTTCTGTATTTGCTTTGAGTTCTTTATCTGAAATCAATCTACTATTATATTCCCACCCTTTAAGATCAGCAAGAGTTTGAACTTTACAGTCCAGGAACCTGGTAGCAGGTTCCATTTTTAAATCTTCACCGAAAATATCATTTGGAAGTTCATATCTGTAAGATAATCTTGTCCAAATAGTTTCAAGAAAAAAATAGGCCGGATTATGGGATGAAGTTACATAAAAAGGCCACCAATTATCACTTTGGACTGGTGCTACAAAAGGCATTGCATTATTTTTAAACATTGCATACTTTCCACAAATAATGAGGTTTGGAAAATTATGGGGACCAAACCCTGCTATTATATTATTAAGGTTAGTAGATCTTTTATCAGATAAATAGTTATAAAATGATTCTCGAAAATTATACTCACTTGAAAAACCATTATACCCCCAAACTATTCTGACTGGGAGAATTGTATCAGCCCATAGGGCATGATATATACCCTCTTCGTTTTCTGAAAGTTCACCTAATTTGTATGCCATTAAATCTTTTCTACAAATCTGTCTAAAGCTGTCTCTAAACATTATCCCAACAAATTTTTCAGGATTTCTGTCGTCAAAATAATCAATGAGAAATTTTAAGTTATCGTACCCTTCCTCAATATCCTTCGCATAGAGATTTTTCTTTACTTGAATAACAGCAATTACCTGTTCCGGTTGAAAATGAAAACGATCTGTATAAGGTATTGCTTCACCATCTCCCTCTACTAACAGAACGTCAAATTCTGTTTTACATCCGACAATAAAGCTATTTTTAACAACTTTTAGGTTCAGCCCAGCAAAAATAGATTTACTTAAAACCTCCGCTGTCAATCCTTCATACATGGCTCCGATGGTTGTCGGATGTTTTATTTCTTGTTTATTAAGTATTTCTTTTTCTGCCGATACAAATTCATGGATCAAATCAGCAACAGTATCTATCATCATAAAATTAGTTTTTATTTCATAATAACGAATATACAAAATTAAACTTTTACGACTAGGGTACTAAGCCAAATCCTACCTTTCAACGACAACTCCCGCCACTTCTCTAAATACGATGTTTGTCTGCTATAATTTTAGGTTTTAGATAAAAAAAACAAGATTATAGCATGGATACACAGCAAAAGGACTTGTCGTATTTCAGATTACGACTGCAAGAATTATTAAATACAAGCTTTCCGGAAAAGGCACACGACCAAAAATTTATTGACCAACGTTCATCGTGGGCCGCCAATGCCTACGAAGGGGCTTTCCGCTCAGGAAACTCCATAGACCAATGCGATGAGATCGCTAACTATATTCTATTTGAAGGCTTACATTTCTCCAAGTTTGACACAATTTTTCAAGTTGTGTGCAATGAGTTTGACACCATAATGGCCGACGAAGAGCTGCGACCGTTCGCTTTGAAAATGCTACCTGTTTGCGGGCCTGTATTTGAAGGATATGAGCTTACGGATGACTTCACTTATAACACAGCGTATGACCTGCTCTATACGGAACTGATCGGAACCATCGCAATCTGGATAGAGGAAAATGGGCTTCAGTAAACGCCAACATCTCCAACTGAATATTGATGCCTTACGAATTGCTTTTAAACTGGAAAAGGAGAAACGACAAGCTACCGTAGGCGAAAGACTGCTAATGATGCAATACAGCGGATTTGGCGGTCTTAAATTCGTGCTGAACCCAATAGATATCAATCACTGGAGAAAGACGGAACACGACCTGTTTCCGCTCACGCAGGAACTCCACAGACTACTTAAAGAAAATTCCGAAGACGATAAGCAATACCGCAGGTATGTGGACAGTATGAAAAGCTCTGTACTAACAGCTTTTTATACGCCACCACAAATCATAGATGCGGTTTCCGCAACCTTGCGTGAAAACAATCTGAACATTCAGAAATTCCTTGAACCCTCCGCAGGTATCGGCTCATTCATACAATCCTTTTCAGAAAACCAGAAAGCAAGCACTACTGCTTATGAAAAGGATCTGCTCACAGGCAAGGTTTTAAAACAACTGTATCCCGAAAGCAATATCCGTATAAGCGGTTTCGAGGAAATTTCCGAAAAGGAACATAACAGCTACGATGTTGTCGCCAGTAACATACCGTTCGGTGATACATCGGTATTTGACCTCTCTTATTCCCGAAGCAAAGACACAGTCAAAGTACAGGCTGCACAAAGAATACACAATTACTTCTTCCTTAAAGGAGCTGATATGCTCCGTGAGGGCGGCTTACTGGCTTACATCACTTCACAGGGCATCCTGAACAGCCCGAAAAATGAACCGATACGCAGGGCGTTGATGCAGGATAACAATTTAGTTTCAGTTGTACGCTTACCGAACAACTTGTTTACAGAGTACGCAGGCACAGAGGTTGGCAGCGACCTGATTATCCTGCAAAAGAATACGACAAAACAAGGTTTGACCGAAGCCGAAGAACTGTTTTGTCAAAGCAGGCAAACTGAATATAATACTCCAGGTAATGCACTCTTTCAGGATAGCACAAGGATTGTGCATACCGACCGCAAATTAGATACCGACCCTTATGGGCAGCCTGCCCTGATCTACACGCATAAAGACGGAGCCAGCGGAATAGCAAAAGACCTGCGACGGATGCTTTCGGAAGATTTTGGAAAGCATTTGGATTTCAATTTATATAAAGGAGAGCGGAACGATGAACGTCTTATACAAATTCCCATAACACCGCAACCGCCAGTTGTAGAACCTATTGTAATCAGTCAGGAACGACGGTCATTAGCTACATCAGCAATTATTCAGGAAAGTCAACAGGAATTAAAGCAGTTAAGCATTTTCGACCTGTTTGAAAATATAGATGAACCGGTAGCTGTTCTTGCTCCACCCAAAAGAACGACGCAAGCCAAAGGGCAAAGCACTAAAGCAAACCGCCGTGCGATAGGTCGCCAGACCGATTTGTTCAGTGCGATGCAGCAAATATATACGCCTCCGGTTTCCAATAGGGTTAGCAATCAAAATACATCAGCCAACGGCATAAAGCAGGAAGCTATCGGCGACCTGTTTTCGGGCATTAATGATAATGGCCAAGCTGCCCAAGCTGCCCTCCTGAATACTATTCCCGAACCTGCTCCGTATAGTGGTGAACTGCAATCATTCCACCGGAACGATTGTCTTGTGATGGACAATGGTTTGATTGGTCATTTGCAAGATGTAGATAAATCAGGTGGTACGGCCGTTTTTCATCCTTTACAATTACCGCCTTTGCAAAAAGCAAGAGCCGAAGGGTACATTGTTGTGCGTGATATTTACCAGGAGCTTTACAATAAAGAGGCAACATTTCAGACTGAATACAAGGAAGAACGGGAAACCCTTAACCGCTTATATGATGCCTTTGTCAAAAGGTACGGCAATCTTAATAGCACTGATAATATCAAGCTAATAAAAACGGATAGTGCCGGTAAAGAAATCCCTTATCTGGAACGTGTTATTGGAGGTGTGGTTCACAAAGCGGATATTTTCAGCCATCCTGTAAGTTTTTCTAACGTAACCATCGCAACGGACAATCCTGAAGAAGCATTAGCAGCTTCGCTCAACAAATACGGAAGCGTTGATTTGAGCTATATGTCCGAAATCAGCGGTATGAATGACGATGCTTTGAAAGGCGCCTTACATGGGCGCATTTTCTACAATCCACTGCAAAAGGAATACGAAATATCCGAACGTTGGGTTGCGGGTAACGTAGTGGAAAAGGCGGAGGAAGTCAGAGCCTATATTGAACGTAATCCGAATGATGTGCAATCCAAAGAAAGCCTTACGGTCCTAGAAGAAGCCAGACCGGGGCGCATCGAATTTGAAGAGTTGGATTTCAACTTGGGTGAACGCTGGATACCTACAGGCATTTATGCCCGTTTTGCTTCGCACCTTTTCGATACCGATGTACTGGTTCATTACTCTGAAAGTTCCGATGACTTTTCGGTAAAATGCGATCAGAAGAATGTACATATATGGGATAAATATGCCGTCAAAGCTGAAAGCCGGACGTTTGACGGAATTGCCCTGCTTAAACACGCATTGGTTAATACCACACCGGATATTACCAAAAAAGTGATGGTTGGCAATCAGGAGGTCAAGGTACGGGATATGGAAGCCATACAAATGGCCAATACCAAGATTGATGAAATTCGCACAGCTTTCAGCGACTGGCTTCACGGACAGAACGATAAGTTTAAAAAGCGGCTGACCGACCAGTATAACGATACCTTTAATTGCTTTGTGCGTCCGAACTATGACGGAGGCCATCAGGAGTTCCCCGGACTGGACAGAAAAGGCTTGAACATTCAAGACCTGTATTCCAGCCAAAAGGACACCGTTTGGATGATAAAGCTGAACAACGGTGCTATCTGCGACCACGAAGTAGGTGCAGGAAAAACATTGGTAATGTGTACCGCAGCACAGGAAATGAAGCGGTTGGGCTTAGCTCATAAGCCTATGATTGTTGGGTTAAAAAGCAACGTTCACGAAATAGCCGAAGCCTACCGAACTGCATACCCACATGCCAAGATCCTGTATCCGGGTAAAGAAGACTTCACACCCAAAAAACGGCTACGGATTTTCGGTGATATTAAAAATAATGATTGGGACTGTATAATCCTCACGCATGACCAGTTCGGAATGATACCGCAGTCGCCCGAAATACAAAAGGAAATACTCGAAATAGAACTGGACAGCGTGGAGCGTAACCTTGATGTCCTGCAATCCCAGGGCAAGGAAGTTACAAGGGGTATGCTTGCCGGAGTAATCAAGCGGAAGGAAAACCTCGAAGTCAAGCTCAAAATGCTGCAACACGATATTGAGAACCGCAAGGATGATGTCGTGGATTTTAAGATGATGGGGATTGACCATTTGTTTGTGGACGAAAGCCACCAGTTCAAAAACCTGATGTTCAATACAAGGCACACACGGGTTGCCGGATTAGGGAATGTGGACGGAAGCCTGAAGGCTATGAACCTGCTTTTTGCTATCCGTACCATTCAGGAACGTATCAATGCCGATATGGGAGCAACGTTTCTTTCGGGAACAACCATCAGCAATTCGTTAACGGAGCTATACCTGCTCTTCAAATACCTGCGCCCACGGGCAATGGAAAAACAGGGTATCAACTCTTTTGATGCCTGGGCAGCCATCTATGCAAGGAAAACCACCGATTATGAGTTTTCTGTAGCTAACAACATCGTAGCTAAAGAGCGTTTCCGATACTTTATTAAAGTGCCGGAACTGGCACAGTTCTACTCAGAAATCACAGACTACCGAACGGCAAAGGATATAGGTATAGACCGTCCCAATAAGAATGAGGTATTGTACAACATCCCGCCCACACCGGATCAGGATGTATTTATCAAAAAGCTAATGGAGTTTGCCAAAACAGGAAATGCAGAACTCTTAGGCAGACCTCCGCTAACAGACCGTGAGGAAAAAGCAAAGATGCTCATCGCTACGGATTATGCCCGTAAGATGTCGCTCGATATGCGAATGGTTAGCGGTAGGTACGAAGATCACCCCGACAATAAAGCCTCCCATTGTGCTGCCAACATAGCGAAGTACTACAACCAATACAAGGTACAGAAAGGCACACAGTTCGTTTTCTCTGATTTGGGAACATACAAGCCCGGTGAATGGAATGTGTACGCCGAAATAAAACGAAAGCTCGTGGAAGACCACGGCCTTCCGGCTCATGAAGTCCGCTTTATACAGGAAGCCAAAAATGATAAGCAACGTAAGGAGCTTATCAATGGGATGAACGAGGGGAAAATACGAGTACTGTTCGGTTCTACGAGTATGCTCGGCACTGGTGTAAACGCACAGAAAAGAGCCGTAGCGGTTCATCACCTGGATACACCGTGGCGGCCAAGCGATCTTGCCCAACGTGATGGAAGGGCAATCCGAAAAGGAAATGAAATAGCGAAATTCTTTGCGGACAACAAAGTGGACATTATCATCTATGCCGTAGAAAAATCATTGGATAGCTACAAGTTTAACCTGTTGTATAATAAGCAACTCTTCATAGACCAGTTAAAATCCAATAATCTCGGAAAGCGAACCATTGATGAGGGAAGTATGGATGAAAAATCAGGCATGAACTTTTCGGAATACGTGGCAATCCTTTCAGGGAATACTGATCTTCTGGATAAAGCGAAATTGGAAAAACAGATTGTAGGACTGGAAAGCGAAAAGCAGGCTTTCAACCGTTCCAAATTCAGTTCTAAATACAAACTAGAAGACACTATTGCAATGCTTGAAAGTGCCGGTTCCCGTCTGGACAAGTTTAATTTTGATTGGGATAACTTACAAGTGCGTATACAAAAGCGTTCGGATGGTACTATCGTAAATCCATTGCAGCTCGATGACTTATCCTCAAACTCAGATGTGAAGCAGATAGGAGCAAAACTTAACCAGATTGCGGACACAGCCCGTACCGGAGGTGACTATCAGGAAATAGGTAGCCTGTATGGATTTCAGTTATTGGTTAAAACAGAAGTGTCGGAAAAAGAAGGTGTGGACATTCGTGTAAATCGTTTCTTGGTACAGGGAGAAGGGAACATAAAATACACATACAACAACGGCATTATGGCTAAAGATCCTGAAACGGCAGCAATGAATTTTTTGAAAGCACTGGAAAAGCTGCCGGGCTATATCGAGCAGGAACAAAAGAAGATAGCCGAACTTCAAAAAGACCTTCCCGTACTTCGGGAAGTGGTTAATGGTACATGGGCAAAGGAAAGCAAGCTAAGTGAACTGAAAACGGAACTTGCTGCCGTTGAACGGAAGATACAGCTATCCATAGCCCCGGAACCTAAAGATGAACCGGTCGTACAGGCTGAAAAGCAAAAAGAAGCTCCGACGGTTTCAGAGAGTATTGTACGAACTAAAGGTATTCATTTGCCACGAGGTGTATTGTAGTAAGTATTGGTAGTGAAAACTAAAAAGGGCTTTGAAAAAAAGCCCCTTTTTTAATTATCCTGAACCAAATGTTGTAGATCAGGGTCATTTTTGATGCGTTCAAGCTCCGCTTCGATAACTTGTACGATGTCTTTTTTAATCTGTCGGTAATTAGTTTCTATTTCCTGCTTCATATTATCAGTACCGCGCTCATCAGTAAAAGATAAGATTTCCGGTATTTTTTTATAGGCTTTAGTTTCAGCAGCAACTCTTTCATTGTCCACGACAATTTCAGCATGAAATATTTTTTGTTCAATACGTTCATCAAAATTGTCCGATACTGCTCCTACAAACATACCTTGTGTTAGGGTAGAAATCTTTGAAGCAGGAATAAGACTATCTAATTGGGTAGATATGGAGGTGGACTTATCATTCCGGTTGATGGTAAGGCTTTGTCGTTTCTGTAATACTTTACCAAAGCGTTCTGACAGGTTCTTCGCTGTTTCTCCGACAACCTGACCACTAAAAATATTCCCAACCGTATTTTGAATTACTTTACTTTCCTTATCGCCATAATCCCGGATTAATTGTGAGTAATCCTGGAAGCCTAAGCAAACTGCAACTTTGTTACTTCTGGCAGTTGCGATAAGGTTGTCCAGTCCTCTAAAATAAATCGTGGGCAGCTCATCTATAATAACCGAACTCTTTAATTGTCCCTTTTTGTTGATGAGTTTTACAATCCTTGAATTGTACAAGCCCAATGCAGCAGAGTAAATATTTTGGCGGTCGGGATTGTTACCCACGCATAAGATTTTAGGCTCTTTAGGATTGTTGATGTCGAGCGTGAAGTCATCTCCGGTCATTACCCAATACAACTGCGGGCTAATCATTCTTGACAATGGAATTTTTGCCGATGCAATCTGTCCCTGCAATTGGTCTTGGGCGCCGCCTTGCCAGGCATCCATGAATGGAGAAAGATAGTTCTCCAAATCGGGATAAGAAGTCAGAATTGTAAATACATCCGAATACTTTTTGTTCAGTAATTCAATAGCGTGGGGAAACGTGCAGTATTTTCCGTTGTCATAGATTTTTAGAAACCAAATAATAGCAGCTAATAAGATAATTGGCGATTCCACGAAGAAATCGCCCTGCTTCTGTATCCACGACCTGTTAAGATTCAGCATAATGGTATAAGCCGATTCGTAGGCATCGGATATATCAGTCATGAAATCGGGGTTAATAGGATTACACCGGTGGCTCTTGCGTGGGTCGTCAAAATTGATAACGTAGAATTTTGGTTTTACTTTGTACTTGTCTGTATGCTTCAGCAAGTGATTATAAGCAATGGTAGAAAGGTCATCGAACTTGAAATCATAGATATACATTGAAAAACCCTTTTCTATCTGCTGTTTGATATAGCTGTTAACTATTGCGTATGATTTACCTGATCCGGGAGTTCCCAATACAATCGTAGCCCTGAAGGGATTTACTATATTGATCCAGCCTTTATGTTCCTTCTTATTGTACCAAAACTTTGTAGGTAGATTGACGGAGTATTCGTTTTCCATCAACTTGGTTTCCTGCATGAAACTTTCGTTTTCGTTATTGAATACATCGTCCATGAGATTGGTACGCAACAGACGGGTAATCCATACACCGGCCATCATTAGGGCAATGTATCCTAATGAGTTGGTCAGGATGTATAGAGAAGTTGCCAGCCCCGCTGACAATTGGAGCAATGGTGAGCTAAGGAAAAATAGAACGAAGCCTATAGCTAAAGCTGTGTAAATCTTGGGCCAGGTAATCTTTTCATTTTTTACCCCTTTGGTTCCCAAACAGCTTAACGCCAGTAAAACCAAAGCAAATATTTTGGTGTAAAGGGTGTGGGAGAACAGGCTGGCAGTCCGTTCAAAATTTCCCAATATTTTATTGATGACCTCCAGTGTCCAACCACGGTCTAAAAAGAAGCCGTAACAGAACCAGTAAAAGTGCATCAGCATCAAAAGGATGCTTACAGCTCTCATGAAAGCCATAATCTTGGCTAAACCTCTTAAATCGTCTTCTCCTTGCATATCTCAATGAATTGAATTTTTGCAAGTGAATTTAGAGGCTCTACAAAGTGGCTGTAAGATTGTGGCGTTGTGTGGCGTTGTGTGGCAGCATTTGGCTGATCGTTATTTCTGACCTCTTTGGCGCTTTCTTTTCTTCTTCATCTTGTTGGCAAAATCCTGTTCTTCGTAATCTTCACCCTGGGCTTCGGGAAGCAAACCACCCAATGCCTCAATCAAACCGTCCTCATGTTTCTCAGGGATAGGCTCTGTATTGAGGAAGTCGAATAAATGATGTGGTTTTTCTGAAGGCAGATCTTCAATATCTTTTGCGTGTGAGATTTTTGATTGAAGCTCGGCAGGCTCTTTTACTTCCGGTTGAATATTGTTATTCCAGTAGTCATTGAAAATGTTGGCTGAAAGTTCCTTTGCTAAACGGGAACCGTTCCAAACGGTTTTGGAATTATGGTCTATAAATGTCATTCCATAAATACGCCCTGCATCATTCCTGCGTACTACTACGTTAATGCCCTGTTCTGCCAACTGTTTTTTAAAGCTCAACTCATCGCTAGTAGTTTTCAGAGCAATGGTTATGGCAGCCTTAATTGTTGGCTTTGTAGGGTGGTCTTTTAAAGCCTCTTTACTTTTTACAAAATGCAATTCCAAAGCCGAAAGCCCTGCATTCTTTCCGAACAAAGAAGACTTGAACGGATGTCCGGCTCTTTCGCCCTTTTCATTTAACGGGATATACAGTAGCCCCTGCTGCATCTTGCCATGCAATTCGCCCTCCACTTTTTCGGTGGTAACGTTGAAAAGGGAAAGCAGAGCATTGTATTCTCCCAACGCCTGGTACTGGTAGTAGTTCGGCAGGTGGCGTACTACTGAAGCAATCTGGCTCTTCACATCGCCTGCACGATAATCTACCGGTCGAAAAATCTTGTCATTCTGCTTATGTTCCTTATCCGTGGCAGGTATCAATCCGTGTTGCCTTTCAAGTTCACGGCACACATTCATAGACCGCATTTTCTCGAACTTATCCGAAATCTTTTTACCCTCTTCATCCACACAAACCGATACGATATGGATATGGCTGCGGTCAATATCGGTATGCTTGAATACTACAAAAGGTTGTTCCCCGTAGCCCATTTCCCGCATATACTGTTCTGCCATTTCCCGAAACTTGTCATCGCTAACTTTATCATTCGGGTCGGGATTGAGCGAAATATGCAATGTATGCTTTTCTGTATTGCGATTGGCGATAAGATAAGGAGCAAAAGATTGGGCTAATTGTGCAACGGAATAATGCCCGTTAGTGGTTTCAATTATCCTATTAGTAAACAAAATCTGGCCGTTTTCATGTTCCACTTTGAGCTGATTATACGCCAATGCCCCATACAAATTTCCACTTCTGCCAATTTTCGCAATCATTTCTAAGGCTGTTTTTTCAGGTGTTTCGCTTCAAATTCTTCCGTTAGCTGGATGATTTTTTGGCATAGTATCGCCATTTCAGCCGTCTGTTTTTCCAATTTGTACAGGAATGCTGCCGCTTTTTTCTCGGAGAAATGTTTGTATAGCAGCTTTACAATCTGGTTATAATTCACGCCTACGGAGCGAAATTGACTGTGAAATGAAGTCAGTCGCATATAAAAATCAACTGTTCCTTTGTCAATCTTAACCGATTTCATTTCCTTACTGAACAGCAGGTAAATGATAAACTTCGCTTTATTAGGCATTCCCGATGCTTCAAAAAGCGATAATAACCTGGCGTTTTCTTCATCTGTCAGCCGAAAAACGTGACGGTGGATACTTGGATCACTTTTAGGTGTCCGTCCACCTTTATTCTGTTTTTTGTTATTGTTTTCATTCATCACAAATCCATTTTAACCGAGCTTTAGCGAGCTCATCTTTAGATAATCCACACAAAAACCCTGACTTCGGAAGGTGTTTTCTGCCCCCTGCAAAGGGCAAGTTGTTTTGAGGCACGAACTCGGTTTCGAGTGCCTCAAAACACAACTTGCCGTGTTCCGTTGAACACAAAAATCCGCCCTGCGGGACGGATTATAGATAGCAGGGAAAAACGGCTTGAAGCCGTCCTGCTTAGTGTCCATTTTTTCAAGATGCTTTTGCATAAATCCGTTAATAAAAATCATTTTACAAAGTAAGCCCCTCTTAAACAGAGTATTGTTATGCAATACATGGACAAATACTGCCTTTGAATGCCAAACAATGCCACGATAATTAAAGCACCTATATATGTGCATTCCTTTGTACCTGTGAACCGATATAAGGCTGTAGATAGCTATGCAGGTAACAATGTAAATACGCAATTACACATATAGAGAAATAGAATTGTGCAGATGTAAAAAATTACAGACAAGAGTACCTGCTTATATGGTTAAGCACATAAATATTTAAGCACCTAAATAGGTTGGTTGGTAAAAACCTACACATCAATATAGATACGTATTCGGGTATATAGACAGTTCGCTACACACTTGCGCACCTGACTATTTCTATACAGAGCTATGAATATATGTGCAGTGCTAAGTAGCTAACAGCGGAAATACTAATATAAGTAAATAGATATATTAATAATTAAAAACAGTAGCAATATGAATGCAAAACACAAAACAGTATTTATCGCCTTTTCTTCTCAAAAAGGCGGTGTCGGCAAAAGCACTTTTACAACACTTGTTGCAAGTACGATGCACTATCGATTGGGCTTCAATGTAGCCGTATTCGATGCGGATTTTCCGCAGCACAGCCTGATGAAAATGAAAACCCGTGATCTGGCAATGGTAATGGAAAACGAGGCTTTGAAAAAGCTGGCATACAAACAATTTACCAGCATCAACAAAAAAGCCTACCCAATTATACAGCATAAAGCAGATAGCGTATTGGATGCGGCACAAGAATTTGTAGAAGCTTCTTCTGTTCCGGTTGATGTGGTATTCTTTGATCTGCCTGGAACAGTAAATACGCCCGGCATTCTGAAGGCATTGGCTGGAATGCATCACATTTTTACACCTATTACTGCAGACCGTGTGGTAATGGAAAGTACGCTCATTTTTACACAGCTTTTGCAGGACGTGATTATGAAAAAAGGGGAAACTGCAATACAAACCATAAACCTGTTTTGGAACCAAGTGGATGGAAGGGAAAGCACCCCCTTATATGGCGTGTATAATCAGCTAATTGAACAATTGGGATTAAGCCTGATGCAGAGCCAGATCAAGAACAGTACACGGTTTCGTAAAGAAAGCGAAGCGGATAGCAAAACCGTTTTTCGTTCTACCGTGATGCCTCCCGATGAACGTCTGATGAAAACCTGTCAGTTAGATCTGTTCATCAATGAATTTTTAAAAATCATTCAATGGTAGCCTTATGGAGAAAGATAATAAAAGAAAAGCGACGCCCGACATCAATGAAGAGTTGATGATGAACCTGATGGTTGATGGCATAAAGAAAGAGGGCTTACAGCTTCCACCTGAACATGCTGAAGAACCGCAAAAGGAAGATATTAAAACTAATGAGTTACCAAAAGAGAAATCAGCCGTTAAAGAAAAAAGCAAGGCGAAAAAGGTAAGTGATGCCGACTATGAAAATATCTTTTTCAGAAGGCCGGACACCAATGCCCGTGATGGGAAAACGGTTTATATCCGACCGGATTTTCACGAAAAATTATCACGTATTGTACAAGTAATAGGCGAAGATAAAATAACCATCTATGGGTATTTAGACAATTTACTTGATTACCATTTTCAGGAATTTGGAGAGCAGATTACAAAGAGTTTCAATGACAAATACAAACCTATTTTATAAGCTATGGAAACAGTAATTGTAATATGCCTCCTGATTGTTATTGCCTTGCTTGTGCAGGATAAGATTGTTAGCAGAAAAACATCAGAGCAAAAGCGGAAACAGGAGAAAGTAAATCCGAAGCTTCCTGATATTATGGGGCAATCGAAGCCCGTAAGAAGCCTTTCAGTGCCAAACACAGCCAATGAAAGCCAGTTAGTGGAACAAGAGATAAACCCTGATAATTTAGACATTGAATACGACGAAAACGAAAACCTAGGTATTCAAATTCCGCAGGAAGAACTGGAGGAAGTTTTCAAGAATACACCTGATTGGGAAGAAGAGGAAGAAGAATGGAACAGGTATGGGATAGTCCATGACGATAACGGTTTTGCTCAAGGGGTTACCTTCGATGAACTAAGCTCCGTAGGGGCTTTGCTCCAAAAAGAGAATTTGGAACAGGCTCAAAAGGAAACGGCGGCAGCCATAGTTCAGAAACTACAGGGAACCGAATTATTTAGCTTACTGGAAAATTCCATAGAAGGTGCATCCCGAAAGATTGCTGAGCTTTTGGATAGTACATTCTCAACTGAAACGGATGCTAGCTCTTCCAATTTTCGGAACAATGATTTGAGTGATTTTGATATTGGGGAGTTTGTATGACTCCCCAATATTAAAATCTGTTAATTTTTTCATATGATCAACTATTATAGATTTTCAAAAAATAGCTTTACATCAGATAAAGGTGTTGTATTATTAAAACTAATAATAACATTACCCTGTACAGAGCCCTCTCTAACCTCTATGTTCCCTGCGGAATGGTTATATGCAAAACATAAAGTTCTCTGCCCAACCTGTAGCCATAGTACATTTTTCATATCACCCTCACGCGACATAACACGAATATTGTCAGTTGTTCTCCAGATGATACCACCAGCGATTGCTAATGCAATTTCATTTACATTTTGAGCATGGTGGTCAGCCCGATTTAATACTCCGGAAAGGTATGCCCTAAGAATTTCAATATTTTGGATAGTTGTTGCCATATTAGTTGTTTAAAAATTTCAACAATTCTTGTGGTTGATTTAGCAGAAAACCATTTTTTTCAAGATTTTGACGTTGTTGATCGGTTAGATCAAATATCAGGGTTTGCTCCTGGCCATTTGCCTCTGCTTTTATCAACACAATGGAGCCAAGCTTAACTGCCACATTTGAGGTACCTTTTACACTTTCTAAAAGCTGGGCAGCTGCACCAACTTTTAAGCCATCAATTTCAGCTTGAACCTTTTCTATATGTGCTAGTTCTAAGCTTCTTTTGCCTTTTTGATATATTTCCTGAACTTCCTCACGCTTGAAAAAATCCTGAACCATTTTAATTCCTTTCTTTATCCAAGAACCTTGTTCGAATATACCTTCATCAGTAATTTTAAAACCTAATGCTTCAGCAAAATGGCTATATTTTACAAAAATGTTTTGGGCTACTATTAAGTCATCTGTAGAGAGGTAGATGTAGCCTTCAGCAATCTCAGTAATTGCATTTTTTGAAATGCTTTCCTTTAAGGTTCTCTCAAAATCGTCACACAATTGACTAAGAATATCCTTAGTTTCCCTTATAAAGAAATCACCTAACTCTTTATTCCGGATAGTAAATTTTCGGTATATTCTTGAGAAGTCAGCATAGATTTCATCCTGAGAGAATGCGGTACCATCGTCATTAATCTTTGCAACAAGTCTTTGACCAGTTTCATCTTGTTTAATAAACTCGAATAAGGATGTGATTTTACCTTCAAAATCCGCTATGAGTTCGGCAATTGCCTCTTCTTCCTGGTTTCGTTTCTCAATCACTTTGAGAATGTGGTATCTGTATTTCTTTTCACCTTGTCCACCAACTGGTTCAGCTATAGCGGATTTAGTACTACTAGGCTTAATTTCTTTAGGAGCGATTATACCAATTCGATTGTCAAAGTATATCTCTACATCATCAATAATTTCTGAATCTTTATTGATTTGATTATATAGTATGTTGTATTTACGCCAGAAATCTAATAGAAGTGTTTCGCTGTATTTTAAATCTAGTTCTATAACGAACTCAATCAAATTAAGAATCTTGAAATAGGCTAATATTTTTTCCTTTAACTTTTTTGCTTCTTCCTGAGAATTTCTGATGTAATCGTCCATTGCATCTTCTATGCTGATAATCAAAGAAACATCAGGATTTGAAGTATGATAGGTCTTAAAAGAAGGAAAGTTAGTTTTAAATATTGAATGCGTTTTTAATTCCTTAAACAAATCCACTAATTTTTCTTCATCGCCCAATGGATCAAAGTCAGAAACCACTACATTACTGAAATGCTCAAAAGCGGCTTTGATATTTTTTACATTGACGTTTTTATATGAAAAATCAATAATCTTGCAGTCATTCTTATACTTAGCCGTTCTATTGACCCTTGATATTGTTTGAATGGCATTAATTCCTTTAATCTCTTTGTCCAGGAAAAGGGTATGGAGTTTAGGTTCATCAAAACCTGTTTGAAGTTTATCAACAACGATTATTAATCCATTTTTTTTAATAGCAAAGTTTTGTAAGACTTTTTCTTCGTTTAGTCCAGCATTTAAACCAATAGCACTCCTATGTTCTTGGCTATCAGAATAAACTATATATATAGGTGCATCTGCAAAACGTTCATGTTTTTTATCCTTAACTAATTCCGAAAAATATTTATCGATGAAGCCTTTATATTTTATTGCAACAGGAATTGAGGAAACTGCAAGCATTGCTTTGGCTGTACCTCTTATATTAGGGTAAACCGATGAAAGCAAGCGTTCAACAATGAATTTGGAAATGGCCTCGATACGCTGTGTGTTCCCATATATCTTTTTTTTGCGTATTGCATATTTCTTTCCTTCCTCATCAACACCTGTATCCGTATCGTCGGGAATTTCTTCAAAGCCATAACCTAAATCGCCTTCAAAACCTTCGAGTTCGTTATCAGGAATTTCAAAAAACATTTTTGCGGAAACGGGAACTATACCTCTAATCGGGTTTAAAATGTAGCCATCTTCAATCGCTTCCCGCATGGTATAGCTATCAAATGGAATCCAAATTTTTTCAGATTCAGCATATTTGTTAAATTCTCCAAATCGGGCTAAAGTATGATCGCTTGGTGTCGCCGTGAAACCAATAATCAAGTTTTTCTTGGTATGCTGTACTTGATATTCTTTACTTTGATCAAAACTGCTTTGCAATTCATCAAATACACTTATCATTTCCTCATGCTGAACACCACTGTTACTCCTGTGGATCTCATCAATCAGAAAAGCTACTCTTAGTTGAGATAGTTTTTTCACTACCGCTTCATCTATGATATTGTTTACAGCGGAAAATTTTTGCAGATTGACAACGACAATTCTTTTATCGCTACTAAGAGCCGTCAGAAAACTTTTCTTGTCTGAAGCTTCAATGAACATTCCTTTTTGAATATTCATGTTATGTAACTTTGAATCAAGCTGGTCACGAAGCTGTAACCTGTCGACAACGAGCATCACTTTATCATAAACATACAAGCCATCTTTACGAAGGTCTTTTAGTTGCAGCGCTGTCCAGCCAATAATATTACTTTTCCCAAAACCTGCTGCATACTGCAATAAAAGGGAATAAACAGTTTTATTATTCTGATATTTCTGGCGTTTAGCGATCAGTTCTTTGATTTGGTTTTCACCAATTCCTTTAGCTCTCAATTCTACTTCCAGCTTGTTGATGAAATATTCCGGCTCATTTTCGTGTTCCAGAAATTCATTGATTTTAGAAAGAACTTTATCAGTTCCAAATTTTTGTTTTGGCCTTGGACTAATTAGTCTACCGTCATTATGTTTATATTCTTTGGTTTTACTACCTTCTTTTTTAATCAATTCACGCTCAATGAAATTATAATAGAGAATTTCTTTCTCTATCATTTTCTTGTCGTATAGGGCTTTAAAGACCTCCTCAAAACGCTTTGTTTTAGAGGCTTCTTTGTTGCGGAGTGGATATGGCTTAAAATCTTTTAGTATCTTCTTTTCATATTGCTCAAAATCATAACTACCATTCGCTACCGTAGCTTTAATTTCATCAAAATGATTTGAAATGTTGCGCATTACATAGGTTTCTGAAATATCGGTAGAAGTAATATGAATGGCCTTCTCAAATATTTTTAAAAAGTCTTTACGAATAGAAAAGGACAGGTCATTCTTGTCAGCAATAGTCAAATATTCCTGAACGGCATTCAGGTAATCATTACTAACTTTTCTTCTTCCGTTTTTTGTAGCTGTCTGATTTGTCCAATTGCTTTTTAGTTCGCTATATCCTAAGTAGATACCATTAAGAAAGAAAGATAAATCAGGTCTGAATGAAAAATGCTGCTTGCCTTCATACTTGAAGGTGTATGGCATTTCCTGTACTACTGAAAAAACGTTTTGATCGAACAGTTTATCTTCTTCGAACTCGCTACCACTCGGATAGAATAAATATAATTTTATACCTTCAAATGTGACCGATTTATTGGTATTGATAAAGATGGCCATATTCATAGACGATTTTACTTTTTCGTCGAGGAACAGAGTAAAAGCATTCAGTAGGTCCTTTTCAGTATTGAATTTCTTAAGTAGTTTTTTATAATTAGCTTTATTCAATTCCGTTTCTGAAATAAAGTGTTTTAAATCCTCAATAATGAAGAAATTAGGCGACACCGTATTGGCTTTCGCTTCTTTATAAAGAAGACCATCAGGTCTTTCGCAAAGAAAGTTGATAAGGTATTTATCTTGTAAGTCTAATTCTTTCATCTCAATCGTTAATTACTTTTATTTTACCGGTTACAACATCATTTATGAGCGTTTTTCGCAGTTCTTTTAATGTAGTTATTTGGCTTTCAATATTCCGGATAATTCTAGTTATAGTCGTTGACTTTTCGTCCAGATATTCTGCAATCTTTGTTTGTTCTTGCAAAGGAGGAAATGCAATTTTTATTATTGCCATTTCGCCATTCATAATTTTAGCTCCATTCGTATCTATTCGCTTATTATGTTTTGCGCTTAATTGAAGTGCATAAACTGCATAGTTTAAATCCAGATTTTTTGATTTGGGAATTAAGGTCCCACATACATTAGTACAATTGAATTTTCCCTTCCTACGAAACACAGTTCCTGCATTCACACCATCTGTTGTCCAAGTCAGTAAATCTTTGTCAAAATCATATGTGTCAATGAACCCTAGACAACCATCATTTTCTGTTTGAGAAGAATATACCGGGTATTTCCCATTTTCCTTTAATGCCTCTTGACTAATTACCCTCCCTCTACCTATGTGAAATTGATCTTTAACTCGAACTATTGACCAATGGCTTGGAATTGCATCAATGTATTTAACTCCACTTGCTTTTAGACTGATTTCATTATTACCTTCTGAAAGTCCTCTAAAAACAGCATTTTCTATTAATCTTCTATATAATTCTTGATAATAGGTTACTTTCTTTTTCAACAAGCTTATTTTTTTGTCAATGCCCTTGGTTCTAATTTCGAGGTAAGAGGCAATAATCGTTTGTTCTTTTAAGCTTGGTAATAGAATAGGTATGCTTAAAGTTTGTCCCATGTTTAACGCTTCCTTTGATGTGCCTGCCTGAATTAAATTTATATATTCTTTGACGGCATTTGATTTAAGATAGTATGAAAAATAGGGCACTAAAGGCTTTTTCGTTCTTATAAAAATAATGTGCTGATTAATATTAGCCATTGAAAGACTCTCTGGAACAACACAAGATCTTCCGATTGAAGCCCCAGTAATATTTATTAATATATCAAAAGGCTTCAATTGAGAACTTTTCATCTTTTGATGTGTTTCAACATCAATGAACGATACATCATCGATTCTTAATCCATCATCATAAATATTCTGGCTTCTTAAAAGGGGAACCCCCGCATCAACATAAACCTCGCTACCACCTTTAGGAGTAACTCCGCTTCCTATTTTTTCGGTAATATCTTTTGCTCTCAGTACTTTCCACGTCGAGGGTACTGAACCCAGCCAACCAATTTCTGAATCTTTATAAGAGGTATACTTCATCATATGGCTAGATCTTTTTCAAGTTTTTTCAATTCACTTTCTAATAATTCCAAATCTGAATTAATTTCAGCAATTTCTCTAAGCTTTTCAGGAATATAAAATACTTTATTGAAATTAATTTCCACCCCAATTACATTGTCTATATATTCATATGGCTTGGAAATATGCTTAGTCATAAACTCAGCAATAGATTTCTGGTTTTTAGTTTCAATTGGTGAGTATGTAATAATTTCATAGTCTTTTTGCAAATCTTTTGTTAGTTCAACTGTAATAACAATTGATGCACTTTTAGCTTTAGAAGCTTTTTTGAAAGTTGATTTAATTATAATTTTTCCACAGCCTAATTCTGTTTGCTTGCGACCAATCTCTTCAATAATTGTGTCTTTATCCGAATCATACCAATATGTAGCATTTTTTGTAAAGACTTTTAAGTTCTGATCTTTATAGTCAAGCACAGTAATAGTTGGTTTTATTTCCTCATTAAATTTTGCATCTAATGATGCGTACTTGGTCTTATCAAACGTTGTGATTTCAAAATCTGTCAATGTAACTGTGTTAGCTTCATCCATTATAGTTATTTTAACTGGATCGAGCTTGATAGATTTTATTTCTACTTTTTCGCTTTCTTTGGTTTCCTTATGGGGCATTTCAATGAATTTGCCATTTACATCTACATTAGTAAGCATAATGCTTTGCTTGTTGTAGTAGAAATGCCATTTATCGAATACTTTACAATATTCATTGTCTTTGAAATGGGTAAACGCTTTTACAATCTCAGTCCTGTTGTCGAGGTTCATTTGTTTACGCTTCTTACCTTTGCTCTTTTTCAGACCTTCGTAAAGCTCACTTGCATTGATAAGGATTACTTTATCTTTTCTGTCCGCTGGCTTATTTTTATTGAATATCCATAAATACGTATAAATACCAGTATTAAAAAATTCATCTGTAGGCATTTGAATAATACCTTCAACCCAATCATTGTCGAAAAAATGTTTTCTAATGGTACTTTCGCCACTTCCTGCATCACCACTAAAAAGTGTTGAACCATTGTGAACAACTACCGAAAAGCCATCATTAGCCAATTGGTAAAGAATATGTTGCGTAAACAAGAACTGACCATCTGAAATAGATGGAAGTGCTACGAAGCGCTCAGTAGTATCGTTTTGGATATCTTTTTGGTAGCCTTTCCAATCTACACCATAAGGTGGATTGGCCACTATTACATCAAACCGTTTTTCTATGAAAGATATATTGGTAAGCGTATTGCCGTATTTGATTTCAGAATCTGCCCTAAAACGACTTTCAATCTTGGCCAATGCATAAAGGCTATCGCTCCAGTCTTCCCCAAATGTTTTGGTGGGTCTTTTGAACTTCTCTTTAATTTTATCTTCTACACCAAAGAGTAAGTTTCCACCTCCACAAGTGGGATCGTATATCGTAAGGAACTTACCATTATCCTGAATTTTTGCAGCAATAAGTTCGGAGATAAGTGAAATAATATCGTCTGGAGTGTATTGCTCTCCAGCAGTTTCTGCTGATATGTCTGCCCACTTTCTTTTGATGTGTTCTTCAAGCGTGGTAATTTCAGAATTATTAAATGGAGTAAGATCTATTTCACTCCAAGCCTGCACAGTTTCAAATAATATCCTTTTCTTTTTGAGCTGACCACTTATTCCTGAAATATCAAGAAATTTTTCATCTTCTGTTCCCTTGTCTACTCCCAATAAATATTTAGTTTCAGGGTCAAAAGATTTTAAATAAAGATGAAAATCAGAATCAAAAGCTTTGTCATTTTTGCAAATATCTTTTAGAGATTTACCTTTTCTAATGATGTAGTCATTATATCCAAGTCCTGCCAGCTGAAACTCTTCCACAAAATCATCAATACTGTCTTTACCTATCTCTTCCGCTAATCTATTTGCTTCTCTTATCAACCTACTTTCTACCATCAATAGAGCAAAATAAGGCATCATATATTTAGGAAAGTCACTTTGTTTGATTCCTGCTCCAATAAGTAAATCGGCTGTACGCCAAACGTCTGATTCGTATTTCAGAATATTAATGCTCATACTTTTTTAATTCTTTTTTTACTATTTCTATAGCCTCGTCTGCTTGAGGCTCATTTTGTATCAACTCCAAAATTTGATCGGCCAACCAAATAGAAAACAGAGCATGTTTATCAGCATGGAGAAGCTCTGCAAGCAGACCTACCTGTTCTCTTTTTGCCTTCCGTTCGCCACGTTCAATTTTGCTAAACATGGGGGTGTCTATTTCGAGATTGGCGGCTAATTGCCGCTGCAATAAACCTTTGCCTTCTCTCAGTTCTTTTATCTTTTCACCGAAGTTCATGACTTTTCTTTGTTTGACTTGTCAAATTTTGGTAAATCTACGAAGAATATTAGATTATCCCGCAATCAGTGTCTATTTACAAACCATCAAATCGGCAATAATGAATTATTAAAAATTCATTTCACAAATTCGATTTTGAGATCACAATCTCTTTTAAGTTGCAATTTATTGATGCCCAATTTTGAGCATGAAGCCACTTAAAGCCAAATAATTCCTCTGACTGCCACTTTTTTATACCGCCTCATATTCCGAAACACCTTTGTTCCGAAAGCCCACATGGTGTGGGCTAAGGATAACAAATTAATGTGTTTCAATTATGGAAAAACAAAGAAAAAAAATGTTGCTGACAGCAATGGCGTTGCTGTTTGGAATTTGTGCTTTTGCGCAAGGAAATGGTTCTGCTGGCATTACAGAAGCTACTCAAATGGTAACTTCTTATTTTGATCCGGCCACCAAATTAATTTATGCAATCGGTGCGGTAGTAGGACTAATAGGAGGTGTTAAAGTTTACAACAAATTCAGTTCGGGTGATCCTGACACTTCGAAAACGGCTGCTTCTTGGTTTGGTGCCTGTATCTTCCTAATCGTAGCTGCTACCATTCTACGTTCATTCTTCTTATAAACCTTTGTTTTATGAATAGTTATAACATTAACAGAGGTATTGGTAGAACGGTAGAGTTTAAAGGTTTGAAAGCACAATACTTGTTCATTTTTGCAGGCGGGCTGCTCGGTACGCTTATCCTCGTGATGATACTGTATATGGCAGGCGTAAACTCTTATATCTGCCTGTTGCTCGGAGCAGGCGGAGCTTCGCTTATTGTATGGCAAACCTTTTCACTCAACCACAAACATGGTGAGCATGGGCTGATGAAAATCGGTGCAAGAAAAAGACATCCTCGCTACATCATCTGTCGCAAGCCCATAAACCGCTATTTAAAGTTCACTTCTAAACAGAATGCCGTATGAGAAATGTAACAAAGACTACCACATTGGAAAGCAAGTTTCCTTTGCTGGCAGTAGAAAACAACTGCATTCTTTCCAAAGATGCAGACATTACCGCCTGCTTTGAGGTTTGTTTGCCGGAACTGTTTACGGTCGCTTCGGCGGAATATGAAGCCATTCATTCTGCCTGGCATAAGGCTATCAAAACTTTGCCGGATTTTACAGTCGTTCACAAGCAGGATTGGTACATTAAAGAAAGCTACGCTCCAGATTTGGCGAAGGAAGACCAAAGCTTTTTGGCAAAGTCTTATCAACGTCATTTCAATGAGCGACCGTTCTTAAACCATTATTGTTACCTGTTCCTAACCAAGACTACTAAGGAAAGAATGCGCATGCAAAGTAACTTCAGCTCGCTTTGTAAGGGCTCGCTTATTCCAAAGGAGATCAGGAATAAGGAAACGATACACCGCTTTATGGAAGCTGTGGCTCAGTTTGAACGTATTGTGAATGATAGTGGATTTATAATGCTACAACGCCTGACCGAAGCAGAGATCATTGGTACGGATGAAAAGCAAGGATTACTGGAGCAATACCTTACATTATCAAGAGAAGCAGGAACCCCCATGCAGGATATTTCTCTGGGAGCTGAAGAAGTACGTATCGGAAATAAAAGATTGTCCTTACACACACTTTCGGATACGGACGATTTACCCGGGACGGTTTCGGCTGACACCCGGTTTGAAAAATTATCTACCGACCGTAGTGATTGTCGTTTGTCGTTTGCGGCCCCTGTAGGCTTGCTTTTAAGTTGTAATCACATTTATAATCAATATCTGTTTTTGGATAACAGCGAAGACAACCTACAAAAGTTTGAAAAGTCTGCAAGGAATATGCACTCACTTGCAAGGTACAGCCGTGCTAACCAAATCAACAAAGAGTGGATCGAAAAGTATCTGAACGAGGCTCACAGCTTCGGGCTATCCTCCATCCGTGCGCACTTCAACATTATGGTGTGGTCGGAAGACCCTATGGAGCTGAAACAGCTAAAGAACGATTGCGGTAGTGCATTGGCATTGATGGAGTGTAAGCCCCGCCATAACACTACGGATGTAGCCACATTGTATTGGGCGGGAATACCGGGCAATGCAGGCGATTTTCCGAGTGAGGAAAGTTTTTATACGTTTATTGAGCCATCTTTGTGTTTATTCACGGAAGAAACCAATTACCACAATTCACCATCTCCGTTTGGGATAAAAATGGCTGATCGATTGACGGGTAAACCTATTCATTTGGATATCTCGGATTTGCCCATGAAACGTGGGATTATCACAAACAGAAACAAGTTCATTTTAGGTCCATCGGGATCAGGAAAATCGTTCTTCACCAACCACATGGTCAGACAGTATTATGAACAGGGTGCTCATGTATTATTAGTGGATACAGGTAATTCCTACCAGGGGTTGTGTGAACTGATAAAGGGAAAGACCAAAGGCGAAGACGGCGTATATTTTACTTATACCGAAGACAATCCCATTGCTTTTAATCCTTTCTATACCGATGATGGCATATTTGACATCGAAAAACGAGAAAGTATCAAAACCCTCATCCTTACCCTTTGGAAACGAGATGACGAGCCACCAACACGCTCAGAAGAAGTGGCCTTATCCAATGCAGTAAGTGGTTATATCGAATACATTAAAACAGATAATGTGTTTCCTTCATTCAATGGATTCTACGATTATGTGAAAGGTGATTACCGAAAGGTTTTGACGGAAAAACAGGTTCGGGAAAAGGACTTTGATATTGCTAATTTCCTTAATGTACTAGAACCTTATTATAAAGGTGGTGAATATGATTATCTGCTCAACTCCGACAAACAGTTAGACTTACTTTCCAAACGCTTTATTGTGTTTGAAATTGATGCCATCAAGGATCACAAAATACTTTTTCCGATAGTGACAATCATCATTATGGAGGTTTTTATCAACAAGATGCGGAGACTGAAAGGCATCAGAAAACTAATCCTAATTGAGGAGGCTTGGAAGGCGATTGCCAAAGAAGGGATGGCTGAATACATCAAATATTTGTTTAAAACCGTCAGAAAATTTTTTGGTGAAGCTATCGTGGTAACACAAGAGGTAGACGATATTATCCAATCTCCCATTGTTAAGGAAAGTATCATCAACAATTCCGATTGTAAAATCCTGCTGGACCAGCGCAAGTACATGAACAAATTCGATGATATACAGGCTATGCTAGGACTTACCGACAAGGAAAAAGCACAGGTACTTTCCATCAATATGAACAACGATCTAAACCGAATGTACAAGGAAGTTTGGATTGGCTTAGGCGGAACCCATTCTGCGGTATACGCCACAGAAGTTAGTTTGGAGGAGTATCTCGCATATACCACCGAAGAAACTGAAAAGATGGAGGTTATGCAACTTGCCTCAGAACTGGACGGTAACGTAGAACTCGCCATTAAGCACATCGCTATGGAGCGGCGTGATAAATCAAATCAATAGTCATTAACAATCAAAATTTTAAGATCATGAAAAAGATCATTTATATGGTATTTACAGTCATCGCACTTGCTGTAACACCATCAGCAAAAGCCCAATGGGTGGTAACCGATCCAACTAACCTGGCTTCAGGTATCCTTAATAGTGCCAATGAAATCGTACAAACATCTTCCACCGTGAGTAACGTGGTAAAGAATTTCAAGGAAGTAGAAAAGGTGTATAAACAGGGTAAAGAATATTATGACAAGCTTCAGGCTATAAACAATCTTGTCAAAGATGCCCGAAAAGTACAACAGACCGTTCTTCTGGTCGGTAATGTGTCTGAAATGTATGTTACCAATTTCGGTAAGATGATGAACGATCCCAATTTCAAACCTCAAGAACTGGTAGCTATTGGCAATGGTTATTCTGCATTGCTCAATGAAAGTACCGAACTATTAAAAGAGTTGAAGCAAATCGTCAGTTCAACGAGCCTTTCATTGAATGATAAGGAGCGCATGGATATTATTGATCGTGTGTACAAGGAAGTTAAGGAATACCACAGTCTTGTACGATATTACACCAATAAGAATATTTCTGTTAGCTACCTGCGAGCTAAAAAGAAAAATGATGCCAAGAGAGTGTTAGACCTCTACGGAAATTCTAATCAAAAATACTGGTAGTCATGGAATGGAATAATCTTCACGAAGTCCTTCGATCGCTTTACGACGATATGATGCCGCTTGCAGGAGATATGGCGGGAATAGCTAAAGGCCTTGCAGGGTTAGGTGCGCTATTTTATGTAGCATTAAAAGTCTGGCAGGCACTGAGCCGTGCTGAACCAATTGATATGTTTCCATTATTACGCCCGTTTGCTTTGGGACTTTGTATCATGTTTTTTCCAACTATAGTACTTGGGTCTATCAATGCAGTATTAAGTCCAGTGGTAACAGGAACGCACAGCATACTCGAAGGCCAGGTACTTGACCTGAACAAATTGCAACAACAGAAAGACAAGTTGGAATACGAAGCTATGGTCAGAAATCCTGAAACCGCCTACATGGTATCGGATGAAGCGTTCGATAAGAAGTTGGATGAGTTGGGCTGGTCTCCCTCTGATATTGGTACAATGGCAGGAATGTATATGGATCGAGGCGCTTATCAGGTGGAAAAAGCGATAAAAGATTGGTTCCGCAATTTGCTTGAAATACTCTTTCAGGCAGCGGCACTGGTTATAGATACCATTCGTACTTTTTTTCTTATTGTCCTTTCCATACTTGGACCAATTGCTTTTGCAATTTCTGTATGGGATGGTTTCCAATCAACACTTACGCAATGGCTCACTAGGTATATCAGCGTCTACTTATGGCTCCCTGTTTCAGATTTGTTCAGTTCTATGTTAGCAAGAATACAATCCTTGATATTGGAAAGGGACATCTCCATGCTCGCTGATCCAAGCTATATACCAGACACCTCTAATACCGTGTATGTCATTTTTATGATTATTGGGATTGTCGGATACTTTACTATACCAACGGTGACAGGCTGGATTATTCAGGCAGGTGGTGCAGGAAATTTTACCCGAAATGTAAATCAGACAGCAATGAAAACTGGAAATATCGCTGGAGCAGGAACAGGTTCAACAATTGGAAACATTGGTGGCAAATTAATGGGCAAATAATAACAATTAATCTTAAAAGAAATGGAATTTAAAACATTAAGAAATATCGAAAACAGTTTTCGCCAAATCAGGTTGTACGCCCTTGTATTTGCCGTTCTCTGCATAAGTGTTGTAGGATATGCCGTATGGCGATCCTACAACTTTGCGGAGCTGCAGCGCCAAAAGGTTTATGTACTTGACAACGGAAAATCATTAATGCTAGCCCTATCACAGGATGCAAGTATTAATCGTCCTGTAGAAGCGAGAGAGCATATCAGACGTTTTCACGAGCTGTTTTTTACGCTAGCTCCAGACAAAAATGCTATTGAAAGCAATATGAAACGAGCATTTAATCTTGCCGATAAATCAGCTTTTGATTATTACAAAGACCTTTCGGAAAAAGGATATTACAATCGTATCATATCGGGTAATATTCAACAGCGTACCGAAGTCGATAGTATTTCTTGCAATTTCGATACCTATCCGTATGCTGTACGAACTTATGCTAAACAGTTCATTATACGCTCAAGCAACATCACAAAACGTAGTCTGGTGACGTCATGTTATCTCGTGAACTCCGTCCGCTCGGACAATAACCCGCAAGGTTTCAATATAGAAAAGTTTGCCGTGATAGAAAACAAGGATATTGAAGTGATTGAACGTTAAAATACAGGTCATGAAAAAAATCAGAGCAAATATAGATGAGTGGATTGAGAGGCTTGACCAGCGTTGGAGGATTTTACCTTTAAAAAAACAGCATCAATACATTCTATACTTCTTTATAGGATATCTACTGCTTACCGCAGGGGTCATTTGCAAAGTATGGTACGATACTTCAAAGTCCGGTAACGAGATGGTCATTGAGCATATAGAAAATCCCACTCTTAACAGAGTTAAAAATCCTGCAAGAATGCAGGATACCTTATCAAGAAAAATCAAAAAATAAGATTTATGAAAGAAATTGAGCATAAAAAAACGGTTATTCGGGTAACAGAAGGAGATCCGAAAGAGACCGCTGATGTGCAGCAAGACAGCACTCAGAATAAAATGGACAAACTTAAAAAGCCATTAATATTCGGCTTAATGAGTATTGTATTCCTAGGTTGTATATACCTCATTTTTAAACCATCAGAAGATAAAAAGAAAACTGAACATATCGGATTAAACGATGCCGTTCCAGAAGCTACTGGTACAGGAATGCAGGAAGATAAGCAAAAGGCTTATGAGCAGGAAATGCTAGAGCAGAAGGATGCCGAAAAACGTGGTGCACTAACAACACTCTCTGATTATTGGAATACAGATGACAGTCAAAAAACTGCTGGTGAGAAGATGAAAGATGAGGATATATATAATGGCAAGAAATCTGAAGGATATGGAACCCCTGCACTTAATAGTTACCGTAATACACAATCTGAATTGAGTTCATTTTATCGCGAAGACAATTCTGAAACGACGCAACTTCGAAAGCAGCTGGCTGACTTAAAAGAAAAGCTGGCTGAAAAGGATATGATACCTAAGCCTGTGACTGTAGATGACCAATTGGCACTAATGGAAAAATCTTATCAGATGGCTGCAAAATATCTTCCGTCTGGAACAAATCAAGGACAGCCACCAACATCAACAAACTCTACAAAAACGGATACAGTTACACACAGGGTTGCATCAAATACTCCAAAAGAATATTTTGTGCCGTTTGCACCAACTAAGAAAAATGCCGTATCCGCCTTGTATCGGGAGCCTACCAATAACGAGTTTTTATCTACTTGGAGTGAAAGCAGAAACAGGGGGTTTTACACTGTTGGTTCGGTAGAGCAAATTGTACAGCCCAAAAATAGCGTTAAAGCCTGTATACAGGAAACACAAACCATTATTGGTGAAAGCGGTGTGCGTATCCGATTACTGGAGCCTGCGCAAACAGCTAACCGTACTATTCCGCAAGGAGCTATCGTAACTGCTATTGGCAAATTCCAAGGAGGACGTTTACAGCTAAAGGTTAATTCCATAGAACTGGACGGGAATATCATTCCTGTAGACATTACCATTTATGACCTCGATGGCCAGCAAGGCTTGTACGTTCCTTATTCGCCAGAAATGAATGCACTTACCGAAATGGCTGGCAATATGAGCCAAACGGGTGGTACTAGTATAATGCTTACACAGAATGCCGGACAGCAAATTGCCGCAGATCTTAGCCGTGGCGTTGTTCAAGGTATTTCAGGGTATTTCTCTAAAAAAATAAGAACGCCGAAAGTTACACTAAAGGCAGGATACCAGATATTCCTTGTTTCCAAAAAATAAAAATATTCAACTCAAATAATTTAGAAAATGAACCCTATTCTGTAAAAGGGAATAAGCTTCATTATCATTAAAAATAAATATTAAAACAATGAAAAATCATTTAAAAACTTTTTGGGTATTTACCATAATACTTGGATTTTCTATACAATCTTATGCCCAAGATAGCTTAACAACGAAACTTGCTTTAGGCAAGATTGAACCATACCGAATGGAAGTCACCTACGATAAAACTTCACACCTGATATTCCCGACCGCCATTCGTTATGTGGATCTTGGTAGTGAATACTTGATTGCATCAAAAGCGGATGATGCAGAAAATGTACTCCGTGTTAAGGCATCGGTAAGGGATTTTGAACCGGAAACCAACTTTTCAGTTATTACGAATGATGGTCGTTTTTACAGTTTTAATGTGCATTACAGTTCTTACCCTGATGCCTTAAGCTATAATCTGCTGACAATGCAGAAAGCAGTTGATAAAACTAGCGGAAACGATGTTCTTTTTGAAGAATTGGGGAACAATTCACCATCTCTGGCAGGTTTATTACTGGAAACCATTTACAAAAAAGATAAGCGTATTGTAAAACACATCGGGGCTAAAAGCTTCGGTATTCAGTTTATACTAAAAGGAATTTACATACACAATGGTAAATATTATTTCCATACCGAACTTGCAAATATTAGCAATGTACCTTTCCAGATTGACTTTATCAATTTCAAGGTTGTCGATAAAAAAGTAGCTAAACGTACTGTAGTACAAGAAAGATCTTTGATACCACTTCGTACATACAAACCATTGGAAGAAGGAATTAGTGGAAAATCTATTGGAAAAAATGTGTTCTTATTGGATCAGTTTACCATTGCCGATGATAAGGTTTTACTGATTGAAGTTTTCGAAAAAGATGGAGGTAGGCATCAAACGCTTCAGGTTGAAAATTCGGATTTAATCAAGGCTCGTCTGATTGACGATATGCATCTGAAGTTTTAATAACACTTTAAAATCAAAGCAAAAAATGAAAAAATATATCTATACCGTCATGCTTATCATAGCTAGCATAACGAGCAGTCAGGCACAACGAATGCTTCCCAAACAAAAAGGACTGGAAGTAAATACTGGTGTATTATCCAATGATAAAATCGGTAATGACTATTATATCAATATTGGAATGACCGTCAATGGCAAAAATGGAAACTACCAACTTTGGGCGTTGGAATATACCCACCAATACCACGACTACAAAAATTTAAGCATTCCGCAGGAAACCTATAGTGCTGAGGGTGGTTACAGTTTCTACTTACTGGGGGATGTCCGTAAGAACATCTCGCTGAATTTAGGAATAACAGGCGTAGTCGGCTATGAAAGCATTAACCGAGGTGAAGCAATGTTGTATGACGGAGCGAAAATACTGAGCAAAGATAATTTTATCTACGGAGCGGGCGGGCGGCTCACATTAGAAACGTACTTGTCAGACCGTTTTACATTAGTGATACAAGGGCGTACAAAAGTCCTTTGGGGTACGGATCTGAAGGAGTTCCGTCCTTCCGCAGGTGCTGGAATAAGGTTTAATTTTTAAAACGTAAAATAATGATAGTTATATTTAATAAACTCAGAGCTAAATTAGTACCTGTATATATTCTCTTGGCAATCCTCACTGCTTCGGTTACGTTGGTATCTTGTAGCAAAGATAACGACCTCGAAATACAGAACGATTTTCCTTTTGAAATCAATGTAATGCCAGTACCTAAAGACGTTGTTAATGGGCAGACGGTAGAAATCAGAATAATGATACAGCGTAAAGGGAGTTACCACAATACAAAGTATTACATACGCTATTTCCAATTTGACGGCAAAGGAACATTGCAGTACAACGATGAACAGCCTTATTTACCCAATGACCTGTATCAATTACAGACAGAGCAATTCCGATTATATTACACTTCGGCATCGATAGTATCACAATCGTTTGATGTTTGGATTTCGGATAGTTTTGGGAATGAGAAACGAATTAGTTTTCAATTTAATAGTAAGGATTAATTAAAATTTTAGACATGCAAAAGTCGGCTATTAAAGGTCGACTTTTGTTTTTAGGACAGGATGTTTTTGTTTAAATTTACTTGATACAAAAGGAATTAAAGATGGATGCAGTAACTTCTCAATTAGTCATTGGTATTATTCCTACGGTTGTAGGAATAGGTTTAATATATTGGATAAACCGTAGAAAATTTTACAGACGAAATGGAATGGGTGCAGAAGGATTTTCGAGTTTTGAAGCATCTGTTTTTGTCCGATTTATAGAACGTATCGGTAAATGGATCGCCTACATTTTAATTATTCTTGGTGTAGTTACCATTTGGTCTTATACACAAATGAAAAAAGATAAACAGGGAGTGAAAATGGAATATCCTGCCCAAGTCAAATAATCATTTAGAAATACAGTATAAAAGAAAATCGGATAGCTCAAAATGCTATCCGATTTTTTTTGTTTAAGCCAAACAATACCTTTTAATGCCAATGACTACAGCATCAAGTAAGGGCATACAAAGTATTTATAATTTAAACTTTCATTGAAAAATGCAGCAAACTATGGAAGTTATCGCAATACAAAAATCCGCACTGGACGGATTGACAAATGAGTTAAAAGCAATTTTGGAGCTAACCGAAAATGCCACTAGGAAATATACTCCGATTTTCAATAAAGAAAAATGGCTGGATAACCAGGAAGTATGCTTAATGATGAACATTACCAAGAGGACTTTACAAACCTATAAAGACAAAGGGCTACTGCCTTATTCCAGACTGAACCGTAAAAATTATTATAAACACTCCGACGTTCAGGCTTTACTTGAAACTAAACAAACTAATAAGACATAAATCAATGGATTTACTAACGAATGACACGGAAGTAATTATTGCCCATCAAGAAATGATAATGCAGTTACGATATCGCATCGAGGATATACTTAAAAACTATCGCCCTGTGATGAATGGAGAAATATATCTGTCAGGTGAAGAAGTCTGTCAATTGCTCCATATTAGTAAGCGAACATTACAGCAATACAGAGATGACCAAATTTTGCCGTATATACAGATTGCTGGTAAGATAATTTACAAGGAGAGTGATATTCTGATCACCTTGGAGCAGAATTATATAGGAATAATAAAAACAGTTTATAATCAATTTTAGAAGGAACATGCAGTCCTATCAAAATGACTTTAGTATATTTGTGTAGTAAAATATAGAAAATCTTAAAGTGTTTTTGCTTTAAGTCCCACATTGAAAACTGGTAATTTTTAGACAACGGGACGATAAGGAAGAACGCTCATGCCATAGGCGTGGGCGCTCGCTTATTCGTTGTCGGGTATACCAGTGCCTCAATGTCGGTAAGTTGTAGTTGCCTGCGCTTTCTTTTTTGTGTAGGATCACCATAAACTTAAAACTGATATGGATATGGAAACCAGTACCGCAAAACCAAAAATCACCCTAGCTTTTATTAATGACAAAAATTCGATTTTAGATTTAATCTGTAAAGATCTGACAATTTCAGGTTTTGAAATTATGTTCCGATCTGAAACAATCGAAGATGGATTGTCTCAATTAACTACCTTGAAAGAACTTCCTAGAGTTTGTGTCATCGATCTTAATTTTTACGATAAGCAGATACTGTCACAACTTCAAAAATTAAGACTGGAATATCCTACAATCAAACTACTTTCTCATAGTGATATTGACAATGAGAAAGTAGGTAAAGCTCTTTTAGATATTGGTTTTTTTAGTTGCTTATTAGTTGGCAGTGATATTGATGATTTTAAAAGAGTTATTTACAAAACTGTCAATGGGCTGTAGATATTTTAGTATGGGAGTAAGTTGAAATTGAACAGAAGAATTATACTGATTAAATTAATATTAAGTCAATAAGATTATTCCTTTTGCTTTAGAATATTCTTTAAGCGCTTCACAAGTTTCGTAATCCTCATTTTCAATCGCTATTTTGTTAATTCTTTTTAAGATATCAATCGTTGGTTGATTTTTTATATTAATTAAAAATTCAACTATCTTTTCTTTGTCATTTATATTTCTGATTATAGTGGATATTCCGCTAGCTAATTTATCTTGTACTTCATTATAAAGTTTGTCCATTTCTGTTTGAAAATTCATTGGTTCTATTTATTATTCTTCATTTACGTTATAAGGATGAAAATCTTGAATACTTCCGTTTGGTTCAATTACAAGTCTATAGTAATGTCCGTCTATATAAACTGCTCTTTTACCTATTCGTCTAAATGGCAATTCTGGATTTTGTTCAAAATGACTTTGAATTTCATCAGTAACTGTTTCAACAACCATTTTTATCAAATATTTAATGTCGTCAAATTTGTATTGAAAAACAGTTTTTTCACCTGAAAATTTTTCTCCAATTTGAGTTTCTGCAACGTGTCTTGCGTAAACGTGAACAAATCTTTCGAAAGAAAGATAAATAGGAATTTTACCAAACCCAATTATATCTTCTTCAAATTGATAACAGCATTTTCTTAATTCCTCAATTTGTGTTTTAAAATTTTCAGTTATTAAATTGATATTTTCTCCTGATTTCTGAATTTCTTTATCGATTACGTCTTTCTTGTAGAATATATTCTCAATTTTTAGTTTGGCAAATTCTTGAATTTGTTCTTCTTGAATACTTAATTCTTGAAACTTAGAGTCTAACTCTACAAGTCTAACTTTTTTCAAAAAATCTGCATTTCTGTTGTTAATATTCAAAAAATCTTCTAAATCTATTCCTAATCCAAGATGGGTTCTTAAACCCCAATATTCTATCTCTTGATTAGGTGTGAAAGGTTGTCCAGATTTATAAATAGAATTTAAAAAACCAAATCTCAATCTATTTAATTCTTGCCAACCGTCAATTTTCGGTGCTTGGATTGTAATTTGATTTGGAATTTCTTTTGTTCCTTTTTCCGAAAATCTATTTTTCCTTTGTCTATTAAATGAAGAGATTACATTTATATTACTTGCTTGAATTCCATATCTGTCAAGTATTTCAATATTTTCAGTACTTAATTTTTCGATTGATGAAGGGCTAAACTTTATTTTCGTATCAGTTCTTGGTACTTTTACACTTTGTAAAACATCTTCATATTTCTTCCTTTCTTCAAGTGTGTACAAAAACACTCCCATTAATCTATTTCCAAACCGATTATATTCGTCTGAATTGAACTTAAATTCGAGAGTTACAAAAGTATCGTATTGTCCATACATTGAGTATATTTCTTCTGCTGAAAAGTTCATTTCGGTATCAGTTTTTAATTAAAATTTTTCTTAGTGCCAAATTTAAGAAAATAAAATCTTGTTTAAACAGTAATTAAATCAAATCCATTATCAACCAAGCGACGTTCTTTTGCTTCTTTTCTTTGGTCGCTGTGTGAAAAGAAAAGAAGTTCGCTAAAGCAACAAATGGGATACTGAATATCCCACGAAAAAATGTCGCAACCTGGTAGATAAAATGTTGAGAGAGGGATTGTGAGAATGGTGCATTTTAGGAAGTGGTTGCACCAATTTTAAATGCGAAAAGGCGGTTCCGACTAACGGAAGGATGCGTCTTTTCGCCGCCCGATTGTGCTATCAGGAGACTTTTAGGGGTTGGGTTTGGAAGTTCTTCAGATTCAGAAAGAAACCTCTGTTTTCGGTCATTCCATAACGGAACATAGACCATAACAAGGAACATCCCATTTGAGCCAGTGTTGCATTGATATATAAATCTTGTTTTTCCAATGCTTCTGCTAAACTACAACTTGGTGTATCGTCTGTTTGTTCGGACTGTTTCAGCAGTTCGCCAAATTCATCGGTAACCATTGGCAGACTTGCCACCGTTTGATATTTCTCGGAATTTGGCTGTTTGATTTCTCCGATAGTAGATAGTATGACTTGTCCTGTCTGTTGGCTGTTACCAAAGTCTAACCAATATTTGGGTTCGTCACGGTTGGCTCTGCCTTTGTTCATAGATTTGAGTATTTCTGCAATATCAAATCGTGCTTGTACACTATCCACACAAGTAATATAAATCGTTGACTTTGCATTTTCGGGCAGACCTCCGAAATTATTACGCCCAAACTTTTGAGTTTCTGCTTTCCAATTCGTTCCTATAAAGCGATTAACACGGTTTATCAAGGCTACGGATTTGTACAACCCTGTTTCACTTGGTGCAAATCGCTGTCTGCCCAAATTGGCTTCCGTGATAACATCATCATCCCATAAACGCACCTGCAAACCTGCGTGCCCCAATTCCGTTAGGCTATGGCTCATTTCCATTAAAGCAGTCAGAACTTTTGAGCCTGTACCACCTGCACCAATCAAATTGACTTCAATGGGGTTGGTCGGGCTTATTAAATAGTTGTCCGTAAAATGAACGGCTGTTTTTACTTTTTTCATTACAATAGATTTTTAAGGGTTTTATTGTTCGGTTTCAATACTTCTTTAGGAAAGGGCTTATTTGTATTTACAAGGTCTTTCCATAAGTTCACGCAATTTCCTTTTATCGGATTATGATTACCTAACAAATGGCTGAAATAGGAATTGAAAAAGTAATACTCCCAAGCCTGTATAAATTCTTCCACCGAAACGGATTTTTTAATGTCAACACTTACTGTTCCCATACAGACTTTACCGTCTTCATAAATGTTGAAATAAGGCGTATGATATAATTTTGTCTTTTCTGTTGGTCTTCTGTCGCTCGAAAGGGCAAACACACTCAAATCATGTTTACTTGCTTTCCAAAGCATTGGCGGTACTTGTGCTTTTCCGTTTGGAATTTGCAGACTATCCACAAAATACATTTGCCGTTGCTGTGCTTTGGAGTACCATACAACCGAACCTTTATCCGTACTCGGATTGATGTGCAAAATATTGGTTGGCAAAATTCCAGTCGATTTCAAAAAGGCTTTGTTGTTCTCCTGTTCGGTATTGAGTGCCTTTGCCAATACGCCCGCTTCCTTTACGGTCAAAGGGTGGGCGTTTATCGGGTTGCCACTTTTATCCATATCAAAATGTTCTACATAAACATCTGTATTGCGTCCTTTGGTTTCATAGAATACCAAAGCCGATTTTGGGTGGTACAATGTGCCGAAGTCTTGTGTTATGTCGTTAGTCGTTTCCATAATTTCCAATTTTTAAAAGGCGTGTAAAATATCGCTTAATCTGTGTAGTAGTTCAAATAGTCGGTTTTCAAAACAAAGATTGTTGTCAGTTATATCCCTGCCGTCAAACTGTTTTAGGATAATGGGTTCTTCCATTTGTCCGTACTCCTGTATTTCGTTGTTAACCGATTCTATCAATGTTTCAGTCAGCCAACCTTTGTGGTCTGCATAGAAAGAAATATACTTTTCCATTCCGATGATATTTTCCATATCTTCTTCCGATACTTCTCCATTGGGTTTAGCATTACGAAATACGTTTTCATTCGGATAGGTATGATAAAGGGCAAAGGCTTCTTTTGCTATAGCCAAACACGCTCTGTCAAAATCGTCTTTGGCTTTAAAACCGTGGATACGCTGTTCAAATATGGTCAGATTGATACGGTTAAAAATCCTTTGCTCCATATAATTCCCGATGTACTCGGCTTGACTGATTTCTGCAAGATAAACGGCTGTGTCGTCTGTATAATCGTCTTGCTCCACCCAATCGTTCATCATCTCATACATCCAATACAGATAGCTGTCTTCCTGCCTATAATAAGGTACATTGGCTATGTGGTACAGGTAAGTACAAACGGACAATAATAAATGAGCGGTTGTTTTTCGCTTGCGGTTGTGCAACATTCTATATAAGGATGCAACGGGAATGTAAAACAATGTTGAGCCAGTATTGTAGTGTTCCTCACTTACGAAATAGGTTTTCTTATTATCCTGTACCAAACGGATTTCTTCCCAATCCAAAACCTTTTGTTTCAGTTTTTCTTCCATATCCGACATTGCCAATGCCATATTGTAGGGATAGGGATATTGTTGGGTCTGCATCGGGGCAATTTGGTAATGCTCTGCCAATTTGGAAAGGGACTGAAAAAAATCCCTTTCCGTTTTTACTGATTTATTACAAGCCTGTAAAGTTTTTGTTTCTTTCAGTTTAGGTAGAAACATACACTTTAGAAAACCATTGGCAACATTGCTGTCGGTACTGATTTGCGTTTGTCTTTCCGCACTTCGTTTGCGTCCTTTGGCTTTTGCATCCAATTGGCAAACTCGTTTAATTGGCGGTGCAATTGCCGTTGTCGTTGCTGTTCGGGTATCGTGATAGTTCCCGATAGGATATGTTTGTGCATAGTTCATTACTTTAAATATTTAGTTTAACCTTTCGTTCCCATTACGCTTTCAAATTTGTACTCTACTGCATCATCTTTTATCTGTGGTGCAGATGCTTTTGCGGTCGTGAGTATAGGGTATATATTGGCATAAAAATTCATTACAGCTTCTACGCTCCAACGTGGTTCGGGGTCGGTTAGTCTGATGTCCTGTCCTTTATCTTTGAGTATAAACACTCGTTCTAATTGCGTTGCTAATAACATAATGTTTGTTTTTTATTGTTAATACTCTGCTTCTTCTTCGTCCGTTTCATCAATGGGATAATCGGCTGTAAATTCGTCCGTTTGTGGCGGTTCGGGTGTAGCTTCTTCCATTGCTCCGAAAAGGCTTGGTGTTCCAAACTTGTCAGACAATACCGTTTTTCGTTTGCGTATCTCGTCCGCTTTTTCGGGAAACTCGGTGATTTCGGGAACTTTCATCCATGCTTCACGAAATTTGCCCTCTTTTTCGAGTTCGTCAGCCTTCGCCATTCCGTCTTTAAACTTCTTGTCTTTGGCTTCCTTTTCCTTTTTGGCTTTCTCCGTCTTTTCTTTCTCCATTGCCGATTGTTGCTTGACAATTTCCATTTGTTTTAGGAATTTTTCCATATCCACCATTACACCCGAAACGGTTTTGATAGGTGCTTTTATCTGCTCAAAAAATCCCTCGTCAAATTCCTGTGGCGTGGCGTTAAATGTCAATGGAGGTATCAGGTTTTTGGCATTATCTCCGCATTGTTCATTATTGAGCAAAACCGATACGATAAGGTTATTTTCTCCTCCTCTGGAAATATTTAGTTGCAATACTCCTGTAAAGTCCAAAGCCTGTATCTGATTGAAAAAATTGGTGTTCATTGTTCTGAAATTTTAATTGTTATCTATTCGCTTTTTAATTACTGTCAGTTTTTCGTGTATGTCTGTCCAATAGTTTTTTTGCCTTTTATCGAAATCGGAAAAACTTTTGTCCTCGTGGCTGTATCCTGTATTACGTTTTGCAATTTTGATTGCTTCTTTAAGGTCGGTTATCTCGATTTCGAAGCCGTGTAAATCGTTTATTTTCATTGTATTTCATTAAAAATTAGTCCTCTAAACATCTCGGAGTTGGCTGTATTATTTCCAAATTATCCCAAACGTATTTGAAAATTTCAGCTATCTCTTTATCTGAAAGTTTGTTGAGTAATATGGTGTGACGATACTCTTTGTGAATTGTAATTTTTTGAAAACTGCCCGTTGCAATTTTACAAACACTTTTTTCACTTCTTATACATAGATAAAGCAGGGTATTATTCCAATCCTCGCAGGCGAACAATAAGGTTTCATTTGTAGGGACAGCACCATGCATCTCCTTGTTTGTTGTGGCGTCTCCAAATGTCACAAGAGCAATTCGATTGAAAAAGCCTAATCCCTCATGTTTTGCTATATTTTGAGCAAGCAATACTTGTTCAATAGATCCTTTGGGATTTTCTATACCATGTAACTGGCTTTCTATTTTGAATGAGAATGTGTCTTTCATAAATTTTGTTTTTTAATACGACTACCACCCTTTAAGGCGGTAGCCTATAGTTATTTAGTTAAGGTTTAAGATTTCTGCACCTTCCAAGGCAAATGAGGTACATAGTTCAAAAGCCTTTTGGGTTTTTAACTGTGCCGTACCACCCATTACAATACTCTGCAACTTGGCTTCGTCGTTCTTATAGTTGCGAACATTTTGATAGTAGCCTGTAACAGCATTGTAAGCCCCGAATAATGTGCCTTTAGTGGTGTCCATTTGCTGTGTATCGCTTATCATTGCATATGCAAAGGCATCTTCTACAGTATTTTTGAATAGGGTTGAGACTTCATCCTCTGCACCTTTTTTCAGCAAATCAAAGGTTTCCTTGTTGGGGCAAAGTGCCAATTGGATTAGCTTTCTTACTTCTCGGTCTGATACTTTTACTTTAGTCCACTCATTGAAAATCCCCTCTAATTGATTACTCAAGGTGTTAGCTAATCCCATAATCTTGTGGGCGTTCTCAATACGCTGTTTTGCTCCCGAAGTGTGTTTGATACGGACTACATTGGTCATATTGCGTAACGAGGCATTCAGCGTGTTTTGACATACTATACGAATAGGTGTAAATGCAGCTGTGATGCTTCCGCTACCATCGTGGGAAGTGGTAAGGAAAATGTACTTTTCGGTTACATCATCGCCATTGCCTACACGAATATAGTCGGGTAATTTGGCTGTGATAAAAATACGCTCTCCGTTACCCAATGCTCCTGCGGTTTCGTATAGAATACCCTCGCCACCGCCTACAATCGCATCAAAGAAATTAAAGGCTTCACGGTTTTGTACTATATGGTAATCTTTACCGACTACACCCAATACAGCATTGTTATCTGTGCGTATGTTGGCGAAATAGTTGGGTACGGCTAATTCGCTACTGCCAATCTCTATACCGTTAGCTGTTTCGATTATGCCCGAACCTTTGGTGAATAAGGGGGATTTTACAACTTCATAATCTAACCCCGCATGTTTGATGGCTTCCTCGCTTGTTGGGTACTGTTCTACAATTTGCCCCAAACTATGCCATGCTTTTTGTTGTACACTAAAAAATGAATAACGTCCTGTTCTCTCGTTGAAATTGATATTATGTGCCATGATATTGATGTATAAAATTTTTGAAAATTGAATGAATGGTTGTTGTTAAAATGGTAGGTCATCTTCTACAGGCTGTGGTACTACCTTGTTACTTTTCGTTTTTGCATTAACCTGTATGCTTTCTGATTTCTTGGCACCTCCGTGCAGTTTGATGTTTGAGGTATGGAAATTCAGACCTGCATGTGCTTCTCCGTCATTGCTCGTCCATGCCCTTGCACTTACTCTGCCTGTGAGTTCCACCAAAGTGCCTTTGGTGAGTATCTTGGCTACATTGGGGCTTATCCAGTATGAGCAGTCGAAATAGGTTGTTTGCTCTATACGCTCGCCCTGTTTGTTTCTGTAGCTGTCGTTGGTTGCTACTGAAAAGTTTACCACTTGTTTGTCTTGTGACGTTGTGCGTACTTCCGCATCCCTTGTCAGTCTTCCTGTGATGTTCATGATTTCTACTTTTTTGCGTTATTAAAATTGTTCTTATTTGATTTTTTTAGATTTATTCGGCAATGAGAGGAGGTGCTGAAGTTTCGTTTCACTCTGTTACCATTTCCAATGCTATATTTTTCTATTACTGACATTTTTTTTATTCGTCTAAAGAGCCGGAGTATGCTTTGTTTCGTTTCACGAGCATAAAAGGTTAGTGTTTAGCAGGAACAAGGTTTTGCCAAACAAATACGACCCGCATGGGTGGAGATTTTTTGACAAACCCAAAGGGCATGACCTTGTTTCTGGGTTAAGAACACGATCATACCTTTGCTCTTGAAATGGGACAAAACAGCATACCGGTTCTTGAATAAAACCTATGTGGAAGCCAATGGAAAAGGCATTTAGTAAATGGTCTATGTGAGTACAAGAACCTGCATTTACATGCAGCAGAATTTTAAAATAAAGTTTATAATATGTAAAGTATTGTGGTTTTGGAAGCCACATAAACGATACAGAAAATATTTATTAGAGGGATGGAGGGTAGTTTTTCTGGATGGTTTATAAGATCATATTGTCAAAATTCTTTTATTGAGTTAGATGTGTACGCTGGAGGAATAAATGTGCTTTGACGATTTGTGTGGGCATAAAAAAAGCAGGACAAAATCCTGCTTCGCTTTGTAAATAAAAATTCTAAATGATAACCTCTTTCTCCATTTTAGAAAATGCGGCTTCCATTCCTGCAAATTTATACGATACCAAATCCATATCCTTGCTAATTTTCTGACTGGTAATTTTAGCATAAATCTGTGTAGTGGAAATATTTTTATGTCCCATCATTTTGCTGAGGCTCTCAAGTGGAACTCCTTCAGTTAGAAACATGGTAGCAAATGTATGTCGGGCAGTATGAAAGGTTACTTTTTGTTCTGTAATGATTTCTGCCTCTTGTACTAATTTATTGACATGACTATTGCATGTAGCATTTGAAGGAACTGGAAAAACATAATCATTACCTGTAACCCCTCTGTATTTTTCAATGATAAGTTTCGGAATTTCCAATAAACGAACGTTTGATGCAACATCCGATTTCTTTCTTCTGCTAATGATCCATTGGTGTCCATCAAAAAAGGATTGTATATTACTCCACTTCAGTTTTTGAATATCGATGTATGAAAGCCCCGTAAAGCAACTGAAAATAAAGAGATCTTTTACAAGTTCGTACTTAACTATAGATAACCTTAAAAGCATTAACTTTTCGACATTCTCTTTTAAAATGTAACTACGATTAGTTTCTTGCATACTGATTTCATAATTTTCAAATGGGTTTTTACGAATCAGTCCTTTTTTTATTGCTAGATCAACCAACGAAATTACTGGCATGGTATAAACCCAAACTGTATTATGTGTACATTCTTTATCAATACGTAGAAAGAAATCGAACTCTCGAATAAAATCAGAATTAAGCTCTCTAAAAGCCATATCATCTCTATGATAACGTTCTTTGATAAAATTTTTAAGATGGTTATATACTATTTTATATTTATAGAAAGTGTTTTGAGAACGTTTTCCTTTATTAACCATTCTTTCAAAATCTTCATTTTGTTCTTTAAATACTTGTAGAATAGCGTCGTCCATTACACCAACACCTAAAAACGACAATTTTACTTTTTGTGAGGTTGTAAAACCTTCATCTTTGAGCATTTCATCATAAATTTTGTTGATACGCCCCCGTATATTATCCAATTTAAGATTGATATTTAATGCCTGGGTACTTTTACCCAAAACCCTTCCATGTTTTAAATCCCAATTATTGGGGTTTATATCCAGCTTGGTACTAAAGGTTTTTGCGATTCCATCAATTGTAATACGTCCCATAACAGGGACATTACCATTCTTTTTCGGTTCATTTTTCTTCAAGTAAAACAATAACTTGAAAGTAGATCTTTTCACAGTTTCCATAACTCAATTGTTTAATGTTTAAAATTAACTATCAATGAGTTACAAGGAATGATGAAAAACAATGCAAAAAACTGAATTATAGAAACTTAAGTGAATTATTACCTGTAAAAACAAGTAATGATTTAGTAACCCAACCCAGTCATTTTAAGCCCAAAACATATCGTACACTGACTTCCAATTGTAGACTACCATTTTATAAACCGCTATATAATAACGGTTTTAACCGTTTTGCTTATTTTTGCTTTTATCTAATCTTTTTTGTTAAAAAAAATGTTTTAGATATACCTAAAATAAGTAACAATTTTTTTGTAAAAGCGGAAATACAGCTATTTGAGAACGTTTATCAACAAGAAGTTGAAAAAGCGTTCTATGAAGTTAAAGGGATATAAAGCGCATATTAATACCCTTAAATTGACCTTAATACCTAACTTAGCATCTCATTAGTCATTTTATTAAAACAGAAACAGGCATACAACCACAATATGCAAGAAAGATTTCAGAGATAATGCAAAGTGGAGAAATAAACTCAATGATTGCATTAGCAAACTATAACGGTATTGGGGAAAAGACTTTGGAAAAGGCGTTTAGCTATTGCTTATATACAGAATAACTGAGAGATTGAAATATAAAAGTTATATTTTTTATTATATTTGCTATTGAGCTAACGGAAACACATTGAAAAGCAAAGCAGTAAGCACCGTTACCAAATCGTTACCTGACTTTTTTTGATATTCTTTATAAAAGCTTAGTATTCAGTCGATACAGCTTTTTCCTGAAAACTTTAAAATAAATAAAGCCTGCAGGAAGCAGGCTTTCTAACTAAACTAAACATTGGCGTATTTGGGATACACCAAAAGAAACAAAAAATCTATGTTTTAGGGATACGTCGTTACCACCTTACTCACCTTCCATCCCTCTTTACCATTTGTTAAAGTAATATAATCTACCCGTGTAAAGGTGTCAAATTTCATTATTGCCTTCGCCATACAAGCCTGGCTATTCTCATCTAAAATTTCATACGATGTTTTACAGTCAAAAACTAAACCCTTATTAGCTTTTAAAAATTTGCAATACTCCGATTTGTTGTGTTTAGAATTATTGGCTGTATTGCTGTACTCAAAATCTTCGGTAAACAAAAATTTGCTGAGGTCAACGCTGCCAATACTGATGGCCTCCAAATAAGAGGTTACAATTTTTGTGCTTGCATATCCTTTTAAGGGATTACTATGCGTAGTCATGGCAAAAGAATTGAAGCCAATAAACAGTAAGCATACAGTTGCGATTGTGGTTAAGGTCTTTTTCATAATTTTTTATATTTAATTAATATTTTTATTTAAATGATTTTTGGATTTAGTTTTTTTAATTCTTGTTTTTCAATATGTTTCAAAAGTAAGGCGTTTGCCAGGCACACAAAATGCATTTCAGGTCAATAGAACTGATTTTTAGGTAAACTACACCTTTTTGTCGGTGAATTTATTTGCCCTTCGGTGAATGCGGTATTTAACGGTATCATTTTTTAAATCTTTTGTAAATTTCCCTTTTCTATATTAACTTAATTATAAGCTCCATGTTATTTTTGTTACCAAACAGGCCTTTTAAAAATGGCTGCCAGCAGATATTGATTATTCTGTTTACCATACCTGTTATATGCGGTGCCAAAATCTATCCAATTCTAAATCCAATTGTATAATACATTGAAGGTGAATTTCTTGTTGTTTTTGCCTTGGCAACCTGCTGACCGATTATGGACATTACCTGTTCGTATCTGGGCACTTATGTGTTATACGCTTTTCTATTTTATTGGTGTAGGGGGGACCATTCAAGATTATTTGTGTTATTTTTTTTGCTTAATCCTTTTAAAGTCTATAGAAATTGTATACTTTAGTAGGCTAAACCATTTATTAACATGAAACACAGTTACTTTCACCGAACGATACGTCCGAAATTATTTTTTGCCTTAGCGCTAAGTATAGGTACGACGGTAGGTATACCATTGGCCGAGGCCGAAATATCGACACCCCAAACGGCCAATCAACAACAACAACAACAACTGTTAAGCGGGGTGGTGTATGATAGCCTGACGGGCGATCCGATAAAAGGCGCCACCATACGACATAAACGTGGTGGAAAAGCGGTGAATACAAATGTAAATGGTCATTTTGAAATTCAAGCACAAGTAGGTGATATTTTGGTAGTTACTTATGTAGGTTATAGTCAGCAAGAGCTTACCGTACATAATTTTGCACCTGTAAATGTACAGCTTGTGCAGCGTGCAAGTACCTTTGAAGATGTGGTCGTTGTAGGCTATGGCAGTCAGCGTAAAAAAGAAGTCACCGGAGCTATAGCCTCCATCTCTGGTGCTGCAATTCAGGGAATTGCCGTTCCATCGTTTGAGAATGCTATCGCTGGCCGCCTTCCGGGTGTTGTGGTGCAGGAGCCTTCGGGCGAACCGGGTGCAGGCCCTATTATACGGGTACGTGGGTTAGGCTCTATTTCTGCTGGTAGTGACCCGCTGTATGTTATTGACGGTTATCCCATCTCAAAAAATGTTTCAGCTGGGGTGCAGGGCGACGTAACAACGCGTACGGTTGCATTTGCGCTGCCATCTGTAAATCCACTTGCCGTAATAAATTCAGCGGATATTGAGTCTATAGATGTTTTAAAAGATGCCTTCGCCTCGGCAATTTATGGCTCCCGCGCCAGTAATGGTGTGGTCATTGTGACGACAAAAAAAGGTAGCCGTCAGCAAAAAGGACAGTTAAATTTGGATGTCCTGGGCGGGTTTCAAGATGTAGCACGACGGGTGAAGATGATGAATGCGCAGGAGTATGCCGCCTATTCGTTGGAGGCAAAGAACAATGCTTACGTGCAGGATTTTCCTACTGCCAGTAAAAACGATAGCAATGAAGAGCGCTACAAGCGCAGTAACTTAGCGCAGTATTTTTTGCCCGATGATTTTATTAACCCTACGGGTACTGATACCGATTGGCAAAAGGAGATCTTTCGCACATCTCCTATACAAAGTTATAACCTTTCGTACAGTGGTGGAGGCGATAATTCCAGGTATTACGTCGCGGGAGGGTATTTTAACCAGCAGGGGATCATTAAGAAATCAGGGTATGAGCGTTATAACTTACGCATAAATCTGGAGGCCGACTTAAGCAACCGTGTAAAAGCGGGTGTTAGCTTCGCGCCTTCTTATACCAAGTCGGAAAAGGCTCCGGCAGGAGCGCCGTATTTTGCTGTGCCTCCAGGAATTATTTATTCGGCATTGGTAACATCGCCTACGGTATCGCCTTATCTTGCCGATGGCAGCATTAACCAAACCGATAACCAATCGCACCTGTATACGCCCGACGGTCGCGGTACTGGGATGACAGAATCCAGTAACCCTTTGGCGATCACTGCTTTTATAAACGATAATTTGCAGCAGTACCGTACGACAGCGAATGGTTTTATATCGGTAGATCTGTTGCCTGGCTTAACTTATAAATTGTATGGCGGAGCTGATTTTAATCATTTTAACCGTTCTTTTTATCGTGCTAAAGCCTTTTTATTTCGGCAGGCAACAGCGGGCGAGCCTTATGGGCAGTCAAATGCTTCGTTTAACTTGAATTATATAGTAGAAAATACCCTTTCTTACGATCGTCACTTCGGTGAGCATCATCATTTTAGTGCTTTACTGGGGTATACCGGACAAAAGGATATTATTGAATACAATAGTGTACGTGCCGAAAAGTATCCCGATGATTTGGTGGAAACGGTTAGTGGTGGCCAGGTGACGGGGGGGACGGGTATACGGGAGGAGTGGTCTCTGGCGTCTTTTGTTTCGCGTATAAATTATGCGTACCAGGGTAAAATTTTGCTGGGAGCTTCTTTTCGTTCGGATCGGGCTTCGCGTTTTGGGGCCAACAAAAAAACGGGTTCTTTCCCTTCTTTTTCTGCTGGATACCGCATTAGTCAGGAGTCTTTTCTGCAGGATAGCCCTTGGCTGAATGATCTTAAAATTCGAGGTAGCTGGGGTAAAACGGGTAACTTCTTGATTCCAAATTATGCCGCTATCGGGCTGCTGGATCCACAGAATTATGTGTTTGGTGATGTTGTACAGAATGGCTTGGCACCGTCGACCATTGAGAACAAAAATCTTACTTGGGAAAAAACGGATCAGTGGAATATTGGTTTCGACTTTGCTGCGTTACAAAATCGGTTGGCATTGGGCTTCGATTATTACAATAAAAAGACGTCAGACCTGCTGTTGTATGTGCAGGTGCCATCGTCGGTGGGGTTTACAACGGCCTTACAGAATATCGGACAGGTGGAGAATAAAGGGTTTGAGGTTTCGGTGAATACAAAAAACCTGGTCGGTAATTTTAAGTGGACAACGGATTTGGTGTTCTCTAAGAACAAAAATAAAGTATTGCGCTTGGGGCCAAATAATGAACCTATCCTTACGACTGGGGCTGCGGGGGTAAGGCATATTACACAGGTGGGGGCGCCCATAGGTAGTTATTATGGGTATGTGGTGGAAGGTATCTATCAGTCTGATGCTGAGGTGGCGCAATCTATTCCTGATCATATTGCTCCTGCTGCGCGTGCTGGAGATTTTAAGTTTAAGGATATTAATGGCGATGGTAAAATTGATGCGAACGATAGAACAGTTATTGGAAACTATCAGCCTGATTTTGTTTATGGCTTTACCAATAGATTCGACTATAAAAGTTTTGACCTTACGATTCAACTGCAGGGAAGTCATGGCGGTAAGGTGCTGAATCTTACACGCAGGCACTTGGGCAATGGTGAGGGCGCTACAAACTCGTATAAGGAATGGACAAAGCGCTGGGTTTCTGCTGAACAGCCTGGAAATGGAAAAATTCCGCGTGCTGATCGCTTGAGTGATAACCATGGCCAGAATAACCGACCTTCGGATTTTCAGGTGGAGGATGCGAGCTTCTTGCGCTTGCGTAACATTACGTTTGGTTACGATCTTACGGGCAAAGTGTTGAAAGGGAAGGTGCAGCGGGCGCGGGTATTTGTTACGGGAACGAACTTGTATACCTGGACTAAGTATATTGGTTTTAACCCGGAGGTGAGTAACCAGATGCAGCTGGCGCAGGTGCAGGGCGAGGATTATGGTGCTTATCCACTAATTCGTAGTTATTCGGTGGGTATTAATGTTGGATTTTAAAATTGGTTGAAGATGAATTTTTTATTTAAAAATAAGGGTTTAACAGGTTTAGGTGGTTTAAGTGGTTTAGGTGTTATGGCGTTATTGGGCTTGTCTACATTGTCGGGATGTTCGTCGAGTTTCACGGATTTGGCTCCGATATCGCAGCGTAATACGGAGGCTTTTTATAAAACATCGGGTGATTTTGTGGCCGCAGTAAATGCTACATATAAGGTGTTGCAGGCTTCGGGTGCGTATAATCAGAGTTATTGGGTGTTGTTTGAGCAGCGCTCCGACAATACGGATCAGGGTAGCGATGGTACGGGCTTGGGGGCCGAGCTTACGCAAATTGAAAACTTCTTGGAGATTGCTACGAATGGTATTATTGAAGCGGCCTATGTGGATACGTATAAGGGAATTGCACGTGCTAATATTGTGTTGGATCGTATTGAAAAGGTGAGCTTTGATGAGGCATTAAAGAATAGATTGAAAGGGGAGGCTTTATTTTTGCGTTCTCTTTTTTATTACCATGCAGCGATAGCTTTTGGAAATATTCCGCTGGAATTGCACGAAAGTGAGGGTGATGTCGAGAAAACGCAGGTGGAAGCGGCAGCGATTTATGCGCAGCTGGAGGGCGATTTGAAAACTGCTGAGGGATGGTTGCCCGCTAAATATTCGGGTGCCGATGTGGGGCGCGCAACGAAGGGTGCAGCGGCGATTTTATTGGCTAAGGTGCAGCTGCTCCTGGGTAAAAAAGCGGATGCTGCAGGGGTGCTGCGTCGTATTATTTCGGATAATAATTACCGCTTAGTGGCGTATGATAAGTTGTGGGGCCTGGAGAATAAAAATAATCCCGAATCAATTTTTGAGGTGCAGTTTAAAGGTGGCGGCACGGGCACGGGCAATTGGTTTACAAATGCTTTTACCCCTTTGTTGTTTAGCAGTACCGGGACGTATAAAAATAGGCCTACCAATGAGATGGTGAAGGCTTATGATAGCCAGGATTTGCGCTTTAAGCTTTCCATGGATACCATATATACCAATTCTTCCGGACAGGTGATTACCAATTCGCGCAACGATGCTCGATTTATTGTAAAGTATGGGAAAACGAATGCTTTTGGTGAGAATGACGCTTCGTATAATTTTCCGGTTTTCCGCTACGCGGATGTGCTGCTGTCACTGGCTGAGGCTTTGGGTGAAACGGATGAGTCGTATAGCCTTATCAACGAGATCCGTAGCCGGGCAAACTTGGCTCCTATAGGTCGTGCAACGCCCGGTACTTTTGAGGATAAGTTGTTGCGTGAGCGACGTGTGGAGTTTGCTTTTGAAAATCACCGCTGGCCGGACTTGCTGCGTTTCAAGAAAGCCGAGGCGGTGCTGTCTGCGTTAGGTAAAAAGCCTCGTTTATTGTATCCTATTCCACAGCGTGAACTGGATATAAATAGAAATTTTAAACAGAATCCGCTGTAGCGTATTGGGATGGAGGATGGTAGGATGCGAATAATTTTGATTGTGTTGTGTATGATAGGTGCTTTAATAAAAATAAATGCCGTAGCGCAGGAGTCTCGTGTTTCGAATGCGTTGGAGCTTGTGCATGCGTTGCAGAAACTGAAAAATGTGGACCGTATTCTGTATGTTGGTGCGCACCCGGACGACGAAAATAACCGCCTGCTGGCGTATTTGTCGTACGGAAAAAAGGCTACAACGGCTTACCTTTCCTTGACACGTGGTGAAGGGGGCCAGAATTTTATTGGTAGCGAGCTTGGTGAAGAGTTGGGGATTTTAAGGGTGCAGGAGTCGCTGGCGGCACGAAAGATTGATGGCGGTATGCAGTTTTTTAGCCGTGCCAAAGATTTTGGGTTTTCAAAAACCGCCGAGGAGACTTTGCAGCTGTGGGGTGAGCAAGAGGTTTTGCAGGATATGGTATGGGCAATCCGTTATTTTAAACCTACACTTATTATATCGCGCTTTTCTGCTGAAATTCCAGATCCTCATGGGCATCATCAGGCGGTTGGTATTTTGGCGCAGCAGGCATTTTCAATGGCTGCAGACCCTGCTGTATTTCCAACGGATAACCCGGAGTTGTCGCCATGGCAGGCGCAGCAGCTGCTGTGGAATGTATACCAGGAGGCCGGTGTTAAGGATATTGGTGGTGTCGTAGATCCACGCTCTCACTATTGGGGGCTTCCGATTCCGGCCATGAATAACTTGCTGGGCAAAAGCTATGGCGATATTGCTGCCGATAGCAGAAACCAGCACCGCTGCCAGGCGATGGGAAACCTCCCCAATAGAAAGGCCTCCATTGAGTATTTCGAGCTTATCGAGGGTAAGGCAGGGAAGAACGGGAAGCTGGACCTCGGTGTGTCGCCGATTTATAAATCAGCATTGTATGCGAAGTATAGTAGATATATCGATCAGGCTATAAAAAGTTTTGATGTCGACGAGCCTGCAAAGATAGCGAGCCGACTGATCCAGCTGTTGCATTGGATGGATAGGCAGCCGCAGCCACAGCCGGATTGGCTGATGTTGAAAAAGAAACCTATAGAGGCGCTATTAATACAAGCTTTGGGTGTACAGCTGGAGGCTAGCAGCCCGACTGATTTGTGGTGTATAGGCGATGTGGGGCATGTGAATTTGCAATGGGCCATGCCGGAGTCAGGTAAAACGGTAACGGTAGAGAAAATCGAAATTCCGGCATTACGGAAATCTATTGTTCAGCAGCTGTCGCTGCAATATTCGGGGCAGTTGTCTATATCTGGTGTAATTGACAGCACCTCAAAGCCTTATCTTCCGGAGTGGCTCCGCCAGGTAGGAACGGCAAATGCTTATCGCTCGGAGCAGCTGTCGGGACATATTCTTTCGGAATTGCCTATCTCGCCTGCGGTTAAAGTTTCCTTAAACATCGACGGACTGCCTTTGCTGCTGGAGGTGCCGGTAAAAAAGGTATGGAACGATCGTTTGTTGGGTGCGCAGTTTAGTCCTGTGGTATTAGCGCCGCAGGTTGCTGTACGTTTTCTGCGTAAAAATTTGCTGATACATAATGCTGAAAAGCAGGATGTTGTTGTTGAAGTGAAAGGGCTGAAATCGGGACGCACGGATGGGGTATTAAAGTTAAACGCGCCACAGGGCTGGACTGTTCTTCCGGAACAGGTCGACTTTTCAATCGCGCAGGGGGAAAGTAAACGGATACGTTTTACGGTGCAGGTGGATGCTTTGCAGGAAACTATTGCCGACTTGGGTATTCAGGTGGCAACAGGAGGCTTGCAATTTGAGCAGTCGCATCAGTGTATCGACTACCCGCATATTGTTAAACAGCAGTATTTTCCGAATGCGAGCCTGCGTGTGCTGTGTACTACTATAGCGAATACGGCAAAACGGATTGCCTATGTTAAAGCTAAAGAGGATAAATTGCCAACCGCATTACGGGAGTTTGTTGCCGTGGTAGATGAGCTGTGGGTTGCGGATTTGCCGACAACAGATTTATCTATTTATGATGCTATTGTGTTGGGCGACCGTTTGTATAATTTGGATACACGCATTTATGAGGGGCACAACAATTTGTTGCATTACCTGGAAAATGGTGGCGTTGTTATCAGTCAGTATAATACCAACTACGACCTCGACAGTGCTACGGTTGGGCTGCTGCCTGTGCAGGTTTCTAATGAGCGTATTACTGATGAGGAAGCGGAGGTGCAGTTCTTGGATAACAGGGCTGCAGCACTTATCTACCCGAATAGATTGAGCCAGTCTGATTTTAAGGGTTGGATACAAGATCGGGCTATATTTATTCCGAAGCAGTGGGATACAGCCTTTACGCCGCTTTTAAGTAGTAACGATAAAGGGCAAAATGCGCAGCAGGGGCTTTTATTAATTGCTAAGCAGGGCAAAGGTTTTTATGTTTACACTTCGCTATCGTTATTTCGGCAGCTGCCTTATGGCGTGCCTGGAGCGTATAAGTTGTTTGCAAACTTGTTATCTTTAGGTTCAGGTTCAGGTTCAGGTTTAGGTTCAGGTTCAGGTTTAGGTTCAGGAAAATAAAGTTAAAACAGGGGATTCGTAAGGCGTAGGAATCCCCTGCTATGCGATCTTTAACCGACTTACTATTTCTTCCCTCCAATATAGGGGTAGTACCGAATGTAATCGACCAGAAATTCTGCGGGCATATGCGCATCGTCGATACCCATTTTCCCACCCCAGCTACCGCCTATAGCTAAGTTAATAATCGGGTAGAATGGATGATCAAAAGGCCATTCCTCACTGCTTTGCTGGAGGTTTTCAAAGGTGAAAATTAGCTCTTCGTTGATGTAGCCTTTAATAAACTCTGGCGTCCATTCAACGGCATAAACCTGAAAGTTATGGATGGCATCTTTAATAAATTTGGTACCCGATTTATGGGTGTTTTTGATGTGGTTAAAGGCGCCGGTATGTACTGTACTATGGATGGTGTTTACATCGTACCCCACATGTTCCATAATATCAATCTCGCCGGATTTGGGCCAGCCTCCGTACTTGGATGTTGTAGGCATCATCCATATAGCAGGCCAGGTGCCGCGTTGCTGCGGCACCTGGGCACGCGCTTCTATGCGGCCATACAGAAAATCACCTTTGCCACGGGCATGGATTTTTGCAGAGGTATAGGAAGCCTGTTCTTTGGCTTCTTTCTTTGCGGTTATTTTTAAAACTCCATTTTTTACTTCGATATTGCCGCGCTCCTTGGTATAGTACTGTAATTCCTGGTTTCCCCAGCCATTATGCCCGGTACCGATATCGAAAGACCATTTGCTGCTGTCTGGAAGGCCGGTATAGTTAAATTCATCGGACCAGCTAGGTTTTTGGGCAAATAAACTGCGCTGAGCCTTGGCCTGAAAGGTATTGCAGCATAATAAGGCTAGCGACACTGCGCCAATAAGTTTTTTCATCATGTTTAACTTTTTAGGTTGATACTTTGAAGATAAGCATTATTTTTTTCTTTTCGTTTTTCTAAACTCCCAAGGTGCCATAGCATTCGATTGTACCCATAGACCGCGTTTCTCTTTTCGGGCAATGGTTTCGGCCCTGGCATAAGCCTCACTGCGGTCGAATGCTGTGTAGTGCCATGCCAACCCTGCCTCGAGTAGCAGGTAGTTAACATTTCTCTTGTCGGCCGTAAAAACAATACCCACAATTCTGCCGTACCTATCCTTATCTTTTACTTCCACGCTTACCTGCTTGCCAAAGCAGAGGTCGGACGTGAATTTTTGCGCCACCCTACCAAAATCCTGATGGCTTTCGGGGCAATCGATGCCGTATAAGCGTATACGAAACTGGTTGTTGGCCGCATCGAGGAGCGTTAGGGTATCGCCATCGGCTACACGGATTACCTTTCCGTTTAGGGAGGTTTGCGTGAATACGGATATCGGCAATAGTGCCAGTAATAGGGAAAGAATATACGTCATTGTTGTGTTAAGCATTTATGTAGATTAAAGCCAAGTGGCGAATATGTCTAAAAATTATGAATCTACAAATAGGTTCTCCCTGTGCTATTCGATTAATTCGAAATAAAGGAATACCTTTATAGCTGAGTTGACTTTTATATCCTTAATTCTTAAAACGATAGCATTATGATACAAGCTTATTTTATTCCGACAAAAACTGCCGCTTATATTTCTACCGAAGATTCTTTTGGTGCGCATAACTATCACCCTTTGCCTGTTGTACTAAAAAAAGGAAGCGGCGCACGGGTGTGGGATGTGGAGGATAAGGTGTACTTTGATTTCCTGTCGGGTTATTCTGCGGTAAACCAGGGGCACTGCCATCCAAAGGTTATCGAAGCCTTAATATCCCAGGCGGCAACATTGACTCTAACCTCGCGCGCCTTTCATAGTGATAAGATGGCCGATTATACCGCGTATATTACGCGCTATTTTGGTTATGATAAAGTGCTCCCTATGAATACAGGTGTTGAAGCTGTAGAAACCGCCTTGAAGTTGGCACGTAAGTGGGGTTATCTGGTGAAAGGTGTAAGCGATGGTAATGCCAAGATTATTACCGTTGAAGGGAACTTTCACGGCCGTACTATTAATGTTATTTCTTTTAGTACCGACGCTAGCGCACGGGAGGGGTTTGGCCCCTTCGTAAACGGTTATCTAACTATTCCTTATAATGATATTAATGCCCTGAAAGAAGCTGTTCAGGACCCGGATGTAGTTGCTTTTTTGGTCGAGCCTATACAGGGGGAAGCCGGTGTTTTGGTGCCCGATGCGGGATACCTGCAGCAGGCTTTTGAATTATGTAGGGCCCATCAGGTGTTGTTTATTGCCGATGAGATTCAAACCGGACTTTCGCGTACGGGTAAATTATTGGCTTGCGACCACGAGGGGGTGAAGCCGGATATCTTAATTCTAGGGAAAGCGCTGAGTGCTGGCGTAATGCCTATATCGGCTGTATTGGCCAACGATTCGATAATGCTGACCCTTAAACCCGGCGAGCATGGGTCTACCTATGGTGGCAACCCGCTGGCATGTGCCGTGGCTATGGCTGCATTGGAGGTGCTTAAGGACGAAAATCTCGCCGAAAAGGCGGATCAGCTGGGGCAATATTTCAGAACGGAAATTCAGAAATGGAAACATCCGAATATCAAAGAGGTGCGCGGTAAGGGTTTGTTGAATGCAATTGTTATCGAACATAATGATCCGGAGGCTGCCTATCTTTTATGTTTAACATTAATGAAAAATGGCCTTCTCGCCAAACCTACACATAGCGACAAAATCCGTTTTGCACCACCGCTGGTTATTACGCAGGAAGAGCTCGACGCGGCTATAGCCATCATCAAAAATAGTTTAACGGTATTGGAATAGGGCTAGGCTCTGCTGCTGTTATCCCACAACTTAAACAAATAAATCCACAATAAATTGCTGGATTTGTTGCTGTAGAGCAGACTGCTTCCTGTCGGGCTGCCCCAAAGCTACGAGGGATTGTATATCGGTAGGTAGGGCAATAAAACGGACGGATAGGTGTTGGTATTGTTTCACCACCGAGGCGGGAACAATACTGATACCTAAGCCGTGATGTACGAGTTCCAAGATGGAGGCTACGGTATTACTCTCCTGATTGATGGTAGGGTCGAAGCCCAGCTGAGCGCAGCAGGCTAAAATCTGGTTAAAATAGTTGGGCGCATAGGCGCGATTGTAGGTGATAAAAGATTGGTTACCGAGGTCTCTAAATACAATATCGTCCTTGTAAAATGCCGGAAGCGCCAGGCAGAAACTGTCTTGGAATAAAGGTATCCAATGTACATCTTTCGACAGGATGGGAGCACGGAGTATTCCGAAATCTAACTTTCCCTGCTGCAAGGCCTGTACCTGCTTTTCCGAAGATAGCTCGTACAGGTAAACATGTAACCTGGGGTAACTTTCCTTGATGAGACGCATTAACTCCGCAACTTTAACCTTATCGGTAGCGCTGATATACGCAATACGTATATCGCCAGTTACGGCATGGTGAATCTGCTGTGTTTCCTGCTGCAGCTGCTGTAATTGCTTCAGGATACGTACAGTTTCTTTGTAGAAGAAAGCGCCGGCAGGGGTTAATCGTACGGATTTACTCGTGCGCTCGAATAGAAGTACCCCCAGATTATCCTCCAACTCCTTTATCTGTCGCGATAGGGGGGGCTGCGAAATAAAAAGCCGCTTTGCAGCCTTTCCAAAATGTAATTCCTCGGCCAAAGCCTGAAAATATTTAAGGTGTCTTAATTCCATCGATAGTTAAAAGGTATTGAACGATAACAAAAATAGTATTTTTAAGGTATCATTAACAACCCTAAATTAGCAGCAGTAACAGAAAGTGATAGAATGAAAAAATCAACATTAAAAGAAATTGAGGAGCGCTTTGACACAGACGTAGCGCGGTTTTCAAACCTAGAAACCGGACAAGCAACGACGTTGGATGCCCTGTATACGATGGAATTAATTACGGATGCAATACAAGCCTGTTATCCAAACCTCCACAATGTGCTGGATATTGGCTGCGGCGCCGGCAATTATACCGTAAAATTATTGCATAAAGTAAGCGATATTGCCGTCACCCTCGTAGACCTTAGTCAGCCTATGTTAGATCGCGCATATGAACGCGTATCGGCATTAACTCAGCGGGAAGTAAAAACACGGAAAGGTGATTTTCAAACCCTGGATTATGAAGGAGAGCAGTATGATGTAATCCTTGCGACAGCCGTATTACATCACCTCCGTGACGACCAAGATTGGGAAGATGCATTTGCTAAGCTTTTCCATCTGCTGGCACCAGGTGGAAGCATATGGATTTTTGATCTTGTTTGGCAAGAAGCAAGCCGTTTGCAGGAATTTATATATACCCATAAATACGGGAACTACCTTAGCAGCTTAAAAGATGAACACTATAGAGACCATGTGTTCGCTTATATCGAAAAGGAAGATTCTCCGCGTAGCCTTCTTTACCAAGTGGAGCTCATGAAGAAGGTAGGTTTCACAGAGGTCGACGTATTACACAAAAATCTAAGTTTCGCCTCGTTTGTAGGTTTTAAGCCCTAAAAGCTTAAAACCTACAACCTAAAACCTCAATACCTACATGTAGTATTTAAATCTAGCACAAATTAGTGCATCGAATACGAGAGGACAGCCCCAATTTAAGGGAACCGCTGTCTGGCGTGGCAATCTATTTTTGTATTAGTATATTATTGAACAGCGTTGCACGATTTACATCCTGCTGTACGACCAGCTTATGTAAAGGAGTTAAATGAATATCCGGACTCAGAATTTTATTGTTTTGGAATAAAAGTCCGTCCACCGATTTTGCCGATACAACAGGGCCTACATCCTTTTTTAAGATAAAAATATTGTCTTCAATTTTGATATCCTTATGCACCGCCTGCTCCTGTAAGTTATTTTCCGGTGCAATATTTATGATCGGGTAACCACATTCATAGAACACATTATTACGAATAAGCACATCGCGCACCATCCCAGATTCGAACCAACTAAGGGCATCGTTGGCAATTAATATTCCACTCATCTGCATTCTGTGGAAGTAGTTGCCTTCGATACGCACCTTTTTTCGTGTCGTAACCAATATCCCACGGGTAGGGATGCGCGTAAAGTAGTTATTAAGAATATGCACCTCAGGCGTCCATGTTGCATTTTCAAGCACCAAGTCCAGCCCCTTATGTACCACAGGATTACGGAAAGGCTTTTCAAACTCAATTAAAATGGTACGATCATCCAGCATAAGCGCAGATTTTACCGTCATCTCCTCCAAGCTGTTCAGGCTTTTGCTATGAATAAACTCGACCTTATCGCCCTTAAAAAACGATTGGAAACCATAGGTTTGTGGATGCATATAGCGCACCTTAACTTTATGGTTGCCAATAAGCTCCGTAACCTGCAGGTGCGTGCCATGTACATTTATAGGGTCGTCATGTGCACCAGCGAAGTTCGAGTTTTTTACCGTTATCAAGCCCCTGCAGCCAGATACCTGGATAAAATCGGCAAAGCCTGCGTTGCTGCGCCCAGAACCCGGTTCTGGCGCAAAAGACATTCGGTCGAAGCTAATATTCTCTGAAGTCTGACATACAACCCCAAAGTTGCCTAAGTAAAAGAAGTTAACCTGTTCGAAGGTAATGTCCTTACTCAGGTTAATAAAGCCGGCAACCTCATCGCGAATAGCATCCCTTAACTGGTACGTACGTCCGACCGCTGTAGCGAAGGTATCCTTAAAGTACAACTTTAAGACATTTTTTTCCAGTTCTTCCACCTTATAAAACTTCTCCATAGGGCTTTCGGTACGCCAGGTAATATCCTGATCAGCATCGTAAGCCTGCGCTATGCCCCTGTCAAAGCTCCATCCATCGCCATACCACTCCAACCTATCGCCATGAATACGGTATATAGACCGTGGATGTACCTTTACAACAATGGCCTGCGGTTCCACCTCAACCACTGTAATTTCAGGTTGTGTAGGCGTCTCATAATCGAAGTTTACATTCTTAAAAGTAATATTGCTGCTTTCGTTAACGACAAAAGATGTCATCTCGCCCAGCATCACCAAGGTAGCACCATTACCGTTGATGGTAACATTTTTTAAATTTGACAGGTGTAGGGCAATATGTTTGGTGGGGTCGGTATCCTCCTCCTCCGAGGTTGTGTTGGACACATGGTACACTTTTTTTACCGATTCATCCCTGGAGAAATAATATTTTCCTTTTTCTAAGTTAATTACCAAAGGCTGTTTATTAGAGCCTTTAGCTAAAGCCTGCTGAAAGGCCGCATTGCTGCTGCCTTGCTGTACGGGAATGAAAACCTCTTTCATTCCTTTTTGAGCAAAAGATATTCCCTGGTATGCAACGAGAAAAATTGTGAAAAGTATAAAGCGCATAATGTTCATGTAAAATAGGTCGAAGGGCAAAAGTATAAAATTGCGACCTAAAACCTACCTGAAACAGCCATATTCACAATAAAATTACGTTACCTTAATCCAGAATAAAGTTGGTAAAGCCACTATCTTTGGCCCAATCCAGCTCTCTAAAGAAGCCATGTGCCCATGCTGTCTGCGAAGTTGGCAGGTAACAAGATAGGCCCGAGAAGGTGTGGATGGGTTTATTTAGAAAATACGGTGTATGCGCTTTATACAAGATCAGTTTATCCATGGCATTTTGCAGACTACGCACATCGCCATATTGCCGACGCATAAAATCCATAAAATCATAACTCACTGTAATGGAGTACGGGTCAAACTCCAAGCGTTGCAATTCTTGTAAATCTACCTGTAGATTACTGTTTTGCAGGGTCAGCAGTTTTGTCTCGTTCAAAAAGCTATTCCATAGCCTATTGTCTATTAAACTGATGCTTGCCGATTGGTAAGGGCCAGTCTTGTCATTATAAAAGTTAAAGTATTTTTTTGCCGTTTCGCGCAAGCCTGCTTCCAGGTTATCGTTGGTAAGGTCGTTAATTATAAGCTCGTAAGGCATGCCCGTGGTCAGTATCTCCGACGGAGAGGCAATAGCATATTTAGCCTTATTACGAAGCTCGTATAATACCTCTACACTCGCCATATTACACGCATCAAAAATTAAGAAATCCAATGCGGAGGGAAGAATAGCGGCCAACTCTTTCACATTTGTCTTTCTGCCATTATCATCGTTGAAAGAACGTGTTGATGGTTTATTGTTGCCATCGGGTAGCCAGTTTGATGCATGCGACCAAAGGATAAGCCCCTGCGACCTGCCGCGAGCAAACTGCTGCATCGTTTGTAATATATCTTTCATAACAGCAGGGTCTGCAGAATTATGATCGCCATATGTTTTTAGCACTTGACTTTTAATCTCCGGACTGTTATCGGGTTGTATTTTAAATATTCGTGGCGGTTGGTTGGGTAGGTTGACGTAAACAATAATATCGGCTTTGGTCTGTAGAAGAGCTTGCTCCATACTATTGATATTGTCGATAGCATTTTGGGATAAATTATTATTGGCACCCATATAAATAAGAACAGAACGATTGATATCTTCTGCTAAATCATTATCTTTAGTACAACTTACTAAATTTAAACCAATGAATAATAGCGCTAAACAATATCTTAAAATTATTTTCATGGAAATATTTTTATGCAAATATAGGCAATCTGTCTAAAGAACAAAGAGTTACATGTTAAGTAACTTAAACTTAACATTAGATTAATTATTAGTACAACTTAAAGATGTAAAATTGTGTTAATTTTGCGGCTTGATTAACAGTATCTGTGTAATAATGAATAAAAAAAATGTTCTTAATCCCAAGGGAAAAGGGGTAAAATTCCTTGGTTTGTTCTTTCTTTTCGTACTAGCTTCAAGTTGTAAAAGAACTGAAAATGCGGCCCAACAAGCAACAAAGATTTCTTTTACGTCTACTATTGAGGGGCAATTAACGACCAAGGCAACGGGGGTAAATTGGGAACCGGGCGATAAAATTGGGGTTTTTATGCTGGAAGCAGGCAAAGCGCTCGAAGAGAAGAATATCTTAAACAACGTTGATAACATTCCGTTTACCATAAATGGAAATGTTTTTCAAAGTGCTAATCCGGTTTATCTTCCCAAAACCACCACAGCAGATTTTGTAGCCTTCTATCCACAAAAAGCTGTAAACAACTACCATTACGCTATTGATCTAACCGACCAAAGCAACCAATCCGCTTTAGATTTAATGTATGCAAACAATGCCAAAGGTATTACCGGCAACAACAGTGCTATTCCATTGGTATTCACAAGGCAGTTGTCGCGTGTGGCCATCAGCCTTTCGGTAACCAATACCGAGGCCCTGAAAGCCGAGGAAATGAAGGCTTCGATGAACGAGGTTAATGTATTGGCATCTTTTGATTTGCGCAATGCTACTTTATCCAATGCTACGGAGCGTAAAACAATTTTTGCTAAGGTTACTCCGCATAACAATCAGCAAGCTTTAGTCGAGTTTACGTTGTTGCCAGGTGAGCAGATCTCGGGCAAGAGCATTCGTTTTCAAGCTGCAAATGGCGATAGCTATACTTGGAAGGTTCCTCAAGTCGCGCCTTTAAAAAAAGGGGAGCGTTTTACATTTGTAGTAAAAATTGATAATGGTAAACCTTCTGATAATGGAGGACCGAAGACACAAGCTTACTTTGAATTACCAAAAATTGAAAACTTAGGCAAGGATATGGAGGTCGTGGCGCATATGATGCCAGAAGATGCTTCTAAACGTAACTATACCATGTTATACGACAAACAACTGCGTATGGCGTATTGGGTGGCTTATCCATTGCATGCTTCCTATATGGGCGGGGCGAAACGTACCGACAAATGGGCTTATGACCCTAAAATTATCAGCAACTTCCAATATGCCATATTCAGTGGTTTCTCTGGTGGTGGCTGGGATAGGGGCCATCAGTTGCCGAGTGCCGACCGTACGTCGAGTACCCAAGCGAACTATACCACCTTTTACTTCTCGAATATGACGGCGCAAAACTCACGCTTAAACCAAGGGATGTGGGCCAATTTGGAAGGGAAAATCCGTACCTGGACTGCGCAGTGTGATACGATGTATGTCGTAACGGGCGCAATGCCCGACACACCGGCAATACCGGTAGGTTCTAAAGTGAAAGATAACAATGGGGTGCTGGCCGTAACACCGAAGTATTATTTCAAAGCGTTGGCGATGAAAAAAGGTACTTCGTATTATACCATTGCCTACAAAATGAATAACGTAGACCCAGGAACGAACAATAAGTACGAGAGTTACCAGATGCCTGTATCTGAATTAGAAGCGGCAACCGGGTTTTCGTTCTTTCCTGATTTAACAAAAGCAGAGAAATCGAGTATAAATACCAGTATTTGGAAATAAATACCATATATACAATTCTATTCAATTCATTAATTACAAAAAAAAAGGTTATGAAAGCCAACAAACTTCTTTTTGCGTCTGCATTGGCAGCGGTCGCAATGACAACAGCCTGTCAGAAGAGCCCTGCGCCGGAGAGTGATTTCAACTCGGCCGTAAAGTTCTCTTCAAAAATCGCAAATCAGGTTGTTACTAAAGCGGCAAACAATGCTTGGGAGAACAATGACGCTATCGGCGTATTTATGAAAACTGGTGCTGGCCTTACCAATGTTTCGGCAAGCAACAAAAAGTACGTTACAAACAATGGAAGTGGTAACTTCACGGCTGCATCTACAGCGGAAGAAATTTTCTTTCCAGAGGACGGCTCCAAGGTAGATTTTATTGCCTACTATCCGTATCAAGCAGCCCTTACTAATAATGCAATCGCGGTAAATGTTGCCGACCAATCGCAGCAGAGTAAAATCGATATTTTATATGCTAACAACGCGAAAGATGCAAGCAAAACAAACCCGAATGCGCAGTTGGTATTTAACCATGCCTTAAGTAAGGTTGAAGTTACGGTAACGAAGGGAAATGGTGTAGCTTCGTTAAATGGCCTTGCTGTACAGTTTAATGGTTTTAATACTACAGCAAACTTTGAATTATCATCTGGTATTTTAACAGGTCAGGGTACTAAAGCCTCTTTTGCTGCTAAAACTACTGCCGGTGCAAGCAGCACTGTAGCTGAAGCTATTGTTTTGCCCGTGAGCAATGTTAGCGGTGCTACTGTGGTATTTAAATTAGCACAGGGTGATTTCACTTGGCCTTTACCGACAACAACAAACTACGAGGCGGGTAAAAAATATTCGTACAATGTAACGTTAACAACAGATGCTGCTGGCAACCAGGCTGCAGTGGTTACGGCTACAATTACCGACTGGATTGATGTTCCTTCAGGTTCTTATGTAATTGGTAAGGATGAAGACGGTGGTACTACGCCTACAGACCCAACAACACCTGGAGAAAGCACCGTATTGTTTACCGAAACATTTGGTACAGAAGACTTGAGTAAAGCCAACCCAAAACCTAAAATTGAGGCTTACAAAGGTTGGGATAATACAAGTTTAGTGTATTCGGATCAATTTAAGACTACGGATGTGCGTAGCACGGGAACTTTATCAAATCACCTTTGGTTTCCTGCAAACAAAGATGCAGAGTTTAAAATCGATAATATCAATACCGACAAGGTGAGTGATTTAAAAGTGAAATTTGCTGTTACAACAAATGCATCTAAAGAACTTACTTTTGATGTGAATAAAATTAAACTTACGTTAAATGGTAAAGATTTTTTCCCTGCATCGCGTGTGTTAACGGCAACAGAGGCAAACAAATTTTCAGAGGTAGAGGTTGATTTATCTTCGGTTAAAGATCTTCCTAAGGTATCTTCTTTAGTGTTTTATATTCAAGGTACTTCTAATACCGTTGGTGTTCGTATCGACGATATCAGCCTTTCAGGCTTAAAATAATAATCTTTTAAAGGAGGAAACCTCAGGGCTAATAGCTGCTGAGGTTTTTGCCTTTTTAATTTTTTTTTACAAAATCATTGAAATGTATAAAAAGTACATCATTTATTTTTTTCTCTTTCTAGTGACGGTACCGGCCTTTGCGCAATCGGTTGTCGTGAAAGGGACATTACGCGTAGCGGGAACAAAAGATCCTTTTGCGCTGGTACGTATTTATTTCGAAAGGAATCAGATTGCCGTAACTTCCGATGATAAGGGAATGTTTAGTGCATCGCATCTGATGAGTGGGGAGGAAACGGTTTCGATTACCGGAACCAATATACAAACAAAGCAAGTTAAAATAAGAATCCCTAAATCGGGGACTTTGGATTTAGGGGATATTGAGGTTACGCCTAATATCGATAACGAAGGAATGCAGCCTTTACTGATGGCTGCCGACGATATGCTGGACGACGATAATGAGTCGTCGGCACAAAATATATCTGCCAAGGTTATTCTATCCAACGATGTGTTTTTGAATAAAGCGGGGTTTCAACTATCAGCCTTTCGTTTTAGAACACGTGGATATCAAAATATTTATGAGAAGAAATTTATTAATGGGGTAGAGTTTAACGACCAGGTTCGTGGTGTGTTTAACTTCGCTTCCATTGGTGCCATTAACGATTTAACACGTAATGGAGATGCAGACAATTTTATGGCGGCATCGACCTTTACTTTTGGTTCTATCGGTGGTTCCGAAAATATTAATATGCGTGCCGGGAGTTATGCCAAAGGTGCTAAGGCTACGGTAACGTATACAAACCGCAATTACTATAGCCGCAGCATGTTGAGCTATTCTACAGGTATGATGGACAACGGATGGGCTTTTACGGGCTTAATCGGGGGGCGTTATGCGCATAAAGGAAATGTAGAGGGTACGTTTTACGATAACTTATCCTATGCTTTTTCTGCGGAGAAACAATTTGCACAGGGACGCCACAGTTTGTCTTTTGTAACCTTTGGTTCGCCGGTAGGTCGTGGTCAGCAGTCGGCATCCTTCCAGGAGGTATATGATCTTGTAGGCAATAACTTATACAACCCGAACTGGGGGTACCAAGATGGGAAGGTTCGTAACTCTCGTAATGTAACGGCCTATGACCCTACAGCGATTCTTTCGCATGTTTGGAAAATTGATCAGAATACACGTTTAACAACGGGTATTTCTTTACATTATGGTAAGTATGCGAGTACTGCTTTAAACTGGTACAATGGTCCTGATCCACGCCCAGATTATTACCGTTACTTGCCTTCCTACTTTGAAGCAGGTTCAAATGCGTTTAATACCTACCATGAGCTGTGGTCAACGAATAATACCGACTACACCCAGATCAACTGGAGGGAAATGTATATGGCCAATAAATTAGAAGGTAAGATCAATGATGGTGCCGCAATTTATATGGTCGAAAAAAGACACTCGAATTTATTGGAGAGCTCTTTTAATTCGACATTAAATAAGGTGATCAGCGATCATGCAAAGATTACGGCTGGTGTTTCTTTACGTGGCACACAAAACCAACAGTATAAAACTGTGGAAGACTTATTGGGGGCTTCGTATGTATTGGATATCGATAAGTTTTCGGAGCGTGATTTCCCAGGAAACAGTGACCTTAGTCAGAATAATATGTTAAACCCAAATGCGAAAGCCTTTAAAGATGATATCTTCGGATACCGTTTTAACTTTAACGTACGCTCGGCAAATGCCTGGTTTCAGAATGAATATAACTATGCGCACTTCGATTTTTACTACGGTGCACAGTTAAGTTACACCGATTTTCAACGTGTCGGGTATATGAAAAATGGCCGTTACCCAACAAATTCTTATGGTAATGGTAAAACATATGAATTTTTTGACTACGGTTTTAAAGGTGGTTTAACCTACAAAATCAATGGGCGCCATATGTTGACCGGAAATATCAACTACCAGACAAAAGCGCCACTGCCAAATTTAGCCTATGTGTCGCCACGAATTAACGATAAAACGGTGGATAATTTAGAGAGCACAAAAATCTTTTCTACAGATTTCAGCTATATCTTCTCGATGCCGCGTTTAAATGGTAGGGTGTCGGTTTACCAAACGAACTTCTACGATATGATCGATCGTAAATCATACTACCACGATGTGCAACGTACTTTTATTAACCATGCTTTACGTGGCTTAAACCAGGTAAACAGGGGTGTGGAATTGGGCTTGTCGTATAAGGTTGATAACAACTGGACGGTGGATTTTGCGGGTACGAAATCGGAGTTTTTCTACAGCAACAATCCTATGGGAATTATTAATTCTGAAAATGGGTTGATCAATAATGTGGAGGAGACAGTTTACATGAAAAACTACCATGTAGGGGGTATGCCACAAACGGCAGCCACATTAGGTGTTCGTTATTTCTATAATTTCTGGTTTATTGGTGCCAATGTAAACTATGCTGCAAATCAGTATATTGATATTGCTCCTATCCGTCGTTTAGCATCTAACTATGTTGATGTTAATCCATTCGATGAGACGCAAAACAATGCGTACCGTTCCTTGATTCACCAGGAGAAGTTTAAGGATGTTTATACGTTGGATTTATCTATAGGTAAAATTTTGTACCTTAAAAATAGAAAATCTATGAACTTTAATGCTTCGGTAAACAACCTGTTAAACAAAAAAGATATCCGTACCGGGGGCTATGAGCAAGGACGTATGGATATCACGGCTCCAAACAAATTCTTAAGCAAATACTACTACATGCAAGGTATCAACTGCTTTGTAAATGTTAACTATAAATTTTAATTCCGCATGAAACGCATATATAATACCATCAATTTCAGCTTTATCCTAAGTTTATTATGCTTGGGATTGCTAATTTTCAATAGCTCTTGTGACCGCGAGTACGATGGCCCTCCATTGACAGAGCCTAAGTATAATGGTCCTTCGGCTAATATTACCTTAGCGGATTTAAAGAAAAAATTCGCGGATATTAAAACGCCAACAGAAATTACAGAAGACTTAATTATTAAGGCTGTCGTTGCAGGGAATGATGTGTCCGGAAATATCTACAAGCAGTTGTATATTCAGGATGAAACGGCAGGTTTCAATATCGGTATTGATCAGAATAGTATGTATACGAAGTACCGTGTCGGACAGGAGTTGTACATTGCGCTTAAAGGTTTAGCAATTGTAAAGTATGGCGATGAGCTTCAGATTGCGTTTGTGGGTACCAATGCAAACCGTATTCCATGGGTGAACTTCAATAACCATGCATCGATTAGTGGATGGCCAAATGAAGCGAATGCGCAACCTATTGAGGTTGATTTAACAAAACTGGATGCTTCTATGGTTAACCGCTTGGTGATGATTAAGGATGTTCGTTTTATTAACGAGGGCAAAAACAACTTTACGACGGGAGATGTAACCACAAATGAGAAAATTAAAGATGCTAAAAATACAACTTTAGATGTGCGTACCAGTAATTTCTCTACAATTGCTAAGGATAAATTGCCTGTAGGTAAGGGTACTTTAGTAGGTATGTTGGGAAGATTTAACGGGGGATGGCAGTTGTTTCTGCGCGACAAAAGTGATATCCGTAATTTTGATGGTATTCCGGAAAATACTACACCTACAGAACCAGGTGAAGAGATTATCTTTAAAGAAACATTGGGTACAAAAACTTACGCTTCGGGAAACAGACCTAAGATCGCAGATTTCACGGATTTCGATATGAAAGCTCCTGTTGTTTTTACCGATGCTTCGGGTGCTTTGGATATTCGTAGCCTTGCGGGTGATAATGGAGCGCATATTTGGTATCCATCGAATAGAGATGTAAACTTGGTGATCTCTGGAATTAATACAGCAAATGCCGAGGGCTTAACTTTAAGTTACCAGTTGGCAGCGAATTTATTTAATTCTAGTGATGCTATAGATTTAAATGTTCTTAAGGTAAAGGTTAATGGGGTGTCTTATGCTATTCCGAGTACGCCTGTAACAAATGCTGCTGGCGATAACAGTAAATTCTATACGTTTACCATTCCTAATATTGCTAAAGCAGCGACTACAACTGTTGAGTTTTCTGTAGCGGGAACGGATAATACTTTAGGTCTTCGTTTGGATAATATTATTATCAAAAAGGGGGGTACTACAGGCGGTAATATTATCGTTGTAAAAAAAGACTAAACAGGGGAATTATCCATGGTACAGCGGGCTAAATTGCCGTGTATGTACGATGGATATTCCGTTTGTCCTTTAAAAAACAAAGTATATACATATGAAAAAAACTTTAGTATTAGGGTTGTTGTTCGCGATACTGGGTACCACAAAAATTTGTGCTCAGACCAATAGAAAAGTTTTTCCGGTGGCATTTTACAACTTGGAAAACCTTTTCGATATCTACGATGACCCAAATACCAACGATTCAGAATTTACACCGACAGGTGCAAATGCATGGACGGAAGGAAAGTATAAACAAAAGGTGAACAATATGGCACGGGCAATCCGCGCGCTTGGATCGCCTTACTCTTCTTCTGGCCCTGCTGTTTTGGGGGTATGTGAAATTGAAAATAGAAATGTGCTGGAAGACTTAATTGCCGACCCGCAATTAAAAGATTTGAACCTGGATATTGTGCATTACGACTCGCCAGACCGTCGTGGTGTGGATGTTGGGTTTATCTACAATAAGGATGTGTTTACACCGTTTAATACGCATGCGTATCCTTATGTTTTACCTACTGACTCTTCTTTCCGTACACGCGACCAGTTGTTGGTGTCGGGAACGATGGCGGGGGATACGTTGCATGTTATCGTAAATCACTGGCCTTCACGTTATGGCTCTAAATCTTCGGGTTTGCGCGAGTTTGCAGCGTCGATTACCAAAGGTATCTGTGATTCTATATACCAGGTGCAGCCGGGTGCTAAGATTGTGATCATGGGCGACTTGAACGACGACCCTACGGATAAGAGTGTGCGCGAGGTATTGCAGGCCAAGAAGAATATTAAGGATGTTCCTGAACAGGGCTTATACAATACCATGTGGGGTTTTTATGATCGTGGTATCGGTTCGTTATCGTATCAGGGGAAATGGAATTTATTCGACCAGATTATTATTTCAAGACCTTTGATTGATAATAAAAACAATGGACTACGTTTTGTGCGTGCCGAAATTTTTAACCGTGATTTCTTAATTCAACAGGAGGGTAAAAATAAGGGTTATCCACACCGTACCTTTTCACAAGGGGTTTTTATAAATGGTTATTCGGATCACTTTCCTACGTTAATTTATTTGACGAAGTAAGAAGGAATACGTATATCGTAAAATAATAAAGGCTGCATCTCTGAATTTGGGGTGCAGCCTTTATTGTTTATGAGGTTTAGGGGTTTAGGGGTTTAGGGGTTTAGGGGTTTAGAATTTACCTATAGCTCCTCACTTGCTTGCTTAACCAGGCTGGTCGTTTTTTGGATATCGCCAAAGATTTCGACTTTATCGTTTACTGTACGCCCTTTTTGTACCGGAATGCGGTTTGTTTTTTTGTCTTTTACTGCCAGCACGAAGCTGCCTTCACTGGAGGTAAATACCGCTGTTTTAGGTACCACAAAGGTGCTGTCTTTCGCGGTTAGGGGGAGCTGTACTTCGGCAATCATACCGGGTAGCAGTTTGTTGGCGCTGTTGTTGATATCCATCTCTACACGTTCTGAACGTAATTTATAGTCTAGGGCCCCCGACTTACGGGCGATAGTGCCGCTGAAGGTTTCACCGGGTATAGACTTTACGGTAAATTTTAAGGACTCTCCTTGCGCAAGATAGCCCGCATATTGCTCGGGAACATAAACGGAAAGGCGCAACTTCTCCTGCTGCTGTAGGGTAAATATCGGCGCTTCGGAACCCCGTCCTGCAGGCCCTACAAAGGCACCTTGATTGATGCTACGTGTCGTGATAACGCCATCAAAAGGTGCCCGTATTTCCAGGTAACTGAGCAGGGTTTGCACCTCCTGGTAGGCCGCTTTTGCGGCCTGCAGCTGTGCATGGTCGGCATCCTTTTTTGCTGCCGCCACATCGAGGTCCAGCCGGGCTACGGTGCCTTCTACTTTCGAGGTTTCCCATAAGCGCTCATAGGTGCTTCGGCTTGCCGTGTAAACGGCTTCCTGCGATTTTAAGCGCGATTGGGCGGCCGCCAGCTGGGCGCTAAGTTCAGGCGCTTCGAGCAGCGCCAGCAGCTGTCCGCGTTTTACGGTACTGCCAATATCCACCTTTAATTCTTTAACATAGCTGCTCACTTTGGCATAGATATCCACCTGTTGAAAACCGCTGATCTCGCCCGGCATTTGTAAGTCGCTCGTTAATTTATCCCTTTCAGGGCTTATCGTTTCCAGCTCGGGTGCGCTGCTGTTTTCGACGCTTTTATGCTGCTCTACGGCAGCAGATTGGCAGGCTGTTATCCAGGTGCATATACCCAATAATGCGCCTGTTATTATCGTTTTATTTATCATGAATTTGTGCTATAGATGCTATAAAATGTTTGCTGTCTTTATCTTCAGGATCTAAAGAGATCGACTGTGTACTGCTGTTGCCCTGTGCCCAGGCAAATATTTGAGGCAGAATTACTAAAACGGCGAATGTGGAAAAAAACAAACCCCCAATTACAGCACGCCCTAAGGGTGCAACCTGCTCCCCACCATCCCCGTGGCCAATAGCCATGGGCAACATCCCCACAATCATGGCGATACTGGTCATAATAATAGGGCGTAAGCGTAAGGATGCGGCCTCACGTGCCGACTGTAGGGCATTGTTGTTATGTTTGCGCAGCTGCTCGGCGTTGGTAATTAATAGTACCGCATTGGCAATAGACACCCCAACCGACATAATAATACCCATATACGACTGCATATTTAAGGTCGAGCCGCTAAGCATTAACAGCAATAAAGATCCGAGTACAACGGCAGGCACTGCCGTTAAGACCACCAGCGATATTTTGAACGATTGAAAGTTGGCTGCCAGCATCAGGAAAATTACAATAATAGCCAGTGATAGTCCGGCTTCCAGGCTTCCCATGGTTTCCTGCAACACCTTACCCAGGCCGATTTGCTCGACCGACAAACCGCGCGGTAGGTCGCCCAGGTCTTTAATCGCCGCTTGTACAGCCTTGGATGCTGTTTTTAAATCTGTTTGGTGTGTATTTGCCGTTACCGAAAGGTAGGGCAGTGCGCCAATATTGTCGATCTCACCGTAGGTATACGAAGGTGTTATGGTGGCCACATCGCTCAATACGGGGCGGGCGGAATTCTTAAGTAAAGGTATCTCGCCGATTTCCTTCTCGTCTTTCATTTTATCTAAGGGTACCTGTACCTGAACATTATACGAGAGACTGGCTTTCTCGTCTATCCAGGTATTTTTATCCGTATACCGCGAAGAGGATGTTGCCGCAATCAGCGAGCGCGATACCTCTGCTAAGTCTAACCCCAGCTGTGCCGCTTTTACCCGGTCGATTTTAATATCGTAGGATGGATATTTAATAGGCTGTGCCAGCTGTACATCCCTAAAATAGGGAATATGGTGTAGGGCGGTAATCAGTTTTTCAGCATACTGCTCGTTGGTCTTTTTACTCTTTCCGGCTACCCGAATTTCTATTGGTGTGGGCGACCCTTGACTCAAGACTTTATCGGTTAGTTCAATGGGCTCAAAGGATACCTGAACATCAGGGAGCGCTTCTTTCAGGCGTTTCCGGTACGCATCCTTAAAGTCGTCCATATCAGCGTGATAATCCTTTAATGCAACCTGAAAAACGGCCTCATGGGGGCCTGCCATAAACAGGTATATCGGCGATACGGAGAATAGGGCAGGGTGTTGGCCGACATAAACGGAGCTTATACCCACATGGTCTTTACCCACCATGGCATCTAATTCCTTGAGGGCGATTTTTGCTTTTTCTTCGGTACGCTCGATACGGGTACCTTCGGCTGCCCGTAGGCGCATCTGAAACTGGCTGGAGTTTACCTTCGGAAAGACATCCTGCCCGATAACCTGTAGTAAAACGACAACCAATGTTATAGCTCCGAGGAGGTAAACGATAGTTATGGTTTTACGGAAATGGAAAAGACGATCTATAAAACGCATAAAACCGTTTCTAAACCGTTCGAAAAGACTTATTTTACCGTCGTTGTTAAAGTCTTCTCTTTGTACCAGAATAGCCTTCTGATGGAATGTATCCTCTTCAGATTCGGGGCTCAATCCGGAAGCCTGAAACGCCGCTTCATCGGCCGTTATTTTTGCGGTAGGCTGATGGGTATTATGGTCTTTCATAATCCAGTTGGCCATAATCGGCACAAAGGTCTGCGATAATAGAAAAGATATCAGCATAGAAAAACCAATGGAAAGGGCTAAGGGCAGAAATAAGGCCCCCGGTATACCTGTCATGGTAAAGGCGGGAGCAAAAACGGCTAGTATACATAATAATATTAAAAGCTTAGGTAAGGCAATCTCTTTACAGGCATCCCAAATGGCAAGTGCCTTGGGTTTCCCCATATCCAGGTGCTGGTGAATATTTTCGATGGTCACGGTACTCTCGTCGACCAATATGCCGATGGCTAGTGCTAACCCGCTTAAAGACATCAGGTTAATCGTTTGTCCAAACAACTTTAAAAAAAGTACACCCGATATAATGGATATCGGAATCGTTAGTATTACGATTAAAGCGGCACGGCGGTCGCCTAAAAATAACAATACCATTAATCCGGTAAGAACGGCGCCAATGGCACCTTCTGTAATTAAGCTTTTTACCGAGTTTATAACATGTGTAGATTGGTCAAATTCGTATGATATCTTTACATCCTCGGGAAGGGTACTTTGAATCTTCGGCAGGTTTGCTTTTAAGTTTTGAACAACATCCCAGGTAGAGGCATCTCCGGCTTTGGCAATACTCACATATACCGAACGCTTGCCGTTTACCAGTGCATAACCCGCCGTAATATCGGCACCGTCTTTTACTGTGGCGATATCACCAAGGTAAAGATTTTGCACGCCGCCCTTAAAGATTGGAATTTTCTCGAATTCTTTTACCTCCTGAAGGGTATTGTTGGTTGGCGTGATATAATTTTTATCGCCTATACGCACATTTCCCGAAGGTGCGGTTTGGTTATTGATACGGATGGCTTCCACAATCTGGTCGGGGGTCAGCTGATGGCTACGCAGCTGCTCGGGATCTACGTTGATTTCGATGGTGCGCGGACTACCGCCAAAGGGTGGCGGCGACAGTAAGCCCGGAATGGAGGTGAAGGAGGCACGTACATACACGTTTGCCAAGTCTTGGAGCTCGTTGTTAGCGCGCGTCGGACTGCTTAATACGAGCTGCCCCACAGGTAAGGAGGAGGCGTCGAAACGGATGATAAAGGGCGGCTGTGACCCCGGAGGGAATGCCGACTGTATACGGTTGGATAGCGCGCTGAGCTCGGCAGCGGCTTGTGCCATATTGGTATCTTCGTAATAGGAAACCTTCATTAAGGTTAAGCCTTGGATATTTTTTGTCTCAATAGATTTTACCCCATTTGCAAAGAGCAGGATATTAATATAATTTTTCGCAAAATAGGACTCCATCTGGCTGGGGGTATAGCCCCCGAAGGGATGCGCAATATAAATTACCGGAAGGTTCATCTTGGGGAGGATATCCACTTTAATGGATTTTATCGCTCCAATACCAAAAATAAACATGCCGACAACCAGCACCATAATGGTGATCGGCTTGCGCAGCGCAAAACGTATTAGATTCATAGGTTGTTATAGTTCGTTATTGAATATTTCATAGTCTCCAGTTGCGGCCGCTTTTAATAGCATCGATTGCCACAGGTTGATATGCACGATTTCGCGGTCGGTTTCGGCGCGGTTTAGGATATATAAAGTCTGGGTAACATCTAACAAACTGGTTAAGCCATTTTTATATAAAGTTAATTTCTGATTATAGGCCTGTGTTGCGGCCTGTACCTGCTTTGGCGCTTCTAGATCACTCTGGTAGGCTAATGTTATCTTTACTTCGGCGGCATCCAGCTGGGCCATAAACTGTTGCTCCAATAGGTTATATTCTTGCCGTAGGCCTTCATTGCTGTAGGCTTGTGCACGCAGCTTGGTATGGGTACGTGGAATATTGGTTAGGTTCCAGCTGATACCTAAGCCCAGTAGGTAGTTTTGACGGCTGGGATTTACGCCATCCCAATAGTTGCGTGTAAAGGAATTGCTGTTTACCGCATAGTCGTTGTTAAAACCGGAAGCCCTTGTTTGGTAAACACCGAATAAACTTAACGATGGTAAGGCCTCTTTGCGTATAAGCTGCAGTTGCTGCTCGGCAACGGCTATTTTACTTTTTTGGTATTGTAAGATAGGGTTCGCTGTAGCATCGGTATTCGCTACATTTAAGGCTGTTTTTTTCGGCGCACTATATACCAATGCGGTGTCGATTTGTAAATCCTGACTGCTGCCACCGATTAAAAAGGCCAATTTGTTATTTTGCTCCTTTCTATTTTCTTTCGCCTGGAAGAGGCTGATTTTTGCTTTAGCAACTTCCGCTGCGGCAAGGGTAGAATCTACTCCGGGAAGGATCCCATTTTTCACCTTTGCGGCAGCAATATTATAAAATACAACGGCGCGGCTTAGGTTTTTTTCCTGGTTGGCAACCACGCGATGGCTGGCAAGGAGGTTTAGGAAGGCTGCAGCAACTTTAATTTTTTGCTGAAACTGCTCCTGCTCCACATCCAGTTGCAGTTGAGCAGTATGGCTCTGCGCTACGGCGATGCGTTGTTTTAAACGTCCGAAGCTGTAAAATTCCCAGTTCATATTCAACAAATACAAGGCTCCAAAAGCAGCATTCCAGTTTTGTTTTTCCATAGGAATACCCGACGAGGCTACGCCCAACCCTCCAAAACCATAAAGCGGTCCGTTTTGCCCATTTACGGTGCCATAGTCTTGTTGTGCAGCGAGGGTAAGGTTTGGCCAAAAATCTCTTTTAACTTGTTCACTGGTCTGTTCTGCCGCATGTACGTACTGTTGTTTTGCTTTGATACTTCCGTAGTTTGCTAGCCCCTGTTGTACGGCTTCTTGTAAGCTTAGGTTTTGTGCCAATAGGGTTGATGTAATAAAGAATAGACTCAATGACAATAGGCATTTCATTTTAATCATAACATATTATCATTTTAGTGAGAGCGAATATAGGACGCCATATTTTAGAAGGGTGTATCTAAGTGATGTATGCTGTTTAATTATGACGAGTTTAATTGGTCATAAATTTTACATTCAATGTAAAATTTATGTTATTACTTTGTAACCGTTAAACTATTAATTAGAAGGGCTTATGCGCAAGGTGTTTGAGAATAAATGGATGGTAGAATTTACCTTATTGGTATTCTCCTTTATCCTGTTTACATTAAACGACTGGATTCTTATTTTAAGCTGGAAAGGTTTTTTTATGGGGGTTATTTATTTTCTTATCCTCTATAGCCACGCCCAGTTTAACCGTTTTCTGCTGCTACCGATTTTGATTAAGAAGAATAACCCCTTAGGTTATATTTTGTCGTCGGTAACGGTACTGCTGCTGTTCTCCTTGGTTTTGCGCCTATTAACGGAAAATGTAATCTATAAAAACTGTTTTTTATACAAAGATTTAATACAAAATACATTCCATTATCAGTTCGGGGTGTTGTTAGGTACGTTGATTTGTATCTTGGGAAGTATACAATTTATAGAATATTATCGCTACCAGCGGCAAAAGACAAAAACCGAACTTTTGTCTAATCAAACCCAGATCGATTACCTGAAAAAGCAACTTAACCCGCATTTTCTCTTTAATACCCTGAATACGGTTTATGGCATAAGTTTAAAGTTTCCGGAGCGTACCTCGGAAATGATTATTAAAGTCTCGCAATTGCTGCGTTATCAGTTGGAGAATACTAAAAAAGAGTATGTTTGCTTGGCCGATGAGATTGATTTTATTGCCAATTATATTGAGTTGGAAAACGAACGCGTTGGGTATAGAAGTAAAATAGAGTTTGTGTATCCCGAAAATATTGAATGTCACTACCAAATAGCACCCATGCTGCTGATTACCTATGTGGAGAATGCCTTTAAGCATGGTACCTGCAGCCTTGAAGACTGTTTTATAAAAATTGTGCTGGAGCTGCGGGGTGGGGTATTGCACCTTTCGGTAAAAAATTCTATTCCCGAGCGGAAAAGTAAAATTCAGTCCACCCGCATTGGCTTAGAAAATGCAAAGGCTCGTCTGGAGCATATGTACCCGAAAAGATACCAGCTCAATATCCATGCGGGTCTTTCAGAGTTTAATGTATCTTTACAAATGGAGCTGTCGTAGATGTGTATGTATACTTGTATTATTGTAGATGATGAACCCGCCGCACATTATGTGCTGGCAAATTATATCGAGCGTAACCCGAACTTGCAGTTGGTTGAGCAATGTTATAATGCCTTGGAAGCCCTAAATTATTTAAGGCAATATAAGGTGGATCTGATATTTCTGGATATCGATATGCCCGAAATTAATGGTATCGAATTTTTACGTATGTTAAGCAATCCGCCGCATACTATACTAACCACCGCCTACTCCGAGTATGCTTTGGAGAGTTATGAATATGGGGTAATGGATTACCTGTTGAAGCCGATTTCTTTTCCACGCTTTCTGAAATCTATAGAACGTTTTTTAGCCTATAAGGGGCAGGAGCAGAAAGTGATAGATGAACCTAAAACCCTAACCATTAAAATGGATGGGCGGTGGATTGAAATCCGATTAAGTTTAATAGATTATATACAAAGTTTTGGTAATTACGTGAAAATCGTAACCGGAACGCGTACCTACCTTACGGCGTCGACAACACAACAGATTCTGCAGCAAGTGCCAGCATCACAATTTTTACGTATCCATAAATCGTATATTGTGGCTTTGCAAAAGGTTCATAAGTATGAAAACGGACAGGTTTTTCTGACGGATATCAATTTGCCCGTGGGTATTACCTTTCGACGGGAGTTGCAGGAGAGGTTGTTGCAGGCCAAGAATGAGGCTTAGTGTACTGATTTTTGTTGGTAAACCTACCAGGCGCTGACAAGTTGAATATGCAAGGAAGTAAACTTCGGGTGCTTTATTATTTTACAGAATAATGCAACGAAAATTGCTGCACCGCCAGCGTATCGTTCTTACCTAAATTTGTTAAAAAGTTTGGATTAAACTCGTTATGAACACGGCCAAAATTCACTGAAATTAGTTTTCCCTGATCGGAGTATTTAATATACTTATAGGATAGGAGGGATACACTAAGCGTGCGGTCATTACCTTTTACGATATACTGATAGTTGTATTTATTGTCTGCCGAGATATCATAGCCATACTTAAAAAATGAAGTCGTTACAAGTACATCTTCGGTTACACTGTTTTGTATGGGCGATTGCATAATTGATGTTGCATCTTGCAGCTTTACTTTTGTAATCGGTGTAGCATACGTTATTTTTCCATCCGGATAAAAGGTGAAATGTGCCTTGCCATAACTGCTGTCGGGAACGATGAATTTGGATTGATAGTTTACGCTACCGATGCTGTAGAGGTTATTTAAGAAATTTGTGATATTCGTTTTGTTTTTGGAATCCTGGCTGATTAAACCTTTTTTGCTGTACACCTGTAGTGGAGAAAGGGTTTGTACACTATCAAATGTCATCACCAAGGGCTCTTGTGTAAAGGGGCCTTCCTTTCCACAGCTTGCTAAAGTTAAGATGGTTATGATGTAATATAGTATTCCCCTTTTCATAATTTACTGATAGCCAATTTGTTTGACTATGTGGTGCTTTGGCATGCAAGTTAATGAAAAAAAAATAAAGTAAGAACTTTCTGAACCCTAGAACTTATTTTTTATTTCACTTTCTTTCGCTCCGTTGCTGATTTGTCTTTAATTGGTAATGAAAAAATTAAATTAGGGCGCTACGCTACGTTGCTACTCGCCTAAATAAATGGGATAAAAATAAAAAAGGTTTCCAAACGGGGAGAGAGGAAACCTTTATAACCAATTATAAACCTATTTTATGATGACTCAAAGATAAGTGCTAATTTTCAATAAAGCAAGTAAAATCTATAGAATTAGTAGATTATTTTTCTATACTCCCTTAATAAGCCTTTAAAGCCTGTTTAAGGGTACTAAAATGTATTAGCCGCAGGTGTTTATACGGGTTGTATACAGCCTTATAATTTCTTTGACGCGCAACTTTGGGGTATAGAACCCCATAAAATATGCAATATTTTGCTGTGGTTTATAGCTACAGCTAGGACGTGCAGAAAAAAAGGTAAATTTTATATTGTTGAGTTGATCCAAGCGTCCAGGACAGTTTGTTTTATGGATCAGGCGTAAAACTCCCAGCTGCTTATCCGACTCTTTTGCCAAAGATGGAAAGGCTTCGTTCTACCTTATCCAACTCGGCGATATTGGGGAAATGTCCCCATTCCTGAAACCCAAATTTTTCGAACAGTTTTATACTGGGGATATTGTGCGAAAAAATAAAACCGAGTAGTGTTTTTATGGCAAATTCCGGTGCTTTTTCTATTGCGAACTGTAAGAGCTGCTGTCCTAAGCCTTTGCCACGTTGTTCTGGGGCTATATAAATAGAAACCTCCGCCGTACCATCATAGGCCGGGCGCCCGTAGAACGATTGAAAACTAATCCAGGCAACGATAGTTTGCGTATCGTCTTTCACAACCCACAAGGGCCTTTTATGGGCTGTATGTTCGTCGAACCATTTTTGCCTGCTCGCCGGCGTAACCGGCTCGGTATCGGCGGTTACTAATCGGGAGGCAATTGTACTGTTGTATATTTCTACAATGCGGGATAAATCTTGTTGCTGGGCAATATGTATATCTAATTCGTTCATGGTTTTGGCTATGGTATGCATAGTGCCGTAAATGTAAGTAGAGTTTGGGATTTTTCTGTTAACTAAATTATTTTGCTAATATTTTTAGTAAAATGATTTGGTTATCGCTTATATTTGTTGTGATAGCAATGGGCTTTTCGATTTAATATAGTTGATAATATAATGGAACGTAGCATAGTACACTGTGATTTGGATTCTTTTTTTGTATCGGTAGAACGTTTAAAAAATACTGCGTTGAAAGACAAGCCGGTATTGATTGGTAGCCTTTCGGATCGTGGGGTGGTATCTTCTTGTTCTTACGAGGCCCGAAAACTTGGTGTACATAGTGCGATGCCGATGCGGATGGCGTTGCGGTTATGTCCGGAAGCTATTGTGGTGCGTGGTGATCATGATGAATATAGCAAATACTCGCAGTTAGTAACCGATATTATCGAAGAGGAAGCTCCTCTTGTGGAGAAGGCGAGTATTGATGAGCATTACCTGGATGTAAGCGGCATGGATCGTTTTTTTGGCTGCTGGAAATGGACACAAGAGCTGCGACAGCGTATTATTAAGGATACCGGTCTGCCGATTTCCTTCGGCCTATCGGTCAATAAAACCGTGAGTAAGATTGCCACAGGGCAGGTAAAACCCAGTGGGGAGTGCCTGGTAAAAACGGGGACAGAACGTGCATTTCTAGCGCCCTTATCTATCCGTAAAATACCTATGGTAGGCGAAAAGTCGTATATACAGCTACGGAATATGGGCATCAGCAAAATTGGTACTATACAGCAGATGGAAGCATTTACGATGCGGCGTGTGCTGGGCGAAAACGGCGTTACTATCTGGCGTAAAGCGAATGGTTTGGACGGCAGTTTGGTGATACCTTTTCGGGAACAGAAGTCGATGAGTAAGGAGACGACCTTCTTACAAGATACTATTGATATGGAGCTCTTGCGTAAAACATTGATTGCTATGGTCGATAGCTTGGCTTTTGATCTGCGGAAGGAGAAAAAACTGACCAGTTGTATTACCTTAAAAATACGCTATAGTAATTTTGATACCTATACGCAGCAGCTGTCTATAGGGTTCACAAATTCAGATCGTGTAATACGCGAAAAGGTGATGGCACTGTTTAAAAAACTCTATAGCAAACGCATGTTAATCCGCTTAATCGGAATTAAGTTTTCCAATTTAATTTATGGCAATTACCAGACCGATCTCTTTAGTGATACGGCAGAAGAGGTGAGCTTATTGCAGTATATGGATAAGATGCGCCTGCGTTATGGTGAGGCTTGTATTATGAAAGGAATTCTTGCCCCAGACCCTCCTAAGAAAGGGTCGATTTAGGCGCTGTATGAATATATTTGCTCTTGGCTTTGGCCAAAAGTTTGGTGTCGCTGAAATATTCCATTTCCATGCCCTTAAAGACCATGTAGGCGGCCTTCTTTTCGCTGCTTACAATAAAGTCTAATATTTTCTTGAAATTCTGTTTGCGTTGTGTAAAATCTGATTTGCTTTTGGTAGCGATATGGGCAATAATATCTTCATCCAGATGAATCGTTACTTTATTGCCATCCGTATCTTTTAACATCCATAGTACAGGTCTATCTGCATCGGAAATATAAATTGCAAAGCCGCACTCCTTATTTGGCCCCTCAATAATGTAGCCTAAAAAAAGAAATACGCCTATTTGTACACTATCTACGAGAATAAGTTGTTTCATGGCTTAGGTAAATACTGTTTGTATTAAATATACATATTTTTTTGGAATGCCGTGTAATTAAAGTGATATAAATCACTTTAATTAAGTTTTAACTTTATCTTTTTGTAAATAAAATTGGGAATAGTTTTTTATTAATATATTGAAAATTCTTTAAAGTTAAGTTTTAATCTAAAAGAAAAAAATGTATGCACAAAGGATTTAAGCCTCGGTATTGAAGGGGGGAGTAACAACCTAACGAACAATGATATGGGTATGTTTTGTTTACAGTTCAATTCGTTTAATGTAGTGCATATCTTATATAGGCACCCTTTTTAACAAGTTTTTATTAACAAAAAAATCGCCATACACTGCCACCAGGATGCTGTTGCTATTCCTTACGCGCTACATAATCTGGAAAGCTGCAGCCAACATACTCCTGAATTATATAATTTGTAGCTACCTTTAATGGTATTTGGTCTGCTATAGGATGATATCCTGGTCCGGTAAAAAATTCGACCTCATCGTTTATTTTGGAATACCATACGCCTTTACCTCCATTTTTACATAATGCATTCAGATCATTTATTTTCTTAAATGTAGCCAGCTTATGTTGATCCAACGCGATAACGCGTACCGTGTTGACGGTATTTGTACAGTGTACTGCAATATAATGATCGTCTAACCAGCACATGCATTGTTTTACGGGTAATAGATAAAAGGAGGAAATTAGGCTGAGTAAGATTATACCGGCAAGTAGAAACAAAGTGGCCCGATACTTATGTATAAAGCGGTCCAGTGCACTTGGTTTGATGTACATATTATGCGCAGCATGTGCATTATGCGGCGTATGTGGTGTATGCGGCGGTGGTGCCTTTTTAATATCCGCTGCAGATACCTCCATACTATGGCGCTCTTTGGGGAGGTTAATTTTGTTGACCGTGGTATAGTCGGTAGTTGGTTTGCTCGCGGAGTAAATTTCTTTATTTACGTTATAATGCTCTTGAACACTCTTCCAGTTATTAAATATAAAGGGGCGCGGTTGAAAATCGATAAGTACAGCGACTAATTTTACAATCTCTTCTTTCGGCGCTTTTGTTTTACGCAAGATGAAATTTTGAATCGATTTATGCTTATCTACATCCTTTGTTCGTATAGCTTTCCCTAAATCCGATTCAAATTCTAATGGACAGTAATAGTCTCTGTATACTTTTTCATCAGCAGGTGTTAATCCTTGGCGAAATTTTAAAAGGGCCAGCTCCTTCAAATTTGCTGGACTAGGGGCAGCAAGCATTACTGGTAATAAGTTATTTACCTTTTGGCGCTCGTAATAGGAAAGCACCTCTTCGCGGAATAATTCGAAATCGGACATACTACAAAATTAAAATACCTTATTCTTATAAAATACGGGAAACCGTAAAATAATACATATCAAATTTGTCCACTTTTTTACCGGAGATTCCTTCCTTTTTTAATGATTTATCGGAAATCAATCGGAAATATTGGAAATATCGGAAACCGCTGATGGTAAATGGATTGCTGCCTGTAGTTTTGTTTTCGAAATCAGACGATACTTCAAAAATTCCTTGCTAGGAAAAGGTACAATGATTTCTAACATCTGCCTATATCAAGGCTGTGAACACTGATGTGGGAAGCAGTGTTTAACCGTTCTTGATACTAGCAATTTTTACTTCCCAAAATTCAGAAGGCCTTCTGAACAATAAGCGTAGCAACCCCATGCACGGAGCGTGTGGGACTATAGGGTATTTATTTTTTAATTTTTTGAATTATGTGGTATGTAATTTTAGCTTTTTGGCTTAGTCAAGGTAATCCAACAGTTTCTTCTTTTGATTATGATGAAGAAACGGAGGTATCAGCAGATAATAGTCATACAACCAATGGGGAGGCAGGAACTCCACGTCCGCCACGTCCGCCGCGTATCTAATAAATACAAAAAAGGGATATTTTAGAATAAAAGATATCCCTTTTTTTTCTTTTTAAGAAAATTATATGTCCTTTTAAAAAATGGTATTGTAAGCTTTTTTTATTTTCCTTAATTTCGGAAAAACGAACTTACTTGAAACCATCTACTTTAGCTTTATTGCTGTTTTTTTTATTTATTCGTTGTTCTTCTTCTTTTAATGAATTGAAGAAAACAATTGATAACCCTTATTACGATAAGGCCTACGAATTTTTGGATAAGGGCATAGTGGATAGTTCATTTTTATATTTTAATTTAGCTAAAAACCTATTTATAGATGCCAAAGATAGTTTGAATACCGCAAATTGCTTGATTAATATGTCAATTACCCAAAAAGATTATGGCGATTACTTTGGTGCTCAAGAATCTGCTTTACAGGCGATAGAATATCTCAATAAGAAAAACCCTAATCATTTTGTGTATTTAAGTACTAACTATAATAATCTTGGTGTTTCTTCTTTGCAACTTAAAGATTATCAAAATGCAATTTCTTTTTTTCAGGAGGCTCTCACTTTTTCGACTGATTCTTTGAACTCCATAATTTACAGGAGTAATATTGCGCTTAGCTATCAAAAACTTGGTTTTTTTATGGATGCTATCCAGATGTATAAAAAGGAGTTAGAGAAGGTTCCTATCTCATCGAAAGAATATGTTCGAATTTTATCTAATATTGCGCGTACGAAATGGTTGGAAGATTCTACATATCATGCAGCACCTGAATTTTATAAAACATTGTATTTAAGACAGGAAGCTAGAGATTTGGTGGAGGAGAGCACGAGTTATTTTTTTCTTTCAACCTATTATGAAAATTCTAAACCAGACTCAGCTATATACTTTTTGGAAAAGTTTTATGAAATCTCAAAAAAAATTCAAAATTCCGATGATCAAATAGTTGCCTTAGGTAAACTTATTTCCTTAAGTTCAAATCAGAAAAAGGTAAAACATTATTTTGAGACCTATAGGAATCTCACCGATAGTGTACAGCAAGCGCGCACAGCGGCAAAGAATCAATTTGCGCTAATACGGTATGAGGTTGATAAAAATAAAGCCGAAAATCTGCGCTTGCAAAATGAGAATAAAGAAAAGGAAAACCGTATTATATTACATCGGGTGATTATTGGGGCTGTAACCTTGGTATTTTTACTTTTTGTTGCCGGTGTTGGCTTTTGGTATAAAAAGAAGAAAGAGCGAATATCTCTGGAAACACAGCATAAAATTAAGGCCAGCCAACTCAAAACCTCCAGGAAGATACATGATGTGGTCGCCAATGGTTTGTATCGCGTAATGAGCGAAATCGAGTATAAGCGTGATATCGATAGAGGCAGTATTTTGGATAAGCTGGAGGATATGTACCATAAATCACGCGATATATCTTATGAAGCGCAGGATTTACCTAAGGTAGAGCAACCTATAAACGAGCAGATTGCAGATCTACTTAAGTCTTTTGCGAATGAAACACATCGGGTGTTGATTGCTGGTAACGAGTCTGAATTTTATAAGGGTATACGTAAAGCTGTAATTGAAGAAATTAAGCAGGTGTTGCAGGAGTTGATGGTGAATATGAAAAAACATAGCCAGGCAAAAAATGTGGTTATTAAGTTTGAAAGGACTTGTAATCAGTTGGTTATATTTTACAAGGATAATGGTGTGGGCATGGGTAAGGATGTTATTTATGGAAATGGGTTGACCAGTACGGGAAACCGTATTGAAAGTATTTCAGGACAAATTAATTTTGTGAGTGAGGTAGGTAAGGGTCTTACAGTTGAGATTAAAGTACCTATTTCTTAAAAACAAAAAGTCTTATGTTCAAAAAAGTTCTTATTGCCGAAGATCACGAAATTGCTAATATTTCGGTACAGAAAACCCTACAGGATTTAGGTATATCCAACACAAAATATGTGTATTACTGCGACCATGCTGTAAACTGGATTAAAAATGCTATCCGCGAAGGGGAACCTTATGAGTTATTAATTACGGATTTGATTTTTGAAGATGATAACACACCCCAACAAATCGATAATGGTATTGACCTTATCCGTATTGCGAAACAGTTGCAGCCTGATCTGAAGATTATTATTTTGTCGGCCGAGTTGCGCTCTTCCTATATCGATGAGCTAATAAGAAATCGTATTGTAGATGGTTATGTACGCAAGGCGCGTAAAGATGGGCAGCATTTGAAGGAAGCATTAGGAGAAATATATGCCAACCGAACCTATCAGTCTCCTGATGTGAAAGAGTCTATCCAGGATAAAAATAGCCACGAGTTTAGTACGTTGGATCTGCATATTATATCCCTGCTTTCGCAAGGAGTATCCCAAAAAAATATTCCTGTGTATTTACAACAACGTGATATTCGTCCGTCGGGTTTAAGTAGCATTGAAAAACGGTTAAACTTGATGCGCGATGTAATGGGCTTCGCTAAAAATGAACAGCTTATTTTGTACTGCAAGGATATCGGCCTTATTTAATGCGTAACTGTAGGAATATGTAATGTATTAAATTAATCATGCAGACTGATTTCCTAAACCTGCTAAACCAGCTAAACCCGCTAAACCTATAAAATACGAGGTTGGTATAATAAGCGGAAGGTTTACGGTTTTCCGTAAGGTTTGCCTGATTTTGTTATTTAGTTTTACTGCGTCAGGTTTAGCTTCAGGTTCAGGTTTAGGTTCAGGTTTAGGTGTGTTTTTAGCCATTTGATACCAAGCTGTAAACCGAGAGGTATTTTGCTACAACAATCACACTGCAATTAAACAGATACTTATAAAAAGATTATATACTAACTTAATTATGAAATATGAACGAATAGGAGGTTCTTCAGTTAACCTCCCGTTTGTTCTGAAGCAGGTCAGTATGTAGGCCCTCCTTTTCTAATTATAGGGGCCGTTTACAAGTAACGAGGAAAAACTTAAGCGTAGGTTTGCCAGGATTTGGGTTAGACTGTTCATCGATTTCCGTGTATTCAAGAAGATTAACATCTTTAAATTCCCTTTCTACGGCTTCCGCATCATAAAAAAATAGCTGTCCGCCCTCTGCAATTTCAAACGTATCGTCTGTAATACGTTTACCCTTACCATAGTTAGGTGAATTTTTTGAGATTACGGTAAATACCATAATTCCACCGGGAGCTAGCTGCTGATAGCAGTCGTTTAAAAGTTTCTTGCGCTGCGCGGCATCTAGTAAATAGAGCAGGCCATAACAGAAAATTCCGGTATATATTTTCGTGTCAAAGGGCATATCCGTAACCGACCCATGGTAAATCGGGATAGTTTCTCCAAACTGCTGTCGTGCCAAGTCCATTGCGGTCGGCGCAATTTCAATTCCAGTAACCTGTATGCCATTATCGATAAATATCTTCGCATTTCGTCCATAGCCAAAACCAGGAATAAGAATGTTATAAATATTGTTTTTCAGAAATTTATTTTTGGTTAATACCGCCGCTTTTGCCGGCTCGAAGCCCCACATGGTCTGGTACTGTTTAAAGCTATCTTCCCAGAAATTTGCCATACGTTCTACCGATAGCTGCGGTTCAGCACCGCTATTATCGGTTAGGACAGTGCACTCGAAGCCAAAACTTTGTACCTGTGCCACAATGGCATTTGTCGGAACTGCTGCCGCTCCAATGTGTAACGTTTTATCGTAATCCTGAAAGCCAAAATTAAGTACTGCCTGGGGGTATAAGGCTGCAAGTTTATCCTGCAGCTGCATGGCTATTTCCAGGTTAGGTATATTGGTTTTAAAAATCTTTACGCTGCTTAGGGGCTTCATGTCTGGGTGCTTTTGTTGTTCGTATGCTGTTTAGAAGGCCATGCCACGACCATTGTTCATACAAAAATAGCTACATTTATTGCTTTAAAGCGATGGAGGCACCACATAATTTCGCTATCCAAAAGTATAGTATTTTGATTTTAAATAAGTTAGCCTATGATTTCTGAGAATGATTGTTCGAAAGCCATGCTTCCCATTAAGGATGCCTTGGATGCCGTGGAGGGAAGATGGAAGTTATTGATTATCTACAGTCTATGTGCTGGATCAAAGCGCTTTACGGAGCTGGTACGCGATGTTGAAGGTATAACCGACAAAACGTTGTCTAAAGAGCTGAAAGTATTATTGGCAAACAAGATGCTGCAGCGAACAGTGTATCGAAGCACACCGCCGCGCGTAGAATACAGTCTTACGGAGCATGGGCGGTCTATAAATAAAGTATTGTTTGAATTATGGAATTGGGGCCGTGCACATCGTAAGATTGTATTGGGCGACAGGGATAGTTCTATTGCTGCCGATGGGGGCGAATAAAACAAGCGGAGATGCCCTTTTAGGGGCACCTCCGCAAAAAAGTATTACCTCCGCTGCTGATCAGCAGCGCATACTTTTAATAACCACCGCCTAAAGCGCGGTAAAGATTAATAACCGCCGTTAGTTCGGCTTTATGTATCTGCGCCAGTTCCAGCTCGCTCTGTAAGGCATTGCTCTGTGCCGTGATTACTTCCAGGTAAGAAGCTGTTCCCGTTTCAAAAAGAAGATCTGCATGGTTTATGGCTCCCTTAAGTTTCTCGGCCTTACGCTGAACAATGCGCTGTTTATCCTGAAGTTTTTCTAAAGACACCAACGCGTCGGAGACCTCCCCAACGGCATTGACAACCGATTGGCGGAATTGTATCACCGACTTTTCGTAGTCTACACGCGCCACCTCATATTTAGTTTTCAGCTCTCTTCTTTGCAAAATAGGCTGCGTAATACCACCAGTTACTGTACCAAATAACGATGCTGGAATGGTAAACCAGTTGCTCGTTTTAAAGGCATTTAAACCAGCCTGCGCACTAATCGTTAACGAAGGATAAAGCTGTGCTTTGGCAACCTGCTGTGACGCCGATGCCGCCGTAACCCGGAGTTCCGCTTGTTTAACATCCGGTCTTTTGCTTAATAATTCTGCTGGGATACCCACATTAATATCCACCGGAAGGTGAATAGCGGCAAGTTTAGCGGATGTTTTTATGGCTTTTGGAAATTCGCCACTCAGGATACGTAAGGCATTTTCCTGAAGTTGTATCTGCTGTTCAAAATCTGGAATTAACGCTGCTGCGGCCAAACGCTGTGCGGCAACTTGCTCCACAGCCAGCAGACTGATATCACCGACCTCATACTGCTGCTGCGCCATTTTCAATGTATTTTCTGTAAGGCCCAAATTCTGCTCCGCAATTTCACGCAATTGGTACAGCATCAATAGCTGATAGTAGCCATTGGCAACCTGACTTACAAGTTGTGTTTGCACCGCTTTGCGCGCCTCTTCGGTTTGGAGGTAAGCAGCCAATGCTGCCGCCTTTTGGTTTTTTATCTTCCCCCAAATATCCGCCTCCCAGGAAAGCCCTAGTGCAGCCGTGTAATCCTCAATATGATTTTGCCCTAAAAACTGCCCTAAGCTAAGGCCATTTAAGCTGTTGTTTGAAGGGTTGGTGCTTGTTGCTTGAATCTGGAGATTTATCGCCGGAATATTGCCAGCTTTAGCCTGACGCAACAACAGCTGCGCTGTTTCTATATTTTTCACAGCCAGGTTAAGGTCCATATTTTGAACAATTGCCGTGTCAATCAGTCCCTGCAAAACAGGGTCCTGAAAGAAGTCACGCCAAGGAATATTACCCATACTGCTATCTGCTACAACAGGAATATCGGTTCTAAAAGTATCCGGCACAGCCATCGCCAGATCGTGGTTGATCTTTTGTGTTTGGCACGCCCAGAGGCTCGTCGATAGCGCTAGGGTTACAAAAAATGTGCTATTTATTTTCATGTAAGTATTTTTAAAGTAGTGTACTAGTGCTGCAGTGGGGCAGATGTTGCAGGCACATTGTCAACCGTTTCATTAAATTTTGGCTTGCTTATTTTTTCCTGTAAATACTGGAAAATCACAAACAATATCGGAATAATAAACAAACCCAGAACTACCCCTGCCAGCATCCCACCGGCAGCAGAAATACTGATGGCATGGTTACCCTGTGCCGACGGCCCTACCGCGCCCATCATAGGAACCATCCCTACAATAAAAGCAAGCGATGTCATAATAATTGGCCTTAAGCGTAGTTTTGATGCCTCCAAGGCAGCCTCCGTAATCGACTGACCATTGCGGCGCCCCTGTAATGCAAATTCAATAATCAAGATTGCATTTTTCGCCAATAAACCGATAAGCATGACCAGTGCCACCTGCACGTAGATATTATTGGATATCCCGGTTAATCCAATGGCGGCATAAACCCCGAAAATTCCTGTAGGTATAGATAATATAACGGCAAACGGAATAATATAACTTTCATACTGTGCCGCCAATAAGAAATAAACAAACACCAAACATAAAATAAAAATCAATGTCGACTGTCCGCCAGATATCATCTCCTCCTTCGTCATCCCCGAAAATTCATAAGTATACCCCGTAGGCAGGTGCTGTGAAGCCACTTCCTCTACGGCACGAATTGCATCCCCGGTGCTGTATCCCGGTTTTGGAATCGCGTTGATACCAATGGAGTTAAATAAATTATAGCGCGAGGCTGTCTCCGGGCCATAAACGCGGTTTAACGTAACCAACGTCTTTATAGGCACCATATCGTTGTTTTTGTTTTTTACAAAAATGCCGTCCATGGCCGAGGGCTCACTACGATCTTTAAAGTCGGCCTGCACCATAACCCGGTAGTATTTACCAAATCTGTTGAAGTCAGAAGCCTGCGACGAGCCAAAATAAGCCTGCATGGTCTGCAATACATCACGGGTTTTTACACCCAGCTGCTCGGCCTTAATATCGTCTACCAGCAGCTCATACTGTGGGTAGTCGGCTCTAAAAGCCGTGAAGGCAACCATAATTTCAGGGCGCTGCATCAACTGACCGATAAAACCCTGCCCTACATCTGAGAATTTCCCTAAGGAGCCGCCTGTACGATCTTGAAGCACCATATCCAAACCATCCACATTACTGAAACCCGGTACAGTAGGGAAGGTAAAGACGAAGAAATTTGCCCCTTTAATATCGGCTAAACGCTGGTTAACATCCGCCATTATGGCGTTGATATCCTTTATTGCACCGCGCTCTTTATGCGGTTTTAGCAAGATAAAGGCCACCCCAGCTGAAGGGCTAGTCGATTGAGTCAGAATATTAAAACCCGATAGTACGTTTAGTGTTTTGGTAAAATCAGCATTCTGCAGCTGTGTTTCCGCTTCCTTTAAGGCAGCTGTAGTTCTATCCAAAGATGCCCCTGCAGGCATAGACAAGGAAATCGCGATAAAGCCCTGATCCTCCGAAGGAATAAATCCTGTAGGGGTGCGACGAATCATAAATATTGTCGCCAGGAGCAAGAGCGCTAAAGCCGACAAGCCCACCCATTTACGGCGCACCAAAAAACGAAGGCTGCCCACATAGTTGTTGGTAATTTTCTCGAAGCCCACATTGAAACCGGCAAAAAATTTCGCTTTAAAAGTTAACTTCTGTTCCGCTGCTGCATCGCCGTGATGTACAGGTTTTAGGAATAAAGCACATAAGGCCGGACTTAATGTCAAGGCATTTACCGCCGAGATTACGATGGCAATGGCCAATGTAAAGGCAAACTGTCGGTAAAACACACCCGTGGAGCCTTCCATAAACCCAATCGGCAAGAATACCGCCGACATCACGAGGGTAATAGAGATAATAGCGCCAGTAATCTCGCCCATGGCAGAGGTCGTCGCTAATTTGGGACTGAGGTTGCTATGTTCCATTTTGCTGTGCACGGCTTCGACGACAACAATCGCATCGTCGACCACAATACCGATAGCCAATACCAAGGCAAAAAGCGTTAATAAGTTTATGGAAAAACCAAATAGCTGCATAAAAAAGAAAGTGCCTACAATCGCTACCGGTACGGCAATAGCAGGGATCAAAGTCGATCTAAAATCCTGTAAGAAAATAAAAACCACCAGGAACACCAATATAAAAGCCTCAATTAAGGTATGCTTTACCTGGTCTATAGACTGATCTAAAGCATCTTTGGTATTGTAAAGAACCAAGTATTTTACCCCCTTAGGAAAGCTTAATGCCGCTTTCTCCATAAATTCATGTATAGCAATCTGAATTTCGTTGGCGTTGGATCCTGCAAGTTGCATAACACCAATATTTAAGCCCGCTTTACCATTGATTCGCGTATGGCTGGCATAAGTATAAGCCCCCAATTCCACGCGTGCCACATCTTTTAATCGCAATACCGAACCATCCGCATTAGAGCGGATAATAATATTTTCATAATCCGTAGGTTGGTTAAGCTTTCCTTTATATTTGATAACAAATTCAAAGGCCTCCTTGCTGTTTTCTCCAAACTTACCCGGAGCAGCCTCCACGTTTTTGTCTTGTATGGCTGCCATAACCTCGGCAGGGGTAAGTTTATACGCTGCCATCTGGTTAGGATTTAACCATACCCGCATGGAATAATCTTTACTACCACCAAAAGGAAGCGCCTGACCGACACCCTGAATACGTTTTAATTCTGGGATAATATTAATCTGCGCATAGTTGGCAATAAATGTTTGATCGTATTTGCTATCATCCTCTGTATACAGATCCAATACCATAATCAAACTGTTCTGCTGCTTGGCCGTTGTGATACCTGCCTGAACGACCTCTGTAGGGAGCTGACTGGTTGCCTGTGCCACACGGTTCTGTACGTTTACTGCGGCCTGATCAGGATCTGTACCCAATTTAAAGTATACGGTAATCATCAAAGAGCCATCGTTGCTGGCTGTGGAGCTCATGTAGCTCATATTTTCAACCCCATTTATAGACTCCTCCAGGGAAGGGGCAACGGCGCGCAATACAGTTTCGGCATTGGCACCAGGGTATAAAGCGGTAACTTGTACTGCCGGAGGGGCAATATCTGGGAATTGCTGCAAGGGCAGCTTTAATATCCCGAGGACACCTAAAATCACCAATAATATGGAGATTACGGTAGCCAGAACGGGGCGTTCTATTATTTTTTTAAGCATGACTGCGTTGTTACTATTACTAAACTGTTATTTTTAAATAAAATACCCTGTTTACAGGTCGTATAAAGCGATGTGTAAACGGCATATTATGCGCACTATTTTTCTGCTTGCGGGTTAATGACCTGACCGTCTTGTAAGCGATCGAAACCTTTTACTATAATACGGTCACCTTCGTGCAGCCCCGATTCTACCAGGTAGTTTTCACCACTTTTACCAATCACCTTAATTGCCTGTTGTACAGCTTTGTTTTCCTTGTTTACGGCATACACAAAAATTTTGTCTTGCACCTCCAGTGTTGCCGATTGTGGAACAAGCAGGGCCTTATTGTATTTTTTCTCCAGGCGTATCTTACCGGTATTACCATTGCGTAGCACGCCACCAGGATTTGGAAATGTAGCCCGTAAAGTTATGGCCCCTGTATTTTTATCAAACTGTCCGTCGACCATATCCACCATTCCAGCATGCTCGTAAACACTTTGATCCGATAACAGCAAGGATACTGCCGGCAGCTGTTTTAACTTTTGCTCCAGGTTGTTACCTGCAGCCTCGTTTTTGAAGGCAATAAAATCATTTTCGCCCAACGAAAAGTAGACATGTAACTGCTGTACATCCGATAAGCTGGTTAAGGGTTCAAGGTCTGCGGGGCCGACCAAACTACCTTGTTTTTTCAGCAAACGTCCGATATAACCATTTGATGTCGCCCGGATTTCGGTGTAACCGACATTAATTTTGGCCGCCTCAACAGCAGAAAGTGCCTGCTGAACACTCGCTTTAGCCATGTTACGGCTACTAATTGCCGTTTTAAGCTGAAAATCCGTTAACACTTTATTTTCTACCAGGCGTGTTTTTTTCTCCACCTCAAGCTCTGCATTTTCCAGCTCAGCACGTGCCGCTAGCAAGTTGGCTTTAGCTTGATTTAACTGTTCCTGAAAGGGGCGGTCGTTGATTTTAAATAACAATTGTCCCTTACTTACGCGTGCACCTTCGTCTACGTAAATGCGTTCCAAAGCTCCGCCAACCTGTGGTCGAATTTCAATATTCGAAGCGCCCTCTATAGCCGCAGGATACTCCTGGTATACCGACTCGTTGGCGCCAGAAATCGTTGTTACCGGTAATGCAGGTGCTGCTGGCGGAGCAGGCTGGCTTACTCCGGTAGTACAGCTATGTAAGAAAAGTAGTCCGATTACTGCACTAAATTTAACTGTATTCAGTAATTTAACACTGTTAAATACAGAAGGATAGAGCTTCCTAAGATTTGGGTATTTGTTCATGTGTATGTAATGTATTGTATTTGTTCGATTAAAAGAGGCCTAAGAAACCCAACAGCAAATCTGTTCGGTATCTACGTTTATATTTCCATTCATTTAACACTGTTAAATTATTTAATGTCGTTTCTATTGGGGTAAAAAAAAGATCGTAAGAATTATGCTTTTAGAGAGTGAATAATACCATAAATAGCATCCTTAAGAACAAGTTGATTGATGGTATCACCATTACCTTGATTTACTAAATTAATAGATATCAACCCATGCATTACCGACCAGAATGTGAAATACTTTCGACAGATTAAATCTGGGGAAGGGTACTGATCGGCCATTATTTCGGCGATTACATCTGCGATAAGGAGTCCGAAGCTATTGATAGAGTTTTCCTTCTTCTCGTTGTTACTGCCGCAACAAGGGGTACCCACACCAAACATAAGCTGATACAACTCGCGTTCTTCAAAGGCAAAATCCCAGTATGCTAACCACATGGCTTCCAATTGATTTTCCAGCGATTCATGTAAAGCCTGCGCTTCCTTTATACGCTTGGTCAATAAAATATGCCCCTGTCTGGAGAGTTCATTCAGTATAGCCTCTTTGTTGGCAAAATACTCATAGATCATTGGAGCTGTATATTCAATAATGTCCGCAATTTTACGCATGCTCAAAGCCTGCCAGCCCTCTTCTTTCACAATCTGAAGGGATGCTTCCAGAATATTTATTCTGTTTTCGTCTTTAAGTCGCTGTATACGTTCTTTGCTACCCATTATCTTATAGCAGTAAATGATTTAACAATGTTAGGCAAAAGTGAGAGTTTTATTTTTTTTAAATGACATATAATTGTCAGGAAATATAAAAGTTAATAAAATCAAGTTCCTACACACTGGCGGAAGCCATTGAGAAAGGCTCACGCACTATTCAAAACAAAATCATTCAGGTTTAAACAATGATACCTGGTACCTAGCCTACAAAAAAGTAAAAGCGAGGGTAGAATGAGGCTTTCCTGTAGGGCAGAGGAATACGTCTACGGATACAACAATCCGTTTAATCTTAAGTATTCTACTATAGAAAGTAATTTTTAGGGAAGAGTAACAAAAGCCTTAGCTCTTTAGGCCGCAATTCACCTTGGGGCGATGGCCAGCCTAAGGAATTATTTGCGCGGGCAGCGCTGCGGCGTTAGTATGTTAAAAAAACGCCCTCACAACCAGCATCAAAATACAGTTTTTAAAAAAAGTGGCAGTTATTTTGATGTCGGGAAGTTTGGGCGTAAGGCAAGTACCGATACCTGATTCCTATTGTTTACTATAATTACGGTATTCGGTAGTTGTTTGTACTGCAGCCTTTTGGCCTACGATACTAAGGGTCATATCTACATTTTCGCTGGTAATAAAGTAACGGTTTTCCGTTTCGTCCCACCTATACGTTACCACGACATGGAACTTCTCGGCCGTAAGACCTTTTATGCGTACAGATTTCTCATTCAGTACCTCCGACTTTTCGAGCTTTTTTGTCTTGAGGTTGATCGTCAGGTAGCTTCTGCAGTCTTTCATAAAAGCAGCATCTTTTGCAAGAGCACCCTCCGCGGCTTTAAAGCTAACGACAAGATAGTCGGCAGTCTCCTTTTCGACCCTAAAGCTACCATCGTCGGTCTGCATATCGGAAGTATTGGCGGGCTGTTTAACTTGTGTTTTTCTAAAGGTGCTAATTTCTCCTTTACTGGCAGGTTTCCCATCCACAGATACCACATCCCAGCGCTCATCGCTGGTTTTTGTGGGTGTAAATTTGGCGATGATAACCTTCTCTTTGTTACCCGCCAGCGTACGCTGCTTTATGTCGAAAGCATAGTCTTCGGTTTGTTGTAAACGTCCGGGGTTTAATATACCCGCATCGATATTGTAATTTGAAAAGGCATGCATTACTGCGGATTTCTGTGCCATAACGCTGGATACGTATAGCGTAAGCACAGCCAGGATAAGGATAACTTCTTTACGGAATTTCTGTTGTGTTGTTTTTGTTGTTTTCATTGTTTATGCGTATTACTTAATGTTTTATGCGGTACAATTGTGGGTGTTTTTTACTGCTGCAAATGTAGAGGGCATACTTACGCGAATTCTTATTTTTTTGGTGAACTACCTTTTTTGGGACTTGAATTTACGGTTATGCCCAGTGAACTATTGTTAACGTGTTCTCAGGTTTGTCTGTTAACCTGTTGCCAGCAGATAGGGTTTGTTTGTTTGTTTGTTTGTTTGTTTGATATTATAGCGCTGCATTTGCAGGCTTGGTATTATCATATAGGAACGCTTTCCTGCAATAGAGTCGACAAGCATCTAGTTTTTGTTTATCGTTTGCATGATGGAATAGGAGTATTCCTTAGTATGTATTGGTTTTAATGGAGGAAGGGGGGGATATATGAGGGTTGGGACATCGATGGTGTGGCCGTGATACCATTGGGTAACCTCTGTTGGTAATTCTTTACTTCCATATACCGTAAATTTTCGATGTTGTAATTTCCTTTGAGATTGATATATGTCTTAAATCGTTGTTGTTTTGCACTGGATGCTCTTTTTTTTAAAAAAGAAGATGAAATTATTTTCTTTGCTTTACAGTGACTTAGCCCTTTTTTAATAAAAAATGTTTGGAATATTTTGCACTTCTAAACCTTTTTTCTACCTTTGCATCACTCCAAACAAGGAGACATAATTCGAAAAAAAGAATTAGGATTCCGTAGCTCAGCTGGTAGAGCAATACACTTTTAATGTATGGGTCCTGGGTTCGAATCCCAGCGGGATCACTTCTTGGGACAAGTCTAAAAACGATAGACTTGTCCCATTTTTTTTACCCTGTAATTCACTGTTATTCTGATAGATAAGAGCGATGGCAGAATTTAGTCTCGGAGTTCGATGTCGTGTTCCGTCAAATTCCAAAAAATCAGGGAACATCGAACTCACTATAAGCCTTTTTTCCTCAATATCACCGTTTTCATAACGTCTATCAATGTTTGCGACCTTTTTTAAGGTGGAGGCTACTAAGTCTTTAATCTCTGTTCCCACTACTGCCAAGTCGTTTAATCTTCTTTCCAAAACCTCAATCTTACCTTTGGTCAATTTCTTTACTTCTTGGAAATCGTCATCTGCCATCTCTCCATCGGCATTCTTTAAAAGTGCATTTTGATAGCGTTTGTTCAATGCGTCAATCTCACTTATGATATTTGTCCTTTCCGTGTTTTGGGCTTTAGTTTTGTTGTTGAAGTCTTTTATAAAGGCTTCGATAAAAACATCGACCATACCCTCTTTTGGTGACATATACCGTAGTTGTTTTAAGAAAGCCTCATTAGCAGTCTCCGCTTTGAACCGTGTACCGCAGGCTGAACTACAATGATAGTAGTAATAGTAGTTGCCCATCTTTCCCTTTGAGGCACTTCCAGTCAGCATACGCTCGCATTTAGGGCATTTAATAAACCCTCTAAGCGGTAGATTGTCCATAGCCACGATTTTAGGCTTTACAATCCTCTTTCTCCCATCGAGAATATCCTGTACATCGGCAAACGTCTTTTCACTGATTAATGGCTCATGCTGTCCTTTGACAAAATATCCCTTTTCTTCTTTGTAGGGAGGAATGAATATTTTGCCACAGTACAAGGGGTTTCGGACGGCTACCCAAAAGTTATTTTTGCTGAACCGACCTTTTCCATCGGCTTTCTCCCGAACCATTTTCCATATCTGTTCGGTATTGAAGTTATTGGAAACGATTTGTTCAAACGCCCATTTTAAAAGCGGTGCTTCAAAATCATGGGGTGCAATGAATTTCTTTTTGCCCTCTGTTATCTTATTGACATATCCCAAAGGAGCAGTACCCATATACCGCCCTTCTTTTTTTGCCCTGCGCATTCCGTGAAAAACATTTAAGGCACGTCTGTCGTTCTCAACTTCCGGTGAAGCGAGATAGAACGCAAGCATGATTTTGTTTTCGGGAATGGTAAGGTCTAAAGGTTGTTCTATTGCCATAGGCTCAACACCGTATGTCCGTAACTGGTTAATCATTTGATAGGCATCCCCTGCGTTTCTACTGAACCTATCCCATTTAGTGAATAGGACTATTGACCCCGATTTGTTGTTCTTTGTCTTGCGTAGGTTGGATAAATAATTCTGCCACTCTGGACGTTTGAAAGATTTCGCCGAGTGGTCTTCTATGTACACATCCCTTATCTGAATGCCTTTTATCTCACAATATTTTCTTAATCGGTCTTCTTGGTCACGTTGCGAATATCCCTTGTCCGCTTGCTCGTCTGTCGATACACGTATGTATAAATCTGCCTTTCTCATCACAACAGTTTTCCTTGTTCATTGGGTTAAAGTTTTCCTTTTAGATACTGGTTAACTGCAATGTCAGCTATCTTCTTGACAAACTCCAAGATGGTTTTTGCTTCCTCTAAATCGACCTCTGTTCCTTTCTTTTTCAAGATTTGTACAACTCTTTCGGGTGTTAAATCGTTCGCTTTTTCTTTTTCCATCTTCAACTGATTTTTGCCTGTTAACCACACGGATTAATCCGCACAGACAAACTTATTGCACTGATGGAGTGGATATTGGATTGTGTCTTTGGGTTGAATTACTTGGCATAGTCTGCCTGTTTAGAACCATTTCGGCAATGCTATCCTCATTACTTCCATGTTTGGTTATGCCTAAAAAGCGAGTATGCCTGTTGTTCACGTTTCATGGAGCAAAGGTTGGACGTGTTCTTAACGGAGGCAAAAGGTCATGCAAGTTTGAAAAAAAATCTCCACCCGTTGGGTAGTATTTGTTTTCCAAAACCTTGTGCATCCTAAACACTAACCTACACTGCTCCCGAAACGAAACACAGCATACTCCGGCTCTTTACACGAATAAAAAAAATGTCAGGCATGAGGAATATAAGCATTGGAAATGGTATTGAAACAAAACAACAGCACCACCTCTCATTGCCGAATAAATCAAAAAAATTAAATCAAAACAGTAAAGAAATGGCACATCAAATAAACACATCGGAAGCAAGGGTATATGTTGGCACATACGCAAAATATAATGACGGTTCAATCTTCGGGGAATGGCTAACGCTATCCGACTATGCGGACAAAGACGAATTTTACGATGCTTGCGGGGAGTTGCACAATGACGAGGAAGACCCCGAATTTATGTTTCAAGATTACGAAAACATCCCAAACGGCTTAATCGGCGAGTGTTGGTTTAGCGATAGCATATTTGAGGTTTTGGAGGCTTTGGAAGATATGGACGAAACCCGAAAAGAGGCATTTCTAATATGGTGCGACAACGGACACCGCAAGCTATCCGAGGGCGATATTGACGACCTAATAAGCGACTTTGACGGTGACTATATAGGGGAATACAAGGACGATGAAGATTTTGCTTATGAACAGGTAGAGCAAATGGACTTGCCCGAATTTGCAAAAACGTACTTCGATTATGAGGCTTATGCTCGTGACCTGTTTAGCGGTGACTATTGGAGCGATGGCGGTCATGTATTCTACAATTCATAGATTTTAGGGAACGGTGCACCGTTCCCATTTTTGTTAAAATTCGGTCGGGCAAAAAGACAGATCCTCCCCAGGTTGGAACAGTCTTTTTGCGAAAAGCGGAACAACCCCTTTGTAAAATGACTCCGCCTCATCGTTCCTTAAACCTGCATTTTCCAAATAGGCTGTATTCGGATTAGACTACTTTCTTTCGTGAGTTGAGACGAAAAGGAAAGTAGCAAAGAGACCTAAGATTGTAGTGGATTTACTTTTATCTTATTTGCTTATAATGAAAGGTTTATTGTTTAACTTTGTTAATATAGACGAATAAACACGACTACACACAGTTATTAAAGAGTGAACAAATAATGAAAAAATACATTTACTATCCAAATTTTGAACCCCCTGAAAATGAATGGTTAAAATTCTCAATTTTATATTTAGATAAGTTCGAAAGTATTATACCATATAACCGACAACATTTGATTAGTAATGACTATCGTAAGCTTCAAAATGAGACGGATTTGGTAGACTTTTTCTCTCCAGAATACTATCAAGGTGAACAAGCTTCATTAAAAGCCATTTCCGAAGCCGAAAGAATTATAAAGAAAACTTACGAATCAAGCTTCCTTTTTAACAGAGTTAATATTTTCAGAGATTGGAAAAATCCAAACACTTGGGACTATCAAATTTATGGAGAAAAATTTTCAAATTCTTGGGTCGAATTTTGTGAAAGCGAGAAGATTGGACGAAGAAATGCCGATGGCATTAAGTTACCAAGAAGTCTTGCTTTCTTATATATGACACATCTCGCAAAAGCAATTGCATTTGAAAGAAATGGTAGTATTATTACAGACAATTTAGAGTACGATAAATACACAAGTTATGCCCAAATAAAGTCAACGAATACTAATATCCGTGATAAGTTTATTCGTGGAATAATTAAACTGCAAATTCCTAAAAATATTGGCGACATACCATTTGACAAGTTGATAGAATTTAGAAATAGAAACAGAGATTTAATTGGGAGTTTTAACTCCCAGATAGACATACTTGAAAATTCAATTGGAAACGGAATTTCGGAACAGCAATTTATAGACAACTACAATTATACATTCAATGAAATCTTAAGAGAAATCATAAGACTTGGCGTCGATATCGCTACCATACCTCTTGCATTTTATACTTTAGCTCATAGTTCAGAAGCTTTAAATCAGGAATACATAAAAGAAGTTTTTGGCAGTTTAAGTATTATTGGTGGAGGGTATTATGGTATCCGCAAATCACTTTATGATAAACGTGATGAAAGAATGTGCAAAAAATATTTAGCAAGACTCCATCATTTAAAATAAGATAAATATCAAGTGTTAAGCATTCATCCAACCACTATTGACCGCCCCGTCAATGGCTTTTTTTATATCCTCGCCTATCAGCACATATTTTGAGAAGCCAAGCTCCGCAAGTTCTCTAATAATTTTTTCATCATCCATATCACTATGTGCAACTAGCTTCAATATAGGGTGTTGACTTCTTAATTCCCGTATTTGCTTCATTATGTCTTTATCCGAAAAATCGAGGTCGATGATGCAAATATTGGGTAGCGTTGTTAACGAAGATAGCAGATTGTTCCCGTCCGCGACGTTATCAGAGCGAAAGACAACATCTACCCCCGAAGCAACGAGGTCATCATGTATGAAATCCATCACGGGACTTTTATCATTGATAAATGCAGTGGTAATTCGACTTATGTTCTTAGTCTCCATATTGACGTAGTTTTTCATTTTGTATGGAGTTCCTGCATTAAAAAAAAGCGCAGGCAACTACACTTACCGATACTGGGGCACTGGTATGCCTGACAACGAATAAGCGAGCACCCACGCCTATGGCGTGAGCATTCCTACTTATCGTCTCGTTGTCTTAAAAATTACCAGTTTTCAGTATCGAGACTTAAAGTAACAACACTTTAAGATTTTTATATTTTCAGATACAAATATAGTGAAGCCAAAAAGATTCAACAAACGTAATATGCATAATTTGCAGTGTGACTCTCATTAGAAAGTTTTGATTTTACCATTTTCCAACCAATTCGGAATTTCAAAGCTCTTCGCTTTGGGATGTTGATGGAATATATTTCTTAGATTTCTAAACACTGAATAAGCATCACTTATAATTTGTTTTTGTTTATCAGTAAACTTCAAATCATATTGGTTTTCACTAATTCTATGAGCCGGATTTTGTCTTTCTCTTCGTATTTTCTTTAACGGTTTAAAAAGTTCACTGATTGAACCGTCTCCCTCTACGTTAAAAACTGAAGTTAGCCATTCTTCGAAAATTTGTAGTGTACCTTTAGACTGCTTTTCTACCAAACCATTTCCTAATTCTTTGTATTCAAATAGTTCAACCTTCCCCTCGAAAAAATCTTTATTGATGTTTTCTGAAATCATTTTATCAAGTAGCAATATGAAATCATTATAATTTTTCAAAGTTGGTGTAAAGAAAAACGTGAATTCCTTTGGTCTATTCTCTTCTTCAAATGTTTTTCTAAATAGAGCCTTGGAAAAAATCAATTCAGTTAGGTCGTTTATGCATTTTTGTTCTCCAATGAAGCCAGAAAAAATAGAATAAGAAGATGACCAGTTGCCTTGAATTGTATTCTGATGATATTCTTCAAGCATTTTACAGTGACCTGATTTCTCTCTGCTTTTCCAATAGATTTGATGCTCGGTGGTTAAATCCTTTAGGTATCTTAAGTAAACTACTGCCAACCTGTTTCCATTATCATCGAAACCTAATCCAAATGTTTTTAGAAAGATGTCGTCCTCATCCCTTACAATTGGCTTTTCATTTTCATCATATCTGCAAGAAATACGTCCAGAATAATCTTCAAACTTGAAATCAAACCGAGGGTCATTAGAATACCTATCCAATACTTCTATTTCAAAAAAAATTGGTTTTAAATGAGGTTCTCCGAGTGCAAGCTGTTGCGTATAACAAGCGTTACCAAATTCAGCTAATGTTCTATTCTTGCTAAGGAAAATTTTACTTGGATAGAGACAAATGGGGAATTCTGTATTCTCAGATGAAATTTTGAAATCACCAAATGAATGAATAACCTCTTTAATTTTTTTTGCTTCTTCCAAAATAGTTAACTGGCTCTCAATTGGATAATGCTGAAAACCTATAATATGAGGATTAGTGCTTGACTGAATTGAAACGATATCTTCAATAACAAGTTCTTTTATTAAGTCTATTGAGGCTTCATATTCTATATTAAGCTTTTGGGAAATATTCCGTAGTGGAATTCCGTTGAAGTCCGAAGAATTCACGAAAAAATCGTAGACAATAGTTTGAATTTTATTTTTCAATTTATAAGTATTTATTATTAAGCTTACCCACTTATTAGGAATTTATAAGAATGTTGATGCTTCACGATTTAGGCATTTCCATATTTTGGGATGCTTTTTCTTTTTCCTTTTTCTGCCTTGAATAACTCCACAGGAAAAGCACACCGAATATAATCAAAGCATAAGCTATCCATTTTCCTAAACGTTCAGAAGTTTTTATAATGACCGATTTCTCATAAGATGAAAAATCCTCTGCTCCGGTCGGGCTACGCCTGTAAAACTTCCTGCGGTTAATCCAGTAACGCAGACCTAATCCCAAAACCAATGCTATTATGCCTAAAACCAGTGATGCACCCATAACGACAGCTATTATAATTCAACACTTTGAATTTACGAAAAAGCAATAAATAACAGACTTAAAAATGAAAAAATCCCGCCACATCGGGCAGGATTTTTCTGTCTTTAATCACGGCTGTTAAACTGGAAACTTATTTGCTTTTCGTTCCCGAAGTTGTCCGAAATCCAAATATCAAACGCCTGTGATACGGTGGATTGCGAGGTGTAATACAGCCTAAATTGTGTCTGTGGCAACAAATACAGGTCATTGGGCATATACGGCGGTTCGCTGTAATAGCGTAATGTACCCTGTCCGTCAAACTGGAAATAGCGGATAAAGTATTTCGCATCGTTAAAGTTGCCCGACCGTTGAACGGTAATCCGTATTTCAACGGTCTGCCCGTTCGCTACCTCTTTGGGTACAGGCATTACCTGTACCTCAAAAGGGTAATTCTGCCTGATGTTGAGGTCGTCTTTTTCACAGGAGGTCAGCACCACCGCGCAGACCAACATCGCTAAGAGCATGAGCATTGCCTGTATATGAAGTCCGTATTTTCTGATTAATGTTTTCATCGTAAATCAATTTTAAAAGTTAAACCTTAGTCCAATCCCTGCCGATGGACGGAACTGTTTCAAATCCGTACCCCATAATACTTTTGTACGCCCTTGCAGGAGCAGGACGAAGCGGTCGGACAGGTACGTTTCGAGCGTAAGCCGTCCGCCAGTGCCGTAAACAAAATTGTCTTTGTCGAGGATGGTCGAGCCGTCCGGTAGCATGGCTTCGCTCCGGTTAATGGTTTCGTAACCTGCCACAGCGGTAAGCCCTGCATTTAGTGTAACGGTCTTTCTTGCATCGCCCAATAGCTGAAGACTGTAACCCACCTCGCCCATATAGGTTTCGAGCGGTATCTGTACATCCCTGTAACCGGAAAGCTGATGGGCATATTCCGCACCCCATATCCAGTAACTGCCGTTCTTTCCGTTCACGGTCAATGTCAAATTCAGATAGTAATTGTCGCTTATTTCTTTGGACAGCATACCTGCGTTTATCTCCAATCCCTTTTGTTTGGGGAGCATACGCTGTGCCTGTACTGCCGTCATACTTAACATGGCAAGCACCACGGCAAAAATGTATCTCATCATTGTTCGTTCTTTTTGGGTTAATTAATCTTTAGGTGCATATCGCTTATCAGCTTAGCGTGTACGAGGTCAGAATTTTCCACCTGCAACAACTGTTGTCTGCCCCCGTTCTTTTCAAAAATTTCGATAATCAAAACCTTGTCATCCGTGATGGTAAACTGGTCAAGCAGGAACACGTTTTGGTCAGTCGTATTGCCCGTAATTTCACCGAGCGTTTTGTACATACGCAACGGGTTCATTGCCTTTTCCTGCACCACGGTACGCTTGGCGACTTTCTTGTCCACGACCTTGAAATTCACAAAGTCAATGTTGAACGGCACATTGCTTTTGTTGCGCAGTTCCGTATGGAAATAGAATTTTCCGTTGTGAACATAAATACCTTTCAGCAGGAATTGTATGCCGTAGCTTTTCGACCCGATATGCTTCACAATCCGTTTGTTCTTTTTGTAAATCGTCTCCATGAGCAACCCTGCCAGTGACGGCGAATTGCCCCCCAATTCCTCAAACAGCACATCGTTGCCGTTTTCCCTGTCCGATGCCTTTTGCATCGTCAGCAAATCATAATTCAGTGCCAGCGGATAAGGACTGTAAAAGACGTTGAAATTGTAAAACCGACCATCGTCCGTGATGACCGAAAAATTGGTTTCCTCGTCAAAATCCCTTACGCTTGCCTTTATACGGAGTACGTTTTCCGCATCTTCGGCTTTGCCTGCGATAAGGTACTCACTGCCCAAATCCACGTAGCGGATAGCGGACGGGAATATGAGATGCGAAGTCTTGCTGTACGTCACCTGCATTTCGTAAGGCTCAACCTTGCCCATGCTCAATTTTGTTGTACTGGATGCCACTTGCTGTGCATTCGCCCCTGTAATAAAGACGGTCAAACAGACCAGTGCCATGAGGCTTTTAAATATTGCTTTCATTTTCTTTTTGATTTTAGTGTTGAACATTAGTTTTTTGAAACGAGGAAAATCTGATGACCGGCTTTGACGGTTACTTTCGGTGTCCGCACTTTCTTGGAGAAGTACCCCGATACGCCCTGCACCACGCCACGGGAAAGGTCGCCTGCCATCTGTTGCCCTGCCGAGCGTGTCATCATAATGGAAGTGCCGGAGGTTTGGCTCATGTTGGAGGCTATCTCACTAAGGGCGTTCATTTCGGGAGAATATGGTACATATAACCCTTGCTGTCCGTCCACATCGTACACGGTTATATCGACCGGAATAATGTTGCCCTCAAATTCGATGGATGTTACCTTTAACTGTAACCTGCCACTTTGAAACTTGGCATTTGCCGTCAGTACCGTTCCTGCCGGAATGGAGCGGACAGGCGTTTTTGCCGTTTCCAACAGGCGCAACCGCACACCGCTTTCACCTGTCACGACCTGTGTTTCCTGTACTACCGCCTTGATACTATTTTTCGGCTGTATGACCTGTTCCGAAACGCCTGCCGTATAAAAGCCACGGTTTCGGCTTTCGTTCCAGTTTGCCAAAAAAGCACTGTCGGTCGGTTCACGGTATAATGCGGAAACCGCATTTTTCCTTACAGGGGTGAACGCCACAAAATGTTCCTTTTGTGGGGCACTCTTTGCCGAAGCTGTTTTGTCCGCATTACCTGTCTGTGTTGGAGTTGAGGGCAGATAACGGGAAGCCATTTCGTATGACTTTTCCATCAAAGCCAGTTGGTCATCCACGGTCGTTACAGGAGGTACGTCCTTTTCTGCCAGTTGTTCTTTCAGTTCCCCAACCTGCCTGCGGAGTTCCTGCGTTTCGTAATCGCTGTTATCGTAGAATGAGGTCAGCGTATTTTGTACATTGCGGTAACTGTTAAGGGCAGGGTTGCTGTTCCTGCGTGTACCACCGCCGTAAACGTAACCGTCTTCGTAGCCCTCATCCGGTTGCTCCGCTTCCGGATCGGCGGTACTGTCCTCGCTCCAATAGTCGGACAGTGACAGGAGCGCATTGCGCTTTTCCTGCATTTTTTGGTCGAGCATTTCCTGTTCATAAGCCTTTTGCTTATCGGATTGAAGCCCTGCATCGCTCGCCTGCGGTACGGCATCGTTCAGACCAATATCCTCAACCGTTTTCTTATCGGAGGACGGTTTGAAGATGAGGTACATACAGCCGAAGAACACCACGCCCATAAGGACAAAAATGATAGGCTTCTTTAGCTTTTCGGCTTTGTTCTGCGCACCGTCCTGCGGTGCATCCATTCCGTTTTTGGGGTCGTCATCTTCGACCAAAAAACTTACCCTTTTGTTTTCACTGTCTTTCATGATTTTTACCTTTTAAAATTGTTTTAATACTGTCCTGCGGAGAAACCGAGGAATTGTTTTGCCTAATAGGGTTTTCGATATGCTCTATTGTTAGGGTATTATCGGGCTTTGCTACATCGTAGCAGACTTTTAACAGTACGATAATGGACAACAGTGCATAGCCCGAAAAGAGCAGTAGCGTATAGCGGTGCTGTTTTTTAACAGGCATCGTCCGCCACTGCCCATCGAGCTTGTCAAACCAATTATTGATTGTTGTTCTTAGATTTTTCATGCCCTAATTGTTATTCCGTTCCACTGCATCGTTGACCATAGCGATTGCCTCTTTTGCTTTGGGAGCGGTCACGACCGACAGGTCGGTCAGTTCCGATTGTTTCAACACTTGCCCGTAACGGTCTTTTTTTGCAATCTCCATTCTGCCCAAAAAGAATTTGCCGTTTAGGTACTTCACCCACATAAGGCATTCTATTCTATGCTGGGCAGGGCTTCGCCCGCCCAGCATAGAATGCACGATAGCAACAACTCCTTTTTAGCTAAACCTTTGGGACAGTTAGCAAGATATTCGCTGATGCTTGCTTTCAGTTTTCCGGCATACGCACCCTGCGTATGGAAATAGCCGTCATATCCTTTTGCGGTAAGGATTTTGGCGAACGTGTTCAAATCTGATATTGCTTCCATAATCTTGATTTTAGCGGTCTATGACTTCAACATCTCTGTTTTCCAACACGGCAAATTTTTCGATATTGAAACCTTGCGGATTGTTGTCAGACTTGACCGAGTTTAACAATAGGCATGAAGTGACCAAATTCCGTCTGGTCACATTGCTTGGACGGATGATAAACTGTTTGGCATACGTCCGTACTGCATAGGGATAGGTATCGAAGTTGCAGACCACGCTGTCCACTTCGATGCGCTGTTGCACATTGCCCGAAATGATACGGTTGTAATAGCCTTTTTCCGAAAGGTCTTTGTAGTAATCGAATGCCGATTTGTCGGCAAGATTAAAAGCCCTTTTCATGTTGCTTTCAATAGCGTTCTTATCCGGTGCGAGCGTAAAGAACAGTTCATGGAAACGCTTAACGTGTTCCCTTGCCTCAACAGGTCTGTTGATACTTGCATCCTGTGACAGTGCCAACATCAAGGATTTGCCTTTGTCCAATACATATATTTTTTGGCGTTGTGCTTCCGCAAACTCATAGGCTTTCCATACGCTAAAGCCTACCACACCAATACAGAGTACCGCAAATACGATGGCATACAGCCGTATTTGCCTAAAGCTGTTTTCTATGTTTCTTAGTGTTTTAAATTCCATTGCTTTTTGATTTTTATTTGTTCATTAACCTGCCACCGATATTGCCTGCCACAGCACCCGTTCCGGCTCCGGCGATGTTTCCTGTTTTCGATGCCGTCTGATTGACGTTGCGCATGAAGTTTCCTGCGCCTCCGGCTTGGATAACCCAACCTGCCACCGTTGGAACGGTGAAGTACCCCACGATGCCAATTATCATGAAGATGACATACACCGTGTTGGAGGTGTCGGGGATATAGGTCGGGTCGGCAAGCATATCAATATCCCGTTCGATGATGAGGGATTGAATTTTTGCAAGCATGGAGCTGAACATATCGGCGATGGGCAACCACAGGTACACGCTGATATATCGGGTCAGCCATTGCGTAAGTGTGGATTGAAAACCATCCCATACACTTATCGCAAAGGCTATCGGCCCGAGTATGGACAGCACGATAAGGAAGAAAGTACGTATCGTATCTATGACCAGTGCCGATGCTTGGAAAAGGACTTCCAGTAACTCCCGAAACCAGTCACGGATGCTTTTCTTTAAATCGTACATTCCACGCTCCATATACATACCGGATATGGCAACCAAATCGGACGGCGACCATCCCAATTCGTCCAGCTTCTTATCAAATTCCGCATCGCTTACGAGGTAAGCGGTTTCGGGATTGCGGAGCATCGCCTCCCTTTCCAACAGGTCTTTTTGTTGCTGTAACTTGTTTAGGTCAAGCACTTGGTTTTCGAGCATGGCGTTTGTGCCTTTTACTACCGGACTTAACACCGCATTGATAGTTCCCAGTACGATGGTCGGGAAGAACATAATGCAAAGGCCGATGGCGAACGGTCGCAAAAGCGGAAACACGTCTATCGGTTCTGCACGGCTCAATGCCTGCCACACTTTCAGTGCTACGTAGAACAGTGCGCCCAATCCGGCGATGCCCTTAGCCACTGTCGCCATATCGGCGGACAGTGGGAGCATCTCATCATAAAGCGAGCGCAGGAGTTCGTGAAGATTGTTCCATTCCATAGCTTACCAGTATTTTTGTTCAGCAGTGCCGTACAGTTCAAGCACCCTCTTGGTGTTGTTCTGTTTTTTAGCCCTCAAAATGCTCACGGAGATATTCTTGTTGGTGAAATAGCGGACAAGGCTGTGATAGTCCTTGACCTCTTTGTAAACCCTGTCGATGATGTCCATACGTTCCTTGTCATTTAAGGAAAGTCCGGTAGAGCTTACAATCTGTTTCAGTTCTTTGAGCAGTTCGGTACTCTCGTTCAATAGCGTGGAATACCCGTTGGCGATTGCCGTCAGTTCCTGCGGACTGAAATTCGGGTCGTTCATCATTTTGCCGAAATTGTTTACGTACATTTCGGACACATCACCCACTAGCAAAACCGTCTGTTGCACCTTACGCGCATCTTTTACCAAGTTGTTTACGGCTTTCAGTTTGTCGTAGTATTCCTTGCCCTGTTCATACACTTTTTTTACTTCGTTAAAGTTTTTTACCACGTTTGATACTGTGGATGAAGTCTGTATGATTTCATTTGCACTGTTGATAATACCCGATGCAAGGTTTGCAGGGTCTGTAACAACAAATTGTGCCTTAGCGGACGGTACAACGGCAAGCATAAATGCCGTACACACCAGTAACATTGCTATTTTCATTGTCTCTAATTTTTAAATGATTAATAACTATTTGTTTTCTCACGCCTTTGCCCAGCAATGCGCTTTATCGCCAGTTCCACATTGCCGTCCAGTTCGGAAGCCAGTTGCATGACTTCCATTTTTTCGGTTTCCTCCGTGGTGTAGGCTAAGTATTCTTCGAGCGATACCTCTGTGGCATACACGGCGGAATGCGTACCGCCAAGCCCAATCCACACCTCTTTGTAAAGCCTTGACGGGTCGTTGTTCATGTTAATGGAAAGGATTTGGGATTTTTCCTTTTCCGTCAGTCCGAGCATCGCTTGGATGTCATCGAATTTGTTCATGTACTTGCGTTGGTCTAAGAGGATTTTACAGTCGGAATTGTTGATGATACTTTCCTTGACCACGGGTGACTGGATAATGTCGTCCACCTCCTGCGTGACCACGATGGCTTCACCAAAAAATTTGCGGACGGTCTTAAAAAGGTACTTGATGTACTCCGCCATTCCCTCCTTTGCGATGGCTTTCCACGCTTCCTCAATCAGTATCAGTTTACGCACACCTTTGAGCCTGCGCATCTTATTGATGAAGACTTCCATAATGATGATGGTCACTATGGGAAAGAGGATTTTGTGGTCTTTAATCGCATCAATTTCAAACACGATAAAGCGTTTGGAAAGCAGGTCGAGTTGCTTGTCTGAATTGAGCAAGTAATCGTACTCACCCCCACGATAGTAAGGCTCTAATACATTTAGAAAACCTGCAACGTCAAAGTCTTTTTCCCTTACCTGTTTTTCTTCCAGTATCTTTTTGTAGTCACCTTTTACGTACTCGTAAAACCCATTGAAAGAGGGATATTCATCGCTTTGCTTGATACGGTCGATATAACCGCTCACGGCGTTTGACAAGGCCACTTCCTCCGAACGGGTCGGCGGTTCGTCATCACGCTTCCATAAAGTCAGTATCAAAGTCTTGATACTTTCCCTTTTCTCGATGTCGAAAATGCCGTCATCCGTATAAAATGGATTGAATGCTATCGGGTTGTCTTCCGTGTAGGTAAAGTAAACACCATCCTCGCCTTTGGTCTTGCCCTTGATCAGTTCGCACAGTCCCTGATAGGAATTTCCGGTGTCCACGAGCAGGACGTGTGCGCCCTGTTCGTAGTATTGCCGTACCATGTGATTGGTGAAAAAGGATTTTCCCGAACCTGACGGACCAAGTATGAACTTGTTGCGGTTCGTGATAATCCCTTTTTTCATGGGCAGGTCGGAAATGTCCAAATGGATAGGATTGCCCGTGAGCCTGTCCGCCATCTTGATACCGAAAGGCGATGGCGAGCTTTGGTAATTGGTTTCCTCGGTGAAAAAGCACAGTGCAGGTTCGATGAACGTATAGAAACTTTCCTCTGCCGGAAAGTCACCTGCATTGCCTGCCATGCCTGCCCAATACAGCGTGGCAACATCCACCGTGTTATGCCTCGGTCTGCATTCCATCAAAGCAAGCGCACTGCCCGTATCGTTCTTTAGCTGTTTGAGTTCGTTCGGGTCATCCGACCACGCCATCACATTGAAGTGCGCACGGATGGAGGGAAGCCCGAAGCTGTGCGCTTCGTTCAGATACCTTTCAATCCACTCTTTGTTTATCTGATTGGCACGGCTGTACCTTGCCAGTGAGTGCATATTCCGTGCGGATTTTTCAAACTTGCGCAGGTTCTCATCGCTGTTATCCAAAAACAGGTATTGGTTATAGATATGGTTACAGCTAAGGAGCAAGCCGACCGGAGAGGCAAAGGACAATAGGCAATCGCTCCTGTCCGTGGACAGCTTTTCATACCTCGTATTTGCCGATACTGTGTTGGGCAAATCGTCCGTATCGGATAGCGTGTGCAGGCACAGCCTTTTGTTGCCGATACGCACGTCCTCACTGCCCAAAGCTATATCCTGCATGGGCGTTCCGGCTTCCCTTGACAGGGTGAGGTACTGTTCGAGCAGACCCTGTTTTTCGTCCGTTCCGATGATGTCATCCTCGGTCAGGCGTTCCAGTTTTACAAAACCGCTATCATTGATAATCCGCTCAAACTGTGCCACCGTCTCCATGAACTTTCTGACGGTTTCTTTATCCCTAATTTCTTTCGGGATTAGTACGCCTTTGCAGAGCGAACTAAAGTTGCTCTGCATCCGCATCCGTTCTTTGCTCGTCTTGGTCAAAAAGAGATAGCAGTAATGGTTCAGAAAAGGACGTTCATTGAAATGTTGCTGATAGGATTTCGCAAGAAAACTCTGGTCTTCCTGTGAAAGATCCGGCGCATAACTTTCCTTGATGTACCAGTCCTGTTTGTGGACAATGGTATAGTCCGGTAGGGTCTTGATCGCCTTGTGCCATGCCGAATGGATGGCATCATATTCAGGTGGTGCTACCGTGAACAGTTCCGGCAGGTGTACTCGAAAGCAAGCCGTGATGTCCGCATCCTTTGAAATGATGCAATTGTGTTCCATCGCCAGTAATGGAAACTTGCTCTCCAACGTTGTGGCTTTTGCTGTATTTCTCATAGGGTGTTGGGTTTAGCGGTGCATTTCAGATAGCGGTGTACGGCTCTGCGACAGATGATGTATTTCGGATGCCTTTTCTTTGCCCCGACTTTCATCAATCCATGTTCGCCGTATTTGCCGTTCAGTGCGAATGTCTGCCACACGATGAGCGATGCGCCGCCTGCCCCGATGAAGAGGCACACATAGGAGTTTACACCTGCCATATACATGACCATCACGAGGATAAGCACAGCGAGCAAGCCTCCGGCGAAGATGAACAGGTACTGTGCTTTCAGCCCTTTGAACTCGACCGTTCTACCGATACCTTTATTGATATTGTAATTGCTCATAGGTTTTCGGATTAAAGGAAGAATGAACGGAGAATGGTCGCCGCTACGATCAGGAAGATACAAGCCCCAAACCACGACGCCGCAGTCTTGCTTGTATCGGGGTCACCGCTACTGAATTTGTTGTACACCTTTACGCCACCGATTAACCCGACCACAGCCCCAATCGCATAAATTAATTGGGTCGCAGGGTCAAAATAGGATGTCACCATCTGCGTGGCTTCGGTGATACCTGCCGAGCCGTTGCCCTGTGCGAACACACCGAATGCCGACAGGAGCGCAACGCCTGTCAGCAACACTTTTTTGCTTTGTTTTTCCATGATTTAACTGAATTAAACTGTTACTAATTCCCGCTCTTTGCGGGCTTTCGCAACAAAAGTCTTATGGAAATCGAAGCGTTATGGTAAAGTGGAAATCAGTGGAATTAATTGGCAGGGAATGACGTTTCTCGTTTGAAAAAATATAAAAGAAGAAAAGTTTAAAGAGAACGTTTTTGAAAATTAAATATCTAAAAGGTTCTTTTTAACACAACTCTGAAATTAACGAGGGTTAAAGGGATTCACATTGTTTTTTTCTGTATTTTAGCTACTGAAGATAAAAAACGCTTTACAAGCATTAAAAAGGTAGATTACTTATGTATTTATGAGAAAAAATACAACGGCTTTTCAATAGGCATAATTATTTACAAAGCTTACTAGTAGTTATCGACAAACTTATAATAAACTTAGATATCAATAAATATGAGCGATACTTTTAGCAACGATTCTACAAAAAAACAAATAGGGTTTGAATATCAAAAGTTAGTTGCATTAGAATATTGCCTAAACGCTAAAAATGGAGAGTATGTTTACATAGAGTGTTATGGAGATGTTCAATATGGAAGTGAATCTGTTGAAGTTAAACATCATGAGGGTGAATCGAATCTTACTAGTAATTCTGTTGATGTTTGGAAAACATTAAAGAATCTTGTTATTGAATGTGACAAATTAAAAGCTAATGACAGGTTTATTCTTCATACTACCCAAAAAATCCATAATGATAGTATTTTTCACGGTTGGAATCAGCTCACAAAAAATGCAAAGTATAGAAAACTCAATAATCATCCTATTTCAGCTACTTCTAAACCATTTAAAGAGGAGGTTTTCAATACCAAAAATATATCTAAATCAGAGTTGTTAGGGATTTTAGAAAAATTTGTTATTAATAGTGATGAACCTACAGTAGATCAAAAATTTGCTCAACTAAAAGAGCACTCTGTTTTTAAATTAATACCCGATAATTTAAGAGAGGCCGCTATTGGTGTGCTTATTCAAAGTTTGGTTACAAAGGCTATTGATAATTCGAATAAATGGGAGATTAATATTACTGATTTCAATTCAGATTTGCAATTTAGTTTGTCAAAATTCACCAAAGATTATACTCCCTTTCCATTGATTAAGGAGCCAAGAAGAGAAGATGCAAACTTGACGAAAGGCTACAAATTCATTGAAAAATTGAATGCAATATCCATAAAGAAAAACGATTTGCATCAAGCATTTCAAGATTACGTTAGGTCAGAGGAGGCTTATGAGGAAATTCTAAAAATAAACCCTACATTAAAAAACAATATTGTAATCTATTACGTTCTCCCTATGCTTTACAATGATACAATCAAGAACAAACTTGTAAGAAGCACATCAAAAAGTACATTTAACACACTTTTAAATGCAGAAGTCAAAATAGAATTAGTTGTTATCGAAAACTTGTTAGCTAATTATAAGAAGAAAACAAAAGAGGCTTTGATTACTTTGTCAAATATCCATAATATAGAAATTTCTGACTACTTAATTCTAAAGGATGAATTGAAAAGCACGTATACAGAAGAAAAAAACAACATACTTAAAGAGTATTATAAAGCGGCCTTTAATTTAGGGTCAATTTTATCAAAAGAAGATTATAAGACAATTTTTTTTAACCTATAGATTATGCAAGCGTCAATATCAAATATATTTCTTTTTCAAGATAATGGGGAATTACGAACATTAAAATTCGATGAAGGATTAAATATTATTTCTGGTGATTCTAAAACAGGTAAAAGTGCAATTATTGAAATAATAGACTATTGTTTATTTGCAAGCAGATCAACTATACCAAAAGGAATTATAACAGACTGGACAGATATATATTGTATAATTCTTAAGATTAAAGAAAAACATCTGATTATAGGAAGAAGAAAAAGCAGTAATCAAATGTATTTTAGTGTTGAAATAAATTCGGAGTTTCTTATTGATTTCTCCATACAATATTTCAGCGACAAAAAACTAACCGATTTAGATGACGCTAAACGAGAATTTGAGAAACATATAGGAATTTCTGTTTTGGACACAAGAATTGACGAAGAAGAAGATAAAAGAAAATCAGGTGGGAAAGTAACAATGCGTAGTTTTGTGCCATTTTTATTTCAGCACCAAAACCTAATTGCAAATAAGCATAGTCTTTTTTATAGATTCGACGATTTTTATAAGAGAAAGAAAACCATTGATGATTATCCCATACTAATGGGGTGGGGAAATGCAGATTTTTTTGATTTACAGAGAACCCTTGAAAGCAAACAAAAAGAACTAAATCAAAGGAAAAAGTTAGATGAAAAATTAAAAATCAGTAACGGTCAGTTAAGAGAGGATCTTCATGGGATAGTATCACTTTATTATACATCAATAGGCAAAGAACTGTCTGAAGAGATTACTTTGCCTGATCTTAAAAAGCTTGTTAAAGATCTGCCTAATGCCAATGTTAATTCAGTGGGTGACCAGAATCTTAATGAGGAATTGAGAAAAGTGGATAATTTAATATTCCAAAAGAAGAAGGATTTAGATATTGTATTAGATTTGTTATCTACAATTAAATCTAATAATGATATTTCTAGAAACTATTCCCAAAATATTAATCGATTAAAATCCTTAGCGTCTATTGAGACCACTATTAGTGAAGTTCATTGTCCTCTTTGTGATCAAGAGGTAGATGCGATAACGGATCAAATTTCTGTGATTAAAGATTCTAATCAAATTTTAGAGGATGAATTTGAAAAAATAGGTACTTATGTAGTTGATACTTCATATCAAAATGCATCACTTCGAAAAGAAAGAGATACTCTGAAAAAAGAGTTGAAAGAGCTAAATGTTAAGGCTGAAAATTTAAACAAACAAGTTTTAAAGGAATTCAACACCAACAATGAATATGAAAGAAACTTATTATTAAAAGGTCGAACTGAAGCAAATGCTCAAAATCTCATTGAGAGGAACAAACTTTTGTCAAACAACTCAAATGATTACTCAGAACTAGAAGTAGAAATTGAAGATCTCAAAAATAAACTCGCAGGCTTCAACTTAAAAGCAGAGATACAAAAGGCACAAATAAAATTAAGCGAAAAGATGAGTGCAATTTGTGAATTGCTTGATTTTGAGGAGGAGTTTAAACCAGGAAGAATTCTTTTTGATTTGGAAAAGTTTAGCTTAACATACAATCTAAATAATAAAGAAAACATTCTTCTTTCAGAAATGGGAAGTGGTTCAAACTGGTTAGCTATTCATTTATCAGCATTTTTAGGTTTTTTATATCTGCATAGTACTACTACAACTTGTAAAATACCATCAATTTTAGTTTTGGATCAACCAAGTCAAGTGTATTTTCCTAAAATTTACAAACAATTGGATGAAGAAGTTGAAAATGAGCAAATGAAAGTAGATGATAACATTTTTCAAGTGAAAAATATATTCAAAGTACTATCTAATGAAATTGCTAATATTGATAAAGAATGTGGTTATAAACCACAAGTAATTGTTTTAGAACATGCTGATGAAGATGAATTTTCACAATTCATAAAATATCGATGGAGCAAAGATGGTGATAAACTAATTTAAACTCTTGCAAAAATTAAGATTGCCGTTAACAACTAGGTTTGAGAACTTGCTCAACTCAGCGCTAACTTTATTATGCGCTGACATTGTGAATATTGTCTAGAATTAAAAAAAACTCTTATAACAAAAGGGAGTTTGCTTACACAAACTCCCCGATGTCGAAATCCTCCAAATCACTTTTCCGCAAATCGGGAGAACTGAAATCCGTTCCAGCGGAGAGGCTCTTATCCAACAATTCTGCAATCTTCCGTGAAGCCCCCTCCATTGAGTTTTCGAGCAGACCGAACAATTCCGTTCCCTGTAATCGCTGAACTATATCCACCGCTTTCTGTTGAAGGGCAGGCTCTGGTGCATCTTGCTCCAACCATGCCCCCACGGTCGTCAGTTCATCAAAGGTAACCCCTGTAGCAAACTCATTGTCGCTGTCCTCAAACCCGTATTCATCCCATTCGTCTTCCTCATTTTCAAAATCGGACATACTCCCGAAATCTTCATCCGGCTCTCCCTCAATCTGCGGATTTTCCAATCCTAAACCTATCCCGTAGGTTTCTGTTCCAAAATTATCCACTATCCAGTCACGTTCGCCCGATTGTCTCTTTGTGGCATTCGGTGGCAAGGTGTGGCGTTCCACAGGCTTCGGAAACCCCATAATATCCGGCAGGTCTGAACTTTTCTTTTCCGGCTTTATTTTCCTGTGGACGTTCTTATGGATGACCACCTTATCTTTCAGCAAAAGGATGATGACGATGATAAGGCATATTACAATCAATGTTTCCATAGCTATAATATTGGCTTTTGCTTGTCGGCGTAGATAATCTTTATTTCGTCTCCGAACTCCTCAAAGTGGTGTTTCAGTACACTGTGCAGGTAATCGGTAAGCGTAATTTCTCCCTCTCCGAGCAGAAAGACAATACGGGATAATTTCTTATGAAAATCGGGGCTTATATAGACCGATTTTCCGCACCTTGCCACGACCCCTGTCGGTCTTAAAAATGCCGATTTGTAATGCGCTTTGCGCAATACCTTTTCCGGTTGTTTTTGCTGTGTCTTGTTCATAATCGAATACTTTAAAAAATGGGTTTAAACTTATCGTTGAAATCATCGGTGATGGCTTTTTCAAACTGTTCAAAATGATGTTCGAGAATATTATCCAAATAGGCATATAGGGGTATATTATCTTTCCCGATAACCTGCACGATACGGGAAAGCCGTTCGTGGTATTCCTGCCGGATGTAGATGCTCTTATCGCCACGACGTGTCATGGTATGGCTGTTGAGAAAACGCTCACCATAGCCTGTGCCGGAAGCCCTTTTTTGTCGGGTACGCTCTTTGGCTACGGGCTTTTCCGTAGCCGTTTCCTTTGTAGGCTCTGCGCTCGGCTCTTGGGGAGCTACCGCCTGTTGGGGCTTCTTTATTTCGCCTGCCATAATGGACATGAGATATGCCTCGTCAATCGGGGCATTCGGCTTTTTCTTGTTTTCGTTGTCCATAGCGGTTACAGGTTAACGGTTCTTAGAAATTCACTGATGAACAAATCCAAGCCAGAGGCTTTCATCAATCTTTTATCGGGAGGTAACAGCGTGGAGCGGAAGACGGTCTTTGCCGTTGCTTCACTTTCCTTGCGGAAACGCTTGCTGTCCGCAATGCGTGTTTCCATCGCTTGCAGTCCGACCTCCTTAATGACGTTGCCGTAGATTTCGTACAGGTGCGATTTTTCCCTGCCATCGACCATGTTCCAAAACAGCCGTATGGTTTCGATAGAAGTCTGCCCGTGTTTCATAAGGACGTTGGTCAGCACATTGGTAAAGCTCAATGTGCTTTCCATGACCACACGGTCTGCCGTGATGGGCGAAAAGATATGGTGCATACCTGCCAGTGTATTCAGCAAACCCGAAGTGTTCACCGTACCCGTCAAATCGAAAAAGACCATATCCACGGGAACAGCCGAAGACTGTATAAATGCTTCCGCATCCGTTAACGCATTGTCCGCCTTGCTTTGCAGTACCGGATAGGCTTTCTTATTGATGGTGGAAAATTGGCGATGCGCCAGTTTTTTCAGCACCTCGTTCTGCATGACCGCTTTCAAATCCCGTTCCCTCATTTGGCAGATGCTGTGTTGTGGATAGTCACAGTCAAAGACGGCTACGTTATACCCCATTTGGTAATGGAGTATGCTTGCCGTTACGGTTGTAAATGTACTTTTTCCAACGCCTCCCTTTTGGCTTGAAAAAGCAATGAATTTTGTCCTGTTTGTTGCTTCCATTTCTATTCTATTTTTAAGTTTCTATTTTCCGTGTACTGCCTGCCGTCCTGCATGGAACAGGGCTGTCATCCCTGCACACCGTCCGGCAGTCTTGATACAATTTCGTCTGTCGGACTTGCCCTCATTCGTTCAATCAGCCGTGCCGTCATTCCGGCTTCCATATAGGCAAGACCGATGGCTTGCCTGTCGTCCTGCCTGTTGGAATGGCTACGGGATAGCTTTCATGCCGTCCGGTCTGCCTGCCGTTTGGAATGCCGTCATGCGTTCCGGCTTTCCTGCGCTCTGTCATTCCGCCTTGTCATCGGGAGCGGATGCTTGCAAACAGGCTTGCGTGACTGATAGCGCAAAGAAGCAGGTTATTCCGATGCACTCTTTTAATGCGGTAGTCTGGGGCATTTGTTGGCAATGTTTGGTCGGGAGCGATAGGGTAATGCTTTGGAAAAGCTACCCTTACTTTGTAAGGACTTAAATGCAAAAGGTGGATGGAAAAATTATTAGGATATAGCATTAAAGGGTGGAACGGCTCAAAGCCGTTTTTTCTTTCGCTTTATCCAATCCGTATCCGCCGATAGGCGGACGGATTTTCTGTTCACCCGAACAGAGCAAGTTATGTTTTGAGGCACTCGAAACCCGTTTCGTGCCTCAAAACCACTTGCCCTTGCAGGGGGCTTGGTAAACACCCTCCGAAGTCGGGGTTTATGTTAATTAACTAAAGTTGAGCTCGCTGAAGCTCGGTTATTAATGGATTTAGATATGGAAGACAACAGAAGAAATCGAACAAACAGAGGTGGTCGCAAGCCTAAAGCAGACCCAAGCATCCACCGTTATGTATTTCGTCTTACGGACGAAGAAAATGCAAAGTTCCTTACGTTGTTCGAGCAATCGGGAATGAAAGTAATGGCACATTTCATTACAGCCTGCATCTTTCAGAAGCCAATCAAGACCGTAAAAATTGATATGGATGCAGTCGATTTTCATACGAGGCTAACCAATTTTTACAGCCAGTTTAGAGCGGTTGGCGTGAACTACAACCAAATCGTGAAGATACTTTACCGCAATTTCTCGGAGAAAAAGGCATCGGCTTACCTCTTTAAACTGGAAAAGCAGACGGCAGAAATGGCGGACTTGTGCCGCAAAGTGATTGAGCTAACACAGGAATTTGAAAAAGATCACCTGCAAAAACACGGATAGGATGATAGCGAAAAAAGAAGTCTTTAGGATAATTTTTATTATTTAAGCTTTTCCAAAACGATGGGGTCTACACTTTTATTTTCAACCGAACGGCTCAATTGGAGATTATGGCTATCCAAAAAATTAACAGTATATTCTACAGTAGAGTGGTTTAATATCATCAAATCTATCCCAAAAGCTCTTTTGTAGGTGTATTCAGAATAATTTACTCCTAATCTACCATCAGTAGCACCTGTAGTAATAGCACAGACACTATCGTTCATAAAACGAAGATTGACACCAAATTCCTCATTAGACATCTGCCATTCAGTCCCACTCAGATTTAATGCAGGGGAAGTGTCATCTGACTTTTCACAACTGGTAATAGAGGAAAACAATAAAACAACGATAAAAAAGGTAAAAAATCTGGTCATGATTATACGATTTTATTACAATAATAAGCTTTTTTTATCGAAGAGGAAAATTCGTGATATTTAATATAATCAAAAAGGAAAGAGATGATAGCAAAAATTGGAAAGGGTGAGAATTTATACGGGGCTATCTCCTATAACCAAAAGAAAATTGACAGTGAAAACGGGCAGGTTCTGTTACTGAATAGAATACCCGAAACGTTGGATAGTACCTATTCGACAAGCTACCTGTACCAGTGTTTTGAGCCGTATCTGTCCGCAAATATCAGAACAGAAAAGCCAGTGCGCCACATATCGCTGAACCCTGATCCTGCGGATAGGGTCAGCGATGGGCAGTTCGTGGAAATGGCGCAGGAGTATATGGAGCGTATGAGGTATGGCAAGCAACCCTATATCGTTTTCAAGCATACCGATATTGAGCGTACCCATATCCATATCGTAACGGTCTGTGTGGGTTTGGACGGGAAGAAACTACCGGACAGCTACGACCATCCACGTTCAATGGCAATCTGTCGGGATTTGGAACAAACGTATAATCTGATACCTGCCACGGAGAAACAGCGCACGGGAAACGAGCAGGTATTCCGTCCGGTGGATTACAGAGCCGGAGACGTTAAGAGCCAAATCGCTTCGGTGGTGCGACACCTGCCGAAGTATTACGGGTACGCAAGCCTCGGAGCATACAACGCCTTGCTTTCACTTTTCCATATTACCGCCGAGGAAGTCAAAGGGGAATTGCACGGACAGCCCAAAAATGGGCTTGTCTATTTTGCACTAAACGACCAGGGAGAAAAAGCGAGCAATCCTTTTAAGGCATCCCTTTTCGGCAAGCAGGCAGGACTGGACGAACTGCAAAACCAATTCGCAACAGCTAAGGAGAAAATGAAATCCGACCCTGTAAGAGCCGTCCTCAAAAGCACTATTGAAGTCGCAATGCACACCGCCATTAATGAAAACGATTTTAAAAAGCAATTATTGGAACAGGGTATCAATACCGTGGTACGGCGCAACGATGAGGGGCGTATATATGGTATGACTTTTATCGACCACGAAAGCCGTACCGTTTGTAACGGTTCAGCTTTGGGCAAAAACCTCTCGGCTAATGTCTTTAATGATTGGTGGAACGTGCAGGCAATCGGGCAACGCCAAGAAGCCGAAAAAACATCCACACAAAATCAGCCATCGACCACGAGCAACACCGTAGAGAAAGAGGAGGCCCATGCACTTTTTGACTTTCTGAATAAAGGACAGTCGAACGATGATTTGTTGATAGACGGATTGGGTGGGCTACTGCCGGAGGCACAGGGCGAAGACTACGAGGAACAGGAATTTGCCAACCGTATGAAGAAAAAGAAGAAACGCAACAGTCACCAGTTCAGAGCGAACTGACAGCTTCTAACTATTAAATGATTGATTATATATTTTTACTAAACTAATTTTTAATTCGTTAAATTCGTACCTATAAAAAATACAACTCATTGCAAAAAAACATGGCAGATTTAAAACTTCAAGAGAAGAATAAGATTGAAAAATTTCTGGATATGAGTTCAGGTTACGTTTCAAATTTTAGTGACAGAACGTTTAGAGAATTCATATCAGATGCTGTTGATTTAGATATTGATGATGAAAAGTATCACTACGCCTCCAACTCTAAAGCAAATCGACTAAGACAATTTATTAAAGTCGAAGAAGATTATACTGTGGGGAAACTGTTAAGCGAACTTCTGAGCCATCATTTAGAGTATTTAAAAGAAAGAAAAACAGGCTCTTGGTTTAATATGGAGGATGATGAATTTGACCTGAAAGAAGAACTTTATAAGGAATGTCAAAAAATAGCAGAGCGATTAAAGGGCAATATTGTAAATGATATTAATGCTATCAAACCAAACGTTGAGGATTTAGATTTCAAAAAACTATCAGAGTCTATAAAAGATAGTATTGATAAAAATTTGCCGGAAATTGCACTTGATAGATTACATACTTTCGTAATGAAATATATTAGAGAGCTATGTAAAAAACACAACATTTCATATTTACAAGATGAAGCATTACATAGCTTATTTGGTAAATATGTGAAATTTTTGATTATAAGTAATCATGTTGAATCTGAAATGTCCCAAAGAATATTGAGAACGTCCATTAGTAATCTTGATTCATTCAACGATATTAGGAACAACAGAAGTTTTGCCCACGACAACCCTATATTGAACTACGAGGAGAGTGTATTGATATTCAATAACATTTCAAGTACAATTAAGTTTATTGAAGCTATTGAAAATCGGGTTGACAATAATAAAGAAGTTCATAATACTGATTGGAAAGACTTAGAATTTTAAAAAACAGCTTAAACCTCGAATCACTCTATTTTGGTGATTAAAGCATGTCAAACTAAGCCACCAAAAGCCATCCGCCCCCCCTTTGTGTAAGTGCTTTTAAATAGCCTCTAAATTCCCTGCATCACTAAATTTTTTTGTTATGCAAGGAGAAGACGATTTGAGAGGATTAGCCAAAATCATGGCTTTTATGCGTGCCGTAAGTATTCTGTTGGTACTGATGCACTTTTACTGGTTCTGTTACGGGTTCTTTGCCGAACGGGGATGGACACTGGAAATTATCGGTAAGATATTGACCAATTTTAACCGTACCGCAGGGCTATTTGAACACACGCTTTACACCAAGATTTTTGCACTGGTATTATTGACGTTAAGCTGTCTTGGTAATAAGGGCGTAAAGGATGAAAAGATAACATGGGCTAAGATTTACACTGCCCTAGCCATTGGCTTTGTGCTGTTCTTTTTGAACACACCCTTATTGAAATTGTCGGCAGGGATTGCTACATCGCTTTATATCCTTACAACAGGCTTGGGATATATAGCTTTGCTCATGGCAGGGGTATGGATGAGCCGACTACTCCGCAACAATCTGATGGACGATGTTTTCAATAATGAAAACGAGAGTTTCCAACAGGAAACCCGTCTGATGGAAAATGAATACTCCGTCAATCTCCCTACGAAGTTTTATTATAAAGGCAAATGGAATGATGGTTGGGTTAATGTCGTCAATCCTTTTCGAGCCTCGATGGTACTTGGTACTCCCGGCTCCGGAAAATCCTACGCCATCGTAAACAACTACATCAAGCAACACATCGAAAAAGGATTTGCGATGTACATCTACGACTTCAAGTTTGACGACCTTTCAAGGATTGCCTACAACCATTTGCTGAAACATTCCGATAAATATAAGGTAAAGCCCAAATTTTATGTTATCAACTTCGATGACCCACGCCGAAGCCACCGATGCAATCCGCTCAACCCAAACTTTATGACGGATATATCCGATGCCTACGAAGCATCATATACCATCATGCTTAACCTCAACAAAACGTGGATAAGTAAGCAAGGGGATTTTTTCGTGGAAAGTCCTATTATATTGCTTGCTTCCATCATTTGGTATCTGAAAATCTATGAAAACGGAAAGTATTGTACTTTCCCACACGCTATTGAATTTCTGAACAAAAAATATGCGGACATATTCACGATATTAACCTCGTACCCCGAACTGGAAAACTACCTTTCAGCGTTCATGGATGCGTGGCAAGGCGGAGCGCAAGACCAGTTGCAGGGGCAGATAGCATCGGCGAAAATTCCATTGTCACGGATGATTTCGCCACAGCTTTATTGGGTAATGACGAGGGATGATTTTTCACTGGACATCAACAACCCCCAAGAGCCGAAGATACTTTGTGTCGGGAATAACCCCGACCCTCAAAATATCTATTCGTCCGCTTTAGGATTGTACAATTCGAGGATTGTAAAACTTATCAATAAGATAAGGACAGTTAAAGAGTTCCGTCATCATAGACGAGTTGCCTACGATATATTTCCGAGGACTGGACAATCTTATCGCAACAGCACGTAGCAATAAGGTATAGGTGTGCTTGGGATTTCAAGACTATTCGCAGTTAACACGGGATTACGGCGACAAGGAAAGCAAGGTCATCCAAAACACCGTTGGTAATATTTTTTCCGGTCAAGTTTTAGGGGAAACAGCAAAAAACCTAAGTGAGCGGTTTGGTAAGGTCTTGCAGAAACGCCAAAGCATTACGATAAATCGCAATGATAAATCCACATCTATATCCACCCAAATGGATAGCTTAATTCCTGCCTCCAAAATATCCATGCTCACACAGGGTATGTTTGTCGGAGCAGTAGCGGACAACTTCGATGAACGCATCGAACAGAAAATGTTTCATGCTGAAATTGTGTTGGATAATGAAAAAGTGGCTTCCGAAACGAAAGCTTATCAAAAAATCCCGCAGATTTTATCCTTTACGGATCAGCACGGGGAAGATAAAATGAAAGATGAAATTGAAGCGAACTATAAACAGATAAAACTAGATATTCTCAATATTGTAGAAAGCGAAATTGAACGCATCAATAACGATCCTGATTTGCAGCATTTGGTGAATCAGGTGTAAAACATATCTTCAAATATTTTGTCATTTTTAAAATTAATTGCGATGAGATAAAAAATGGGAGTTACAAAATGTCTTTGAAATTCTATTTAAATAGCCAAGATATTAAATTTTGGGTGGTGTTTTTATTACATGCATTTTACTGTACTGCTTAGGCTTAATACCTATATGCGAAAAAAAAACTTTAGAAAAATGACTTAAATTAGAGAAGCCTAATTTATATCCTACTTCGGAGACAGATAGGGCGCCCTCTTTTAAAAGCCGGCTAGCTTCTTTCATTCTAAACTCCTGATAATAACTAAAAATACTGTTACCAAAAATCTGCTTAAATAAATTTTTTAATTTGGTGGGGCTCATACTTGCAGCTAAGGCTAGCTCTTTAATTAAGGGCGGCTTGTCCAGGCTTTCGAGCATTTGTTTCTTAACCTGATATATGCGTTCAATATCATTGGCATTTAAAGTATAAATTTGCTTCATATCCCGTTTTTCTAGTTCCATCAACAAGCGGCAAACGAGTTCTTCGGCCTTTAACCTCAGAAAAAATAGTTTAAAAATTTGGTTGCTGGAATCAGACACAATTTCATCCACAATTTTCTGTAAAGAAGGAAAAATCATTTGTTCGAATAATAAAGGCTGTGTATTTTCCAGCAAATTTTGCAATAGATGCGATTGATCAGGAAGTTCAAATAACCCCCTCAAATATCCTGCATCTACTTCTATATTAATGGTGGCTGTATTGGTATGCACGGGAATAGTAATATCTGTGTTGAGACTTCTCGTAGCAATTAAAACCGAAGGTGTTGTCATGGAGGGTATATCTTCTGGCAAGCTTTCGGTGTCCGGAAAAATATTTTGAAATTTAAATAAGATTACCCTTGCCGTTTCATTAATATCCGGATTTTCAATGACCATATTTTCATGGAGTTTATAGTTAAAAATCAACATTCGGATATGTTCATTAAACACGTAGCCCCAACAATAGCCCTTGCCAAATTTTTCAGGAATTTCTAACTTCCAGTTATTCATCTTTGTACCCAACAACTGGGCAAAACTCTTTAATACCTTTGGTTCTGTATGTTTTATACTGTTCATGAAAGTCTTTTACAGCTATTTCTATGTCTATTATGATTATTTTATCTCTAATATACTTAATAATTTTGTATAGTCATTAAAGAACATAAAATCATGTTACTAGAAAATAAACAAGTTGCCATTATTGGCGCCGGCCCTGGAGGTTTAACTTTAGCAAGACTTTTACAAATTAAAGGTGTGAATGTCAAAGTATACGAAAGAGATGTAAACAAGGATGCTCGGGTTCAGGGTTCCCCACTCGACATGCATGAAAATTCGGGATGGCAAGCTATCCGTAAGGCTGATTTAGTAGAAGCCTTTACAAAGAATGTTCGTCAGAATGCTGATAAAAAAATTATTATTAATGAAAAAGCAGAGATAATCTATAGTGACCACAATCATATCATGATTAAAGGTTCTGAACCAGAAGTGTCTCGACCTGAAATAGATCGTGGTGCGTTACGAAGAATATTTTTAGACTCTTTAGCGCCAGAAACAGTTGTTTGGGATAGTCATTTTATATCAATGGAAAAACAAAACGAAGGCTGGTTATTAAATCTAAAAAATGGTGCATCTGTCTATGCAGATCTGGTTGTGGGAGCAGATGGTGCTAATTCAAAGATCCGCCCGTATATTACTGATATTAAGGCTTTTTATTCGGGTATTACAATGCTTGAAATCAATATCCAAAATGCTAAAGAAGTAACGCCACATATTTATAAATTGCTTAACGGTGGCAAAGTAATGGCTTTCGGAGACGGAAAGAATGTTCTTGGAGGTCAGAAGTTTATTGGGGGTCTGGGTTTTTATATAAGTTTTAAACAAGATGAAAATTGGGTTGCAAATAGCAGTTTGGATTTTTATAATAAAGCACAATTACTGGAATGGTTCAAAAAAGAGTATAGTGACTGGAGCAGTATCTGGTACGGTATTTTTGAACATATGGAAATACCAGCTATTCCACGTCCAATTTACTGTATGCCCTTAGATCAAACCTGGGAATCAAAGCCTGACGTTACATTATTGGGAGATGCTGCGCACGTAATGCCTCCTTTTGCCGGAGAAGGTGCAAACACTTCTATGTTTGATGCTTTGGAATTAAACGAATTTTTAACATCAGGTCAATTCGACACTTTGCGGGAAGCCATTTCTACCTATGAATTCAATATGCGTAAAAGAGCATCAGCGGCAGCAAAACAGTCACTGGAAAACGGAGAACACATGCACTCGGCAGGTGCAATGGAGAAAATGTTACATGCTTTTGGAATAAAGTAACTATCACATCAGATGAAATCAAAAAAGCAATTATGGGTCATAATAGGAATTGTAGCAATGAATTCTATCGGCCTGTCTATAATTCTGCCGTTGCTCCCTTTTATAGTTGGCCAATATCTTTCTCCTGAAAAAGTTGTTATTGGCATGAGTGCGCTTGTATCTGTATTTGCGGCCTGTACATTTTTTGCAGCCCCGATTTTAGGGGTATTAAGTGACCGGTATGGACGAAAAATAGTTTTAACAATCAGCTTATTAGGTTCAGTTGTCGGATATATTTTGTTTGGTATAGGCGGGGCATTGTGGATTCTTTTTCTTGGACGTATTATTGACGGGATTACGGCAGGGAATATTAGTGCATTATTTGCTTATATTTCAGACAGTACTGAACCCAAAGAACGGGTTAGATGGTATGCCTATATAGGTTCTGCTATGGGGATTGGAAAACTGGGTGGCCCGGCATTAGGCGGGCTGCTGGGAAGCATTGATTTGGCATTTCCGTTTTATGTTACTGCAGCACTCATACTCATTTCATGCCTAGCAGTTTATTTTTTTCTACCGGAATCCCTTGCTCCGGAAAAGAGAACTAAACGAATTTCTCTTAACAGTTTTAATACGTTTTCGCATTTTAAAAATATATTCAGTTTAAAAGCGGTTAAAATATTGCTATTAGTAGGTATATTATTTTATGCAGGCTTAGGTATTTTCCAGTTCAATTTTATTCTTTTTCTTAAGGATGTTTATAAATGGGGACCTGAATTTATTGGAGTTATACTAACGATAGTCGGGGTCTGTGATATAATTACTCGCGCAATAATATTGCCTTGGCTACTGAAACGTTTCAGCGATAAAAATATTGGAATAACAGGTTTAATTATTCTTGGTTTAGGTCTAGGATTAATTATAGTCAGCACATTCATATCTTCGGTAACTATCATTTCATTTGCCCTTATCTGTATTATTTGCGGATCAGGTTTATTCGAACCAATATACAACGGAAAATTGTCACAGTCTGTTGACGAAAATAAACAAGGTGAAGTGCAAGGTATAAATCAAAGCCTCCAATCGGCAAATAATGTACTTATTCCGTTATTGGCTGGTGCAATCTATTTTTACAGTCCCGCCATGTTATACTTAGCAGCAACATTAGTTGTATTGGTAACACTTAGACTATATACAAAGCGTACCTGAAGTAAATCAAAATCAATGCTGCTCATTACATGATATCTATCTACTAATTTTTCATTTGCATATGCACGGAGTTAAGTGTAAGGCCTCCTTCTTTTAACAGTATCCCATAGTTATGGTAGCGGTGTTGAAAATTTGTGACGTCGTTACTGTCCCATTATTTTATAAAGAAAATTCAACTTATTTAACTTTTAGATTTTTGTGACGCTCTCCCCACTTTTCCATTTGGCGGATAATCGGTTTTAATTCATAACCTATTTCAGTGAGTTCATACTCTACTTTCGGAGGAACTTCTGCATAAACGGTCCTTGTAATAACATGATGTTCTTCAAGTTTTCGTAATTGTAAAGTGAGCATACGTTCAGTAATATTTGGTATAGATTTTTTTAATTCACCAAAACGCATTTTTCCATTTAATAGCCAAGAACAAATAACCAATGACCACTGTCCACCAATAATGTTTGCTGCATATGCTTCAGAACATTCATCTGCCAAAACCTTTTTATTTTCAAAATTAGTGGATGTTTCCTTTATTTTTCCCATTACTTACCTTTTTTATAGTACCATACAATTAGGCGCCAATATACGAAATTGCATAAGTCTATTTTACATTTGTACTGTTATTAATAAAGATTATCAGATGAAGAATAAAAATTTAAAAGAAAATAAAGAATACCCAATTATGGAAAAACAGTTAAGCATCAATGGGCATTCATTTCGGATAATAGAGCAAGGAAAAGGGCGAGTGGTGCTATTTTGTCATGGATTTCCAGACATCGCAGAAACATGGAAAAATCAAATGAATAGTCTTGCCAATGCTGGGTATCGAACGATAGCCTTGGACATGCGTGGATTTGGAGGTAGCTATGCACCTTCGGATTACAAGTTTTATAGTGCCAAGCATATTGTTGACGATTTGATAAATATGTTGAATATTCTAAATATTGAAACGGCGGCTTTGGTAGGACACGATTGGGGTGCAGATCATGCACAAAAGGCGATGCTAATGCGACCTGATCGGTTCAAGGCATTGGTTAGTTTAAGTATTCCTTTTGCACCTAGGGGAGATATGAGTTATTGGAACTTTTTGCGTAAGAATGGATTTGAAAATAAATATTATGCCTTCGAAATGATGGGAAACCATTTAGAAAAAGATTATCTACCTGTTGAAAAAACGCTCAAAAATATTCTTTATTGGCTTTCTGGAAGTCCAATAAATGGTACAGGTTGGGATCCTGTTGATGCAAAAAGAAATATGTTTCGGTCTTCTCCTGTAGATATTCCAGAATGGACAACTAATGAGTATGTAAAAAAAACAATTAGCTGGTTTGAAAAAACAGGTTTCCAAACGGGAATAAATCATTATAGAGGGATGCAAACCACATTTGATGAAATGCCTGAACTAAAAAATAAACTAATCACACAACCGAGTCTTTATATCTGGGGAAAAAAAGATGGATTATGTCGATTTTTTCATCCTGAAATTCCAACACTTGAAGATCTTCAAAAAGTTCATCCCGGATTGATTAAACAAGTGGTATTGGATAACGTTGGACATTGGCCACAACATGAAGCTGCAAAAATTGTAAGTAGTGAAATTATAGCTTTTTTACAACAAATAAATTATTAAATAATTTTAAAAACTTGATATGGATCGATTATTTAGTATTATTTCAGCATTTATGCTGATCTCTTCCGTACATGCACAAACAAGAAATAATCAATTAAAAAAACAAACAAGAATGAGCAATAAAACCATATTACAAAATGCTAATGCAGCAGTAGCAAAAGGGGATTACGAAAGTTTTTTAGCTTACTGTACAGAAGATACCAAATGGGTTTTTGTAGGCGATCAGACACTCAACGGAAAATATAAAGTTCGAGAATATATGAGCGAAGTTTATTTAGAGCCACCTGTATTCAATATCGAAACGATAACCGAAGAAGGAGACTTTGTAACTGTAACAGGCGAAATCAGTTTAAAAAATAAGACCGGAAACTACGACCATTACACTTATTGCGATAATTGGCGATTCAAAAATGGAAAAATGGAAGAATTGAAGGCATTTGTTATAAAGAAGAAAAGTATCTCAAATGACCACCCTTCGTTAAATCAAACTGCTACTACTCCTTTGGAACATGCTATATACAAAAATGATTTGGCTACAGTTAAATCGCTTTTAGAAAATGGCTTAGACGTAGATTTACCAAATTCTAAAGGGCTTACACCATTGATGCTAGCTTCTGGTTTTGGACATACTGAATTGGTTGAGCTATTGATTTCTAAGGGGGCAAATGTTTTAGCGATTGATCCAAATATGGGGGCTACAGCTCTGCACAAAGCTGCCCAATCGGGAAATACATTCATTATACAGCTATTATTGGACAAGGGAGCTTTCATCGATTTACAAAGTCCTATCATTGGAAATTCGGCTTTAATGGATGCAATACTTTACAAACAGCAGGATGCAGTTAAAATACTTTTAGAAAATGGGGCAAGAATTGAACTTAGAAATAATTTTCATGAATCTGCTTTGGATATTGCTAAACATATAGGTATACCTTCGATGATTAATATAATTAAAAAACACAATCATACTCTTAAAAAAGCAATCCAATCTCAAACTTTGATTAAAGCCATAAAAGGTAATGACGTTAACACTGTAAAAAATCTTATTGATTGTGGAATAAATGTAAATGAACGCATACCAAAACTGGGGAATTACGATGATGATTACACGCCACTTGGTATCGCAGCAAGAGATGGTCATGTTGAGATTGTTCTCTTATTGTTAAATGCAGGTGCTGATGTCCAATTACTCAACGGACTAATGGGGGCTACCGCCGCACATGAAGCGGCATATGCAGGCCATCCTAAAGTAATTGATGCATTAACACAGAAAAAAGAGGAAAAATTAAAAAAAGGGTTGGATATCAACATGCAAGGGTTATACAATGGAATGACCGCCCTTCATGATGCTGTTTGGCAAAACAACTTGGAAGCAGTAAAATGTTTGGTCAATGTGGGAGCAGATTTAAATTTAACTTCACATTCTGGACTTACCCCACTAGAACTTGCGCAACTATATCATTACGAAGAAATAATCTCTTTATTAAAACAAGCTGAAAAGAAATAAGATGGACTAGAAACACTTTCTTATTTGTTACACCAATTTTTGGAATTGCTACTGTCGTAATTGTCATTGTTCAACTGGCTCGTGAAAGGAAAAAGAATTTGCAATCTTAAAACGATATAAGCACCTTGAACTCGAGAAAACTAATGCCCATCGCCTGCATATAGTAAGACGCAATTACACCAAATCATTTAACGGTTTCAAGACCAAAATTTTAACAAAGATTACAGCGTTGACCGTCATTCAATACATCAATAAGAATATATTCAACAGAATTGAAGCGAACTATAAACAGATAAAACTAGATATTCTCAATATTGTAGAAAGCGAAATAGAACGCATCAATAATGATTCTGAGTTACAGCATCTGGTACAATAGCGATGACTATACATCAATATATCATTCACTAGATCGAGAAGATGGTATAAAAGAAACGAGCTAAAAAACAAAGTGAATTTGGGCTATTTAACAAAGCTCTTCGTATCAAAACCATATAACTTTGTGGTATAAAATAATCATGATATGAAGCAGATAAATGAACACTTTATCAATGGGATTTTTGTAAAATCCATCGGCACTGAGATCCAGGACCTATATAATCCCTCAACGGCGCAACTAATCGGAACTGTTCAATTAGGTAATAAAAACGATGTAGATGCCGCCATTGCAGCCGCTAAAACTGCATTTTTAAGTTTTTCTAGGACATCTTTAAAGGAAAGGGCGGAAATACTTGACAGGCTATATAACAGCGTTATTGAGAAGGAAAAAGAACTTAATGATTTAGCAATTTTGGAGTATGGATCGCCTATAACCGCTACAATGGGACGAACCAAAGCGGCAGCACACGCATTTCTTACTGCAAAGGAGGCAATGTTTGAATTAGAGTTTATCAAAGAATACGGAAATTCAATGATTGTAAAAGAGCCTTTGGGTATTGTTGGTGCAATTACCCCCTGGAATGCTGATTATAACCATATTTGCGCAAAGATAGCCCCCGCCATTGCAGCCGGTTGTACTATTGTTGTAAAACCCAGTGAATTTAGTGCATTACAAACCCAATTACTTTCAGAATGTTTCCTAAATGCCGATATACCATCAGGCATCATAAATATTGTAAATGGAACGGGAGCTGTTGCAGGCGTTACCTTGGTAAACCATCCCGATATCTCGATGATTTCGTTCACCGGCTCTACTTCCACTGGTAAGATTATTGGAAAGCAAGCTATGGATACGATGAAAAGAGTAACATTAGAGTTAGGTGGCAAATCGCCAAATATCCTTTTAGATGATTGTGATTTGTCCAAGGCAATTCCACTAGCACTACAAATAGCTTTTAGCAATAGTGGTCAGGCTTGCCATGCAGGTACTAGGTTAATCGTCCCACGAAGTAAAATGGACGAAATAAGGCCCCTATTAGTTCAAGAAGTAAATAACTTAAAAATTGGAAAATTATACGATACTGATTCCGTTATAGGGCCGATGGTTAATGCCCCTCAATTTGATAAAGTTCAATCATATATCCGCAAAGGTGTGGAAGAAGGTGCAGAATTGCTAGTGGGGGGATTAGGCAACCCTGACGGATTAGGGGGATGGTATGTAAAACCAACTGTATTTGTCAACGTGTCTTCTGATATGTCAATTGCCAAAGAGGAAATATTTGGTCCTGTACTGTCAGTGATTGCCTATGACACAGAAGAAGAAGCGATTGCTATAGCAAATGATACTGTTTATGGACTGTCTGGATATATCAGTTCTGATAATTTAGAAAGAGCAAAAAAGGTAGCTTCGAAAATGTTTTCAGGAAGAGTAATCATAAATAAGGCAGTTAATACCGAACTTAAATCTCCATTTGGTGGTTTTAAGGAATCAGGAATTGGCAGAACAGGTTGGGTTTATGGGATAGAATTCCATTTAGAGCCCAAAGTGATCGCGTTTTAATTTTCTAAAAACTTTATCGTATGAACGAGAAAACCAAAGCAGCTTTGCTAATGCTTTTGTATTGTATTGCAGCAGCTTCAAACGTGATATTTCTTAGCCAAATTTTAAAATCTTTTAACCCTCAATCACTACTATTTTTCAGGTGGTTGATTGTATTGGTTATTCTTGTACCTATAGTTATAAAAAAAGAAGGGATAAATTTTCCGACAGGTAAAAACCTGATACTACTGATAATAATGGGGATAACGTCAGTAGTATTAGGCAACCTATTTGCGTTTAAAGCATACGAAACAACCTCAACCATAAACATTGGTTTTATAGGCGCATTGGCTACATCAATAACAGCTATTTTATCTGGTATCTTTCTGAAAGAAAAATTTACCCTATATAAGGTGATTGGCGTTTTGTTGGCATTTATAGGAGTGATAGTAACATTAGTGGGTAGTGATATGAATATTCTCTTGGATTTCAATTTGAAAAAAGGCGATATATTTATATTCCTATCCACATTTGTAAACTGTGTATATTCAATTCTCGGAAAAAAAGTTAGCCACTCCGGAAGTCCTACTTCGATAGTAATGTATTCTACCTTATTTGGATGGCTATGTTTTATACCAATAGGTATTTCTGACGTTCATATTCCTAATGATATAAGCATAAAGCTGGTATTGTTTGTGTTATACACATCCATTGTTGCAACGTTGCTTACTAGATGGATTTTTATGAAAAGTATAAAGTACTTAACTGCATCTGAAGCCGCAATAATGACTAATAACCAACCTATCCTCACAGCTTTGTTCTCTTTCTTATTTTTAGGAGTATCAATAGGCTATCAACATTTTATCGGTTGGCTGATAATTACGTTGGGCGTGTTATTCTTTTATAAAATCATTAAATTGCCTATAAAAAACAAGAAGAATGTTACCAATTGAAGATAGACCCAGAATAATGTCTTCCTGTTATATTAGCAGGTCGGTAAACGGAGAAAACTTTATCCCCGAACATGCCTTTGCATTTCAAATTTCAGGCTCGTTAAAAGTTTATGATGGACGTACAGAAGAAGTCTTTAATCAAGGTTCTTTCAGGTTTAGCGTTAGAAACAAGTTAGCAAAGTATGTAAAAAACACATCATCAAATGGAGAGTACAAATCGCTATCAATTGCTTTCGACCAAGAAACCTTGATAAAGCTTGCCCAAAAATATAATTTCCAGGCGGTAGGGAAAGCAGATATGCCACCAGTAATTGAATTGAAAAATGATAAGCTTTTTGTCAATTTCGTAAAATCTTTAGAACCGTATTTTCCTTTTTCAGCGGATAGAAACGACCCACTTGTACAACTTAAATTAGAAGAGGTACTATTGATTATATTAAAAGTGCATCCGGAGTTAAAAAATATTTTGTTTGATTTTTCAGAACCAGGAAAAATAGATTTGAAGGCATTTATGGAACATAACTATCTGTTCAATTTAAAAATTCCTCGTTTTGCTTACCTCACAGGACGAAGTCTTTCAGGATTTAAAAGAGATTTTGAAAAAGTGTATGAAGTTGCACCTTCTAAATGGCTGTTACAAAAAAGATTGAACGAAGCCTATTTCTTAATTAAAGAAAAAAAAAAGAAATCATCAGAGGTTTATCTTGATGTAGGTTTTGAAAACTTATCACATTTTTCTTACGTCTTTAAGAAACAATTTGGTATTCCCCCTTCTGCATTAAGACAAGAGTAATAAGTTCAATATTAGTTTACAGGTTAAATATTTTTGAGATTTGACATATTATGGATATGTCAAATCTCAAAAGGTCTATCAAAAGATTCCGCAGATTTTATCCTTTGTTGATGACCATGGGGAAGATAAAATGAAAGAAGAAATTGAAGCTAATTATAAACAGATTAAGCTCGACATTGTTGGGGTTGTTGAAAGCGAAATACAACGTATTAAAAATGACCCCAATTTACAACACTTGTTGCAACAAAATTAAATAATATCGCATTTAGGTACAACATTTTCATATGAAATTTGAACGAAAGAAGCTCAAAGCTAATCTATAAATTCATGTCCCCATTCAATTAAGTCGTTAATAATAGGTTGTAGTTTTCTACCTTTTTCAGTTAATTCATATTCGACTGTAGCAGGTACTGTAGCAAAAACTTTCCTGGTAAGTATTTTATTAGCTTCCATGTTTTTCAGTTCTTTTACTAACATTCTGGTGTTTATATTAGGAACAGCGCGTTCTATTTCCTTAAAACGCATTTTACCTTCATACAAAACGTAGATGATTGACATTGCCCATTTTCCTCCCAAAATATCTAAGACGTCTTCAATAGTACATCTTGTTTTATTTTTTTTTAAATTATTTTCCATAACAAAAAATTGATAATCAACTTAAGTTTACTTTTTGTAAATACTATACAAAAGTGTAACTACTTGCAAATGTAAAGCAACAATTTCTATTTTGCAATAGAAAAACAATTAAAATTAGTTTTAACATGAGTACACTAGCAAATAAAGTTGCCGTTATTAGTGGCGGAAGTGCAGGTATAGGTCTTGCAACAGCAAAAGAATTTATAGTACAAGGGGCAAAAGTTGTTATCACAGGTCGAAATCAAGAGGTTCTTGATAAAGCTGTCGAAGTATTGGGTGAAAATGCAACAGGTTTCCGCGCTGATACGGCAAATCTAGACGACATAGATCAATTGGTTGGTTTTGTCACTTCTCTGTATGGCAAAGTTGATGTGTTGTTTGTGAATGCTGCTGGTTCTTTTCAGGAAACAATTGGAAATGTATCAGAAGAAAATTTTGATAAAACGTTAAACGTAAATCTAAAAGGGGCAATATTTACCACTGAAAAATTTATTCCAATTCTTAACGATGGAGCCTCTATTATTCATACAACTTCAATAAGTTCATATACTGTTATGGCAGGAATGAGTATATATGCAGCCAGCAAAGCTGGATTAACGGCCTATAGCAAAGCTGCTGCAATAGAATTAGCTCCAAGAAAGATCAGGGTAAACTCTATAGCTCCATCTGTGACAGCTACAGATGCTATCTATAAAGGCGAATTTGGTAACGAAGAGGTTCATGCTTTTCTTACAAGTAAAATGCCATTAAAAAGATATGCCCAACCGGATGAAGTTGCTAAATTGGTTACGTTCTTAGCTTCTGATGATGCATCATTTATTTCAGGAGCAGAATATGTCATCGATGGTGCTTCGTCTGTTAATGAGCCATTTAGAAGTTAGCCTTCTAAATATATTATTTCCATGTCATTTTTCTTTGTGAAGTAACATAGCTTCACAAAGATTTTTCAAAATTCAAAAAAATGAAAACAAAAAAAATAATTTACTGGTTTTTTACTGGTTTTTTTTCACTTTTTATGATCAATAGTGCCTATCAATATCTTACGGCGGCTCAAATCGAAGCAGCCTTTCAACATTTAGGATTTCCACCCTATTTTAGAGTTGAACTTGGTATCGCTAAAATATTAGGTGCTTTAGTCTTATTAATTCCAAAAATTCCAAAAGGTATAAAACAATTCGCCTATGCTGGTTTTGGCATTAATCTTATATCTGGTTCTATTGCTCATGGTTCAAAAGGGGATGATATTATATACATTTTCCTTCCTTTATTGTTCCTTGTAATACTTGCAGTTTCTTATATATCTTATGAGAAAATATATCAATATAAAAATATAACAAATTAAAATAATACTATAATGACTAATAAAGAAATTTCAATAGCTTGGTATAAAAACGTTGATGCTGGCAATTATGATGAAGTAAGAAAATTAATGAACTCTAACTATTCTTTCAAAAATTCATTGTCGCCAATTCCTGCTGATGGTGATACCCACATTGCTATGCTTACTATGTTTTCCTCAGCATTCAGTGAAATGCAACATACTTTTACCCGTTTTGTGAATGATGGAGAATGGATTGCCGTATATGGAACTGTAACAGGCAAACATACCGGAGATTTTACTGGGATAGCACCGACCGCTAAATCTATTTCCAATACATGGATGCATCTTTTCCATATTGTAGATGGAAAGGTTTCGGATGCTTATTTTGAAATGAATCCAGCAAATATTATAAACCAAATCAGTGTAAAGTAAATTTTTTAAAATTACTTGTTCAATAATCAATCATAAGATAAAAAAAATGAAAATATTTTCAAAAGCACATCGACACTTATCAGTTTTAATGACCATTTTTGTGAGTATATCTTTGATGAGTTTTAAAGGTGTCGGCGAGAAAAAGAAAACAAATAGAGAAGTTGTTGTAGAATGGTATAAAAATGTTGACGCGGGAAATTATCAAGAACTAAGAAAACTGATGGACAAAAAGTATTCTTTCACAAATTCAATGTCCCATATTCCTGCTGATGGCAATAGCCATATCGCGATGCTTACTATGTTTTCTTCAGCATTCAGTGAAATGAAGCATACTTTTACCCATTTTGTGAATGATGGAGAATGGATTGCTGTGTATGGTACTGTCACAGGCAAGCATGCCGGTGACTTTAACGGTCTATTGCCTACAAATAGACATATTTCCAATACATGGATGCATCTTTTCCATATTGTAGATGGAAAAGTGGTAGATGCATATTTCGAAATGAATCCTGCAAATATTGTGAGTCAGGTAAATGAATAGTAAACATAATTGTTATCTATGATTTGGAAAGTCTAAATATTATTTGTTTAGACTTTCATTTATTTTCCATCACTTTTTACAGCTTTTATTTTTGGCAAATTCAAATGAAGTAGTACAATCCTCGTTCAATACGATATGAGCATCGAATTTCTTTCCAGCTTTGCTTTTCATTCCTTTAATAAGTGAAGTTTTACTTGTGTTCAAAAGTATTTCAATATCAGCTATGCTGATTTGTACACCGCATACATTGCGGAACTGTACCCAATTACAAACCTCATCAGGACATTTGACAATCTTATCTCGAATAATAAGCCCATGACTTTTACATTTCGGGCAAATAATTTGGGGCAGGTTTTCGTGGGTAATGCTAATTTGCAATAATTCATCTGTAATAGATTTTGCATAGGTTTCTATTTCCCTTTGAAATGCAGCTACATCTGCTTCGTTATTTTCTATTTTCTGCAAATCCAACTCCCATTCGGCAGTCATTGTGGAGATTTCGGTGATATTGACCACCCGATTCCGGATCAAACTGACCACTTATTCCGGCGGAAATTGACCATGTGATTTCGGACGAAATTGACCACCATGGTTTACTAGTTAAGGGCTGTATCGGTAGCCGTATTTTTGGGAAAAGACTTCCTATAGATATGGCAAATACAACGATCAGCATGAACAAGATAAGACAGATACTAAAACTTTACCAACAAGGTCGCAGCAAGCAGTCGATCGCCATTCAGCTAGGTGTATCGCGTAATACGACAAAGAGATATCTCAGTGCTTTCCAGTCCAGCGGTTTCACCTTTGATGAGGTAAACTCTCTTGGTGACCGTGAGCTTGAGGATTTGTTCGGCAGGAGTAATGAGCGGCCACCTGACAGTCGCCTACAGGCACTACAGCGGTGTTTTCCGCGGATGGATAAGGAGCTAAAGCGCACCGGTGTTACCCGCAAGATCCTATGGGAAGGCTATCAGCAAGAATTTCCCGAAGGGCTTAAGTACACCCAGTTCTGCTTTTATTATAATCAGTGGAAAGCAATGGTCAATCCGGTTATGCATATAGACCATAAGGCTGGAGACAAGATGTACATTGATTTTGTAGGCAAGAAGCTCAACATAGTGGATCTTGATAGTGGGGAAATACAGGATGTTGAGGTATTTGTTGCCATTTTGGGAGCTAGCCAGCTGACCTATGTCGAAGCAGTAGGAAGTCAAGGGAAGGAGGATCTGATAAGTGCTTGCGAAAACGCACTACACTATTTTGGCGGTGTACCTTTGGCGATTGTTCCAGACAATCTCAAAGCGGCCGTAACCAAGAGTAACCGGTATGAACCCACTCTGAACGAAACTTTTGCCGACTTCGCTGATCACTACCAGACCAGTGTTCTGCCCACCAGAGCCTACCGCCCACGGGACAAGGCTCTAGTGGAGGGAGCAGTAAAGATAGTCTACAGTAGAATATATGCCCCGCTGCACAAAAACACATATCATAACCTAAAGGATCTCAATGTTGCCATACAGGAGCATCAGGAACATCATAACAATGGGATGCTGAAAGGTCGTAACTACAGCCGTAGGCAGCAGTTTGAAGACGTTGAGCGCGCTGTACTCGGCGCACTCCCTGTATCCCGTTACGAGTTCAAAAAACTCCATTACGCTACGGTAATGAAGAACGGCCACGTGTGCTTAGGGGAAGACCGACACTATTACAGCGTACCTTACCGTTTCATCGGTAAGAAAGTCAAAATGCTTTATTCTAGGAATGCTCTAGAGGTCTTTTATAACTATGAGCGTATCGCATCTCATCTGCGGGAACGGGCAACCTATGGATATACCACCCAGAGTACACATCTGGCCACTACGCACCGCTTCATCACGGAATGGACTCCTGAGCGTTTTCTGCAATGGGCAGAATCTATTAGCCAGGAGGTAAAGCTTATGATCCAGCGGATACTGGAACGCAAACAGCATCCCGAGCAGGCCTACCGATCCTGTGTTGGTATATTGGGGTTTGCTAAGAAAGTCGGGAATGACCGCCTTTCAAAGGCCTGTGGCCGAGCGCTAAGCTATGGTGTCTACAATTACAAGACCGTGCAGACCATACTGGCCAACAAGATGGACGACTACCAAGAGAATCCATTTGCCGAGCAGCTGCCCATGCCCGAACATGAAAATATCAGGGGTGAAGAATATTACAAATAACACATAAATAATAGTCAAAATGAATACGGAAACACTTGAAAAATTACGTAAACTGAAGTTCCATGGTATGTACCATGCTTTCAGAAGCTCGCTAGAAAGCGGCCGTTACGACAGCCTTACGGCAGATGAGTTGCTTGGACAGCTAGTGGATGCCGAATGGGACGATCGTCATAACAGGCGTATTACCGGCCAGATATTCTATGCCAAGTTCCGTTACAAGGCGGCAGTGGAAAATATAAACTATGAGGTCTCCCGCAATATAGAAAAGAACCTAGTCAAACGCCTAGCCGACTGCTCCTTTATTGAGCGGAACGAAAACCTACTTATCACGGGCAGCACAGGCATAGGAAAAAGCTATATCGCCACGGCACTGGGATATCAGGCCTGTATTATGGGGTACCGGGTGCTATATGCAAATACCCCTAAACTCTTTGCGCGTTTGAAGATGGCCAAGGCTGATGGCACTTATATCAAGGAAATTGCTAAAATAGAGCGACAGCAGCTCCTTATACTCGATGACTTTGCGATACAGCCTTTCGATGCCCCAAGCAGAGCGGCGCTAATGGAAATCATAGAGGACAGACACGGTAAAACGTCCATGATCATTACATCACAATTACCTGTCAGCGCATGGTACGAAGTAATCGGTGATAAGACTATCGCAGATGCCATACTGGACCGGATTGTACACGATGCACATAGGATGGAACTAAATGGTGAATCTATGCGAAGACAACGATCAACGTCAACTGAAAATAACACTAAAACGCAAACTTTATAATTACTACTTTTGAGGATAATGCTGATACAGTTCCCAGCTAACTTCGCCAGCAAATCAGGTGGTCAATTTGCCACGGAATCACATGGTCAACTTCTCCGAAATATACACCTTATGGAAATATTGTTTTTCCAGACAAATGGACAAAGACAAGTTACAACCAAGTAAGTAAACAGCATTTCTTTATAAACAACGACTCGACAACTGTTGCTGTAACTAAAAATCCGAAAGACAAATATCCATTTTATAAAACCAATCAGACAGACAATGAATTCGTAATTGAATTTGTAAAATGGGACGCAGAATATTGGGAAAAACAAGGTTTGACGGTTACTACTGTTGACAACCAAGTAGAAAGGGGTTACATTTTGTGGGAAGCAAAAAGTGATGAAAAAAACGTGAATACGATTTTTCTTTTTGGTTCTAAAAATGGCTTGGCATACAACTTTTCAGGTACTTCAAAAAAATGGACTGAAACAAAAATTAAGGACTTTTTAGTGCAACTATTTAATAACAACTAAGACGACAGAGAAAGAACACCGAATCGCTAACAGCAGTTTTGCAAAAGCGGAGGGTTCGTGCTTCGATGACAGTGAAGTGCTAAATTCAAGTTTTGTTCATCTAATGAAGTTTAGTGCTGAAAATCCCCGCCTTCGCAAAGCGGCAAAACTTTATGCGTAATTAATAACCAAACTATGTCTAAAAAAGAAATATTAGACTTATCTGACTTTTTAAACTCTAATATTCCAGAAAATTTATATCATTATACAACAATACAAGGATTTCAAGGAATAATTGATAATAGCGAAATTTGGATGAGTAGTTTATTTTATCTAAATGATAAAAGTGAATACAAACTTGGGGTTGAGCTATTAAAAAAGCATTTAAATATATATAAGAACGGTTTTTCTGTTCTAAAGGCTACCAAGTATTTTGTTGAAGCATTAGAATCTGCAATTCAGTATATTGAATCTAATAAATCAATTTTTATTCTATCTCTAACTGCTAATAATAATTTACTAAGTCAGTGGAGAGGTTACACAAACAATGGAATTGGAATTAATTTAGGTTTTAAAAAAGATTTTTTCAAAAATAACAAACTAAATATATTCAAATGTATTTATGATATTGAAGTTCAAGATAAAATGATTTCTCATTTAGTAACTGAATCAATTTTTTTATTTGTTGGTATTTGTCACGAACAAGGTATTTTTGAAAATCAAGACAAGTATGAATTAAAAGAATTTGATAAAGCAGTAACAATTGCTGGAAATGGATTTATGAATAGAGGAGTACTTGCTTGTTCACTGATAAAAAACTCACATTTTGTAGAAGAAGATGAATGGAGAGTTGTTTACTCAAAAAAGGAACTAGAAACTAACTTTTTAAATAGAGGTTTGTATTTAAAGCCTTTTATTAAATTTCCTATTAAAAACTTAGAAAGCATAATTTCAGAAATCAATGTAGGTCCTAATCCAGAACAAATTCTATGTGAAATATCAATTAAGGCATTTTTAAAAAAACATAAATTAATAAATTCGAAAATATCTTGTTGTGAAATACCATATAGAAATTAACTAAACATAACATTGTCTTGTCCTGAAATAGGTTTATACCTAAATCAGGCAAAAAATGGAAGAAAAAAGGTTTAAATCAAAGCAGCGGCCGAGCCGTTATTTCAGTGTAAAGCAAAAGCATGAAATCATCCGTGCTTATCAAGAAGGCGGTAAGTCTAAACCACAGATCTGGCAAGAATTTACTGGGGAACCAGCTGATAAAGGACAGATACTGAAATTTATGCGACAACTTGGTTATATTGGTGAAGGGAGTACGAAGAAGCCCCTTACATTCTATATGGAAGACAAAAAAGCAAAAAAAGTTTCCACAGGCGAACTCAACGTATAACCTGACCAAAGAGGTGAAATCGCTCGTCTTAAACGTGAGCTAGAAGAATCTCGGATTAGGGAAGAGTATTATTTGACAATGATAGAGAAAGCCGAAAGACGATAAAAATGGTCATGGAAATATTTGTTTTCAAATTATAAATTCACTAATTCCAGAAGCAAACTATTATATTGTTAAAGTATTTAAAAAACAATTGATCACTAACTTAAATATGCTTAAAACTGCTATTCAAATTTGTATTAACAATAAAGTTGACATTATTAATATAAGTGCGGGTTTCACTTCCAAAACAATCCCGCATTCATTAAAATTGCTTTGCGATAGGGCATTCAATGAGGGAATTCTCATCATTGCGGCGAGCAGCAATGATGAACTAATATCTTTTCCAGCTAATTATGAGAAGGTATACAGCGTTGAACTAGTCAATGAAAAAATATAGAATAGCTAAGGCGTCAAAAATTTCACGAAAAAAGACCTTTTTATTTCTGCTGAATACCTTTCAAAAGAAGGCGCTACAATTTGCACAAGTTTCGCCTGTGCGAAGATGACCGCTATAATTGGTAAAACCTTAATGATCAAAGGCAAGATTAGCTCCATAAATCTGAGTAAAGAATTAATTGCAAATGGCACAAATAATTGAAAAATGAATAAAACCAAACTCTTAACGATGCTGATGGTTATTTCCACATCGTTTACTTTATATGCGCAAAAGGATTGTCGAATTTCCGGTCACGTAAAGGACGAAGAAGGAAAAATTATTCCACAGGTGACCATTGCACTACGGTCATTAAAAGATTCATCCTTAGTGAAAGGAACATTTTCAAATGAAAGTGGATACTATGCACTTGAAGACGTTGATCAAATGGATTATATAATTCAATTTTCTCATGTAAACTACCACACAACATATAAAAATATAGCCTCCAGCAAAAATTTGATTATGGAAGATGTTATCCTTTTCAACAATAATTCAATAAAATTAGGTGAAGTAGAAGTCAAAAGCAGGAAACCTTTATTAATAAGATCAACGGACAAACTGACACTAAACATAGAAGAGAGTATTTATGAAAATGGAGAAAATGGACTTAGACTCCTCAATATAATTCCAGGGGTCAATGCAACTGGAAAGGAGATAAAATTTCGAGGCTCAGAAGGAGTTACAATCTATATTGACAATAGGAGATTGCAGCTGTCTGGCGACCAACTCATAGCTTATCTTCAAAACATACCTTCAGAATCAATAAAATCTTATGAATTAAAAACAGTTCCCGGAGCAGAAAATGATGCCCAAAATGCTGGTGTTATAATTAATATCGAATTAAAATCTGAATATAAATTTGGCTTATCGGGAAATCTAAATGCCGGGTACTGGTATAATGGCTATAATAATGGAAATAACTCAGCAATGTTAAATTATAGAACTGGTAAATTGACATTTCAGGCCGGGGGTAATTACAGAAACTCCCCAGCATTCTATGAGGATGATATTGTTCAGCAAATCAAGGAAACTGGTTTAAACAGTCGACAAAAAGAAAAATATACTGAAAAATTTGATACTTACGGATACAACTTCGGAATTGACTACCGTCTAACGGAGAAACAAACTTTAGGAGCGAATTATACTATGTTCACAAATCCAGGCGATAGGGACAATACAACAAAGACAACTACTAGTTTTTTGCAGAATGATAGCCCAGCATCAGTTGATTCAACACAAATAAGTAAAAAAAGAGATAATTTCTATTATAAAAGTCAAATGGCTAATTTGTTCTATAGGAATAAATTTGATAGCCTTGGTAGTAAATTAGACTTGGGCTATAGCTTAGTAAAATACTATTTAGACAATCCTTCCACAGTTGAAACAAGTTTTTTAAACAAAGATCATATCGAAAGCGGAATAAGAGATAGCCTGTTTACTCATAATATCGGGAACTCCTATGCCCATGTTTTTAATATAGATCTTGAGAAAAATTTTAAAAATTCACTTGAGTTTAGCGTGGGTGCTAAATATTCAATTTCAAAGACAAATTACCTAATGGAATATAGGAAAGGGCTCACAGATTTTTCTCCATTGGACTCACAAATGTCTAATGATTTTCTATACAACGAAAAAATATTAGCATTCTATACTACGATTTCAAAATCGTTCAAGCACTGGCAGTTCAAAGCAGGCCTGAGAGCGGAAAATACAGTTTATGACGGTAATTCTTCTTCTGGAGATCAAAAAATTTCAAATAACAGATTGGATTGGTTTCCCTCTGCCTACATAAATAGAAAATTGGGTGACAATCATTCACTTACTTTTTCGTATGGGAGGAGAATAAATAGACCGGGATTTAGACAATTGAACCCATTTACATTTTTTACCAGCGCAAACAATATTCAAGAGGGAAACCCCAAGTTATTACCATATTCCAGTAACAATATTCAATTGGAATATTTATTAAAAAACAAATATTCATTTACTGCTGGTTTCCAAAATACACAAAATGGCATAGCAACCAGAATCAACAATTTAGATGGACTTATAATTTCCAAAGATGAAAACATAAGTGATAATCATAATTTTTTCTTATCAGCTTATATTCCAATTAAAATTACTAAATGGTGGGAATTCAATATAAATACTACTTTGAGGAATACAAAAATAGATGTTGCCACTTTACCGGAGGTCCATCGTTCAAAATTCTCTCAAAACTTATGGGCCACAAATAGAATCTACCTTCCAAATAAATACTTTCTGGAAATTTCAGGATTTTATAATCGAAATGGTTTCTACGATTTCTATGATGCTCATAATGTTGGAAAAATTGATATCTATGTCAAAAAAAGCTTTTTCAATGATAAATTAACCACCCGACTCGAAATAGGTGATCCATTTCACTTGTTTAAGCCTGGACAAGATATTAACACTCCTACCTTTGTCAGAAATGTATACAGAAATAAAATAGATTTTAGCAGATACGTTGGTGTCTGGTTCAACTATAGTTTCTCAAGTGGCAAAAAATCGACTTATAGAGAGTATATCGATGCGGGCGGTAATGAGGTTAGAGGAAGATTGTAAGATTTAATTTTGTAATAAATTGGAAAAATAATCCAAAAGAACGAGCCGGTGGATTCGGAGTCGATGGGATTAGACGATCTAGTATCTCAATTACCGAAATCGAAATCAAAAAATTACAAGACGATTGGAAAAACTACGTTAAATTCGATATACCAATCTATCCGAAAAATTTCTCTGGGAAAGGAATAGTTATTTGCGCAGGTGGAATTCGCTATTTCACATGCGCATGGATAAATATCTTATTATGGAGGAAAAATGGATGTAAATTGCCTATTGAATTGTGGCATAGGAATGGAGAAATTAACCAGGAGATAATTGACCAATTAAGTGAACTTAATGTTGAATGTAAAAATACAATGCATTTTTCGTCGATTGATTTTATTAGTTATTCGATAAAGCCATTTGCGATAATTAATAGCTCATTTCAAGAAGTTCTATTCTTGGATGCAGACAATAATAGTATGAGTGATCCTTCCTATTTATTTGATGATCCTTCCTATTTGGAATCTGGAGCATTATTTTGGCCAGACTTTTGGAAAACATCCTCGGAGAATGCAATTTGGAAAATATTTGAATGCAACGACTTTGATGAGTTTGAGTTTGAAACTGGACAAATCCTAATTGACAAGGAAAGGTGCAGGAAAATCGTATGCAGTCATCAATAATTTTATCAAGCAACACATCGAAAAGGGCTATGCGGTCTAAATCTATGATTTCAAGTTTGACGACCTTTCCACGATTGCCTATAACCATTTGCTGAAACATTCCGATAAGTATAAGGTAAAGCCCAAGTTTTATGTCATCAATTTCGATGACCCACGTCGAAGCCACCGTTGCAACCCTTTAAGCCCTGTCTTTATGACGGATATATCCGATGCCTACGAAGCATCCTATACCATCATGCTTAACCTCATATGCCGAACTTGAAAACTTGGACATACTGGAACATGCTGACCCCTTTGCGAGTAGTTTTTGTTACTTAGTGATCAAACAATATGGATCACTGATGGCTGGAAAACCAAAACAAAGGAGTCAGATAAAGCAATTAATTAGACTGTATCAGGACGGCAATGGAATAAAAACAATTGCCCACATTCTTGGAATGAGTTAGAATACAGTGCGTTCTTACCTTAAAAAGATGGCCGACGGAGGGTTCAATACCGAAGAACTGCTTAAACAGGAGGATCCTTTATTAGAAAAATCTTTTCATTCAGGTAATCCGGCATATAAGGCAGCTAAGTTTAAATACCTGAAGAGCCGTCTTGATTATTACGAAAAAGAACTTAAGCGTACCGGGGTCAACAAACAGTTGCTCTGGCAAGAGTATATGGAAAGCGACTCCACTGGTTATAGCTATCCACAGTTCACTTATCATTTAAGGCAGCAGCTTATCTTCTGAAAGGGCAGCATGGTGATGGAACACATCGCAGGCGACAAACTGTATATTGACTTTTCTGGAAAGAAACTCCATTATATCGACCGATCCACAGGTGAGATGATGGCCTGTGATATATTTGTTGTGTGCCTTCCTTTTTCGGATTACGCGTTTGCTGTTGCCGTTCGCTCTCAACAAACGCCCGACTTTCTTTACGTGCTAAGCAAAAAACAGTGGTTTCGCAGCGCTGATGTTAGAAGAATGCTTGGCTTTCCTTGGTACATTACAAACCCTACGTATCAATGGTAAATTACCCTACCGTAAAATTGGGGGTAGTATGTTTTATCACGCCAGTAATATTGAAAAAATGTTGAAGGAAGGTCTGTAGTACATTGTGTATTACTCATACCTTTTGGATTAAATAATCTATTTAAAAAGTTAAGTTTTAGGGTGTCAAATAAAAAAACGATCTTCATCTGTAGAATGCGTTAAAGGGGCAATTCCGATAAGTCTTAGCTTTTGGGTTGAATTATTTTCAAATTTATGAACCTGATTTGGTTCTATAGAAAAACAATCTCCCTCTATAACATTTATTTTATGTTCCCATATTAGTAGCTGTCTATGAGTTATATGTCCTAAATGAATAGTTCCTTTTCCTGAAAGTACAAAATATGTTTCTATACCTACCTTATGAAAATGTGCTGGTATAAATTGGCTAGGAGCTAATTCAATAGCAAAAATAGTTGTGTCTTTATCACCTGTAAGACGCGCTAGTTTTACTCCAACGTTTTGGTCATTATCAATCAAGTTTAATACGGTATTGATATTATTTACATCCATTTTATATGTGTTTAAAAGTTTGTATCAAGCCATTTCCAAAAGACCAGTTTTCTTTAGCTTCAATCTCCGTTAGAAGAATGATTATTTCATTCGATGAAATGTTAGCATTTAATCGAATGTTATCAGTGATTTTTTTGTACAAAAGCTCTTTTTGCTTTATAGTACGACCTTTTGCAGCAAAAATTTGGATAAAAATAATATTTGATGAATGTTTAATATTCAAATACTCGCTAGGGTATTTTATCCGTTTTTCATTAAGGGATTCTATAATGTGAAAATAGTCATCTTTAGGAATATAGAAGATGTCTATTAATGCTTGATGAATAGACAAAGAGACAATATCGATTGTTTCTTGTTGATAGCTATTTGAGAGTGATATTCTTACAAGTGGCATAATTTTTCAAATTTTAATTACACCACAAAATTCCCAAAAGTATTTTGTTTTTAACCTTGATGTAGATCAAGACTTTTTAAACGAGATAATGTTTCTGGACGGATCTTTAAATAGGATGCTATTAGATGTTGAGGAAAATCTTGTTCAATAGTTTTGCGAGTAGCTATCAATTTTAGATATCGCTCTTTAGCTTGTAGTTTTACTAGCGATGTTTCTTTAAAACACTTATTAATAAAGAGTTCCTCAATTATATTTTTAAATAGTAATAAAAAGTAATGCTCTGAAAGTAATTGGTTATACATGGTTTTATCTATAACGTAAATTACAGTATCAGAATAGACTTTGATGAAGGCTGGAGAAAGTATTCCTGTTGAAAAACTTCTATATGAAGTTACTATAGTATTTGCACTATAGAGTTCACTTACAATAAAGTTTCCATCTGCATCTTCAAAGTAGGAATACAGTGTGCCGCTTTCTACTATACCAATTAAGTCACATAGCTCATTTTCACGTACAAAAAATTCATTCTTTTTAAGTTCTATTTTGCGTGCAACTTTTTTGAAAAGAGTTATATTTTCTTCTGTGAGCATAAATAACTAATCTTATTAAATGTTAAGTAAACATAAACATACAAAAAAGTAAATTTAGAAAATAAAGAAAAGTGTAATACAAACAAACCTGTCGAAAAGCCCTGTTAAAAAAAAAAATATTACAAAAATGAAAAATAATATTATTCGTGCTTTTAAAAGGATTAGAGAAACATTTAACATATTTTAAAAAAAATATGTATATTTAAGGATAAACTTTTTTATATGAGAAAAAATATTCTTATTTAGTATGATAGCACTAGGAGTGTTAGCATATTCGAATGCTGCAGAAAAAGTTATCACCGCTTGTGGTACCGCAGAAAATGGGCATTGAAAAGGGGTAGATGTTATAGTGGAGTTTCTAAAACTTCTAAATACCCAATTAAAACCTGCGTAGGAACTACAACTTTCGGCGACTTAGAGCTTGGTGACGTAACGGCATAGTAAGCAAAGATTTATTAAGTATATACTTGAATAGTAATTTTACTGTGCAAGTATTTTATAACTACCAGTTATGTTTTTAAAGATTAACCTTTTTTTGATACTCCTTTTAAGTATTAACCAATTTTGTATTGCACAATACAAAATTTATTTACCTAAAAATACTGGGTATAATTCTGGTTACGCTACAGTAATAAACCACAATCAATATGTAAGAATTTTCAATAAACAAAGTAAAAAACAAGTATTTATTGAATTTTATGATCTCACTACGGGAAAACTGGTTAATCAACTAGCTATCAACAACTTGAATCTCGTGGAGTCATTCTATTTAGAATCTAATAACACATTTTGGCTATTCGACGAAGGAAAGGGAACTCTTATAAAAACAGTTGATGGTGTGAAAAAACAAGAAATAGATGTATTTGGAAATATTTCTATCCCTAAATCTGGATATTACCCTTATGCAGGAGACATGAAATGGAGCCCTATCCATTTTTATAAAAACAATTTTTACTTAATTAATAGTTTTGATAGAACCGCTAAAAATACAATTAAGAGAGTTACAGATAAAGAATTTATACAATCAGTAAATATTTTAACTAAAAAAGTTGGTAATAAGGCACCATTGCCTTGGCTTTTTTTTGAGCGTGACTATGGTATGATGAATAAGTTTTCATCCTTACGCAAGGAGAACCTTATTATCATAGCACCTAATTTTTCTAATGAAATTTTCTTGTTTAATCTGGAAAATGGAAATTTAATTTCACCAATTTTAGATAATAAGAATAAATATTATTCTATTGCTGAACCATTACTTACAAAAGATAAATTTGATATTTCGGGGATTAGTGAACAAGATTGGTCTATTAAAATGGAACAGCATTTTAAAAATAACAATGAATATATTAATATTATCTATGACCCCTATAAAAAGCAGTATTATAGAACGCTATTAATAAAAGATCCTAAATTAAAAAAGGAAACACCTTTAGAAATAATAGTCCTTGATGAGGATTTCGCTTTTGTAAAAGCGAAAAAATTAAATTCAGATTATAATCCTGCCGGTATGTTTGTTACAGAAAAGGGGATAAATATTCTTAATTACACAAAATATAAAGAGAATAGTGACATCCTAATTTTCGATACATTTAAATTATAATTCATGCTTAATAAAACACACTTAACGACTTTTCTTTTTAGTATACTAATAATAATTGTTAAAGGGCAAAGTACTGTAAACACAAATATTAAGGAAAAACCTATTTATAGGGTTTTTTATGAACATGAACATGTACGCGACACAGCCAACCCAGACAAAGTATATAAACAAAATATGGTTTTACTAGTAGGTGATAAGCATTCTCAATTTGTAAGCTTTGATAAATTGATAGAATATAAGGATACTGAAAAAGGAATGTTTACAGAATTTAGATCAGGAAATACTAACTTTAAAATTACGCCTGGAAAAATAAATATACCTGAAGAAATCATTTTATCTTACGCATCTAATGACGTGATCATAAACACTTATATGGCGCATTACTGTCATTATACCGATAGCATACCTGAAATTAAATGGGAAATTAAGGATACAACAAAGCTAATAGAAGGGATAGAATGTACTCTAGCTAATACCACATACTTGGGAAGAACTTGGAATGCTTGGTTCTCCCCATCTATACCTATTCCTACCGGCCCATGGTTTTTAAAAGGATTACCTGGAATTATTTTAGAAGCTCAAGATTCAAAATCAGAGGTATTGTATAAGTTTGTCCGTATGGAAACGGCTACCATACCAAATGAAATTATCGATTATCAAAAAGATAAATATAAATTCATTTCTTTGACCGATAAGGAAAAAAATGAAAAGTATTCTAAACAGGAATACAATAAACAGTTAGATTTAGCACGGAAAGATAGAGCCGCCTATTTTCGTTACATGAGTGAAAAGTATGATTTCAACACTTTTGGAACACTTATTAATTATGGTTTAACAAATCATCTCTCATGGTCTAGTATCATACTAAATCCTATTAATTTAGATAAAAATTAAAAAATATATGAAAAACTTGATTTCAATTTTTCTCCTAATATTACTTTCATTTTCATCTAATAAAAATACACCAAAAAGTAGTAATTTAAATTATAAAGCGTTTAGCTACTGGATAGAAAGTCAAAATAAAAAACTTAGTGATTCTATAATAATAATAATACCTGATGTTGGCTGTACAGGGGATAATTCGTCCGCTTAAAAGTATTTCTACAAAAATTTTTCTAATGAAAAGAATCTATTTGGTTTTACTAAAATTTCTGACTTAAAAATGTTTAGAGAAATTGTTAACGAAGATTTATGGTCTAGAATAATTTATTAATAGATAGTACAAATAGAATGATTACCTATGGAATAGATTCAATCTACCCTTTATTAATCGAAAAAAATAACTTTAATCAAATATTAGTAACTGATTTTCAACCAATTTTTAACTTGATATAAATGCGATTTTTCTTATTCTTTTTTTTTTTTTGAATTATTCGTTTGCACAGCAAGTTGAATTAAAAGGTATAGTACTAAATAGTGAAAAAGAAGTTATTTCTGGAGCAAGTATTCTGTTAAAAAAAGGAAATAAGATTCATTCTTTTTCGCGTACAGATATTAGGGGGAATTATGCTATAAAAATTATTGAGTCCGACTTAAAAGACGCTACACTAGAGGTTAATCATTTATCATACATACAACAATCAATCCATATTATACAAAATCAAACTGAATACAATTTTATCTTAACGCAAAAAGAAAATCAAATAGAGGAAATTAGTATAGGAAAACCAGTTCCAATTAGACAACGAAAAGACACACTATCCTTTAATGTTAGTCATTTCGTTGACTCTATTGATAGAAGTATTGGGGATGTTCTGAGAAGAATGCCTGGGTTTGACGTATCCGAAAATGGGAAAATTAGTTTTAATGGCCAAGATATTTCCTATTTTTATATAGATGGAGATGATGTTTTAGGCAATAAATATGGTTTAGGTACTCGAAATATCCCACATAAGATTATTACGAATGTAGACGTTTATAGAAATCATCAATCTATAAAAGCATTAGGTGATAAAGTAAATTCTAATCAACTAGCCATTAATTTAAAAGTTAAAGAAGATATTAGAGCCCAATGGATAGGAGAAGTTAAAGGAGGATTTGGAACTAAGCAATACCTCTTTGAATCAAACGTACTTCGTTTTAATAAAAAATTGAAAACAATTAATGCTATTATGGCCAATAATTCGGGAAATGATATTGAAATTGCTCTTCAAAACTTAACACAAACAGCACCAAATGATATAGAATATTACATGTTACAATCAGGATCTATAAACTCCACAAAAGAAAGTAACGATATGTTTTATAAAAATCATAGTTTAGGTGGTTTTTTTAACTTTCTTTTTAAACTAAAAAAAGATTGGACAATACGTAGTAATTTAGGGTTTTATATAGATAATCGTTTATTAAAATCCTTTACAACTGAAAAATTTGATTTACAACAAAATATTTTTGAAACAAAACAGTCTATAGATTTACAGCATAAACCTATTAAAACTCAAGTAAATTTAAATTTGACACGAAATGTAGATCAGATGTATTTAACCAATAACAGTACGTTAAATCTTTCTTTACATCAAGTAAATGACAGTATTGGTTCTACTGAAATTAATTTGACTGAAAATTTAAAACAAAAAAATATATTGTTTGAGAATAAATTTAGTTTTATTCCAAAAAACAATGGTGGCAATTTTTGGAAATTTGATTGGAGCACGATATACAGAAATGTCCCTGAGAAACTACACATTTTAGCAGACACTATAATTCCTATTATTTCTGATTTTGAAAAATCTTATAATTTGAATCAGTACTTGACAAATAGAACCCTTAGTACTAAGTCTGATTTTTATTATTTCTTACAAACAACATCTAATTTTAGTCAAAATTATGGATTTGAATCCTCTTATGAAAACAAAAAATTATCTTCCGAACTGGTAACAAGCGACCATGTAAGCAATGGAACGAGCCTTGCTAATTTTTATAATGACCTACATTGGAATAGATTTTATCTTGGTGCATATGGGGCTTATCAACTTAATATAGGAAAGTTAAAAACAAACTTAAAACTGCCATTAGGTGCCTTGTTTACAAAGTATAGTGACCCAAGTTATGAACTAAATGAGCGTAATAGTCGAATTTTATTTTACCCCTATTTAAATATTAGATATGCGTTTAAGCCAAATCAAAATATAAGTATTGAATATTTTTCAGAACAAAAATTGGGTAAAATTAATGATGTATATAGATCGTTTATTCTAACAGATTTCCGTTCAATTAATAGCTCTAAAGCACATATTCCACAAATATTTAATAATCGAATACAGACAAGATATAATATTGAAAATCCTTCAAAAATGTCTTTTTGGAATTTTTCATATAATTTCTCAATCTTAAAGAGTGATGTAATAAGCGCTTACAATTTAAATCAAGATGCAATAAAGATTGAATATATTTCAGATAACAATACACAATACACACAGGAATTTGGAATAAAAGGAGGGAAGTATATAAAATTATTCACCGGAACCTCTTCTTTTGAAGTTAAATATAGCGCAAATAGAGCTGAGCAAATCTTTAATAATAGAAAACAAAAGATAGGTACGAATACTTTACAAGTATATCCTAAAGTAGAATGGAAATTTGGTAATATTCAAGGTAAATATTTTGGTGCTTTTTCTTGGTCTTGGGTAGAAAAAACTAATATAGAAACTCCTAATAAGGGTAATATTCTAAATCATAATGCTTCATTAGCCTATTCTCTTAAATCCAAACTATTTCTTACAGTAAATGGATCCTACCTTACCGTCTCTAGTTTAAATAATAAAAATAGCCAGGCATTATTAAATTCAAGTTTAAGATATAAGTTTTCAAAAAAAATAGAATATGGTCTAAATGTATCAAATCTATTAAATAGAAAAAATAGTAGTTTATTCATGATGGATTCTGGTTATTCCTTTTACCAAGAAAATGCTTATCGCGGTAGAATGGCAATTTTGAGTGCTCAAATTAATTTTTAAGCCAGTCCTCTAGATTTGACTTTGATAAAAATAGAGTGTCTACTTTTTGTCGGCCATTTATACTCTGTACGTATTCAACTCAATTAGATATTTGATGGTCTTTCACGTTGGATGTATGTATCCGCCCCACGAACAACAGGTCAGCTAATTTTTTAAAGTTTTGAGGATATGAGCTCCTCCCATTTTGAAGACTATTCTAAAATAGAGAAATCCCGTAATTTTATTTGATTTTCGATAAAGGTTTCAGGTGTTCAATTCCCTAAAGGAAACTGTATGGGGCGAAACGCATAAATAAATATCTCAATAGCGAGTTAAAAAAACTCAAATTATATATTGGCAATAATCTCGATTTTTATAGGATGCGTTCAATGCCAATTTGGGCAATTGTTACCAAACATTTTTGAATTAAGAAACGGAAAAATAAACCCGACAAAATTCCTGGATACGCCTCGAGAAACAGCTATCAAAAAGACGGACCAGCAGGAAGGAAAAGGACTGTGATATACAGCATTTGGCTTTTTTACAAAAAATTCTTACCTTAATATTCGTAAAAAAGCAAATAATGTATTATCAAAAAATTATTCCAATAAAGCCATTACAGGACTATATCCGCTACTTTTGGGTATTGGAAGATTTTACGGATACTGAAAACAGTAAAAATTTTAAAATCATTCCGGATGGATTGCCTGCATTGATATTCCAAAATGAGCCTAATTTGTTTTTTGATATGGAGGGTAACGCGATGCCTCAATTATTTCTGTATGGGCAATCAACCAAATATACTGAACATACCGTAACAGGGGGCTTCGGAGTTATGGGGATGTATCTACAACCAACAGCATTAAAAACGCTTTTTAATATGGATGCCTTTGAATTAAACAATCAGAACGTTCCCTTAGAATACGTTATCGATGCGCCCATTCTTGAACAACTTGTCAATGCCACATCTGTAAATCAGAAGATAGAAATAATGACTCATTTTTTCCTTAATCTACTACAGCGGATTAAAGGCGGTAATGAAAAGGCTGATTTTGCTTCAATGTTATTGCAAAAAGGCAAAACGCTGAAAGATATTCAAAATGAAATGAGTATGTCTGAACGTTCGCTAGAGAGGCTAATAAAACAATATGTGGGGATATCGCCTAAGATGTTTTCAAGGATTATCCGGTTTCAATCCGGCTTAAATACATTACGCCGAACCGATTTTAGTAATTTCACGGAGCTTGCTTATATAGCAGAGTACTTCGACCAATCCCATTATATTAAGGAGTTTAGAGAGTTTACTGGGACTAATCCTAAGAACTTCCTGCTTAGTACGAATGAACTTTTAGCTAATTTTCCATTGTTGAAAGAATAGCTATCACGCATACTTTTTTTAGCTGTCGGTTTTTTACAATTACACAGAATTTTCCTTACTTAATTTTGCGCATAAATCAGCTGTATGATTTCGGTATTTCTCAAAAAAGAGTAAGGCCAGATCGCATACATATTTTTATCTATAATATTAAAAAATTCTAAAATGAGTAAAGATAACATTCAAAAAGTCGTTAGGTTAAACCCAAAAAATATTTCAGCCCCTGTGGGTAAGTATTCACATGTAACCATTATTCCGAAGAACTCCGATTTATATACCTTTTCTGGACAAATAGGAACGGATATAAATGGAAATATCCCCGAACCCTTAAATGAGCAGGTGCATAACACATTTACAAATATTGAACAGGTTTTGCAAAGTCAACATTTAAACCCAGATAACGTTATAAAAGTTAATATATGGGCTACGGAAGAAATCGATTGGGACTTCTTATATGCAGAGTGGGAGAATTTATTTGGCGAGTCATATCCGTCCATGACTGTGGCTTATGTTAAAGGCTTAGGGCTTGCAGAACTGAAAATTGAGATTGAAATTTGGGCATCTAAACAATAATAGTCTAACTTAATACGCTACTGTAATGACTGGGTCAATGTACCAGTTGTTACGGTTTAAAATCGATACTGCAATCCATGCATTGGAGCTAAAGGTTGATTGCCCCACACAAGGTGTGGAGGCAATTGTACCTGGGATAATGAAACCGACAAAATTCCTGTGTACACTTCGGGATCGTTTCAACCGTATATTTAGAGTGGATGCTTGAGCTGCTGATGTATTCGAATCCATCAATCAGGTGCATGTGTGGGCCTGTGCTTGGTAAATTAATTAGACCAGTAATCATCCGCATAAAGCCCTAAATGGATTAAACGCGTGTTTGTACGTTAATGTATCTTTGTTTTCTTACTGCGTATTTTTATATTGATTTATTTATTGAAAAAGGCAAAGGCTAAACCAATATAGTATAAATACTTTTTTTGCTAACTCCATATACAATCCTGTGCGTTTAACGCGTAAGACTTCTTCTTATCCTTCCCGTAAAAAGGTAATTTTTGCGTCCTAGGGCAACTGGTCTGATTGCGTTTTCAATCGGATTATTAGGGTTATGAAATTACCATGGTACAGATTTCCAGATTAAGCATACCAACTTGCATAGACATAAGCCATGGCTTTTTCGACTTGCCTTTTCAGCTCCTGACTTATCGTTATGCAATGCTTTTGAAATTCAGGTTTTGTATGTGCCCAACTTTGGGAACACCTCCATAGAAACGTAGCGCATTACTGCAGCAGGATATCATATCTGCACGTTTCTGGCTCTTACAAGCCTCAACATATGTATACTGACTACACGGAAGTATAGAAACAAATACTTCAACAGGGATGACCTCTCCCGTATGCTTGTCGATGATCTGGAGCTTCTTACCGGCAAAATCAATGAACATTTCTTCGTCAGCTAAATGCTGAAGTTTCATCGAACCCTTTTCTTTTAGGTATTTACGGCGATAATGCTCCAAAAACTGTGTATAGCTATAGGGGTCTGCCGCCTGTTCAACATATTGTTGATAGTGGTATAGAAAAGTGAACCCAGGATGGTTCCGAGCCTTGTTGATCCCTTCGAAATAAAGCATGAGCGTATTATGGCGTGCCGTATCCAAGGTGGTATGCGGGGAGAATAGTTCGGATAAAGCGGACACATCGAAGTTCAGTAGTTCCTGGAAAGAATATTTGCTGCTTGCGAAAAGTTGCATATAGGTGTTGACCGTATTGCGGGAAATACCCAGAACGGAACCTATTTTACGGTTACTGTAACCGTCTAGATGTAATGTGAGTATTTGTTTTAAGTCCATCGGATCAAGTTTGTTGGCCATGTCGCTGTATTTAAAGCGACAAGGTAATTCTTTCTTGATCTTTTTGTAGTGGCACAATTCGAACCGTAAAAACGGACCGATAGTGGAGAAAACTAAACCACTAAAGTGGCATCATTTGAACCGTAATAGTTGGCACTATAAGGCCGAAATGATTGGCACAAATCAAACCGTAATATCCATATGAAAAATGTAGAAAAAAGCACTGATAAACCTAATCTGCATTTCAAATTCTTTTGGGATACGGATATAGATAAATTGGATTGGCAAAAAGCCTATCTGGCTGTAATCGCACGTATTGTTGAACGTGGCGGTCAAAATGAAATTGATGAAATTGTCAGCTTTTATGGATATGACAAAGTAATCAAGGCAATTCGTGACGAAACTTATTTTCTTCCTAACTATGCAATTGAGGATGCTCTAAAATTCTTCCCTGAACTCAAAAAGGAAGAAATGTACTGTTACCTGAACCGTAAGGACAAACCGTATGATTGGATATAAAATAAAAGTTTTATTCTTTTAAGTTTTCTTTGAATTCTGGAATTGAACAAGATAGATTGAAGTTATTTTGTTATTTATTTTACTAAGTATATTCTATTTGCCAGATTTTGTAAGTCAGCGGTGTCTGTGTTACAAAGAATGATTAAGATTTTATCGAAGTTTTTGTTTAACATGATTTCAGAATTAAATCCGTCAATACTTCCACTTCTTCTATAAACATTTGTTTTATCATCGTAGTAGAAACCAAATGTAGGTTTTCCCGAGAGCCAATCTACGTACTCGTTGGTTTGCGGCTTTAGAAGAAAATTATTTTTCGAGTTCTCAGAAATCAACACATTGTTTTTGATGGCAAGTAAAAGTTTATATAAATCTTCAGTAGTTGAATAAATTCCGCCTGCTCCAAAATAATTAGAGATGTATCTTCTATCATTAAAAAGAGGTTCATCTTTTTCTCCTTCTCCGAAGGAATAGTTATGATAACCATACGCCAAATGCTTAATAATTTCATTTTCAATTACAAAGCCTGTATTTTCCAGTTTTAGAGGTATGATGATCAAATCTTCGATTGATTTTGAAAATTCTTTCTTTGTAATATATTCGATTACTTTAGATAGTAGCACAAAGTCGACATTGTTATAATTGAATTTCACAGTATCATTTGATGACTTTTTTACAAAATCCTTTATGTAATTGTCGAGAGAATATTTATTAACCACGGCTTTTATGGGTTCGTTTTCTAATCCGGAATAGTGAGTTAATAAATCCTGTATTGATATGTTTTTACAATTTTCAGGAAGTTCGGGAATGAATTTTCCGAGTGTGTCTTCGAAATCGATTAAACCTTTTTCTTCAAGCTGTAAAATAGCAAGTGATGTGAAAAGTTTGGTTATGGATGCTATTGGAAATCGGGTTCTATCATTGATTTCTACAACAAACTGAATATTAGAAAATCCTTTGTTGATTTTTTGTGTTTGTTTTCCGTCAAAATATAAAACACTTCCATTAAAATGCCCTTTTTCATATTCTTGGTCAATTATTTTTTGAATATCATTTTGTCCAAAGAGAATTAAAGGAAATACTAAAAATAGTAAAAGGGAAAATTTCATACTTTGTTCTTTTACAATTGAAGTTGTTAAAATTAATGGCAACCATTATAATGGTAAATATACAGAATTTGAAAATGTGCTTAATAGGCAATGTGATAAATACCAAATTCTAAAAAGCGGTGTTCTTTTTGCTTCTTTTTTCTTGCTCCGCAATTTCTACAAGAAAAAGAAGTCAGGGTAAGCCTGTCAGGAAAACAAGTAGTATTTGCATTCTAACCGACTGAATATAGCCAAAAAACTCCCTCTAAAAATATTTTCCAAAACAAAAAACAAAAAAAAAAGAAAGCAGATAAACGGAAAGGACATTCCAAAGCCGAAAGGAAACGGAATAAGTCCCGAAGGGTGAAAAATAAAAAAGAATTTGACGTGAGTTGTTCTTTTTTATTTTTCATTATGCCGTAAGCTTTTGGCTGGCTGTTGCGTGGGCTGTTCTTTCCAACTTAGCTTCCTTTTTATCTGTTTTGTTTGGAAACCTGTTAATCCTAATACTTCCGCTTATGAAAAGCGGATTATTTACTTTTAAAACTCTTGTGGCTGACAGAGCCACAGAAAGGATAACGAAAATATTTACCGGGAAAGTGTTGGATGTTTTTTGTTATGCTTTCCCATATCCGTACAAAACTCTTTATGTGAAATGGTAATAGGTACAGGGAAAATAAAAAAAGACTGCTCCATACCCTTAAATTTGCGCGATACCTTTTGCATACCCTTACCAACTTTCTCGTTGAGAATTTTGGCGTAAATTTGAGTGGTGGCAATATTCTTATGCCCTAACATTTTGCTTAAACTTTCGAGCGGGACACCCTCGCTTAAAAACAGCGTAGCAAACGTATGACGTGCCAAATGAAAGGTTACTTTTTTTTCTTTAAGGCAGGCAATCAGTTGAGATATTCGTTTCAAACTATTATTGCAGACAGTGTTTGATGGCACAGGAAATACCTTTCCATCTTTTGAAAATCCTCTATATTTCTCAATAATCATTTTCGGAATATCCAAGAGCATCACGTTTGAAGATGTAGCCGTTTTTTTCCTGCGTACAATAATCCATTGGTTGCCATCAAAGAAATCCTGAAGATTACTGTTACTAAGCCCTTTCATATCGGAATAGGATAGTCCCGTGAAGCAACTGAAAACAAACAGGTCTTTAACCAATTCGTCTTTCTTTTTCTCGCAGTTGAACGTTACAAGCTGTTCCAACTCATTTCGTAGTAGATAACCTCTGTCTTTGTCCTTTTTGGTATTCTTATACTCGCTGAACGGATTGAAAGCAAGGTGCTTTCTACTCATTGCCAACCTGCAAAGTGTAGTAAAGCCAATCATATACAACCAAATGGTGTTATGCGTTAAACTTTGGTTGTCACGCAAATAATAATCAAAGTCCTGTACAAAATCATAGGTAAGATCGTTGAATGATAAGTCAGAATAGCCGTATTTTATCAGTGCAAAATTTCGTAGGTGCTTTAAAAGTGTTTTGTACTTACTGCGTGTACCATTTACCCGCAGTCCGTTATTAACCTTTTTTTCATAATCGGAAAGGAACTGTTCATAGAACTTGAAAAAGGTCAGTTCTCCGCTTTCCATACCGAGAAAGGCATTTTTAAGTTTTGTACTGTTTACAGCCCCCTCATTCTTTAGGATTTTGGAATAGCATTCCTCAATACCCAAACGGATTTTATCAAGCTTGCCGTTTACCTCTTGGGCTTCTCGGCTTTTTCCTAAAACCCTCCCGTACTTCAAATCCCAATTTGATGCAGAAATATCCAGCTTGGTCCTGAATGCAGACTGTTTGCCGTTTACGGTAATCCTGCACATAACCGTAACCTTTCCGTTTTTCTTCGGGGCATTCTTTTTAAGGTAGAACAGTACCTTAAACGTTGATTTTTTTATCGTTTCCATACTCACAATTCTTAATGATAAAATTAAACCTATGTGAGCTACGGAATAATATGAAAAATTATGCAGAAAGCTGAAATACAGTGTTTTAATGACGTTGTTTTCTATTTTCAAAAGTAACGTTTTAGTAACCTTACTTTTGCCAAACCTCGCTTTTTCCTGCTTTTTACCTCATTACCAAAAAATCATAAAACGGCTGTAAAGTCTTTATTTACAGCCGATTTTCCTGTTATTAATCATTGATGTGTTTTTACTGAAAATTTATTTTAAAAATAAAGAAGGTGCCGAACAGGAACTGACCGCCGATTATATTTTGGTTGCCGTAGGCAGAAAACCTTATGTAACCAATCTGGGTTTAGAAAATACAAATGTAGCGCTAAATGGCAATGGGACTATTAAAGTGAATGCTATGCTTGAAACAACGGTGCCTAATATCTATGCTATCGGTGATGTAATCGGTGGGGCGATGTTGGCGCACAAGGCAGAAGAAGAAGCGGTGTTTGTTGTAGAAACAATAAATGGACAAAAACCGCATATAAACTATAACCGTATTCCCGCTGTTGTTTACACCTGGCCAGAGGTTGCTTCGGTCGGTGCTACAGAGGAAGAATTAAAAAAACAAGGATTAGCTTATAATGTTGGTAAATTTCCATTTGCGGTAAATGCCCGAGCCAGAGCCGGCATGGAAACAGATGGTTTTGTAAAAGTACTTTCTGATCCGAAATACGGCGAATTATTGGGGGTGCATATTATAGGTGCCCGAGCCGCAGACTTAATAGCACAGGCAGTTGTGGGCTTGGATTATGAGGTCACAGCGAAAGATATGGCTTCCGTTTGTTATGCGCATCCAACCTATGCTGAGGTGTTAAAAGAAGCATATACTATTGCATCAGGAAAGCTATCTTTGAATATTTAATTGTTAATTTTATAAGCATGACAGAACAATTCAGGCTTGCAACCATCGAAGATTATCCAAGAATTATGGAAATCTGGGAATCAGCGGTAAGCGCTACACATCACTTTCTAAGCGAGGAAGATTTTATACATTTTAAACAGGTTATTCCAACAGATTATCTGCCCAACCTGGAGGTATTCTTACTTGTCGAAAATGAGATACCTATCGGATTTTCTGCTGCATCGGAAGGAAATCTGGAAATGCTTTTTATCCATAATGATTATCGAGGGAAAAAATACGGTAAAAGGCTATTTCAATTTATGAAAGCGAGTTGTGCTGTTGATAAGGTCGATGTCAATGAACAGAATATTCAGGCTATTGGCTTTTATGAAAAATTAGGGTTTAGGAGAATAGGAAGATCGGACCAGGATGGGTCGGGTAAAAACTATCCTATAATACATATGAGCCTTTAAAAACAGACTGCCTTAGAATTAAATATGTTGTTCATACTAAACATAAAAAATGATTGAGGGATTTTCTAAAGCACATATTCAGGTGAATACGCTGGGAACGGCTGTTCAGTTTTATACCAAAATAATGGGACTACAACTGGCGCATTACGATGAAACCTGGCCTATTGCATTTCTTTGGATCGGTGAAAATAAGAAGGCCATGCTCGGACTGTGGGAACATCCAGAGAATTTACAGAAGAGGTACTTTGCATTCCGCTGTTCCAAAGATTTTATACTTGAATCGGCGAATACTTTTTTACAGGAAAGAGAATTAAAAGCATAAAATTTCCTTAAAGATGGTACCAACGAACCAATGGTTTTTGCCTGGGTGCCTGCATTAGCCCTTTACTTTGACGATTCTGACGGAAATTAGCTGGAGTTTATCCATATTCTGGAAGGTGAATTAAGCCTGTCAGGAAAATGGATGTGCAGGACCAAATGTAGGGATGCAATACGGATGGTTTGCAGCGCCACCGTTATTTTTTACGAATATCCTACCATGGGCTTCTTAGCAGTGATTTATATAGCTACAGCTTATACTAGGCATTATTTTTAGATATAGAGGCCGTCATAGCGATTAGCGTTATTAGCGTTTACACTGTATCCGAAGTAAGGGAACAGGTAAAAAAAACAGGGGGCAAAACGCGAGTGAAGAATTAGGTGTTTGCCATATAAATTTACGCCCGTCCCTCGCTTTCAATACATGTTATTTATCTTTTAATGTATTTTTTCTATGCTGTAATCCCCATTGAAGCATAACATCCAATACTCCACTAAATAACTCTCCAGACTGGGTTAACTTGTATTCAACTGAAACGGGAATTGTAGCATAAACCGTTCTCTCTACAATTCCATTTGCCTCTAAATCCCTTAATTCTTTTGATAGCATTCGAGGATTAATCTTTGGAATTGCTCTTTCCAGTTCTCCAAAACGTTTTTTACCATAAAGAAGTATGGCAATAATGGGTATTTTCCATTTTCCCTGTAGAACGTTCATGGTATCGTTTACGGCTAAAATATAGTGATCTGAACATTCTTTAATAGATGTTGGCTCAAATTCATCACTCTTTATATTGTTGTTTTCCATGTTATTATACTTTTGTATAGTACTATACAAAAGTATAGTACTTACTTTTAAGAAGTGAATATACGTAATTTTGAAAAATAATTTATTTGGAATGTCAACTGTTAGTATTATGGATAGCAAGCATTGGTACGCCATTTCTTAACCATATCATGGGGTATGTTCCATTTTAAAAATAATAAATCAAACCGTATGAAAACAATATTAATTACTGGCGGTACGATGGGTATCGGAAAAGGCATCGCCATGAGTCTCTTAAAACAAGGTAACCGTGTACTTGTAGTCAGCAATTCTAAAAAAAGTGGTGATCTTTTTATACAGGAAACCAAAAAATCAGGACTAGTTGAAAACGCAGTTTTTATACAAGCAAATTTAAGTCTGATCAGTGAAAATAATAGATTACTGGAGTTCGTTAAAAATAACTTTGCCCGATTGGACGGACTAATTTTCTGTGCTACAAAACATAACAAGACATATATTGAAACTTCGGAAGGTTTGGAGTTTTCATTTGCCTTGGATTATTTAAGTAGGTTTATACTTAGTTATGGATGGAAAGAATGGCTGGAGAAAAACAATAATCCTTTTATTTTAAATATTTGTGGTACAGGATTAAAGGGTAATGTTAATTGGGAAGATATGCAGCATAAAAATAGCTTTGTTCCGTTAAAAGTTATGATGCATGCTAGCAGATTGAATGATTTATCAGGCGTTCAATTTGCTAAAAATGATACCGTCGGTAAAATTAAATACATTTTATATAATCCGATGGCCGTGAATACACCCGGGATGGGGGATACTGGAAATTTACTATTCGATCTGATTTTTAAGCTTATGGCAAAACCAGTAGAAAAAGCAATTATTCCTATTCTAGAACTCTTGGAAAACCTTCCTGCAGGTTATTTAAATTCATACACACGACGCAAACAAAATAGCCTGAAAAAAGAAACTTTCGACGAAAAAAAAGCGGAAAGATTATATAGTATAACAAAGCGACTTCTAAATGGAATTTAAAAGAATTTAACGTCAACTTTGTTATTGGATAATTAATCTAAACTTAAAGTGTGCTGTAATTACTTTTTGTTAAATAAAGTTTCTCGATAATCAATTCCCCATTGTGCAATCGCATCAATAACAGGCTCCAAGGTTCGACCAAATTCAGTTAAATCATAGGTTACTGTAATAGGCTTGGTTTGCAAAACAGTTCTTGTTAGGAGATGATTCATTTCTAAATCTTGCAATTCTTTGGATAACATTTTAGAACCTATGCCTTCGATTTCTCGTTGCAAATCCATAAAACGCATTTTGCCAGCATAAAGCAAAGTGCCTAGTATATGTATTTTCCATTTACCAGTTAATAGCTCCATACTATCCTTTACAGCATTCGTTCTATATCTACAAAATTTTGGTTCATCAAATAAAGGCTTCATATTGTTTTTTTCCAAATATACGACTATAACATTTAGCCACCTACTTTCATACAGGAAAGTGCTTTCCTGCATGAAAGTGGTAGTAATCAGCTCGTTATTATTCTATTACTTTGTGTTAAATAAAACAATAGTAAAAATAATTAATGTTATGAAAACAATAGCAAGGCAAGTTGTAGAAAAAATGTTTGCGGTATTTGCGCAGCAGGATATTAATGCCATTGTCGATACCTTTTCAGATGATGCTGTATTAATTCATCACGGTACCCAAATTATGCCGAGTGCAAAATTTATAGGAAAAGAAGGTGCACGGATGTTTTTTGAATATAATATTCATGCATTAGAAGTCGTCTATTTCCATACAAATGAGTTTATTGATGCCGGTGAGGATAAGCTGATTGTTTTAGGAAATGAACATTTTATCTCCAAGGAGAGCGGTGCTGAAATGAAAAATAGGTGGGTGCAAATTTATACCATAACGCATGGCCTGATTTCAAAAATGGAAGAGTTTGCATCTTCAGCTGCTCCGGAATCCTATGGCGGCAACGCGGGAGGTCTGTAATATTTAAAACCAAAAATTAATACTTATGCTATTAATAACAGGCGCTACCGGACATTTAGGTTCAAGTGTTGTACAGCAACTTCTGAAACGAACATCAACCCGTGATTTTGTGGTTACATCGAGTAACCAGCAGGGCGTAAGTAAATTAGCCTCCCAAGGATTGCAGGCGAGGATTGCCAATTTTAGTTCCATAGAATCATTGCATGCCGGATTTCAGGGAATTGATAAATTAGTGCTGATTTCTACGATGAATACGGATCGTTTTGAGCAGCATAAAAATGTTATCGATGCCGCTAAAGCTCAAGGCGTAAAACATATAATTTATACGAGTTTGGCTATACATGATATTCAAACCTCTGGCGTTAAAGATTTGATGATTAGCCATTTTCAAACCGAAGATTATATAAAAGAAAGTGGCTTAACCTACAGCATTTTACGCAATACAATGTATGCGGATGCCTTGACTCAGATTTTGGGGCCAAATGTTTTGGAAATAGGTATCAAGTTGCCCGGAGGAAATGGAAAGGTACCTTATGTACTTCGTCGGGAAATGGGCGAGGCCACGGCTAATTTGCTGTTTCAAAAAGGGCATGACAATAAAACGTATAATTTTACCGGGTCGAAAAGTGTCGGTTTTAAAGAAATCGCTGCTACACTTTCTGCATTAACCAGTAAAAAGCTGAATTATACGGATATTTCAACGGATGTTTTTATAAAATCCCTCCAGGAAATGGGTTTACCAGATTTTGCGGTTTACCTCCATGCCGGTACGTTGCACGATATCAAAACCCAGCAGTATGCTGTTGAAAGCGATGCTTTAGAAAAACTTCTTGGCAGGCCAACAGCGTCTTTAGAAGAGTTTTTAAAAGAATTGTTTACTATTTAATATCCCTGTAAAGCTGATAAATAATGTTTTGGGTATAGAAAAATGCCATTATAGAGCAAGAGTGCTGTGCATATTCACCCTAAAAACCGCTAGAATTGTATTTCTTTTATTTAGCAATACAATTCTAGCGGTATGGTGGATTATCGCGGATGAGGATTTTTTTCCTAACACATGAAAAAAAGAGGAGCAGAGGCTGGATTAAGGACTCGCCTAGGTTCCCTATGACGCGGTCGATAAAAGGTCTGCTGGAGCTTGCTTATTTGGTAGAAATGTTATCCTTCCAATTTGATGGACTAACATACGATTGAATGCTATAGTTCGTTCCTGCTGCTGTCATTTTAACGGCAATAAACGATATAGGGGATGATTTTGTTTCTGGGGCGACAGGTAATTCCCAGTTCACATTAAATCTTTGGCGAATAAGATCAAAAAATTGACTCCTGCTCCCGCTAAGGTCAAATTTATGTACGACAGCTGCATGTGTTGTTGAGTTTACAAATTGTCCATTCTCATCTGCAGGATAGCGCAAAATTAAGTACGGTATGCGCACCTTATCTTTAAGTTCCGTTTCAAACGCAAAAGTGCCCTGTTGCAGGCGTTCTAATTTTTCATCTTTTTCTAGGAAAAAGAAAACATCCTTACGCTCATTATTAACCAATAATATCCTCATATTTTTTACCAAGGCAGGATGATTTGTTTCTGAAACCACCAGAGGTAGAAAAAAGTCGGTAACGCTTACGCGTATTTTCTCCAGCCTTCCTGTAGCCATGTCTGTTATAGATAAAGTAGTTTCCCCTTTATTTTTTCCGTTGAAAAAAATGGAACCAAATGTTAAATCACCCCCTTCTATATAATTTGCGGAAGCTATATGTTCATCTTCCGTAACTATAGAATAGCTACCATTCCCACTTTTTATCGGCAAATAGCTTACACTATTTAAGGGCACCTCAATGGTATTTGAACTGAGCGCAAAATCTACTATTTTTTTCTCTTCTTTTTTACAGCCCCCGAACAGTATAATTGTAAGAAGTACGGACATTTTTACCCAAGTTGATCTATAATTGGTTAATTTGTTTATCATGGTTTACTTGTTTAATATATTTTGCGTCCTAAAATAGTAATATTTAAGCTATTAAATTACTTTTTTAACGTGGTAGCTAAAATAAAAATCGATGGCTCTCCTTCCTGTAGAAAATGTGTGGGTGGGGGGCACCGTAAAAGTCCAGAATGTTCGGCTTAGGTACATCCACATTTATTTTAAATACCTGGCCTTAGCAAGGATAGGGGGCAAGGTTAAAGGTTGTTAAAGGCCTGCACTGCCCAGGTATTTCCGTAGGCAGTGCATTGGTATTAAGGCTGTTTATTGAATAACCAGATCGATAAGTATACCCAGTATTAATGTTCCCATGGAAAAGGTCAGAAGTCCTAAAAAGTAAGCAGCAAATCCGTAGAAATAATTTACTAATTTATCTTTATCGAAAAACTGTCCAATACCCCAGGCACAGTAAAGCACCGAAATTATGCTGGCAATTTCCATAAGATTTACAGCGGTAAAGTGCTGTGCTATGGCGAAAACGCTAAAGATAAGCATCGATATCCCCATAATAAAACAGAGAAGAATAAGCACTTCAAAGAAGTTATACGGGTATTTTTTAAAAAATATTTTTATCCAGACGGCAACGAATATACCGAGCATAATATTGGCATAGCCATAGTGATCCTGAATCCATTGAAACATAACCAGGGCTGATTTGTTTTTTTGACCTTCATATGCCATATATTTATCATCGAAATGAAAAGCGTGGTTAATCAAAGTGTAGATCAGCGACGTCAGGATAATAAAAATAATCGGTTTAACCAGGCGGCTCCGGTTTTCGGAGATATAATTTTTTACATTGAGCCCCGGCCTGGTAAACAACTCCCGGATCGTATAGAAAATACCCCTTTCGAAATGAAGTACATGTTCAATTTCATGAACAATATAATGGGCATCTATGCGTTTTAGTTCCTTCGGTTGTCCGCAATCCGGGCAGTATCTCGAGGTTAGATCATCCCCTCCACAGTTTCTGCAATTCATAGGTTAACAGTATTTAATATTTAGTTTAGTATAGTATTTATTTAAGATATGAAGCAACACTTACGGACTTATATTTGGGGCTACGTTGGATAAATTCTTCCAGAAATGCGCTGTGTGTGGCACCCATAATAATAAAAATACGGTCCTTCTCCGTTACTGGTATCTGATTGATATTTGAGAATATCCTTAAGTTTCTTCTGTAAAATTTACTAGCCTCGTCCGCCCCTTCGAAGTTACCCTTCGTGCTGCTGTAGGTTAGTATATCGGCATTTAGATTAATTAATTTCTGTAAGGTTTCTTTTCGGTTAAAGAACTGGAGCTTTTCCAGCGTCGATAGTTTTTCCAAACCCGCAAATTCCTGCTGAATCTGTAGGTTATATTTTTTAGCTGTTATGCTATCCACCGGGTTGTTGAGTTCCTGAGCGATACCATAGTTGTAGGCCGCTGTTTCCTGCTCGTCGATACCATAAATCTGTTTCACCCCTTGCAATTTTCCTACTTCGTAGGCTATTAAAGCGATTTCTCCAGCAAACTTAGGGCTATAGGCGGGGGTTTTCATAAAGTTGCTATAATCCATGCGAAGGGCTTCGTTTTTTGCTGGCGGAAGCTCCACACAGATAATTGTAGGTTTAAATTCGGCCAGGAGCTGCGCTATGTGTAGGGTTTCCTTTTTCCGGTACGCATCTTTTTCATCAAAATTTACCCGATGTGCATCGGAGGTATGGGTCATATGGAACGTTGCAAAATTTAAGACCTCAATTTTTTGGGCATGGCTTGTACATGAAACAAAAATCCCTAGGATAAGAAGTTTTGTTTTTATGGGGATAAGTGTACGGAACATAGATAATTCAAATAATGGTATTGGAATGTGACTGTATTTTTTGTTTCTCTGTCGTACAAAATTAGAGTAGTTCAGAAAAATAAAAGCTACACTTGCGTGTAGTTTTTCCTAATTTCGGTGGTTATTATTTGGCTATGGATTTCAACGCATTGTTTTCAAAAAAAAATACGGTAGCAAATCTTTCAGAAAAGGATCTTATGCAGGTGCAGGATTATATGGAAATGCTGAAAGCTTTCTCGCGTATTACCTACCAAAGTGTTTACCTTATCGACTATCAGCAAAAGACTTTCGAGTTTGTATCCGACAATCCTTTATTTCTTGCCGGATTAACGCCGCAGCAGGTTCTTGAGATGGGGTATAGGTTTTATGAAAAATATGTTCCTGCCGAGGATTTTCAGATGCTAATACGGATAAATGAAGCAGGATTTAGTTTTTATGAAAAAATCCCTGTGGATGAGCGGAAATTGTATGTGATATCCTACGACTTCCAATTACGCGACCTCCAGAACAAGACTATTTTAATAAACCACAAGTTAACGCCAGTATTTTTAACCGAAGAAGGGAAGATGTGGAAGGCCATGTGTATCGTATCGCTATCTTCCAACCTTTCCTCTGGAAATGTAACCGTAGAAAAACTGCATTCCAACCTACTGTGGAAACTTGATCTGGCAACGGGAAGCTGGGAAAAGCAAAACAAAATCAACTTGACCCAAAGGGAGATCGAGATATTACGGTATTACCACCGCGGGTTAACGATTCATGAAACTTCGGAGAAAATTTTTGTTTCAATGGATACCGTAAAATTTCATCGGCGTAAGCTCTTTGAAAAGTTGGGGGTAAATCATATGAACGAAGCGCTGGTGTATGCCATAAGCAACCGTTTATTATAAGAAAACAAAAGCAAGGTACCCCGCGCGCCAGCCCATGCAAAGCACTGTAGGGTACCTGTACCATAAACTAGCCTTTACTTGCGGCCAGCTTAAAAGTTTCAGCAAACTGCGTAAAGGTAACGATGGCCGTCGCTATGGCTACAGCAAAGTGTTCCTCTGGAATATGTTTATGTAATGCCGCTGTAAAGGTTTCCCACTTTCTTTTGCTGTCGGCGCCATAACCCGCGAAAAATAAGGTGCCCTGCTGTATCCCATGGCGGGCCAATACCTGGATTATAATCGGTCCGCCCATTATGGATCCCTCCATAACATACAGTGCAGCCAAAGCTTTTATACTGCTGTCAATTGGAGGAACGGAGGCCGGCAATGCGGTAGTGCTCAGGTAACCGAAGCTGCCGATATCTGCAGCCAAAATTGCGGCATGCCTTCTCTCGGTGTAGTCGGGTAGAATATCGGCCGTTATATAGGGTTGTATAGCCTGCTCCAGTTGGTTAAAGTAGGCGTAAAATACGTTAAGCAGGTGCACATAATCTGCCGGTTGTTTTATGTTTTTTAGGCGATTAATAACGATTTTTTCTACCTGCTGATGTGCTTCTGCAGTATGTTTTCTTAATTCTTCGATAAGCATAAATTATAATTTTATTTGTGTATACACGAGCTATTAAAATATTCCGCCACCAAGGCTGCGGTACAGATCGGTCATGGCCAGTAGCTGTTGGCATCTAAGCGATGCCAAGTCGAGTTCGCTATCCAGGGCATTGCGTTGCGCGGTAATAACCTCCATATAATTGGCCATGCCATTTAAAAACAAAGCATCCACCTTGGACGTTGCCTGCTGAAGACTACTTACCCGCAGGGCGCTTACGCGCTGCTGTTCGTGGAGATTATCGATTTTGGTCAAGGCATCCGTTATTTCGCCTACCGCCTGTAGAACAGTCTGCCGAAAGCGGATCACACTTTTTTCGCGTTCCAGCTGTGCAATCTTATACTGCGTTTGCAATTGTTTATGCTGAAGCAGCGGCTGCACCACAGATCCGGCAACCATCCCAAAAAGCGCGTTAGGGACATTAAACCAGTCGCTGGCTTTTAGGGCATTAACACCGCCTGTTGCGGTGATGCGTAAGCTTGGATAAAACTGTGCTTTTTGAATACCAACCTTAGCGTTAGCACGCGTTAGGTCGAGCTCGGCATACCGTATATCCGGCCTACGTCGCATTATTGCCGCAGGAAGCCCGGTAGAAAACTGGGCAGGAAACTCGATATCCTGCAGCCGGCAACGGGCTTGCTTAGTGCCCGGAAGCTGCCCTGACAGCAGGTGAAGGGCATTTTCCTGTACGCTGATCTCTCGTTGTAAATAGGGCAGGATGGCTGCGGCCAGCAGGTGCTGGGCCTCCACCTGCTGTACGGCCACATCTGTTACCTGTCCGGCTGCATAAAGGGCCTTAACACTATGCAGGCTGCTATCGCTGAGGCGAATATGGTGCTTCGCTACACGCAGCTGCTCGTCGAGCATCAGCAGGTTAAAATACCCTTTTGCGACGCTGGCAATAAGCTGGGTCTGCAGCACCTTTTTAGACGCTTCGGTTTGGAGGTATTCCGCCAGCACCGTTTTATTGCTAAGGCGGATTTTCCCCCATATATCTGCCTCCCAGGATAATAAAGCTGTGGCGGCGAAGTCTTCCATATGATTGCTGCCCAAAAACATACTCGATGTTTTTCCATTGAGGCTATAGGTTGAGGGGTTCAGGGTATTCGCATTCAGCTGCAGCTCCAGCATAGGAAGCTGGTTCCACTTCGATTGTTTCACCATGGCCTGCGCCTGTTCAATATTTTTTAGCGCAAGGGCCATGTCGAAGTTATTACGCAAGGTACTATCGATTAATGCCTGTAATTTTTGGTCTTGGAAAAAACTTTGCCAAGGTAAAGCCGCTATACCCAGCGTATCGGCATTTATGCTGTCCTGAAAGGAGATGGGTAATTCTGGCTCTGGCCGCGGCAAATCTTTGTTGATTTTGCATCCAGCAAGGATGACAAAGATACTTAGTACCAGCAGCTGCCTGCGGCGGATGGATTTTTGGGTTAATTTCATGATTTCAATACGTATTTAATGGCGATTTTTAGCTTCAGACACGGATGGGAGCTGGATTTTTTTTGTCGTAACCTTTTCATGTAGAGACTGGAACAACACAAACAACACCGGTATAATCAGCAGCCCTAAGATTACTCCGCTAATCATGCCGCCGGCAGCAGCTATACTGATCGAGTGGTTACCCATGGCAGATGGACCTGTAGCGCGCATCATCGGCGAAATACCCGCAACAAAGGCTATGGAGGTCATAATAATCGGGCGTATCCGTAGTCGCGCAGCCTCCAATGCAGATTCAACCAGCCCCAGACCAGCCTGCCTACGCTGGGCGGCATATTCGATAATAAGGATAGCATTTTTAGCCAATAAACCGATCAGCATAATTAAGGCTACTTGTATATAAATATTGTTGTCGATTCCTGCCATTCCGATGGCCATAAAAACACCGATTATACCGGTAGGAATAGAGAATACGACTGCCAATGGCAGGATATAACTGTTGTACTGGGCGCAAAGTAGGAAGTATACAAATACCAGGGAAAGGATAAATATTACGACCGACTGCCCTCCGGAAGCAATTTCCTCGCGTGTCATACCGGAAAACTCATAGGCATAACCCGTAGGTAATATTTTTTCGGATACTTCCCGAACAGCCTGTATAGCCGATCCCGTGCTATAACCAGGCTTCGGTACGGCGTTTACACCGATGGAATTAAACAGGTTATATCGCGATATTACCTCCGGACCGAATACCCGCTTTAGCTGTAAAATGGTGTTCATGGGTACCATATCCCCTGTGTTATTTTTTACGTAGATGCCGTTCATCGCCGTAAGATCGGCACGTTCCTCTTTTTCAGCCTGTACCATAACGCGGTAATATTTGCCAAATCGGTTGAAGTCTGACACCTGGGCGCTACCGAAGTATGCCTGCATGGTGCTGAATATATCTTTTTCGTCTATACCCAGTAAGGCTATTTTCTCATGGTCCAGCGTCATCTCATATTGGGGGTAATCGGCACGGAATGTGGTAAAGGCCATTGCAATCTCTTCGCGATTATTTAACTCGGCGATAAAGCGGTTGGCGATATCGGCAAATTTATCGAGCTTGCCACCGGCTTTATCTTCCAGCACGAAATCTAGGGCATCCACGTTGCTAAATCCGGGTACCGTTGGGAATGAAAACACAAAAAACTGTGCGCCTTGTATGCTGTTCAGTCGTTTTTGGAGTTCGGCAATATTTTCTGTAACAGCATTCATCTCCCCGCGTTCTCCATCTTTTTTCATCCGGTAGAATGCTACCCCCGATGACGGGCTTGTGGAGTTGGTTAGTACATTGAAGCCGGCGACTTCGTTGAAGGCAAATTTTGCCTGCATATCCCTGACTTTATTGGCGGCTTCATCGAGAATGGCTTGTGTTCTGTTCATCGAGGATCCGGGCGGGAGGTTTACCGATATGGCAATAAAGCCCAAATCTTCGGATGGAATAAACCCGGTAGGCGTACGGCGGATCATCCAGGCTGTAACCAACGTAACCAGCACCAAACCGCCTATACTGGCCCATTTAAAATGAATCATTTTCTTGACACTGCCGATATACCGGGAGGTAAGGTTATCGAAGCCCTGATTAAAGGCCAGGAAAAAACGTTGTTTAAAGGAGCTAGGTTTTCCGTCAGCATCGCTATGGTCTCCTTTTAGCAGTAGGGCGCATAAAGCCGGACTTAAGGTTAGGGCGTTTACGGCCGATATTACGATGGCAATGGCCAGGGTAAATGCAAATTGTCGGTAGAAAACACCTGCTGAACCTTTCATAAATCCTACCGGTAGGAAAACGGCAGCCATAACCAGGGTAATGGAAATAATGGCTCCAGTAATTTCATGCATTGCCGAGAGGGTGGCTTGCCTCGGCGTATCGCCGCTGCTTTTTAATTTGGCATGTACCGCCTCGACGACGACAATGGCGTCATCGACCACAATACCTATGGCCAGGACCAGGGCAAAGAGCGTGAGTAGGTTAATGGAAAACCCGAATACCGACATAAAGAAAAATGTACCGATAACGGATACTGGAACGGCTATTGCCGGAATTAGGGTCGACCTGAAATCTTGCAGGAATATAAAGACCACGACAAATACCAGTATAAATGCTTCGATTAAAGTTTGCTTTACCTGATCAATAGACTGGTCCAGCATATCCTTGGTGTTGTACAAGATTTGCTGTTTAATTCCTGGTGGAAAATCCTTCTCTGCTTTTTTTAGAAATTCGGCTACCTGCGTTTGTATTTCCCTGGAATTGGAGCCCGGAAGCTGAATAACCTGAAATAGGATACTCTGTTTGTCGTGTACGGTGTTTTGAGAATTATAGGTATAGCTTCCCAATTCCACCGTTGCCAGGTCTTTTAACTTAAGGAGGCTCCCATCGCCATTGGCCCGAATTATCAGGTTGGCATATTCCTCCGGTTTGGTGTATTTTCCGGAGTACTTCAGCACATATTCAAACGAACGATCGCTAGACTCTCCAAATCTACCTGGGGCGGCCTCTTGGTTTTTGCTCTGTAAGACTTGCATCACTTCGGTAGGCGTAATGTTGTAAGCTGCCATCTGTGCTGGGTTTAGCCAAATACGCATGGAGTAGTCCTTATTGCTGCCAAAGAAAGTTACCTGACCTACACCCTGTATGCGTTTCAGCTCGGGTATAATATTGATCTGTGCATAGTTCGTCAGGTAAGTGGCATCATACAAATCCGGATTATCGCTCATCAGGTTAATGGCCATAATAAGCGAGTTTTGCACTTTTTGGGTAGTAATACCGGCCTGTACCACTTCCATAGGCAGTAGCCCTGTGGCAGAGGAAACCCTGTTTTGTACGTTTACTGCGGCTTGGTCGGGGTCGGTACCCAACTTAAAATACACCGAAATAATCAAGGTACCATCGTTACTGGATGTGGAACTCATATAGCTCATGTTTTCAACGCCATTTATAGCCTCCTCCAAGGGAGGAGCCACGGCACGTACCATTGTTTCCGCATTGGCACCGGGATAATTTGCCGAAACCTGTACTACGGGAGGGGCGATATCAGGAAACTGTTGGATGGGGAGATCCAGGAGGCCTACGCCGCCGAGTATCACCAATAGTATAGAAACCACGGTCGCGATAACCGGTTTATCGATAAAAGTTTTTAACATTAGTATTGGATATAGTTAAGATTAATTGTCCGCTAATTTTTGTGCTGGCATTGGCTTGCTATGGCCATCGGATATTTTTACCGAAAGCCCATCCTTCAGCGCCTCCAGGTTCTTTAGTACCAGCCTGTCGCCATCTTTTAGGCCCTGTGCAATAAAATAGCTAAGGTTATCTTTTCCGGTTAGGGTCAAGGCTACCTGTCGAGCCTTATTATCTTGGTCGACAATAAAAGCAAAGGTTTTATCCTGCAGCTCAAAGGTTGCCGACTGAGGGATAGCGATTACTGCATTTTTTTTGACCGCTATTTTTACCCTGCCTGAATTGCCGGAGCGCAATAGCCCCTCTTTGTTGGGGTAGGTTACCCGCAGGGTGATGGCACCTGTAGTTTTATCGAATGCCGCATCGACCATGTCTAAAGTCCCCATATTGGGATAAGGCTGCCCACCCGATAGCAGCAGAGGTACCGCGGCGGCATTTTTTAACTTCTCATCAATAGTCGTCCCCGCTAAGCCCTGCTTAAGTTGGGCAAAGTCGGTTTCGGCAATGGAGAAGTAGGCATGTACGCGCCTGTTGTCGGATAGGTGAGACAAGGGCTGCACATCTGTAGGGGCAACAAGGCTACCCGTTTTTTGGGTGAGGCGGCCGAAGTAACCGCTAACGGGGGCTTTTATGGTTGTGTAACCTAAGGTTACCGCTGCATTTTTGCTGCGGGCGAGGGCCTGCATTTCATTCGCCAGAGCGGCATCATAGGTCGCCTGCGCCGTTTTTAGCTGGTATGGCGATACCACTTTTTGTTGAACTAAACTGCTTTGTTTCTCGACCTCCAGTTTTGCGCTGCTCACCTGGGCTTTCGCAGCCATTACTTCGGCCTGTGCCTGGTTGTAGGCTTCCTGATATAAGCGAGCATCGATCTGAAATAGGGGCTTCCCTTTTTCTACATAGGCACCCTCTTCCACGAAGATTCGCTCTAGAATGCCGCTAACCTGTGTACGGATTTCTACATCGGTATATCCTTCAATTTTGGCGGGGTACTCGGTATAAACGAGTGTATCCATCAGCCTAACTTGGGTTACCGGAACCTCAGGTAGCGGACTATCTTGGGCCTGAGGGGTGTTAGACTGGCAGGCCGTTAGTAAAATAAGTGGAATAAATAGGCCACTAAAGGGTGTTTTTTTCATAAAAATAATAAACTTGATACGTAATTAATGACAGCTGTATAAGCTGCGCTAGGATTTAATGCGGATAATATGGGGCAATCATGAGGTACACAATAACCCCGCTAAGGCTAACGTAGAGCCATATCGGTAGGGTCCATCTCGCCAGTTTTCGATGTCGCTGAAAATCCCTATTCAATGCCAGAGCCATGGTTAGCAGCGCTAGGGGTACAATAATACCGGCCAGAATAATATGACTGATGAGTACCGTGAAATACACGATGCGTATAGTGCCGCCAGCAGCGTAGCTGGTACTGCTGCTGCTGAAGTGATAGCAGAGGTAGGAGAACAGAAATAAGCTGGTAAAGAAAAATGCGAGACCGATGAAAGTTCGGTGTAATGCTATATTTTTACGTCTTATGGTATAAAACGCGGAAAGCAGGGCACAAAAAGTTAGGCCATTTAATATGGCGTTGAACCGGGGTAAACCCGAAAAATCATAATGCTGCAGGGCCGGAATTTCGGGTAGGTAGTAGGCCAGTATAATCAGGCCATTGATGCTGAGTGTGAGTATCCAAATCGGGGTGCTGTAATGTCGAGCTTGCATGCTTTATCGGTAGGGATTAAATGTGGAAAATGGAAATAGATAGGGGTCTTGGCTTGCTATCCAGCGGATATAGGCATCGGCCGTGAATAGGACCAGGAAAAATGGAATAACATCAAAACATACTTCTTGGTATGTTTTTAGATATGTCGATTGTTTATGCATATAATTATTGTAAAATAATAAAACCTACTAACTGGTATGTTTTATTGCGAATAAAAATAAAAACCTTGGAAGTTTTAAAAGTTTGGCTCTTTGTCTTTGTTAACCGATTATTTTAAGGAGTTTAAGTATTTCTTAAATTCTTGTAAAAAAGAAACATAATGGTTTTTGCCAAGTAACTTACCCATGTTTCTTACGCCATGATAGAGGGTAATAATATGCAGCGCAATCTGCTTGGTATCTTGAGAAGTAGACAGTTCACCGGCTTGCTGTGCCCTTTTTAATTCGCCTTCTATAGCGCGTTCCCATTTGGTTAGGGATCTTTTTAAGGCTTGCTGGAAGGTTTCATTTATCGGTGCCATCTCTTGGATTAAATTTACACCAGGACAACCATATTCGGCGGTCATAAAGGGATGCTCGAATAGTAAACCTTTGATCATTCCATAGATTTTATCACGAAAATTTACATCTGTAGATAGGGATTGCTCAATTTGAGGCCATATTTCGTCTTGTATAGCTTCGGAAATCATCGCCACACCCATTTCATCTTTATTCCGAAAATGATAGTAAAAAGCTCCTTTTGTTACTTGGGTGGTAGCCAGGATATCATCAATACTGGTCGAACGATAACCTTGTTTATAGATTAATTCCAACGCTTTTTTGAGAATGGTTGCTCTTGTTTCTTCTGCTTTTGCCATAACATACCAATTAGTATGTCGCAAATGTAGGTAGCTTTTTGGAACATTTTAAGTTTCTGTTGTCATAAATATGTAAAACTGGAAAAGCAACAGGGAATGGAAATTCCTGAGCGGGCTGCCCAAAATCTGTTGGCCTTGGTGTATGGGAGGAAGAATGTTTGATTTGACGCTGAAATGACGGATCACCTTAGCGTTATGAAAACAGATTTAATACTTTTGCATAAAAACATACTGATTGGTATGTTTTTATTTTAAACACGAAATTATATGTACGCTATTTTATTAATGTTTCATTCCGGGGTTCGATGGTTGCTGTTGGGATCCCTGTTGTATGCCCTATTTATGGCTGTAAAGGGGCTGCTTCTGGCAGAACCTTTTGGCCGTACAGCACATGGTATACGATCACTGACGGTAACCCTTGCCCACCTGCAGTTAATGATGGGTATGCTAATGTATATCAAGAGCCCATTCGTTGGTCAGCAGGCGTTTGAATGGCCTACTGCCTGGCCAAACCCGTACTTTTTCTTCCGTTATATCCATATCGGATTGATGATTTTGGCGGTTGTGCTGCTAACCATAGGATCGTCAAAGGTTAAACGTACAGGTGTAGATTCGCAGCAGTATAGGCTGCTATTGCTGTGGTTTCTGGCAGCTTTTGTGGTAATGTTCCTGGCTATTCCTTGGCCATTTTCGCCGCTGGCGGCGAGACCTTATTTACCGGTTTTTTAATTATTTCCTTTATATTTTAATTGTCTTTCATGGATTTTTGTACGGTATGGTTGAAACATCAAGTGGGGCGTTTGCGGCTACTGAGTTATTTAGAAGGGTTTTCCTTATTGTTTTTGCTGCTGGTAGCGCTGCCTTTAAAATACCTGGCTCATGCGCCTATTTTAGTGAAGATTATGGGGCCTATACATGGGGTTTTATTTTTATTGTTTATGCTGCAAAGTATACAGGTGAGTGTCGAACAGCATTGGAAATTTAAACAGACTACTTGGAAGGTTTGGCTGGCTTGTTTTATTCCACTTGGAACTTTGTATGTGGACCGGTTTATTCTAAAACCTTTGGCCCAGGAGCAACAGCGGGCTGGAAGGGGGCGTACGGATTAAGGCTTGTTCCAGGTTAGGTTAGGTTAGGTTAGGTTAGGTTAGGTTAGGTTAGGTTAGGTTTAGGTTTAGGTTAGGTTTAGGTTTTGTTCCGTGGGGCCATCCTTAGGATGCCTTTTCCAGCAGCCGTATTGATGCAGGTTAAGCGGTAGAATTAACGCTAAAAAACTGACCAAAGTCACTTTATTTTGCGATTGTCGTCGCTTACTTCATAATTTATGTTTGATCTATACGGTATTCTGTTTTCATTTAGTAATTTCAATGGATAAACAATTACACTATGAATACAATTAAAGCCGCACGCTGGTATGCAGCAAAGGATATTAGAGTCGAGGAGACTACGATTCCCCAAGTTTTAGACAAGCAAGTTAAAATTGCGGTACAGTTTGCCGGGATCTGTGGGTCAGATCTTCATGAGTATGTGCATGGACCACAACTTATTCCTGTGGATGCTCCCTATCCGCTAAATGGCCATCAGGGTGTAACCACATTAGGACACGAATTTTCGGGTATTGTGGAGGAAGTAGGGAAGGCTGTTTCTGGAATTAGTAAGGGCGATCGTGTGGTCGTAGAGCCTATATTTAAGAATTTCGATAGCCCCTTTATTGGTACTGGCGAGTATAACCTGAGTGAACCGTTGGGCTTTGTAGGTTTATCCTCCAATGGTGGTTTTGCGAAGTATGTTGTGGTGGAAGATTATATGGTGCATAAAATTCCAGACAGTATGTCGTTTGAGCAAGGGGCAATGGTAGAGCCTGCAGCGGTGGCAGTATATGCGGTTATGCAGAGTGGTTTAAAGTTGGGGCAGTCTATACTAATCTCTGGGGCGGGCCCCATTGGCCTTTTATGTGTACAAGCAGCGCTTGCGGCAGGTGCAGGGAAGGTATTTGTAACCGATATATCGGATGCCAGGCTTCAGAAGGCTGTTGATATTGGCGCTACACGGGTTATAAATGCAAAAGATAAGGATATTGCCCAGCAGATAAAAACGGATACGGGCGTTGGTGTGGATGTTTTTATCGACGCTGCCGGCGTACAGGCATCCTTTGATACGGGGATTGATAGTTTGCGGAATGGTGGCACAGCACTTTTGGTTGCCCTTTTTACCCATGATGTTGTACATAGGGCTACCAATCAGGTGATTCGGGAGATAACCGTTAAGGGTACGATTGCCTACCGTAATATCTTCCCGCAGGTAATTTCCTTAATCGATAGCGGCCGCATGCCGGTGGAAAAATTAATTACCGGGGTGATTGGTCTGGACGATATTGTTCCGTTAGGATTTGAAGCACTCGTTTCTAAACCATCGGAGGTAAAGATTTTAATAAATTTGAATCCTTAATTTTTAGTATCTAAGCATTTAATTTTTTCGAAACCAAGAGCTGTCGTTCGGTATGTTTTTAAGAAGAGGCTGTAGATATGGCTTTTATCTAAATTATACCCGGCGACAGCTTGGTTTACGTAAAAATAGGACGTATTGTTTTGTCGATTATACGCCAATAAAGGTACAGGGTAATATCTACCGCCATGGCAACAGGTAAACCATCAACGTAAAGGTAGTGGGATATTCCCCGGATCGCCAGCGGAATACGGGATTCGATGTTTAGGCAATAATGAACAGCAAACACGCGAAAATTGATGCCAAGGGGCGGAAATTACCGATACTAAGCAAATTAATAGGCTAAAAATAGCGTTGAGTTTAATATATTTACCTAAATATTAAAAATGGCAAAAGGTAATTTATCGGTACGTACCCTGCGTGAATTGTATCAGCAGCTCGGCCTTCCCAGTGATTCTTTGGAAGCAGCGTCGGGTTTTACCATTCATCAGCTTGAGGATACCTTTCAGAAGCTGCCATTTCGTTCAGAGTCCTTTCGACCGAATTATTTCAGTTTTCTTTTTATCAAAAGTGCTTTCGGACATTATACGATTGATGACCAGCGGTTCGAGGTTACATCGAATACGGTCTACTTTACCAACCCCGGGAATTATCGAATATTCGAATGGGAAAAATTGCAACATACCTGCCTTATAACCTTTGGAGAGGATTTTTTAAAGGAGCATGTGCATCACGATGTGTATCGTGATTTTTCGTTTTTGCTGTCCGAAGTTGTCTCACCTCGGATATTGACGCAGCAGCAGTTTGATCAGCTGGAAGAACTGTGTCTACAGATTTATAAGGCGTATACAGGCAACGACCTTTATAAAAATAAAATCATCGGTGCGTTGGTTTTAGCGCTTCTATGGAAGATTAAAGCATTTTTTTTTCAGGATTATAGTCCAATTAATGAAGGAAGTCGAAGCTCCCAAATTGTAAAAAAATTCAAATTGAATTTAGAAGGCCATGTCCGGGATCTAATGGCTGGAAGAGCCACTATCCAGTTGAGGGTTCAGGATTTTGCCGACCTGCAAGCCCTGCATGTAAATTACCTTTCCAGTGTTATCAGCAGTAAAACCGGAAAAACAATAAGCACATGGATAGCCGACAAAATTATTACGGAAGCTAAGGTAATGTTGCAGGACCAAAACCTCAGCATCAAGGATATTGCCTTCCGTTTAGGTTTTCTGGAGACAGCCCACTTTAGCAATTATTTCAAAAAACACAGCGCCATGCGTCCTGCGGAATACAGACAACAATATTTCAATCGGCTTTCTTAGATATTTACAACATAAACTATAATCTATATACGTCGATAGGAGGATATTTGTCCCAATTTTGTTTTAATAATTCAATCCAAATAAAATAATATAATGGGTGCATTAAAAGAGAAAGTGATTCTGGTGACTGGAGCGTCTAGAGGAATCGGTGCCGAAGTAGCAAAACAGCTAGCGGCAGCAGGAGCAAAGGTTATCGTAAATTATGCAGGTGGAAATGAAGCTGCAGAGCAGGTTGTCGATTTCATTAAGCAGCAGGGAGGGGATGCGCTTGCTTTGCAAGCGGATGTAAGTAACGCCGCTGCCGTAAAAAAATTATTTAGCGACGCTATCAACCATTACGGAAGAATCGATGTATTGGTAAACAATGCGGGTATTATGATAAATAAACTGATAAAAGACACCACAGACGAAGACTTTGACCGGCAGTTTAATGTGAATGTAAAAGGGGTCTTTAACACCCTCCGGGAGGCGGCAACGCGTTTGGCAGATAACGGCTCTGTTATTAATTTTTCAACCTCCGTAAATCGCCTTATGCTACCTACCTATGGCACCTATGTAGCCACCAAGTCGGCCGTAGAACAGCTCACAGCTGTTTTTGCGAAGGAAGTTGGCAGCAGGGGTATCAATGTCAACTCCGTGTCTCCCGGTCCTACAAATACCGAGTTATTTACGCATGGTAAACCTCAGGAAGTCATAGACCGTTTGGCCGCATTATCGGCCTTTAATCGTATTGGGGAAACGCAGGATATTGCTAAGCTTATTGTTTTTCTGGCTAGTGATGATGCAAAATGGATTTCCGCACAGAATATTGGTGTAAATGGGGGTATGGCCTAAATACTAATCCGGGCAGCATACTTTTTCGATTTTAGGAATATCCATGCAGGCCATAACACCAGTTCCATATCCTTTTGAATTGCGGTATGAAGATTTCGTTTTAACATACCTTGCAAGTTAATAGGTAAAGTCCCAGGCCTGGTATGGTTAACTGCGATATGTTAAACAACAGCACATTTTTGAAAAAGATGTGCTGTTCGAAGGAGTTTTTCCTGTTTCAATACCTTCCTGCAACGACGTTAAACCACCTCAGAGGGTGTATTTTTTTGTAAAATAACAAAATATGGCTTCGTTGGACGATGCGGTCTGAAAAGCCCGTACTTTGGTTATTTCTTTTAAGGCGTAAAGATTTGCTATTTCCTAACATCTTTTGGCAGATGCCTACCTATAAGGAGCTTTCGCCCCCGTTTTAAAGGGCGGAAATCTTATACCTACCCCAGGATACGCCTTGCGAAATTTAAGAGAATTATATTTTATTTAGATTCTCTCTTTTTTATTCCTCATAAAATATTATCTTTCTATTAAATTTTAAACTTAGAAATTAAAAAAAAGAAATGTCATTAATAGATTTATCAAAACGTGTCGCGCTAGGGATCGATATCGGAGGTACCAATACGAAATTCGGAGTGGTTAACCATAGGGGCGAGGTTCTGGAAAAAGGAAACCTGAAAACAGATGATTATGCATCTGTGGAAGAGTTTATAGATGCGCTATACGAGAAAATATTGCCTTTAATGGAGTCATTTGGGGGGGAGAAAAACTTTGATGGTATCGGGGTTGGCGCTCCGAATGCGAACTATTATTCTGGAACCATCGAACAAGCGCCCAATCTTCCCTGGAAGGGTGTTATCCCATTTACGGATTTAATACGTGCGAAATTTAATTTGCCTTGTACCATTACCAACGATGCTAATGCGGCGGCGCTAGGTGAATTGCTATTCGGTGCTGCACGGGGGATGAAGGATTTTATTATGATTACGCTGGGTACAGGCGTGGGAAGCGGTATTGTTGCCGGCGGAAAGCTGGTCTATGGGCACGATGGTTTTGCCGGTGAACTTGGGCATACTATTGTAAAACCTGGTGGTCGTAAGCACTGGAGCACAGGTTCTGAAGGAAGCCTGGAAGCCTATGCATCTGCAACTGGTATAACCATTACCGCGAAGAAAATGAGGGCTGAATTTCCGGAGTCCATGTTAAATAATTATCCTGAGGATGCTATTAATTCTAAAACCGTGCATGAATGTGCCTTACAAGATGATGCTATAGCGATTGAGGTGTTTCGGTATACCGGACAAAAATTAGGGGAGGCTTTAGCAAATTTTGTGATGTTCTCTTCTCCGGAAGCGATCTTACTTTTTGGTGGTGTGATTAAAGCCGGTGATTTTATTCTAAAACCTGCGAAATTACATATGGAAAGAAATTTACTGCCTTTATTTAGAAATAAGGTTAAATTGGTTTTCAGTGAGCTGGAAGAGGCTGATGCGGCTATTCTAGGCGCAAGTGCCCTGGTTTGGGAAAAGTAAATTATAAAAGTATAAAAGTATAAAAGTATAAAAGTATAAAAGTATAAAATTTACAATTATATAATCATACAATCTGATATAAAAAATAAGGCGGCTTCCAAAGCCGCCTTTATGTTGTAGCATAGGGTAGATACAAAAAATTTTCTACCGGTAGCATTGCTCTATAGCCTTATTATCTGTGGTTACAAGATTGACCAAAAAACCTTACCCCATAATAGCTACAACCAAGTCGCTACCAAGTCTGCATTTTCTTTAATCCAAGCCTGTGCCGTTGCTTGTTTGTCTTTACTATCCTCCATTTGAGCAAGTAATTTTGCCATCACCTTATCCTCAAAGTGTACTTTGGAAAAGAATAAGGCTAGATCAGGATATTCACTTTTAAACTGTTTACGCGCGAAAGTTTTAATTTTTTCTGCATCGCCATATGAATTTTTAGGGTCTTCGAGAAATTTTAAATCCATGCGCCCAAACATCCAATGCGGCTGCCAGGCAGCGACAGCTATCCAGCGCTTTTCTTTTATAGCATTTTGTAACTCGGTTAGCATAGCAACTGTAGAAGAGTTTAGCTGATTGTACTGCAGCTGATAATCTGTAATGGCGCGATCTGTAGCCGTAGTAATGCCGGCACCCTTTTCGATACCGATAATATTTTTTCCAAATTTATCCTGATGTGCATTGAGCTCTTCAATGGAATTGATCGTTACATAAGCGGGTACTACCATACCAATCTGTGCTTCTGTATAACTTGTTCCCAGTTCCATGAGGTTGGAAAATTTAGCAATCTTGGTACCGTGCGTATTTGGAAGCCATACATCCATAAACAAGTCAGTGTCTTCGTTATGCATAGAGGCCAGAATCATATCCGTCGATGCCTTTTGTATAATAACATGGTATCCCATTTCGTCCAGTATGGCCTTTGCCACATGCGTCATCGCGACTCCTTCGGCCCAGCCATCGACCATACCGATGGTGATATATTTCGACTTTTTACCGCCTGTACAAGCCGTTAAAAATACGGCCGTCAGGAGCAGTAAAAATGTCATATTTATTTTTATCCTATACATAGATTATTGTTTTTTGTTTACAAAACCTTGCGTGATTCGGTCGAGTATAATAGCCAAAATCACGACCGACAGGCCACTTTCAAAACCTAAACCAATATCCAGGTTATTGATACCTTCTAACACCTTTTCCCCTAAGCCTCCGGCGGCAATCATACCTGCAATAACCACCATCGATAGCGAAAGTAAGATGGTTTGGTTTACCCCAGCTAAGATGGTTTGGGTGGCTAAAGGCAGCTCCACCTTAAACAATATCTGCCTATTTGTTGCGCCATAGGCACGTGCTGCCTCCACAATATCTTTAGGTACCGAGTTAATACCTAAGGTTGTTAAACGTACAGCAGGAGGCATGGCAAATATTATGGTTGCAAAAGCACCCGGTACCTTTCCGATGCTGAAAAATAATACCGCCGGAATAAGGTATACAAAAGCCGGCATGGTCTGCATTAAATCCAGCAAGGGGCGTATAAATTTATTGGCCATTTTACTCTTTGCCGCCCAAATACCCAGAGGGATGGAAAGCACAAGAGCCGTAAGTGTCGATACAAATATTAAGGCCAATGTTTCCATGGTTTCTTTCCAAAAACCCATTAAGTAAATTAAAGTCAACCCAAGCAGGGTTGCTACTGCAACAGCTTTGCCCGCTTTCCACCAGGCCAGCGCCGTAAATAAACCGATGACCACAAAAAAAGGAAGGGTTATTAATACCCATTCGATTCCTAAAACCGATGAATTACCGACATGTTTTATCACATCAAAAACCGGTTTCATATGCTCGGTTAACCAATTTATGGCTACCTCTATATATTGTCCAATATTGATAACTTTCTCCATACTATTGATTATTTGCTTTTTCTTTTAATTCCATGATTTCCTCTTTATTATACTTCGTTGATTCAATAATTAAAGAAGTCTGCGAAATAATGCCTAAAAGCTTATTTTTATCATCGACGACAGCAATAGGCGAGCGGCTTTCAGAGGTTAAAGGCAGCATTTCCTCCACCGTAACATCTTTAAAAACACTAGGTACATTACTATGTATAATCGATTCTACCGTAGTCTCTTTGCGTTTTGCCGATTGTATAACCTCGTTTAAGGTGACAAAACCCAAGAAGGTGTAATGGACATCGACAACCGGCAGGATTTCAATGCCGGTAGAGCGCATTTTTCGTAATGCCCCCTCGGGACCATCCTTACGAAACATCACCACAGTAGGTTTCTCAAACATCAATGAACCCGCCGTAATAATAGCCTTTCGATCTACTTTTTCGACAAAGGCTTTAACATAATCACTAGCCGGATTAGTTAAAATATCCTCTGCCGTGCCAATTTGCTCGATAACGCCATCTTTCATAATAGCGATACGATCGCCAAGTTTTATAGCCTCATCCAAATCGTGGGTAATAAAAACAATGGTTTTATGTAAAGTAGCTTGCAAATCCAACAGCTGATCCTGCATTTCCGATTTTATAAGCGGGTCTAAGGCCGAGAATGCTTCGTCCATCAGCAATACCTCCGGATCATTTGCCAATGCTCTTGCCAGTCCTACCCGCTGCTGCATACCACCCGATAACTGTGCGGGATACTGATGTTCAAAACCACTTAACCCTACAATCTCTAAAGCCTCCTGTGCCTTCGCTTCCCGTTTTTCTTTATCCTCGCCACGAATCTCTAAACCGAAAGCCGCATTGGTGAGTACCGTATGATGAGGGAGTAGACCAAACTTCTGGAACACCATACTCATCTCGGTACGGCGTACCTGCAGTAATTCTTTATTATTTTTTACGGTAATATCATCATCGTTTATAAATACCTTACCTGCTGTAGGTTCGTTTAAGCGGTTTAAGCACCGTAATACCGTAGATTTCCCGGAGCCCGACAATCCCATAATTACAAAAAATTCACCTTCGAAGATTTCAAAATTGGCTTTATTGATCCCAATTGTAGATCCTGTTTTTTCCAGTATTTCTTTTTTAGAAAACCCGTCGTCGAGCATCTGTAAGGCTTTTTCCTTTTGTTTACCAAAAACAATGGTCAGGTCTTCCACCTTAATTTTTACTTTTCTGTTATTTTCCATATTAAAAATAGTATCCAATATTCATATTACAACGCACATGCCACTTATCCTGCTGTTCCCCCCCTTGGGCCAAAGCGTTATTCCATTCGGGGCCCAACCAAGGCTGGTTTTTACCCGCTGCCACATCGATATAGGTGACCACTTTGCCGGCGCTGACCATGACCCCTGTAACATTCATCTGCGAGCTTTTAAAGCCAGCTGCAGGTTTATGCATGTATCCATAATCATTGTAAACGCTTAATTCGGAAATAGGTTTCCAGCTTACAGGAATCTTATACGAAAGGCCCAGCGTATACGTGTTGGCTTGCGCAGCCACCAAATATGCACCACCATATGCCGCCAAGGCTACCACATCTTTAGATTCGCTGTTTGGGGCTTTAGGATTATAGGCATACCGCGTGTATTGTGCTTTCATTTCCAGCTTACGGTATTCCAGGTTATAATGTGCCGCAGTGGCGTAGTGTGTTCCTGTATTTTTGGTATCCAGGTTATAAAGGCCTCCGAATTGAGCCGAAACGCCTATTTTATGTCTTACGGCGTTCTCTCCAAACTTAAAGTCAATTTTACCATTTAGCTGATTGACTTTTTTATTCCTAAAGGATAAGTTACCATCGCCATGTAAATCTATTGATCCTACATCGTAAGCATAACGGCTGGGGGAAAGATCGCTATTATCGCCAAAATCAAGCTCTTCGGCATTCTTTAAAAACGCAAGGCTATACTCCATTTTATCCCCTACATGCGTAAACCTGGCGCCCATATCATAATTGTCCTCCAAGCCTAGGTAATAATTCAAACTAAAGAAAAAGGAATTTGAATTGATGGGGCTGTTACCAAATGGTACCGGGACTAAACCGATTTGCAGTTTATCTTTGTTGTTGAAGGCATACCCTAAAGCCCCCTGTTTTAACATACCGCCGCCAAAACTATTCGAGTACAAACGGTATTCGGCATCCAGATCGATCCCTTTATAGCCTGCTTTAACATCAAGACGAAATACATCGAAGCCAAAATCGCCACCGCGTCGTGCTTGTTCCTGTTTCCAGGTAGAGTAATTATAATTAAAACGTACGGCACCGCCAATATTTAATTCTGGTTGTTCCTGTGCTTGTAAATAAGCGCTAGTAAAAAGGAACAAAATTGACCAGATTACAGGTTTTTTCTTATTCATTTTTTTTGTTTTTTAATAAATATTACTCTTGAAAACTGACAGCTAATGTGTCAAAAGACTTCACCTTTAGGTGGCGAATAAAGAAATGCCGAAGGGCATTAAAAAGAGCATTATTTAATTGAGCTACTCATATGCTGGAGGCATTTTTAAGTCCTTAGGCCAGTATATTTTCAGCAACTAAATCCGTAAAAGATAGCGCAAAGATAGGGAAAATTAATTAAAGGTAAAAATATATGTCGCATATCATATTATTAAGCTATAAAATTCACCAATGAGCAATATTTGTGTTTTGGATAGTTTTTATGTACCGTATGAACAATAAACAGTAAAGCGTTTAAATTGTTTTAAAATGTCCTAATTTATACCGTAGAATAATCGGATTTCCAAACCAATAATTTTTATTTTAACAGGTTTGAACCGGCTGATACATACCGGCTTAGTTCTGTGGTTTAGGATTTATCGAAACAGGGCAATATTTAGCGTCATTTTTTGGAATCTCTAAGGCAAAATTAGTCTGAAATTACAAGATGTAAACCTCGCTAAAACCATTTTATTTCCGTGTAAAAGTTGAGGTATACCGGCTTACGAATAGCCCTATTTTTTTTTTCGAAATTATGCGGACAAATCGAAATATGGAGCACAAAAATGGCATATTCGGGTAGCTCCTTACGCTTGTAAAAGGATAAAAAGTACCGTTTTTGAAAAGCCTGTATCGCTATAGGCTGCAAATTTTTTTAAGGACATCCGCATTTGAAATTCGTTGCCTTTAAAAATAACCTTTACATCATGCTTAGCAGGGGATGTGGTGAAATGGAAGGTAAAAGCTAGTCGCCTAAGGCTCGTTGCAGCGGATAAGTAGCGCAAAATAAAATGGCCCTAAAATCTACGATAACTAAATCCATGCTGCACGAAACCCTAAAGCCAAGAAGCCATCCATCGATAGATGGCTTCCTTTTTTAGCTTTTTTAATCCTTTATTAAAGTATGCATAAACTGAAGCTTAAAGATTACAAAATCATTATCCAGCATCTTCTTAAACTATAGCCTGGCAAAATAAAAAAACAAAAAGCCATTTAGAACGGGATATTTAATAAACAAAGCTTAAAGAAACGCTGTAGTAGCGGCCATTTCCGCGTACATACTCGTTATCCCGAGCTGTAAACATGGATGTGGGTGTATAGTATGTTTTGTTAAAAACATTTTCCAAGCCTAACCCAATGGTAGTAAAGCTATTAAGTGTATAGCTTCCTTGAAAGTTAAATAGGTTAAAGGCTTTAACAGGGCCTTCACCTTCCTTATATATCCCCTTAGCATTCGGTTCAAAGCGCGAACGCTTAAAAGAATACATTTGGTAGAGCCCGAGCTGTAGCTTCCGATTTTCTGAATTCCACTTTACATAGCTATTCAGGCGTGCAGGGGCTATTCGTAAGCCACTAAGGTATTTATCGAATTTTTTATTGTTATCTACGTCGACTTTCCCTTCCTGGTAAACATAGCTAACGCCCAAGTCGAGCTGTCGTAGCGGATAAAGATTAAAGGCAAGCTCAACGCCTTGCACATACTGTGGCGCACGTAGGGGTACCCAAAAGCCATTTTCAGCAACCAAATCGGCTCCTAGTTTGGAGTAATTATAAAAGTAACTGGCCGAGTAATCGCCCCAATTTCCAATTTTACCATTAAAACCTAATTCATAACTGTCTATGACTACCGGTTTTGTATTAATCTCTTCTAAGACATTGCCCTTAGCGTCCCGCAGTACCCGCCCAAGGTCATAGATGTTAAATCCTCTGGAATACGAAACAAAAGGCTGAAGGCCATTTAATGCACTATATCCAACCCCTAAATTATACGATAAATTATTGTATTTCAGATTGCCACCGTTTACGTTTACAGGTTTATTATCTTCAGAAGGGAGGGTAGTATAGTCGGGAACTTTTATAAAAAGCTGATCCCAGCGTAAGCCACCCTTCACCGTTAAATCTGGTGTCAGAAAGAGACGGCCTTGAACAAAGGGCGCCGCTGCCCACATAGACAACTTAGGAACCCAAATTCTGCCATCCACCAATGGCTGACTTGTTTTTTCATTGAATACATCCAATCCGTAATTTATAGATGCCCGAATAGCACGTTCATTCTTAAATACGCTGGTAAAATCTGTTCTTATCCCATACTTTTTTTCTAAAATTGTCGATTGTCCACCCGTATTCCAACGTGGCGGATTACGGTAATCGTAAATGGTATAAAAGTCTTGTAAATACAGGGTAGCCTCTAGAGAAGTGTTGCGGAAGATGGTAGAGTTGCTGTATTTTAAATAGCTATTGTGGTTGTAGCGTGTGCCCTCTTTGTCGCCTTCTCTCTGCCCAAGTTTGCCGGTAGAAGGGCGTTCTCCATATTTGCCGACATCCAAAATATATTTTGAGTTCTGTAAACTGGAGAAGTAATTGTACATTAACTCGAGTCTGCCTTTATCCGGTAAGGTATAACCAATTTTTGCAAACATATTATGTATAGTAGTTTCGCCAAGACCGTAGCGTGGATTTTGTACTAACCCCGCTCCATCTATTTTAACACCAGTTTTGGTAAAGGTACCATTTATCAGGTAGTCAAAATTCGACTCCTTACCATATAAAGTTTGCGAGAGTCTGTAACCGGCACCGCCATCTGCAGAGAGCATATTACCCGTAAACAAGTCATGTCCCGTAAAGCCTACAACCGTTCTTCCACCGAATCGTTTTTTTGCTGTGTTTTGGAGTGTAATGTAGTTAATAATTCCTCCCTCAGCGCCACCTCCATAAATCGATGTCGCCCCCTTTACCACCTCGATACGTTCCAGTAAAGCCGGATCAATCGACCGGATTTCACGGTCGTTATTCCGTAATGGGCTAGATTGCGGAATACCATCAATCATGACCAAAACATTGCGCCCCCGTAATGTCTGACCTCTGTTGCCCATTTGATTATTACCAAATGCTAAACCCGGAACAGTGTAGGCGAGAATATTGCTTAAGTCGGCAGACAGCAGTGTTTGCTGTTCAATTTCCTTTTTGTGGATAATATGTATCGTAGCAATAGCCTTTTTTAAAATTTCAGGCGAACGTGTTGCCGATATAACCACTTCCTCTAAGCGGCTGTTTCGTAAGGAATCTGTTTGTGGTTGTGTTTGTGCTATTAGGGCTCCCGTTGGGAGTACGCATAATGCAAAGGATAATATTTTATTCATATTTATTTAGACTTAATAAAAATAAATATAAGGTTATTTTTATTATTCTACAATTAATTTCACTTGCAATTATAATTTTAGATAAGGATATCGACGCTGAAATTGGATTATAATAAGTCTATTTTTGTAGGTTAAAACGCGATAAACCCCGCATCTTACCATTTCCGACTGCAGTATATTTTTCCTACAAAAAAAATTAAAATGTTAAAAAACCTTAAAATTTCTCTTGGTAATTTGTTACCTGTTTAATGATAAATCGAATTATTAATTCGATTAAGCTTGCTGTAAATCAGCTGTTTAGTTCTTGTCAAATCGTATCATTAAAGTTACAATATGTTCCTTCTAAAAAAAAACAGGCTAAAATAAAGGCATATTAATTGCGTTTAATGAATCGTAATATTCTTATTACAATCTTTAGGTTGTATGGGATACTATTGCACAAATCGACTACTAAAAGATAGAAAGCTATGAATTACATGAAAGAAAACTCCGTTGTATCGAAGCAGATTAGCCCCCTCTGGAAGCCTAAGGTTTACGAATTAAAGGATGAACCCTTGCCTGCAGAAAATAGCCGTAAAAAAGTAGAAAGTAGCAGCTTTGGTCCACGCGAATATGGAATTTTTGGAATCACATTTCTGCTGTTACTAGCCTCCGTGGCTGCAGTATTTATGTTGAGGGAAGAATTCGAGGTTCTGCGTTATCAGCGTCTGGATACTATTGGTGGTACGATACTCATAGGTTTTGGTTTATTATTGGCTTTGGTAGCTATTTCGTTTTTAATTTTTTTGGTCGTTTTGCACCGTAAATATAGGCCAATAGCTTCGGTCTCTGATGCCGAATTGCCGACCTGTACCATAATTGTTCCAGCTTATAATGAAGGGCGTTTGGTATACGATACCTTGCATAGTTTAGCCGGTAGTGATTATCCCGTACAGAAACTACAGATTATTGCGATCGATGATGGGAGTAAAGACAATACTTTTGACTGGATTCAGCGTGCAAAACTGGAGTTGGGCGACCGTATAGAAATCTATAAGCAGCCTAAGAATATGGGTAAACGCCATGCGCTATATCGTGGTTTTAAGTTGGGAACTGGTGAAATATTTATTACAGTAGATAGTGATTCGGTCGTGAATAAGGATACCATACGGAATATGGCCAGTCCGTTTGTGACCAACAAGGAATGTGGTGCCGTAGCCGGAAATGTACGTGTGCTAAACAATAAAAAGGCTATTATTCCGCGTATGCTTAATGTCAGCTTTGTCTTTAGTTTTGAGTTTGTACGGTCGGCACAAAGTGAGTTAGGAACGGTTATGTGTACCCCAGGTGCCTTATCAGGGTATCGTAGAGTCGCGGTTATGAATTGTTTGGAAGACTGGATAAACCAGACCTTTATGGGGCAGCCATCCGATATTGGCGAAGACAGGGCGATGACGAATATGATATTAAAACAGGGCTATCATGTTTTATTTCAGTCGAATGCGTATGTCTATACGGATACGCCTATCGCGTACAAAAACCTGTATAAAATGTTTATCCGATGGGAAAGAAGTAATGTACGGGAGAATATAATGATGGGAAAATTTGCCTTTACAAACTTCCGTAAAGGCCCTAAATGGGGCGCACGTTTATTGCTAATAATGCAATGGAAAAAAGTGCTACTGGCATACCCCATGTTATTGTTAACAATATGGACCGTTTTTCATTATCCATTACTGTTTTTAAGTTCCACATTGGTGGGTATTCTGCTCTTTTCCAGTATACAGGCCTACTTCTTTGCGACAAAAAACAAAGATAGTAAAGAAGCGCTTTGGGCCTATAGCTACAGCTTGTTTTATGTGTTCAGTTTGTTTTGGATAACCCCGTTTGCCATTGCTACAGCAGGACGTCGCGGTTGGTTAACAAGAGGTTAATTGGAGAGCTCTATTTTTGGACATACTATATATTTATGAAGGATTTTCAGGTACAAAAAATTGCCATAATCGGTCAGGGATACGTGGGGTTGCCATTGGCAATAGCCTTTTCAGCAACGGCTCCGGTTATTGGTTTCGATATTAATAAAACTAGAGTGCAGGAGCTTCAAGCAGGGGTAGACCGTACCTTAGAAGTCGATGGAGCTGCACTCAGGAAGGCTGCGTCGCTATATACGGATTCGCAGGCAACAAGGGGGTACAAGGCCAGCAATCTCCAAGCCGATATTGCGGACGCTAATGTATATATTGTAACGGTGCCAACGCCAATTAATGATTTTAATACCCCTGATTTATCACCCTTACGTGCAGCATCGAAGATGATTGCTGAGGTTTTACGCCCCGGGGATCTTGTAATTTATGAGTCTACAGTATACCCGGGTTGTACCGAGGAGGAGTGCATACCCGTTTTAGAAGAATATTCGAAACTTGCGTATAATGCCGACTTTTTCGTGGGGTATTCGCCAGAGCGTATTAATCCAGGAGATAAAGTGCATTCTTTGCAAAATGTAGTGAAGGTAACCTCAGGTAGTACAGCTGCGGCAGGGCAGGTGGTAGATACCTTATACAAGTCTATTATTACGGCGGGTACACATTTAGCCCCGTCTATAAAGGTTGCTGAGGCGGCCAAGGTTATTGAAAACGCACAGCGTGATGTGAATATTTCCTTTATGAACGAGCTGGCTTTAATTTTTGACCGTGTCGGAATCGATACGCAGGATGTTTTGGAAGCTGCAGGAACGAAGTATAACTTCTTACCCTTTAAACCTGGATTAGTGGGGGGCCATTGTATATCTGTAGATCCCTATTACCTGGCACAGAAAGCGACACAACTCGGGTATCATCCGCATGTAATCCTATCCGGTCGCGAGGTGAACGATCAGATTGCTTCTTTTATAGCCTCCAAAGTGGTTAAATTAATGGTGCAGAAGAATATCAAGTTTGACAGCGCAAAGGCGTTGGTTTTAGGCATTACATTTAAGGAAAATTGTCCGGATATGCGTAACAGTAAGGTTGTAGATATGGTCAATGATCTTAAAGGTTTTGGGTTGGAGGTGGATATTTACGACCCTTGGGTAAATGCCGAAGAAGTTAAGGGGTACTTTGGTCTTTCCCTTTTAAAACAGCTGCCCCAGGATACCAGGTACGATAGCATAATACTTGCTGTGGGGCATCGCGAATTTATCGGTTTGGATCTGTCGCATTTAAAAAAGGATTCTTCTGTTGTTTTTGATATTAAGGGTATTATAGACCGTAATATGGTTAATGCTCGTCTGTAAGGCGGTTATCAGCACTTCCAGAGTTGCCGTGCAGTGGAAGTGCTGATAGTATGGTATTATTCTATTTTATTTACCTTGAAAATAATAGGGGTCCTGAAAGTTTTTGTTTTTTTGCAGGTATGCGGTTTTACCTTTTACATCGATTATCCAATTAAAACGATGTATCAGATCGGCACCAATATAACTTTGCGGTTGATTTTTGAGGTCACCCACACTGATATTTACCGGAATAGCATGAAATTCATCCCTTCCTATCTGAAGATGAGGAAGTAGAGCAATAAGGTTTTTACTTTTATTTCCTCCAGAATTTAGGACTGTCTTTTCATCTATTATAGTGAGTTCATTTTCAAGGCTATGCTGTTCGGTAAAGGTATTTCCGAAAATTACAGCTCCAGAGAACCCCGACTGCAGCATAAATTCGGTCGTTAACACCTGGTTTTTAAGGATACTGTTTGCCGCAATAAATAGTTGTCCTCTTTTGCTTATTAGCGGTAGGGCGATAAAACCTTGGGTTGATGGAAGATTATCATAGACTTCAAAGCAGGAATTATCATAATTAATTTTAAAGATCTTGTTCTTAAAAAGCTGGGTTCCAATTTTACCATCAGCTTCATACCCTGTATATTCATTATCCCATATCCAAACACTATCTAATCTTGTATTTGCCACTTGAATTCGATTATTTTTGCTGAGCCCCTCCGGAAATTCAGCAGTATCAAACTTTACCGACGGCACTTTATTTATCCGGTTTGGCGCCAGGGAGCCCTCATGCATAGCAATTTGGAACATCAGATTTGCACTATCGCTGTCATTGATCAATGCCTTTACGAGGATATTATAATGGTTATTTAATCGAAAGGGAATTATTTCCTGAGCCTGGGATGCGCAAATCAATGATACCAAAAGTAAGGTTAAGGAAATCTGAACTTTTCTCATGTGGGTGTAGGTTGTTTAACGATGTTGTACACTGTAAAGAAAATAAATATCTTCCATATATTAAGAAAATTTTTAGGTTTTACCCGCTCCTAAAAAAATAAGATCCAAACCCTAATGGCAGCCATAGTGCCGCCATCCGGGTCTGTCTGGTTTATTTCTGAATCTTTATCTCGCCATTAAAAGGGCGGTAGATACTAGGGAATGTATTGATGAATTCTGGATAGTCGGGCTTAGCCTCAAAATTATAGAATGCGGCAGTATAAATCCCTTCAGGGAAATTTTTTGTCGGAATTTTAATCTTTAAACTATTGGGTTGTTTTTCAAGTATCTCTACATCGTAGTACCCCCCAAGTTCTTTATTCCAAATTCGGATGCCAGTGGTTTTATCCATATTTTTTCCTGGAAGAATAAGCTCTTCCCCAATTTTGGCGTTTATGTTTCCTGTAAAAGGCAGCTGCTGAGGTCTGGGGTCTGCCAAGATATCGAACTCCTGTTTAATCGCTATGCTGTACGGACTGCTGAAGATGCGTATACCCGTAAAATGCCCCACCGCATTATCGCCCGGAATAGCCTTAAAGCGTACGAGATTTTGATGGAACGCTTCCGTATCTATCGGTGCTTCCACCTCCTTGCCGTCTGCGGTTTGTAAGAATACTTTAAGCTGTCCATCCTCGGGATTAAAATAATCGCCAAAGAAACGTATCTCTTCGCTAACCACACTATAGAATTTACCATTCTTCTGATGTAAACCATAGGTATTGCCTTCGTCTTTAACATATGGCTTCGGTTGGTTAACCACCTTTTTAAGGGTATATACCTGCGTTGTACCATCTTCGGCAGTAACCGTAAAGGTGGTGCCATCGACAAACGGCACTTTGCTTAACGATGCAGGAAAAATATGTGCTCTGTCGGAAACCTTTAGCTCGGGCGTTATACTTTCAGGCACCTTTTGTTCGGGTGGCCAATACAAGATTATAGCATTGCCATGAATCGCCGCGACTAAGGGCTTACCCTGAGCATCATTCACACTGAATCGAAGGAGGTCCTTGTAAGGGAAGCTCGGACTTTCTTTTTTACAACCGTAAAATAGTGTAAGTAGCAGCATTATTATCAGGCAGTTTCTGCCGTAAACCGGTATTTGTCGGGGGTTAGATATTTTTATCATAATAATTAATTAATTGTTAAAATTAGGGTGTTACCTTAACGTAAGGCTCCAAAACAGGGTTTGTTCCGGATAGCCTTCAAACTTGACCGTTGGATTGTACCTGCCTGCAGGAACAGTTGTCGGAATACGGATTATGGCTTCGGTTGCTGTATATTGTTCGATAGGGCAACTTATTTTTTTGCCGCCTACCGAAAGGCTAAACTCCGTAAAGTTCCGAAAGATATTGCCGTTACTTTTAATGGTAAAGGTGTCGCCGATCGTAACCGTCTGACTTCTGAACGCTACATCTGGACGTTGATATTCCAATTTTATTGGGTACTGTGTTTGGGTGGTAGCACCGCGCACTTTAATACGCACTTGGTAAAGCCCTGGCATGGCCGTAGTAGGCATACGAAGATCGCCAAAGGAGTATTCCTTTTGCTTGGTGCTGCTGTTGTATTTTACACGGATATAGGCTGTACTAAATTCTGTGCTCGATAGGAGTGGCAGCTCATGGCCAGCTTGGTCCACAAGAAAGGCCTGTATTTTCTCTATATCGGTGGTATTAAAGACGCCCTGAAGTTGTAGGTTGTAAGCGCCGACGCCGAAAACCTGGTAATGGTTTGCTGAAGAAAGCTCCTGTAGCGCTAAGGCAGTGCCCGGCTGTTGTACGATGCTCTTTAATGTATAGGTGGATATGCTTTTATCGGCCCCTCTCACCGTGTAACGTATACTGGTATCCAGCACCGATATCGGCTTAATTTGTTCCAGCAGCGTTGCTCCAGGCTCCAGGCTTATTTGGGGAACAATCATTTCAAGCTCGTTATAATAAGGAAGGTAGAGTGTAATAAGGTGCTCCTGCTGATCGATAGCAGCATAGATATCGCCCTCAGCAAGTGGCACTTTAAAGGCCGTAATTTTGCTGTTAGGTAGGGTCGGCAGGCTTTCGTTTTTTTTGCAGGCTAGGATAGCGCAACAGCTGCAGAAAAGCAACAGACTATATTTTATTTTTTGAATCATTTTATTCTGTTATTAAGGGTTTTATGGATTTAAACCTGTAGCTAGGGTGTTATTTAATCTCAAATTTTGTGCTTCCAGCTGGAACGATTACGTATTCAAAGGTGAAAAACATATGGGGTGTATTTAAAAACCACTGCTCCGGATTAAAGGCATCTTTGTAACAGCTGATCATTTTAATTTTAGCATAATCGCCATTTGCCAGCTTTACAATTACTGTGCGCGCAGGTATATGCACATTTTTTACGGTCACTAGGGGTTTGCTAAGCGTGTAAGCAACATGCCTTTTTTCGTACCGACCATCACTCATTAGGGTGCCACTAAAATCATAGGCATACCAGCCAATTCCTTCACCGAAGTCGCCATAGTTGTCGGTGCCAATCTTTCCATCTCTGCTGGAAAATTCGCTGTCTGCGGGAATATCAATAACCTCATCGAAGGCTTTTTCCACAATGGCTACAGCTCCCTTTCCGGCCCCAAGGTATCCTCTATTGTTAACATCGGTACCGTTGTTTCCCCCAATAAAACTGTTGTATAAACCCGAAAATGAAATATCCCAATAGGCAGTTTTACTATAGCTCAAAGGCTGTTCTTGTTTGTAGCTAAGGCTATAAATAACCGCGGTTTTGCGCGCCATAGGGTTTTTATCGTCGGTCTCTGCAGCTAGATTTTCTACGCGATGCAGCTTATAATAGGCTACCGTAGCGGTGGTAGGCGCTGTAGGTGCTACTTCGGTTTCCAGTTGTGCCTCGCTCTTGCTGCAGCTTAAGGTTATGCTGCATATGGCAAATAGTACCCACAGGTATTTTGCCTTAGACCCTAATTGTTGTCGTCCATTCATTGTTTTTTGTTGTTAAGTATGTTTTTCAATTGTAGATTGATGTTGTTATTTTTTGCAGGCAGGTTGGCCTTTTGTCGTGGAGCCTCAGCGGAAATTTGCGGTCTTATTTTTATTAATAATCATTCTAAATAAATTTGTGCAAATGTTTGAATAGTTTTGGATAGATGAGCTATGCAAAACGATTTATTTTATATTAAAAGTGGTTTATTTTTATTGGACTGGTCCCCCGGGCTGCCATAATATTTCAGGAATTAACATAAACTTTATATTGCTGTGCTATTTTAGCAGTCGAAAAACAACTGGGGTTTTAATTTCTGTTTTAGGTATGGTATCCTTTATTTACCTCAATGCCATTAATCCCCGGAATACTACGATTAATCGAATAGCAACATGGACGAGTTTCCTCCGAATGAATTAAAATTATGCCCGCTTTGTAAGAAAGGGAATTTACATGAGCGCGTATCAAGAGGCTTAGGGGTAAGAACTTTCTTATTCTTCCTCCCATTAAGGCGTTACAAGTGTTATTATTGCAATAGAAAACCCTTGGTATGGAAATAGCGAATGCAGGAAGAGAAATTAGGCGCGTTTTACCATAGTAAAACGCGCCAATAATAACCTATCTATAGCTCCATAGATCGCGTAAAAAGTTAAGCTGTAGCGGCTAAGGTTTATTCGGTGACTACTGGAGTTTGTATCTTAATTACTCGGTTTTAGCTGTATCTTTAATTTTCACTAAAGTCATGCTTCCATCAAACTCCATGGTTGGAGGGGATAAGGTATTTGTAATATCCTTATAGGTATATTTTAAGGTAATTTTAAGTGTTGTTATTTCTGTGTTGTTATGCTGTGGATCCGTGTTTATAGATGTTTCTATTTTAGCCGTCTGTGGTTGCAGTTCAATAGCAGGATCTGCGGCAAATAACGATACAATTTTTGTGTCTGGGTTAACGTGTAGCATAATTATAAATTTATTATTTATATCTAGATTTGAATTGGGATCAATATTACCCGCATAAAAATAGCAGGTATTTTCGTCCACAACCTTTAAGGTTCGACTGCTGAGGTTAATCTCAGAATTATAGGTTTTATCGCGTACTTTGCCCGAAACAACATAATTTCCCGAGAAGTAATTTTGAAACAAAATCCGCAACAAGGCCTTGCTATACTTGTTAGGGCCTATGCTATAGCTTGAGGTTTCGGAAATACGTAAGGGCAAAACAAAGTCCTTTAGCTTATCGATTTTTGCTGGCTTGAGTTTTATGGGAAGCATAACTCGTTCGCTTCCGTTAGGTATAATTACGTCCTGTGCAGATAACGCATAACTATCCTCCGGCAACAAGTTGTAATATAGATTTGTCTGATTTCTAAAGCGTTCAAAATTGTAATTGTTTAACGTATCGGTATCAAGGGCAACTTTTACATGAACATTTTCGGTATTTCGAGTAGTTCCACTAATCGATACCGGCAACATAGCAATCGTTTCTTCCTGACTATTGTAGTCGATCAACATATCTTGAAAACCATTTTTTGTAAATACCACAGTTTTTTCAAAAAGCTCATCGTCGAGCATAGGATTACAACAATATAGTGTTCCAATCGACAGTATGCTTAAAAAGATTATTTTTTTCATAGTTAAGTAGAATAAATTGTTACCAACCTGGGTTTTGCGTTAATTTACCATTCCGTCGTAGTTCACCCGTTTCAATGGGCCATAAATACATTTTGCGGATAAATATTTTAGGAACCGATGTAATCACCGTCTCCGCATAGAAAAGCGGACGTTGCGCATTATCGCCCTTCATATCCAAATTTGCGCCCATGATTGGCATATTCTCCTCTATAGCGGCATCCTTCCAACGTCTTAAATCCCAGTATCTGGCATTTTCTCCAAAAAATTCAATTTGCCTCTCCAGCTTTAGGATCTTACGGAATTCATGTTGGTTTTGGTAGGTGTTATCCAGAATGTCTGGAAGACCAGCGCGCATACGGATACGTTTCATCGCATATTGTATTTGGTTCACATCCCGGTTTACTACGATATCAACCTCGTTATAACCTTTGACTATATGCGAGCCAGTCAGTTCGTTTAATGCCTCAGCATACCAGAGCAAAACATCCGCATAACGAATTGAAGGTTCATATTTCCGCGTTCTTTGTCCGCCCTCGGACCAAGAATCATCGGGATGGTAGTATTTTTTTACGCCCACCCCCGTACGAACATAAAAATCTGGGGACGATAATATTTTGCCATTGGGTTCGCCTTTATAGTAAAATATCTGTCTATTTTTAAGGGCAGAATTGGTGGTGCTATTGTTCTCCCAAATCGAACCATTGTAGGCGGCGCTTGCATAAAAACGAGGTTCTCTATTTGCATATTGTAAACTTACGTTTGCCGGTAATGGTCGATAAGCATCACTATTGCTGCTAAAGGCATCCTTATTTTTTTGATACTCGGGTGATTCATATATGGTTTTCCCATCGTTCATATAATAAGCTTTAACCTGTTTTAAGGTCATCGCATTGCAGTTATAGCCCCCCAATGTTGTTGGTGCAGCGTGTTTGGCAATATCGGTTGTATTTCCACTAGCCCATTCAACTTGTGTAAAGATAAATTCTGGGTTTTTGGATATGGTAATACCCCCGTTGAAAATCTCGCTATACGAAAGCATAGGGTCTGCCCCCTTCCAGCCATTTGGGTAAACATTTTCCGAAAATACAGGGTGATAGGGTGGGTCTATTGTCTTTTTATATGGTTCTATATCACGGTCCTGGTAAGGGTGAATGTATAAGTCATATTGCCCAAGGTCTATCACCTCCTTTGCGGCAGCGGCAGCCTTTGCCCATTTAAATTCCGAGTAGGTTTGGTTAATGAGTTGCTTACCCGTGTTATCGACCAAGTCGAATAATTCATTGTTGCCATTATACAAGGGGGATGCAGCAAATAGAAATACTTTGGCGCGCGTTGCTAGCGCTGCACCACGTGTTGGACGTGCAACCTCCGTAGCCGATCTTACTGTAGGTAAAGCGCCTGCAGCAAGTGCAAGTTCAGCGGTAATGTAATCCACGCAATCATCGTATGAATTCCGGGGAAGTCCTAATTGTTCATAGGGTAAACTTACATCTTGTCCTTCGTCTGGCACTATAGGTATTGGACCAAACTGCCGTAGTAACATCCAGTAAAAATGCGCCCGTAAAAATCTTGCTTGAGCCTTTGCATCGGCAATTTCGTTCATATTCATTTCTATGCAATTGTCTACATATTGCAGGAATACCGAAGCTTTACGTATTCCCTCGTACAAAAATGCCCAGCGTCCTGTTTCGTAGATTTGATCGTCAGCAGAGTACTCGCAGTTTTGATAGCGACGTATCCTATCCTGGCGGTCGCCAAAGATCATATCATCCGAAATAAAAGAAAATGCATTGCCACCATCCCCCTTATTTACAATTTGGGCGCCAGTATCCTTTAAGTGCCTATATACACTCGTTAGCCAGTTGGAGGTATATTCTTTACTAGCAAATATTTTTTCCTTACTATTAAGCATATCGTTAAAGTACTGGTCTACACTTAAATATTTTTGACAAGCATTAAAAAGCGTGCCCGAAGCACATAAGGCTAATAAAATTAATTTTTTTGTTTTCATGCGGGTATAATAAAGGTTAAAATTCGACTCTAAGCCCTAACGTTAGGGTTTTACTGATCGGATACGCTCTGCCATCACTGGTTCCAATTTCTGGATCCCACCATTTGAACTTACTCCAAACATAGAGATTATCGCCACGCAGGTAAACGCGCGCAGCACTAATTTTCAGAGAGGACAACAACGCTTTTGGCAAGGCATAATTGACATCTACATTTTTTAATCTTAGGTAACTACCATCGCGCAACCAAAATGTTGAATTACGAAAGTTATTTGCGTTTCCATTGTAACTTAGGCGCGGAAATAGGGCGTTCGGATTTTCTGTACCTGGAGATCCTGAAATTTCGCTAGGAATCCAACGATCGCCATCGTTAGCGACAGCAGCTAGAACATTTCCTATATCGCCTGTAGCAAATGGATGTACATTATTACCACCGATGAAAAAGTCCGATTTCCCGGATCCTTGTAGTAAAAAGCTTAGGGAGAAGTCTTTCCATGTGGCACTCATCCCCAAACCATAGATGATGTTAGGCACCGTAGTAGAGCCCAGTGGAACCTCGTCTTTACTATCAATAATACCATCTCCATTGACATCTTTATATTTAATATCCCCTGGAAGAAGCGTGCCGCCAAATGTCTGCTTTGGACTGTTCTCTATATCCTCATAATCCTTAAATAAACCCATCACTATCAAGCCTCGTGTTTGCCGCCAACGGTAACCTTTAGTCATTTGGTAAGGCAATGCGTTTGCTGCTTCATCATATTCCAAAACTTTGGAATTGCTATAGGTTATGTTTCCACGTATTGTAAAGTCGATCGAGCCTATTTTAGGAGCCAGCATAAAACTGGCATCGATACCTTTAGACAACATCTCACCAACGTTGGCCATGGGTTCTCTACCATATAAGCCTACGGTCTGTGGCATATGGCGGCGCGGCATAAATATGCGCATACGGTGATCCCTAAAGACATCAATTGTAGCCGTGATTTTGTTATTCAAGAAGGTGAAATCGAACCCTAAATTATTTTTTTTCGATACCTCCCAAGTCAAGTTTGGTGTGCCAATAAGGCTTTCATAAATCTCATTCTGTACGTTGGAACCATACTCACCGAAGGTATAACCACTCGAGTTAAAACTAAATGTGCTAATGTATGGGAAGCGTAATTCCTTACCATCAGGACCGTTTAATTTATCGTTACCTACCTCACCATACGAGTAACGCACCTTTAAGAGATCAATCCATGGTAAATTATCCTTAATAAAAGGTTCTTCAGAAATAACCCATCCACCTGATATTGCCGGGAAAAAGCCGAATCGCTTACGCTTTTCGAAATTTTCCGACCCCGTGTAACCGAAGTTGAATTCTGTTAAATAGCGGTCCTTAAAGCCGTAGGTAACTCGCCCAGATAAGGCCACATTCCGTTTGGGTACACCTTTCAATACATCGCTACCTACATTTGCTGTTTCACTGATATCCTGCTGATAGAAAAGTAATAACCCCCCGATGTTATGCTGCTGTGCAATTAGTTTGGTGTAACTTAAATTAGCCTCCGTATAATACCTTCGATTACCCCAGGTTTCCGAAGTTTGCGCTAGCGGAGTGGCTGTTTTAACACGACGCATTACGATATCACCATTTCTATCTCTTAAACGTTCCGCACGAAACATATCTGGGCCTTTTGTTCTACTGATGACATTGTCATTGTAGGTGTCGAAAGCAAATCTACCCACAAAACGCAAACCCGAAAGAACGTTGGTTAAATCCTGCTCTAAGGACACATTCGTTTGTACATTATTCTCCCAACGCGTGCTGTATCCTGTTTGCGTCAACAACACCCAAGGGTTTGTACGGTTGCCCGTACCATATGTCGGTATGCTACCATTGCTATATTTAACAGGTATTGTAAGCGGAGTAAACTCAGATAGTGAGCCCCAAATATCACCTGTATTAGTGCCAGGCCTATTTTGGTTGGTTAAGAATCCAGAAACCCCCAGGCGAACTAAGGTTGTTTTTGTGACATTGACATCTACATTTGCCCGATAATTGTAACGTCCATAGTTCACATTGGTATTGTATGTATTAATTACATCATCAGTTTTATACATACCATCTTCATTGTAATAGGCTCCCGAAATAAAGTATCTTGCCGTACTACCACCTCCAGCAATATTCAGCCGATATGTCTGATTTTTGGCACCATCTTTAAGCACATAATCCCACCAGTTTACATTTGGGTATAAATCGGGGTCGAGCTGATGACTTAATATTTGCTTTTCCACATCCGAAAAAAGTGGGTTTTGAAAACGCGCCTGTTTGGCTTCATTGGCGAGGTTCATATACGTTATGCCATCGACATAATTCGCTGTTCTAGATCTGGTATTATAGCCTCTTATGGCCTCCATATTTATTTTTGCTTTTCCAGCTTCCCCTTGTTTTGTGGTTATAATAATTACGCCATTAGCGCCACGTTGTCCATAAATTGCCGTGGCAGAGGCATCCTTTAGCACCGAAAAACTGGCAATATCCTCTATGTTTATTTCGTTGAACTTTCGCTCAATTCCATCGACCAAAACAAGGGCAGCAGCATTTGCGCCGAATGTATTAATACCGCGGATCCAAAATTCTGAAACATTAGCACCTGGCTCGCCTGAAATTTGGCGGGCAATAATCCCCGCAACGTTACCGGCTAAGGCATTGCTAAGTTGTCCCGATGAGGTTTTAAGGTCTTTAACATTTACTGTTGTTACCGCTCCCGTAACGGTTATTTTTCGCTGCGTTGTTCCGGCGGCCATCACTGTTACCTCATCGATTCCTGTATTACTGGTTTCCTGGAGTTCAATTTGTAAAAATGTGTTATTATCTACAGGGACTTCTTTTTTTTCGTACCCTACCATTGTGATAATAAGAATATCGTGCGGTCCCGCTTGAATTTTAAATTCTCCTTCACGGTTTGTCTGTGTACCAAATCCGGGTTTGTCTTTAATGGATATAGATACAGCTACCAAAGATTTAAGTTTTGTATCCGTTATTTTACCGTTTATTGTTAAGTTTTGGCCAAACAATAGGCTGCCGAAACCTAGATATGTTACTATAAGAACGATAAATTTTATAATTTTTTTCATAGTTTAGGCACTTTTATTCGACCAAAATTCTTCTAATTCTGTGATTTCCAAAATCGGCTACATACAGACCACCATCGGGGCCAAACGCTACTCCCTCCGGTGATCGGAACTGCGATTTTAAAGGCTCTCCATCAACATATCCCGCTTGTTTAGGGATACCCGCATAAACCGAGACTACGCCATCTACGGTGATTTTACGTATGCAATGATTATTTTTATCCGCAACGTATAAATTGCCATCTTCGTCTATAGCGCCCTGGCATGGACGCTCGAAACGTGCTTCCATGCCTATACCATTTTTAAAATCTGAAATATTTATTCCACCGGCCCAATCCAACGGATTTTCCAGCCTCTTTGTAGCGGGGTTATATTCTGCTTTTACGATATAGTTTTTGTTACGTACGATAATGTAAGCCGTATTACCATCTGTTGTAAATAGCATCGAATACTCCCAGTCGTTGTCTTTGATGCGAAACTGTTCTACAGGAAGATTAGTAGCTTTATCAAACCTAAATAGCATACCATCTTGAAACCTATTGTAGAAATAATCACCCGTTTTGGGGTGAACGGTACCGAAGTTTGTTTGTCGAGAGTAGATATAAGGTTTGTACGTGCTAAAACCATTATTTCGAAATAGCACAGCCGTACCCAATCCTGTTGCATTACCTTGGTCATTGGTGATGTATAGGGTGTCTTCTGCTAAGTTAAATTTTAGGGTCCTCATCCGCTCGAAAGGGCCACTTTTTTTGAGTAGGGTTGTTACCTGATCTTTATATAATTTTCGCAAAGCACCAGGTTGTAATACATACAATGCCCCATCTTTATCAAATAGTAGCCAATTGGGGCTATCGAACCATGCAGATGAATAAGTGCCATCTTGGTCTTTTCCGTTTCCATTGTTGTCGGTTTGGCCGGCGATAGTCGATACTTGATGTTTAAATTCATAGTCAAAAGGATCAGGAAAGCTATATTCCTTATCGTGATTTTCTTTCCCTACCACAACTTTTACCTTCCCCGTTCCAGCACGTGGTGGTACTAAGGCATAGATATGTGTACCATTAACGCCAATAACAGCGGCCCTTTTGTCATTTACATACACGCGTATTAAAGCAGTGTCTGTGCCGAAATTCGCGCCTTCAATAATCATCTGTGTACTTACACCGCCATTTTTAGGGTAATAGTCTTTGTAGGTAACCGGACTGTTGGGGTCGTAGGCGGTACTGGTATCCTGCTTTTCGACCTTTTTACAGGCCTGTAAGCTGCAGCATACAAGCAGTAAAAGACCATAAAATACCCGCCGCAAGAGACGTATGTCTCCTGGAATTTTTTTTACTTCTTTCATGTAATATTAGGTTAATAAATAAATTAATGTTTACTAAAAAAAGGCATAACCTGCCACTGGGATAGTTAGGTATAGTATCGCATCAGGTTTATAATTTAAGTTAACCAAAACTAATCCGAAGAGGGACTTAATGCATTATATAAATTGTTCAAAAAAAGGTAAAATCATATCAAGTTGATGGCTTGCAGGGGGTTAGGAGAAGTGTAGTGGTCGGTTGTGCCGCTTGATATGGATAGCTATCAGCCTGTATAGGTCCGCGACCTCATTTGGCCTACCTTGGGTATTGTATACAAAAATCAGGATGTAGAAGGATATTTTATGGTGCTTTACTGCTGGTATATAATCACCGTTTATAGCTATTTTTCGGTCGTACTATTTCCCTTATTTTCGGTGCAAGGGTATGGCTATACTATACATAAGCACAGCCTGAAAAGTAAGACGAACATTAGCAGGAAACATGAAAAATAAATTTTTGGCCTATATACTAACAATTTTCTGTGCTACAGCATGTGCTCAGGGGAGTAATCCTATTCCGGCATTAAAAAATACACAGTGGATGCCCATGCGCACAAAAGACAGCGGTTATGTTTATGTCGATAGCACGATGCGTAGGATGCTGCCCACCATTTTTTTTCGGGCGCTACCCTTTACACAGACAGGGTTTGCGCTCGTTGCGAATGCGGATAACGAGTCGGCGATAATCAATACGAAAGGGATTACTATTGTTCCTTATGGTACGCATGCGCTAGATCTTCAGGTGCTGCAAAATCTAACATTAGCCATAAAGTCGGCAGCCTATGAAAAGAAACTTCCGGTATGGAATTGGGATTGGAATATAATGAGCAGTGACCTAAAAAAAACGGCGCCTTATGTAAAGGTGGAAATCTTTGTGCTAGAAACCGGGCAGGTATTGCTGAAAAAGGATATTCCTGAGGATGAAAATAGGTATTCGCTAGACTGTTATCCGGTAGATGATAAGCATGTTGTTTTAAACGACGATTTATATGCGATTGAGCATGCTACTTTCACCAAAGTAAAAAGAAATATCAGCGTGGTTTTGGAACAGGGACGTTATATTCCGTCTGCAGAGGGGGAATTTAATATGTTTGATATCAAAAAATCAAAGGCTATTTTTTCTGGTTTAGTAGGCGCTACTCGAATTGAAACTTTAGTCAATAAACAAAAATTCACCTTCGATTCTATTAATATGGAGCGTTTTACGCCTGAGGTGCCTAAACTGTTGCTGGATAGTAAAACCGGGCGTACTTACGCTTTTCCGCAGTATGAAAAGCCTTTTCCGAAGGCAATACATAATGTTACCGCCACGCAATTGGCTTTTCTGAAGGATGTTTCTTTAATTTATTCGGTTAGTAATACGCCTTATTTTGTTTTAGGAAGGTTTAACTATGACCATGCTGTCTGGGCTTACGACTGGTTATACTTGGATGCGGATGGTAAGCTGTTGTCTGAAATAAAAGCCGATAATTTCTATATCCTGGATAGGGTTGGTTATTTGGTATGGCCCGATAAACACCTTTTGTTTGCGGGTGCACCTTTTGATTCGGAACTGAAAATTGGAAAGCTTAAGTATGTTTATGAATCAAAAAATTTATACCTCGTTCAGGTACAAAAGGGAGATTTAAAGCCTACAATGGGGTTATGGAATTCTAGCAAAAGGGTTTGGGACATCGAACCTATTTACAAGGCTATAGAGCAACTCGATGGTGCAAGCGGGATCTTTGCCATTCAAGAGCAGGAAGGCGGTCGTTTTTACTTATACAATAATACGACGAAACAGCGCATTGGTCGCGACAGTTACCGGTCCATTTCCAGCAACGGTTATGTGGAAAGTGATAAAGAACAGTCGGGTTTTTTTATAGATATCACTACTGGGGTAGCGTATCGTGTTGAGTAGTGTTTTTTTTGTACCTACCTATTCGCGGTTAAGCTAATTTATATTTTGAAATTTAGGGCGCTTAAATTATGCTGTGCTGAGCTCCCTTAGGGATTAGGATAATCCGCGCACCTTATGCGGAGGGTTCCTGCGCACATGCTATTTTTGTGAACATTCTAACTGTAGTTTATACCTCGTTGTGCTGTCTTAAAAATGGCCGTTTTTTTTTATGCTTATAGGATAGGGGGGGGGCATTGGCTTTGTATTTTACAGTTAAAAAAAAATAATCTATTAAAGTTGTAGACTTTATTTTTTTAGCTATATTTGTTTTCGTATCAATTGATACGTATAAAACAGATAAATACAAGTACTATGGAGCGAGACTTTGAAACGATTTTTAAATCAGCACACAACAGATATGCCCGTTTTGTAAACGTACATGCAAATCCAAATGTGAAAGCGATGCTTGCAATTTCTTTAATGCGAATGTGCCCTTAACTATTCCGCTAAAATGGGTATAGGGGGCCAGCAACTGATTTGAATTTGGGTATCTGTTAGCTATTTAAAATTGCAACTTACCCGTATTCCGAAAAGCTCCTGGAGGATTTTCTGATCCTGCTTGTGTATACCCTAAAAACCGTCTCCTGGTAGATGGTAGTACTTTCCTATAGATATTTCTTAATAATTAAACATAAAAAATAGATACGTATGAAAACTATTAAAACGGCAGTGGTGGCTTTGTTATTGGCGCCACTAGGTTTGTTGGCTCAACAACAGCGCTATACCCTAAATGGGACTATTCCGAAATTTACTGCTGGCGATAAAGTTTACCTGCTGCGTGGCAATACTGCAGATTCAGCGTCTTTTAACAAGGGTGGAACATTTTCTTTTTCTGGGGAGATTGATGGTCCTGTAAAATCAACCTTATTGGTGGGTAAGAGTATTCGTGCTGCTTATAGTAATGCTTATAGCTTTTATTTAGAGCCGGGTAAAATTGCTATTAAGAGTAAGGATTCTTTGCATAATGCACAAACTACTGCAGGGCTGGCTAATAAACATAACGATGAGCTTAAGCCGCAGCTTCAGCAGCTAAACGACCAACAGAATGCTGTTTATGCTTGGTATAGAACGTTAAGTAAGGAGGAGCAGGGGGCTGCGGCAACAAAAAATAAACTGGAGGAGACCTCCGAAAAAGTTGCTACAGCGAGAAAAAATATCTACCATGATTTTGTGAAAAAGAATCCGGACAGTCCGATTGCTTTGGATATTGTACAATCTATCGCCGGATATTCTCCGGAATATACCGAGATATATCCATTGTATCAATCGCTTTCCGACAAGGTTAAAACCAGTGCTGCAGGCAAAAAGTATGGGGAGGAATTACAGCGTTACGAGCCTATAGCTTTAGGCAAGGATGCCCCTGTTTTTAGTCAGCAGGATACGGCTGGTAATGTGGTCAGTCTCGCTAACTTTAAAGGGAAGTATGTTTTGATTGACTTTTGGGCAAGTTGGTGCGGACCGTGTAGGGTTGAAAATCCAAATGTGGTGACTGCTTTTAATACTTTTAAAGATAAAGGCTTTACTATTGTTGGTGTGTCGTTGGATAACCCTCAGGGGCGTGAGGCTTGGTTAAAGGCTATCCATGATGATGGCTTGCAGCAGTGGACGCAATTGTCTGATCTTAAAGGATGGAAAAATGAAGCGGCTTTACAGTATGCCGTACGTGCTATTCCGGCTAATTTTTTGGTAGATCCTACAGGGAAAATTATTGCTAAGAATCTTCGCGGTACTGCATTGCAGGCTAAGCTTAAGGAAATTCTTAACTAATAGCGCTATTGTTCTTAAATTTTTGTCTTTTGGGCGTCCTGCTGGGGCGCCTTTTTTATTGTCTATTGCCTTTATCGTATTATACATTATTATTTTTTGGCCTTACTTTCAGAAGGTAAGTTTTTAAAAATGAGTATAGTATATTTTATGTAGCCATTTTTGGCTTTTAATTGGAGCAAATTTAATTCTTAATTGTCGAAAATATATTATATTGCCTTTCGTAATGATTAGCCCCTAAATAATGAAAAAAGTTATATTAATCGGATTAACGCTTGTTATGTTTAGTTGTAAAACCTTATTATATGGTTCCGATCCTAAATTTAGCCTGGGTATGTTGGAGACTGAGTTTGTAAATAAAAATAAGAATAGTGTTGACCTGGTATTTGGCGACAAGAGTGGCATTAATATTTATCAATCTTATAATAGTTTAAGGGGGGTGTATAGATTTTTTGTTTTTCAAAATGAAAAATTGGTGCGTTATGAAACGGGATCTTATGCCGATGATTATAAATTAATACATTATTAAGGCCTTGGTTCTATTATTTAATTCTTATTAACTAATTAATTAAGCTATACTTTTAAACAGGCTACACGGGCTTGCAGGTTTGGCGGTTTTCAGGTTTGGCGGTCTTTAGAATTGCCAGGTAACAATGCTGTATTTTACGAATATGCTGCTGCGGCTGTTTTATCCTGTATTAAGTTATAATGAAGTTTTACCGCCTAACTTGGTAAAGCAGAAAGTGTTTCCTAATTTAGCCCTCATAAAGTTGACATCTATTCGTTTATCAAGGTTGATGTGCATATGCCTGAGTTCTTGTTATTACGATTTCTGATTAAGCGTTTATGGATGAATGTGTACTTGTAGAGAATTTAAAGAAGGGTGAACAAGATGGTTTTGTTGCTGTCTATCGTTATTTTTATAAACCTCTACACCTTTTTATTCTTCGTTATGTAAAGAATTCCGAGCGAACGGAAGAAATTTTGACGGATGTCTTTATGAAAGTTTGGACCCGTAGGATGGAGTTTCATTCGCCCGATAATTTACGTGCCTTTTTGTATATAGCTGCTAAAAATGCGAGCCTTAATGCGCTGCGCGATAATAAGGTAAACCTGGCATCGGCTCCGTTATCTGAAATTGAGAACCTCTGGGCGGAGGATTCTGATTTGTTTACCAGGATGGTTCATGTGGAGCTCTTACAGGTTATTTTTGCCGAGGTGGAGCGTCTCCCTGAAAGACAACGCGCGGTTTTTAACCTTACTTTTCGTGAGGATAAAACTGTGGATGAGATTGCCGAAGCCTTGAATATGAGCCCTGAAGCCGTGTATGCTAACCGCTCTCGTGCAATCCATACGTTACGACAGTGGATGAAAATGAAAAATGCGCTGCCTATGCTCTCCTTATTGCAGCTTTTAGTCCGCTAATGGTTTATACGCCTTCTTTCCTATTTGCTTTCCTTTGATATTTTTAATTTCATAAAAAACGCATTTTTGTTAACATTATTTTAATGTTGATGCGCTTTTGTTGATATTATTTAATAATTATAGCCTTGGTTTTGAGTTGATTATAAAATAAGTTGTTTTTTGCTGTAAGGTTTTTGTTTGGCTCGTGTTTTTACTTAAAACAAAGACGATAATACAGTATATGTATACATCTATACAGGAGATTACCAGCTTATTAAAAAGCTATATACACGGAGAAATACATCCAACTACGCATCCGCAGTTGCGCGAACTTTTTGAAAAGTACCCCGATTTATTACCTATGGTCAATGATTTAATAGATCCTGAACAACTAGCGACTGTTTTATCGAACTATAGGGAGCTGTATTCTCGGGATAGGGGGGATCAGGAGCAACAGACTCTCGAACGTATTTTGTTTCTGGTGGAGGAGCGGGACGTTGCTGCTATTAAACGTAAAAAGCGTATGCAGGTAAGGTATTTTGTGGCTACCCTTGCGGCAGCTTGTCTCTTACTTGCCCTGGGCTTGACATTTTTTAAAGCGACGGAAAATACGGCCAACCAGGAGGCAAGGATATGGGCAAAGGCCGAGCAATTTACAGCGGGTACAAATCGTGCTACGCTTACGGTGGGCAATGGAGCATCGGTAGATCTTAATGCCGATAAGGGGCTGATCGTTATGGGTAAGGTGATTCGCTATGATGATGGCTCGGTATTGTTGCCCGAGCAGGAGGCGAGCGCTGTACTAACCTTAACAACACCTAAAGGCGGACAATACCAGCTTATTCTTTCTGATGGTACGAAAGTTTGGGTAAATGCCGATAGTAAATTGAGGTATCCTAAAACCTTTACCGGAAGCTCTCGAGTGGTTGAATTGGATGGGGAGGCATACTTTGAGGTGGCCAAGAATAAGATGAATCCTTTTATTGTAAAAACAAAAAATGAAACGGTGGAAGTTTTGGGTACGCATTTTAATGTGAATGCCTATGGCAATAATCGCGATTCGAAGGTGTCGTTGGTGGAGGGCAAGGTTCAGGTTTCAATTCCGCATGGTGCAAAAATGGTGCTTAATCCGGGACAGCAATCGGTGGTTAAAGGGGGGGCAATGCATGTGCAGGCGGTGAATGTGGACGAGATTATGGCCTGGAAAAATGGGGAGTTTGTGTTTAATAATGAACCGCTGGCTACGGCATTGCAGCAGCTGGAACGTTGGTATGATATTGACATACAGGTTGATCCTGCCTTGGCTGATATTGCCCTTTGGGGAACGATTTCGCGTATGGATTCTTTTGATAAAGTACTTAAAATAATAAAAATGACCGATGACACTATTAAAATTAACCTTGATGGGAGGAAGGTTCGACTAATGAAATAAAAAACTACCCTTTTGGCTAGTATCAAAAAAAAACCGAGAAAGGTGGCACTTTCTCGGCTAAACGGATCTAGATTAATTAAATTTTTGTGACTGTAATTAAAAAAACTAAACCAATCAAATGTAATGAAAAAAAATTTTTTGACCTGGGAAAATGTAGTATTTGTTCCTACAAGTAAATACCTCATTATGATGAAAATGATTGCTGCGCTTATTGCTGTATCGGCAAGCCAGCTACAAGCCTCGTCTTTTGCACAGACTTTGTCTTTGAAAAAGACTAATGCCCCGATTGTGGATGTCTTTCGGGAGATTAAAAAACAAACGGGTTACACGGTTTTATGTAAGGCGGAGGTGATTAAAAATACGCCTAATGTGCAGGTGAATTTTGATAATATGGCCTTGGATAAGGCTTTAAATGCTTTCCTGCCTCATTATGGATTAACCTATGTTTTATCGGGGAAATCTATCGTGATTAAAACGTCTGCTGAACTGCCTCGGGGGCATAAGGAGGAAAATGCGGCTCTTAAAGTTACTGCCGCAGTGCAAAAGGATATTCAGGGTAGGGTGTCGGATGCGCAGGGGAAGCCGATCTCTGGTGTTAGTGTTTCGGTTAAGGGGGGAAAAGCTGCAACCTCTACAAATAACCAAGGCGATTTTAGTATTCGTGCGGATCGGGGTGATGTGTTGTTATTTAGTATCATGGGCTTCGAGAAGAAGGAGGTTGAGGTCACTGCAGCTGCGGTTAATGTGAACCTGGTATCGGTAGATTTTGGCTTGGATGAGGTTATTGTCACGGGGTATGGTACCTTTAAAAAATCGGAGTATACGGGGTCTGCATCGGTGGTACATACCGATCGTATGCGTGATATTCCTGCCGTAGATTTATCGACCATGTTGCAGGGCAATGCGCCTGGCGTGCAGGTAAATTCGCTGTCGGGGCAGCCTGGCGGTTCTACCGATATCCGTATTCGGGGTATGGGTTCTATCAATGCTTCGAACCAGCCTTTATTTGTTATCGATGGTGTTCCGGTGATGTCGGGAAATATGGCTTCAAGCAGCTCGAATAATGCGGGCTTTGATGTGATGTCGACATTAAATACGGCAGATATTGAGCAGATTACAGTTATTAAAGATGCCGCGGCGGCTTCTTTGTATGGTTCGCGTGCTGCTGCGGGGGTGGTGCTGATTACGACAAAATCGGGTAAGGCGGGGAAACCGGTGTTCTCGGTAAAGGCGGACTATGGTTTATCGAGCCAAGCGACGGATTATAGGGAGGTGATGAGTGGCCCTGAGCGCCGTGAGATGCTGCTGGAGGGTTTACGTAATAAGGCGCGTTATTTGGATAATTTAAACGACGAGGCTAAAATTGAGGACTTCGCACAGGCTAATATTGATAAGTATGCGCCGAAGCCCTGGAGTGGATGGACCGATTGGAAAAAAGAATTATTCCGTTCTACAGCGCCTTTTAAAAATGTGGACTTCTCGGCTTCAGGTGGCGACACGAAATTGTCGTTTTATAATTCTTTATCCTACATGAACCAGACGGGATTGTCGTATCAGTCGGATTTTGAACGCTTTTCGGGCCGCTTAAATGTGAAGTACAAGATGACGGATAGGATTGAGGTTGGGGCTAATATTTTGTATTCAACCGTAGAGCAGGATGTAAATGCAGAGGGTGGTACGTATACTTCGCCGATATATGCTTCCCGCCATAAGGTTACAGGCTCTGAGCCGGTGTATAATCAGGATGGTTCTTTTTTTACGGATTTCTTCTCCAATGGCGAGCGTAATCCGTTGGCAGCGGCATTGTACAATTTCCGGAAGGAGAAGGCTAGCCGTGCTTTTAACACTTTATTCTTAAACTATAAACTTATCGATGGTTTAATGTTTAATTCTACCTTTAGCTTGGATCATACTACGACCAGGTATAATTCTTGGGCAGATCCGCGCTCTTCGGATGGCGAAAAAGCAAATGGTTCGTTAACCGCTAGCTTTAGGCAGTATAATCAGATGGTTTGGAAGAATAGTTTAACGTATACTAAAAAGTTTGCAGCGAAACATAATGTGGATGTGTTGGCAGGCTATGAGGTGAATAGGTATACACGTGATGATATTTCGGGTGGTAAGGATAACTTCCCGACTTTCGACAAAATTTTTCCTTCTAATGGTTCGGTATTGACAGATTTCTCAGGTGCGCAGCAGGAGTGGCGTTTGCTATCGTACTTATCGCGTGCGAATTATAACTTTGATAATAAATATTTCTTAGGTGCTAGTATTCGGGTGGATGGTAGCTCGCGCTTACATCGCGATAGCCGATGGGGGAAATTTTGGTCGCTTTCTGGAGCTTGGAAATTCTCGAATGAGGATTTTATGCAGCCTGTAGAAGGGGTGCTGTCCGACGCGAAGCTGCGGGTTTCTTATGGTACCAATGGTACGCTGCCTTCGAGTTTATTTACGTATATGGATTTAACGGGCTTTGGTTATCCTTATTTTGGTAACCCGGGTATTCGTGAAACGCAAATTGGAAACGCGAACTTGAAATGGGAGAAACAGAAGAATGTGAACGTTGGTTTGGATTTCCGTCTGTTGAACCGCTTAAATGTTACGTTGGAGTGGTACAATAGGGAGTCGGCCGACTTGCTGAATAGCATGCCTACTTCGTTTACTACGGGTTTTGCTTCTTACCTGACGAATATTGGGGCTATCCGTAACAGTGGTTTTGAGGTGGACTTGAATGCGGATGTCTTCCAGAAAGGAGATTTCAAATGGAATACGGCCTTAAATTTTGGTATGAACCGTAATAAGACCTTGTCGCTGGCCGATGGGAGTAACGAGTTAAGGGATGGTACTTTAATCCACCGCGTGGGTATGCCTTGGAATAGCTTTTACCTTATTGAGTTCGCTGGTATAAACACGCAGACGGGGGTGCCTCAGTTTTATGTAAACGATCCGGCAAATCTGGAGTCGCGTGAAATTACAGAGAATGCAAGTAAGGCTAACCGTATTCTGTACAAAAATGTAGACCCTAAATTGGTGGGTGGTTTTACGAACAGCTTCCGCTATAAATTTATTGACCTTAACTTTACCTGGTCTTATTCGCTAGGGGGGTATTCTTATGATCAGGGGGCAAGTAAAACTGAATTGGCCGGTAAAACTGGATATGATAATATTCCGAAATACTATGCAAGAAGATGGCAGAAGCCTGGCGATGTGACGGATATTGAAAAATTTATGGTTGGTAATGCGTACGATATGAGTAGCGTTGCAAACACGAGACGTGTACATAGCACCGATCATATCCGATTGAAGAACCTGACCTTTGGGGTTAGTATACCGAAAGACATTACACGTCATCTTAAAGTGAGCAGCATCCGCGCATACTGCGCTGGCGTAAATCTTTTGACTTTTGCTGCTTACAAAAACTATGATCCGGAGGTACCGGTTGATGGTTCGGTTTATTTTGAATCGCCTAAAATGAAAACGGTAACATTTGGTTTGGATATTAAGTTCTAAGGATTAGAAAAATGAAAAATATATTTTTTATGGCAGTTGCTGCCGCTTTAGTATTGAGTGCTTGTGGCGATAAATGGTTGGAGAAGGCTCAACCAAGTACTTCTACAGATAGTGATAAGGCTATTAGTTCCCCTCGTGATGCGCAGTATGCTTTAAATGGCGCTTACGATATCTTACGTGGTTATGAGTATTATGGTGCCCGTATGACGTATTATGGGGATGTTACTGGCGAGGATATGATGGCAAATGGCGATACCAAGCGGGCGGCTAAGTTTTATCTTTTTGATTATAATAAAGAGAATACACCTTCTTCGTTATGGTACCAACCGTATCGGGCTATTCGTAATGTTAATGGAATTATAGCTTATGTAAATAGCATACCCGAAAAAGCTTGGACGGCAGAATTGAAGGACATCTTGGGGCAGGCCTTAACGATTCGTGCCATGGGACATTTTGACTTGGTGAAGGTGTATGGTAAGCCTTATACGCAGGATGCTGGTGCTTCGCTAGGTGTGCCTATTGAAACGCAGAAACATGTGTCGACCAATAAACCGGCGCGAAATACGGTTAAGGAGGTGTATACGCAGGTGATTGCCGATTTGGAGCTGGCGACATCTTTATTGAGCACGGCTCGGAATGATGGTAAGCTTACTAAATTTGCTGCCGATCAATTGTTGGCTAGGGCGTATTTGTATACGGGGCAGGATCAGCAGGCTTTTGCTGCTGCATCGAAGTTAATTGAGGAGGCGACAGCGCCTAAGACAAATGCTAAAGCTCAGTATACGCTTTGGAAAAATGAGGAGTATAGCACGATATGGTCGAAGGATTTTACCAGTGAAATCTTATTCCAGCTTTCGATTACAAAAATTGAAAGTGCGGGTGGTAAGGAAAGTATGGGTAATTTATTATGGCGTGGTGGTTATAATGATATTATCCTTTCTGGTGATTATATGACGCTGTTAAACCAGGATGTTAACGATGTGCGTTTAAAGGTTATTACTAAGTATACAGATAGTAAAAAAGTGGATTTCTATTATTTAAACAAATACCCGGGAAATACGGGTTTGGGTGAAAATCCAGAGCAGGCGGATATCCCTGTTTTACGTTTGTCGGAGGCGTATTTAATTGCTGCCGAAGCGGCCGTGAAGTTGGGGAATAATGCCGCGGCATTAACGTATTTAAATGCCATTGTATCGCGTGCAAATCCGGCAAATGTGGTTTCCGGAACGGTAACTTTACAGCGTGTTATGGAGGAGCGCCGTAGGGAATTGGTGGGCGAGGGGCACCGTTTGTTTGATGCGATGCGTAATAACCTGCGTATCGAGCGTAAGAGTGCTACGCATGGTTCTCCTTTGTTGACACCAACAACAAAATCTTTTGACCGTACTTTCTTTAAAACTTTACTGGCTATTCCGCGTGTAGAGATTGATGTAAATACGAAAATTGTACAAAACGAAGGTTATTAAGGTTTTTAGATGTATTAACCTTCATAAGTTAAGTCGGGTTGTTTATTGTAACATAGAAAATGATGGATTACAGCGCTGTAAAAAGGGCTTTCGATAGGCCTATAAAGTACCGCAGTTCAATCCGTACAAAACGAATGCTAGGCCTGGGCTTGGTGTGGGCTTTGCTAGGTATAGCGCCTACATTTGGACAGGAGCATCTGGGACTATCCGCACAGGATGGTCCCTATGTTTTGTATGCGGACGGGGCTGCGAAGATTATTCGTGTGCAGGATGGTACGATAGTTACATCCAGCATGGGTACGAATCCGCTAACGGTGGTTACCGACGATGGAAAGCATCGTTTTTCGGTTCCCTTGCACCGTATTAAAACCCCGAAGTGGAACCATAAGGTTAGGGGGGATATCGCGGTGTTATCGGATCCGCATGGAGATTTCGATTCCTTTTATGCTATCCTCCGGGATCAGCAGATTATAGATGCCGATTATGGATGGACCTTTGGTAAAAATCATTTGCTGCTGATTGGTGATGTGTTTGACCGTGGACGGGATGTATTGCCTATTTTTTGGCTTTTGTATAAGCTGGAAGCCGAGGCGGAACGTGCTGGAGGTAGCGTTCATTTTTTGCTGGGCAACCATGAGGAGATGGTACTACGGGAAAACCTGAAGTACAATGAACCGAAATATATTGCCCTGAAAGATAGTCTTGGTATAGCCTACCGGGAGTTATGGTCTATGCAGTCTGAACTCGGTCGATGGCTGCAGTCGCGAAATACGATAGAAAAAATTGGCGACAGACTGTTTGTTCATGCTGGCTTAAGTGTGGATATGGTTAAGGATAAATGGACAATTCCGGCGGTAAACGATTCGGTAAGACATTACCTGTATAAAACGAAGGGCGAGCGTGATCAGTCGGCAGCTGCAAAGTTTCTATTTGGTGCCAACGGCCCTTTATGGTACCGCGGTATGGTGCGGCAGGAGGAGCGTTATAATCCTTTGCCCGAGGGGGATTTACGCCTGGTATTGGATTTTTATAAGGTGAAAGAAATCTATGTTGGCCATACCATCTTTCCAGAGGTGTCTTTTTTTTATGGTAATACCGTTCGTGCGGTAAATGTGAATAACCGTGTAAATCGGGAGCAGGGGCGTAGCCGTGGCTTATTGCTTCGCAAAAAGGAGATTTTATTACTCTACGATGCGCCCATAAAGAATAAACCTTTATAATAGAAAATGCATACTTCAGGCAGTTTTTAGGCTAGTTTCTGCATGGCTGCTGTCTGTGCTATTCGTAAAGCAAAAATAAGGCGTCCGTTACAGACGCCTTATTTTGTTTTGTTTCCGTTGCATAGTATGGATGACCAGGGAATGCTTAATAGGCCGCAATGAGCACCATAGATATTAGGGTTTACCTCTATAGCGTTCAAAGAACTCATAGGTGCGCAGCAACTGATCAATGCGTTGCACCACATCGCCAGAGCGTGTAATTTCGTGGTTCGCACCGGGGTGCCTTACATACTCTACAGGTCTATTAAGCACTTTTAGGGTTTTATACAAACGCTCGGATTGCGCAATACCGGTACGCAGATCCTGCTCGCCATGAAAAATTAGTAGTGGGGTTTGTATCTGCTGTGCAATGTCCAATACCGAATTTTGACTCAAAATACGGGCTGTATTTCCCTCCCAAGGATTGCCGCCAAAGTAGCGCTTCACCATGGGCCATACATTGCCCTCACCAAAGAATGTTGACAGATCATAAACACCACGTTGGCTGGATGCCGCACGGAAGCGCTGGTCGTGGGCCAGGATCCAGGTGGTGAGGTAGCCCCCATAAGACCCACCCGTAAGAAAAAGATTGGCGGTATCTATGGTTATATCCTGTTGTATGACAGCATCCACAGCGGCGAGCACATCCGCGGCCGGTCCCTGCCCCCAGTCTTGGTAGTTGGCTTTCAGAAAGTCGGTACCATAGCCTGTAGACCCGCGGGGGTTACCAAATAAAACGGCATATCCCTTGGCAGCAAAGTACTGGTATTCTAACCACATGCTAGCATCGTCGGGGCCAAAGTAGGATGCCGGCCCCCCGTGTATTTCTACCAATAGGGGTGTATTACCAGCAGCTGTTTGCTCCGCAGGTTTCAGGAGCCAAAAAGATAGGTCGGCACCTTGTTGGTTTTTAAGTTTTATCTTCTGTAGTGGAAGTACCTGGCGCTGTTTAAGCCATTGGGCATTTATTTGTGTTAAGGCCTTGGGATGTTGCTGTTGTTGTTGTTTGACGGTAGTCTGGAAAATTTCATAGGGATTTTCCGGCGAGGATAAAATTTGTATCAGCTGATCCTTGTAGCGTACAAAATCCTGCACCCCCGTATTTTCCTTTCTCAGCTGCTGCAGAACCTTTTTTGCCTTATCATACCGATACAAATCCCGCTGTCCGTCGTTTAGTGCAGTAAACCATACCTCCCTATTATTCACATCGAAACGCACATTTTCTTTTGGCAGGTCCAAGGCAATAAGTGTCGTATTCTGCAACGTAGCACCATAATCGGCAATAAAAAGCTGCGCAGTTGTCAGGGTATTTGGCTTCTGTTTGGTATAAGCCAGCTGTTTATGAAGGGTATCAACCTCGATTAAAGTAAACTGATGTTCCCCATCAAATAAAAGACGCTCCCAAAGGTTAGACTTCAGGTTCAACCGGTATAACGCATTCGTTTGGTTTCGATCTGGGTGTACCGTACCTTCACGGACAGTAAAGAAGATACCATCGGCACCATCAACATACGCATTCGCATAAGAGCGATACCCCCGCGCTAGGGGTACAATAACGTCTGGATTATCTAGTTTAACCATAAAGTAATGGTTAAACTTAAGGTCACCAGTAGTATACGATTCCGTCTGGAACTGCAATTTGTCGATAACTTTGGCCTTTTTGCGTGCCGCATTTCCCTGTAAGTAAGCACGAATCTCCGAAATACTGCCGTCCGGATTAGGACTGCTATTTGCTGAAGCAAGGAAATTTTCCCAAGAAACACCTGGTTTTTCGCTCGCCCAGGTAGGGTATGGCTCCCCCACATTTTGCAATAAGGTGTCGATTAGTATATCCGTTAAGTCTACCGAGGCCGAAAAAATCAAGGCTTTCCCGTCAGCAGACCATAGCGGATTATTGGCGCCATATTTAAACGACGTTATCGCCCCAGCCTGGCCCCCCGAGCTGGCTTGCACAAAAAGCTGCGGTTTCCCATTAACCTGCTGTACAAAGGCCCATTCCTGGCCCGACGGACTGAATTTCACGGCCGATATATCTAACCCCAGGCTAGGGTACAAGTGCTCAGGCTGTCGGTCTTTTTTAAGGTCGAGTTTAAAAACCTCATCCTGATACCGGTAATCCCCCTTCTTTGCCGTGTCGGCAACGATCCGGCGCACCGTAAATAAAAGCTGTCCGCTGGGGCTGTGCAATTCCAATGCACTTATTTTGGCCAGCTTTACTAAATCCGTTACCTGTATAGGCAGTTTGGACTCTATAGGCCGTTGAGCCAACGCAAGGCTTGGCAACAGAAAGGCGCTGCATACAGCTAGCCAGGTTAGCCCCCTTAAGCTTCCTAAACCTCCTAAACCTCTTAAACCACCTAAACCACCTAGACCTGTTGAATCCATAAAGGACGAAAAAGCGGCGATAAATTTTTTAAAAATCAACATAGGCATCTATTAAAAATTAAAGAATAGCGATTAATTTTTCAATCAGCAACTGCGCCGATATTGCCGCCTTTTGGCGAATAAAATCTGAAGGCGTATCGTCACCTATTTCATAAACCAACGATTCGGCATTGTACGTTTTATAAAAATAACTATAAGCAGTATACGTAGGGCCACCCAGGTAGAGGGCCTTGACCTTAGGTTCGTAGCCCGGAATTTTGGCCTGCAAACTTTGAATCCAATCCGGAACAAAAGTACCCAAGCGCGAGGGCAACTTGGCATCTACCGTATAGAAGATATCCGATCCCGTGGAGTGGAAATCCACCGCAAAAAATAAGGATCGCTCACCCCGAATCTCCTGCGCCAGGAAGTTACGTATAGCCTGGCTCTCCGGCTGACGAAACGCATCCCAGTCGCGGTTAAGGTCGACACCATGGGCATTATGGCGCCAATGTCCCAGGTCCACACCATCTGGGTTAACCACCGGAATATAATACACATAAAACTCCCTTTGGAAAGCCTTAGCATCGGGCGTATCGCCCAGAAGGTAATCCACAAAACCAGCATATGCATAGTGCCCTGTAATTTCCGGAGGATGCTGCCTACCAATAATTAAAATACGTTTCGTGCTGTTTGGATTTCCCGATCCATACGCATAAATAGGTCGCCCTAAGGCCGTTTTTCCAAGCGTAAACTTCTGTGCGTTTCCGCTTTTAAGTGTAGCTTCCATCCAAGTATAAACCGCCTCGGAGGGGATATTTTCCTGCGCCGACAGCCAAATCTTTTCCGTGGTAAGGGTTAAAGAAATACGGATGGAACCGTCTGCATTCTCGGTGATGGCGTCCTTTGCCACAGGCTGCCACAGTTTACCGTCGTGGCTATATTTCGGGTGGTAGCGATTTTTAAAACCCGCAGGGTAGTCCAGTTGAATAACAGCGGGACGCGTATCTTTTGCCCAGACCTGAAAACCATACCAAGGGCTTTGGTTTATTGGTGTATTTTCCGGACGAATAAGCAGGTGATAAATTCCCTCCGCATCCTGCTGTACCGATGCGAAGCGAGCACCCGCATAATCGTTGGAAAAAAATACCGCCTGATCGGGAGAATATTCACCCTTCTGCTGAAGCTCAATCTCTTTCGACTCCGTAGACACATACGCAATAGGGTCCTGCGGTTTAAAATCCTTTTTCTGCGTCGTTACAGGCTGCCTGAATAAGCTATCCAAAAGCTGCCCCAGCTGCTCTCCCTTCACATTTTTTGCCACGATAATGCCCTTTTCATCGATTAAGAAATTTGCCGGAATGGCACGCACAGCATAGGAATTAGCAATATCACTATCCCAGAATTTCAATTCCGAAACATGCGTCCAAGTAAGGCCATCCTCCTTAATTCCGCGCAACCAAGCCGCTTTAGTTTTATCCAACGATACAGCATAAATACCAAAACCCTGAGACTTATACTTTTGATAATTGGCCACAATATTGGGGTTTTCACGTCGGCATGGGCCACACCAGGAGGCCCAGAAATCAATTAAGGTATAGCGTTTCAGGTTATCATATAGCGCTACCGCATTACCGGAAGTATCCTTTGCCACAATAGCGGGCGCTTTTTTACCTACCGCCACGGCGCGTGTAATCCGGATAATCTCGCGCAGCTCTTTGGTAAAACGAGACTGCTGCTGTGCCGGACTTAGCAGCGCTATCTGCTCCTCCAGCTCCTCAGGGCTAAGGCGGTAAGACCATTCCCGGTATAGGAGATAACTGCTGGCGAGACTATTGGGGTACTGTTTTAAAAAATCGCCAATATGCTGCGGCCTATTGGCCTGATAACGTTCAAATACAGCCTGCTCTTTAGAGCCTTGTAACGCTATAGATTGCGGGTCCGAGGGCGATCCTACAACAATATGGTTGGGCGAAGCATCCAAAAATAAATACGTAGGCTGTGCCTCTTTTGCTAACGAGAAACCATATAAATCAGGTAGCGTAAGTTTTGTTGTGAAGGAAAATTTGTTTTTTTTTACCTGCGCAGAATCAATTACTGTAAATATTTTATTGTCGAAACGAGAAAGATAAACCCAGTCGCCATTCTTTAGGGGCGCGGATTTTTTAGGGCTGTACTGCAATGCACCCGTAACCGAAATATGCTGTGCCGTTACAGGTTTTGCCATCGCCAACAGGCTGAGGACAAATAGAATGCGGGGAGATATTTTTTTCATAAAAGCTATTCCATCAGATTAAAAAAGTTTGTTTGTTGCCAGCTCCGTATTGGGTGGCGGAAAGATATAGTTCTGTGCAGAAACCGGAACTGCTGGTGTCTGTATAGTTTCGTCAGCCTTGGCCGGCAGGGGCTCTAATTTACGTAAAAGATCAAAACCACGAAAGCCCTCACCCAATAATTCAATCCGCCGTTCCTTGGCAATGATAGCTAATAAAGCCTGTTTATCCGCGCTTTGGCTGTCGCTGATAGCAAAGGAGGCATCCGAGCGTTTATGCACAGCCTTTACCAGCTCAGCAGCCAGCGGCAGCTGTCCGGATTGGGCAGCAGCTTCCGCATAATTTAGTAATACCTCGGCATAACGTATGACAGGGATATAGTCGATGTACGGCGATACCTTGGCAAACTTCTTCAAAAACTGCTTTCCCCCACTAGGTGCCAGAAGCAACCTTCTGCGGTCGTCGGCTTTCCACTGTGGATCCCCTAAAATTCCATTCGGATTTAGGTAATATTCCTTATTCCCAAAATACACATAAGCAATTGCTGTTTGTCCGGAATAGGAGTCTACAGTAGAAAAAGGCATGCTCAATAGCGACTCGGTGGTTGTAAAATTAGCGCCAAACAGGGTTAAGATATCAGGTTGAAGTTCACTTTTTACCCCCGTTACAGCGGCAAAAGGCGCTTTAGTCTGCGGAACAATTTTTACGGCCTCCTTCAGTACCGCTGCCCAATTGTTTTGCGCCAGAAAGACACGCGTTTTAAAAGCCCTAGCGGTATTTTTATGCGCCCGCGTTGTATTTAAACCCGCATTGCTATAGCTCTCCGGAAGATCCTTCTCCGCATCGTCTAAGTCTTGGATAATCTGCGCATAGATTTCCGATACACTGGAGCGTTTTAAATCGTTGTTGCGGGTGTCGAGCTCGGCCTGTAAGCGCAGGGGAAGGCCGGGAGAGGCCCCCTGATCTTTAGTATAGGGCTGTCCGAAAACCGTAACCAAGCTAAAATACGATACAGCACGTAAGAACTTCGCTTCAGCAATATACGCATTCGCCTTCTCTTCGCCTACGACATCCTTTCTGTTGGCGAGGCCTTCGATTAGAATATTCGCATTATTAATTGCCGTATACGCCGTAGACCATAAGCTATTAATGTCGTTAGACCCGGAGCTATACGAATTGTTCCAACTTTCAAATACCGTATAACTATTGGCTGTTATGGTGATAAACTCTTCACCGCGGAAATCCTGGTACATAAAATACCTCCCGCCATATAAAGACGCCCCTTTAAAAGCCTTGTATATACCATTTACCAAACCCTCGATACGCTGTGGCGTATCGAAGATATTCTTATCCGATATGCTGGTCGTACTTTCCGGGAATAGCCCCTGTTCACGTTTACATCCCTGCAAAGCGGTCAGGGCAATGCTTAAAGCCAGAACGGCCATGCTGCTTTTTTTTAAGGTATTTATTGTTGATGCTTGCATAATAAAAAAAATTAGAAGGAAACATTAATTCCAACCAGCCAGGTTCTTCCTTGGCCGATTGAGTTTTTCTCAATACCCAGACTGGTATTGGTATTACCATTGGACGAAGATTCAGGGTCGGCGCCTTTGTAATTGGTCCACAAGAATAGATTCGAAGCCGAGGCATACAAACGAATAGCCGATAAACCGATATTACTTAAACCCGGATTACGGTACGAGTAGCCCAGCGTAAGCTGCTGCAAACGTAAGAAATCTGCTTTTTCGACATTAGAATCTATAGAAAAGCCTGCTGAACCATTAGAAATCACATCGTTATAAACCAAGCGCGGAATATCCGTAACCTGCCCAACAGTCGTCCATCGCCCCAATACCTCCGTACTATTGTTAAAGAAACGCTGGTCGAGTAAAGTGCCCCGTGTGCCGTTCATAATCTTATTTCCACCCGCAAAGGTGAAGTTTACGGTCGCATCCAAAGGACCGTATTTAAAGCTGTTGTTAAAGCCACCATACCAGGTTGGCATAGCATTTCCTAGAACCTGATAGTCTGCCACAGTAATTGCCGCCGCGGTGGTGCCATCTAGGTAAGTCCAGTTGCTCTGTCCTGCGGCAGCAGCAGCCGTATATTGTACCTGCTCGCCATTTTTATTGATAAATATACGACGGCCATTTTCCGGGTTAACGCCCGCTGTACGAGCACCGTATAAACTGCTTGCCGCATACCCGACACGCGTTACATTATTAGCCTCGGTGGTGGTATGCGTATATCCAATAATATCGGAGTTCCCCTCGGCAAGCGCGGTAACTTTATTTTTTACCAAGCTTAAATTGGCATTGGCATTCCATTGGAATTTACCTTTTTGCAGTACCAGACCACCAATAGCAAATTCCAACCCTTTATTATACATTCTACCGACATTTTTAATGATTTTGTTACCCGGGATACCCTTAGATGGCGACTGTGGAGCCTCCAGTACCAAACCGTTAACATCGTTATAAAAACCATCGATATCCACCTGCAAGCGTTTGTGTAGCAGGTTGAAACTTAGGCCAACATTCTTCTGCTCGGAAGTTTCCCAGCCGAGGTCTGGGTTTCCGGCCTGTGCCAAAGCCCAGGTTGCTACATCCGAATATAACGACGAATTATATAAGTTTAGAGAGGCGTATGGCCCCACATTGCCATTACCCACACGCCCCCAGCTACCCCGGAGTTTAACATCGCCGAAGAGATCGGCAAATTTTGACGCCTTGAAAAAAGACTCCTCAAAAAGAGACCAGCCTACAGAAACACCACCAAAGTCACCATATTTATTGTTTTCACCCAGTGCAGAGTTGCCATCACGGCGGAAGTTCGCCGTTAGCTGATAACGTTTATCGTAGTTGTAGGTGGCCCTAAAAAATGTAGAGCGGAAGAAGCGTTCGAAAACAACACCCCCAGCCCCCGTAATGCGAGTCCAGTTTCCTTGAAAGTTTTCAAAAAACGGATCCGAAGAGTTAGACTGTGCAGCATTCCAGTTATCGGTACTGTATTTCTGTATATCATAACCCGCAAGCAGGGAGATATCCTGTTTGTCGCCTATAGATGTATCGTAGGTTAACGTATTTGTAAAGTTCCAATTGTTTAAGGTCGCATCCACATTATTTACCGTTCCCCCATTTGAATAGCCCGCTGAACCAATTTTAGGACTTAAGAAAGAGCGGGTAGCCACGAGGTTGCGGTCTACCGCATACACCGTATTGAGTTTCAGATTTTTTAGCAGCCGTATACTACTGTGTAAGTTACCGATAATATGGTCGTTGCCCGTTGTAAATTTACTGTATGCAAAAAGGGCTTCCGGATTATATAAGGTATTCGAAAACTTATTGGCGCCAGAGCCCAGCAAGCCATTGCTGTTGAGGTTATAACTCCCATCGGGGTTAAAAGGCGATACATTGGGTGGAAGCACCAGCGCGAGGCGGGCGGCACCATAGAGGTACAGTTGGTTTCCAGGTAGAGAACCGGAGTTTTGTGCTTCGTTAAAGGTATTGTTGTACGATAAGTTTCCACCCACGTTGAGCCAATCATTTACCTTGTGGTCAATGCTAAATCGGATACCTTTACGCTCGAAAGCATTATGTGCAAAAAATCCCTCCTGATTGGAATAATTGCCAGATAGGTAATACTGTGTATGGGCATTGGCACCGCTGATGTTTATGCTATGGTTATGGCTATATCCTTTATTGTATACATGGTCTGTCCATTTCGTTTCCAGCAGTTTTCCATCCGCATCGTATTGGGGAAAGAAAAGGGCATCGGCAACATTATCATTATTGCCGTTACCGCTTAAGATTTTATTGTTCCGTACGGCTTCATTTTTTATAGCGATATAATCTTCGGCTTTCAATACCTTCGGCAAGCGTGTGGCCGTAACCACAGAACCCCAGGCGTCGTAATTTACCTTGGTACGGCCTTCTTTACCCTTTTTGGTGGTAATTAATAATACGCCCCCGGCAGCACGCGAACCATAAATCGAAGTAGAAGCCGCATCTTTAAGTACATCAATGGTTTCAATATCAGCAGGGTTAATATCGGCCAAGGGGTTATTGGTAATCGAAGAATTACCAGATATGTTTCCCGTCAGGATAGGAATCCCATCGACAACAATTAAAGGGTAGGCACTTAAGGATATGGAGTTTAAACCACGAACACGAATTACAGGCGGATTGTTCAATAAACCGTTTGGTAGTCCGACACTAACGCCTGAAGCCTTTCCAGATAAGGCCTGGTCAAAGCTCTGTACAGGTACGTCCTTTAGGGCAGTATTATCGATGCGAGAAGCTGCACCTGCGAAATCTTTTTTACGCTGGGTACCATAACCCACGACCAGCACCTCATCCAGGTCATTGGATAGCGGCTGTAGCCGTATGGTATCCCCTTGATTTTTTATTACCGTTACCAAGGGCTGATAACCTAATAACGATATGGTTAACCGTGCCGGAAGATTTTGTCCGGTAACAAAAGCAAATACCCCCTTACGGTTGGTGCTTACCGCATGCGTAACCCCATACAAGGACACGGTGGCGCCCTCCAACGGGCGGTTATCGTTTGCGTCAATCACTACGCCGCTAAAGGAGGCATTGATAAGCGTTTGTGGGCGATCTTGCCCGAAGGTTATGGCAGGAACACTTAAGGCAAGGCCAAGCCATACCCCCATAACCTGTATGTTAGTTCTATGATATTTCATGAATAAAAAAAATGAAGTCGAAAAAATAGCCTTTACCATTTGGGAAGGCATTTTAAGTCTAAAATGTCTCCGTTAAGACAGTCGATATATTGCCAAGGCTTAACCTTGGTAAGGCATTCGGATGCGGTGGGTATAATGGCTACAACAGGGGGAGAGCTGTATTAGGCGTGGTTTAGGTTGGTAATATTCTTTCATAAGCGCTTTATTTTAAGTTTGTTATTTGATAGCACAACAAATTTATAAAATAAAAAATATAAAAACCACCTATAAAGTAGTCTTTTTTTATTGTTTCGATCTAAATCATAGATATATCCTCTAGTTTTATTTGTAAACCATTGATTTGTAGCAATTTTTGATCTATGCTTTTGGGGTGGTAATGTGGCAGAAAAATACAAATGGTATACATAAGTATAGCAGGTAAAAAAAGGTTTTGCTTTACAGCAAATTAAAATTGAGCTGTACACGATAACAGGCATTAAAAAATGTAAGTAAGTTTACAACTTATTTGTACAAATTTTGTTTCATACATAACACTTAATCAGGAGGTTCTCTACTACAACAACAGCACGCTATGCACGAAGTTTTTCCATTCTATCTTATTCTAATTGTGGTCATTGTTTTTTTGATTGTCTTGGCCAATAAAATTAAAGTTGCTTATCCGGTATTACTGGTTTTAGCAGGTTTGCTTATTAGTTTTATTCCAGCGGTGCCCACCTTACATATTGCTCCCGAATTAATTTTCACCCTATTCCTGCCACCATTGCTGTACGAGGCAGCCTGGTCAATATCGTGGAAGGAGCTGTGGCGCTGGCGCAGGGTGGTAACGGGCTTTGCATTCGGGATGGTGTTTTTTACCGCTATATCTGTGGCCTTAGTAGCGAATTATTTTATCCCCGGCTTTTCCCTGGCTTTAGGTTTTCTGTTGGGCGGTATTGTGTCGCCGCCTGATGCGGTAAGCGCCGGAGCAATTATGAAGTTTGTGAAGGTGCCCAAAAGGATGTCGGCCGTGTTGGAGGGGGAAAGTTTATTAAACGACGCCTCATCTCTTATTATCTTCCGTTTTGCCTTGATTGCGGTCGGCACCGGCCAATTTTTTATGGGCCAGGCTTTAGGTAGTTTTGCTTGGATGATTGTTGGGGGATTGGCTGTAGGTTTGGCGATAGGGTGGGTTTTTATGCAGTTGCATAGGCTGATTACTTCGGATGCGAATGTGGATATTGTTTTGACCTTGGTAGCACCCTACCTCATGTATATTCTTGCCGAGGAGCTGGAGAGCTCGGGCGTTATTGCTGTCGTATCCGGGGGGCTATATCTTTCTGCTAAGCGTTATGTATTTTTAAATAGTTATACCCGCTTAAGGGGCTTAAGTGTGTGGGAGAGTTTAATATTTGTGCTAAATGGCTTGGTGTTTATGCTTATTGGTTTGGACCTCCCCGAAATTGTTCAATCGCTACATGCCGAAGCCATAAGTCTGCCGATAGCTATAGGTTATGGGGTATTGATTACGGTGGTATTGATAGGCAGCCGCTTTTTGTTTGCCTTATTAACGATGTTTATTACCAAAATAGCGAGTCGCTTTATTACGGTTGCAGATGCGCGTAATCCAGGTTATAAAGCGCCCATGGTTTTTGGCTGGACGGGAATGCGGGGTGTAGTATCGTTGGCGGCGGCATTATCTATACCCCTGCAGGTCAGTGAAGGCGTCGATTTTCCGCAGCGTAGCTTAATCTTGTTCATCACCTTTGTGGTTATTCTTTCTACCTTGTTGGTTCAAGGGCTTACACTGCCGTTATTAATTAAAAAAATAAAACTGAACGATTTTGACGATCATATGCCGGAAGAGGAAGCGGAGCGCTACCTCGATGCGGGAATCAATGCCAAGGCTATGGAATTTCTTAAAAAGCACGAAGGGCAACAGTTGTATACAGAACTTGAAAAGATTACCTTGCATTGGATAGAAAATAGTACACGTGTAAAAGATCATGCGTTGCTTCCCCTCTTGAAAGCCCATTACCAAGAGCTCCTCGAGAGCCAGCGTAACTGGCTGTTGGCGGCTAATAGTGGTAATGAAAGGCTGGATGAAGAATTGGTACGGAAATACCTGGCGAAAATCGACCTCGAAGAGAGTAGAATTATGGAGGTTTAAAAAAATAAATTATACACTAAATTGCGGCTATGCAATCTATTTTAACAAACCATATTTATGGCGATGAAATATTGAAAATATTGCTTTCCATTGTGTGTGGCAGTATTTTAGGCTTAGAACGTGAGATCCGCGGTAAATCTGCAGGTTTTCGGACTTTGGCGTTGATATGTTTTGGCTCAACGGTTTTTACCATTTGCTCTTACCTGTTGGGTGTTGCCGACAACAGGGATCGTATTGCCGCAAATATTATTACAGGGGTAGGCTTTTTAGGTGCTGGTGTAATATTTAGAAATAACTTCAGTGTTACAGGCATTACCACAGCAGCTTCCATATGGGTGTCGGCAGCAATAGGCATGCTGATTGGTATCGGCGAGTTTGCGTTGGCAGGAATATCTGTTGTGCTCGCACTGTTTATTTTATTTGTTATGGATTATATTCAATTTCGTATTGATTATTACTTTCAGCATAGGGACTACTGTATTACCGTGGATAACCCGGCGCAAGCGGCCCTTATCTGCAATCAGATGCAGGTTTTTAAGTTAAAATACAGCAACCTCAAACTTACGCGTGAAGACAGCCATATTAAAGTAGAAGTCCTGGTCCGTGGCGATGGTAAGCAGCTGGAACTTTTTAACAGTTGGCTGCTGGAACAGGGGGGAATCGATTCCTTCGACTGGTAGAAGCGCTCCGATAAAACCTTATTTATCTTTACTTTTGTATAGGTAATTACAGGAGATAAATAGGAATACATCTGGAGCCAGCAGATAAGTACAGACTATGAGCACAGCCCTTTTATAGATTTTATAATCGACAAGCGCTACCGATGGATCCGGCCTTTTTTTATTGATTACCGCGATAATAGGAATACATTTTGTGCCGACAGCGGAGGCCACATCTCAGGCGGATGATAAATGGGTTTTATTTACCAAATTTATATCTATACTTATACTTCTGGCACTATTCTATGTTAACCACTATATATTGATTCCGAAGTTTATGCTGCGCAGTCGGTTTTTGGCCTACGCAGGCAGCCTACTGCTTTATTATGCCTTGATATTTTTGGGTATGATGTATTTTGAGCGGCAGAATTTATTTTTAATTGAAAAAGCCGATCAGTCGTTTTTAGGTTGGGCGGATTTTTTCGTCTTTGCCATCTTGCTGACCATTTTTATTGCTGCCGTAAGTAGTGTTAAACTGTTCAAAACCTGGATTGTAAATCTTATCCGTTTAAAGGAGTTTCAGAATAATACGCTAATGATGCAGCTGGAGCAGCTAAAAAGCCAGATAAATCCACACTTTTTATTTAATACTTTAAATAATATCAATTTTTTGATTGAAGAAGACCCTAAATTGGCCTCCTCAGTATTGATGCGTCTAAGTGATATTTTACGCAACCAGTTGTATTTAGCAAAGGGAGAGACTATTGCGCTAGGGAAGGAGCTGGAGGTTTTACGCAATATCCTGTTTATGGAGGATATCCGCAGGGATAATTTTCAGGTGGAGTTTTGGGTAGACCCCGATATGGAGGCTCTAAAAGTACCGCCATTTCTTTTTATTCCTTTTGTAGAAAATGTGATTAAACATGCCGGGCATCAGCCTATGGACAGCGGCATGCATGTGTATATCCACTTTACTAGGGAAGACCATAATTTGCTGTTTACCTGCCGCAATACGTTGAAGAAAAATGTGCAGCAGCAGGAGTATGGCGGGATTGGTCTGAGTAATATACGGAAGCGCCTGGAAATTCTTTATCCCAACAGGTTCAGCCTGGATATTTCCGATAAAAATGATGTTTTTGAAGTATGTTTGTCTATACCCATAGTGCTATAATTAACGATGGAAAATTTTCGTATTAAGTATATTGTAATTGAAGACGAGCGGCTGGCACGGAGGGGGCTCGTGAAGCTGTTGGGGGCTTATGATTTTTTGGATTGTATGGGCATGTATAGCAACACGGAAGATGCGCGTTTGCTCTTGGAACAGCAGGCTCCGGAATTGATTTTTTTAGATATCCACCTGCCGGAAGAAAATGGGTTAACTTTTGCTAAGTCCATTCCTGCGGGTATACAGATTATTTTTACCACCGCTTATCCAAACTATGCTTTGGAAAGTTATGAGCTGAATGCCTTAGATTACCTGTTGAAACCTATTGCCGAGGAGCGCCTTCGAAAGGCAATGGATAAGGTGGTCGCTATTTTTCAAAATAAATCCTCCGACAAAGTGGTTGCAGAAGATCCGGCGGATCGGAAATTGTTCCGCCTGAAGCTGAAAGATATTCAATATATTGAGGCCATGAAGGATTATGTTATGATCCATAGCAAGGATAAAAAGCTGATGGTGGCAATGAATGTTAAAACCATCTTAAACCAGCTTCCGAGACGATTTGTTGAAGCGTATTGAAAAGCATACCCTTAATAGGTAAGGAAAAACGGGATTCCAATTTCTGGGAATCCCGTTTTTCCTTGTTTTTATTCAATTGTGATACTTTTACTCGATTGGCTATGTGCACTAAAATAGCCAAGTACCGATGGACTGATATTTGTCGGCGGATTGCTTGGTGTAATGCCACCACCACCAGATTGTTGCATCAAGCTGTACCAATAGGTATATAAAGCCCGGTCAATGCAAAACATTTCTACCCTAACGTTATCGCCAGGAAATATATCCAGATCGTCGGGTCTTAAGGTGAGGCTTACCTCATTGCCATTGGTAAAATTGTCGTCCAGCGCATAAATATCTTTCGTTTGTTTATTATTTACATATAGGACAAATCGATATTGGTTTTGCTGATCCTGAGGATCTTTAAAGTAAATTTTTATGTTACGTGTATCCTTATCGCCAATTTTAGGTTTTTCTGCTGATATGGAATCCAAGGGTACCAGCTGTGGCAGCTGTGCCTGTGCACGGTAGGTTTCGTTGTCGACCTGCACTTCCATGGAATAGGTTTTTCCAGGTTCGCCGATAAACGGATTAGCGATGTATGTTCCCGTTGTTGTTTCCCTAAAAACATAGGTTTTATTGTCGCTATCACGAACGGTAACCGTTGCGCCAGAAACGCCGGGGTAGGTATTGCTACCCGTAAAAGAAACATTTCTGCTTAAGATAATCTTTTGTACCGTATCGGTTTGGTTTATTATCCCTTCAATAACAAGCTTGCCCACCTCGTCATTTACTTTTATATCAATCACCTTTTCACACGATGATGTTAATGCTAATACAAAAACGATCAGACTGTAGAGGTTATATTTTTTCATGGTATTAGACGTTAAATTAAAACTAAATACTTAAAACTAAATACTTAAAACTAAATACTAAATACTTAAAACTTAAAACTTGAAGTTCCAGGTAACAGAGGGGATAGGCACACCGAAAATGCTGGTTTGCACTGCCTCCGTGGCATTAGGCACTTTTTTGCTGTCGCGGAAGGCAATTCTGTAAGGATCCTTTTGGGCATACACATTATAAACACCGAATGTCCAGCTAGAAGTGAAATACTTACCAGGTTTTGCCGTATACGTTGCTGCAATATCCAAACGGTGCGATGCCGGCTGTCGGTATGCATTTCTATCGGAATACGAATAAGTAGTATGGCCACCGACATTATACTTTCCCGTCGGATAGGTTACCGCTCGTCCTGTGCCATAAACAAAGTTACTCGAGAGGGTCCAGCTTTCATTTAAGTTGTAGATAGCAACGACAGATACATCGTGGGTACGGTCTTGCGTTGCTGGAAAGTAGTTTCCGTTGTTAATGCCTTCAAATTTACGCTCCGTTTTCGATAACGTATAGCCAACCCAACCGTTAAACTTGCCATACTTCTTTTTAAAGAATAACTCCACACCATAGGCACGACCGCTGCCATATAACAATTGCGATTCTACATCCTGGTTTACCAACAACTGTGCAGCATCTTTATAGTCGATTTGGTTTTGCAGGTTTTTATAGTATAGCTCGCCAGAAAATTCGTAGGTATTGTCTTTAAAGTTTCTAAAATATCCCGCCGAGAACTGATCAGCAATTTCGGGTTTAATATTTTTACTGCTCATCACGTACAAATCTGTAGGGCTGGCGCTGGTGGAGTTGGTCAGCAAATGAATATTCTGGGTGTTTCGGTTGTAGGATGCTTTTATAGATTGCTCCTCATTAAGCATATAACTCAAGCTGAAACGAGGCTCCAGGTTCATATAATTTTTCACGACCTCCCCAGCACTATACTTCCGTGCATCGATAATATTTCCAGCCTCATCGTAACTGCTGTAGGTTCCAGGCCCCGTAAGCAGCATTGAGCTTAATCGTAAGCCATACATCACACTTAATTTCGGGCTTACCTTCCATTCGTCACCCAGGTAAGCAGCCATCTCGTAGCCATAGCGGTGCTCCACATGTTTATCGTTAAAGCTAGACGATGCTGTGGTGCTGATATCACCCGGGGCAATATCGTGGCGAGTAGCATGTAGGCCAAACTTTAGCGCATGGTTGGAAGCGGCATAATACTGAAAGTCCTGCTTAACATTAAAGTCCATAATTTTGGAGGTAATCTTAAAGCCATCGGTGCGGTCCAAACCCTCGATCACATAATTGTAATTGCTATAAATTAAGGAAGTGTTCGAGAACAGCTTGCTACTAAACACATGATTAAAACGCAGTGTTCCGGTAGCATTTCCCCAGTTGGTGCCAAAAACATCCTGCAGCCCCAGCACATCCTTCCCAAAATACCCCGAAAGATAAAGGGCATTTTTATCGTTGAAACGATAGTTTACCTTAGCATTGATATCGTAAAAATATAAAGTGCTTTTATTCAGGGTGCTATCTTTTGAAGCCTTTAAAAATAAATCGGCGTAAGTACGACGGGCAGAGATCATAAACGAACCCTTATCTTTTACCAAAGGCCCCTCGACTTTAATCCGCGAGGCTATCAGTCCGACACCGCCCTGCACGGTAACCTTTTTATTGTTCCCTTCGTTCATTTTTATATCCAGCACCGACGATAATCTTCCGCCATACTCCGAAGGCATACCGCCTTTATAGATGCTTACATCTTTGATGGCATCGGAGTTGAAGGTCGAGAAAAAGCCCAACAAGTGCGCTGCATTATAAACTGTAGCTTCATCCAAAAGGATTAAGTTTTGGTCGGCACCACCTCCTCGAACGTAAAAACCTGTATTACCCTCGCCCGAGGTCTTTATACCCGGCATTAGTGTAATACTCTTTAAGACATCCTGCTCGCCCAATACTACCGGAAGCTGGTTAATTTGGCTCATATTCAGTTTCTCTACGCCCATTTGTGGGGAGGATATATTGCTGTTGTTTCTGCGATGCGATGCCACAACAACCTCCTCCAAACTATTTTGTGCGCGTAAGGGGATATGGAGTACCTGGTCTTTAAAGAGCGAGATGGTATCGGTAAAAGTCTTATAGCCCACATAAGAGCCAATAACCACATAGCGACCTTCCGGAGCACTAAGCGCATAATAGCCATAGGCATTACTAGAACTGTTGGCCTGTGGCAGCTCTTGAAGTTTTACCGTAGCGCCAATTAAAGTTTCGCCCGTGGCGGCGTCCGTTAGGGTACCCGATAAGCTATACCGCTTTTGAGCAAAGGAAACCTGTGATAGCGACGCTAAAAGTAATAAGATAGGTAGCGATTTATACATTTTCTAAATTTTCAACGAATGTAAGATTTATGTCGAGTTGAAAACCAGCAATTATACAAACTAGTGTGTTTTTTATAGGAAATTATGCTTTTTAAGGCCTTATAGCGTATAGGTTATAGGTATTTGTTTAGGCAGGCAAGGTTTCTCTGGTATTTTGCCAGAGAAACCTTATCTACCCAGTGAAAAGAAAAATATACCGCTTTACACGGTGAAAAATGCCTTCGGAACCCATTCAAAACCAGTATCACGGGTTTTAAGATACCCTAATCCAGGGTAGGGCAGGTGGTCGCCAAAGATTAAACGTTTTTCTGCCGCCCATCGCTTACCCAACATTTGGCGCGACGCTATAGCCATTTCAAAATCGGTATCGATGAGGCTGCCCCATGTTGGATGGGCAAGCAACAAAATATGCTGAAAAGTATCTGCCATATGCACCAACTCTTGACCTTGCGAGAACACCGTAATAATGGCCTGTCCGGGCGTATGTCCGGCGGCAATTTCCACATTTAAACAGTCGAATAATACATCCTTATCGGTAAAGAAATGCAAGCGGGCAGCGTCGATACTATTTAAATGCTGCTGTGCAAAGTCGATCCCAAATTGTGTTGTTTCATTTATCGATCCCTTTGAAAAGTCGGGCGCTGTAGCCATCCAAAAATCATATTCAGCTTGCGCAATATGCACCGCAGCATTTGCAAATGCAGGGCTGCCATCCCCATGCAATAATCCGCCGATATGGTCGGCATGCGCATGCGTAAGCACAATATCCGTGATGTCATGTTCAGAGATGCCTGCAGCAGCGAGGTGTTGCAAAAGCTTACCCGCTGTTGGCGACAACTGCTGCCCACTTCCAGTATCCAGCAGGATTGTTCGTGTTTGCGTTTTTACCAACAAAATATTACCTGCAAAATCGATACGATCGCTCGGGTAAAAATTGTCTTCTAAAAATGTCTTAATAGCATTTGGATCAGCCTCTGGAGCAAATACAGGCTGTATGCCATCCATTTTAAAGGCCCCATCGGTAATAACATATAAGGTTAAATCTCCCAAAGGAAATTGAATATGTCCATTCTTGTGGTTTTCTAGCGTTTCTAGCATAGTTTTATTGTTTTCTACCCTACAAAATTAAGTACCTTTGTGGTTCAAAAAAGGTTACTAACCTCTTGGAAAGCACTTTCCAAGAGGTTAGTAACAGCAATATTTATGGCAAATACGACAGCAAATAGTACACAGAAAGAATGTTCGGCAGGGATGCTGCCCATAAAAGATGCATTGACCCTGTTAAGTGGTAAATGGAAGATCCCTATTATAATGAGCCTGTCATTTGGAGGTAAACGATTTAAGGAGATTACCAAGGAGGTTGTAGGGTTAAGTGATAAGGTCCTGGCCAAGGAGCTTAAGGAGCTGGAGGAGAATTATCTGATCTCGCGTACAGCGCTCGACACGTTTCCGCCAACGGTGGCCTATGAAATTACAGCACATGGACGCACGCTTGAGAAAGTTATTCTGGAACTCAAAAACTGGGGCTTGCAGCACCGCAAAATGGTAACCGGTAAGTAGGGGCTAACCTTGAAAATTGCCCTTTAGCTGTGTAGCCTGTAAGGATGTAAATAACCCCAACGGCCGACAGGGCAGGCCCATCGGGAAGGCTTTCTTCTGCCAAAAGAGCTAGGCACTGCCCGCATAAAGGTCTGCACCACACATAGCGCCAAGTATAACGACGCATTTTTAATGCGAGATATGCTTTAAATCATTTTTATCGTTTTTATCATTAGTATAGGTTTACAGTTTTTATTGTTTCGAAATAAGCCATACTTTATGAAGGCGAAATAGATCCTATTCCTGGTCTTCCCTCTATATGTTATGAAAAACTAAAAACAAACCCTGGTCCAGGATTTCCCGGAAATCCAAATCCGATAGAAATCGATGAAGTTATCATAACCAAGGACAATCCAAGACATCCCGCTAATACCTTAAACCCATGGTTTCCCTATATTAGCCGTCCTGTTTATTATCCTACACAATCAAGCGTACCTAAAAATCCTTGCGATCTATTAAAATCACTTATGGGTAAGGCTGCATTTAATAATCTCAGAAATAATTTAGCAAAGAAATCCGTAACAGACAATTATGAATCAGGTGGTATTTTCTATGGTGACAATCTAATCGAAATTAAAGGAAAAAAAGACGAACATTCTATACCTATCACTTTATACGATAAAATAAACGGATTAATGCATAACCATGTAAAAGCCGGGTATTCAATATTATCCTATTCTGACATAATTGCTATTTCACAAATATACACTCAAGGGTTAATGATGAGCCCGCAGGGGTTCTTTTTTGGTGTAACAACCCACCAAAAAACAAATTATCTCTTAACTATCGAAAATGTTTCATTATTTAGTACTTATGCAGATAAAATTGTAAAAGGAATTTCGCCTGGTTTACCTTATGAATTTTTATATGAAGGTCTTGTCAACAATAATAATTCAGTCCAACAAAATTTAAATGGTTTTCTTAACTATCTTTGATTCGAAAAAACTGGTATGAAATTATTCGAGTATGACGAGAATAAAAAAGATTGGGTTCCAAAAGAACTTGAAGAAAAAGTCGGAAAAAGAGTTATAATATCAAACCCCTGTAAATAATTAACGAAATGAAAAATTTAATAAATCGCATAATGATACTAATTATATTACTAACAGTATCATCCAATCTGATAGCTCAAAATTATGATAATTTAAATGCCGATGATCAAATAAAAAATACTTCCATTGACCAATTTATTGGTAAATGGAAGTATTCAGGCAATGATTTCGAATTAATACTTAATCTTAGTAAAGAAAATATTCCTATTGGGAGCGTTAAAACAGATGGGATTATCGGCTTTCACGAACTGAAGAAGAAAAATCAAATCATATCTAAAAGTGAAAGACCGATAGAGCAAAATGAGCTATTGCAAAATGCGACATTTTTTACCAGAGGCCATACATCGGAAACGAATAAAATAGAAGGCTATTTTATTCTTGATAAAAATTCTACTAAATATAGGGTACAGGCAATAATATCAAATTCAAAAGATGAATTGCTACTCTCATTAAGCCCAGCGAAGCAAGAAGGCATTATTGTAAACAAAAAAGAAACGAAAAACACCTTTAATTTACCCAAGGAGCTAAAATTCAAAAAAGTTACTCAATAAATTTCAAATCTAATGGTATTTCCCTAATCAAATGGTGTAAATTATTCCGCTCATTGAATACCAATAAATTGGAGTGGCAAAAATTACTGTATCATATTTCTCTATGATTTTCTTTATTAAAGTCAAGTAATCATCGTTTCGGTTTTCGTGCGTGTAGTCAAAATAACCAATATCATAATCGTTTAAATCAAGTAAATCCCATTTCGATTGCTCTATTAGTTCTTTTGTCAAAGTTGCTGTATCTTCGTCTTGTCTCGAACTACCTACGATTACAATTATTTTCATACAAAGGGTTACTATAACGAATGTATTACCTATCTATTTTTTTTATCTCCCCTAAATGCGTGTATTTAAAACCACGGTAGTATTTAAGGCCATATCCAAATACTCTATCCATCGAAGCGTGGGCATAAAGTATAATACCCACCAAGATAAATACAGGTACATGGAGTAGCATACCCACAGTAGCGATAAGAATCGCCAAGGCCTTATGATGAGCGATATTATAGGCTATCGCACCTACCTTAGTATTTATGGCGTAACCAATCATAGATAAATCGGGCAGCAGAATACAGGCCGGGAAAAGCCACCAGCTGTAGTCTAATCTGCTGAATAAAAAAATGGCACATAAAAATTGACCTAATTCTTCGAGTTTTAATACCTTACGCATACCTTATTTTCTATTGTTTCTAACCACAAAGTTCTATAGAATCATACAAATAGGCCTTGACAAATATCAAGATTTTGCAAGCTGACGTTTCCGTATGCGGCTGAACGTTTCGGCTGTCATGCCGAGTACCGAGGCAATATAATGCAGCGGTACCTGATTGAAAAGAGCAGGATTTTGGTTAAAATATAAGGTATAACGTTCTTCTGCGGTCATCGATAGATGAGAGAATACCCGGTTTTCTATCATGGCAAAACATTTCACGATAAAACCTTTCTCAATATCATGCCACTGCGGGAATGCTGTACAGAGGTCCATATAATCCTTTTTATAAATACTCCATAACGTTACAGGCGTTAGTGCCTGTATGTTCCAACGATTGGGCTGGTCGAAAAAGAACCCCTGTACATCCGTAAGGAAAAAGTTCTCCGTAGCGATCCATTGCGTAATCTCTCTGTCGTTGGCCCAGGCATATACACGTAATATGCCCGATGTTACGAGACTTAGTCGTTGGCACACCTGCTCGGCATTAGTAAAGAAATCCCCCTTAGCTAACTGCTCTTCTTTAAAATAACTGCGAATCTGTTGGAGCTCTGTATCGGTAAATCGGCCAAAATGTGCTTGAAAAGTAGTATTAAAGTCTGCCATAGCTATGCGAAATTAGGAGACTAAATATACTATTATCTGATAAAAAGTACGGGCTAAGGTACAAAATAAGGTAAGGAGCAGGCGGCAGCTGGTGCAAACCTCAGGAGATACTAATTTAAGGCTGTTTTTATCCCTAATTATAGTGAAAACATAATTTGCAGACTCTGGAAATGGCTTTTTTTTGGCTTTAAGTCCCTTTTTTTGGCGCTGTTGGCAAACTATTTGTTTGTGGTTGTACCGGATATTTGGCGTCTATCCCAATAAATAGGAAAATAATTAATAAGTAAATAAACAAACAAATAAATATATAAATACTATAAAGCTATGAGTTCAAAAGTGCAGTCTATTTTAAGCTATTTGGGAATCCTTTGGTTAGTGGGTTTCTTTGCCGGGAAGAAAGAAAGAGATAATTTTAGTATTTACCATCTTAAACAAGGCTTTGGTCTTATGGTAGTTGGTGTAGTCTTTAACGTTATTGTACGCATTGTACTGGCTATTTCGGAAACTATGGGTTCTTTACTAAGTTATGCCGGAATTTTGCTATTGATTTTTACAATTCTGGGCATTGTAAATGTTATCAATAAGGTTAAAAAGCCATTGCCAATTATAGGTAAAGCTTTTGAAAATAGCTTTGCTTTTATTGAGAGATAAAATTTCAAGTACATTAAAAAGGCGTCTGTAAAACAAGACGCCTTTTCTTTAGATTAGACCTGCAAGATGATCCAAAATAATACGCATTTGATCCTTCGTTACCAGTCCGGGATGGCGATAAATTACATTTCCCTTTGGGTCTAAAAGAACCAGCGTTGGATAAGAAATGGGAGCATTACGATTCAAAAAGCGAGCAAAGGCATGTACCCCCTTGTCCTTGCCTGTGGCCGTGTAGGTAAAAGTTTGTCCTAAAAATTGCACGGCATCCTTTATTTCGGCATTAAAAGGTACGTAGTACAGCCTGTTTGCGGCTGTAGTATCGCTTTGCAGCAGCTTCTGGATAATGTTTTTTTGCATGCTGCAGTAGCTACACCATTCCGTTCCTAATACCATCAAAACCGGTTTAGGGTGCTTTTGTATCAAACTATCCAAGTCGTTTACCGTACGCTGATATTGCGCAAAAGCGGGTTTACTGCTCCACAGCAGGAGCAGAACAACCATAGCAGGAACCCGTTTAATATTAACATGCATAGCTTGTTATTAACGAATGGTATAGCGTAATCCTAAGAAACCACGGATACCCTGATTAGGGCCATACGAGTAACCATCAGGGTCAAATTTCAACCCATATGGATTAACACCCGGTACAACCGTTGGGTTACCCGTATTATCGAACACCACCTCCTTATCAAAAGGGTCATGCGCACGTGCTATCACAAAGGGGTTACCCTTATTTACGGTCCAGTTTAACAGGTTTTTTACCCCTCCATACAGCTCAAACTGATGGCCAATCTTTTTCGTAAGCTGGATGTTCTGTACGCTCCACCACGGGGAGTACGGTCTTCTAGGGTCATGGTCGCCTATTAATACAAGGCGCATCGGCCCAACAACATTTCCGGTATAATCTACGGTTAATCCTAATCTGTGGAACGTATAGCCAATATTCCAGGTTCCAGAGAAACGCTCCGTTTTGATTTGTCGCGTGGTAACGCCATCTTCCGTCGATTGCACATCCATCACGGTTCCGCCGGCAAGGATTTTTAACCCATTGGTAAAAGACATATCCAGATTTACGGATAGCCCTTTGGACACCGCATTACCATTCAAGTTATCGAAGATAATTTCTGACGGATTGGTATCATAATCCGGAATAATTTTGTTGGTAAAGTACGTGTAGAAGGCCGTTGCATCTACGTTTAACAGCGCGCTACCGATAAAGATTTTACGTACATAGTTTAGGTTCGCATTCCAGGAGGTTTCGGGTTTTAAATTATTAAGAAAAACCACCTTACGTGCACCCGTAATCGTAGCATGCTCTTCCGTGAAAACATTGGCCACACGATACCCATTACCCATACTTAAACGGATAATATTGTTTTTATCCGGCGAGTTCCATTTATAACTAATCCGTGGCGTAAGGATATTGCCATGAATGGAGTTATGGTCGTACCGCAGGCCCAGTAAAAGCTTATTGTTTGCGTTTAGGGTAATCTCATCCTGCAGAAACAACCCTGGAAGGCGTGTTTTTTTAACCTGATCCATACGGATAGAATCGTTAACGGCAGTGGCGGGTGTATTATCGTCGTAATAGGTAAAACGATACGAGAGACCTGCAAGCAGGTCATGCCTGCCTACGGTTTTATCCCAAGTTAACTGGCCAAAACCGATGTACTGTTTAGCAATGAAAATATCGCCGCCATAAGCGCTATTTTGATTATGTCCATTGGCACTAAATTGGAACATAATTTTTTCTTTTACCGGCAATTGGTAGGTACCAAAAAATTCCCATCGGCTGGTATACACACTTTCACCATAAACCTCCTCACCACCTCTGTACTTTTTGTTCCAATTCATTTCTCCACCCCAACGGTCTTCGTAAAGATACCTTCCGGCAAGGTTGAAAACACGATTATCCTTGCGGTCAAAACTCCACTTGTTGAACACTGAAATTCGGTTTTGCAAGGTCACATCGGTAAAATTGTCCTTATTATTGTCGATTGGGTTTTGGTAGTTAAAGTAGTTGATACCCAGTAAGCTGTTGGCTTTCTTGCCTACCTTAAACCTACCGCCAATATCGGCATTAAATTCAGCCCATGTGGTGCCGTAGACATCTGCCGATAACAGCGGTGCGCTGGAAGGGCGTTTGGTGATGATATTGATGATGCCGCCAACGGCCTCGCTACCGTATAATGTAGAGGCGGGGCCTTTTACAATTTCAACCCGATCGACCAAGGACATAGGGATACCGCTCAAACCATAGACGGTGGAAAGGCCACTTACAATCGGCATACCATCGATCATAACCATTGTATACGGCCCTTCAAGACCGTTGATATGGATATCACCGGTATTACATACATTACAGTTTAACTGCGGACGTACACCATTTACGGTCTGTAGTCCTTCAAATATGGAAGGACTGGGGTTGGCGCGGAAGAACTTGGCCGAATATACCTCTACCGGTATGGGGCTTTCCAGTTTTGAAACCTCCTTCATGGTACCCGATATGACAACCTCATCAAGATTATTTTCCATTATTTCGCTTAGCGATAGGTCTACGATCGCCGCAGTAGTATTCACCTTAATACTACTGCGCTTGCTTTTGTAGCCGATGTGTTTCGCTTCAACGGTGTAGGTATTGGCTGTAATATGTTGAAATATATAATTACCAAGACTGTCGGTCGCAGTTTTAGTGTTGGATGGCTTTAATAATAGGGTAGCTCCTACGATAGGCTTCCCTTCTTTATCCGTTATACGACCCTTTATGCTTGCCGATTGGCCAAAGCATAATAAGACGCTAAATAAGAGATAAGTTGTAGTTAAAATACCTTTTTTGTGTTTCATTAAATCGGTTTTAGTTTTATGTAATTAATAAATTATAGGGGCAAAATTAAAAAGTTAGCGTGAACTAACAAAAATATTTTTGAGAAATAAAGAACTCTTTTTATCATATTTGTGTATGATCTCACAAACGGAAGAGAATTACCTTAAAACTTTATTTGCCTTAACCCGTGTAACAGGCGAGGCGTCGGTTAATGAATTGAGCAAGCAGCTTAATATTAAAATGCCGACTGTGAATAGTATGATGAAGCGATTGGCCGAAAAAGATTTGGTAATCTATGAAAGTTATAAACCATTAAAGCTGACGGCTAAAGGGCAGCATGAGGCGGCATTGATATTGCGTAAGCATAGGCTTACAGAAATGTTTTTGGTGCAGAAAATGGGTTTCGGATGGGAGGAGGTACACCCTATTGCCGAGCAGATTGAACATATACAGTCGCCAGCTTTTTTCAATAAAATGGACGCCCTACTGGGATTCCCGAAATATGACCCCCATGGTTCTCCGATTCCTGATATTTATGGAGTTATAGAGGCCGATAACTATGTAAAGTTATCGACCTGCAGCGTTGGCCAACAGGTTACCTTCCGTGCTGTTGGGGATTCCTCCGAAGATTTTCTACGCTTTTTAAATCAGCGTGATTTAGCGCTGGGTTCTACCCTTACTATTCTTGGTATGGAGGCTTTCGATCGTAGCATGACCGTGTTGTATGGCGATAATATCAAAGAAACCTTTAGTCATCTTGTCTGCGAAAAAATCCTGATAGCCCACCTATCCGACTAAATTTTAAAAGGTGAAATATTCGCAATAATTGGTTTATTTTTCGAAATACATATTGCCCGTAACGGCTAATTTTGTAGTTTGAAATATTCCATTTATACATGAATAAGAAATTTTTAGTGGGAACGTTACTGGTTGGACTGTTTGCCGCATGTTCGCCAAATGCCTCGCGTACTACCTGGGAAGTAACCGGTGGTCAAAGGGATAACAATAAGTACTCGGACCTCAATCAAATTGACACTTCCAATGTTGCCGGCTTAGAAGTGGCTTGGACATATCATTCCGAAGGTGGTGATGCGTCCAAGTTCGGACCGATGCAATGTAACCCTATTATTATCGATGGGGTAATGTATGGTGTTTCTCCACGTTTAAAACTTTTCGCTATTAATGCCGAAACTGGAAAGGAAATCTGGAATTTTGACCCTGCAGATTCACTGGCCAATAAAACCTGGCACCGCGGTAGTGTAAACATGAATCGTGGGGTGGCGTATTGGGCAGATGGGGCGGATAAGCGAATTATATATACGGTAGGTTCTGTAGCCTTGGCGGTGCATGCCGAAACAGGAAAGCTGGTATCAACTTTTGGTCAGGATGGCGGTATCGACTTACGTAAGGGCTTGGATATGGATGCCGAAAAGGCTTCTATAGCGGTTACCTCCCCGCTTATGGTTTATAAAAATTTGTTTTTTCTAAGTGGTTATACCGGCGAGGAAACACCAGGGCATATCCGTGCTTTCGATGCCAAAACAGGTGCACAGAAATGGATTTTCCATACCGTTCCACATCCTGGCGAGCCGGGCCATGAAACCTGGGAGGATCCTACGGCATACCAGCGCATGGGGTCGACTAACAGTTGGTCTGGTTTTACCTTAGACGAAAAACGTGGTATTTTATTTGCCGGTACCGGCAATCCTACGAACGACTTTTATGGTGGCGACCGTTGGGGGCAAGGGCTTTATGGAAACTGTATTCTTGCCTTGGATGCCAATACCGGTAAGTTAATGTGGCATTTCCAAACCGTACATCACGATGTTTGGGATATGGACATCTCTAGTCCGCCGATTTTGGTTACCGTAAATAAGGAAGGTAAAAAAATTGAAGCCGTAGCACAATCTACAAAAACAGGATTGCTTTTTATTTTAGAAAGGACAACAGGGAAGCCAGTTTATCCTATCGAGGAGCGCCCTGTACCTACAGATGGTGTTCCTGGCGAGAAGCTGTGGCCTACACAACCCTTCCCGGTGCTGCCTAAACCGTTTGTTCGCCAGCGTGTTACCGAGAAAGATTTAAATACGTTAGTCGATGCAGACTCTTATGCGGATATTCTACAGCGTTTTAAGGGCTATAGATCTGAAGGTATATATACACCGCCGACAAAGGAAGGTACAATTATTTTTCCGGGATATGATGGTGGTGGCGAGTGGGGCGGACCTGCATTCGATCCGACGAGTAATATTCTATATGTCAATGCCAACGAGATGGCCTGGGTGTTAAACCTCGTTGAAAATGCTCCACAGAAGAAGGAGAACCTTACCAATATAAAAGCAGGCGCCTTATTATATGCCAAGCATTGTATGGCCTGTCATGGTCCAGAGCGTTTAGGTTCGGGCGATTACCCGTCTATCGTTGCTGTGGATAAAAAATATACTAAAAAACAATTTACCGACCTGCTTTCTACGGGCCGTCGCATGATGCCGGGCTTCAATCACCTGAGTAAGGAGGAGGTCAATGCCATCGCTTCTTATATTTTAGACATTAAAGCAGAGCAGCAGTTGGCGTATTCAGGTAAGGATCTGCTGGGTGATGATCCAAAAAATAATAAACCATCGTACGGTTCAACGGGCTATAACAAGTTCTTGACAAAAGAAGGATACCCGGCTATTAGTCCACCTTGGGGTACCTTAAATGCGATCGACCTGAACACGGGTGAGTATGTGTGGAAGATTCCTTTCGGGGAGTTTGAGGAGCTCAAGAAAAAAGGTATACCGACAACAGGAAGAGAGAATTATGGCGGTCCGGTGGTGACTTCCGGAGGGCTAATTTTTATTGCCGCAACTGCGGATGGTAAATTTAGAGCGATCAACAAAAAGAATGGTAAAATATTGTTCGAAACTGATTTGCCTGCGCCAGGTGTAGCCACGCCTGCAACGTACCAAGTAAATGGCCGACAGTATGTTGTGATAGCTTGCGGGGGCTCGAAATGGGGCGGGGCTTCTTCGGATGCCTATGTGGCCTTTGCTTTACCCAAAAAATAAATGCCATGGAAAGTAAAAAACTGCGTAGCCAGCAATGGTTTGGACGGAAGGGTAAGGATGGCTTTATTTACCGGGCATGGATGAAAAACCAAGGTATTCCGGCCGATGAGTTTGAAGGTAAACCGGTGATCGGTATCTGCAACACCTGGTCGGAATTAACGCCCTGCAACGCCCATTTTAGAGAGCTCGCCGAGTCTGTAAAACGGGGTATTCTGCAGGCAGGGGGGTTCCCCGTGGAGTTTCCGGTGATGTCGCTGGGTGAAACGCTCATGAAACCTACAGCCATGCTGTACCGAAATCTCGTAAGCATGGACGTGGAAGAGTCTATTCGTGCCAATCCAGTAGATGCGGTGGTGCTGCTCTGTGGCTGCGACAAAACTACACCGGCCTTGTTAATGGGGGCTTGCAGTGTCGATATTCCTACAATTGTGGTTTCTGGTGGCCCCATGTTAACGGGGAAATACGAGGGTAAGGATATTGGTACCAGCGATATTTGGCGCTTTGCTACCGATGTTAAAGCTGGTCGTATGAACGATGAACAGCTGAGTGCCGCTGAGGCAGGAATGTGCCGCAGCCGCGGTCACTGTGCGGTTATGGGTACCGCATCGTCGATGGCTGTAATGGCGGAGGCGCTGGGTATGGCATTACCTGGAAATGCCGCTATACCGGCCGTCGATGCCAATAGAAAGGTGCTTGCGCAGTATTCTGGGCGCCGCATTGTTGAAATGGTACAGGAGGATTTAAAGCCCTCGACTATTTTAACAAAAAAAGCTTTTGAAAATGCTATCGATGTTAATACCGCCATTGGTGGTTCGACAAACTTTATTATACATCTATTGGCTATTGCAGGTAGGTTAAACGTGCCGCTGGATATTGATGCTTTTGATGCGAAGCTCAAAAACATTCCACTATTGGTAAACTTGCAACCCTCTGGCAAGTTTTTTATGGAGGATCTTTATTATGCAGGCGGTATCCCAGCGGTTATGCAAGCGATGGCAAAATACTTGCATATGGATGTCAAAACGGTAACGGGGCGCACATGGGCCGAACTGTTGCAGGATGCCTATTCGTTAAATCCTGATGTTATCGCTAATCTCGATAAGCCCGTAAAAAAGGAGAGTGGTTTTGCTATTGTAAAAGGGAATATTTGTCCCAATGGCGCTGTTATTAAACTGTCGGCGGCTGACCCTGCTTTGCTGAAGCATACAGGAAAAGCCGTGGTATTTGAAAATATTGAAGATTATAAACTGCGGATAGATGATCCGGATTTGGATGTCGATGCCAGCTCGGTGCTGGTGTTAAAGCATGTAGGTGCAAAAGGATATCCCGGTATGCCGGAGGTTGGTAATATGAGCCTTCCGCAAAAGTTGCTTAAGCAGGGGGTAACCGATATGGTTCGTATTTCCGATGGTAGAATGAGTGGTACAGGCTTTGGTACGGTGGTGCTGCATGTTTCGCCCGAGGCTGCTGATAATGGCCCATTGGCGCTGGTACAAAATGGCGACCTGATAGCGCTGGATATTGAAAACCGGAGTTTGGATATGCTGCTACCGGAGGGGGAACTGAACCGTAGACGTGCGCAGCATGCTGGTTTTGCGAATCCGCAAACCAGAGGGTATGTCAAGTTGTTTATTGATCATGTGGAACCGCCGCATAAGGGCTGCGATCTGGATTTCTTAAAAGGAGGCTCAGGGTCGGAAGTATTGCGCGATTCGCATTAATTTTGCATGCATATGGAAAAGGTGATGGTTAAAAGATTTGAAGGTAAAACGGCGCTGATAACAGGGGCTGCACAGGGTATTGGTTTTGGTATTGCGAAACACTTGGCACTCGAGGGTGCCCGGGTGCTGCTCAACGATATCGATCCCAGCTTATTGACGCCGGCGGTAGCTGAAATCCAAAATTTAGGCGCAGTATGTGTGGCTGTCGCTGGCGACAGTAGCGACCCGGCTGTTATACAAGAAATGATCGATACCGCTGTGAAGGAGTTTAAGCAGTTGGATTTGGTCGTAGCAAATGCGGGAATTACGCTGTTCGGGGATTTTTTCGATTATCCTTCGGCAGATTTACATCAGGTGTTGAAGGTAAACGTTGCCGGCACATTTTTGTTGCTGCAGGCGGCGGCACGCCAGCTAAGGAGCCAGGGCTTAGGGGGCTCTTTTTTAATAACCTCCTCCGTAACGGGGCATCAGGCGCACAAAAATCTGGCGGCATATGGTATGAGTAAGGCGGCATTAGAGATGCTGGCAAAAAGTTTAGTGCTGGATTTATCGCCTTATAAGATTACTATTAATACCGTTGTCCCTGGCGCTACAGCCACAGAAAGAACGCTTTTGGATAAGGACTATGAGACGATTTGGTCGCAGCTGACACCGATGGGGCGCGCAGCGGGGGTAGAAGATATTGCCCAGACCGCCTTGTTTCTGCTTTCCGATGCTGCTCGCCATATAACCGGACAGAGTTTGGTTGTCGATGGGGGGTGGACTGTAACCAGTCCGTCGCCAGAATAGCTTGGTATATAGATTTAGTAAAACGTAAAAATTATGGTAAGTAAAAATGTAAGTTGGGGAAGTTCTTTTTTCTTCCTCCTGAGTATGGTATGCCTGCTGGTGCCGGCCGTATCGTTCGGACAGGTTAACGTAAAACCTAAAAATGACTGGAATGTGGGTATTGCGCTGTATTCCTTCCACCGCCATTCCCTTCCGGAGGCACTGAAATTAGCTAAAGAGGCTGGCGTAAAAAATATTGAAGGCTTTAGCTTTTACAATTTAGGGCCTGCCTATGGAAATAAATCCTGGGATAACCTTTCCGCGGATGAAGTGGTGAAGGTCAAACAATTGATCCAGGAGAATGGCCTTCAGATGACCTCGGTGTATGTAGGTGGCGGACAAACGGAGCAGGAGTGGAAGCATAACTTCGAATTTGGTAAAGCTTATGGCGTGAAATATTTGGTCTGTGAGCCTTCCGTTGAGGTGCTGCCTTTAATCGATAGTCTGGCAGGGCTGTATGGCATTAAAATCGCTATTCATCAGCATGCTAAAGGAAGTAGCTATTTTTGGCATCCTGAGGTATTTTTAAAAGCGACTAAAGGCTTTAAGAATATCGGTGCCTGCGCCGATGTAGGGCATTGGGTGCGTAGTGGTGTCGATCCTGTTGCGGCAATAAAAAGCCTGAAGGGCCATATTATTGGTATACACCTGAAGGATGTTGATGCCGATGGCAGAGATGTTGATTTCGGAAAGGGTAAAGTGGGGGTGCCGGCATTGCTGAAGGAGCTGAAGAAACAAAAATATACGGGTTATATTCAGATGGAATGTGAACAGAATTTTGACGATAATATTAAAGATGTAAAAAAGATGTTGTCGGATTTTAATGCTTTAACAAAAAGCAAATAACGCTACTTTATTCCTAGTAAGCATAGGATTCAAGTTTGGTTCTGCGATGGCCTTTCTTGCTATTGTTCTCGTTTCTACCGGAACATATAGCAGAAGGGCCTCGTTGTGTATTGTATCTTGCTTAGAAAGAATAGATTTTGGATTTTTATCATTTTTTTTACATCGAGGTCTCCAAATAAATAAATTAAAGCATTAGTTTTGAATGTTTAAATAAGAGCATTAGGATGAGAGCCATAAAAACAGAATTAACTCCATTTATTCAAGAATTAATGAAAGTTGATGTTAGAAATCAAGCCTTTCTATGTTCTCCCTATCATGCACAGCCTGCATACCATGCACATCCTGAGTTGGAGCTGGTTTTTATTCGGAAGGGGCATGGTAAACGTATAATCGGTAATACAGTAGAGCCCTTTGAAGCGGGTGATATGGTATTTATTGGTTCCAATGTGCCGCATTTATGGCTTAGCGACCCGGCGTATTATACCGGTAATGGGGGCATGGAAAACCAAGCTATTGTTTCCTATTTTAATGCCGAGCTTTTTATGGATATGTTTAAATCCATCAAGGAGTTTGATTCCATACGGATGATGATTAAGCAGTCGTCTAAGGGGATTAAAATATTTGGTCAAACGCGTGATTTAATTGCCGAGAAGTTGCAGGATCTGGCCACAGCCGAGGGCTTCAAAAAAATTGAAGGCTTGTTGCAGGTTATGCATCTGATCTCCGAGTCGGATGAGAAGGTGTTTATAGATGCCGAAAATAGGAGCAGCTATGAAGACGCAGATTCCGATCGGTTGGTGTTGGTTCTTAAATATATTAAAGAACGGCTTAGCGAGCAGATTTCGCTGCCACAGGTCTCCGAGGTTGCCTGTATGACGCAGCAGAGCTTTTGCAGGTTCTTTAAAAAACGCATGAAAAAAAGCTTTACCAAGTATTTAAACGAGCAGCGTGTGGAGCTTGCCAAAGAGCGCCTAAAAAACTCAAACGATAGTATTGGTAATGTGGCCTTAAGCTGTGGTTTTAATTCGAGCACGCATTTTTGTTTTGTTTTTAAAGAGATTACCGGCGACTCGCCACGGCAGTTTAGGGCAAAGCTTGTCGAGCTGGCAAGTTAAAACATGGCATCATTTTTTTTATTAGTACGCATTTTTGTCGGCCTAAATTTATATATTTGCCCCAGCAGATATTTAATTGATATGAACAGAAAAAGCTGTTTACCTCCGCCAATTTTATAATTATCCATTTCCGTAAATAAGGGAGGATAAAGTGTCTATGCGTAAGCTGTGGACCTACTCTTTATGCCTTCAATTCCACAATTTATTATTTATTTTCCTGTTTTACAGGGATAATTATGCATATGAAAAAATCATATTTTTTGCTGCACCTTGCTGTAGTACTGGCAGGTTTTACCGGCATTTTTGGTAAACTGATCGTATTGAATCCTTTTGTTTTAAGTGTGTATCGTGTTTTTCTATCCGCTATATTTTTAAAAATTCTATTACTAGCCTCAGGAAAAAAGTATGCGCTTAGCTACAAAGAGCGCCATGAGATTGGTAAAGGAGGTTTTCTTATTGGTTTAAGTTGGATTCTATTCTATGCCAGTATTTATTCGTCCGGTATCTCTATAGCTGTACTCTGTTATGGTTTAATGGGCTTTTTTACGGCGCTATTTAAGCCGTTTTTTGTTTCAGCACGTATCCATATTAAAGAACTGCTCTTAAGTTCCTTGAGTGTGCTAGGTATCGCCATAATATTTCACTTTAATATTCAAAACAAATTGGGTATCATATTAGGCGTGGTATCGGCTGCATTGGCTTCAATTTACACCTTAATAAATGAAAAACTGATTGTGAAATACCCCAGTTTATTAATCAATTATCTGCAGATGAGGTACGCCAGTATCTGTCTTGGTTTGTTATGGCTTGTATTTGTATTCTTTTACCCCATGGAGAACATACTTCCCAGTTATTCGGACATGTTCTATTTAATCCTGCTATCGTTATTTTGCACAGTATTGCTGTATGTACTGGTAGCGGATGTTTTACGGCAGCTGTCGGCATTTACGGTTAACCTAACCTTTAACTTAGAGCCTTTGTATGCTATTATTCTGGCTATTGTCCTTTTTAAAGAGGGGAGACTGTTAGATATTTACTTTTTTATTGGTTTAGTTATTGTGTCTTTATCGCTGGTCTTGCAGGTCATTTTTTCCTGGAATAAAAAAAACAGGCAAATGCAGTAGGATGCTAAGCGGCTGCATGTGTAGTGCATAGCAACCCATGGAACTCAGCGTATGTTACCTGGGGTGCTGTGTCTATAAATATAATGTATTCTGTATCTGTACCTGTTCTTATTTTCGCTGTAGGTTTGTAGGTAAACCTATGTCATAAAATCAGCTATGGAAACAACAACACAAATGAAGATCGTATTTTCTGCGGTGTATTTATCGGATCTAACAGCGGCGTATCGAATGTTTCGGCAGCGACAAGCCGCAGCAGCGGTGCAGGCGGTTGCCGACTGGCATCTTACTTTTGGCCTGCCACTTGTCGTTGCCCGGCTCGAGAATCAGGTCATAGCCTATGCATCGGTTCATGTGGAAAATACTGGTGTTATAGCTGTTAATACTGTCGTTTCACCGGTTTATGAGCAGGAAGTAGATCGGGAGAAAATGCTGGATATGGCAAGTAAGCAGCTGCTGTATTGTTTTGATCCTGCAAGCAATGGTACAACAACTGTGAAAAATGTAATTTTACGTTTGAACCGCTGGTTAGCGGATGTCAATTGCGGAGCGTAGTAAGCTATGGGGGTTAAAATATCGGAATATGGACTATAGAAAAGAGCTTTTATATCAGAAGATTGCGCGCGATATTGAAGCGCAGATATTGTCGGGTACCCTAAAACTTGGCGATAAACTGCCCTCGGTACGTGCCCTTAAAAATGTGTATAAGGTGAGTATAAATACTGTGAAGCAAGCTTTTCTAACCTTAGAGGCGGAGTCTATGATTGAATCGAAGCCTAGAACAGGTTTTTATGTCAGTAAGACCTCGCAACGTAGGCTCGACTTGCCATCGGTTGGGCGCTTGCAAGCCGGTAATCAGGAGGCGCAGCCGCTGGATCTTATCGATAAGGTGTTTAATACCCTCAAAGATCGTAGTATTACCCAGTTTTCACTGGGTGTACCGGCGCCGAGTATGCTGCCTATTGCCACATTAAATAAGGGCATTGTCAATGTGTTAAAACGTCTGCCCGATGGTGGTACAGCCTACGATGCGCCACAGGGTAGCTTGGCATTGCGGCGTACATTGGCCAAATGGAGCCTTGATAATGGGGGGCCTTATACAGAGGATGATTTCGTTATTACTACCGGTGCGATGAATGCCATCTACAACTGCCTATTGGCGGTTACGAAACCTGGTGATACCATCGCTATAGAAACCCCGGTTTATTTTGGCACCATACAGATTGCACAATCCTTGGGCCTTAAGGTGTTGGAGATACCCTCGCATCCCATTACCGGCATCGATCTATCGGCCTTGGAAAAGGTTTTAACGAAGATAAATGTCTGCTGCTTTACGACAAATTTCAGTAATCCTATGGGGAGTTTAATGCCCGAGGAGAGTAAGAAGAAATTGGTAGAAATGCTGACAGAGGCGAACATCCCGCTGATTGAGGACGATCTGTATGGCAATTTATATTTTGGTAAAGAGCGGCCCAAACCTTGCAAGTATTTTGATAAGGAGGGTATCGTGATGTGGTGCTCATCGGTATCTAAAACCCTGGCCCCAGGCTACCGGGTGGGTTGGGTCGTTGCGGGGAAGTTTAAGGAAAAGATTATACGGCAGAAACTGCTGCAAATGATTTCTACTCCGGTATTATACCAAGAGGTAGTGGCTGATTTTATGGAGCATGGTCGTTTTGATTTCCACCTGCGCACCTTGCGTAATACATTGCGCTACAACTGCAGACATTACCAGGATGCAATAGCGGATTACTTTCCAGCAAACACGAAGATCTCCCAGCCTCAAGGGGGGTTTGTGCTGTGGTTGGAGTTGGATGAACGCCTGGATACCGAGAAAATATTTGATAAGGCTATTAAGTATAACATCAGCTTTGCCCCGGGAAGGATGTTTACCCTGGAAGACCGGTATACCAATTGTATGCGTTTAAATTATGCCTTAGAATGGAGTGATAAGTTACGCTTTGACCTTAAAATATTGGGACAGCTTGTTAAGGATGAGGTGAATGCATTAAATAAGGGTTCCGAATTCGGTTAGTATCGTTTTTTTACCCTAGTTTAGGGGCAATTTTATATTAAAAAATTAAAGTCTATAGATTAAAGATTAAAAACCACATAGAAAATGGCAAATACAGTTCCTTATAGTGCTTCTTTACGTGTTAAAGACCAATTATTTATTTCCGGACAGATTGGTCGTATTCCCGAAAAAGGGCTGCTGGCAAACGAAAGCTTCGAAGCTGAGGTGAAGCAGGTTATGGAAAATCTGCATACCCAATTGAAGGCACATCAGTTAACCTTCGACGACTTGGTAAGTACCGTTATTTATTTGAAGGACATGAAAAACTACGATCTGCTGAATAAGGTATATGGTAGCTTTTTCAATGATAAGTTCCCTACGCGTACTTGTATTGCTGTGGCCGATCTGCCGGCAGGTGCATCGGTAGAGATTTCTGGTATTGCTACGTTCTAAAGGGGGGATGCCTTAGACACGCTATGCTGAAACCGCATAATATAACCAACAAGGTGCCGCTATAAACGGCACCTTATTTAGGTATTGAATACCTGCTTCAACGCTTCTAAGGCGCGATAAACCAATTTATAGGCTCCTTCGACTTTGATATTAAAATGCAAGGCCAGCTCCCTATAGCTAAAATCTTCGACGAAATATAAGTATAGGGCTTCCCGCTGCTTTGAGGTAAGCTTTTCCATGTTTGTTTGCATGGATACCGATAAAGGTAAGGCATTAAAAAATTGTACATCTTCGGTATAGGTTGCAGGACTTAACTCGTCCAAGTGTTGCCTGTCGCCGACATATAGAATTCTTCTGTGCTGCTGTTGTTTATTATAGATAATATTACGTATAGCACGAAACAAGTAATGTTTTGGCGAAGCCGGTTGGGCTAAGTTCTGATGGTTGCGCCATAGCTTAATAAATAAATCCTGCACACTTTCTGCTGCAAGCTCTACATCTTGCGTTATGCCACAGGCATAATTATAGAGTGCATCATGAAATTTTGTGTACAGCATTTCAAAGGCCTTTTCGTCCCCCAGGACAAAATTCCTCCACAGCTGTTGCTCTGAACGTAGCTCCATACTAACCTTTACTTCCTTATTCACTGCAAAAATAGCTTTATTTAGAATTAGTTCAAATAAAATTAATAACCTTTACAGTTTAGGATGGCCAATGTTTTAATGGCCTGCTTTTTAATCGCTAAATCGTTGGACCCTGTTAACGATTGGCATGCCTCGATAATGGCCTGTTTTGCATACGATTTTGGAAACCAACTTAAGGCTTCTATAGCATGGATACGCAAATCCCGGTCTTCGTTTTCATTTAGTATAAGCGTTATAATATACGGTATCGCCTCGTGATAGCGGTAGGCGCGTAAGGTTCGAATAGAAAAAAAACGTTCTTTTTTATCCCTGCTACTGTCGTTTATCTGGCCATAGTCTTTTAAAAGCTTGGCTTCATTTTTTAACTGGCTTTTTAACAGCTGCTCTTCCCAGGAAACTATGTTACTCAGGTGACCGACTTTCTGGATTTCTTGTTCCAGGGCTTGTTCTGTAGCTTTGTTAGGCATAAAAGGCAGCACATTCTGAATACGAGATGCTACACGCTCCATATGTTTATAGTTAAATGTTGCTTCCAATAATGCCGGTATAAGATCGACATTGCCTTTTTCACCCATCATCTGCACCGCCAAACGCTGTGTAAGCTCGTATGGGTCGTGTACCGCCTGCTTTAATACTGCCACATAATCTGCATTGTCCAAACTACTTAATAGCTGCAGGCACTGCAAACGCACAGTCATATTGGGCGACGAAAAGTAGGTGTCGCGTAGTTGCGCAGATTGTTTATCGCCCTGGATAAGAAAAAGCTGCTGTAGGGCCATATTCTGTAAATCCACATCAGCGGAGCTCAACAGGCTTTTCCACAGCTCCTCCTGCTGATGCGGGTTTTGCAAGGCTGTGTTGTACTGGGCAGCAGCGGTCGTATTATCGGTATCAAAAGCAAAGGTCGGATCGCCAAAAAGATGCGTTTCCAGATAGGCGACCTGCTTAAACCAGTTGCCCATCCGTACGCCCTGTTGCAATATACCGAGTAAGCGGTTTGGCCATATATCCTGTAATACGCCGACACTATTTGCCAGTGTTACCAGAGTATTTCCAGGGCTAAACGCATAATGTGCCGCCATATAATCGGCATGGTGAAAGGCGCCATTATCGCAGGCGTCCAGCATCACAAATTTCGCATTCGGCGTCGCCGTTTCCAGATCGCTGATATGCAGATCAGCACCTGCATTTTCCAAAGAATCGGCACGGATTACCGAATCTACTAAGGCATTATCCATCCACGATAGTGGTACATCAAGCCAGGTATGGTACCTGTTTTTGGCCGCCTCAACATCGCCTTTACTTTCGGCGACATTCTGAATTTTATTGCGTAGATATCGTTTTATATTTTCTATCGACGGATGCGGTGCCGTTGCATAGGCATAACCGTTTAACAGTTGCGTATCGTCGCTGCCATGACCGTGGTAAATGGCGATATCCAGATCAGGGCGCTGTATTTGGCTAAGATAGCTGTCGCGCATAGCCTTCATCATTCTGAAGTTTAAAAACGCGATATTTCCCTGCAGTGTAAACATCGATGGAAACTGCTCCCGTAGGGCCACCTGCTCTGCAGCCCAGGCATTTAAACTTTCGGCATGGTAACCGTGGCCAGTATAGACCATCATCGTATTTAAGCGCTCCTTTTGATCGGCTTGCTGAACGACTTTCTGCAGGTACTGTTTAATACGAGGAATAAACTGCGGGCCTTCGGTTGGTTTTATACGCGCGGTGTAGATGTCCAGTTGTAAAAATTGGGGAGACTCGGCCGACAGACTATAGTAGTAGAGCTGTTTATTTAAGCTGTCCTGCTTTATGAAATCAAACTGAAGATCAAAATCATCGTAAAATCTATCCGACGGTACCGACGAGCGCTGCCAGTTAATTCGTTGATCCATCTTAAAGGCCGAGGAAAGGTGCTGCGCATCGCGGATCATCGGAATCGGTATATTTCCAACGAAAACTGCGCCTTCCAGCCTGTCCTTACCGTACAGCTGCTGCAGGCTGTTTTTAATCTGCTCCGGGTTATCCCAGTTATGGTAGATAAGATAGGCCCCTAAGCCTCTTTTTTCCAGTACCCTCTTGTAGGCCTCCAATTCTTTTTTTGCCGCTTTATAGGTATCCTTATCGACGACAATAGCAAAGGATGTTTGGTAATCCGAGCGCTCGGGTTTTATCAGCTGCTGTGCAGCCGTAGGTACGGGTTTCCATAGGCACAACCCAAGGAGTGCTAAAAATGTAAATTTTCTCATTTCAATCTTTTGTATTAATGCGCAGCATGTGCATGCGTAACATTCTCCGGGGTTATCATAATATGCGCTTTATAACTCCCAGCATCCATTAACCACGGCATACCCGGTAGGGCAACCTTATCCGACAAACCTGTGCTTGCAGCTGTCGCATAAGGCACATAAATTACATAACGGCGTAAGGCATTTTTGATTTCTCCGGTTTCCGTATCCAGGTCGGTAAGCTTACCCCAGTAGCAGAACAAGGTGTTAGGCCCTTGTGGCATAAAGAGTTTCCCCGCATTGATTTCCGCTTCGCGGATATCGTTTTTCTCCTTGGTATTTTTTCCTTCTGCAACTAAGGCTCTGCCACGAGCCATAAAAGGCTCCAGATTTTGTGGGTACGCATAGCTATAAATAACCGAGGTATTGGGTTTCGGTGCCAAACAGACAAAATCGTTTGTGCCTTTACGTAATTCTACCGGCTTGCCTTCCGGATCGTAACCCCAAACTTTAGCGCCGTCTCTTTTTTCTGCTGGCGCCGCCATTACGGCAACCCGAATTTGAACTTCTGCCGGCAGCACCTTAATCTGCTGCGCTTGGCTGGTATTGTTGTTTAAGAAAAATAGGGTTAAGAGCAGCATAAAGCCGCCTTTAGTGGGTATAAACTTCATAGTATATTATCGTTTAAAATTTGAATTATTATTATTGTTTTAATTTTTAATAATAGGTGCCGATACCAATAGCAAAGCTCCTTCGTTCCTGTCCATGATAACGATTGCTTGAGGGCGATATGCTCCTGAGGAACTGACCATTTGCGAATGCATACCAGGTTAACTTAGGTGTCGATGGGAGCTGTATCAATTTTTTGACCTCCGCATTGACGCCCAGTTTTTCGGCTGTAAGGAATTCAAAATCAGGATATAGCAGCGCCTTAGCCATAAGGTTGGTGCCTGTGTTTGGTGTATACAGCATAGATTGGGCGAGGTTATACTGATAGTTGATATCCCCCTTAAAACGCCATGTTTTAACCTTAAAATTCTGGTAGGCTATTTTAAAGTATAGGTTGTCGTAATTCTGGCTGCTGGGCTGCACAATATTATACGACTCGCTAAGGCGCTCCCAATCTACAGCGATAGACCATCGTTGAGCAATATCCTGTTCGGCATTGGGCTGTACCCAACTGTATGTTAATCCGACAGTATTACCATCCTGAAAATAGGTCTTCCCTTGAAAAATAACCTGGTAGATATTCTTTTGGTTATCGTATTGGGTGTGGTACTCGGTACCATTACCACGCCACGCCGAGGCGCGGAGCTGCCATTCTTGCCAATACATGCCTTTCTTTTGAAGTATAATATGGGCATTCGCCAGTTTACGGGCATAGTCTCCGGCAGGGTAGGGTATTAATGAACCATCTGTTGCCGACTCTTTTTCCTGTTTCAGGCCAACAATACTGGTGAGGGTCAACCTATCGTTAAGTCGAAGCTGATGTTGTACTTCTGCGCCATAGTTCGTTTGACTGTAATGGCGGCTCGCCCCGGTACCTATAGGAATAACAGGATCATGTATACCCAATCCTTTAAGGCGGTATAGGTTGTGTAAGGTCGTAGGGTTTCGGATAGCAATGGATATATTTTCCTTGCGGAAACCATAAATGCCCGTCAGTCCAATACTTTGCATATTGCTGTATGCCCAACGAATGGAAGGGCTCAGCGTTAACGAATTTACATAATTCATCGGTCGTGGGTCGACCTGTTTGGCACCCATAGCCACCTTATAGGCCATCCCCAAACCATAGAAAAGCTTGCTGTCTGGACGATTGTAAACGGCACGGGCTTCTAGGCCGAACAGCTGTTTATTCCAGGTACCGCCAATGGAATCGGCCATAATAAAGGGAGTTCCGCGGTAAGGGTCCATTACCAAATTATAAGCCATATCTTTGTCCTGTTCCTGTTGATAGCTAAACTTCCCATACCAGCTCATGTTGTTCAGTTTTTGATAACGCTCGGTTAACAACTGAAAAGTACGAACCGCCTCCGGCTGCTGCACCCGGTGTAGCGCGCCATTATCCAGGCTGCCCGTGATGTGGCTATTGCCTATATTTTTAAAAGGCAGCTGGGTTAAAGCCGTCACATTTTGGCTCTGTAGCAACGGAACAAACAATTTAGGATCTTCCCAGAAGCCCAGCTTACTTGTGTTACTTGTATCTTGCTGCGCTTGAGCATAGCCCTGCACCGCAGTTACAAGAAGTAATGCGGTGCAAGACAATACCATTTTAGCAGCGAATGGAAATTTATACATTACCAAGTTTTAGGTGTAGGAACCGACACTCTTTCGAAGTCTGCACTGCTGTTATTCGTTTTTTGTAATACCCGACGGCCATTAATGGTTGTTTTCACTTTCCGACGAAGGGCCTCACCCGAATACGATTTAGTTACAAATTGGAAACCCGCATCCACATTTGCCGGTAGCCTTTTAAACTGCGGTACATTGCCGTTGCTGGTGCAATCTATAGCATCCAATATCGCCGATACAGGTAACTTAGGGTAGGTCCGTGTGCTGGTTGAATTCGGCTCCAAGCTTTTAGGTAGATTATCAACATCCCCATGTTTAAAGATAACAATGCTAGGGCCATACACCGTTGTGATCCAGTCGAATGCTGTAGCCGTTCCAAAGTGCTTAATAAGCATATTCGGCACATCCGGATTGTCGATATCTCTACCCGATTCTGCGTAATAAACCTCTGCATCGGCAATACCTGTGCCCAGGTCAACCGGAGAATTAGGGTTCCCCAACTTGCTGTCGCTTTTGTGATTTATTGCCGTTCTGGCGATCAAAAAAGATGCTCCAGGCGCTACAGGGAAAGTTTTCCCATTTCCAGGAACCATAAAGATATTCTGGAAATACACATATTCGGTATCGTTGGCAAAACCACTAGGTTTTGAAATTGAACTAAGGTACGGGTTACCGACAATATCACCGATGCAGATGCTATCGGCATACAATGTCTCGGAAGAATTATTATACAGCTCATAAAACTGATCATTGGTAAAGTTTGTCGTATTAGGTGCCCCGCTGAAGTAAATCTGTTTGATAACCCAGCCCCCCACAGCCGAACCCTTAAGTTGCAGGGTAACGGTACCCGTTTCCTGAATAGCATAATTGTTTAACGATGCATTTAAGAATATCTCGGCATCAAATCCGGTTTGCTCATTTGCCTCCTGTGCGGCAAGGGTTTTGCTGGCTGCAAACTGGTAGCTTCCAGGTAATAAATTGGAGAAATGTGCCTCCCCATTGGCATCCGTCTGTACGGTTTTTGTCTCCCCAGTGAAGGAATTTGTCGCTTTAACGGTAGCATTTGCTGCCGCTACGGTTTTATATCCTATAGGATGTTCTACCTTTACCGTGTAGTTTAGCGTTACCTGCGTGGCATTCTCCTTTTTACAAGAGATTATACCCAGGCATACGATAAATGCTAAAAATTGATAAATTGTTTTCATGCGTATGTATATTTAGTTATCTAAAAAGTTTTACATTCATTTCCAACCCAAAGAATAAAGAAGGGTTACGTCGTTCAAACTGATTTGGCCACCTCGAGCTCGCCTGCAAGGGCCTATGCTGAAATACATTGTTTGCATAGAAGGAAATGTCCAGGTGCTTCCCAAACTCCTTGGTAAGTCTGAAGTTTAGTAAACTTAAAGGCTTCCATTTTTCGGTTACGTAGTAGTTGTCCGGAATATCCTGTAAGATATCCTCGTCTTTCACAGGGTCTAAGTTAGCGCGTTGGTCGGTCGTTAGCCAGTGTATCGACTGGTCTTCAATACGCATATAACCCAAAGGTTTTCTTTCGTAGTTGAGGTATTTATTCTGGTCGATCCAAATATTTTGCAAGGTTAAGGTTGCTATTAACCTAAACTGCGGAATATGCTGTATTGTACGTAAGGTCGTCGTAAAGAGCTGGTTTTCCTTTCCACGGCCGGCGCTGAAAATGCCCAGGCGAGTACGTTCCTCACTGGTTACGCGGCTTTTCTTTACCACATACCAGGAGTTTTGGGTGGTATTGCTCGACAGCCAAGCACCGTTTAATACAAAACTGGTACCCGTACTTTTAATCTCCGCAAAGCTAAAGTCAAATTCTACCCCTTTGTTAAGTTTATCCAGCCCATTTGTAGGGCGGTTATAACTCGCAAAATAAGTTCTATAACTCGTCGGATTTTCAGAAACAACTGGAGGTTGCCCTGGGGGGCGCCCTATTACCGAGTATTGTGGAACTTGCAAGACCTGAAACGTTTCCAGGTCGTTTTGGTAGTCATAGGCATTTTTCATGGTCTCGTAGTACGCCGTAACATGAAAGCGACCCAGCGTATTTGACCAGCTGAAGCCCAATTCCTTTTTCGTGTTTTTAACAATCTTAAGGTCTTTATTTTCTGTTGGCGTTACGTACGTGCTCACCAGCACCAGACGTTCGCCAGGATGATCACTAACATGGTTTAAACTAATTACATCGTAATAAGATTGCTGCGGGTACAGGTAGGCTAGGGTTGGCGCCTTTGCCGCAATACCATAACCTGCATGCACATTAAAACCCTTAAAGAGTGCATAAGAAGCATTTATCCTTGGCGCTACCACCTGGCCCACCGAAGAGCGGAATAGCCCTGTAGGTTGAATATTATCGTAGCGTAATCCAGCCTGTACGGTAAGCATACGTTTGGCCAGCAGCACCGATATTTTATCCTCCAGATACAAGGAATATTGGTTAAGTCCGGGAATCTCCTTATACGAGCGGGGCCTGGTTCCGGCCCCCGTTTCCAAACGAGGAGGGCGCTCCAGATCATACTGCTTTCCCTTACCAAAATTATAACTGCTACGCCATTCTATTCCCATCTGAACACGGTGGTTTGTAGCACCAATTTTGCTAAAAAATGAATTGTTAACCTTAGCATACGCATTGAAAGGTTTACCATCAACCCACAGTTGGCTCAGGTAACTGCCGTTCACCAATATGGCCGGGTTTAATCCGTTTTCCATGGCATAGACAATAGGAAAACCACCGCTCTGCAGTGCCTGCTCATAACTCTTCTGCTGCGCCATATCTGCCGATAGGGTATAGGAAAGCGTACGGGAGAATCTTTTTTCTGCATCGAAGGTACCGTTACTAAAAAAGCGTAAGGTAAACTCTTTCGCATAGGTACGGTTGTCCTTAGGATCGTCGGGATCCGGTTTACGCTGGCTGTTGTTGGCCGACAGTGTAAAGCCATTTTGCAGGTGTAAGTTTTTGCTGCTTCCCAGCTCCACCTTCTGCACCGCGTTGAAGGTATAGCGATCATACGTTAATGCCGTAAATCGCGGATCAGAGGTCGCCCGTGTATAATCGGCGTCAATGTTCAGCAGACCCGCCGTAGGCGACAGCTGAAACCCCTGACCCAACCAAAACTGCTTGGCTGTAGGGGTTACACGCGATTTCAGCTGAAGGGGCTCCACACCCGATTGTGTTTTAACAATAATGGCACCAGCGGTGAGGTCGCCATACGTCACGGAAGGAATACCCCGTATCACCTCTATAGACTCGATATTATCCGCCGAGAACTGGCGGAAATCCAATCCAGCACCTGCAGTGGTGCTATACCCTGCCGATACCCCACCTGTTGCGGTATTGTTAAGTTGCAAATTCGCATTGTTGCTCACGGGTACACCATTTACGATTAATGCGACCCCCAAACTTCCCGCATTATCTGTACCGACCTGCCGGAGCGAAACCTTATTCACACTGGTTAAAGAGGGGTTGTCGGCCAATTTTCCAGGTAACAGCTGTAGTGCATCGCCCAAATTACTTGCCTGCAAGTGTTTCAACGCCATTCGGCCGATGATAGATTTGGTAGCCTCGCCAGCCGTATTGCTCTCCTTTGAGGTTACAACAACGGTCTCTAAATCCAGACTTTGGTTATCCAAAAACAACGTGTCTACACGGTTTGTGCCCCTAGACATAGTATGCACAGTAAACGTTTCCGGATTATAGCCCACATATTGTGCTTTAACGGGAAAGCTTCCTGATGGAAGTTTTAGAAAGGTAAATGAGCCATTTAAGCTGGTTTGGGTTTTTAAGCCTAAACTTTCAATTTCTACGGTAGCATAAGGTAAGGTAGTTTTCGATTTTTTATCCAGTACCACCGCATGTATAAGTTGATCGTTGCTGTTTTTAACAGGGCTACTATCTTTCACCATACTTTTTTTCGACGCCGGTATAATGCTGTAGTATTTGCCCTGAATAGGCGTGTAGCTGAGGTCCAAGCCCTGCAAAACCTTAGGTAAAGCCTGTTCTACGGTTTTAAGGTCTTTCAGGTTAATTGCTTTAACACGTACCCCTTGCAAGAGTTCGGCTTTAAAAGAAAAACGCACCTTATATTGTTTTTCCATACGCTGTAGCATGTCTTTTAAAGGCAGCATATCCTGCGCTATAATAGGGGTATTAAAAAAACAAGCCATCAGTACGATAGACGTCTTTATTTTTAGGGCAATGGAACTATTTATTTTCATTGGATACAGCTACTATAGGGTAATCTTTCATCGGGATATTTAATAAGGTAGATAAGGCCTTGCGTGCCTGTTCGGCGTTGCCGAAGGGAATAAAACCATCCAGCCGCTGCAACGTATCCAGCTGCTGTGGCGCCACTAAACGGCGACCAAAAACATCCTTATACAGCAAGGCTACTTGATAATAGGGCGCATTATTGAGTTGCAACTCCTTATTTTGCCAGTCCATTGCTACCGCCGGGTCCTGTATGGAAGGTTTTTTATTCGCTTCAAGTATAGCCGTTTGTCCAGGTCTTAATTTTAACGCATGCCCCAGCTGTCTAATCGCTATGGAACCACTTCGTAAGTGAATGTTTACCAGCGGTAGTAGGCTGTTTACCCTAAACTCCGTCCCCAATACTTCGATCTCTCCCTGCAGCGGCGTATGTACAATAAAACGATCATAAGCTTGTATAGGCGCCCCATTTTCATGGATATGCTTCACCTTAAAATCAGCATTGCCCGATAGCCAAACCTCGCGCTGCTGCCCATTTTTCCAATGTGATAAGGTTTTTAAGGCACTTTTGCCAACGAGCTGTACCGTACTGCTATCTGGTAGGACAACCCATTTGGTCGTTCCATACTCCGATTGGTAGGTAATATATTCGGGGTTAGCCGCCCTGTTATAGAGAAAAAAGTAAACACTAAATGCGGTCAGTACGAGTAAGGCAGCAGCAAGTGTAACCGTTTTATACGAAAAGAAACGCCAGGAATGCTGCAGCTCCGCTGCCGAGGGCTTGGAAGGGGAGCCATAATCTATCACCTGTTTTATTGCGGCCCAATTTTGTACCTTCCGTAAGCTAGAGCTCTGTTGCACAGGAGTCGCCAAGGTAAGTATTTCCTCTCTAGCCTGCTTAATATTAGCGGCTTCCTCCGGAAATTGCTGTAGGTACGCCTGCCAATAAGCGCTATTTTTATGGTATAATGTCCACTCCTTGAAAGAGGAATCGGCCATATAATCGATGCTATTCTTTTTCTTCTGCATATACGTAAAGGAGACCTTTTATTTATATACAGTTTAAATAAGAATAATTACCCCATGAGCCTGCGGATATTTTTTAGTTTAATTGTAAACGATTAATATACAGCAGTTTTTTTATTATTATTGGCACGTTTTCCTTAGCACCACCCTTGTACAAGCCTGCATAAAAACCATACATTAACCGGAACATAGCCGATCTAAAAAAATGCTTAAATATTATCTAAAGCCAAGGTTTATTGCGGTCAGCAAACAAAAGCATGACGAAAATTAAAGGAAAAAATTTCCTGTAACGGCATGGGCAGACCCAATCCATAATCCGGAAGGTTTAGCAGGCAGATAAAATCTGGCGTATAGCAGCACATTATCCGATTGCCTTATCCTGTTGCCAAAAGGGTAAAAGGCAACAGGAGCAAAGGTCATATTATAGACTCTAAAAGCTCTAAACAGGCTTCCTATAGCGTGTAAAATGGCATCAGGGTCTTGTATACCTCACCATATCCAACAAGCAGCCCTGAAAAGCAGGCAGTGGCCTAAGAAAAAATCTTAGGCCACTGGCTTGTTAAAGTAAGCAGGGCATACTATAAAGTAGGGTAGTCGGTATATCCCTTACTATCGCCGCCATAAATGCTGTTGTAGTCCAATTCATTCAAGGGGATATCGTTAAATAACCGATATGGTAAATCTGGTGTCGAGATAAAGGCACGGCCAAATGCTATAGCATCAGCATAACCCAGTTCAATAGCCTTCTCGGCTTTCCGTTTCGTAAATCCTCCGGCTGCAATAATAGGGTGCGGATAAATTTGGCGGATATGTTTGATGAGAAGATCATCCGTTTCCGCGTCCTTATCATCGGTGCTGAAATTTTTAGTCGAGCCTTCCTGTTCAATGATATGAAGGTACGCCAAGCCATAGTCTGCCAATCGTTTAATCAGGTAATCGTAAAATGGAAGTGGATCAGGCTCTTCCGGCATGTACGCTGAAAAGAAAGGGGATAACCGTATGCCCACTTTATCGACAGGCAGTACCTCAAGGATGGCATCCAAAACCTCGAATAAGAAACGAGCGCGATTTTCAAAACTACCGCCATACTTATCGGTACGGTTGTTGGCAACAGATTTTAAAAATTGTTCTATGAGGTAGCCGTTGGCGGCATGAATTTCTACACCGTCGAAACCAGCCTCTTTAGCATGTATAGCCGCCTGTTTATAATCGTTTACGATAGCCTGTATCTCCTCCACTGTTAATGCATGAGGAATCTCATAGGCTACACGCGAGAAATCTGCTGTATAGGCATTACCTAAAGCGGCAATTGCCGACGACGATACGGGGGGATTGTTACCCACTTGAAAAGAGGAGTGGGAAATCTTGCCCACATGCCATAGCTGAATAAAAATTGTGCCGCCTTCTTGGTGTACCGCCTCTGTTACAGCCTTCCAGCCCGCAATATGTGCTGTCGTATAAATCCCAGGTGTTAAAGGATAACCTTGTCCTTGTTGCGATATTTGAGAGGCTTCGGTAATGATTAATCCCGCGGAGGCACGCTGCGCGTAATACGTTGCTGAAATTGCTGACGGGGCTAAATTCTCCTGCGCACGCATACGTGTTAGGGGAGCCATAATTACTTTATTGCGTAACGTCGTTGAACCCAATTTTACGGGTGAAGCAAGGGTGGAATGCTGCGTTGTCATGTGTTAATCGTTTATTTAATGTGCCATGTATTAGGCATACAAATCTGAAAAACAATTTGGAAAAATCCATAGGCCAAGTTGTAGATTGACGTTAAAATTACAATTACTACCATTTTGGTAGATTAAATGTATTGCTTATGTAAAAATAGGGGTAAAGTGAACGGCAGATAAATCCTGTAATGCATTTTCCAGCACATACTCTTTTCGTATTTTTTGTTTCATTTTATGCATTACAGAAAGGAATAAACCATTGGATTCTTTAGGGCTGATTTCTTTTAATAAGGTAGCTTTAACCAAAGAAAAATAGATATGATCCTGAGGAAGTTCTTTTTCCAGGTTCAAGAGAAGGGTCAGTGCATCTTCAGATTGACCAATTTTGCTAAGGCAAAAACAATAGTTCAGCGTAATAATCGGTGATTTTGAAATCTGTTGCATCCATTTATAAAGTTTTACAATATCCATCCAATCCGCTTTTTTAAAGGGATGTACCGACATATACTTGCTGATAATAACAGCTTCAAGATAGTACGTATTTATTTCTTTTGGTTTAATAAGATAATGAAAGCCTAAATGAAGGAATTCTTTGTTCCACTTTTCACGATTTTGATGGAAGAATGAAATAAGTTTTCCATTTTCTATTTTTGCAGGTACCCTGGCCAAATGAAAACAGAAAAGAGCCAAAAGATTACGCGTAGAGTTGTATTGGTACTGATCGAAAAAAAATTTCGTCAATGCAAAAGCCTCCAAGCATAAATCATCATTTACAATACGCCCTGTTTTTTCATGAAAAGAGTCAAAACCAATATTAAATACCGCATAGAAAATTTCTTCTGCAATGGCAGCCCCATGTGGATTAATCCGGATGCTATGTAAGTCGACCTCCATGTTTTTTACCTCCTGTTGCATACTTCTCTTCGTTCGGTTAATATGCTTATAAATGGCTTCCTGATTGATTAATGTCGTATCGCTTATTTCCGCTATGCTAAGGCCGAATATATTCTTCAAGGCAAAAAGAATTTTGGCTTGGTTGGAGCTATTTTTTAAAGTAATAATAAAACCAATCGTTTGGATACGTAAGTCCGTCTCGCTGCCTGCGGAAAAGCTGTCTTCATTTTCTTCTGTAGCGATCGTATACGGTGCTTTCTGTTTTTTTATTTGGTTCAATACATCGTTGCGAGCGACAATGAAAAGCCAGTTTTCAGGGTTATCAGGAACCTTACCTTGTGTCGTTAATTTCAGGGATTTCAAAAAGGAATTTTGAATAGCATCCTCAATTTCCGAAACATAATCCGTTCCAAACTGATTTAACAATCCTGAAAACAGCTTTCCATAGCATGCTCTATACCTTATTCCAAGGTTACTGCTCATAATCTTCCATTTCCATTACCGGGCGGATCTCCGTTGTTCCTCCATAACGATGCGTAGGGCATCCCTTCGCCAACGCAATAATCGTATCCAAATCGGATGCTTGCAACAAATAATAACCACCGATAATCTCTTTAGATTCCAAGTAGGGGCCGTCTTTAACAACACAATTTTTTCCCTGGATTAAAACCCCTTTTTCATGCAATCCATCCCCGGCGATAAAATGTCCCCCTTCGGCTAAGGTATTAGCCCAGTTCAAATGAGCATCTGCCAATTCTTCCATTTCTTTCGGCGACAGCTGGTTTAACGTTTCAACGTCTTCGTGAAGTAATAATAAATATTGTTTCATAGTTCCTTTTTTAAGTTTTAGTAAAGACAAATCAGGTTTTCTATTTTGGACATTCCGGTAATTTTTTTTTAGGCTTAATCGGTTATAACCTAACACGATTTTAACGCTTAATTTCTTAGTCCATACGATATATCCATTTTCGGTAAGATCCAAATCAGATTCGTAATAGATTAGTGCCTTAAAAATATTGAACCATATGCATACAACCTTTAACCTATATTAGCAGGGTGTATCAGGCTATTACCTGCAAGTAAAGCAACGACAAGCCAAGCCTCCAACCGGCAACCCGCAACCCGCCAATAGGCAAAAGCATTTTCTGCGTTAAAAAGAAACAATACAAAAGGCAAAACCTCTAAACCACTAAACCTCTAAACCTCTAAAACGATATTAAGCCAAGTAAAAGCACTATTAAATGTACAAAAAAAATACAACTGAATTGTTGCAACTAAAATATACAATACGAGCCTAAAAAACTAGCCACTACAAGTATGAATACCCTAAACGAAAATGCAGGATCACAAGCAGAATAAGGAAATAATAACATTAAAGCAGTATTAGACTACTAATCTGCTTTTGGTATTTAAACGATATTGTAAAGGAGATATTCCCATATACTTTTTAAATATCCTTGAAAAGAAAAAACAATCCTCATAGCCTAAATCATTCGCAATCTGCTTGATTAGAATATTACTTTGAATGAGCTCTTGACATGCTTTCTGCATCTTTAAATGAATAAAATAAGCTAAGGGAGGCATACCGGTTTTTTTTCTGAATAAGGTAGCAAAATATGCAGTAGACAGAAAATGCCGTTGGGCAAGGTCGCTGACCAGAAGGGGCTGATGAAGGTTAGATTTCATATAGAGGATGGTTTCCTCCACAACATCCGGAATTGAGGAGGATTGTTTTATTCTGTTCTGCTGTTGAAAGATAAGTAAACCCAAGAAATGGTATAGATTGAAACTGGCACTACATAAATTGGAAGTACTAAATCCCAAATCTAATGAATCATAAATTAATGACCATATTTCAGGCAATTTATCATCGTAAGGAATATCCTTTACTGAAAAAGCTTCAAACTGCTTTAAACTTTTATTGAATTCATTTAGTAGATCTGCTTTAAAGTGCACCCAATAAATTGTCCACGGATCATGCTCATCGGCACCATAATGTAATGGCAATGTTGTGGCTGGTATAATTACAAATTGGTTGGCTTCGACCGTTTTCTTTTCCGTACCCAATACAAAAAAACCTTTTCCTTGTGTGCAGTATAATAGAATATTGTCTTCACAGCCAGTTTTTCTGTTCCGATGATGCCCCCTGGCTTTAGGAAAGTACCCGATATGGGTAATATAAAGTTGAAATAAACCGAGATTATTGCGGAATGTAGTTTCCCATAGTTTTTCAGGAACTGAAATTATCTTTTCACCATCAAAGCCGAGCTGTTTTTTCATAAACTTCATTTTAGGAATAATATAAAGGTAGCGATAATAGAAGAATAGTCCATGCTATTGTAAGGAAACACTATTTTCAGATCACAGTCGAGGCCTTAGTTTTGTAGCATAAAAACTAAGACTATGAACCGACTTTTTGGATTAACTACTATACTTTTGATATGTGCTTACCATATTTCCTCAGCGCAAGTTCTAACTAAAAGCAGAGCAAGTCTGCACGGAATACACATAGATAGAGCAGCGCCAGATTTCTTTTCGGGTGCATTATTAGGTAACGGTGCATTAGGAGCAGTGGTTACCACTCGGCCTGATGCAATTGTGATATATTTAGGACATAATAAGGTTTGGGATGTGCGTATTGCGGAGGAGAATAAGGAAAAGATAGGAACATTTCAACAAGTATTTGACAAGGTAAAACAGATACCTGCAGATCTTGCAAATTTAACCGATGACCCATGGTACAAAGCTTACAATGCGATGACGGCTGAAAACTATAGTAAACCCTATCCTCGTCCATTTCCTACAGGTTCCATTGTTTTGGGCTTTGACAGGAGAAAAATGAAGCTTTTGGGGCATGATTTGGATATTGCAACAGGCATGTGCACCGTAAGTTTTTTAGATAGTAATTCCAAGCCAACCTATCTGAAAATATTTACGGATATGGAAAATGATCAATTATGGATATCTTATGTAAATACACAAGGAAAGTCTATCCCTCATAATTTTGAACGGTTGCGGATACTACCTGACCCGTCAACACCATCCGAATTTCCAAAATATACTATGGTGGAAAATTTGAAGGATGGCATACTTTCGTTTCGGCAGGTTCTGCCAAAAAAGATATCGGATACTTCCATAAAAAGTCCAAAAGACAAAGCCTTTAGCGTAGATTTAAAAGTTCTTGGATCAATTTCCAAAAAAACACATCTAAACTGGAATGGTAACCAAGAAGATATGGCCAAACTTGAGGTTGCAATTGATAATAGGGATAGTTTCTTGGCTTGTGTTAGCTTAAAAGAAGGGTTAGATACGGAAGTCCCTATTTCTCCGGATTCAAAAGAAGTTATATGGATCGAAAAAGATAAGGTATGGAATAAAAACCTGCTGGTTTGGAAGAAATTTTGGAATCAGTCTAGTGTAACCCTTTCCGATAGCTTTTTAGAATCCATCTGGTATAGGAATCTATATTTTTTAAACTGTAGTCTGAAGGATGGCGTAACTACGCCTGGAATATTTGCCAACTGGAGTTACAATAATATTGGTACAGCATGGCACGGTGATTACCATATGAACTATAATACCCAACAACCTTTTTGGGTAACATTTTCAAGTAATCATTTGGATAAGAATCTGCCATATGTGGACCTTATTGAAGCACTATTTCCTGTTAGTAAACAATGGGCAAAAGATTATTATCAGCTTCCAGGTATGTATATACCACATTCTGCTTACCCAGTCGAAATGTCCATGAATCCTTACCCAATTCCAGACTGGGGCTGGGAGATTAGTGAAACACCTTGGGCCATTCAGGGTTTGTGGTGGCACTATACTTACAGCATGGATGTAGACTTTCTCCGCGACCGAGCTTATACGCCTATAAAAGCGGCAGTAGAATTTCTTGTCGCTTATATGCAGCGTGCTGAGGGAAGAGATCTGGAACGTTGGGGAGACAACAAGTACCACATTTTCCCTTCAGTTCCACCCGAGTTATATGGCCTCCGTCCAGGTTTTCAGTTCAATCACGACATTAATGCGGACCTAACATTAACAAAATTTGCTTTCCATGCATTTAAACAAGCGACAGAAATTCTAGGTACCCAGCAGCAGGAAAAAGATTTACTCCATTCCATGGAAGATATCTTGAAAAATTTTCCGGATTATCCTACAGCAAAATTGCCTAATCAAGAAAAAGTTTTTGTAGCTGTTGATGGTGAAGATGCACAGACCGTCTATAATGTTCCACTACCTTTGTTTTCTGTTTTCCCAGGCGAAGAGCATGGTCTTCATAGTGATGATTCCACTAAACGCATCCTCTTCAATACGTATGCAAATCAAAGAAATGAAGGCGGAAATGACCTCGTATTTATCCATATGCAAGCAGCACGAATTGGAAAGTTAGACTTGGAAGATTTTAAGCGTCAGGTGAGGTATTGCTTGTTGCCAAACGGTACAGCTACGGATATGGTCATGCAAACAGGAGGAAGGTATTCGGACCAAAGTGATTATGCCTATATGTCTAGAATGGGTATTTGGTTCGAAAATTTTGCGCTACCGGCAGTTATAAATGAGTGTCTGATACAAGGATACAATGGTTCTATAGTACTCTTCCCAAATTGGAATATTAAAAATGATGCCGCGTTTGAACAACTTAGAACTGTTGGTGCTTTTTTGGTAAGTGCAAAGCTAGAGAATGGAAAAGTAAGAAATATTAAAGTCCACAGCGAGAAAGGGCAAAAACTAGAACTACTTTTACCTGGCCAGGATGCCTATAAAGTACGCAGTTCTATAGGCAGAACGCTCGGATGGATGAAAGGTAAAATTCAAGTGAATACCCAAAAAGATGAGGTGCTTGTGTTTGATCTTAAATAAACTTCAATACAAACCAGGAAGAAGGTAGCGTATTATTAATCAGCGTCACCCTCTTCCTGGTTAATGAAGTAAACGTGGAGATAGCCAAGAAGTATGCTATATTTAAAAATCTATTATTTATTTATTTATCCGCGCCTTATGGCGCTTAAACCACCTAGATAAACCTACCCGAATTAGGTTTTGGTGAAAGTCCTGTACATTATCCTGAGTTGGAATAGGGCTGGAGTTATCGTTTCAACTGAAAAAGCTGTTGTTAAAACTAAACAAGGTGGGGAATGAGCTCACCTCCCTCTTTGCAAGCTTTTCTTTATAGGTAACTACAGCTTTTTATTAACTAATTTTTTTAAAAAAAAAGTTGCAATTTAATACAGGGGTAAATCGTTTTCCAGCTCCCTTGTAGCCAGATGTTACTTGTATATACAACCTTTTGAATTTTTAGTTTAAAATTATATCTTCGTGCTGTTTATACTAATTTATTAATAATTTATGAAAATCCTTATTCCAGCTATTTGTTGCTGTTTAGGCATGGCATTTTTTTCTTCTTGCAAGAAATCCGACAATAGCGAGCCTACACAACCTATTGAACCCGAACGTAAAGAATTACATCTGCAGTTGAAAAATAAAAACCTATTGAGTTTAAAACGGTATAGTCCACAAGAAAAGGGTGCCACGCTGGCAGAAACAGAATTAGAAACTTATTTTGGCAATCGCCTTTCTTATACTATTCCCGAAGAAATTATAACGAAAAATGATTCGGTATTTCTGGTTAAAAAGCTGAAGCTTACGGAGGGATTTAAGGCCAAGTGGGAAAATGAAAACCTGCTTTATCAACCTTCGGGCACCACGGTTTGGAAAAAACTGGGTCAGCAGGATAAAGATCAGGGTTTTGTATTACATATGCGTATGTATAAAAAAGAAAGCACCATCGCGGTAGGTCGCCAGGTTATAGTCGACGCTATGTATGACAGCCTGCCCGCCGAAAATTTTATCGCCAAAGGGGAAGACGACTTTCAGCTAATATTCTTGCAATTGAATGCCATTTATAAATAATCTTACGTTATGAAATTTACGATTAAAACATTTTTTGCCGCTACTACCGTTTGTATTGCCTTACAACTTTCGAATTTTGCCCTGGCACAGGAGAAAGCTACGGTTTTTACGGCCAAATCTCCGGAGGCTATTTATTTGGGTGCCGTTTTGAATAAGGCCAGTATTAACCAAGATAAACATCCCGTTATAGATCTTGTACAAGACGATGTTACGATAAGCTTATCTATAAACGCTAAACCGCAAACGGTGCGCGCAACAAAAGCACTGCTGGATAAGGTTGTCCTAGAGGGAATCCAGGAAACGAATAGTTTAGACAAAATGCAGCAGGTGTCGACGAGTTTTAACCTGCAAAGGATACAGTCTTGGGACGACGCGCTTCTTTCTATTCGTTTTGGCCAGGCTATAAATACGGAACAGTGGTTTGGCTTTTCTAAGGCTGATATGCCGAGGCCGATGAAGTCTATGTTCGTATTACATTATAATCAGATCATGCTAAATGCTGCGATAGATATACCAGAATCGGGTACTTTTGGGTATGATATTGCCGTAATGAACTCCCTTAAGAGCGATGATCTTGTTTATGTAAACTCAGTGGATTATGGCCGTAAAGCAGTGGCTTTAATAGGTTCAGAATTGCCTGATGATCTTGTAAAAGAGGCGCTTAATAAGGTATTGCGTAAAGCAGAATTAACCGAGCAAGATGAAGCCGTATTGGCAAATACAACGGTGCGTTTGCTGCTGTTGGGCAATACGCCGGCACCTGCGGCTAATCGTACGCCGATACAAACTCTTGTCGATTTTATACATAAAAAATGGACCCTGGAAGATTTTGCTAAGCCCATTTCCTTTAGTCTTGCTACCTGGAATACTAATGCCTTATTCGAAAATACTTTTAACTAAAAAGAGCGGGATTTCCCGCTCTTTTTAGTTAAAAGTATTTTTAGTAAACATTTGCTGCAATTTAATTAAAGGTTTAGGATAAGGTTTAGGATGAGGTAGAGGTTTTGTAAACCTTCCTACGGTCGTAATATTGTTTCACGCGGGCCAACTTATAAAAATCGTATACGGCTATACTAAATAAGATCACACAAGTAAGGTAAAAAGTACCTATGCCAAGGTGTAAATAACCAATACCCGCTGCAAGTCCGCCAAGCACATAGGTCACCATAATGGTCAGTAACAGGTGAAATTTATCGACTAAAGCTTTATTTTGTCTATTTTTTTCCTTACAGAACATAGACAGTAAAATTGCCAGGTCGGTGGTTAAACCCGTTAGGTGCGTAGTTTTAATAACCGAATTGGAGATGCTAGCCGTTAAACCATTTTGCAGCCCCATAGCAAATAGCAGCGCTGCGACTAGAAATTCTGTTTCTTTTAAGGAGTTGCCATAAAAGAATTGGAGGTATAAACCTACAAATAGCACACTTAATAACTCCAACATTACCGGGATAGCATGCGATATGTATTGGCTCCATCGTCCCTTTCCTTGTATTATCACAAAATTTGATAAAAAGCTACCCATAAAAAATACAAGAATCCATAACAAGACCACGGCCCCTTGATACCAGTTACCTTTGCTTAATTCCTGCGCAAATACCGCATAATAACCCGTTATATTCGAGGTAAAAGCGAAAAATACAGTTACCGACGTCACATTTACCATACCCGCTGAAAAGGCGGTAAGTGCGCCGAGTTTTAAGTTGTCAGATTGTGTTCTATGGTTGCTATATTTTCTTAACATATTGTCCTAAATTTTCTTTTCTTTCCAGCACGATTTCCATTATCCCCTTTACCTGAAGGTCGAAGTTTAGGTGCAGGACAAGTTTATTTTGATTGATAGTCTGAATTTGGAAACTCTCGATTGATTTTCCATTGCGTTTAAGCTCCAGAATATGTCCGCGGCCTTTAATAAACCATTCTAAAGATTCACTGTTGTTCCCTTTATTCGATTGCAGTTTCCCGTTGTCGCTAAAACGCCAAACACCACGGTGCAGCAGTTGTACATCGCGCAGAATTTCCTGTTTTAAATTTTGATACAGCGGCGACTCCAAATCAATAGCTTTGGCCGCATTATCCTTCTCAATGCGCCAGGTTGTTTCTACCCATTCGCCCTGAATAAGGCGCTCCGGACTTTCATAGTAAATCACCACAGAAAGCGTGGACAGCATCAACACGGCTAATAGCGCGTAAGTAATTTTTAATAATACATTCCTATTCATAACTCAGCCTCCATTTTTTTCGGAAAAATATGCCGTCCATTAAATCCCGCTGCGTACCCATCTCCTCGGGTACCTGCAGGTGTAGTAAAGGTACAGCCAGTTGCTTTTCCATACCCTTCAGGGTTAGGTTTACATCGAAATTATGGCGTGCTGTAGGGCTGAACGATAGGCCCTCCAGTATAATAACCTGCTGAATGCGGTGCCCTTTGATATAATTCTGTAGGTAGCGTGGGTTTTTTGAGGTGAGCACATCGGCATACAGCTCCGTTAATTTATCCTTATATCGGGTACGTATAATTTCGCATCCCTTAATAAAGTCCTCCGATTGTAAGTCAGCCAGACAGTCTTCCTTGTTGAACGCTAATAAAGAAGTTATGGAATCGCTGAGCTGCAACCCATATACCAATACCAGCTCCATTTCCAGCTGCTCCTCGGCAGTATGGTTTTCAAGAAACTCCAAAACTATACGTAAGGAGTTTACACTAAAATCGGTCGGAATTAATACACGTTTTAAACTTGCCATAGAATAATTTTGAAGCAAAATTAACCCCATGACATAGGGACAGCGTGAAAACGAAATTAGTTTTCCATTAAACTTTTGGCGGGCAGATTAAAATAAGATGAGAATGTCACTGCGACATTAAAATAACATTAAGATGCAAATATGGTGGGCAGTTCAATGCGTACCGTGGTGCCCTCATTAAGCTTGGAAGAAAGCAGCAACGAGCCCTGATGCATTTTTATAATATTCTGCGCGAGGGGAAGACCGATGCCATAACCTGAAAATATGGTGGCATTAGAAGCTCGGAAGTAGGGGTCATAGATATACGGAAGTTCTTCGGAAGGAATGCCAATACCATTGTCTCTAATCAGAATTAAAATCCCCTTTTCATAGGCTCCCAAAGCAACATATGCCGTATGATCGGCCGAATATTTGCAGGCATTGGACACAATATTAGAGATTGCCAGCTGCAACAAAGGAGCTGATCCGCGAACTTTTAATTTCATACTATCTTCCGGCAACATACTAAAGTCGGTTTTAATATGAAAAGTATGGTTTATCGCCTTTACAGTCATTTCAGCATCCAGAATAATCTGGTCTATACGTACAGGGTTGAAATTAAGATTGTTATTTTCAAAACCCGTCCTTGCCAGTAACAATAAAGCACGTGTTTTCTGTTCTAGGTTTTCCGCCGACGCCATAATCTTACGCATCGATGCCTTATATTCCGCAATATTACGCTCCTTAGAAAGCGCTAAATCAGCGATACCGATGATCGTAGTGAGGGGAGTATTGAGTTCATGAGAGGCATTGCTAATAAAGTTCTTTTGCGTTTCAAACGATGTTTCAATACGGTTTAGCATCTGGTTAAAGGTAGTCGTTAGCTTGCGGAGTACGCCCTTCTCTTTGGTCTCATTGAGGCGTAAGTACAAATTTTCGGAACCTATTTTTTCTACATTAGTAATCAGTTCATTTATAGGTTTCATAAACGACCTTTTCACCAATAAGGAGATGACTACGGCAAAGAGTATCCCCAGGATAAGCGCGACGAGCAGCAGGTTTTTAAGGTAATTTAAATGATGCGTATAGAAATAATTTTCCGCCGAGACACCTATAATATAACGGTGGCCATTTTTAGTATAAAAATTTGCCGAGTAAAAGTTCGTGCCTACTTTAAAATTAGAAGGTTTATCCTTATTAATCTCCGGCCACAGGTTTTTATCGAACCCCTTGCTATACACAATATGGTTCTGGCTATCAAACTCCACCAGGAACTCCTGCTGCTTATTAAGCTCCTCAATATAATCCAAGGGCCATTCCTCCTTACCATTCTTTGCGTTCAGCATACGCTCTGCCGCAAGGTCACGGCGAAGGTCCAGGCGTTTATAGAAATCTGCAAAAGCAAAGTTGGTAATGGAATACATAATAAACACCACAAAGCTGATGGTATAGATGACAAGAATGCTGATTAGCGCGTATAGCAATTTGTTGTAGGTTCTCACTTAGCTGTCTATTTTTAGTACATAGCCCATACCAATAACCGTGTGTATGGTTTTAACAGGTGTTGTTTTTTCAATTTTTTTACGGAGGTAGTTGATGTAAACATCCACGACGTTCGAGCCTATATCGAAATTTATTCCCCATACTTTATCCAGGAGTTCACTCCGTTCAAATACCTTTCCAGGTGCCTGGATCAAGAGCATCAGGAGCCTATATTCTGTAGAGGTTAAATTAAGCTCCTGTCCGTTAGCATAGGCAATTTTTTTATAATCGTCGATTTCCAGAAATTTATAGGTAAAGGTTTTTTTCTCCGCTACCTTAACCTGTTTCGTAATCTCCTGCTTACGGCGGATTAGCGTACGCACGCGCGCTTTTAACTCGATGAGCTTAAAAGGCTTCGATAAATAATCGTCGGCCCCACTATCCAGCCCTAACACCACATTCTCGGGGCTACCGAGCGCAGTAACCATAAGAATAGGTAGGTCCGTATACCCTAAGTGGCGCAAGTTTTTACATACCTCCAGACCATTCATCTCCGGAAGGAGGATATCAAGAACAATAAGATCGATAGCATGGGCCGTTAAGAGCGGAAGGGCGTCGCTATATTTATTGGCATAGTAAACGACATAACCATCTTCTTCAAGACCTTGAATAATAAATTCAGCCACATTTTTTTCATCTTCAATCAGTAAGATTTTTTTTCCGTCCATAACGCTTTTCTTTACCTTAACTAGCATGCTAACCGCTAAAATAAACAATCTCGGTAAAAATAAAGCTTTCTTGCTGCTAAAATATGGTCTTAGGGTAAGGTCTTAAAACACCTATCCACAGCTTTTTTTATTTACAATAGGGTTTAAACTACCATTTTTGTATTTTTGATAAAAACAGATTTATGTTAATTATCGAATCCCCATCCCAAGATGCTTATTTTAATATTGCCTCTGAGGAGTATTTTTTAACGCGCTTTCCCGACGAGGATATATTTCTTCTATATGTCAATGCCCCCTCCATTATTGTCGGCAAATTTCAAAACACCCTTGCCGAGGTAAATTTAGACTATGTAAATGCGCAGGGAATAAAGGTGGTGCGTAGGTTATCCGGGGGCGGGGCGGTATACCATGACCTGGGCAATTTAAATTTCTCTTTCCATAGCCTATTAGCCAACCAGGATTTTATGGATTTTTCAAAGTTTACAGCACCGGTTTTAACCGTATTAAATAACCTGGGAGTACCTGCAAAGCTGGAAGGTAGAAACGACCTGCTCGTCGACGGGAAGAAATTCAGCGGCAATGCCAAATTAGCGAAAAATGGCAAGATGATTCAACATGGCACCATACTATTACATTCTGAAATGGCAGTATTGGGGGAGGCTTTAAAAGTTAACCCCTTGAAATTTATCGATAAAGCGGTGAAATCTAATCGTGCGCGTGTGATTAACCTAAACGAATACCTGCCAGAAGCGGCAGATACTAATGTCTTTAAAGCCTTGCTGATAAAGGAAATGGTTCGGAATAATGCCGATGCTACGCTTTATACAGTAACGGATGACGATATACAGCATATACAAGCCTTAGCGGATAGTAAATACAGCAGCTGGGATTGGAATTTTGGATTCTCGCCCAATTATAACTTTAAAAAAGCCATTAAAATTCCGGCAGGATTTATTGAATTGCATATGGATGTAGATCAAGGACATATACAAAAGATTAAGATTTTTGGTGATTTCTTCGCCTCCCAACCTATTGAAGAATTGGAAGCCTTGCTGCATGGAAGGAAACATCAATTAAGCGACATAGAACAGGTTTTGGCTCGCACAGATTTAACAGCCTACTTTGGAAAAGTAAGTCTGGAGGAAATTTTAACTTTGTTTCATTAAAATACCCCTAAATGCTAAATGTTAAACACTAAACCTAAAATCCTAAGCCCTAAACCTTAAACCTTAAAACTTAAAACAAGCATTTAAGCCATACAATTCCCCATTATAGCTAGGTACAACGACGAACATATGTTTTTGATGATTTAATCTGGGGCTTACCAGTGGCAGCAGCCAATAAGCAATCTTCGTACTCAACACCCCAATGCCGGCTCCCATGGCAACATCCGAAAGCCAATGACGGTTGTTGTACATGCGCATAAATCCTGTTCCCGCGGCTACGGTATAACCCGCGATACCATACCAATACGATTGATCTTTATACTCCTGCCATAAAAGCTCAGCCGAGATAAACGCAGTCGCCGTATGTCCGGAGGGGAAAGAATTTTTTGCCGACTCGTCAGGGCGCCATACCACCGTAGTACGTTTTAAGGTCGCCACGGTTGCCGTACTTATTAAGTGCGCTGTAACGGTTGTAAACAAGCTCTCCTTTAAAGAATGTTTGGCCTTAACCCCGGCAGCATCGAGCACAAATATACTCGCAGCGCCAGCGTACTGAGCGAAATCGTCGATTCTAATTTTCCGGTATATATTGCGTTGCAAGGCATCTCGAATTTCCTTATCCGTACGAATTAAATAATGGCTTTCTTGCGCTACAATACCATAAGTCATGGTTACAGCGGGAAAGATAAGTGCAGTATAGTGTACCTGGCTTAAAAAACCTTTTTTAGCTGTAGTATCTTTTTCCGTGATTTTAAAACCGTTGATATCCTCCATATCGGCTGCTGTAGGGAGAAGTTGCACGCTATCCATCTGTACATTTGCACATGCCTTATAATTGGTTATTAAAATTGGAGCAAAACAAAATAAACCAAATACTAATGTTTGCAAAAAACGTCCGTACATATACGAAGATATTGACTTAAATTTTATTTATAGTATGTAAAATGCAGGTTAACATTGTCATATTAATCTCATCTTGCCACAAATATAATTAATTGTACATACAACTGAAGTAATAATTCCGAATGCCTCGCAAAATGTAGCTTTTTATTTATACGGTATGTTAATTTGTATCACGCGCTACCATAAACAGCAGGTAATTTCCGTATTTTAATCTTAACAATTTGATAATAAGCAAGGCTTTATATATCCCTTAGATAATAAATAGTTTTGTAGCCATATTTTGTACGCTAAAAAAGACCATAGAAGCAGCACCATTAGCTCTGCCCGCAGAACTGTGCAGCAGCGAGGCAGAGGATATGTAGTAGACAGCAATGCAGTTTAAGAAATTATAGACAACCATTTGGGTTTCGGATTGAGCCCCATTTGCCTGCATCCTGTAAATCCTTTACGCTGAAAACTGCCCCAAATTCGCCGTGTACCGGGGTTGAGGATTCGGAACAGGTACTTTTAACTCCGTTGTTCCGGAGGTTTGGCCCATTCTGCCACTGGATGTATCAATCGCGGACCTCGGCCAAAATTAAAGGTGCGCAGGTAATTAATATATAACAACATGAAAACAATATCGATTTTAGGTAGCGCCCTGCTGGCGATGGCGGTTTTTACCGGGCATGCGCAGGAAAGCAATAACCACAGCCAACATTTCGAGCAGTTAATGTTTGGCGAGCAAACAAGTTTAAAAACATGGAAGATAAAAGGACATAGCCATAACGACTACGAGCGCGATATGCCATTCTGGCGGGCTTACCATGCGGGTATGGAATCTATTGAAGTCGATCTTTTTATGCGTAATGACAGCCTTTATGCAGCGCATGATCCCAGCCAGATACAGCAGGGTAAAACGTTGGAACAGCTGTACCTAAAGCCTTTAATAAAATTGTTTAAGGAGCATGGAAACCACGCCTTTTCAGATCCTGGCAAATCGCTGCAATTGATGCTGGACCTGAAGGATAGTTATCAGGTAATTATGCCCGCTTTGGTGAAGCTGTTGGAACCCTACACCACCATGTTGTACGGTTCGGGCAATGAACATGGAATTAAGATTGTTCTGAGTGGCAATATGCCGCCAGTAGATCTCTTTTACGCCTATCCCGATTATATTTTTTACGATGGACGACCAGATATTCCGTATAGCGCAGCGCAACTGAAAAAGATAGCGTTAATCAGTGCCGATATACGTAGTTATACACGGTGGAATGGGAAAGGGGCGCCAGCAGGGCCTGAGATGGCAAGTATCAAAGCCGCAGCGGCGCAAGCAGCAGCACAGGGCAAACCATTCCGCTTATGGGGCACAGCCGAAAGTACGAATACCTGGATTATATTGGAAAAATTGGGCGTTACCTGGTTAAATACCGATAAACCCGATGTGCTGCAGCAGTACTTGCACAGTATACCCTATACGCGCTTTCAGTCTCCGCAAGAAAAACCGCAAGCCGTATACAGGCCGACTTATACCTCCGATGGTACAGCAGCACCCATACGAAATATTATACTGTTAATTGGCGATGGCATGGGCCTTGGACATATACAGGCCGCCTTGATAGCCAATAAAGGGGCTTTAAATATGGCGCAGTTTCGGTATATCGGTTTTGCGCAGACCGCTTCTTTAAGTCCGGGAAATACCGACTCAGGGGCTGCCGGTTCTGCTATCGCTACCGGACAAAAAACGTGGAATGGCGTAGTGAGTGTCGATGCCCAGGGGCAGCCGTTGAAGAAACTACCCGATTATATGCTACAGCGCGGTAAGGTTACGGGTATCCTCAGTACCGGCGATGCCTCCGATGCTACACCGGCGGTGTTTTATGCCGCGCATACAGATCGTAACGCCTCCGAAGCCATTACCCAAGATCTCCTGCAGCAGGAAGCCGTCCATGTGCTTGTAGGTGGTATACCCTGGCCATATCGGGATACAGCAAAATATGCCGCGCTGAAGGAGGCTTTGGTGAGGAAAGGCTTTGCGGTAAGCAATGACCTAGAAAGCTTTGGTCGTAACAAGGCGAGGAAAGACGTGGTTTACCTGCCGCAGGCAGCGATACGATCCGTTAAAAAGGGGCGTGGCGATATGTTATCCACTGCCCTAAAGTATAGTATATCGAAGCTTAACCAAAATAAAAAAGGCTTTTTTATTATGGCCGAAGGAGCACAAATTGATTATGGCGGCCATGCACGTGATTTATCCGATGTAAGCATGGAAACACTAGATTTTGATAAAGCTGTAGGTGAGGCGCTGCGGTTTGCCGATCAGGATAAACATACGCTAGTTATTGTAACAGCAGATCATGAAACAGGCGGGCTTACGCTACTCGATGCCGACCCTATAAGGGGCTATGCACAAGGGCATTTTGCCTCCAACGACCATAGTGCGATGATGGTACCGGTGATGGCTTATGGCCCCGGGTCAAATACCTTTATAGGTTTTTATGAGAACACTGCGATTTTTCATAAGCTTCTGGCACTGTTAAATTTGAAATAACAGCAACCAGCAGCATTTCGATGGGAGGGACAGTACCCCGTAAGGAATAGGCGCTCTACTATACAGGGAAAATCGGGGCGGGTATCTCCCCAGCAACTTTCCCTATCTAATAGAGCGCCTTAAATATTTTAATTCCAGCTGGCATTAGTTGATTATTTGCATTAGCCTATACATGAAGCGCATTGCCGCAGGTTTACAAATATTTCTTCGCTAAAAATAGGCTATATCGCCTGTCAGGCCTACGCGCGATTAGCGAAACAGGGGTTGGGGTAATGCGGTGACCCCAACCCATTACGCATAAATGACCTTAAGCTATAAGCTGATTGCTGAAATGTGCATTCCCATTCCGTTGGTCAAATTTCGCAGCAATACGCTGAGCAATTGCGGCATAATTATCCTGTAATTCTGTTTTCGTAAACACAGTATCCCCCTTGAAAAGCTGATGTGTTTCAGGCAGCTCTAAATGGAAAACCTCGTCTGCAGGATACTCTTTCAAGGCGTCTACCACAAACTTGGCAACATAAAAAACCGTACGGTCCTCGCGGCCATCCACCCAAGGGATATATTTTTCTAACCATTCTTTACCCTTCTTTTTATCCGTATAGGCATAGTACAAGGCTAATTTTATGGCCGACAAGGTAATTGATTTTTCCTTCTCCTTAAGGAGAATCTCCGTTGATGCCAGCTCTGCAGCTTTGGCAGCCTGCTCGGAAAAACCAAGCTTTTGCCCCTCGTAGGCTAAATTTACGGCCGTACGTAGTGGAACATGCGCACAGGTGAATTTTTTCTCAAACAACGGTGTCGCTTTTGCATAAGCCGCTGTAAAACCTTGGGTATACAAAATTGCCGACACCTCGGCATCCATTTCGCAAGCAAGGCAATCGCTCATATCATCACGTTCTACAGATAGCACTTTAGTTAAAGACTCCTGTATTGCCGTCGTATCTTTTTGCGCCAATGCCTCACTAAACTCCTCGTTGTAAATGGCACGCATGCCATAACCATTGCGCAACAGGCGAGTTTCAAAATCCTTTAAGGCAGCCTCAATCTGCGCTTTGCTAACATCAGGATTCTCATACAAGTCAGACATCATCCATTTATACTGCCATAAGAAATCTTCTTCATTAAAAAGCTCCGGATTTTCGTCGTAGGTCTGTAATATCCAGGCAAATGCAGGCAGCGACTCGGGCGAGAAGGCAAGATCAATCTCGTAGTTTAGAAGATCCAGGCGAAGGTCATAGCCCCATTCCAAATCATGGTTCTCATCGGCAATGGCGATAGCCTGTAACACCAGTTTTACTTTTTCTTCGGCACTATCGACCCGGTCGATCTGATTTAATATTTTCTGAATTTTAAGTGCGTACATATGGATTATTAAATGTTTACAAAATTTGTTAGCCCCATAACGATAAGATTCTTCATCGCATTATTTAAAACCTTCATTTCTGATTCCTGAACCTGGTATTTGCCCAAGATCATGGCCTGCACATACAACACCTCAATGACCGACTGCAGGAGGTAAGTATCCTCAATAGGGGCAAGGCTGTGAATCAGGTCGTTAGAAACGTTAAGGCATAATATCGGTCTGTTATTAGTTTTTGGTGTATGCGCTTTGACAACCTGCGCAAATGGATTAGCATTTTCCTTCAGCTGCTTAGCCGTATTTTCTAAATGGCTCTGTTCCGGTTTGGTGTAAATGGCCGCAGTATCTGCAGGCTGGAACATCTTAAGCTCCAGTACACAATTATGCGCAAGCAGTATAGCCTCCGCTTTAACGCGGAAGGCCTTAAAACGCTCCGTTTCTAAGTCGCCAATATCCGAAAATGTTTCCATCAATTGGCTAGGCAACATCTCGCGGATGGTATATTGCCGATAGCGCTGATTTATTTTCTTTAGCAATTCAGTATCAAAAGTATAAGAAGCATTCACCAAAAGCTGTCCCTGCGTATCGGCAAGGCGATCGATCTGTTTAAAGTTTTCGAACTCTGCACAATAGAAGATTGTCTGCTGTGCCTGCGCAATATGCTTAAAGTTGCGGAAACCCCTGTTGGTTTCAAAAGGCATATCATCCAAAAATATATCCAAAAACTCATTGTCTTCCAGCGCAAAAGCCTTTAAGTGTAAAAAATGCGTCTGAATAATGCGGGTATAAATGCTGTAATCTACAGCTTTAATCGTGCGCAAATAGTCTTTCAAGGCCTTAGCAATTTCCTTACGCGTGTCGCGTAGCAGATCATTTTTCATCAAAGACTCGCGCGATGCCGTGGCACTTAGTTCCTCCGTATTAATTAACATACGTACAAAAAATGCCCAGCTTGGCAATAAAGACTGGTCTTCTTCGGATAGAAACATCCGTTTTAGGTAAACACGGTGGTACTGTTTGCTGCTGAACTGCGTTTTAAACGGCAAAATATAGAGCACACCCCTCGTTTTTCCGGCTTCAGTATCAAAAGGTACGGCATCTAAAAAGCTGGTATTAAACACCCTTTTACCCACCTCAAGTAAGGCCGCTTTGTCGCTTTTCTCCGTAAGCCATACCGGCTGGCCATGGTTTAAAACCTCCGTTATAGCGCCATCGTGTACCATTACCTGTTCTTTTATCGCATCGCCATAGAAACGTAATTTGGCCGTAAAGAAACTCTTTTCGAACAAGTAATTAAAAACTTTCTTCGGCTTAAGGATAACACGCGTACCTATAGGCATATCCTCCAGCATAGGCTGTATACTATAATCACCTTCGGTATTGGCAATCCAGCGTAAAGGCTTCTGTTCTAATGCCGATTTTGTTTCCACAATAATCTGGTCACTAACCACAAAGCAAGAGAGCAGGCCAATGCCAAATTTACCAATAAAGTCCTTGGCATCGTTTATATCCTTACCCTTAGAACTCTCGCCAATAACCGAAAGAAACTGGTGAATATCGGCTTCTTTTAAACCTATTCCATTATCCTCAAACCTGAAGTTCTCCTGCTCGCCATGCGGCAGGTGTATAGCAATCTGTCCAACATGGTTCTCGTCAATATGCCGCAACGCTGTAATTGCATCCACAGCATTTTGCAGCAGCTCCCGAATAAAAGTATTCGGGTCGCTGTATAAATGTTCCGATAAAAGGGCAATCATACCCTTAAGGTTTACCTGGAAAGAATAGGAAGGTTGTTCATCCATAGTATTATCTTCTTGTTCTTTTAGTAAGTTTTATTGCTTCCTCATGGCCATTTTCTGCAGCCCTTTCAAACCAGTATAGCGCGGATTCATCATCTTCTTCCACCCCTTCGCCCATGAGGTAACAGTTGCCAAGCTTAAATTGCGCTTCAGCAAATTCCGCCTCAGCAGCTTCTTTAATAAAGGCATAGCCCTGCGCAATATTTTGAGTCACACCATCGCCCTCCAATAATTGAAGGCCAGCATAGTACTTCGCATACAGATTACCACTTTGTGCTGCCTGATCAAACTGCGCATAAGCGGCCTCCTTATCCACATCGGTACCACGCCCGTAGTAGAAGGCACGTCCTAAGCGGTACATTGCCATAATATTATGTTGCGCTGCCGCCTGCTGGTAATAGTTAAAAGCCGTTTGAGGATCGCCTTCAACACCCACAGCAAAGTCGTAACACATACCCAGTCCTTCCGACAGGTAGTCTAAATCTGCCGCTGCCTTATAATAAGAAAAGCCCCGATCATACTCCCCCAATTGGTCATAATCGTAAAAGTAATAGTCGCCCAAAAGAATCAGCGCCTCCGGCACCTGCTGCGCAGCAGCGCGCTCCAGCCAAGCCAGCCCTTGCTCCGAATCTTGTTGTATGAGGCCGTGGATATAATACCTACCTAAAACATACATGGCATAAGGGTATTCCAGCGCTGCCGCTTTCTCCAAATATTCAAATGCTTTTTGATTATTCTGAGCCACACCATACCCATATTCATAACACAAGCCGATATCCGTAAGTCCGCGCGGGTGGTTGAAGTCGGCCGATTTTTGATAGTACCGAATGGCCTCGTCGATATTCGCTTCCGTTCCGATACCGAAGCGGTAGCAACGCGCCAGCTCATAGGTGCTGTTAGAATCGTTTGCCTGTGCCCCCGTAAAGTAAGCCTCAAAGGCACCTACCAGATCAGGCGATCCCGTCTGATGGTAATCATACTCCAAATACACACCCTTCAAATAATTAGCATAAGGATAACCCAGTGCTGCGGCCTGCGCAAAGTACGCATAAGCCTTGCCATAGTCGGGTGTTTCCTCCAACTCCGCTGCCAGCCCCAATTCGGTGATACAAGGAGCACTATTGAGCTGAGCACCCTTTTCAAAATACTGAAGGGCTTCGGCAGGGTTAGGGTCAGCACCATGGTAACCCAATTTTATATAACGACCCGCGACAAACAGCGCCTGCGGCAGCCTATTATCGGCCGCTTTTTTATACCAAGGAAATGCAGCCAAGAAATTCGCTTCCTGATCAGCCGTACCCTGCTCCATAAAATTTCCGTACCGGTATTGCGCATAAGCAACACCCTGCTCGGCCATTTCCTGAAATAACGAAAGCGCCTTATTTTCATCCAAAGGCACAAACTGCCCTTCGGCATACAACTCGGCAAGTTCGATTTTAGCATCCGTCAGATTGCGGTTTGCAGCCTCCTCCAAGTAAGCCAGACCCCGTTCAACATCGCGTAAGCTCTCGACAAATAAAAATATACAGCCTAAGCGGAATGCCGCATAAGCATGGTTATACTGCCAGGCTTTTTCCAAATGATAGATGGCCGATTCAAAATCTGCGGCCTTCGGGTTTTCGCCCGGGACATTTTGTAATTTCAATAAAGCAATTTGTACTGCCGAATCACTTATTCCGGTTTCCCAAGATTCGGTATACGCAGGTATCAAGGCCTCAAACTCCGCTTCGGTCTGCGCTTTAGAACGTTGCAGCTCGGTGCGCATATATTTACAGTACGCCGAGTTTGTTTTTTCAATCCCCTCATTTAAGAGCTGCAGCTGCATGTCGGGCTTATTTTGCCTCGCATAATAATGCTGCATGGTCTCGTAATAGTGGCGTTGTATTTTCTTATTATCACTAGCCTTTAGCGGTTCGATTTGGGCAATCTTCGCTTCATAATCATCCTCCCACACCAAAAAATGCGAATAATAAGCCAAAGCCCAAATATCGCCGTTTTCTGCCTCGTGAATTAATTGCTGATAAGCCTCTTCCTTCGGCAGGACGTTTAAAAGTTTTATGTAGTTATAATATAAAAATAAAGCCTTGGCTGGCGCCACATTCGCCTCGATTGCTTTTGCAAAATATACAGCACTTTGGCTCGCATCAGTTAGCGTACGGCGCGTTAAAATATACTGTAAGGCGATTTCCAGATACGCCTTCGGGTTTAATGCCGCATAGCTATCCAATAGGTTAAGGACCTTATCGAAGAAAAAAGCGAAGTCTTCATCGTCCAAATACAGCGATGCAGCATAATCCGTACTCGATTCAAATAAACTGTTAAATAAGCTATCCAATTTGGACAGCATCTCTTCGCTGCTGTTATATTGTAAGAGTAAACCCTCGAATAAGGCTAAATATTCGAAAAAGTTCTCCTTAGAAAGTTTGTCTTCTGGTGAAAGGTCAGGATTTTCAACTAATGCAGCATGAATTTGTACTAGTTTTTCCTGATAGTCATTTTTAAGATGCATATGGTATTGTTTACGGTGTTTTGATAAACGTAAAAAAATAGTATAAAATGATGTTTTCCTGTATTCAAAAACAAAAACTTTGCCAATTACACGAATAAAATGGCAATATGGACAGATTAGAAAATAGCTTTTTAGCGTACAGGGATTTAAAAATCCTTTTTCGGGATATTAATCCTTATTTTGAAGAACTGCCATTTTGAAAATCCCTATAAATAGGGGCATAGGTTTAGGATTAGGTTTAGGATTAGGTTTAGGCTTAGGTATATGTATAACCTGTACGGTTGCCTCCTACTGCTGCGGATAAAGGATGCCGGCTACTGTTTATGTTTAGTTTCAGTATTTCAGTCTTTACCTATTTAAGCCTTCAAGTATTTAATTTTGCAGCTTTTCCAATCGCAAGAGCCATATACCCAAATACCCATATACCCGTATACCTGTATTTCTGTATGTATGCATTTAAGCTTTAGCGGGAGGGCAGATGGCGAGAGGGCTATGCTAAAGGGGGGGGCGAGGTTTAGTTCCGACAGCGACTGTATCGGAGGCGCAGCATGCCTATAGCAGGCCATATTGAAGCGACAAAAGGCGCCTTTAAAAGCGCCTTTTGTATTAAATTTTTTCATTAATCAAGTTTGGTTATTTTGCTGATTTACTGAAAAGTATTTTTATTAATTGTATTTCCCATATCTAAAACCAATGTTCCACCTTTTAGAATGTCAGCATGTTGAATATGCGATACTTTTAAAGGTTTTCCATTGAGTGTTGCACCTTGAATATAGATATTTTCGGGGCTATTGTTACGGGCAATAATGGTAAATGTTTTCCCTGAACCCGTTTTTAATCGGATTTTATCAAATACAGGACTGGTAATTTCGTAAGCAGGATCACCAGGTGCCAGGGGATGAATACCAATAGCGGCTAAAATATACCAAGCCGACATTTGACCCACATCCTCGTTGCCCGTAAGACCTTCAACCGAGTTTTTATAGGCATTGTCGCATATAAAACGGCTCCACTTTTGCGTTAGCCAAGGGCTGTTAAGTCTATTGAAAATAAAAGGAATATGGTGTACAGGTTCGTTGGCGTGGTTGTAATAATCGTTCCATAGAAAATCTGCCGGTGTCTTTTCGAAGAAGTTTTCCAAATCGGCCAAAACGCGATCTTTTCCTCCCATAAGGGCTACCATCCCCGGAATATCATGCGGCACAAACCATCCCTGCTGGTAAGCATTAGACTCAATGCTGCCGTACCATTCTTTTAAACGCCCCTCTTCCGGCCATGCCTGCCAGCTACCATCGAGGTGACGTGGTCTGAACCATTGTTTTTCAATGTCATATATATGCGCATAGGCCTTGCTTTTTTTCTGGTAAAGGTTGTAGATATCATCTTTCTTCAGTGCCTTTGCCATTTGTGCAATACACCAATCGGTATAGGCAAATTCTAACGTTTCAGAGATGCTATAACCATTTTCTACAGCTACATAACCCTTATCGCCATTACCGAATTTGTTGGATGTCTTGATCATCAGGTCCAAGGCCTTTTCGGCGTCGTAACCACGGATGCCCTTACTATATGCATCTGCTATTACCGATATGGCAGGGTTTCCTACCATACATCCGCTGTAAGCGTTAAAAAACTCCCAACGCTCCAGGTAATTTTCTCCACTCTGCTCCGCCAGGGACATCAAAGAGTTAATCTGATCGTTAACCACTTTCGGGTTAATCAGTGTCTGTAAAGGAAATTGACTTCTGAAAACATCCCAACCGCTGAAAATCGTACGTTTGGTAAAGTCTTTACTTTGCTGTATTACGCCATGTGGACCGGTATAGCGACCATCCGCGTCGGTAACGCTGCGGGGATCGATCATGGTATGATATAGGGACGTATAAAACACAGTTTTCTGATCGTTTGTGCCCCCTTCAATTGAAATTTTCGATAGCTCTTTTTCCCACAGCTGGTTCGCATCCTTACGTATTTGGTCGAAACTTTTGCGCGCTAATGCATCCTGCTTAAAATTGTTTTCAGCACCTTTCATATCGGTAAAGGAGATACCAACTTTTAAGGTAACCTGCTCCTTATTTTTGGTCGGGAAGTCCATAAAGAAACCCAAATGCTCTCCTGTTAACGCCTTCTCGCCACGGATAATGCTGGCTTGTGCAATTCGCTGTTGATAAGCCAGACTGGATACATCTTGGTTTTTCTTGCTTTGCCCTGCCGGAAACTGTGCCGACCAAAAACCGTAGTCTGCAATAGCCTTGTCTACCGTAGCATAAAAGTAAACCGTATAGTTGGGTTTACCCTCGCCATTTCCCCAGCCACCACCTTCAGGGGTACACTCCATCCACCCACGGATGGTATGGGCATCTACCACCTCTACATATTGCTTGGTGGAAGTGCCGCCAACACGGCGCGCAAGGTCAATCTGTATGCGCGATTGTGGGTTCTCGGGATAGGTAAACCGTAATGCGCCACCCCGCGGTGATGCGGTTGCTTCGGCCTGTATCTGATAACGATCCAGTTGCACGGTATAATACCCTGCAGTAGCTTTTTCTGTCGCTTTACTATAGGCCGAGCGGTAACCTTGCAGCGCTGTATTTCCTTCTTTTCCGGCAATAAGCTGTAATGGACCCGTTGTAGGCATCACCAATAGGTTGCCAAGGTCGCCATACCAGCCAATACCCGACATCTGCGTAAAGGCAAAACCTTCGATGGTACGGTGCTCGTCGCTATAACCCGGGCCATTGTCGCCACCCGTAATGGTATTCGGACTTACCTGCGTCATGCCAAATGGGGTTGCTGCACCAGGGAAGGTTTTTCCTAAACCATGGTAGGAGTGCGCCGTATTGGTACTAGCCCCTATAAAGGGGTTTACATACCGTGTAACATTAGGCGAGGTTTGCGCCGGCAGCCTTAGGGCTACCGCACAAACCAGAATAAATAATGAACTTACTTTTTTCATAAATATAGATTAGAATGCTAAAGATGTATATTCTCCTGTAGCAAGTGTAAGTTTAAGAACGCCATTGGCATCTGTCGTTACTTTTGTCTTCTTGCCGCCTACAGTTACCGTAACCACCTGGTTCGCCGTAGGAAGTTTCAGGTTAAAGGTGTTGCCAACTGTAGCCTTAACTTTTGCCGATGTTAATTTGCCATTTACCCAGTTCGCATCCAATTCAGCGCCACCACGTGCACATAAACCCGTAAAGTAACCGGTTTTCCAGGCTGCAGGCAATGCCGGTAAAAGCTGTATCAAATCGTTATGGCTTTGCAACAACATTTCCGCAATACCAGCACCACCACCTTGGTTACCGTCGAATACAAAGATATCCGAAGGCGCACCGCCGATACCCTCCGGAGAGATGGTTAATAGGTTTTCGCGTGCAAATTCACGTTGCAGCTGTACCACACTCTCGTAAGCCTCGTTGGCATTGCGTAAGCGCGCGTAGAACGATATTAAGTTGGCACGGCTCCATTCCACATCCTCCCAACCTTCAGCAGCCAGGCGACCTTCGATTGTTTTTTGCGCTGCAGCCGCCAATTCCGGCGTCTCGTCGGGTGTAATCTGTGCAAAAGGGTATAAGCCTAAAAGGTGCGAAGTATGGCGGTGGTTAGGGTGTGCTTCTTTAAAATCCTCAAACCACTCCTGGATAGCACCATTTTTACCGATTTTCATTGGCGGAAGCAGCTTCAAGCTACTGCGCAACGTATCTTGGAATGCCGCATCCAGGTTTAAGGTTTCTGCAGCCTCTAAGCAAGACTGAAAAGCCTCATACACCAACTGTCTATCGGCTGTAGGCATCATAGACAAGGCCATATCGTGCCCTTGGTAAGAAAACGAATTCTCCGGCGATGTGCTAGGGCCCGTCATTAAGTAACCCGATTTAGGATCCTTAACCATATAATCGATAAAAAATTCTGCATTCCCTTTCAAGATCGGATAAGCCACCTGTCTCAAGAAGTTTTTATCCAACGTATACTGATACTGCGTCCACAAGTGCGATGCAATCCAGCTACTAGCCGTAGGGAATAAGCCCCAGTTTACCCCACTACCAGAGGCCGTATACCCCCACACATTCGCTACCGTATGCGCAGTCCAGCCGCGCGAATTATAAACGTTTTTCGCCGTTTTAGCACCATGCTTTGCTAAATCCTGAATATAGCTAAATAAGGGCGTATTCGTTTCAGCCAGGTTACCCACATTGGCTAACCAATAATTCATCTGGGTATTCATATCCAAGTGATAGTCGTTTGTCCAACCACTATTACAAGCCAAGTTATCGTTCCATATACCCTGCAAGTTTGTTGGGAAAGGCGAGTTTTCACGCGATGAAGCGATCTGTAAATAACGGCCATAATGGAAAAATAAAGCATCCATACCGATATCATAGTTGCCAGCCTTAAGTCTTTCCCAACGAACGTCGGTAGGCAAATGCTCAAATCCACTTTTGCCGAACGATAATTTTACGCGGTCGTACAATTTTTTATAATCCGCGATATGGGTAGCTTTCAACTGCGTGTACTCCTGAGCGATAGCATGATCGACATTATTGTGGGTTGAAGCCTCGTAATTAGCGTTTAACAAGTCCGTATTCACATCAAAAACAATATCCACAGTGCTAGCCTTTTCGACATACACTTTACCGTCTTTAACCTGCATGCTACCATCTTTAAGCTTTAGCGACACCTTTCCCAAGAAGTTAACACCCCCTGGTCCTTGACGTGGAAACGATACCGTACCATTAAACGTTAAACCGTCCTTTGTTGGCAGCAGGGTAGATTCGCGAAGCAAATCCAAGGCCAATACCAGGTTTAAAGCCCCTTTTTTGGAAGCACTAAGGCGCGTAACCAAGACATCTGCCGGGTTGCTGGCAAAAAACTCACGTTCAAATTTGGTGTCTCCAATCTGGTAGGATACCTTGCTTATGGCTTGGTCAATATCCAATTCTCTGACATAATTTTTAACCTGTCCGGCAGGATGTTTAAACGTAATAGCAATATCCCCTAGTGGAACATGCGAACCAAAAGAGTGCGGTAGTCCGGCAAGCAACTCCGTGCCGATCTGGTTTCCTTCCAAATACTTGCCGTCGAAGAATAACTGACGCAGATTTTTCCAGCTGTCCTTATCAACGGCTCTTTCCTGAAAAGGATCTGGTTGTCCGGACCACATGGTGATTTCATTTAGACCGATGGTTTCGGTTTCTATGCCACCAAAGATCATAATCCCTAAGCGGCCATTGGCAAGTGGAAGCGCCTGCATCCATTCCTTAGCAGGTTGCTGATACCAGAGACGCTGGGCATTACTTACCGGAATTCCGGCCAGTAATAACAGCTGTACTAAACAAAGTAGTAAAACATTTTTTTTCATTCGGATGTATATATTTAGTATTAATTTTTTTTGATATAGGGTTTATAGCGGTAGAGGTGGATCTCTACTTTCAAAAGTACAGCCTAGGCCATAAACGGTATAGGTCTATCTGGTCAAAAAATAACACAATTGTAGAAAATGTAGCTCAAAAACGTTTAAACGTTATGTTTACGTTACAATAGAAAGCAGCTGACCGGGTTAAAATGTGTATTTTTGTAGGGTATATGCAAATAATTCGCCACATCGCACTACCCGGTAGCGTCCACGCGCCACGGTTGTCAGCAACGACAAAATCATGTCGTGCGCGTTTTATTTATGGCCTATATATTGTGCTGCTGTTCACCTTTTTTATAGGCCCCTTACCAGGGCATGGTAGCAGTTATTACTTTAAACATATCAATGGAGAGCAAGGCCTGTCGGTAAATAATGTGAAGAGCATTTGTCAGGATAGTTATGGCTTTATATGGTTTGGAACGCGCAATCGGTTAAACCGCTACGATGGTATTGCTATCCGCGAGTTTGAGTGTTACGACCCCAAAGCAAAAAAAGGCGACAACAGTATCTCGGCACTTTTTGAAGATAAGGCTAAAAAATTATGGGTAGGAACGGATAAAGGGGTATTTATTTTCGACCCCCTTTTGGAAACCTTTACTGCATTTTCGGCACAAACCAAAGACAAGGTTGCTGTGCAAGGCTGGATTGCCGCTATTACACAAGGACATGATGGGCGAATCTGGATGGTCGCCCCTGGGCAGGGTTTGTTTGCGTACAATCCGGAAAATAAACGCCTGCAGCAGTACCCCCTGGCAGGGCCTTATAACCCAAACCATAATGCTCCGCAGCATATACTTGTCGACACACAAGGTAAAGTATGGGTAGGCACAAACCGAGCAGGCTTACTTTATTACGATACACAGTTAGACAAGTTTGTAAGCCTTACAGCGCCGGGTGGCAGCATATTACAGCATAAAAACCTCTATAGCCTGGCGCAGCAGGGTAATGACCTGTTGATTGGCGTGCATGAAGGCGGCATCTTCCGTTTAGATTTAAGGCACAATAAGCTTTCCGCGGTTCCCCATGCAGAATTATCTAACACCATAATCCGATACCTGTTTACGCCACGTGAAGGCCAAATATGGGTGGGTACACAGTCTGGAATATTGGTATTCGATATTAACTGGCGATTAATAAACCATATAAAAGAAGATTTTTTAGATCCCCATTCCTTATCCGATAATATTGTAGAAACGATATTTCAGGACAAGGAAGGCGGGATATGGATCGGCACCAACTCTGGAGGTGTCAATTACTGGCGCAGTTCAGGTTCTAACTTCGAAAAATATTACCCTACAGGGCAGGGGGCCTCCATATATACCAAACGCCTGCGCCAAATAATCGAAGACGACAGCGGCCGCCTATGGCTGGCATCTGAAGATAATGGGTTATGGCGTTTTAACCCCGAAAATAGCAGCTTTACGCATGTGGAAAAGCGCGCCACAGCACGGGCACTGGCGGTGTTGGATGTCGGCACAGCAATCTGGGTGGGTTACTACCGGAATCCGTTGCGCGCTTTTTTGGCCAACAGTGGGGCGCCTGTGGCGGCGCCGTTTATGGAAGCCATGGAACCCACCGTTACGGCCCTACTGAAGGATAAACAAGGGCGGATATGGCTGGGAAATACCGGGGGGCTCTATGTTGCAGACCATGCACAGGGCACATTCCGGTACCTACCACAATTTGGATTAAGCAATGTCTTCGATATTTTCCAGGATAGGGAGGGCTTAATCTGGGTTGCCGGTATGGGGTCCGGGGTGTTTATGTATAACGTCGAGCAAGATAAGCTGCAGCATTTCACCATGCAGAACAGTGCTATATCGTCCAATTCGGTCACCAGCATTACCCAAGATAGCAAGGGGCAAATATGGTTTGCAACCGACAGAGGAGGCATCTGTAGGTACGATAAAGCAAAGGGTACATTCTTGAACTATAGTATAAAGGACGGTCTTCCTGACGACTCTTCGTATAAAATTCTGGAGGATAGAATGGGGAAATTATGGTTTGGCACAAACCACGGATTGGTGAGCTTCGTTCCCGAGACGAAGGCGGTTAAAGTATACAGCAAGCGAGACGGATTGTTGTCGGACCAATTTAATTACCGCTCGGCGGTATTAACCCGTTCTGGGAAAATGTACTTTGGAAATCAGGGCGGACTAATTGCTTTTGATCCGAACAACTTTTCATCGAATACCTTTATTCCACCGGTATATATTACCGCAATTGCCGTAAACAACGTTTGGGTGCATCCGCAGGATAGTTTAGGCATATTGCAAAAAAGTATGTTAGCCACGCAGAAAGTAAGGCTGAGCTACGAGCAGACGAACCTTACTTTAAACTTCGTCGCGCTGGGCTACGAAACGCCCGAGCGTAATCAGTTCCGTTACCGCCTGGAGGGTATTGAAAACGATTGGCAGTATACGACGAAAGGTACGGTAAACTATGCCAAGCTGCCATCCGGGCGCTATACTTTTGTTTTGGAAGGTGCCAACAGCGATGGGTTATGGAACCCTACGGCGGTACGCTTGCAGGTGGAGGTGCTGCCCCCATATTGGCGTACCATTTGGGCTTACCTGGTTTATGCCGTGTTCGTGCTGCTCATACTGGGCTATATTTTACGTACGGTTGCCCGCAGACAGCACATTCGTCGTACACGAGAACTTCGTGAGTATGAGATACAGCTGGAGCGCGAGTCGTATCAGTCTAAACTCGACCTATTTACCAATATTGCCCACGAAATACGTACGCCTGTAACGTTAATTACGGCGCCTGTGGAGCAGCTTTTACTTTCAGGTGATTTGGAAGGACAAGCCCAAGACAAGCTGCAGGTGATTGATAGAAATGCCAAGCAGCTGTTAACACTGACGAACCAATTGTTGGATTTCAGGAAAATGGACGCCAAAAAATATGTGCTCCATATTGAAAGGCTGGAGGTCGTCGCTTTTATAAAAGAAATGCTGCTGCAGTTTATAGCAAGTAAGGGAAAGCATATTCAGGTTGTGGGAAGTATGCTGCCCGATAAACCGCTCTATATGGATGTGGATATTTCCAGTTTTACGAAGATTTGTAATAACCTATTGGCCAATGCATTTAAGTTTGCGGAACGCGAGGTTTTTGTACGGCTGGATACCCATTTGAATCAGCTGCATTTTCAAGTTTTAAATGATGGCCCCCTAATTCCAGCGGCCGAGCGGGAAAAGATCTTCGATCCATTCTATCAGCTGCCATCAGCGTCAAAAAGTGCCTCCGGCACGGGGATTGGCTTAGCATTGGCGCGAACATTAGCCGAATTACAACAGGGGATGTTATATTATGCTGTGCAAGAGGATATGAATACCTTTAACCTCGACTTTTCCTTGGGCGATGTAGTAGGGGATACTATACCTACGCAGAAGACGGTGTCAGCGCCTGCGGAAGCCTTGCCTGCGCGGATACTGCTGGTGGAGGATAATGCCGATTTACTACAGTTTTTAACCGAGCAGTTGGAGCAGGATTATACGGTTTTCCAAGCAGAAAACGGAAAAATAGCCCAGGCGATACTAGCCGAACAGGTGATTGATGTCCTTATTTCGGACCTTATGATGCCCCTGGTTGATGGTTATACCCTGGTACATTGGCTACGTGAAAACCCGGAACTTCAGCAACCTATTTGTATCCTGCTGACGGCAAAACAGGATATGCAAAGTAAAATCCGTGGCTTCGAGGTGGGGGTTGATGCTTATGTGGAAAAACCTTTTTCTATTCCGTATATTAAAACCTTGGTTCGTACCTTATGGATGAATCGACAGCGTGGATTAAAGCTGTTTGCTGAACGTCCGTTTCTGTTGAATCAACAGGCCGATCGCTCTGTGGCCGACCAGGCTTTGTTGGATAGCATTGTTTCTATTGTCCATGACAATATGGGTAAAGAGGATTTTAATGTCGAAACCTTGGCCGAGCTTTCATTTATGAGCCGCTCTAACTTACACCGTAAGTTGAAAGCGTTGGTTCAATTAACACCGGTAGATTTTATCAATCAGATTCGTATGCAAAAAGCTGCTCAGCTTATTGCACAAGGGCACCGCGTAAATGAAATGTGCTTTTTGCTTGGCATAAAATCGCCCTCCTATTTTATAAAGATCTTTCAAAAGCAGTATGGCATGACACCTAAAGAGTATGCTAAAAAAATTAACTCTATCTAATATTTTTTAACCTCAGGGTTTATTTCTTATTTTTTTTGGTTTTTTATACTATTTACGCTACTATTGTATAGTATAGAATAGTATAGTTGAATAAGCTTGAGGGCTGCCGCTATGTTATCCTGTATGTTATAAACCTAGTAATCCAATACTATATATTAATTTTTTTTTTGCAGGTAAAGTCTGTACCTGAAACGTATATGTTTCGCGCATTTATGGTGTTTTTTTAACTGTATTTGCTGGTATATGGTATTATTTAATGCTGGGTTTAACCGAATAACTAACCAATAAAAGAACCAAAATTGAATCCATATATGAAAAGTAACACGAGTAAATCTCATGATTCTCAAAAGCAAAAATTTTTGGGAGGGACTTGGAGAAGGAAGGCTATGTTCCTCTCCTTAAGTGCTGCAATGTTGGCGTCCGGCACTACGGTTTGGGCTGCCGCTGCACAAGCTTATTCTTTGAAAAAAGGAAACCTCAATGTGCAGGCTTTAAATCAGCAGAAGCGTATTTCTGGCTTTGTTATAGATGCGGAAGGTAAGCCTTTGTCAAACGTAATTGTACAGGTAAAGGGTACAGACAGGCAGGTGTCGACCAATGTTTCAGGGTATTATGAACTTGTAGCTACCGAGACGGCAGGCGTGCTGATCTTTCGCTCAGTAGGTTTTGAAACCAAAGAGCAGTCTATAGGCGGGCAGACTACAGTAAATGTGACCCTGAACAAGTCGGTAGAGAATTTGAATGAGGTGGTCGTGGTAGGCTACGGTACGCAGAAGAAGACAAACTTAACGGGGGCAGTAGCTACCGTAAAAGGCGATGATATGGTAAAACGCCCTATAATTAATGCGGCAGCCATGTTGCAGGGGATGGTACCGGGGATGCAGATTAATCAAGGTTCGGGGGAGCCTGGAAACGAGTCGGTTTCTATACGCATTCGTGGTGTAGGTACCTTTAGTGCTGCAGGCTCCGATCCTTTAGTTTTGATTGATGGGGTGCCAGGGCGTTTTTCGGATGTAAACCCCAATGATATTGATAATGTCAGCGTCTTAAAGGATGCGGCTTCTGCCGCTATCTATGGTTCTAGGGCCGCCAATGGCGTTATATTAATCAGCACCAAACAAGGAAAAGCTGGAAAAACAGTGGTGCAATATGATGGCAATATCGGGATCTACAGACCAACTAAAATGTTTGACCTTATCACCAACTCGGCGCAGTATATGGAGTTGTATAATGAGGCACGCAAAAATTCGAACCTTAACGATGGGTTGTACCCACAGGAGGAAATCGACAAATACCGCCATAGCACCGACCCTATATTATATCCAAATACCGATTGGCTGGATTTAATCTTTCGCTCCAATCCTACGCATACCCATAACCTGGGCATTCAAGGGGGCAATGAGAAAACGACCTATAATGTGGCTTTAGGTTACGCCGACCAAAATGGTATTATGAAGGGGTTTAATTATAAGCGCTATAATGTTCGTGTTAATTTAACTTCCAAGATTAGCGATAACTTTAAGTTTGGCACGAATGTACTCCTGAAAAATGGACGCACCGAGGCTACGGCAAACGGTGCCAAGGATATGTTACTCTCCGCCATGTCGCAGGCACCGACTTATGGCCCTTATGTGGCTGATGGCAGCGGTCGTTTTACAAGTAAAGCGTACCCTTTTGAATACAACAATAAAAACCCTGTTGCCGTTTTGGATCGTGGCTTCTCAAAGGATACCGACGATTATACCGCGAATTTGCAGGGCTGGATGGAAGTGAAGTTTCTTGAGGGGTTGACTTGGTATACTAAAGGGGCCTATAATTTTAATATGGATAAGTATAAACAGTATCAGTCTGTTTTGCCGGAGTACTTTTACCGCTCGGGCGAATTTGGTGATTTGCTGGATCTTGGCAAGGGATTGACGGATCAAGATCAACAAACTATTTATACTAATTTGTTTACTTACCTAAACTATGAAAAAGCATTTGCGGATCATAACCTTAAAGTACAGGCGGGGTATAGCATTGAAAAAAGTAAGTATAGTTATTTACAAGGGTATCGACAAAGCTTTGTAGATGAGTCCTTACGCGAATTAAATGCGGGGGGCGCGGATATCATGCGCGCCAATGGTACGAGTAATCAATGGGCGATTATTTCTTACTTCGGACGGTTAAACTACGATTTTAAAGGTCGTTACCTCGCCGAGGCTAATTTGCGTTACGACGGAAGCTCCAAATTTTATGGTAAGAACCGCTGGGCAGCATTCCCTTCGTTCTCTGCGGGATGGCGTGTTTCGGAGGAACCTTTTGTTAAGGATTTAGAGCTTAACTGGCTGACAAACCTTAAGGTCCGTGGCTCCTGGGGCCAGCTGGGTAACCAAAATGTGTATACAGGGAACTACCCATACCAGGCTTTGTTAAACTTAACAGGTAACTATTCTTTTGATAACAGTAACCTAAGTCCAGGTGTGGCACAGCAGCGTTTAAATAACCCTAGAATTAAGTGGGAAACCACCACAATGTCGAATATTGGCTTGGATCTATCGCTGTTCCGCAACTTGGATGTATCTGTAGAATGGTATAAAAAGCGGACTTCAGATATCTTGAGGCAGTCGCAGGTTACAGCTATTGTTGGCTTGGATGCGCCGACTATTAATGATGGCGTGGTGGATAATAAGGGTATTGAATTGGGTATTGTTTACCATAATACCGTTCGTAATGGTGCTCTTGAAGGTTTGCAGTATCGTGTAGGCGCAAACCTGGATAAGTTTAAAAATAAACTTGTGGAATATGGGCAGCCTGATATTTTCGATTATACCATCAATAAAAATGGTTTACCTATAGGCAGCTTTTACACCTATGAGGTGGTTGGTATCTTCCAGTCGGCGGATGAAATTACGAACTCTCCGAAACAATTTAACGATAACACCTTGCCGGGGGATTTGAAATATAGGGATGTAAATGGCGACGGTAAAATTGATGCCAACGATAGAACGGTGATCGATGGGGTGTTTCCAAAGCTGAATTATTCGTTTAATTTTTCGGCGTCGTTTAAAAATTTCGACTTTTCTGCCATGTTGCAGGGGGTTCATGGTGTGAAATCGTATGTTTCAGGTTGGGGTGTTACGCCGTTTGTGCAGGGAAGTCCGCCAACAAAAGACTGGTTGGACCGCTGGACGGAAGAAAATCCTTCTGCTACGATGCCTCGAATCTATTGGGGCTGGAGTGCACCGGAGAAGTTTAGCCGCAACTCTAGCTATTTTATTCAGAATGCTTCCTACCTACGGTTGAAAAATATAGTGTTGGGTTATTCCTTACCTGCGGATGTTTTAAAGAAAATGAAGATTGAGCGCCTGCGCCTTTATTTTTCTGGCGACAACTTGTTTACGGCCACTTCGTTTAAGGGCTTAGATCCGGAGCGTATTGGAAATGGGGATCTGGTACAGTACCCACAGAACAAGATTTATTCATTTGGTATCCAACTTAATTTTTAAATAATAGTCATGAAGAAACGTTTTTTAATCACTATACTTTGCTCCGGACTATTGTTTGGTGCATGCACTAAGGCATTAGACCTTAACCCTTTGGATGAGATGGCTTCGGAAAAGTTCTTTTCTACCAAAGCCGATTTCGATAAGGTACTCACGGCTACGTATAGCGCCTTGCAGGCCGAGCAGTTTTCGTATGGTATGGCCTTCCGCGATTGCATTACCGATAATGGTTACAATCAATTTAATTCGGGTAGTGTAAATGAAATTGTTCAGGGAAACCTTAACCCCACCACCAGGGGTTATGTTACGGCAATTTATAACGATGCTTACCGCGGAATTGGTCGGGCAAATTTGTTGCTCAGTAAACTTGAAACCTACAGTGGATCGGATATGAGTGCGGAGAACAAGGCACTTTTAGCGGCGGAAGCTCGTTTTATCCGTGCCTTTTTATATTTTCAGTTGTATAGTATGTACGGCGATGTGCCGCTGATCCTTACGCCTTTAGATTTGGATACGCAGCGGCAGCCTTCGAACCCTGCAGCAGATATATTGAAGCAGATTCTGGCGGATTTAGATTTTGGTATACAGCACTTGAGTACAAAGGCCTACTTCGCAAATGCGGGACATGCCAGCCAATCTTCAGCGCAAGCACTGAAGGCGCGGGTGCTGCTATTTACGGGGTTTGACAACCAGGGTAAGGCAGATGTTACGGTTATGACGCAGGTACGGGATTTATGCTTGGCCATAATGCCAAACTATAAACTGTCGGATAATTTTGAAGATGTCTTCCGCGATGCGACACAGAAAAATAATACGGAGGTTGTCTTTTCGGTTAACTTCCTGGCGCCAAATAATACTGCTCCTTGGGATATGTATCTCGGCGACTGGATTGCGGCCTCTCCGTTGCAGAATTTTGTGAACAGCTTTGAGTGTACTGACGGCTTGCCGTTTGGGGTATCGCCATTAACGGATACACAAAACCCGTTTAATAATCGGGATCCGCGCCTGGCCAAAACCGTTTTTGTTGATCGCCCTGACTTTGGCGGTGGATTAATCCACCGTCCGTCGAACCCGCGCCCTACAGGTTATGGGGTCATGAAATTCTTGGACCCTGCCAATTTGCCGTTCGGATTCTCGTCTTTAAGTCAGCAAGATGCTGTTATCATCCGTTTTGCCGAAATACTGCTGATGTATGCTGAGGCACAGAATGAAATTTTAGCTTCGCCGGATGCTTCGGTATACGAGGCGATGACGACTTTACGAAAAAGGGTAGGGATGCCTGCTTATCCAGCAAACTATAGCCAGGCGCAAATGCGTGACAGGATTCGGCAGGAAAGAAGGGTAGAACTCGGCTTTGAGGGCTTACGCTTCTATGATCTGCAACGCTGGCGTACCGCCGGACAGGTGCTTAATGCGGTTAAGGATAGTAAAGTGCCTTACAACTTTCAGGATAAATTTTACAGGTGGCCAATTCCACAGACAGAAATTGATAAGAGTGCCGGAATATTGGTACAGAATAAAGATTATCAATAGTCGTTATAGCAGTTTTTCAGGCGCCCTTTTGGGGCGCCTTCTTTTTAAAATTCGGCAGCAGGCTATTTCTACTGTAGGGGGCGTATAGCTATACGCGGTATGCCTTGTATCTATTGTGCTATTTTTTGATTTTATATAGCAATTTTTTTATCCTTCTTTTAGCTACTTTTCCATTGAATTTAACCTCTTCTTTTTTTTGTCGTTTATTATTGGTTTTTTTTTAATTTTACCGTTGCATTTTACTTACTTTGTAGTATAGATTAGAATAGGATAAAGGGGCGCGGGTTTCTCGGCTACGTTAAAATAGCGAGTAAGTGGAGGAAGCATGGGAAACGTTATCCAGCTAAGAAGTAGCTAGCGGAAGTTATGGTATGTTTTGCCGCCGCGCTAAAGCAGCGATGTCTGCAAGTGCTGGAGGTATGCCTAACGCCTTATAGTTAAGGTTGATGAGGCTGATGAGGCAGCGTTAAGAAGGCCAGCGACAAGGAAGCGCATAGCGTTAAAAAAGAGAATTTAAAGATTTTGTAATATATATACCTATTAACAACAGTAAATAATGATTGATTTTTTAGAAGATCCGCATAGCCGAGTTAATATCCTTACGGGAGAGAAGGTTTTAGTATCGCCTCACCGCAGTAAGCGACCTTGGCAAGGGCAGGTGGAAGATCTACCTACGGAACAACGACCGGAGTATGATCCTACATGTTACTTATGTCCGGGCAATAGTCGTGCAGATGGTACCGTAAACCCGAAGTATACCGAAAGCTTTGTTTTTGTAAACGACTTCTCCGCTTTATTAAACCATACCCCGGCGGCAAGCTACAATGAGCAGGATTTATTAATAGCCGAAAATGAACGCGGCATATGTAAGGTAATTTCCTTTTCACCACGTCACGATTTAACGTTGCCAGAGATGGAGTTAAACGATATTGTATCGGTGGTGAATGTATGGCAGCAGGAATTTGTGGAGCTGGCAAAAACAGACTGGATCCGTTACATACAGATTTTTGAAAATAAAGGAGCCATTATGGGCTGTAGTAACCCACACCCGCATGGACAAATCTGGGCGCAGAGCAATCTTCCGAACGAGCTTACAAAGGAAAGTGCGAGACAAAAGGCCTTCTACGAGGCAAATGGCCGCTCTTTGTTAAGTGCCTACCTGGATGTAGAGTTAACGAAAAACGAGCGTATTATTGTCGACAACGAGCACTTTGTAGCTTTGGTTCCATTTTGGGCAGCTTGGCCTTATGAAACCATGATTGTGAGCAAAAGACATGTAACTAATATTGCTGAATTTACGGAAGAGGAGAAGGTAGACTTCGCCAAGACGTTGCAGGAGCTAACAATTCGTTACGACAATATTTTTAATATTTCATTCCCTTATTCTGCCGGTATGCACCAGGCCCCGGTAAATTCTGGTGAGCAGGATCACTGGCACTGGCATATGCATTTCTACCCACCATTGTTGCGTTCGGCAACGGTAAAGAAATTTATGGTAGGTTACGAAATGATGGCAGGTCCACAGCGTGATATTACGCCTGAATTTGCGGCGAATGTATTGAAGAATCAATCTACAACCCACTATAAAAATAAATAACATGGAGATATCTTCTTTGAAGTTAAAAACTAGCTATAAAGAAATATTTGGCCAGGACCCTGATCTTTTGGCTAAATCCCCTGGCCGTATCAATATTATTGGTGAGCATACCGACTATAATGAAGGTTTTGTTTTGCCTACGGCGATTGATAATGCGGTTTTTGTCGCTATTGGCGTTCGTGAAGACGATAAGATTTCCGTATATGCGGAAGAGTTTAAGGAGAAGTTTGAAGCCGACTTAAACCATATTGCTATTTCCGAAATCGGATGGGCAAATTATGTGCTAGGTGTGGTGAACCAAATCCAGGAGCGTAACCTGACCTTAAAGGGCTTTAATTTGTATATCGTAGGGAACGTTCCCGCGGGTGCAGGCCTTTCTTCGTCGGCAGCTTTGGAATGTTCTGTGGCTTTTATCTTAAACGAATTGTTTCAGCTAGGGCTTTCTCGTCAAGAGATTGCTAAAATCGGACAGATGACCGAGCATACTTATGTCGGGGTAAAATGTGGTATTATGGACCAGTTTGCTTCGGTGTTGAGTAAAGAGGGCGCTGTATTGAAATTAGACTGTAGAGATCTTAGTTTCGAATATGTGCCTTTAGAACTTGGAGATTATGAGGTTGTTTTGTTTAACACCAATGTTAAACACTCCCTGGCTTCATCCGCCTACAACGATCGTAGAGCCTCTTGTGAGCAGGCTGTAGCCTGGGTTAAGGAAATCCATCCGGAGGTAAACAGCCTTCGTGATGTTACGGTGGCACAGTTGGAAACTATTGTACAGCCTAAAGATCAGGATGTATTTGTGAAAAGCCGTTATGTGGTGCAAGAGAACGAGCGTTTAAATAAGGCTTGTGATGCGTTGAAATCTGGCGATATTGCAGGGCTAGGAGAGCAGATGTTCCTGGCGCATGCTGCCTTAAGTAAAGAATATGAGGTGAGCTGTGAGGAACTGGATTTCTTAGCCGAGTATGTGAAAGACAAACCGGAAGTGGTAGGTGCCCGTATGATGGGTGGCGGCTTTGGCGGTTGTACCATCAACATTATCAAAAAAGGTTTTGGAGATTCGATAGCCGCAGAAATTGCGCCGATATACAAAGCGAAGTTCGGACTGGACTTAACGGTGATACCGGTAAAAACCAGTGGTGGTTCTCAAATTATAACATAACAATTTTGCCCCATATTTATTGCACTGCAATGTTATATGGGGCTCTTTGCGTTTTATTACGGAACAAATGTTAAATGTTTACTGGCCTAGCTGCTCACAAACTTAGAATGGGCAAAGCCATAGTTCGTTAAAAAATGGAAACTAAAGATTACATAATTTTTTTATTTTACTTTATCATCGTTGCCGGTTATGGTATATACATCTACTATAAGAAAAAGGCTGCAACGGTGGGTGCGCACGATTACTTCCTGGCGGAAGGCTCTTTAACGTGGTGGGCAATTGGTTCGTCGATCATTGCGTCGAATATCTCTGCAGAACAGTTCATCGGTATGAGTGGTTCTGGTTTTAAAATAGGTTTGGCTATTGCGACCTACGAATGGATGGCGGCAGCGACCTTGATTGTGGTTGCGGTATTTTTCTTACCGGTATATCTTAAAAATAAGATTGCTACGATGCCACAGTTTTTAAGTAAACGTTATAACTCGACCGTATCGCTGATTATGGCGGTTTTCTGGTTGTTGTTGTATGTCGTGGTAAACTTAACTTCCATCTTATTCCTGGGTGCCTTGGCCGTTTCGAGTATTGCAGGGTTAGACTTCCAGGTGTGTATGATTGCCCTTGCGGTGTTTGCCGTGTTTATCACCCTTGGTGGAATGAAGGTAATCGGTTACACGGACGTTATTCAGGTATTCTTCTTGATTTTAGGTGGTTTGGCTACAACGTATGTGGCCTTAACATTGGTATCGGATCACTTCGGTGGTGCTGGCGTTTTAGATGGTTTTAACCTGGTATCCAACCACGCTTCGGATCACTTCCATATGATCTTAAGTCCGGATAATGCCAATTATATTGACCTTCCAGGCCTTAGTGTCCTTATCGGGGGTATGTGGGTTATTAACTTAAGCTACTGGGGATGTAACCAATACATTACGCAGCGCGCATTGGGGGCGGACTTAAAAACTGCACGTGGCGGTCTTTTATTCGCGGCGTCGTTAAAATTATTAATGCCATTGATCGTTGTTATTCCAGGTATTGCAGCGTATGTTTTATACCAGGAAGGGTATTTCCAACAGGAAATGATCGCCAATGGTGAGGTAAACCCTGACCATGCTTACCCGGTATTATTAGCCTTATTACCATCGGGATTACGTGGCTTGTCGTTCGCAGCATTGACAGCAGCGGTGGTAGCTTCATTGGCAGGTAAGGCCAACAGTATTGCCACAATCTTTACGTTGGATATCTACAAAAACTTAATTAATAAAAATGCAACCGAGAAAAACCTTGTTAACGTAGGTAAAATCACTATCGTTGTTGCGATGATCCTTGCCGTTATTATTGCTCCATATTTAGGTATCGATAAAAAAGGTGGTTTCCAATATATTCAGGAATATACAGGTTTTGTATCTCCGGGTATTTTTGCCATGTTCTTGTTAGGTTTCTTCTGGAAAAAGGCGACTTCAAATGCGGCCTTGTTTGCGACAATCGGTGGTTTCTTAATGTCGGTAATCTTGAAGTTCTTACCAGGTATGGTAGATCTTTCTTTCTTGGCATCGATAAACTTCGCCGTGCCGGTAGATGGCGTATACGAAATTCCATTTGTAGATCGTGTAGGTATTGTATTTGTCTTATGTTTAATCGGTATGTACATCATCAGTAAAATCGATAATAAACGTGGTATTGTTCCTGTAGGATTTGAGGTAGACACGAAAATGTTTAAAACAAATCAGGCATTTACCGTAGGTGCGGTATTGATCTTGGGTATTATTGTTGCGCTTTACACCTTATTCTGGTAGTATTTATCGTAATAGAAAAAGTATAAAAATACCGATTCCAAAAAAAGGCCATCTGCGAGGATGGCCTTTTTGCGTTGCATTTAAATCCGGTTCTGCTCATCGGTTGTTGTGACGGCTTTTGTACCTTTTAACTTTTGATTGCCAAAATGGTAACGTACCGTAATATTAATCTTACGCGAGTCTTGGTAGTCCCAAAATGCATTATGCTGATCGGCATATCGACTTACAACGGTGCTTGTTTCCTGTTTAAAGATATCCATCAACGACAGGCTGCCGTCGAGTTTTTTGTTAAAAAACTTGCGGTTCATAGTGAGGTAAGTGCTCGAGAAGGAGCTTATGCGGAATGGCCCTTGGATGGATGGGGTATAGTAACGATGCCCCAATTCTAGGTTCCAGTTGGTTTTATGGCTCAGGATAAAACTGCTGCTACCGCTGCTGTAAAACTGAAAAGCATCGTTTTTATACCGTTTGCTGTCTACGCCCATAAAGTAATTTTGCTGGTACAGCCCCGTTGCCGACAGGTTTATGGTCCAGTAGGGTTTCAGCTGCAGCATTTTGCTAACCTCCAGGCCGCTGCTTTGATCTTCATCGATATTGGTATACTGATAAATAACCTGTTTACGTGTGTTATCCTGATAGCTGATTTCCATATTGGGCCATTTATCATAGCTGTAAAAGGCCTCAATATTCCAGTTATTGCGGTTATATCCAAGGGTAACTTTATGCGATATTGTAGCCCGCAATTGGGGGTCCCCCTGAAAGTAGGAAAATAGGTTGAAGTACGATTTTGCAGGATTTAGCCAGGCATAGGCCGGCCTGTTAATTCTTTTTCCATAAGCCATAGACCACTGCGCATTTTTGGCGCCTTTATACTGTGCATAAAATGTAGGAAACCATACAAAATAACGGGTACTGTTTCTAAGGAGCGGCAGCGATACGATGCCATCCTGCTGCGTATATTCGCCACGAAGCCCACCTTTAAAACTCCAATTCTTCCAGTCATAGCTTGCCGACACATAGGCGGCAATATTATGTTCATTATAGGTGAAATCACTGCTTTTCTCGGGCCTGAAATAAAGATCACCCTCCTCATTATCGGAAAACAGCAGGGCACTACCCGAGCGGATGAAACTATACTTTGCTCCGGCTTCCAGCAGCTGCGAAGCCCCTTTAAGGGTATAATCAAGTTGCGTGGAGAACAGCTTCGTATTACTGCTATTATCGGCAATAAAATACACCAGCCTTGGCATCTGCCCTTTAAAGTCCAACACAGTCTGTACATCCTGGAATTTTTTTCGTCGGTTTGTCGTAAAGTAATTTATCCAGTCGATGCTACTTTTTTTATGAAGTACTTTACTGACCTGTAAATAAACATTATGATTCGCATGGCTATCAGCATGGTCGTTGCTCGTAAAATACCGCGATTCAATCTCGTTAGCTGCGTTGAATATTTCTGTAGGCACTTGGTATAGCCCTGTAGAGCGCGGATAAAAAGAACCATTTATCCCCATAGATACTGTCCATAAACTATCTGGCGTAATATCTGCGGATACGACATAACTATTCTGATTATTGTTTCGGTCTACGCGAACAAGATCACTCTTCCAGGTCGTTTGGTCGTTTTGGTAAAAGACCATATCCTCGCCGTAACGTGCATAGGTTCCTCTGGCACGCGTATAAGTTGCCCGCAGGTTTACTTTTTTTGTTTTGTAGTAATTCGTAAAGGCCAAAAGCTGCTTCCCATAATTGCTCTGTTCATACAAGCCGATAACCGTACCGCGATACCCGGATTGCTGGTTCTGCCGCATTTTAATGTTAATAAGGATACTACCCTGGGCCTCATATTTAGCCGGTGCTGTGGTAATCACCTCAATCGATTGCAACTCGCTGCCTGGCGTGCTCTCCAGCAGCGTTTTTAAATCCTCGACATTCATCAGCACCCTTTTATCGTTTATCATAAATATAATCTGACTATTCCCCTGTACCGATATGGTACTGCCTATAATGTTTACTGAAGGTGTTCTTTTTAGTATCTCCCAACTGTTAAGGGCGGAAATATTACTATGCTCGACCCTAAATTCTATGCGGTCAACTTTGCGGACAATCTGCGGTTTGGTAGCACTGACGGAGACCTCATCCAGGCTGTTGCTGTGGGCAGCAAGCTGTATATGTACAGGTTGTGTTAGGCTTTCTGTGCTGAGGTAGCGTTCATACCGTTGGTAGTTTAGGTGCTGTACGCTCAGGATATAATTGGAGGCTGCAGGCAGATTAATTTCAAACCGTCCATCCTCAAGGCTGTAGGTTTGGGTAACCGGGTGGTTTAAGGTATCGCTAATAATAATTGTAGCCTGCGAAATAGGGGTTTCTGCAGCGTCGCTTACGGTTCCCTTCAGCTTCAGCTGCTGTGCTTGTATAACAAAAGGGATAATTAAAAATACTAGTATAAGTCGCATATAGGTTGTTTTTATACCGACAAAATTGAGGATGTTGTCTAATATTGTTGGTTAATAAAGGGTTAATGCAAGGTTAAAGACTAGGTAGAAGACCGCAACTCTTTATATTTGCTATATGGAAAAAAAAGGCTACAAGTCGGTTATACTCTTTTCATTCCTGCTGATTGGATTAATCGGTATACAGGTTTATTTTTTGCGTAATACCTATAAATTAAAGCGGCAGGAAATACTAGCAGACGTCAAAAAAAGTCTGTCTTCCATGGGGGATTCCCTGGAAATGTACGAGGATCGCATATTCGACGATGAAAAAGCTGTGCAGCAGTACCTGCTTTTGGAGCAGGGTAAAATTAGCGAGGCTGATTTGGTAGCCCTCTACGCCGAAAATGCGCGGCGCATAAATCCATTTATAACAGCTTTAGTAGACCGGATTTTTGTGCCTAAGGGTATACAAGTCGCCCTAATGAAGGAGCACCTAAATTTACAAGACGTTGAAGCGCACCGTACATTAATCCAAAAGCCGATACTGATTTTTAAAACCGAAAGAAACCTGCAGGAGAAGCGGCTATTGTCGCATACCAGCTGGGAATCGTCGAATTCCAGGTTCAGTTCCTATATAAATAACAGCGATGTCAAGTTGGATCAAAGCAACTACAAGTATCGTATGTTACGTAATTTATATTTTGATGTCACCAATTTGGATATTTTGGTGTATAAGGATCTTTTTGCCTTGATCGTGACATCCGTCGGCATTATAACCGCAGTATTGATCCTCTTTTATCAAACGACACGCAATAGATTACGGCAGCGTAAGGAAATACAGGTTTTACAGGATATTATGGATAATATAGGGCATGAGCTACGTACGCCAATTGCAACGCTAGGTTTTGCATCGAAAAGCTTAGCTAAAAAGTATGAGCCAGCGGTGCTTCAGGTCATAGATCGTCAGGTTGACCGATTGGCAGCTATTGTTCGGCCGCTTTCCTTAACCGATCCGCGGGATACAAGCGCAGCGCGCCTAACGGCCGAGGCACTGCAGAATTTTCTATCCGATTTTCAATGCACACATCCCGACCTGAGGCTACAAACGGCGCTTTCTTTTGTTGACGCTGCGCTGGATAAAAATGATATAGAATCGATATTAAGTAACCTGCTTTCCAACAGCGTAAAGTACGGCGCTACTGAAGTCAGGGTATGTTGTATGGAACAGCAGCATGCTTTACGTATACGTGTGGAAGATAATGGTATGGGGATGGATAAAAAAGAGTACCCCTATATCTTTGAAAAATATTACCGTATTCAGCATAATAATATCTACCATACCAAAGGCTTGGGCCTGGGTCTTTTTATAGTGAAAAATATAGTCGACAAATATGGCGGTGAAATTGCGGTGCATAGCCGTATTCAGGAAGGCACCACCTTTACATTACAATTACCTTATGGCGTATAAAATTCTTTTAGTCGAAGATGATGCCGATTTTGGCTTTATGTTGCAGCAGTATTTAGCATTTGCCGATATGACGGTAGTTTGGTTGCAAAACCCGTTGGAGCTGGCTGCAACAATGGGAAAAGAGGGGGATTTTGATATGGCCATATTCGATGTTATGCTGCCTCATATCTCGGGCTTCGAGCTTGCTCGGTCATTTATCCTGGATTATCCTGATTTCCCTTTTCTTTTTCTTACCGCCAAGGATCAACGTATCGATAAACTGAGCGGACTAAAAATCGGGGCAATCGATTATATGACTAAGCCTTGCGATCCCGAGGAATTAGTGCTGCGCATAAAAAATATTGTGCGCCGTAGTGCGAAAAAAGTAGAAAAACAGGGTTTACTGCATATCGGAACCTATACCTTTGACCATAGGCGCTTGTTGTTGAAGCCTGCTGCAGGCGAAAGTATTCGCTTGACGGAGCGTGAAGCTAGCCTACTGGCCTTCCTATGGGAGAATAGAGGGTGCTTGCTTACGCGGGAGCAGATATTGGAAAAAGTCTGGGGTCATGTGGATTTCTTTACGGGGCGTAGTATGGATGTTTTTATTAGTAGGTTACGTAAATATTTGCAGCAGGATGATCGGATAAAAATATCTTCTGTACGTGCTGTAGGTTTCGAAATACGGTTTAATGTTTAATGATTAATTTTTAATGAATAATATATAATACATCATTACAAGACTGCGGATCTGTAAAAGGAACTTTCCTTGAAGGCGCAGTACCTTGAGATTACGGAGCTTCCAGAGCTTCCAGATTTTCAGCTGGTTTAGCGTTCGCCGCAGCTTATTCCAAGCTATTAGAATCTATTAAATGAAATGGCGATAATTTGCATTCCAACAAAACCCTAAACCTTAAACCCAAAAACCTAAACCTTAAATCCAAAGTGAAATCCCACAAATCGCCAATCTCCAGCAGTCCGCAAGAATAAAAGTGGAGGAAGGAAGAAGGAAGAAGGAGGGGCGCCTCCGGCCATAAATAGGTAGCACGGATACGTAATCGTAAAAATAACACCTGTTATCCTTTCAGCGGATGCAATACAGCCTAGCAGCTCAAAGAAAAAGCTGTGATGGGATTTTTTTCCGACATGCAGCGCATCTAAAATTATTGTAAAGCAAAAAGAACAAAATTAATTACTTTCATTACTAGCGGTTTAGCCTTTTTTTGTCCATTTAAAGCATGAAAAACCAAATTTATATTTGTGAAACCACAAAAAATTTCTACTTTTGTCGCGGAGAGTTGGCAGAGTGGTCGAATGCGGCAGTCTTGAAAACTGTTGACTGTAACAGGTCCGGGGGTTCGAATCCCTCACTCTCCGCAAACATTAAGCTGTTAATGTTTAACCATAAGGGATTTAGATGCTTCCATTATCTAAATCCCTTCTTTTTTTTACAAATTTCTCGCTAACCTAAGCTTCAGCTAATCCAAAGCCAAAATCCAGATACGAAAAATTCTTAAAGTTCTTTTCCAATACATCCTGCCATAACCTAATATGAGAATCTATTTTCGTTTGACTTAGCGGTTCATACCAATCAAAAGAATACAAGGTATAATTCCGGGATGGACGCTCACTTTTATTTAACCTGATCTGCTTGCCACTTAATTCCGCATCACAACAATACAACACTTCAGCAGCATCAGTATCCCCATCCACAAGACGCCAATCAGATTTTATCTCTAGCGGCAGGGTAGCATAGAGTAAATCCGCATTCGCTGTAGGAATATTAAACTGAACATGCCAAAACTTATTGGCATTAGATTCCCAAAACGTATTCGGATCAGTGCGCATCAAAACCGCATGCTGCAGCAGGTCCATAAAAGTCATTTCTGTATCCTCCACCTCATCGTCTACCCAATTGTAAACATTTAAATCCTCTTCATCATCCGTGCGTAGCATCCAAAAATCTTCACCATTATTATCACCAATAATTACATAATTACCCAAAAAAGGCGCCGAAGCAGCCGCCTCTTGCAAGTCCGTATTATGTGTTAAAAACAACCTCTTATCCGTAAATAAACCCTGTACAAAATCCTGCTGGAAACCAAAGATCTTTAGAAAATCAACGTAATAGTTTGGCAGTTTAGGTACACTATGCTCTTGCAATTGCTGAATTTCCTCCTCAGACAATCCAAGGCGGAAAATTTGAGTATCTACCGGTTTTATTTGTTCTAATATTTCGTTGTAAGGAATCATTTCAATTAAAATTAAATTAAACAATAAAAATGTTGAAAACACCTTCAGCCGTGTGCTCTACTACCCATGCCTGGGGAAGCCCGCTACGTAGTATAACCTACAAACTAAAAAATCTAAAATAGGTAATCTTACCGTACAAACGTTTAGTTTGCACAAATTTTTTTAAATTTATAAAGTACCCCAAAAACGAAAAGCACCCTTAAATTTAGGCAAGATACAGCAAGATAAAGCCCGTAATACGGAAAATTTACGAACCCCTGCTCAACCTGTAACCCCAATGCTTAAACGCTGCTTACGGTATCAAAAGTTTAGGTCAGCCTACATTCCCCCTCGTTACCTAGCTCCCGTATTCTTTTCTAATGAAATTGATATTGGATATTGGTTATTGGTTTTTCATTTTGTCATAACCAATTGTTATGGATAATTACAAATTGTAATTTCCATGGCAGGGTAAATAAAAGGAACTTTGTGGTAGTAAAAAATATGATTATGGAAAAATTAGTTAAAACGGAAGGTGAAGAAAGTAGCCTACATAAGCTACTGAACCACAAATTTAGTCCAAAAGAGCTGATCTTTTTATTTGCTTTAATCGTATGCTTATTACCCTTTATATCAGCTCCCATAGCCTTGTTAATCGGGATAATTTTAGCACAATTTATCGGTCAGCCGTATCCCAAGCTGCAGCAAAAAGCCACACACTTTTTACTGCAAGTGTCGGTAGTAGGCTTAGGGTTTGGGATGCAAATTTCCAGTGCTTTAAAGGTTGGAAAAGATGGTATTGCCTTCACTGTTGTATCCATTGTAGGTATCCTTATAATCGGTTATTTCCTAGGGAAATTATTGAAAATTGAAAAGAAAACCTCCTACCTTATAGCGGCAGGTACAGCCATCTGTGGAGGTAGCGCCATTGCCGCTATATCCCCGGTAATACGAGCTTCCGAAAAACCTATATCTGTTGCTCTGGGAACGATTTTTATATTAAACGCATTAGCCTTATGGATTTTTCCTTGGCTTGGTAACCTCCTGCATCTGTCGCAAAGCCAATTTGGGATTTGGTGTGCACTCGCCATACACGATACCAGCTCGGTCGTAGGTGCAGCGGGGGTATATGGTACCGAAGCTTTGGAAATTGCAACAACTGTAAAGTTGGCCAGGGCACTGTGGATTATACCACTGGCATTCATCTCCACCTTTATCTTTAAGAATAAAGGCGCGAAAGTGAAAATTCCATATTTTATCGGACTATTTGTCCTGGCTATGGTTGCCAATAGTTATATACCCTTTGTGCAAGCATACCATCATTATGCCGTTGCGCTGGCAAAAACAGGGCTTACCGTAACGCTCTTTTTAATTGGCTGCGGATTAAACTTTAAGGTGTTAAAAACGGTGGGCTTCAAGCCTTTGGTACAAGGCGTATTGCTCTGGGTGGTCATGGCAGTGGCTACGTTGTGGACCATACTATATATAGGGTAGCAGCACCATGTAAATTTTCAATAGGCAGCATTTAATTTAGGATACAATCGAAGTACAAGGCTAAACCTAAATCTTGGAGGAGCGTATTAACGATCCCAAACCATGCCCTACAATCCCATTTTTGTAAGCCATTTTTACTGCGGTATAGTAGCAAATATGCGCCGTATATCTAATCGGTTAACAACTTACCTTCAAGTAAACCCAGCGTCCGGACTATCTATAAATTAGTAACCGGACTATAGCTAACTCTACACAATAAAATACATTTGTCGGGTACAAATTTATTACTCCAGGGCAGTAAAGCCAGGGCGAATTACATAGAGACAGATGATACAACACAATTGGAAAACAGCAGAAATTCTAGCTATTTACAACCTACCCCTAATGGATCTGCTTTATAAGGCAGCACAAATACACCGCGAGTACCACGACCCCAATAGCGTGCAAGTTTCGACCCTATTATCCATTAAAACCGGTGGATGTCCCGAAGATTGTGCCTATTGTCCGCAAGCAGCACGCTACCACACCAATATTAAGGGCAATGATCTAATGACTATCGGCGAAGTAAAAGAAAAGGCTATGGCCGCAAAAGCCGCAGGGTCTTCAAGAATATGTATGGGTGCTGCCTGGCGTAATGTAAAAGACGGGCCAGAATTTGAAGAGGTACTCGACATGGTACGTGCCGTAAACAGCTTAAACATGGAAGTCTGTTGTACCTTAGGGATGTTAACGGTAAATCAAGCGCAGCGCCTTGCCGATGCAGGTTTATACGCCTACAACCATAACTTGGATACCTCCGAAAAATACTATAAGGAGATTATTTCTACCCGCGGTTATGAGGACCGCTTGAAGACACTCGCCAATGTGCGTAAAACCAATGTAACGGTATGCAGCGGTGGCATTATCGGCATGGGAGAGACCCTACAGGATCGGGCAGAAATGCTGGTAAGCCTATCCTCCTTAAATCCACACCCCGAGTCGGTGCCAATAAACGCATTAGTGCCGGTAGAGGGAACACCATTGGAGGAACAACAAGTCGTACAGATATGGGATATGATACGCATGGTAGCGACCACACGTATTGTTATGCCCCAGGCGCAGGTCCGTTTATCGGCTGGGCGTACCCAGATGTCGCAGGAAGGGCAAGCGATGTGCTTCTTTGCTGGAGCGAACTCGATATTTGCTGGCGATAAATTACTAACCACAGCGAACCCCGATATCCATGAAGATATGCAGCTGTTTAAACTATTAGGCTTAAAACCGCAGCAGCCCTTTGCAAAAGGTGCGCCGCCAAAAAGACAAGACGACGCTGAGGTAAGGAATAGTGGCGCATTACAAAGCGAGGAAAAAGAACGGTGGAGCCGTCCGGCGCATAAAATTGAACGCAATATTGCCTACAGTAATACCAAAAACAGCAAAAAGTAACACATATTCCTATTTTCTTAGCTAAAGTGCAAGCTAAAACCCGCAATAGGCCCAGCGCGTCTACTGTCGCTCGGCAAATTGCGGGTATAAAGTATAACATCTTAAAGGCTGGGACGCCTGTCTATAGGCACAGCATTCTTAGGAATAAGGTTTAGGAATAAGGTTTAGGTATTAGGAATTAAAATTTGAGCGGAAGGCTAAAGGCGACATCTGGGTTTTCCTTTTAAACAACTTATGAAAGGACTGTGGATACTCAAACCCCAATAAGTAAGCAATTTCTGCAACAGATAATTCCGTCGCCAACAGGTACTCTTTGGCCTTCTCCAGCGTTTTTTCGTGAATATGTGTTTGTGCACTCTGTCCGGTTAAGCTACGCAACATATCACTTAAATAATGTGGGGTAACACGAAGCTTAGAAGCGATATATTCTACCGTAGGCAATCCATTTTCTAGCGTTAACTTCTGCTCAAAATAAGTATTCAGTATACTTTCCATCTTAGCTAGCAGGTCGCTATTTACCGCTTTACGGGTGAAAAACTGGCGTTCGTAAAAGCGGTTACTATACTGCAGCAGCAAGTCGATCTGCGACAAGATAATATCTTGCGTATGACGGTCTATATATTGATATTCAAGCGCTATCTTTTGGAAGATTTCCATAATATTACGCTCCTCTCTTTCCGAAAGATGTAAAGCCTCATTCAAGGAATAGGAAAAGAAACCATAGTTTTTTATAGCCATCGCTAGTGGATGTTTATATAAAAAATCAGGATGAATCATCAGCATATACCCGAAGCCACAGTTTTTTGTAATGGCATTAGCCTCCTCGACAACTAGCGACTGAATTTGTTTGGGTGCGAGGAAATTCATCGTACCCTTATCAAAATCATAGTACTGCAGGCCATATTTTATTTTAGCTTTGACATCCCTTTTTAAGGATATGCTATAAAAGTCTACGGTAAATTTTTTCCAAATAGCATCGTCCGAAATTTGCATCGCCGTAACATCTATTAAGCTAATCAACGGATGTAGGGGCTTGGGTAAGCCCAGAAGATTATGAAATTCGGATATGGAACTGATATTTTTCATCGCAACACTTTGTTAGGGTAAAGGTACAACAGATTATAAGTTTTAGGGATATTTTTTAAACCTAACGCCGATAAATCCTGCGTGCACTTTTGGCAAGACCAGGAGCAGGCATTAAGCCTGCTTTTACCTAGCGCTTTTATAGTGTATAGCAGACTTTAATGCCGCCGTAGACCCGAGGACCCAAAGAATCAATACCGGCTGAAAAAATAAACGCATAAAACGCGCTTGATCCGTCTCTAACCCAAAGGCATCAATATGGTTGAGGTATTGGTTAATATTTGCTGGAAAAACCAGCAGCAGAAAAATAGCCGTTAACCAACCAAACAAAACCTTTTTACCGGATAAAGCAATTAATGCCAACCCTAATAGTATTTCGATAAGACCCGAAAATAGAACAATAAAGGTATGCGACAGCGGCATCCAGGCGGGAACCAACTTTGCAAACTCTACGCTCGACGCGGTTAAATGGCTTATCCCGGCCAACAATAGCAGCAAACCCACCAAAATGCGCAACACGGTTCCTATCCAAGATGTTTTAACCGTAGCGCTCCATTTTAAATATGCCAATAGCTTATTTTTCATATACTATATATTGCGTCATCCAGAGGATTATAGGATGCTCTTTTTAGGTGTTTAAAATATGTATATCCTCTATTTTTATAGTGTTAAGTACCGCTTGCCGATACCATTGACAAGGCAAAGGCGATACGCCGATAAGGCATACCTAAAACCAAAGGTCTTGCAATTAGTCTACGGAAAACTGTTTTTGCATAGTCTCCTGGTATTCCTGTTCAGAGCTGGAAGTCCGTAGCGCAATAAAGGGTAAGATATCATCTCCAGCAACATAACGAAGCCTATCGCTTCCGTCGGTTACCGCCTCAAAAATCGTTTGCGCAATGGCTGCAGGCGTAGAAGCCTGTGTAGCATATTTTTCCCGTATTTCGGACATTCGTTTCTCCAAGGTGCTGCGGTAAGCCTCATAATCGGGTAAGGTGCTATTTTCGGCAGCCTCTGCCGTTAAGGTATGGTGAAAGTTAGACGCCGTGCTTCCCGGTTCAATAATTTTTACACGGATGTTTTGAGCCTTTAATTCATAAGCGAGAGACTCGGAGAAACCCTCAATCGCAAATTTTGTTGCGCTATACAGCGACATCAAAGGAACGGTAAAACGCCCAGTACCCGAACTGATATTAACGAGGATTCCGTTTTGCTGTTCCCGAAAATGGGGCAATATAGCTTTTGTAGTCCGCATAACGCCAAAAACATTGACTTCAAATTGCTTGCGCATCTGATCCTCATGAATGCTTTCGAAAATCCCATATTGCGCATAACCTGCATTGTTTACCAATACATCGATTTTCCCGAATTTAGCTATTCCGGCGGCAATTCCCTTTTCGATGCTATGGGCATCACAAACGTCCAGCTGTTGCAAAAAAATATTCTCCCTGTCGCCCCAGGCTTTGGCATCCGTGGTATCACGCATACTGGCAATAACTTGCCAACCCCGCGCTGCAAAATACAATGCAGTAGCCTTTCCAATTCCAGAAGAGGCCCCGGTTATAAGTATAGTACTGTTCATGATAGCAGCTTTAATTTACTTTAGTGAACAAATATCACGCTATCGGCAGCAGTTTAAGTATCCGAATTGAAGAAAATGGTATTCAAAGTGCAGGTGTCTTTTGCATGTTACGGTATTTTCCTTAGGAAGCTGGCATATCCACAGTTGGGCATGCTTTACTACAAACAGAATTACCCTTCTAGTCTTTATAAAATTCGGTTAGGCAAGAGCCCATTTTTGTAAGGCTGAAAGACGCTTCCTCGCAGTCTCTTGAAGCTTTTTTTTAGCAAATGCTTACACTGTGTTAAGTAAGAGATTTGCCACTAAGTAATTTTGTTTGCTCGATTAGCAAGACCGGGTTTAATGGACGACTATAGTTGCTGGTCAGAATATTATTTTAAGGTAGCTATATGGAACAGAAAAATAAAACATTTAATTTCCGTAATGCCAAATATTTTATACTTTTGCGGAAAATCTATTTAGACTAAATAAAAATAAAATACAGTGCAGGTTGGATTATATAACAGGGCCGTTGGAAAAATAAGTGTGGTTTTAGTCGTATTTCAGTTTTTACTGCCTTTGGTTGGCGTTGGTCAGGAGAGCAGAATTATAAAGGTCCGTGTCGTAGATGGTACGACAAGTAAAGGGCTGGCTGGAGTAAATATAAAATGGAAGGCACAAGCTATAATTACCAATAAAGAGGGTATCGCCGTATTAACTTTACCGCAAACCGATAAATTACAGCTATCCTTTTCTTTACTGGGGTACCAATCGTACACCAAGGAGCTGCGTGCAGATACGGTATCAACCCTAATGTCGGTAGGTCTAAAAAGTGAGAAACAATACCTTCAAGAAGTCGTCGTAACCGGACAGGAAACGAATAGGCTCAGCAGCAGCACCTGGATCACACGTGAAGCCTTGAAGATGTTGCAGCCCAGTAGTTTTTCGGATCTTTTAGAGCTGTTGCCGGGGGGCATGGCCAAAGATCCGGTATTGACGGCCGCAAATACCATGCAGCTGCGTGAGGTTGGCGTTAATGAACCTGGATATGAGTCGTCTAGTTTGGGTGTTGCATTTATGATAGACGGGGCACCGCTGTCGAGCCATGCCAATATGCAGGCAACAATTGGTGAAAGCCAAACCAGGCGTACCGTTAGTGGCTCACGCAATATGCTGGGCAAGGGGATTGATTTACGCGCCATAGCTACCGATAATATCCAGGAGGTGGAGGTTATCCGCGGTATACCGTCGGTACGTTATGGTAACTTAACTTCTGGTTTAGTAAAGATAAGTCGGAAATCTGCTGGATCGCCCTTGACCTTACGCTTTAAATCCGACGGATTGAGTAAGTTATTTTATGCCGGTAAGGGTCTTGCGGTGGGTGCCAATAAGTTTGTAAATGTAGGCATAGACTACCTGAAAGCTAAAGATAGCCCGACCAATCCGCTGGAAAACTACAGCCGGTTAACGGCCATGTTTAAATGGGATAGTAACTGGCAGGATGCCTCTGGGCAACAGTGGAAATGGATGGCGGCCCTAGATTTATCATCGACTTTGGATAAGGAAAAAAAGGATAGCGACATAGGCTATGCTGAAGTGGATCGCTATGCTGCGAAGAATAAAACAGGTAACCTGTCGCAGCACTTAAGTGTAAGTAGACCCAAGGCAAGTTGGTTTAGAAAAATTACGCTTAATCATTCCTTACACTTGGAGCAAGATCGTATCGATCGGGTGAAATGGGTACAGCTGGAGCAGGCTACAGCGATATCGCCCGGTAGGGAAGATGGGGTGCACGATGGTATCTTTTTGCCGGGCAACTATACGGCCCACCTTCAGGTAGATGGGAAGCCTTTAAATCTATATGGTAATCTGGAAAGTGAGCATTTTTTTACCTGGAAAAAGCTAACGCAGAATTGGCTTGTGGGCGCCCAATGGTCGATGGATAAAAATATAGGTCAAGGACATGTTTTCGATCCTATGCGCCCCTTATCCCCGCAGATGGATGTGCGCCCACGGGCGTTTAAGGATATTCCTGCCAGCCAGGAGCTAAGTTTTTTTGTTGAAGATCAGCTGAAGTACAGTCTTGCAGCGCACAGCATCGAAGCCTTGCTGGGGCTCCGTGCCAATAAAATTTTGGGTTTACCCGCTGCTTACAGCATGTTGAACCATTGGTATGTTGACCCGCGCTTTAATATAGCCTGGCATTTTCCGGCTGTTGATATAGCGGGAAATCCCTTGAAGATAACGGTTGGCGCAGGTGTGGGAAGGGCTTCTCAAAAACCAGTTATGGCGCAGATTTCGCCCAATACGGTGTATTGGGATATCGTGCAATTGAACTACTTTCATGATACCCCTGAATTTCGACGCATCAATTTTCTTACACAGTCATTAGATCCCACAAATTACAGCCTGACGCCGGCGAGTACCTTAAAAAAAGAACTGCGTATGCAGGCAACGTATGCTGGGGTAAATCTTGTGGCATCGCTTTTTGATGAGTCGATGCATAATGGCTTCCGCAACATGTCGGATTATACGGTGTTGCATGCTAAAACCTATCAAACGAGTCATCTGGATCCCAGTACGATTACTGCAGCACCAGATATTTATGCATTACCCTATCAGGACAGGACTATTCTGACCCTTTATCCAAAGGTTGAGAATGGCTCAAGCATCCATAAACAAGGGGTAGAGTTTCAGCTGTCGAGTCCAAGGTTTACTTTCTTAAATACCAAACTTACGGCCGATGGTGCTTGGTTTAAATCGCAGTATGGCAATAGCCGAATGCTGTATAATAATCCGCGGAGTACGATTATTATCGATGGACAGCGTCAGCAATATTTGGGGTTATATTTAACCGATAAGGGCTTTAAAAACCAGGTGTTCCATAGTAAGCTTTTTGTCGATAATTATTTCCCCCGTATCGGGATGGCATTTTTAACATCGCTGCAGGTGCAGTGGTTTAGAACCAATCAAAGTGCCTATGAAAATGGAAGGCCTGTAGCGTATATCGACGGCAATGGCAACCGCTATCCTTTTACGGATAGAGCCGCACAAGACCCTGCTTTAAAACAGCTTATTGTTAATTATGCCGATAATGCCTTCGCCGTATCCCGGGTTCCCATGACGATGTATGTAAACTTTAAAGCAACAAAAAATATAGGCGCTAAAATTCGTATGGCGATGTATGTAAATCGCTTGCTGCAGTATAATAAGTCTTATACCGTAAATGGTGTAGACTTTCGTGCCCGCGGAATTAATAGCCCATATTTTGGAATGGAAATAAATTTGAACATTTAAATACGTTAAAAATTATGAAAATAAATAGAATAGGTTTAATGCTACTTGCTGTGGTATTAGTAGGTTTTTTTGCCTGTAAAAAAGATACAACTACCGAAATGAATACCGGAAATCTTGTTGTTATACAGTTGGAAAAGCCTGCAGAAATGAGCCACCTGCTTATCGAATCGCTAACGGCGACATTAAAAGAGACCAACACGGGCATGGAGTTGCAATGGAAGGGTACCGACTTAAGTTTTACGGAAAACTTGCCTCTGGGTGTGTATACGATACAGGTGGAGGGTAAGGCCAGCTATGTAGTGCAGGGTGTTAAGGAAGAGGTAGCCATTGCAGGTCTATTGCAGGGCGCTAAAGTTGTTGCCGGACAGGAGCGGCTTTCGTTGAAGCTTTATGTGGTAAACAATCAACTAGACTTTGTTATTGAGGAGTTGTATTTCACCGGATCTCTAACCCCGGAGAATCAGCAATATTTGGGCGACCGCTACATAAAATTGTATAATAACAGTGAACGTGTTTTGTATGCGGATGGCTTGGTGATAGCAACGACAGCATTTCAAACGGTGGATAAGCGTGATTACAAGCCTAATATTATGGAGGAGGCCGTTGCGGTCGATGCGGTAATGGTAATTCCGGGGAATGGAAAAACATATCCGGTGCAGCCTGGTGGAGCTATCGTTATTGCGGAAAGTGCTATTAATCATAAGGAGTTCAATCGTTTGGCAATAAATCTCAGCCAGGCGGATTTTGAAATTGTTGCGCCTGATGATGATGAAACAATCGATAACCCGAATGTGCCAAACTTGGAGGCTTTATTTGATCGAATTGTTATAAACAACCGTGGTTTTCAGAGTTTTATTTTAGCGCGTATTCCTGTAAGTAAGGCTGTTTATTTAAGCGATTTTACCTATGCGTATAGCTACAAATTTGTGGAGGGTGACTTTAGTTTTGATATGGAAGATTTGGCCTATAAAATTCCGAACGAATGGGTCATTGATGCGGTGAATCTTTCCGTGGCATCCGAGTTTAAATGGTTGGTTACAGCAGTAAGTTTGGATAGGGGCTGGACCTACTGCGGCAAGTATTCCGGCGACACCTCTCGCTACGGTAAAAGTGTGCGTAGAAAGGTGATTGGCACCTCAGCTGCAGGGCACCGTAGGCTGAAAGATACCAATAATTCGAGTGTCGATTTTGATGCAGAGGTGCAGCCTTCGTTGAAAAATTAAGCATGCCGGAGTTTCAGGATTATTTTGTGAAAATGAGGATAGCGGCATTACTGTCGCTGGCTTCCTGTACGATGGTATGGGCGCAACAGCAGGATAGTTTGGCAACAAACTGGGAACAGCTGCAGCGTAATTACCTGGACCAGTCTGTGCTGAAACGCCAGCAGGCAGGGGTGAACGCTGTGTTACGGCATAGCGATAGTACAGCCGAGGTTTCGACAGTTGAGCTGTTGTATGCTACGCAGCGAAAGACCCTGTTTGACCCCCAACAGGGTAAGGGGTTGCAGCATTACGGTTTGGCGGTACATAGTTTCCGACGTTTGGACCGTTGGAGCTCAATCTGGGGTGCGGGGCGTTATGGAAATCAGCGGTCGAAGGCTGTTCGCTGGAATGAAACATCAGATTTGTCTTGGGTGTACCCCTATGTATTGGCGGATAGCGTAGGTGGAGACCAAAACAATGAGTTTTACCATTTTGCTGGGGGGTACAACAGGGAGGTCGGCAAACAAACGTTTTCCGTTTCGGGTGCGTACACCGCGGCTTTATTATACCGCTCTGTCGATCCACGTACGCATAATACAAGTTCCGATTTAACCTTGTCGGTCGGTATGTCGAGGCCTGTGGGGAGGTATAGGCTTGCGCTGCACTACGATTATCGCTATTACACGCAAAATAATACCGTAAGCATTGCTAGTCCTATTTCTGCACCTGCATTTTTTCATTTAATTGGCATGGGTGTAGATCAGAAACTATTCTGGGGAAAAAATTCGGAGACCTATTATATAGGGCATATGAACGGAATAGGCCTGCAGTGGCAGCCTATAGCCGACAAGGGGCTTTATGGTTCCTTGGTAGCCCAGCGTTTTTATATAGATAAAAGCATCACCAACCTACGGTCTTTGCCGGTATCTGAAGCCCATACCCGGTCGGTACAGGGGCAGTTGGGATATGTTGGCAGTAGTGGCAAGTTTACTTGGATACCGCAGCTAAGCGGTGGTCACTACGAACGATCCGGGCGCAGCTATTTGTTTGATAATCCTACAGGAAGTAACTATGTGAAAATTGGAGAGCTTCAGGATTTCAGTCATCGGGTATACCAGGCAGCAGTGGGTATAACGGTAAGCTATCCGTTAAGGTCAGGATGGCGATGGCGGGTAAACCCCACACTCGATATGACGATGGATAAGCTATCTTATAATCCCCAACAGCGCACGATGCAATGGGAAAAAATAAGTTATGGTTTTACCACAGGGTTGATGCGTCAAAGGACAATGCGCAGCCTCTGGGATGTCGATTTAGGGCTCCAGCGATCCGATTTTCTCCATGCCGATTTAACCATGCCTCAGGCTTTGGCCACAGCAGGGTTAACAACGCTAATTCAGGAGCAGTTTAATTATTACAGTGCGGCACATAGCCGCTACGCGTTGCGGGGCAGTTACTATTTCCCTGTGTCTAAGCGGTTAATAGGGAAGGTAGGGGCAGAAATGGCTGTTGTTCATTTCGATCAAGGGCAGTATAATGCAAGAGGCTCGCTACGGTTGGGCATAGTTTTGTAAGATTTTGAGGTAGTTTTGTGATGATTAAGTTGAAGTATATTTTGCCGTTGGTGGCACCTTTTGTTTTGGTATTTTTAAATTTTGATAGCGCCCTAGACCAGAACGAGCAATTACGGGTTCTGTATAGTAAACCGATTGCAAAATGGCCAAAGCCAACCCTAGACTCAGCGGTGGTATGGCAGGAGTTGGCGGCATTACCCTATGATGTTTCCTTTTTAGAAGAGCAGCAAAAGCCATTGCCGGCATTGGGGAAGCTTTTATTTTTTGATCCTCGTTTGTCGGGATCTAATCAAGTCTCCTGCAGCAGCTGTCACGACCCGCAGTTGGGCTGGGCAGATGGCCGCGATATCGCATTGGGCAACGACCATAGGCAGGGGCCAAGAAATACCATATCCATTATCAATGTAGCGCAGCGGAAGGCCTTGTTCTGGGACGGCAGGGCATCCTCCTTGGAGGAGCAAGCTTTAGGGCCACTGCTGGCACAGCATGAAATGGCCGCAGATCTTAAACGTTTGCCGCGTAAAATTGCGGCTATACGGGGTTATGAGGTATATTTTAAAAATGCCTTCGGTGATACCAAAGTTACGGTAACGCGTATGCTGGAGGCCTTGCGTGCCTTTCAAAACACCATCAAAGGGCGCCGCAGTCGCTTTGATGAATTTGTCGATGGCGATTATGCGAAGCTTAGTGATCAGGAAATCCAGGGTTTACACCTATTTCGTACCAAAGCACGCTGTATGAATTGTCATAATGGCCCTTATTTTACAGACCACGATTTCCATAATATCGGTTTAACCTATTACAAACGAGAGCTGCAAGATTTAGGGCGCTACGCAATAACAAAAGACCCGAAAGATGTCGGACGTTTTCAAACGCCTATGTTACGCGATGTGATGCATACTTTTCCGTGGATGCATACCGGTCTTTTCGACGATATAAAAGGATTGCTCTCCATGTATAATAGCGGAATGCAGATGGTAAACCCTACCGAAGAAGAAAAACAGCAAGACCCGCTTTTTCCGGTTACAGACCCGTTGATGAAACCCCTGGGCTTATCGGCCACAGAAATCGATGCCCTTGCCGCTTTCTTGGAAAGTATTACCGCTACGGCCTATAAAATGGATAGACCGCAATTGCCACGGTAAGCGTTGTTGCGTACCAGGCCAGGTAGCCATGCATTGGAATCTCCTCGATTTAACGTAAACAATAAATCGAGGAAATCCATAATGTACTGCTTATAACAGTATAAAATATTGTATTTCGTGTGTTATGTTCCTTACAACTCCCAAATATCATTTTTCTCCGTCAGGATAAGCGGTAAACCATCGGTCACCAGTACGGTATGTTCATGTTGCACGGCAAAACCTCCATTATTGCCCAGCATGGTAAAACCATCAGGTAGCGTAATAGCATAACTAGAGTGGGTGTTAATAAAAGTTTCCAAAGCAATAACAGCACCTTTCCGAAAGCGGCGAGTATCCTGGCGATCTTTGTAATTTAATAAATTATCAGGCTGCTCGTGTAAAGCCCTTCCCACACCATGTCCTGCTAGATTTTTAATAACCTTATATCCGTTTTTACGGGCCTCTTTGTCTATAAAATCGCCAATTTCGTTTATACGCACACCAGTGCGAATACGGCTAATCGCATTTTTAAGAATATTTCGTGAGCAGTTTACAAGGTTTTGCTGCTGATGTAAATCCTCGCCTACAACCATGGAACATCCGTTATCAGACCAATAACCATGTAACTCTGCCGACACATCAATATTCAACACATCGCCATGCTGTATAATTTTTCTGGCATTAGGGATGCCATGGCATACCTCATTATTTATACTTATGCAGGTAAACCCTGGAAATTTGTACACCAGATTTGGGGCCGATCGTGCACCAAATTCAGCCAGTAGCGCTCCGCCATAGGTATCGAGCTCCAAGGTGCTCATTCCCGGACTCGCATACGCGAGCATTTTCTTTAATGTAAGGGCCACCGCATCACTAACCTGCTGCATACCCTGTATATCTTTTTTATCCGTTATGATCATGTCTTAAAATTATAGGTACAAAAGTAGGACCTATGGTAAGATGACAATAGTATAACTTAGACATTTGAGTGAGTATCCTCGCGAATTGCTATTTTTGTGACCTATGCCGATTCACTTTTTTAAACATATAAACCCCGATTTCGATCAAGCAGGCGATATAATCAAGTATGCTGCAGCGGAGGAGCTCGATAATGTTGTTGAGGGTTTTTATGTGTACGATGGCGCAGCACATCCTGGCGGTCGGCAATTATTCTTTAACGATGGTTTTCCGGTGCTGGTATTTATGCCGAAACATACAGCTGTTACCACCATACATACCGGAGGGCAGCAGCGTACAGTAAGTCATGTTTGGGTCTGTGCAGGCGTCGTTAGAAATACCTATTGCGAATCTACATTCCCGGACGAAAAGTGCCTGGTAGTGCGTTTTTATCCACAGGCATTTTTTACCCTCTTTAATCAGGATGATGCAGTAGGGGCAAAAGAACAAATATTTAATTTTTCTGACATTGCCGGTCCGCAGGTCGCGAACCTCTATAGCGATTTTTACAAAACCTCCTCTATAGCACAGCAGATTTCTGTGGTCAGTAAATTTCTTATCCAGGTACAGCAGCAATCCACAGCCATCCGCAGTCCCAAAATTTTGGAAGACATCCTGCTGTATATCGATTCGCAACCTGTACTTACGGTAAAAGATCTGCTTTTGGGCTATGCCGGCAGTTTAAATTATAAATGGTTAGAAAGAAACTTTAAAAGGTACATCGGTACTTCGCCCAAAGAATACCTCTTAATGAAGCGCTTTTTAGCAGCCTATCTAGATTTGCAACCCGCAGGTACGAAAGATCTAATGCAGGTAGCACTAACAAATGGCTATTACGACGACAACCATTTCATAAAAGATTTCCGTAAATTCTCGGGTATGCCACCGAAGGCTTATTTTCAGTTGTAAGGCTGCAAACTGTTCAGCCTTACAACTGAAAATAAGCCGTTTTCTCCTTCGGCATCAGCCTCGATAAGTAGGTTATCTATACGCTAACTATAGATTTCGTGCCAGCCGTACCCCAGCAACGATAAATAAGGAAGTGCCAATGGCGCTAAGTCCCGGAAAGTTAAGGCAGGAATAGATAAATAAGACTGTGCAGCCTATAAGCACTACAAATAATAAAGCCTTCTTAATGGAGTCCATATTGAGTAAGGCCAACAGTACCGCGAAGATTAGAATTGGGATTATAAGTGTAAACATCCTACTAAACTACCTTTTTAATGTTAACTTACTGTTAAATTCCTATACGTGCTATGGTTTCTTTATTACTTCTTTATATAAAGCCAGGGTTTACGCAGTACATTTCTCTTTTTTATTTACTTGTAGTTTAATTTGTTGCCTGTTTTATATTTTCTACACTAGTGAAGCAATCCCTTTTCATGGTGTATTTTTTTTTGTTTCAATTTCTTGTTTTATTCTATCCGTGATATTGATTTTGGCTCCAGTAAAGCTGAAAATTAAGGTTCCATTTTCGCGCGCATACGCTGTCGTTATGGAATCCGCCAAGGCGGCATGCTCAAAAATGGGCCCCGTACCAGCCATTTCGGCTTCCCTTTCCCATGCATATTTAACGCGTATAAGATTCCGATAAGTCGGTCGCAGGTTAAACCAGTTTATATAATCAGCCTCGAAAGAAACCGCCTGTAATCCCAGCGTAGAGTAATAATTAATCGCACCAGCCTGCCCGTAACTATCGCATAATATCAGGGTATTTTTTGGATAAGGCATACCCAAATAAATACTATCAACCTTTCTGGCCAGCTCCTTCCAGCCCAGCATATCGGCAAAATCCTGCGGCAGGGGATACTGTTTGCCATCCTCCCAGGTTAACAGGTCATGTTTACGATATTTCTCGGGATGTTGCACTATGTAGGCCGGACTATGTTTGGGAAATGCAAGGCGATATTGCGGAATAAAAGAAATAATAACCCAGCTTACTAAGGCTGTTTTTAAAACAGGAGCTGGTTTTTTAATCCAGCGGCCTAAATACACAGCACCAAATGCAATATATATCGGGTATAGGCCGAAGGCATAATAAGACTTAGCCTTGAAAAATAAGAAGATACCAAGGGTAATGCTAAATGAATAAAGGAAAACCCGGTATTTTTGAAAGCGACTATCGTATAATAATGCCCAAAAGGCGATTAGAACAACAGGAAAAGTACCCGGAAAAAACAGAAACTGCGCTGCAATAAAGTTACCACGGTTTACATGTACCAATTGTGTGGCCGCTAATTGCTGCATATGCGTGAACACCGGAAAATGCTGTTGGTATTGCCAAATTAAATTGGGCAGGATAAGAATAAAGGCGAGGGCCGCTGCATAATATAGGTGTTTATTGCCAAATACCTTCCTTTCTTTGCTAAGCAAGAGGGCAGGAATAAAGCCAAGTAAGAGGAATACAATGCTGTATTTATTTAAAAAACCAAGGGCAAATACAAATGCCATAAAATAAAGGTACTTACTTCTATTACGGTTAATATAGTTTATACTGCAGTAATAAAATGCGGTCCAGCATAATACATCGAAGGAGTTGGGTTGGTACAATACATTGATACCCAGAAGCGACGAAAAGATAAGGCAGCAGCTCCCAAATAGGCAAGCAAAGGTACCACCTTTTAGCGTATCAATTGTTTTCCAGACTAACAAAATCGTAAGTGCCCCAAATAATGCGGGGAAAAATTTAATCCAAAAAATGCCATTTCCCAATATTTTAATAAGCAGGGAAACCCAGGAGGTGAAGGGTGGGACAGAAGTGAAACCCCAGTCCAGGTGATTGGCCTGATCCAGGTGTAAAAATTCATCGCGATGTAACTCATAATCCGCAGCAATCAGAAAATAATGCAGAACAAATTTAAGCAGGATAAGGAATAATAGGATAGTTGTTTTTTTCATATGTCTATACCTAAAACGTTTGTAAGCAGCATATGGTTGCCCAAGCAAAGAAAAATAGTACAAATCAGGATTATCCCAATGGCTAAGCCTGTCGCGCTATCCAGGAATTAAAACAAGCTACTTTCTTTGTAAAAGTAGCCTATTTGCGTAATCTGTAGTTCGGTCTGATTTGCGTGATCCTATTGCCCGTTAATAAAACGTATAAGTAAGGATTATTTAGGAAGATTAAGCTCCATTTGAATGTTACAGCGTTTATACGGGGAGGGGAAACCCGAAATCTTTTGGAATCCCAATTTATGGTAAAGGTTGATGGCAGGTTTCAATACCGTATTACTTTCCAGAAAAATTTTCGCTGCCCCCAATTCCGTGGCCAGATCTGTAATGGCCGTTCCCAGCAGAAAACCTATGCTTTTACCCTGTACCTTTGGCGATACAGCCATTTTTGCCATTTCATAATCGAAGGGTGCATTTTCCATTTTTATCAAGGCACATACACCAACAGGTTCACCCTGATACAGCGCCACCAATATTTTACCGCCCTTATTTAATATATAATCCTCAGGATTGTCCAGCGCCTTATGGTCTGCTTCCTCCATTTCAAAATAGGTCGATATCCACTCTTCATTTAAAGCCTTAAAGGCAGACTGATACATGGCGCTATACGGAACAATCTGCACATTTTTGCTTTCACGGTCCTTTTTCTGCTCCTGCACCCGTCTAAACAGCGATTTCTGTTCCAGTAAAAACTCCCATTCGGCAATAGCCTCCCATAAGTTATGGTTCGCTTCACGGATAAGTCCATCAATTGCGGCTTCCACATCGATACCCTGCACCTGTATAATATGGTCTATAACCGACTGTCCATCCTCCGATAAACTAACCATGTTTCGACGTTTGTCGCTGGTTTTAAGGTTGTTATTTAGTAAGCCGGCTTTCGCCATTTCCTTGGTTAATTTTGTTACCGAAGGTTGCGAGTGCCCGATTTCGTCGGCAATCTCGGTAATGGTTTTTTCGCTGCCATCGGATAATACAAATAATACGGGAAACCATTTTACCGAAACATTGCTGTTGTATAAATCGTAAATCTTTACGGCGTCGTCCGTAAATTTTGCCGTTAAAAGTCTCAAACGACTTCCCAAGGCCATTTTGCCAGTTCTATTAAAAAAATCCATTTCAAATTATATTGTATAATAAACTACATAACTAGTTATGCAAATATATTGGATTTTATACAATTGACAAATTTTATTTAAAGGAATTATTATTTCTCCTGCGGATTGAAAACGCCGTTTTTGGCAAATCTTTGATAGGCATACCTACGGAAAGCCTCGGGCAATTGACCGATAACCCCATGAGGGCGCACAAAGTAAAAGTTACGCTCCATACTAAAGTTTTCTACATCGACGACCTGCAGTTCACCCTGTTTAAGCTCCTTGCATATGGCATGTATAGAAAGGAAGGAAAAGCAATCTGTGTTAAGCAGGAAATTTTTAATGCTTTCGGTACTGGCAATATATACCTTAACATAAAGTCCCTGCCAGTCGATTCCTGTGGCAGTTATGGCTTTTCGGATCACATCATTCGTACCCGAACCCTGTTCGCGAAAGACATATTCAAAATCGAGGAGCTGCTCGGGGGTAATAGATTCACGACCTGCAAGTTTAGGGTTACCCTTTCGTGTTACCAATACCACCTCATCCTTCAGGAAGGTTTCATACTTTAAGGAGAGGTTATCGGAGAGCCCTTCAACAACACCGAGATCAATGGTTTTATTCATTAACCAATCCTCAATCGTTCTGGAGTTGCCATGCAGCACCTTCAGGTTAATATTGGGGAAATCCAAGTGAAAGTTGGCCAATATCGCAGGCAAGATAAAATGCGATAAGGTGGTGCTAGATCCTAACCGAAGCTCTCCGGCAAGAACACCATCAAGCATGCCCATTTCGCAGTTCAGGTTTTCATATACGGCGGTAAGTTTAAGGGCATGCTCCAGCATAAGCTGTCCGGCTTCGGTGAGTGCCAGTCGGTGTCCATTGCGTTCAAAAAGATTACGGCCGGCTTGCAGTTCAAGTTCCTGGATATTTTTGCTGACAGCAGGTTGGGAGATGTTCATCTCCTTCGCTGCACGTGTGAAGTTGAGATGCCTGGCTGCGGCAATAAACACCAAAATCTTGAAATCTGCGTTAATCATAATCAATATTACTAAAAAAATGCGTTATTTTTCGTCTACGTCGAAACCATACTTACGATAAATAGCTTTTGCCTCATCCGAAATTAGGTAATCCATAAATAAATCCGCAGCACCTGGCCGAGGAGCATTTTTCAGTCTTCCAGCCATATAAGTGGAGCGGATATTATGCTGCTGCGGAATTTTTATTTCCTCTACAGGGTGGCCTATCATTTGCTGGTATAACACCTCCGAGGTCCATACAGGGGCCACATCGCTGTCGTCGTATAGAATACGCAGTGGACTCTCGCGGTGGTGTATACGCGTGAGGTAGGTGGTACCTTCGTCGACCTTTGTCTTCATAACCGCCTGATGTAATTTCTCTCCACCGACTTTCTTATAGGCGATTTCTATCTGTCGGCCAATACCTTCCCATGCCGGGTTCGGCATACTAACCCGAACAGCACTCTTCTCTAAATCAGCTAAACTCTGTATATTTTGCGGATTACCGCGAGGTACCATTAAACTCAGTTTGTTGTAAGCATAGCTTTCTACACGATTAAAATGAGACATCATGGATTCTACACGTGTTTTTCCGGCCGTGTACACATCGGGTTTATGCGTGATACGAAGGTTACCAATGGTCAGGGAGCCGCCTTCAATCTGCTGCGCCAGTATCCCCGGTGGCAGCGTTTCGGCAAATATACGTTCGATCTGCGGGTGTTTCTTTTTGAAGCCATCCAGTAGTTCGTCTATACACATAAATTGATTACCGGCAAAAAATACCACCAATTGTGGGTCAACAATATCGCCGTATAAATCGGGAACATTATTTATGCCTTTTATCGTAAACTCGACGGCCGATTTTGGTGGCGTATTCCAGGGCGGGTCATAGCGATATTTATCTTGTGCATTTACGACGGTACTGGCCATACCCGTTAGCAGGAGCATAAACAGGGGTATCTTTCTTTGTGATGCTTTTTTCATATTTTAAGTTTTAAGTATGTGCGCTTAATTTTCAAGGTTTAAGATTTGGGTGTAGGCTTTAAGTTTTAGGGTTTAATGATTGTCCAGCCTTCATTGGCGCGAATCAGCAACTCCCCATTGCCGGTAGGCACATAAGCCAAGAAATCAAACAATTCACCTTTTTCAATTTTGCGCTCTTGAAGGGTATTTAAGCACTGCGCAACTATAACCCCCTTTTTCAGTAAGGCTAGAAGGGCTTCTTCATATTCGCTACCCTTACGGAATGCTTCGGTACCGCCAGAGAAAGCGACAAGCTCTACTTGAACTTTGCCCTGAAGGCGCGGGTCGTTTAGGAGATTATTGATGTTTCGTATTGTCTTTTTTATAATCTCTGGGGAGGCCTGATCCATCTGATAAATGGCTTTATATTCCGTTTTTGTGGCTTGTGCACCGTTATACTGTTTATTCTGTGCTACAGTTTGCTGCGCTTGGGCATGTGCGGTGGTAGCAAAAATGGAGGCTGCGGCGATGCTGAGCATAATAAGGTTTTTTTTCATATGTTTTTTTTATTAGTTGTTCGGATTATTTTACAAAAGTATAGGGTCCAAATTTATGTTGTTCCTGACTAATATGGTCAGCATAGGGTGGATATGGACAATCTTTTGGTTTTTTTGTGAGGTCGGGATAGTCTAATTCCTTCTGCGCCTTGGAGGGCCGGTTATGGCTATTGATATAGGCTGCAACATCATAAGCTTCCGCGTCAGTTAGCAGTGGACTGTCGTGCTGTACACCCAAAGGCATGTTGCCCTTTATAAAACGGGCTGCGGTTAGTAGGCGCGCCATACCTGCACCATCGTTATAGCTGTCGTCGCCCCAGAGCGGAGGGTAAATATATCCAGCCTCCCTGTGGCCATTACTTCCTTGGAGTCCTTCCCCTTGGGCACCATGGCAAGAGGCGCATCGATTTTGGTATACCAGGCTACCTTCTTTCGGATTGGCGGCTCGCTCTGGTGCTTTAAAGTCTACAAATCCTTGTCCTTCCATGCGTTTTCCTACCGGAACATCTGCACTAATATGTTTGATATAGCTGATTATAGCGCGCATGGTAAGGCTGTTTACATCGATTGCCTTACCGTTCATACTCCGCTCAAAGCAGCCATTGATGCGTTCTTCCAAGGATACCACCTTATTTTCGCGCCCTATGTAGATGGGGAAAAGACCACTTAATCCGATATAGGGAGCGGCATACGCCTTGGTACCTGCGTTCAGGTGACAGCTGCTGCAGGCTAATCGATTCCCTGTAATGCCGAGGCGGGTACCGGGGCCAATTTCGGCATAAGTCTCCGTAATGATACGCTTACCGTAGGCGGCTAATTTACCTTCTTCGGTTTCTGGAAAGGCGGGTATAACAAAATCGTCGGGTATGGCTGAAACTGTAGGTAAGGTCGTGTGTAATGGGCTACTCTGCTTGCTTTGAGATTCTGCTTGGTATTGATTTAACAAAATGGTTAGTATCAACAACATGATAGCACTTAACACGGCCAATATTTTGGTATAGTGCAATAGGCCATTGGTATAGGTTAAGTTTGGGTCTAGTGATTTTTTACCTTCATTCATAGTACAAACTTGCCAAAAATGCTGTTGTTCTTTCTATGAGAGTTTTTTATGGACAATAACCTTATGTTATGGTATGCCGTAGGATGGTCTGTCTACCGGAAAAGTTAGGCGGAAAAATTACGGTTACTGGATAAAAGGTTAGCCGAAAAAATTTACTGCGCCGGGGCTAAACTATACTTTAGGTTAGTACCGATTGATACGAAGTGTGTGTATGTTTATAACCTATAACTGTAAGACTACGGTCTTGGCTGTAGCCAAGCGAAACCAGCATAGCCGTATAGCCTATAGCTATACTGTGCAAGCAGGAAGGATGAAAATCAATATATATTATGTTGTCATGGTTAAAAAGAAATTATCGGGCACAGAATTCGGTTCCTGTTCCTTTTCCTGTTCCTGTGGAGCTTGTGGAACGCTCCGCATCTGCTCGTGAAGCAGAACTGGAAGATGAAGCCCAAGGTAAGGCTAAGCAAGAGCAGGGCGCAATGCAGGGCAGGGCTGCCATATGGCAAAAGGATGAGCAGGCCATGGAGGAGGAGATTATCGTTGTGGAGGGTGCCAAAATTAAAATGGGCGCCCATTTAGGCACATTCAAGGTGCTCCACAATGGGCCTGCTGTACAAGGGAGATCCATCGGTACTGTGGAAGATAGAAGTACCGCGAATTTTACCTTTGATGATGGCTTTGTTGTGTCGGAAATTTTGGGCGAATGGTTAGATTACGGTACAGCTAAAACGCAGAACAATGCCGTGCTGCTAACTAAATCTACTTTACCTGTGCAGGGAATAATGCCTCAAAATACGAGCCCCGAGCTGGGCTTTATAGAATTTATAGAATCAGGACAGGTGCATATACCTACGCATATTTGCGCTGCCGAACTGGCGCCAATACCGGAAAATGAAGCCTTGGATTTTGCTATTAAGCTGGAACATCTGAAATCGGATTTTGTCCCTCCGGGGGTTGCAAATTTTAAGGGTACTGCGGAAAAGAACTACATTAAATTTAAGCTAACTGTATCGGGAAAGGGCGTGGAGCAATGGCATTTTGTAATTGAACAGCAAGGTAGGGTGGTTTATGAAATTTTTTCGACAACGGTCGAAGCGGAAAGTGTGTGCAGTAGTCGATTTTGGCATGCCGGTGTATATTATATAAACTGGGATGGCTTGGATACAGATAAGATTTACGATAGCGCTGTGTTTACCTGCGATTCCGGGTTTAAAGCGACCCTCACCGGACAAACGGCAACTAAAAAGAAAGCCGCTAGTACAGTGGCTTTTAAATATGCTTACAAAGAGGTCCGCTGGTTAGATGTAAAAATACATACTACCATGCGTCAGGTCGATGTTACGTTGCGGGTAAACTTCCAGGATGGTGGTGCTCGCGGGTTGGATAGCGCTCGTAAAGGCCTTTTCAGGGGCTACCGTAGCGATCTGAAGGATGCATGGGACAACCTTCCCCTGCAGGCATTAGATATAGGCAAGCCGCCCATAAAAACACAGATACGTAGTTTTAAAGACTTAGTAAACTTAGCCTTACAAGGGTTATGTTACCACTGGGGGCGAAATAAAAAACATGCTGTAGCACAGGATGTATGCCTAGCAGGTGAACGGTATGAGGTTTTTATACAGGCTATACCTACAGCAGAAAATGCTATGCCTGCGACTTTGTTAATCTTTAATACGAATAATGCCTGGCTACGGTCTACAAATCCTGGTAGCCTAACAGCCGACCCCATATCCTGGCTAGGCAATTTGGTTGCTCGGCGTGTCATTTGTTATAATGTAGGCTATATCCAATATGGGGGAGGTTGGGGCTATGAAAGAGAAGCCTATGAGGATATCAAATTTAGGGAGACAGTCGCCCACGAAATTGGACATGAGATTTTAAAAGCTTATGGCGGAACTATTTATTCTTATGGACATAAAGGTACGGTAAACCTGATAACACAAAACAAAAATTCGAATGCGCCCCTTTATCCAACATCGGGCGAAATTGATATTATGCCTTATTATCAAAACCGGGTGCCTATACAAGATTTTAGTCGTTTTGTAGCCCATGAAAAGGATGTTTTAGGTTTAATAGGGTTAAGTAAATTAAAAAGTAAATAAAATTATGTCATGGTTCAATAGGGCGATTAAAGTTTGTTTCGAACGTGCGAATGCGGATGAAGATGTAGGCCCATCCGCTGTCAGTTCTGCGGGAGATTTGGTGTATCAGGCTCGTGTAAGAGCAAACAGCGCTGCTCTAAATATGGCTAAAATTGCTGAAGAGCGCGAAAGGGAGGAGCAGCAGCAAGAGCAGCAACTTTTCGTCGTAGATGGTGCCAAGATAAAAATGGGTACCCATGTAGGGGTGTTTAGGGTTTTGCAAGATGGTCCTTCGGTTCAGGGAAGGCTTTCGGGTACTATATTAGACAAATATATAGCCAATTTTATCTTTGACGATGGCTTTAGTTTGACCGCTATCCTAGGCGATTGGCAAGATTACAGCTGCTGTAAATTTCAGGATAATGCCGTGTTGCTGACCAAATCAACGCTATCGGTACTGGGTAAAATGCCTGGTAACAGCGCGCTCGAAAAGGGTTGCATCCGTTTTCTCGATCCGGGACAGGTTTCCGCTCCTAGCGAGGTTGTAGGGAATGCTGCGGCCCCGATTCCCGAAAATAGTACCCATGATTTTAATATCAGTCTGGAACATGTAAAAACTAGTTTTGTACCCTTAGGTATTCCAGATTTCTTCGGCAGGGTAGGGAATGATAAGATTAAGTTTAAGCTAAAGGTTTCTGGTAAAGGGGTAGATCGATGGTATCTGAAAATTGAGCAAAATGGAACGATTATCCACCGTTTGTCGTCGACAACGGCGGTTGTGGAAATCTTGCCTAAGCGGAAGCTTAAAATTAAGAGAAAACGTTATGCTGCTGTAGAGAAATCTGCCGAGCCGCAGCGTGCCTGGCCTGCAGGGGAATATTTAATAAGCTGGAATGGTTTTGATGGCAACAGAATCTATGACAGCTTCATATTTACGAATTATGTAGGATTCACCGCTACCGTAGTAGGAAAAGCGCAGCATTTAAAAAAGGAATGCACAACTGCGGTTTTTAAATATGCCTATGATAGAGTGGATTGGGTAGATATAAAAATCGATAACCTCACCTTCCGTATTGATGTCACGCTTCGGGTTAACTTTAAAGATGGTGGTGCTATTGGGCTGATGCCTGATAGCGCAAAATGTGGCCTCAGGTTAGGGCTCTGTAGTCCATCCGCTCCGAGTGATCAAATCCCCAAATCTAAACGTATAAAGTCGAAACCACCTATTGAGCAGCGAACACATAGTTTTGAGCAATTGAAGAATCTGGCCCTGGAGGGATTGCAATCCCATTGGGGAAGAAATTGGCGGCATGATGTTGCAAATTATATAACCCTTAATCGAAGGAAATATGAAGTTTTTATCCAGCCTGTGAACACCAACGAAAGAGCTATGGACGAATTGAATTTGCTCTATAATACCAACAATGTCTATTTACGCTCCGGTAATCCAGCACCTTTACCAGGTGAGCCTATGGATAAAAATGGAGACTTCCTGCTATGGGGCGTTATTTGTTATAATGTAGGCTATATAAATTATGAGTTGGGATGGGATTATAATGAATTACAAGATGAAGATCAAATTTTTAAACAGACAGCGGCTCATGAGGTGGGCCACCAAATCATAGAATCTTTTGGTGGCACTGAATATTCAGCATCTCATAAGGGCAGCAGCACAACGGATGAGCAAATTGTAAAACCCGATGCGCCGGACTATCCTTTAGAGGGAGAAATAGATGTGATGCGGTATTACCAGAATGACCCTGTTATAAGCGACTTAAAACGATCGGTTGCAGCCGAAAAGGATGTTTTAGGTCTATTATGGTTGACAAAATTAAAATGTTTTTAATTATTTATTTGCAGCTTCATATCAAGCGGTAATCCAGTTTCTTAAATTTAAATTTCAATACCCGATTATACCCACTTCCTTTTGTTTTAGTCTAGCCGCAAACGCTATACCAGCCATATAATATACTATCGTATGCAGAGAGGATTTGCATGTATTATGCCTGTTTTTTACTCGCATGGGATATGGCTTACCACAATTATTCCTGGTTAAAATCTTAGGAATATTAAAAACTGTTCTTTTGGATAGTACCTGCAATAGCTAAGAGTATATATGTTTATCCTTCTATTAATTTCTTACACCTAGAAAATCAATAGAAGGATATAATGCTAACTGTAGTCTATTTAAAATATGCATGTACGACCTTTATATGCTCCTTTTCCTAAAGATTTATATTATGTTCTATGTCTTGGTTAAAAAGAATATATACTGAAATTCCCTCACCAAGCGATTCAGGTGAGCGGATTGATACATCAACAGTACCGGAAACAGGTGTTGAAGTATATGCAGCTCAACTCAAAGGAAACAGCGATAGATCAAGAATGAAGACAGTCGCCGAAGAACGCGAACAGGAAGCGTTTGCGCAGGCATCGGAAACCCTGGTGGTCGACGGGGCTAAAATACAAATGGGGGCTCATGTAGGGGAGTTTAGACTGCACGCTAATCTACCTACTGTTCAGGGAAAACATAGCGGTACTATTTTAGCTAAACATAGCGATAATTTTATATTTTATGATGGTTTCTCCGTGATCGACATTATAGGCGATTGGCGAGATTATGGCACTTGTAAACTACAAGATCGGGAGGTTCTCCTTCTAAAATCTTCCTTAGCTGTTCAGGGTAAAATGCCCGGAAATAGTCCTTTAGAGGCTGGTGTTATCCGCTTTTTAGATTCCGGACAGGTAACTATTCCGCCGTATATAGGGCATGGTGAAGCGGCCCCTTTGCCTGCCAATGAACCGTTGGATTTTGATGTTGCTGTCGAGCATGGTAAAGCTGATTTCGTGCCTTTAGGTATTCCAGATTTTAAGGGCAACAGGGAGCAGGATAAAATTCGTTTTAATCTACGTATTTCGGGTAAGGGTATAGATGGATGGTCTTTAACTATTAAAAATAAGGGTGTTATACTGCAGGAGTTGTCGTCATCATCGATAGCGGTATTTACTTCTGCTGATGTGGCTCAGGCTAATGGCCTGCTATTCCTATCAAAAGCTAAGGAGGAGCCGCAGCAGCAGGAACGTTTATGGGCAGCAGGGGAGTATAGTATCTTATGGGATGGATTTGATGCGGATCATATATACAACAGTAAAATTTTAACCCAGGGAAATGGTCTTACGGCCTACTTCACGGCCTGGGGAAATGGTAAAAAGATGGAAGTCTCAACGGGGGAATTTAGGTATAGCTATAAACAGGTCAAGTGGGTTGACGTAATTATTAATAGGAAAACTGCTAAAATAGATCTCTTTTTAAGGCTGAATTTATTCGATGCTGGAGCTGTAGGATTGGAACGCCCATATGTGGAGCCTAACCATCCGGAGGTAGGCGGTTCTAAAGCAGGCTATCCTTGGGAAAAAATACCGCGAAAGAAGCTTTTAACCTTGTATCCGCCCATCAAAACACGGACACGTAGTTTTGATGATCTCCTGTTGCTTGCACTAAAGGGTGTAAACTACCATTGGGGTAGAAATGAGCAGCATAGTGTGGGGAAAAATGTAAAAATTGGTAATATTTCTTATGGCGTATATATGCAGGCTACGCATACGGGCAATGATGCGATGGAGCCGTTAGGTGTACACTATACGACAAATGAAAAATGGAGACGATCGTCAAATCCGGGTGCTATAACAGAGGATCCTTTAACGGCAGAATTTAATTCGCGGATGAAGAATGTGCTGTGTTATAATGTTGGATATATCCATTATTCTTTCGGTTGGGCCTACCAAAATGGGTATGATGAAGATTTAAAATTTATGGAGCTTGCGGCTCATGAGGTAGGTCATGAAATTTTAAAATTCTATGCAGGCGCGCTGTACTCCTATGGACATAAAGGATCTTCAACCATTTGGAGTCAGGAAGTAAAACCAGAAACGCCTAATTATCCCATATCCGGAGAAATTGATACCATGTGTTATTATCAAAATTATATTCCGCCCTGGGAGCATAAGAGATCCGTAGCAGCAGAAAATGATGTACTGGGTTTAATTTGGTTAACGAAATTAAAAAGTAATTAATTATGTCATGGTTAAAAAAAATGTTTACTTCTTATTTCCGAGGTGATTCTTGGGAGGATGCGGTAGACGGGGATAGCATCGATATTGAGCGCTATTTAGCGCATAATGCTGTGGTAAACAGCAACGTGAGCAGGAAGCGGATGCGTGCCCTGGCAAAAGCGCGCGACCTGGAGGAGAAGGAGTTGGCAGACCAGCTTGTTGTTGTGGACGGTGCTACCGTAAAAATAGCAAATCATGTGGGCTTGTTTAGGGTATTACGTACGGTTGCTTCAACGCAGGGAAAGGCTACGGGTACCATAGCAGACCGTAAGGGCGCTAACTTCGTATTCAGAGATGGCTTTGAAATAACTGCCGTACTAGGAAACTGGCAAAATTATGGCAGTTTTCTCGTACAAAATAATGCGGTACTTCTTAAGAAATCTACCTTAAAGGTTATGGGTAAAATGCCCGGAAATAGCCCTCCCGAGACTGGCTGTATTGAAATTATTGATCCTGGACAGGTACATATTCCTGCCTGTATTGGTGCAGGCGAAGTGATACCGGCACCGGAAATAGAGGAATTAGATTTTGATCTTCAACTAGAGCATATTAAAGCCGATTTTATGCCTTTTGGTATTCCTGATTTTGTTGGCGACAAGGAAAATGCTACGATAAATTTTAAGCTAACCGTTCGGGGTAAGGGGATTGATCAATGGCTTTTAAAAATTGAACATAGGGGCCAAACGATACGGCATATATTTTCGTCTTTAAAAGAAGTGCAGCCAGTTACAAATGTTATTATGGCAGCAGCATCCACCGCTGCTGCGGGCTCGGCTGAACGGAAGACCGTATGTAGGGATTTTCCTGCTGGAACATATATTATCTGCTGGGATGGTTTTAACGATGATGAAGTATATTCGAGTAAATTGCTGACCCACGAATTGGGGCTTACGGCGACAATCGTTGCTTTTGGGGATGAAAAAATGAAAGATTACACCACTGCTGTCTTTAACTATAGCTACAACACGGTTCAGTGTGTTGATATATGGATAGATAATAAAACCTGTATGGTGGAGGTAGCGTTACGGGTGAGGTTGAGGGATGCTGGTGCATTGGGGGCATCGTTTTATGCGGCCAATAAAATACCAAATAAAGAATTAATCCATGGCATACCTGCAATTAAGGTCGCCACGCATAGCTTTGAGGATCTGAGGAGATTTGCCTTGGAGGGTATTAATTACCATTGGGGAAGAAATAAAATACATAAACAGGGAAAATATGTCAAAATAAATAATAAGCCGTATGAGGTGTACGTGCGTGCTAAAAACAGAAGAAAAAATGTGATGACGGAAATATACTTATTGTATAACACCAATAATAAAGTGGTGGCATCCGGAAACCCTGTTCAAGTACCAGAGGAGCTTGAAGCGCTGTATGGAAAACGTGGGAGTTGGAGTGTAATTTGTTTTAATGTGGGCTATATAGAACATGAGCATGGATGGGATTATCACGATGTGTATGAAACGAAATTACTGTTTAGAGAAATTGCGGCACACGAAATTGGGCATGATATTCTAGCCTATTATGCCGGCGATGCCTACTCTTCGAGCCATAAAGGAACATCAGATATCGACACACAAATTATCAACCCCGATGCTCCTTGCCGTCCGGCAACCGGAGAATTTGATCTGATGCAGTATTATCAAGATACCCTTTCCAGCAAAGATTTGTTCAGGTCGGTTGCCGCAGAGGAAGACGTCCTCGGCTTACTTTGGCTCAGTAAGGTAAAAAGCGTTTAGCTGTATGCCATGTTTCCCACGAATCATGCCCCGAAAATAGGGCTAGATTGCTGTAAACGCTGCCGTGTAGCCGGATCAGTTTAATTTTTGCATCCGGAGTAGTAAATTTAAAGGTAAAACACAGACATTTGCAATGCTTCTGTGGGCGTCAAAGCGTATATAGGGTATAATACAATACCAATATCAAGTATAGCATTGGAAGTAAAAGAAGAAATAAAAAAGAATTTGTATGTATACATTATGGATAAGTTTGTTTTCGTCGCTATGTGTGGGCTTTTATATGAAGCAGCTGAAAATTGATTCAACAAAAAACTTAGCCTTATTTATTGCCTTTGGCTATTTGGCGGCGGCGATTTTATCGTGGTTATTTTTTGATGTTTCCATCCACAACCTTAACTTCTCGACCACGAACTATATTATTATCGCCCTATTAGGCGTAGGGTTGCCCAGCATGTTTTTTATATTGTATAAGGCTTTAAAGGTGTCCGGAATAATGCGTACGGATATTTTTCAACGCTTATCATTAATAATCCCAGTCGTCTTAAGCTTTAAGTTGTTTAATGAGCAGGCCACAGCACCTAAAATTGTAGCCATTATATTATCTTTTTTGAGTATTATATTGCTCTTATATAAAAAATCAAAAGGATCGGGGAAGTTTAGTTTGGTCTACCTGCTAACGATTTTTTTTGGATATGGTATTGTCGATACCCTATTTAAGCTTATTGCCACCGATAAGCGCATAAACTATACAACTACCTTATTTATAGTCTTTCTTTGTTGTTTGGTAGTCGCTTTTATCTACTTTTTATGCAGCAAAGGGAAGGTTGCCTACAAATACACCTACCTAGGTCTGCTTCTAGGCGTATTAAACTTTATGAATATTTTCTTTTACTTAAAGGCCCATAAAATATTTGCCGATAGTCCAACCTTGGTTTTTATTACCATGAATTTAGGCGTTATTATTGGAGGAACACTGATAGGTAGATTTTATTTTAAGGAAGCGTTACGGAAGCATACCCTCTACGGTATTGTGCTTGCCGTGTTAAGTATCAGCCTCCTTGCTCTTGTGCAACTTCATATTTTGTAATTTCGATTTTAAGGTTTAATAGCTGTTCGTGCCAGAATTTAATTACTAATCTTACAGTACTTATCCTATCCTATCGTAATACAAAGAAAAACGCCTTAGGCGGGGAACCTAAAGCGTTTTTTAACTAACCAATTATTAACCTAAATTATGAATGTACCTAAATAACGCAATTGTTATGCCCCTGGTATAGATCCATATTGATTTTAACGTCTTTTAACATAGTCATGACCATTATCTGATAATAACCGCCCGCATGGCCATGCTGAAGGATAATTTTACCCATAATTTCCGCCGATACGGCAGAAAATATGCTGCGGTTGCCAGATTGTCGCTGTCGATAATGTCATGCGTATGGCAGTATACACCTTCCGTGTAAACCCACGCGCCTCCAACCAAGCCAGCCCTACGGTATTCACCTCAGGTAAAACAGCCATCGCAGCGCTACTGTACTTAAGCTCCATTAAGGCCTCTGCTGATGCTTCGGTTTTGGCATACAAGGGCCCATTACCTAGGGTAGGTAGGAAATAACCCTGCACCATATTATCCGCTTCATAGACCACACAATGGTTAAAGTGCTGGCGGATTAGCAGCTCCCTTTTGTCGCCAGCTATTTCAGCATCCATAGCCAAGATTTGGGCATAGTGTTTTTGCGTCGCTGGCATTAGTCGTTCCGATATGGGCTGTGCCGTATACTGCTGCGGTCTATCGTAGAATAGATAATTGCAGCTCGCCTGGAAGCCAAGTTTGCTATATACAGGCAGCCCCAGGTCTGTGGCGATCAGATGTATGGCTCTAATACCCTTGCGCTGTGCGGTATCAATAAGAGCGTTGACGATTAATTTCCCTATTCCCTGACCACGGTAGTTCTCGCTAACAATAATATGGGCCAGCCATGCCGAGTCTTGATAACAAATTAAGCAGCCCAAGCCTATAATATGATGGCCGTGTAATACCTTTATAGGGTAACAGAAATCTTGGGTGCAGTAGCTGATAAAGTTGGCACTTATATCACCCCAATCCGCAGGTTGTAGGCCATGGATATAAGGGATATCTTGAAGTGTGAAACGTTGGATAGTATAGTTTTGCATAGTAATTTGTTGCTGCAAATATAATTTTAGCGAATCAAAAACTAAATTTAATATTCCTTTTTGAAATTAACGGCGTTCATGTAGGAAAGGATTATTCCTCATATCCTTGGCCAAAAGGTCTAGGAGGAAATTTAATGTTAAATCCTAAGCATTATAGACAGAAGAATATTGGTTTTGCTCTTTTAGTGCTCCACCCACAAAGTATGCTTTGGCCTCTACAATACCATACAACTCCTCGCCAATGAATAGCGCATAATATGCCCATTTTCTACCACAAGGCCATTCTGCTATAGCTTTGTTTTTACCTTTTTCGGGTAAAGTGCTATTTGATTTGAAATTGAGTTGTATTGAATCACATTCCCAGCCTGCACTGCGTAGTTGTTCGTCAATAAGCACACGAGTTTGCGCTTCGTTCAAATCCAACTTTGAAGCGGATTGTTTTGCTCTCTCGGTATATTCTTGACGTTGTTGTTGACTAACTGTTTTCTGTTGTGCAATGGCTTGTTCATATTGCAACTTTAAGATATTATTCTCCTCCTCTAGGATACTTAAAGCATGCCTCGTATCAAGGTTCTCTGGTTTACTGAATCTAAGACTGGAAATATCTCGATTCTTTTTGGAGTACGACTCATAAAACCATTTCCCTAACTTAAAAGCCGAAAAAAGGGATGATGTTGCATCTTTTGTAGTCCCAATATAATCATGAACAGCATCATTGCCCTGCTTGCGAAGAATTGTAAAATGATCGACTACATTGCTAGGAAGAATGCCTTGGTTTCTTAGCATATATACTAGGTTTTGAAACTTTGTATCCTCAGGCAGTTCCATTCCATAGGTCTCAAATATCTGCTTAGCCATATATTCTCCGTACTGCCTCAATTTGAATAAGGACGTAGCGGGATCTTGATATAAGTTGTACTCAGCGGCTTATGCTAAATTACAAAGCAAGGCATATTCTTCTTCAAAAAATTGGAAATTGGATTTGGCCATATTCACTATTGGATTGATATTTTCGGTTGCAACCAAATATAATTAAAAAGGAGATATTTGATATGTTTAGTTGAATTTTAGAAATACAATACCTTAAACTCTGCATTTGACGTTAGCCTATATTGAAGTTATGGTAATTAACTAATTGTAATTTTGAGGTTGAACGTGTGAGGCAATTATTTTTATACTGTTCTTGTATATTTTGTTGTATAAATTAATTGGATATTTTAGATCGGAAGGAAATTCTCGGTTAAAAAGTACTACATATAATTTACTTATGATATTTCTTGCCTCTTGAATTATGTCTAATTGTTTGTCAAAGCTGATTCGATTGTAAATAGAAATTTCAATTTGGTTTTTCGTCTTAAATTCATGAGCCTCTGCATCTCTTTTATTTATTAGCTTATCAATATCTTCTTGATGCTTTTGATAAAAAGTAATTATTTCATCAAAAATCAATTTAATAGGCTTATTATTTATTTTAACTTGTTTACCATCAAGATAATTTTTTAAACATTTTAGGGAATGTTTTTCATCTTTTTTAGTTTGGTTTTTTAAAATATATGCAGTTCGGGTTAATGCTAATTCATTGTGATAAAATATCATATCAGTGCTGAGATCGCTTATTAAAGAGTTCTCAGAAACTAATCTGTCTAATGAAATAACGGTGCTGATATGCATTTCAATTTCGTATGTTACACGATACATCCAAAAAAGGTGATCTTCTACTTCATAGCCCTGATCACTTGTGCTAAATAATGTCATAATTTCTGATTATTTTTAAAGTTTAATAATACAAATATATATAACGTCTGTGCAATCTATATGCACAGTTCTGAGAAAGCAGGGATGTTTACTATTATCCCTTTTTTATTAACTTTCATGATTAAATCCTTTTGTTATGACATATTTTAGACATAGAAATTTTGACCAATATGCTAACCCTTCAGATATAATTGTTTGGAGATATTTTAAACTTAGTACCTTGGAAAGTATGTTAAAGTATCGAACATTAAGATTTAATAAAATTACTGAATGGAAAGATGCAAGAGAAGGACACGTTGAGCCTTATACAATTGAAACATTATCTAAACAATTAGAATTAATTAATTGTGAACAGCATATTGTAGATGCACTAAATAAATTTCGTGACCAAGCGAAACATAAAGTGTTCGGTTGTTGTTGGTGTGTAAATGAGCATGAAAATAATTTGATGTGGGATACATATGGTCGTTCAGAGAATAAAAATGTAGGTGTTGCAGTAAAAACTACCTTAGATAAATTATATGCATCTATTACTGATGAAAATAATATTTATTCAGGAAATATTATTTATGAGAAGTTTCCTTTTACACCTAAATATGGAAATATTTATATTGATTGTGTGGTCAAAGATATTCAATACCAAGATGAAAGAGAACATCGTTTATTTTTTATAGGTGATGAATCTGATACTGTTGAAAATATTACATACAAGGATATCAAGATTGATACATCACAATTACTTAATGAAATTTATATTAATCCTGAATCGAATGATGAAGATTATAAAAGTGTATTTGATACAATAAAGGAAAGTGACAGTAATCTACACTTTACTCTTAATAGGTCTTCTATACTTAATAAACCAAGACCTTATAGCACTTCTTAAAATACCTACTACTTTATCGAATAAGATATAATAAATAAGAGTATTGCATAAGCAAAGGTAGACTTCTTTGCAGCAACTCAACTTGCTGTACTTGATTTTTTTATTCTAAATCGCTTATTAATTGTTAATTATAGAGTTTTAAACTCTCTTCAATTTTTTCACGAACAGCATCACGCACTTGCTTTGGTTCCAAAACTTCTATTGCTGCACCCAATCCAAGTATCTGCGCATAGAATTCGTAGTTAGGGATAATATCGAGTTGTATCGTGGTATAGCTATCAGCTTTATTGATAACCTTTTGTGATGGATGCAAGGGTTTCGATTCGATATAAGTCCATAGCGACTTATTCACTTTGATTTTGACAAACTGACAAACAGCACCAATAGGTTTACTGACGCCGATGATATCTTCAAAGTACGCTTCAGGATCCTGTGTATTAGCTTTATAATCATGTTTGTATGATTTGGTAAACTCCATAATTCGATCCAAAGCGAGATTTGTCCAAGTCTCAAAATCTTCACGTTGTCCGAAAAGAAACCATCTTTTGTTGTATTGCTTTAAGAAATAGGGGTGAAAGACAAAGATATCTTCTTTATTCTGGTTGAATGATTGGTATGTAATGGTAAGTACATCCTTATCTTGAGTAGCTTTTAACAACTGACCAAGTGAATCTATATTTTTGAGGTATTCATTGTGATCAAAAAAGATAATATGCGCTAAATCTTCTAATTGAAAAGTTTTCTTGAGTTTGAGCGATAGTTCTGCGATAAAGTCAAATGGAGCTATACCTTTGAAGCGCTTTAATACCTCCAAAGCATTTTTTAGCAATTCTGCTTCAATTGGATTTATTTGCTGTAGCGTAATAGAATAGGTAGGATCATCATACCTGTAGAATGCTTTTTTACCTTCTTTGATGTCAATTATTGGTGCATTAAAGCCTATAGTATCGCGCATAAAGTCAATATCCTTGAATATTTGCCTACGTGATATGGATGTTTCCTTACCAGTATATTCTTGTATAGCATGAGATACATATTGTATTAAATCATTCATAAAGAATTTTCTACGCTTGTTGGAGAAACATCTGTCTAAAGCCTCGTATCTTATTATTGCGTGTTTATTGGTTGCCATATATGAATGATCATTGGTAGACAAATATAATCAGTTGTATGCAGTCTATGTGCACCGATTGGTGATTACTAATGAACATAGGCTCCATAGCCGTACGCTTACTTTGCGGTAGATAAATATGAATCGTTATGCATAAAATTTTATTAACCAGTTTACTGATTTTATCGCTATCATCTTGTAATAGCTACAAGTATGGTGCTGATAGTACAACAGAGAAAAGTAATTTGACCATGGGAATTGTTAAGTCTAACGTTATAAAAGGAAATACAATGCAAGATGAGGTCTTAATGTTGTTTGGTTCTCCAAATTTGGTTTCTAAAAATAGAACTAACCGAGAGGTGTGGAGCTATAATAAGATGTCGGTTTAGAATAAAGCTGGAACTACTGATTTTTTTGCCGGGCAGCATTCTAGCCAGAACAGTAGCAGTAAGTCTTTTGATCTGATTATCACTTTTGATGAGCATGATGTGGTATTGGATTACTCAGTCGTGTCAACCGCTTATTAACTTAATGACCTATATAAAAATGAAAAAATTAATTCTATTGCTGTGTATTGCTTTTATGTTTAGTTCATGCGCTACACAAATGATTACGAAATCCCCTGCAGAAGTGAATATGATGACTACGAAGCAGTTAGAGCGTTTGTTTACCTTAAATATTTTTAAAACTACGGGATGGAAACCAAGACTAAAACGAATAGCGGACTCTACGGGTGCGCCAGATTGCCGTCAGCGTGATAATAAGAACAGGCAACAGGCCAGGTAATACCGCTTCTTTGAAACCTTCAAAGCGCAGGAAAAAATAGGGGAAGTAGAAAATCGATTGTTACTAAAATAGAGCCGATACATAGGTATCAGCTCTATTTTTTTGTAGTATCTTTTAATTTTTGCAAGGCTTAAAAGATAAAAATATACTACCCGCACCTACTTACTACGGTACCGCATACCATGCGGTGCGACGGGCCATTTTTCGTGCGTGCCATAGCTGTACTGTAGCGCTCTATTGATCATACCTTGCAATTTCTCGCCGCTATTTTTTCCAATAATATAAAGGGCAGCATCAATTCCGGATGTAACACCAGAAGATGTTATTACCCTTCCATCGGCTATGTAGCGGACATTTCTGACGAGGGTAACCTGCGGAAACTGCTCCTCAAAATCGTCGGCTACAAAATAATGCGTCGTCGCATTTTTATGGTCAAGAATTCCAGCATTGGCCAATAGATAAGCTGCGGTACATACTGAAAAAATATAAGAGCTGTCTTGTTTAGCCCATGTTTGTAAAAATGTGGTAAGACGTTTATCCTCCCGTAATTTATTTATGACCGGCATGCTTGCTCCGGGGATTAATAAGTAATCGGCTTTCGGGAAATTATCGAGTGTAAAATCAGGTACAATTTTCAACAAACCGTTTTCGGTATGTATCACCTCAGGCGAGAAAGCTACGGTAAATGTTTTATACCCACCTTGAGTCAGCTGCTGTGCCTTGGAAAAAACCTCCATAGGACCAGCGAAGTCTTCAAGTACAATACTATTGTACAGCAGAACGGCAATTGTTATGGTATCTTTTTTTGTAGCAGAGGCAATCTCCTCCGACATATGTTGGCCGTTAACGGGGGTAGCCTGTGCAAAGCAACATAAGCTACACAACGAAAACAGCAGGAAACAAGTAAATTTCATGGATGTTTGTGTAAAAAATAAATTAAAGAAGACCTAACCGTATGCCCAGTTATTATACCTAGAAAGTAAAATATGGACAAGTTTTAAGCCACAGCAGGAGGTCGGAAAGGTTTTCCGACAAATGAAAAGTTATAGATACGTTCAATAGCAATAGGAGGCTGGTATTTTTTAATGCTACTGCATTGTACGTCGATCTGCATAAACGAATCACCCACAATAAACCCTTCCACTGTTTTTTGTGTCGTAATTTTGGTTTTTGATAGGGGGGCAGGGTCGGTGTTTTTCGCCATTTCTCTTCGCAGGTAACATTTACCGCTACACAATAATGCAGGCCTTTGTTTATTGATGCACAAGACCTCGGTGATGTAAGAATAGTTGACAACATAATTTAACAGCGGCAATAAAGGTCGTAGTACCATGCAGCATATTAAAAGAAGACCTATTACTGTTTTCATCTCTATGGGAAACCATGTAAACCTTGTAAAGCTAACAAAGATAACGAAAAAGGATTACCAAAACCTCCTAAACCTACTAAAACTCCTAAACCTCCAGAACATTTAAACCAAATACAGCTCAACATGAAGGAGCGAATAAGAACGTTGAAAACGACCTGCTAATCTGAATTCTATATCACTAGTATTCGGTTTATACAGCTAAATCTAAAATTAAATAACTGATTTGCAGCGATTTAAAAAGCTATTTAAAATAAGTGCTACTAAATATATAGATTAAATAGTTATATTTGTAGCACCTAACCACTAAAGATGAAAAAAATAACGAAACTCCAATCCGAAGAACAGCATTTTACGCTAGAAATACCGAGGCAACCAAAACGTAGCCTTCGAATGCAAAGCACCTCCTGTTAAAACGCTCCAGATCAACTTGCTCTAATCTACGCCCAACAACCAGGCGTTAATCTTTTATTTTACTACCCAATAAAATGAAAAAACTTATACTAAGTTTCGCATTTGGCGTATATACTATTGCGCTAATGGCACAAACAAAAACCATTCAATTATCCGTCCGATCCACGACAGGAGCGGGCTTGGCGGGTATTAATATTACCCATAAAAATTCCGGACAAGCAATTGCGGTTACCGACAAAAGTGGGCATGCCGAGCTGAAGGTCGAGATCGGCGATGTTTTACAGGTAAAAAGCCTGTACAGCCGCGTGCAAGAATTTTTGGTACAGCAGCAGAACAGCTATGAACTCGTTTTGACCGATGCTATTCAACAGCTGGATGATGTTGTGGTCACCGCATTAGGCATAACGCGATCTAAAAATTTACTGCCCTATTCGGCGCAGCAGCTGTCGGCCGAAGACCTAAACCGCACCCCAAATACAAATTTCATCTCCGGGTTGTCCGGAAAAATTGCCGGTCTACAGGTTACGAGCAACAATACCCTCGGAGGAACAAATAATGTTATTCTCCGTGGTTTTAAGTCGCTAACACAGAGCAACCAAGCGTTATTTGTGGTAGATGGCGTACCGATTGATAATGCCAACAATAGCCGTAATGGTTTAGATCTTGGGAACGCCGCAGCAGATATAAATCCGCAGGATATCGCGTCCTTAACGGTGTTGAAAGGTGCAGCAGCATCCGCACTCTATGGCTCGAGGGCGGTAAATGGGGTAATACTTATACAAACTAAAAAAGGGACATCCGCATCCGACAAAGTCGATATTTCTGTAAACCAAAGTTTTATATCCGGCAGTATTGATGGCAGCACCTTACCCCGTTATCAACATGAGTATGGCCAAGGAAAGGGTACTGCGGGTTACAATGCCAATTATCCCGATCAGGAGGGGTATTTTTACTATGTGCCAGCCATAGGTAGTGGTGGGAAACCCGTTCCAGTGGTTATGACCAATCAAGACTTAGGCTGGGGGCCGAAATACAATAAAGATCTGCAAGTCTACAACTGGGATTCTTTTGTTCCGGGCGATGAAAACTACGGAAAAGCTTCCCCCTGGCAGCCCGGCAGTCGCTACAAAGCCCGAGACTATTTTCAGCATCCCCTAGGCTCAATTACCGCCATATTTGTACAAACCGTAAAACAGGGGGTACACTTTAAACTGGGCTATACCAATGCCTACGAACGTGGCATTGCACCAAACAGCGTACAGAAAAAAAATACCTTTAATTTTTCGGCCAGTACCGATATCAGCCGTAAAATATCCATAGGAGCGGCTATAAATTTTAGTGACGTCTATGCACGTAACCGCAGTACCTACGACTATCGGTCGGCAAATGCTAATGTACGCGATCTCAGGCAATGGAATCCTTCCAATATAGACTATAGGAAATTGCGCGATGCCTATGATCGGGGCTATAATGCTTCCTGGAATATCGTTACAGGCAGCTACACCGATGATTCCGGTCAGGTTATTAAACCCGCCTATCATAATAACCCCTTCTGGAACGATTATGAGAACTACAACAACGACAACAGGGGGCGCTATTTTGGGAATATCTTTGTGCAGTATAATATTGCTGAAGGCCTGCAGGCCAGCGCACGGATAACTCGGGATAGCTATACACAAAAGTTTGAAAATAGAATCGCCGTAGGCTCTTACCAAACACCTGCCTATGGGCGCTCGCAGGTGGAATTCTACGAAAATAATTTTGACTTATTATTAAATTACAATAAAAATTTAAACTCCGATTTTAACCTGCAGGCCCTGATCGGGACGAATATCCGGCGCAATAATACGCAGTCTATAGCGCAATCTACCAGTGGTGGGCTGATTGTACCTAACCTGTACAGTATAGCAAATTCGGCTGCTACACCTGCAGCACCTGTAGAATATGACGGCAGCAAGCAGGTAAACGGTTATTTTGCCGGGGCAACATTGGCTTTTAAAGATTTTCTGGCTCTGGATGTTACCGGACGTATCGATAAATCATCCGCTCTGCCGAAAGCCAACAATGCTTATTTTTATCCCGCTATTTCGGGGAGCTTCACGTTTTCTAAGTTGCTGCCTGAGGCATCCTGGTTGAGTTTTGGGAAATTACGCTTAAACTATGCCGAGGTGGGTGGAGATGCACCGATCTATAGTGTACGCAATACCTACGTTGCTGGTGCTCCGATAAATGGGCAACATATCTTTTATAATCCGTTGACCAACAATAATCCAGATTTAAAACCCGAGCGTAACCGTTCGTATGAGGGTGGTTTAGAATTGGCATTTTTAAACCATAGGATTATTTTGGATGCTACCTATTACCATTCTCGCCTTTACGACCAGATAACCCCTATAACACCATCTACTGCCACGGGATACAGCAATTTTTTTGTTAATGGCGGTACGATTCAAAATCGGGGCCTGGAGATTAGTGTAACGGCAGTGCCTGTCCGTACGTCCAGCTTTACGTACGACCTATCCGTTAATTGGAGCAAAAACAACAATAAGGTTATTTCCCTGTATGCGGGTCAGCAGGCCTATACTTTGGCTAGCTACCACAATGCGGTACAACTCGTTGCCGAGGTGGGCAAGTCGTACGGTATTTTGCGAGGCTCCGACTATGTGTATGAAAATGGTCAGCCACTTGTCAATGATAATGGATATTATGTTAAGTCGAGCAATCGGAATTCGAATATTGGTCGTATAGCGCCACAGTGGATTGGCGGTATTACAAACCGCTTTACCTACAAAAACCTGCAGTTAAGCTTTTTGGTTGATTTCGTGAAGGGGGGCGATGTATATTCGTTGGATCTAGACAATGGTTCGCGTTCGGGAATTTTGGCCGAAACAGCGGCAATCAATGATTTAGGTCATAATATTCGGGAGTCTATAGCAAATGGTGGGGGATTGATATTGCCGGGAGTGAAGAAGGATGGTACGCCAAACGATAAGCGTATTGATATTTCGGATGCCAATAAGCTGGGCGGTTTATTGCCTTTTGGCTCCAGTAACGGTCTTACTGCAAAATCATATGTTTACGATGCCTCTTATGTAAAACTTAGGGAGTTAAGCATTTCGTATCGCCTTCCAGCGCACTATTTTGAAGGTAAAAAGGTGCTTAAGGGTATTGACTTCGCCTTGGCGGGAAGAAACTTATGGATAATACATAAAAACCTACCCTATGCTGATCCGGAGCAGGGGGCGCCCTCGACAACGCTATCGAATGCGGACCCGATGATTTACCAAGCGAATGCTTCTATAGGCTATCAGAATGGTGTATTCCCTACGGTAAGATCTTTTTCTTTTACCAGTCGTTTAACCTTTTAGTACAACAACGTATGAAAACAAAACTTTGGATCCTAAGCGCTACGATTTGTGGACTAGCCTTACAGGCCTGCGAAAAGTCTTTTAGTGACTTGAATAACGACCCTAAAAATGCTACTGAAGTTCCGGCTAATGCCTTGTTTCTGGCCGGCGAGAAGAGTCTGGCTGATTTGTATAGCAGCAGTAACTGGACCACATCGCCTTTTCGGGTTATTGCGCAGGTATGGACGCAAACGGCGAATATTAATGAGGCGCGGTATCAGTTTGCGACAAATAATGCGCCTACAGGATGGTGGACGGGTTTGTATACCCGCGTATTAAGTAATTTGGAGGAGGCAAAAGGGAAGTTTAAAAACGATAAGGTTCCAGATGCGGTAAAATTAAATAAAACTTTAATTGCCGATGTGTTGCAGGTTTATGCCTATAGCTTATTGGTAAACACCTACGGCGATATCCCTTATTCTGAATCCTTAAACCGTAGCATTCCTTTTCCGAAGTATGATGACGCCAAAACCATTACCGACGACCTTTTAAGGCGCCTGGACTTGGCGATAGAGAAGCTCGATATTACGGCGGCGTCTTTTGGTCCTGCCGACCAGATCTTTAAGGGGGATGTTAAAAAATGGAAGCAGTTTGCGGCAACCTTAAAATTAAAACTTGCCCTTTTATATGCCGATAAGGAACCCGCTAAAGCGAATACCAAAGCGTTGGAGGCTATACAGACTGGGCTCCTGACGGAGAATGCGAGTTTTACTTATGTGCCGGGGCTGGTAGCAAATTCAAATCCGGTTTGGCAGGATCTTGTGAATGGCACTTACGCCACCTATTATGCGCCAGCGGCTTATTTTGTGCATACCTTGAAGGCCTGGAATGACCCCCGACTACCGATTTTATTTAGTAAAGATAGCAATGCGGATTATTCGGGTGCCGTGGCCGGACTGGGGGGCGTAAATTCGAATCTTTCGAAGTTTAGTAATTTCTGGCTATCGGCAAATGCACCCGCTGTTCTGTTAAGTTATGCAGAAACTCATTTTTTAGTTGCCGAAACAATTGCGCGCGGTATTCCTGCTGCGGGTACAGTAGAAGGGCATTATGAGGCTGCTATTAGGGCTTCGATTTTAGAATTTGGCGGTACAGCTGCCGATGCGGATAAATACCTGCAGCAGGCGGCGGTGAATTATGCCAGCGCTGCTGGCAACTGGAAACAGAAAATTGGTTACCAGAAATGGATAGCCTTTGCCAATAGAAACTGGGATAGCTGGACCGAAATACGTCGTTTGGGTTATCCAAACATCGATGTCGTAAGTCCGCCACAGCAGGCAGAGTCCAGCTTTCCGAAAAGATTTTATTATCCGCCAGCCGAGCAGAATAGCAACAGCATACACTGGAATGAGGCCGTAAAAAAATTGAATACAGGAAAGGATGAAGTTACGGCAACATTATTTTGGAACGACAAATAGTAAACCGCATGAAGATAAAAATAAAAACCACAACACTGCTACTTAGCGGTTTTGCAGCACTATATACCTGCACGGCAGCAGCACAGATACAGGTATCCTTAAATGAAAACCCCTTTGGTCCGGCCAAATCGGTAAAAACGGCGATCCAACAGGAGTTACAGAATATCGCTCGCTATACGCGAAACGAGGGCGACGAGCTTGTACACCGAATAGCACAAAAGGAGGGGGTCGATCCCGAGCAGATTATTGTCGGCGAGATGTTGGATCTGCTGGGCGTAACGCTAGCCCTAAAGGCGGGCCCCGGTTCAGAATTTATATATACCGTACCGGGGTATCCGGCATTGGTTAATGGGGCAGCACGTGTTGGCGGTAAGGTGATTGAGGTGCCCTTAACCGAACATCTTGAAAACGATTTATCTGGAATTGCGGCTAAAGTAAATGCAAAAACAGCAGCAGTATTTCTGGTTAATCCGCACAACCCATCGGGCACAGTTTCGGATAGTAAGGCCTTTCATAAGTTTATACACGAGGTATCAAAAACTGCATTGGTCATTGTCGATGAGGCCTACCTGGAGTTTGCCGATCAGTATAAGGAGCGCACTGCACTACAAAACATCAAAGACGGCGACCAGGTGCTGGTCTTCCGAACCTTTGCTAAAGCCTATGCTTTAGCGGGCCTTTCCATTGGCTACGCCATAGCACCCAAAGGCATAGCAAAGTACCTGAAAGCACAAGGTTTGGGCAGTACCCACGACCTTAACCGCTTGTCGATCGCCGCCGCAAAAGCCTCCTTAGCCGATACGACCTACATCAGCGAAGTGTACAGACAAGTTAACCAAGAGCGCACTTTATGGCATAAGTTTCTGGAGCAGCAGCACTTAAAACACAGTGCTTCCCAAGGCAATTTTGTGTTCTTTGATGCGCAGGTACCGCATGATAAAATTGCAGGATACCTCCAGGACCATGGTATACAAACGGGGCGTCAGTTTGCGCCTTATCATACCTGGATCCGTATAAGTATTGGTTTACCCGAGGAGAATCGTAAAATTCAAGATCTGCTAAAGGAATTCTATAAGCAGTAAATAAAGAAAAGCATATAGCAGCCATGGCTGCTAGCTATTATCGAGCGCTACCTAAATCCAGGTAGCGCTTTTTATATGCAGGCTGTCTTCGCCTCACATTCAAACATTTCGGCAATGGAGTGTCACAGCCGAGGGCTAGGTTCTGGCCTTGTGTTGGTTAGTTATGTTGTCCTTTTTAACCCTATTCATTTTGGCGGAAATTAATGCAACAAGTAAAAAGCCATTTTTCTTCACGCTACTGTTGTTGGAGACAATTTTTTGGGCTCTTATTTTTTGTAGCCTATTTAATTAAATTTTTACGCTGCCATTACAATTGCTTGTTTTAACAACCGGAAATAATGGAAACACTTATTTTTTTAGGGGTCATGCAAATGTCAAAGCGATACAGCGTGCGTCTTTTTACCAACCATTGGAACCTTCCTGTCTTTCTATCGGTTTGAAGTCAATCTATTTTTGTGACCATAAAAAAATTAAAGGAAACATATGAATTTAAAGCGCTGTCTAAAGACGATTGCAGGTTTTGGTATGCTCTTGGGCATTATCTCCTGCCAGAGCAAAGCGACAACACCACAGCAAGTACAAGCACCGGAGGTATCCGTTACCCAGGTAAAAGCCGGAGAGGGTGAGGTAAAAAATACCTATGCCGCTTCCATTGAAGGAACAATGAATATTGAAGTTCGTCCGCAAACTTCAGGGTATTTAAGTAAAATTTATGTCGACGAGGGCGCTTATGTACGTGCCGGACAACCCTTATTTCAGATCGACGAACGCCCTTTTGTTGAGCAGTTTAAGACGGCAAAAGCTGCTGTGGCAGTAGCGGAGGCGAATCTTCGTAATGTGAAAATCGATTTGGATCGTAAAGTAGAGTTGGTCGACAATAAGATTGTATCTGATTTACAGGTAACGCAAGCTACGGCATCTTTTGAAGCAGCAAAAGCGAGTTTAGAGCAGGCTAAAGCTGCCATGAATGCGGCGAAAATAAATGTAGATTTTTGCTTGATTAAGGCGCCAGTTTCAGGGTACATCGGCCGTATTCCTTATCGCTTAGGAAGCTTGGTAAGCGCGGCATCGGTGGAACCGTTGACCTTATTGACGGATATAAACCAGGTGTACGCTTATTTCAGCATGAGTGAGGGCGATTTCGCAAACTTCCAGGATATGCAGGCCAGTGGAAAATCAGCACCTGTTTCTTTGGTATTAGCGAATGATAAAGCCTATGAACATGCAGGAACAATCGATGCCATTACCGGGCAGTTTGATAAAAATACAGGTTCAATTTCTATACGTGCGAAATTTGTAAATCCGGATAAAAAGCTAAGAGCTGGAAATACCGGAAGAATAGAAATGGTACAGCATTTAGACCATGTGGTTATGGTGCCTATTCGTTCTACAATTGCTGTTCAGGATAAAATTTATGTTTTTAAACTGGACAAAGAAAATAAAGCGCAGCAAACAGAGATTGAGGTGGTAGGAAAAACCTTGGATGATTATTATGTGCATGCAGGTGTGCAAGAGGGAGAGACTATTATTGTTGGCGGACTAGGTTTCGTGAAACCGGGTATGGCGGTAAGCCCTAAAAAATAGGACCATATATTATAGTCTTATTAGGAATACAAGGTCACATCTTATTTATTATATATGCTTAAAAAAATTATAAAACGGCCCGTTTTGGCAACCGTTATATCTATTCTACTGGTTATTCTGGGGGTGGTATCCATGATATCCCTGCCGATAACCAAGTTTCCAGAGATTGCACCGCCAACGGTAACCGTTATGGCGACCTATCCTGGAGCGAGTGCCGAGGTTATCGCAAAATCTGTAGCACCTCCGTTGGAGAATGCCATTAATGGGGTTGAAAATATGGACTACCTAACGTCTACGGCAAGTAACGATGGTAGTTTATCGGTAAACGTGGTATTTAAATTGGGAACAGACCCCGATCAAGCGGCCGTAAACGTGCAGAATAGGGTAGCGCAGGCTACCAGTATGCTGCCTGCTGAGGTGAACCAGATTGGTGTTATTACCATGAAGCGCCAGAATAGTATGGTGGCCATGGTTACCTTGTATGCCGATGGCAAGGGTATGGATGAGCTCTTTATTGAGAACTATGCCAAAATTAACATTGTACCCGAGTTAAAACGTATTGCCGGTGTGGGTGATGCTATGGTTTTTGGTAACAAAGACTATTCGATGCGGGTATGGTTAGACCCACAAAAAATGGCGGCGTATGCGATTACACCACAGGAAGTGGCGGGCGCTATACAGGCACAAAATAAAGATGCTGCGCCGGGAAAATTCGGCGAAAGCTCTAAAGAGGCTATTGAATATACCATCCGCTACCAGGGTAAATATACCGAACCTGCACAGTATGAAAATATTATTCTACGTGCGCATAGCGATGGTTCTACTTTGCTGTTAAAAGATATCTCGCGTATTGAGTTTGGCTCGTATACCAATACCGTAACGACAAACTATGACAGTAAGCCTGCTATTATGGTGGCCCTGTTCCAAACTGCGGGATCGAATGCCAATGCGGTAGAAATAGCGATGAACAAGCGTTTGGAGGAGCTGTCGGCGTCATTCCCGCCGGGTTTAAAATACAATGTACCGTATAGTTCGAAGGAGTCATTAGACCAATCCATCGAACAGGTGGTGAGCACCTTGATCGAGGCTTTTATCCTGGTTTTTATTGTGGTATTTATATTCTTACAAGATTTTAGATCTACCTTAATTCCAGCGATTGCCGTACCCGTATCTATTGTAGGTACATTCTTCTTTATGCAGCTATTTGGGTTCTCCATCAACTTACTTACGCTCTTTGCCTTGGTACTGGCGATAGGTATTGTGGTCGACGACGCTATTGTGGTAGTCGAAGCGGTACATGCCAAAATGGAGAAGAAGAAAATGAATGCCCGCTCGGCAACCATGTCGGCCATGAGCGAGATTACGGGTGCTATTATTTCCATTACCTTGGTGATGTCGGCAGTATTTATTCCGGTAGCCTTTATGGACGGCCCTACGGGTGTATTCTACCAGCAATTTGCATTAACATTGGCCATGGCGATTCTTATTTCTGCGGTGAACGCCCTTACGTTAAGTCCGGCCTTATGTGCGATTTTACTGAAACAGCATGACCACCATGCGGATGGGAAAAAGACTTCTTTTAAAGATCGCTTCTTTGCGGGTTTTAATGCGGGTTTTGATAAGATTACAAAGCGTTACGCGAAGTCTATTATTTTCTTGGTGAAACGTAAATCTGTAGCCATTGCCGGATTAGTATTGTTTATTGGTTTGTTTGTTTATGCCTTCCAATCGACGCCTACTGGTTTTATCCCAGATGAGGATCAAAGCTTCCTGATGGTATTGGCAAACGACCCTCCAGGGGCATCGCTAAACCGCAGTAGCCAAAACTTGAAAACCGCAGAGAGCATGCTGCGGGATCACCCTGCTATTGAAAGTATCATCAATATTTCGGGGTTAAACATGATGAGTTTCAGTACTTCATCTTCTGCAGGAGCGTTGATGTTGCGGCTAAAACCTTTGAAAGAACGTGGTGAGGTGAAGGATATCAATCAGTTGATTGGCGCCTTTCAAGGTATTCTTGCGGCGCAGGATCAAACGAGCTTCCTGGTTGCCGGGATGCCAACCGTTCCGGGATTCGGTAATACCTCGGGCTTAGAGGTGGTATTGCAGGATCGTAACTCGGGAACTTTGTCTGCCTTTAACGATGTATCGAACAGCTTTGTGGGCGCATTAATGGGTAGACCTGAAGTAGCTTTTGCCTTCACAACATTTAACGCTAGTTTTCCACAATACGAGATTAAGGTAAACGAAGGTTTGGCGAAGCAGCTTAGCCTGGATGTGGGGGATGTGCTGTTTGCCATGCAGGCGTATTATGGTAGTATGCAGGCCTCGGATTTCAACCGCTTTGGAAAATACTATCGCGTGGTGATGCAATCTGACCCGGCTTTCCGTGCAGATCCGCAGTCGATCGAAAAAATAAGTGTTAAAAATAAACTCGGACAGATGGTGCCGATTAAGTCGGTAGTTAACTTAATACCTGTATCAGGTCCTGAAAATGTGGAACACTTTAACCTTTTCAACGCCATTAATTTAACAATTATGCCGGCACCGGGTTTCAGTACTGGCCAAGCCATGGCGGCCATAGAAGAGGTTAGCAAATCATCATTACCCCAAGGATATACCATAGATTGGAAAGGTATGAGCCGTGAAGAACGGGCAGCATCGGGTCAGACTGCCATCATATTTGGGTTGTGTATTGTGTTTGTATACTTTTTGTTATCTGCTCAATATGAAAGCTACATCCTTCCATTTGCCGTACTATTAGCCATTCCAGTAGGGCTGCTAGGTGTATTCTGGGGTATTTCTATCGGTGGGTTATCCAACAATATTTATGTGCAGGTTGCGCTCGTCATGTTGATCGGTCTATTGGCCAAGAATGCTATCCTGATTATCGAGTTTGCCCTGCAGCGCCGGAAGGCGGGTAAACCGTTGGCAGCCGCAGCAATCGAAGGTGCCAAAGCACGTCTACGCCCTATCTTAATGACATCTTTAGCGTTTATCGCCGGTCTATTGCCGCTGTTGAATGCCGTAGGTCCATCGGCTATCGGTAACCACTCTATTGGTTATGCGGCGGTATTCGGAATGTTGGTTGGTACCGTATTGGGGGTATTTTTTACACCGGTATTGTTTGTTATTTTCCAGTATATCCAAGAGCGTGTACGGGGCAAGGAAATAGACCCGAAAGACTGGGAATATGAAGAGGAAACTGCGCTGTAGACCTAAGGTTCAACAGGGTGGATGCCAGAAATATATAAAAATAGAATACAGTAAACTATGACAAAGTCTAATAAAATAAAAGTGTTTGGAGTCTGCTCTGCCGTGCTGCTTTTAGCAGGCTGCGGAACAAGCAAAAAACTGCCGGATTTGCAGCAGCGGGATCTCCCTGCTGCATTTACGCACAGTTCGCCCGTACTGCAGCTGGATACGACAGCAAATATTGCGGAGCTTCCTTATCAGGCATTTTTTCAAGATAAATACCTGCTGGCGCTAATCGACAGTGGGTTGAACCGCAACAACAATATGCAGGTGGCTTTAAAGCAGATTGAAATTGCACAGGAAGCACTTAAGCAGGTGAAATGGGGTTACCTGCCTACCGCTTCCTTATCTGTGGGTACCGCAAATATTACCCGTCCTTCCAACAATAGTATGAATGGTATGATGGCCAGTCAGTTTTTGGGTAAATCCTATATGGAGGATTATTCTACAACCTTAACGGTAGCATGGGAAGCTGATATTTGGGGTAAGATAAAAAGCCAAAAAGCAGGTGCTCTCGCAGGTTACCTCCAAACGCAGGAGGCCATGAACACGGTGCGTACGGGTTTAATCGCTGGCATTGCACAGGGTTATTACAACTTGTTAATGTTTGATCAGCAGAAGGTTATAAGTGAGCAGAATTTAGCTATCTTGGATAGTACCCTGCAAATTACTAAGGTGCAGCAGCGCTTAGGTTTAACGAATTCATTGGCGGTGCAGCAATTGGAAAATAGCCGCGATAATTTGTCTAAAGCTATTCGTATTATCGACGAGAATAGTGCGGTACAACAGTATGCGTTGCATGCCCTTACTGGCCGTATGCCAATCAATATCGGCGAGCGTGGCCGCTTAACGGAAATTGAAGGTAGATCGGCTTTTGCTACGGGGGTACCTGCCGAATTGGTGAGCCGTCGCCCGGATGTAAAACAGGCGGAGTTTGCCTTCCTACGTTCCGTTACGGATGTTAAAGTGGCGCGTGCTAATATGTATCCTGCGCTACGAATTACGGCACAGGGTGGTTTAAATGCCTTTGTTGCCAGCAACTGGTTTAATGTTCCGGGCTCTTTGTTTGCCCTAGTTTCCGGGTCTATAACCCAACCGATATTGCAAGGACGGCAGTTGAAAACGGCCTACAACCAAGCGGGGATACGCGTAGAGCAAACCGAGCTGCAGTTTAAGGAATCGGTATTGCAGGCGGTAACGGAGGTGTCTACAATTTTGGAGAAGATCTCTTCGTTGCAAGATCAGCAGGATTTTAATGATAAGCTGGTGCAACGCAACCAGGAGCTGATTCACCAAGCGAAGATTCTCTTTAAGAATGATATGGCAACCTATTTGGAAATCCTTGCTGCACAGCAATCCAAATTGCAGGCCGAGCTCGATCAGATGATGGTTAAAAGCCAGCTGCTTTATGCTGAGGTCGCGCTATATAGAGCGCTAGGTGGCGGTGTACAATAAGACAATAAAATAATAAAAAAGCGTTATTAAAGGATTGGTAATGACGATAGAAGAAGGGTTTATCGGTAGAGCGCTGGCCGATGTGCGACCATTAATCCAACAGAAAGGTTTTAAGGCCATTCGTGTAAAGGATATTTTGGAGACCATGCAGGTATCGCAGAGTAAGTTCTTTAATTATTTTGGTAGTATATACGGGCTGTTTGCACTTGTAATGCATGATGAATTGTTGAAGTGTTATACTTTTGTGCACGACAAAACTAAGCGCCTGGATAAGGTGAACTTTTTGCTGTTACAGTTTCGGCGCTATAAGATGAATTTTGTGAACGACAATGCCATTCTGCAGGATTATTTTACAAACGAAAAGTTGTTTACACGGCGTTTTGATGTGTTGAAGAAAACAGTACAGCAGTCGGAAAAACATCTTTTGAATGAATTTTTACAAAACTTTGTTCTTTCTGAAGATGATGTATTGTATTTTAAAAAGAGTATTCTGAATTTTAATGGATAACCATGGTACAACAAATTGCACGCGTTACCTTTAAGGATCATTTAGACCAGCATATTGGTCATCGGCTGTACGACGGGCTGCTCGTGATTCGTGCGTATATAAAGGAATTGGAAACACAGCTTTCCTTGGGTCCGGTGCGGGCTGATAATTTTGGTATATGCCTGATTCGGAAAGGGAGCTTGCGCATTTCCATAAATTTTACTACCTACGAACTGGGGCCCGATGAAGTGATTTTCCTTTCGCCTATGATGGTGGTACAGGTCTTAGCCTTTTCGGAGGATATTGAAATCTGTACGATGCTGACTGATTTTGATCTTTTTCATAAAATTGGCCTCCCGATATACAAGGCCTATACGATGGAATGTGTAGGGCATAAGGGTGAAAATGTGGTTGCTTTCGACCGCATGCAGGCCGAACGTTTCTTTGTGTATTTCAATAACTTGGAGCATCAAAATACCTTGCAGGAGGGGTCGATGTTTCAGGTGGAAATTATTAAGATGACCTTAATGTTGCTGTTCTATGAAACAAGTGCCAAAATCAGTGGTAATGTAGCCAAGAAGAGTGTGAATTTCGAACATAAAAACCGGCTGGTATTAAACTTTTTAAACCTTGCAGCCAAGCATTTTAAAGTAAACCGCTCGGTGCAGTTTTATGCCGACCAGTTGTTTATCTCGAGGAAGCACTTAAGTAGGGTAGTGAAGGAGGTTACCGGCTTAGGGCCAAAGGTTATCCTGGACGAAATTGTTGTGTCGGAAGCCGTTATGCTCTTAAATGTTTCCAGCATGACGGTGAAAGACGTGATGAACGAGCTCGGCTTCTCTGATTTCGGAACTTTTAGTAAGTTTTTTAAAAGTTACTTGGGCAAATCTCCATTGGCTTATCGAAACCAGATCGAAGGTAAAGAAATCTCTTAACATCCATATATCGCTAGAAGGTGCCTCTTAAAAAGGGCACCTTTTTTTTTATATCTATTCCTCTAAATCGTTTTTTTCTACTGCTGTAATACGGGCTAATTAGGGTAGATAATTTTTTATTATGCAAAACAAAGCAAAATTGCATAAATTTGCATATGTTTGTGAAAATAAAAAAGCGATATGAATATAAAAATTGAACATATTGGCCTATGGGTTGATAATTTGGAGTTGATGCGTACCTTTTACTGTACCTATTTTGGTTTGGATAGTAGCGACTTATACCTAAATCCCACCACAACATTCAGCTCCTATTTCTTAACATTTGGATTGGGGAATACACGCTTGGAATTAATGCATCGGCCTGATATTCTTGAGGAGCCTGATAAACGGGGTTTCAGCAAAGGGATAGCGCATTTTGCACTAACAGTTGGTGATAAAGATGCGGTACACTTGTTAACAGAAAGGCTCCGGACGGATGGATATACGATTGCCAGTGAACCCCGTACTACTGGCGATGGGTATTATGAAAGTGTGGTATTAGACCCGGAAGGAAATTATGTAGAACTTGCTGCAGCTCATCTTATTGCCTATGCCTAAAGTTTTTGTTTTTGACCTTGGTGGCGTACTCATCGATTGGGATCCTCGGTACCTTTACCAGCATGTATTCGATACGCAAGCAGAAATGGATTTTTTTTTAACGGAGGTCTGCTCGCCTACCTGGAATTTGCAGCAGGATAGGGGCAGGTCTTTTCGGGAGGCTATTGTAGCTTTACAAGCGCAGTACCCGAATTATAGCCGAGAAATAGCCCTGTTTTGGGAGCGTTGGCCAGATATGTTAAAGGGTGAAATTGCGGGTACAGCAAAAATTGTTCAAGCCTTGCAGCAGCATTATCTGGTCTATGCACTGAGCAATTGGTCGGCCGAAACTTTTCCGTTGCTGCAGCAGCATTATGCGTTTATGCGGAATTTTGATGGAATTGTGCTGTCGGGTGAGGAGGGGATGATTAAACCGGAAGCAGGGATTTTTGAGGTTTTACTAAACCGGTATAATTTGCTGCCTCAAGACTGTGTTTTTATAGACGATAACCGAGTAAATGTGGAGATGGCGCTGCAATTGGGCTTTTTGGCTGTACATTTTACAACGGCCGAGGCCTTAGAAAAGGATTTAAGGCACTTGGGTTTTATGTTTTAACCCCGCTATATGCTGGTGTTATTGCAGGGAATAAAAGGAGAAATGTGGATGACCTGTTCTTACGGATAGGGATATTATGCAGGCAAGGTGGGCTGGAAATTTTTAAACACCGCTGCCCTAATCGGTGCTGTAATGCAGTAACATAGGTAGTGGCTGTCTTCTTGGGAAAGACAGCCACTTTACTAGTTTATTTTTTAGCTAAAAGGGGTAAATATTTTTCATAACCTTTAGCTTTCATTTCTTCTTTTGGAATAAATTTTAAGGATGCACTATTGATGCAATACCGTAAGCCCCCTTTATCGGTAGGACCGTCGTTGAAAACATGACCAAGGTGGGCATCTCCAGTTTTACTACGCACCTCAACACGATCCATTCCAAAACTTCGATCGCGTTTTTCGTTTATTAAATTTTCGTTTATGGGCTTCGAGAAACTAGGCCATCCACAGCCCGATTCAAATTTGTCGGTCGATATAAACAAAGGCTCTCCTGTAGTTATATCGACATAAATGCCGTCTTTAAACTCATCGTAGTATTCATTTTGAAAAGCGCGCTCGGTACCGTTATGCTGTGTTACCTCATACTGCAATGGGGTAAGCGTTTTTTTTAAGGTTTCCTGATCGGCTTTTTTAAACGCTGGCGCCTTTTCGGGGTTTGCCTCTCGTGCTATTTTAAATAAATTCGGACCGATATGACAGTATCCGCCTGGATTTTTATCCAAATAATCCTGGTGGTATGTTTCGGCATCGTAAAAGTTTTGTAACGACTTATTTTCTATGGCTACAACTTTATGGATGCTAGCGGCAAGTTCCTTAATCTTTTCGGTAATTAATGGCGCATCGTTGGGGTCTGTATAATAAATTCCTGTTCTATATTGGGTGCCCACATCATTTCCCTGTCTGTTTAAGCTCGTAGGATCAACGGTTTTAAAATATAAATCAATCAATAAATCGAGATCAATTACCGTTGGATCATACACGACTTTCACCGTTTCTGCAAATCCTGAATTGCCCGTCGTAACCTCGCCATACGTAGGATTGGCGGTTTTTCCATTGGCATAACCTACGGCTGTAGCGGTAACACCGCGAACTTGTTTAAAGAAGTGCTCTGTACCCCAGAAGCATCCTCCTGCAAAATATATCTCCCGTTGTGAATCCGTTGTTTTCATGTTTATATGTTCTTTATGTTCCCGAATTATTTTTGTGTTGTTTGTACCTACATTTGCCTGAATGAGCAATATAGCGCATAGGGCTATAACTGCTACAATAATTGTTTTTTTCATACGATGAAACTGCGTTACGCATTTTTAAATTGAAGTAAACCGATACCGAATCCGAGGAATAAAAGATCCTTCAGGATAAAGAAATCGGTTGTCGGAAAACCATCTACTAATTTCCACATATTAGCTGTAGTAAACAAGTAACTTAAGGTCATTAAAAAGATAACAACCATGCCAATACCTGCAAATCGTTTTAATTTTACAAATTTAAGACTTAACAGCAGTAAGCTGGCAACGGTTATTTCTACGCCACCCACGATATTTGATACCCACTGTTCGCTAAATACAGCATACATCCAATACGATAGCGGATGATGCGCGACTAAAGGGCGTATGGCATGGGCTTCTGTTGGGGTAAATTTAAACAGGCCGATCCAGAACAGGATAAGCGCTGAACTTGCTAAAATAAGATAGTATCCATAGCTGTTTACTACCAGTTGCGGTTGCTTTTTTTTATTGAATTGCATCTCTTGGATTTTTTAAAATTGTGTTTACTAAACCAAATACAACCGTTTAGTCGTTAAACTTTAAAAATCCTGACAGCAAAAGCTCTTATTTTTTTAAACTTTCTTTAAGCCTTAATTTAAGGCCTTCTAAATCAATGTCAAATTCTTTTTTGTGGGCTTCTTTTTTTCGCAATATGCGATCAAGAATAGCGAGTTTAGCGCTGTATGCTGTACAGTAAGCACAAATTTTAAGGTGCATACCTAAGCGCAGCTGCTGTATGGGGGAGAGCATGCCTGCATTACGCCTCTCTAACAGCAGCGTAGCCTTGCTGCATGGCAACACGAAAAAATGAATAATTTTTTTAATCATACAGTTACTTTTGCGGATTAAACCAGTTTATATCCAAACATTGCCGAAGCTGCAAACGACTGCGCTGTAGAATTTTCCATAGATTAGTCGTGCTGATGCCAATTTCCTGACATACTTCTTTTGCTTTTTTTTCTTGCAGATAGTATAATTGGAGTGGGATTTTCCAACGTGCCGGCAATTCCTCCAGGCAGTGGTCGAGGGCTGCTGAAAAATCGAGGTTATTTAATAAAACTTCCGCTTCATTCCAGTCTTGCAATACCCGTATATCTTCCTTCCAGGAACCTGTTTCGTCAAAAAACTGATCCAGTCGTATGGTCGTACTTTTCTTATACTTCTTACGGTACAGATCGGCAACCTTATGGTTTAATATTTGCATGAGCCAGGTTTTAGGTTGGCTGTCATTACGGTACGATGCATAACCCTCCAGTGCAGCGAGGAAAACCTCCTGCAGCAGGTCTTCCGCCTCTGCAGGATCCGACAGCAGATACAGCGCCCTTGCGTAGAGTGCCGCACTATACGCGTCTATCCATTGGGTTATTGTTGTTGATACATCCTGCTGCATACATTTATCGGCTAAAGCATTCAAATATATAGAAATAGCGCAATTAATTTTAAAATCAATTTTTACGGTACGCATTAAATATCTACCTTGGCACTCAGTTTATAGGTATAATGTGGGAGTTTTATAGATGGCATTGCCCCTCTGTTATGCCCGCATTAGGCTGAAGTATATAATTTTATTTTCAATCGGCGGACCTATCTTTCTACAATAATCCGTTGCAAGATACTAATGGAAAAAAGTGATAAAGAGCGATTGGAAGCTGTTGTCGCCAACGATATAGCTGCATTCGAACAACTGTACAAACTGTATTATAAACGCCTCTATATTTTGGCTTTTAAATATATGAACGATGAAAGCGTTGCCGAAGAAATAGTGAATGATGTTTTTATGAAGCTGTGGAAGGATGCTGGCCAGTTAACCATACAACAATCCCTGTCGGGATATTTGTCTCGCTGTGTTATAAACCGCGCTTTAACGCTTCTTAAAAATCAAAAGCTGCAGGCAGCGCAGCAAACCTCCTATTGGCAGGCTGGCGTAGATGCAGAGGATGCCGATGCAGTGGATATTGCTGCGCTACTGGAAAAGAAATTGCTGCACCTCGAGATGGCCATAGAATCGCTGCCTGCACAGTGCAAAAAGGTGCTTATCATGAGCAAGTTTGAAAAACGTAAACAACAAGCTATTGCCGACAACTTAGGCATTTCTATAAAAACGGTAAAAAATCACCTTAGTTTAAGTTATGCTAAAATTCGGGTGTATTTTGAGGAGCATAAACTTATTTCGGTATTTTTTGCATTTTTACATTTTGCTATTGGGACTTTTTGGATGTTTCGTAATCATTAAGGTATGGAGAAGCTAGATTTCAACGAAGTACCTTACCATTTAATTGTTGAGGACTTAGAAAATACAATATCCGCAGCGGATAAAAAACAGCTGGAACGTTGGATTGACGCTTCAGCGGATCATGCACAGCGCTATCAGGAGGCGTTAGTTATGCTGCAGCAGCTGGAGCTGTTGGGGGAGTATAAGCGGGTATCTGCCGATGCCGCTTGGCAGAAATTTCAACCGGCCTTATCTCCGTCGCCAGCTATCAAACATCCGGTAGTTTCTTCGCCGAAGATTGCTGTGTGGCGCCGTTGGGCCGTGGCGGCAGCGCTAATTTTAGGCTTGCTGTTTGCAGCTTTGTATTATTATCATAGGCCGGTAGCTACGCTGCTGCTAACAGCGCAAAAGCAGGGACGGCAAATTACACTACCCGATGGTTCCATTTTAGTGTTAGCCGAGAATACAGTGGTTTCCTATAATGCGCGAAATTTTAGAGGGAACCGTAAAATTACCCTTAAGCAGGGTAAGATATTTGTGGATATTAAAGGCGGACTGAAGGATGCTCCTTTCGAAATTGAAGCTGCTGATATTCTTATTAAAGACATCGGTACAAGCTTTGACGTGCAGGTAGATTCGGCAAAGGTGGAGGTTAATGTTGCTACCGGAGTTGTGGAAATGCGCCATCCTTATGCGGCGGAGGATAAGGCTAAATTGTTGGTTAACGCCAATGAAAAGGGAGTTTACGATCGTGAAACTGCCCGTTTACACCGCAGCACAATTGTAAACCCTAATTTTAAATCCTGGCACGACAAGAGGCTTAAGTATACCGAGGCATCGTTAGCACAGATTGCTGCAGATTTAAAGCAGATTTATTATGTCGATGTGGCCTTTGCCGATGAGCGCCTTAAAAGCAGAACATGGGGTGGTTATTTTGACCATAAAAGCGTAGACGAAATTGTACACGCTATAGCTGCAGCGCTGCAATTGCGTGTAGAAAAAAATGGAGACAGGTACATTTTTTCTAATACCTATTAAATAAAAGTTAAAACAGTTGTATAGGAGTTTATGGTTGTAAAAATCGTCCATTTCATTTTTTTTGTTCTGGTTTTTACAACGGCATTTGGACAAGAGAAACTCCCTGCAAGATATATCGATATCAGGTTTGATCAGGTGGGTTTGAATGAGGCTTTTACCCTTTTTTCAGAGCATAGTAACTTATCGTTGTCGTACGACGCTAAATTGCTCCCAGCGGATGTACGGGTGAAAAGGTCTTTTGTACATGCACCTATAGAAACGGTGTTGGCGTTTTTATTGAGTAAGGCCAACCTAACCTACAGCTATGCTCAGGATATTGTTATTCTTTTGCCCGAAAAAAAGACTTTTACCATCAGCGGACGCGTTAAAGATATGTCCTCGAATGAGGATTTAATAGGTGCTACTATTCGTTTATCGCCGGGAAATTACACTGTTAATACCAATAATTACGGTTTTTTTTCGATCAGTATTCCCGAAGGTGATTATCAGCTCCGTGTAAGCCATCTTTCCTATGAACCGAAGAGTTTGCCAATTGCGCTACATAGCCATATGGAGCATATCGCCTTGGACATGCTGCTGCGGCAACAAAATTTGGCTGAGGTTGTGGTAGATGCTGCAGATAGCTATTCCGACTCTGTATCGCATTCCTCCACGACGGTTAAAATGCAGTGGTTAAAGAAACAGCGGATGCCGTATTATAAAGGAGAGGTGGATGTCATTAAAGGCTTACAGATGGAACCTGGGGTTTCCGCCGTACACGACGGCAGCGACCATATGTTTATCCGCGGCGGTAATAAAGACCATAATCTTATTATGATGGATGAAGCTATTATTTATAATACAGGGCATTTATTTGGGCTGAATTCTATTTTTAATCCCGACGCTATCAATAATATAGACCTTTATAAGGATGCTTTACCGGCAAATTTTGGCGGTCGTTTATCGTCGGTCGTGGATGTGCGTACGGCAGAAGGAAACAGTAAAACGACAAAATCGTGGGTGGGGGTTAGTTTGCTGGCAACGCGCTTTGGTCTGGAGGGACCGATTGTTAAAGATAAGAGTTCTTTTATACTTACATCCCGAAGCTCGTACTTAAATTTATTAAACAAAGACTATAAGCTTTTTGGTTTAAAGGGGCAGTATTTAGATATTAACGGCAAAGTAAACTATACCTTCTCTGAAAAGGACAAGCTGTATTATTCTTTGTATGCGGGGAATGATCAGGTCGATGCACCGAATGGTTTTGTTAACAGCTGGGGTAATATTACCTCGACCTTACGGTGGAATCATTTGTTTAATTCTAAGTTGTTTCTGAACCTTTCTGTAGTATTCAGCGATTATAAAAATAGATTGACCTTGGATAATGATAGCATGGAAAATCGCAATATTTGGACTACAGGAATTCAGGACCTTACGTTGAAGGGCGATTTTACGTATTATAAAAACCCTCGCGTTCAGTATCAGTTTGGGTTTAATAGTATTCAGCATTCTTTTATTCCTGGCGAGTCTTCGGATAGGCAAAACAACAGCAATCCTAGAAGTTATGCCAATGAGCATGCCCTGTATTTTCGAGGTAAACAAACCTTGAATGCCCAGCTAAAAATAGATTATGGATTACGTTTAAGTGCTTTTCAGCGCATTAAAAGAGCATTCCTAGCGCTTAAAGACCCTGCTGCTGCTCCTCTGCGCAACAAGGGTTATTACGACCCCTACTTTAGTACGGTACACCTTGAACCGCGTATGGTATTGCGGTACCAGCACAATGAAAAGCTGGCCTTCCATATGGGCTATGCACATAACGTTCAATACTTGCAATTGCTACAGAACGACGAGCTGGCGTATTCCTCCTTGGAAACTTGGATTCCAAGCAGTAGCCAAATAAAGCCACAGCAAGCCCATAACTTTAATGTGGGGGTAAAACGACTGAAGCCCAATGGAAGCTTCAGCGTTAATGGTTATTATAAATTCTTAAACCATCAGCTGCAGCTGGCCAATGAAGCGCAGCTGATTTTAAACCCTAAAGTAGAAGATCAGCTGCGCTTCGGCAGCGGCAGAGCGTATGGTCTGGAGTTGCTGTACGAATGGCATCGCGATAAAATGGATTTAAACGTAAGTTATACCTGGTCGAGGGCCTTACGCAAGATTGATGGGGTTAACAAGGGAAGGACTTTCAGTGCCAATTATGATATTCCACATAGCACCAAATTGCAGGCTTTGTATCAGTTAACCAAGCGCATTCATATTTCATCTTTTTTTACCGTTATGACAGGGCGTCCGGCACGTTTTCCTATTGGTTATTATGAAAATAACGGCTTGAAAGTGCCCATTTACGATAACCATTACCAGTTTAGAATGCCTATTTACCATCGTTTAGATTTGGGCGCCGAATGGCGCGTGGGGCAGCTGATGATTGCAAAACGGCAGAGTACGCATCTGCTTCGTTTTAATGTGAATAATGTATATAATAATAAGTATCCTTTGGTTATTAAGTTAAGTCAGTCGGATGCTACGGACCATGTTTATGAGGAGAAACGCTTTACTGGCACAACGCTAGGGGTGAATTATACAGTTAAATTTTAACCATGAAAAAAATAGGGCTTATGCTTTCCGGATTCATGTTGCTTCTTACGGCTTGTAAAAAGCAGTACGATTGGCCCGAGGACCCTGTTTATGATGTAATCGTAGAGGGGGGAATCAGCACCTTAGATACGCTGCAGTATATTAAGTTGAGTAAACCTATTATGTTTTATGACACCGAAATACAACAGATTCACGATGCCGAGGTTATGCTCTTTGATGGAAAGGAAACCATAAGATTTAAGGAAATAGATTCTTCGGGTATATATACCGGTATTGTAAAAAATAATAAAAACTTTAATCAGGCTTACCATTTAAAGGTTACCTACAACGAGAAGGTATACGAGGCTGTCGATACCCTACGTAAAATTGTTAGCGAGCGCCCTCAAAATAAGCTAAAGATAGAACGCAAAGGCAATCAGGTACAACTAAGTTATCCGAAGCATGTTTTCGGAACGCAATATCCAGGACGATTTTTAATTCAGAAAGCCCCTTCAACCTGGCTGCCCCTTGCTGGGCAAAATACATACCACTACAGCTACAAACATACCTTTGGAACACCCAATGCCTTAGGGTCCAGTATTTCGCCCTATATTACGCAAAACTTCAGTGCACAAGATAGCCTAGATTTATATACCTTTTCTATGTCCATGGGCTATGCCAAATACCTCTATCAACTTTTTCAGGAAACCGACTGGAAGGGGCTGTTATCGCCAATGCCTGCGAATATAAACGGTAATATCAGCGGCAATGCCAGTGGTTACTTCTACGCTATCGATGCACACCGCTATCGCATTAAAGTGAAGGATTTTGGTAGTCGCACTAATTAGGGAACCGGGGCATATAGTTTTTTGGGAAAAAAATAACTTTTTTCCCAAAAAACTATAGGACCTTTTTAACCTACGCCTGTCATCTATGTAAAAATGTACATAGCATGTTCAGTAGAAATGGTCTAATAATTTGTTTAAGCACACTTACAGTACTATTATTTTGCGTAATACAACCCGCTATCAGTCAGCAGCAGGAATACTCGGGTATTATCGTTAATAAATCCACCGGCGACCCTGTCGCCTACGCTACTATAATATTTGATGGTTTACACGATAAAGGAACAAGCAGCGATAAGGCGGGTCATTTTAAAATCCTGCATCGGGCTACCATCGGTAAACTTTTTATTTCTGCGGTAGGTTTTGTTTCCCAAGAGCTGCTGTTAGACAAAGACCTGAAAAGTCCTGTAGTCATTCAGTTGGATCCGCAGGAACAGAGGCTGGAGGAGGTTGTAATACGGCCAGCCAGAAAGGTGAGGTATAGTAACAAAAATAATCCTGCTGTAGATTTTATACGTCAGGTTATTGGCGCGCGCGATCAAAATAACGCCCGTACAGAAGATCGGTACACCTTCTTGGCTTACGATAAATTAGCCATGTCGCTCAGCATGCCAAATGACAAAGTTCCGAAATCGCGCCTCCTGAAAAAATTCCCCTTCCTTATGGCAACGCTAGATACCGTAAATCAACCGGGGCGCTCCTTAATTCCGGTGTTTATGCAGGAGCGTGCCACGCAGGTAACGTATGCCCAGCAGCAAATGCTGAAATCGGAGGTACTGGCCAGCCAAGAAAGAAGAGTAGACCAGAAGTTTGATGAAGATGGTCTCGACGAGTTTATGGATATGATCTATGGTACGCCTGATATTTATGACCATGATATTCAGTTGGGAAACCGTAGATTTTTAAGTCCTATAAGCGCTGAAGGCCCCATTTTTTACAAGTATTTTCTGGTAGACACCATCAAGACCAGCAGCCCATGGCAGATGAAGGTCAAGGTTAGGCCGCGCAATGAGGAAGATGCCCTAGTAACAGGCTTTCTATACATCAATTTGGATGGCAGCTATGCCGTGCAGGCAGCTGTGCTGCATGTAAACGCCGATGCGAACCTTAATTGGGTGAATCGTGTAGATTTTGAAATAGACTATGCTAAATCGCCTGCAGGAAAGTACTTCCTGTCGCGTAGCAGGATGGCCTTGGACTTGGGGGTATTTAAGCAGGGCATGAGCGTATATGGTATAAAAACCTTTCGAGCTTCTCATTTCAACCAGCAACTTCCACCTTTAACCGCAGCATCGCCTGCAGAGAAGTCGGCCGTAGGGGAGTCGCTAAATGTCGATAGGTTTTCGGTCTTGCGGCCTGAAAAACTGAGTCGCTTGGAGCTGTCGAGCTTTAGTAATGTCGATAGCCTCAGAAACAACAGGTCTTTTAACCGTTATATGAGCCTTGCTTCTTTTATTTTTAGCGGTCATTTGGATCTCGGAAAAATAGAAGTCGGACCGATAAATTCCTTGTATAGCTTTAATACCATTGAAGGATCGCGTTTTCGTTTTGGTGCTCGTACTACGGATGCCTTCAGCCGTAGGCTGGTATTTGATGGGTATGGGGCTTATGGTACACGGGATAGACGTGCAAAGTATGGTCTTAGTACCACAATATCGCTGACGGAAAATTCTATTTATACCTTTCCGGTGCGATCGTTTACGGTAAAACATAGTTATGATATCGAAATTCCTGGTCAGGAACTGAATTATATTGCCGATGATAATTTTATTCTTTCTTTTAAACGGGGGGTAAATGATAAGATGTGGTACAATAGAAAGTGGTCGGCAGTGTATCTACATGAGTTTGAAAATCATCTTTCTTTTAAGCTTTCCTTTGAAAACCGCCTGCTGGAGCCTACAGGTGCGCTGAATTTTAAAACTACTGCGGATACGTACCGTAAGGATATGGGTATCTCGGAGTTTGGTGCCGAGATACGCTGGGCGCCAAGGGAGAAGTTTTTCCAGGGGAAACGGTATCGACGCATTATAAATGAGGGGCATCCGATATTTACGTTGGGTACGACTGTTGGTGTTAAGGACTTGTTTGGCAGTGCCTATAACTACCAACGGTTTAGGTTTACGGCTAGTAAGCGGTTTTTCCTTTCCCAGCTGGGATATTCGGATGTGCAGCTGGAGGGGGGCTTGTTGCTGGGGAAGGTGTCGTATCCGCTGCTTTTTATCCACCGTGCCAACCAGACTTATACTTACCAGCTGTCGTCGTACAACTTGATGAATTTTATGGAGTTTATGAGCGATAGGTATGCTGGCCTGAATATCCAACATTCTTTCCATGGTTTTTTCTTGAATAAGGTGCCGCTGCTGAAAAGGTTACAGCTTCGTGAGATTGTTTCTTTTAAAGTGCTTACAGGCTCTTTAAATAGGTCGAACATGCCGTCGAATAATGCTGATTTGCTGCACTTTCCGCGCGATTTACGGCAGGAGACTTTGGTAAGTAGCCTGTCTCGTGTTCCGTATATGGAGGGTAGCGTCGGGTTGGGTAATATTTTTAAGGTGTTGCGGGTAGATTATGTACGTCGGCTGTCGTACACGGATCGTAAGCATGTGGCGCCTTGGGGTATACGTGTAAAATTGTATGTTGATTTTTAAGCTGGGCTAGGTTTAGGCTAGGTTTAGGTTAGGTTTAGGTAATTATTGTAAAATAGTATTAAAGGTTATGAAGTTGAAACTTGGATTGGTTTTTAAAATAGGCTTAGCGGGGCTATTTTTGGTCTTATCAATTTTGTTTTTTTATCAGCAGCGCCATGAATGTGTAGAAGCGCTTTATTTGCTGCGCACAGGGTCGTTGTTTTGGATTTTGGTGGGTATTTCCTTAACGGTTTTGTATATCCTGCTGCAGGGGTATATGTATGTGGCGAGTTTCGAAACTTTTTATCAGCGCGTGTCTATGTATTCTGCTGTTAAGTTATTTTTAAAGCGTAACCTTATCGCGGTGTTTCTACCGGCGGGTGGGGTAACTTCGCTGCTGTTTTTTACGAAGGATTTGGAGCATAAGGGGGTCGACAAAACCACGATTCATAAGGCTTCTTACGTGTATGGCATTATGGGGATAGTGTCTTTACTGCTCTTGGCCTTGCCTGTTTTGTGGATATTTAATGCCCATGCTGCGGGCGATTATTGGGTGGCACTAGCCAGCCTTGTTGTGCTTATGGGGCTGTTTGTAGGGGGCTCCCTATCGCTGGCAAAACAAGGTTGGCTGTATGGTAAGGTTGTTGCTGCTTTTCCTGCTGTTGCGCCGTGTATTAACCGCATTGTGGCAGTAGAATTTTCCAAGAAGTACCTGGTTAAAACATTGTTGATATCGTTGTTTATTGAGCTTGTAGGTATTGTGCATCTGTATGTATCCATGTGGGTGTTGGGGTTGGAATGGAGTTGGGAGGCATCGGTTATTGGCTACTGCATGGGTACTTTATTGTATTGTTTCTCTCCCTTTTTAAAGGGTATGGGGGCAGTGGAAGTGTCTATGACCTGGCTTTTGTCTAGGTATGGGTACAGTGGCGAGCAGGCAATTTCTATTACCTTAATGTACCGTATATTCGAATTTTGGCTTCCTTTAATTGCAGGTTTTTTCAGCTTTTTTGTATCACGAAATTCTATACTGCTGCGGATGTTTCCGGCCTTTTTTATTTTTAGTATGGGTATTGTGAATATGGTATCGGTATTAACACCATCCATATTTTCACGGGTGCATCTGCTGCACGAGTTTCTGCCGCTTTCGGGGATGTATGTATCGAATGCTTTGATTTTGGTTATGGGTGTGTTACTGGTATTATGCTCGATTTTTCTGCTGCGTGGTACCAAAAGCTCTTGGTATGTGGCTTTGGTATTGTCGCTGCTATCGCTCGTAGGCAATATCACTAAAGCATTGGATTACGAAGAGTCTTTTTTGTTTTTGATGTTGATTGTCGTGTTGGTAATAACGAAAAAGCATTATTTCATAACGATTAGGAAAAATTCTAAGGTTATCGATTGGAAAATTGCGGTTTTAGTTTTGGCTGTTGTATTGGCTTACGGTATCACGGGTTTTTATTATTTGCGTAGGGTACACTTCAATATGGATTTTAACTTATGGAATGCGGTGCATAGCACCTGTAATAGCTTCTTGTTGCTAAATGATAATATTGCTGCACCGCAAACAAATTTTGCGCGTATGTTTTTGTACTCCATAAATTTTCTGGGTGTGGGTAGTCTGGTTCTGCTGCTGTATGCTGTTATTCGGCCACAGCGGAAGCTGCAGGAAAATGCAGCCTTGTTGCAAAAGGATAGGGCGCAGGCTATTTTGGATAGGTATGGGCGCTCGCCATTGGATTATTTTAAGCTGTATAAGGATAAGGAGCTTTATTTCTCGGAGCATACAGATGGTTTTGTGGCTTATCGCCGTCATTTGAATAGGGCTATTGTACTGGAGGGGCCTGTTTGCGCCAGTGACCGAAGCACAACCCTAGCGCTGCTGCAGGAGTTCGAGGGGTTCTGTAAAAGAGAAAACCTGCGGCCTGCTTATTATCGTGTGGATGAAAATGATGTCCAGGTATTTGAGGAGATGGGGAAAAAGAGGCTGCCGATTGGGCAGGAGGCTATCGTTGATCTGTCGACTTTTTCTTTGGAGGGAAAAAAACGGAAGTCCTTGCGAAATGCTGTAAATAGTATCGAGAAAAAAGGGTTCATAAGTAAAATTTACCATGCGCCAATTTCGAATAATATGATTCAACAGTTGCAGCAGGTATCTGATAATTGGCTTAAAGATATGAAACGTAAGGAGCGGGTTTTTGCACAGGGTATGTTTAGTACCCACGAAATAAAACAGCACGATATTATAACCCTGGAGGATGAGGAGGGTAAAGTTGTCGCATTTTTGAATATTATACCCGATTATACCCCCTGTGAAGCAACGTATGATCTCATTCGAAAAATTGATGAGGCCCCGGGCGGAAATATGGATATGCTGATTTTGAAGCTTATAGAGTATTGCCGTGCCAAGGGTGTTGTTCACTTGAATCTGGGCTTGGCACCTTTTGCGGGTATGGAAAATACGAATAAGTGGCCTTGCCGTATTATGCATTACTTGTATTGCAGCACGAACTTTTTTAAAGCACATCGCGGACTAAAATCATTTAAGGAGAAATTTGATCCGCAGTGGCGTGCTAAGTTTTTGGTGTATGATTACGACTATGATTTGGTGGCTTTTCCTTTGGTAATGTATAGGGCTATGCAAGTTGACGGCCCGGGGGCTAAATGGTTTTTAAATTTTAACAAATAGCTTTTATTCTTTAATGTATAGGAATTTATACGCCAGTTTTTGATGAATAGTTTTTATAAATATACCCGTTTTTTGTTGCTTATTATGCTCGCCCTGATGCTGCATACTACAGCGGTTGCCCATACGGAAGAATTGGGCTCCAAATATCCGATAGAAATTATAAACAGCCAGCAGGGGGGTGGTTTGGTGCTGATGTTTAGTGGCGATGGTGGCAGTAATACGGCAAACAAGGCTATGGCGACGTCAATTTCTCAGACGGGAAATACGGTACTGCTTTTAAACAGCAACAAGTATTTCTGGAATCAGAAAACTCCCGAACAGCTGGCGAAGGATGTGGAGGAGATTGTGTGGTACTATATGCGGCGGATGAATAAGGTTAAATTTTCTATTGTAGGTTATTCCTTTGGTGCCGACGTGGCTGCCTTTCTCCCTCGGCGTTTATCTGCGGCTATTAAGGAGAAGCTGCAGCTTACCATTCTGCTGTCGCCGTCGGCAAGTACTGATTTTGTTATCCGTGTAGCGGATATGCTTAGCATCACAGCGAAGAAAAGGAAGTACAGCGTGCTGGACGAAATTAAACAAACACCCGATAAACTGATATGTGTAGTGGGAAAGGAGGATGAGGTAAGTCAGCAGTTAAAGGCAATGAATGCCAGGTTACTGGTCTTAAGTGGCGGGCATAATTTTGATAATAAGTTTACCCTGCTGGCTGCAGAATTAAAGAAAATTATGTAAAAGGCATGCTGCTCTCAAATGCAGCATGCCTTTTACATAATTTATTTTAAACGCCCTCTACGGAAGTTTAACTTCTTGGAGTTTATTTATTTGGCTAAAAATTTAAGCATCAGATTTGCCGTTTCACTGGGACTTTCGGACAGTAAAAAATGGCCAGTATCTTTAATTTCTTCAAGCTGAAAATTGTTGGAAATATTGGGTAACGCTGATGCGAGTAAGGCATATCCGCTGCCAGCAATACCCAAAACCGGGACCTCTATTTTTCCGTAGGTCTTACTGTCTTCGATATCCTGAGGAAAGGCTTGGTACCATGCATTGGAAGCTCGAATTGCATCTTTGCTATTGTAAGCGTTGCTGTACACGGCTTGATCAAAATCGCTTACGGCATTTTTATTTTTCAACAGATGGTCAAAAAACCAAGCAATAACACTATGCATACGCCCCGCTAAAATCTGCTCAGGAAGTTCCTTCACCTGATTAAATGCGAGCCACCAGGGGTAGAGATAATTTGCATTAAGTATAGGCAGCATGGGTAAATTGTACATACTCGGGTCTGGATGTGGTGTATCCAATAGGATTAGCTTTCGAACTGCATCCGGATGGTTAACCGCAAAACTATAGGCCACATGCGCACCAATATCGTGTCCTCCAATATAAATTTTTTGATACCCCAGGGCTTGTACCAAATCATAAATATCTTGCGCCATATTTTTTTTGTCGTAACCTGCTTCGGGTTTCGAGGAACCACCCATACCGCGCATTTCCACAACAATAACAACATATTTTTTAGCTAATGTTGCCATAACATGCCGATAGGCCCACCAGGTTTCCGGGTAACCGGGAATTAAAACTAAAGGATCGCCGACTCCACCAATTACATAGTGTAAAGTCGTGCCATTTACGGCTGTATAGTGGTGTGTAAACCCGGGCAAGGATTGTAAAAGCTGTTCATCTGAATAGTGTTTTTCCATACTTCTGTAGTGTTGAATTTTTACGCTTGATTATCTTGCGTTTAGCAAACTTAAATACTATTTTTGAAGCTTGCAAGTATGTAGTATACTGCATACTTTACTTTTTTTTAATATTCCCTATGAAATTAATAAGTCAGCTATCCAAGGAAACAGGAATTCCAATTGGAACCATCCGTTTCTATGAAAAAACAGGTCTATTTTCTGGGCAGACCAAAAGTGAGGTCACCACCAATAACTATGTATATTATGGAGATGAGGTTGTGGATAAGCTAAGGTTTATCCAAATGGCAAAAGCCGTAGGTTTTACCCTGTTAGAAATTAAAGATGTTATCCATGCTTGGTATAAGAAAGAAATAAGTAAATCGGCAAAAATAGAGGTACTCAATAAACGATTAGCGCAAATAGACACAAAAATGAAGGAGTTAAAAGCGATGAAAAAACAAATAAAACGCTGTAAGTTTAATATCGAAAATGAGGAAGGCTAACCTTATAGTACAGCTCTCAATACCTTTGATTAGGACGCTCCAGGTAGTCCATAAAGAACGCCTGAAGGGGATTTTCAGGCGTTCGTTTGAATCAATTATTAATCTAAATTATGAATGTAACTACATAACGCTAATTCGCTTGGATTCGTTTGTTTTTATTCATTTTTAACTTCTATTAACATTTTTAGCCGCTAAGCCAATTTATTGCAACAATGTTTCTTTTGCTGATTTTTATTTTTACATTTGCAACATAGTTGCAATAAATAAAACAGATTGTATAAATTAATACGGAAACATAACATGCTACCAAAAACGTTTGAGGAATGGGTTGTCTGCATAACCCAGAAATGTAAAATTAACCTGACCAAAGGCTTTGCCGAATCTCGACTTTCAATTTACCTGGATGCTAATCATCTGGAAACACAGCGCTTTGTACAGCTGTATGGTATGGAACATTTGCAAAATATTATAAGCTGGCTAAAGAAAATATGAAAACACCTAAAAAATTGCCGGTAACGGTGCTGAGTGGCTTTCTGGGAGCAGGAAAAACCACCTTATTAAATTATATTTTGCACAATAAACAGGGCCTTCGTGTTGCCGTTATTGTAAATGATATGAGCGAGGTTAATGTGGATGCCCGTTTGGTGGATAAGGAGAATACCTTGTCAAGAACGGAGGAGAAATTGGTGGAGATGAGCAACGGTTGTATTTGCTGTACATTGCGGGAAGATCTGATGATAGAGGTCGAAAAGCTGGCGCGTGCAAATAGGTTCGACTATTTACTAATCGAAAGTACAGGTATCAGCGAGCCTATCCCTGTGGCGCAAACTTTTACCTATGTGGATGAGCTTAGTGGTATAGATCTATCTAAATTTAGTTATATAGATACGATGGTAACGGTGGTCGACTGTTTTAATTTCTTTCACGATTTCTCGACATCGGAGTTATTGGTAGATCGGGAGTTAACGGATATGGAAGGCGACAACCGAACGTTGGTAAACCTGTTGACCGAACAAATTGAATTTGCCAATGTTATTTTGCTAAATAAAATCGATTTGGTCGATACGGATAGTGTTGGGATGCTACGTGCTATAATCCAAAAACTTAACCCTACGGCCAAAATTATCAGCTCAACTTTTGCGCAGGTGGAACTGAAAGAAATTATAGCAACCGGATTGTTTAATATCGCCGAGGCTGAATCGGCAGCAGGCTGGCAAGAAGAGTTGGAAGCCGCCCATCATACGCCCGAAACGGAGGCATATGGCATAAGCTCATTTGTATTTCGAAATAATAAACCTTTCCATCCGCAACGCTTTTGGACATATTTGAATCAACAGTATCCACAGGCTATAATCCGCGCAAAAGGGTTGTTTTGGCTAGCATCAAGGCCCGCCATGGCGCTAAACTTTTCGCAAGCCGGGGGCTCTTCGCGTGTGGAAAGTGCTGGATTATGGTGGAGCAGTATGCCATTGCGGGAAAGAGAAGGCTATGCTTCGTTTGTGGAAAATAGAACCCTTATTGAATCGAAATGGGATGCACGTTGGGGCGACCGTATAAATGAAATAGTTTTCATTGGTCATGAGATGGACAAACATCAGCTTATTGCTGACCTCGAGGGCTGCCTGCTGCAGGAAGACGAATGGTATCTATTTGATAAACAGTTGCCTATTGAAGATCCTTTTCCTTCCGCTATTTAACATTGTTGCTTTGGATTACGGGCAGCCGATTGGGGCTGCCATAGTTGTATTTCTATTTTTAAATTTTAATATTATCGTAATTTAATAGCCTTATATTTGCCCGGTGAATTGTACGCAAAATGACTTAGAAAGGCACTATTTTTCTCTTTTTAAAAAAGGGGATGCTCGGGGTTTTACTTATTTTTTTAACGGTTATTGGGAGCAGCTCTATACCATTGCTTATCGGCATGTGCGTGTGGAGGATCAAGCCAAAGATATTGTGCAGGAGGTATTTATTCAGGTATGGGAGAAACGTCATCTACTGCATACCGATTACCAATCTTTACAGCCTTATCTTTTTAAGTCTGTAAAAAATAAAGTGCTGAACTATTATGCGCGCGAGAAAGTGCGTAAAAATGTTATTGAAACTATGTTTAGCCGTATGGATGTAATCGGCATGTTGGAAGGCGATACCTTAAGCCACTACCGTAAGCTCGAGCAAATTGTTGATCGGTCGGTCGCTAAGCTGCCTAAATTGATGCAAACGGTATATTTAATGCGTATTGATAATCAATCGGTTAAGGATGTGGCGCGCGATTTAAATATTGCTGAGCAGACGGTAAAAAATTATTTCTCCGAGGCAAAACGTATTCTAAAACAGGATCTTACGCAGCGCTTTTCTGAACAGGACAACCTACCTGTTGTGGTAATCGGCTCCCTTATACTTCATCATTTCTTAAAATAAAAAATACAATTTCTTAAAGTACTTTTAAGCCTTTCACTTGTAGTATGCTAAAACAAGGATAAAAAGGTGAAAGTAGAGCGGTTTAAGAATATACTCCAACGCTATCTCTCGGGCGATATGTCGCAGGAGGAGCAGACGCGGGTGGATCGTTGGTTTGATGCTGTAGCTCAGGAACAGCAGGTGCCACCCTTTACCGATGCGCAGCATCGTAGTCGTATATATGCCGATTTGTTTGGCGCAATGCCGATACATCAGGTTAAAAAATCTAAGCCGAAATCTGCACGGATATGGAGGCGCATGGCTGTGGCTGTGGCCATGGCAGCGGCAGTATGGCTATTTTTTACCTTCGGCCTGGGATACCTAAATCAGCAGTATTTTAATAATAATGCAACGGATAAGACGGTGCAGCTTATCGAAATAGGCACCGATATTGGCGAACTACGTAGCGTGCAACTTCCCGATAGCAGTATAATTTCCTTAAATGGCAATACAAAAATAGCCTATGATGCCCATGGTTTTGCCAAAAAACGCGCCATTATACTGCGGCAAGGAGAGGCTTTTTTCGCCGTTAAGCGTGATACTATACTGCCATTTTCTATCCTAGCCGGTGAGGTTGCTGTTCAGGTGCTCGGCACTTCCTTTAACGTAAATTATGCTGTAGAGGCGAAGCGTACCACCGTGGATGTAAAAACCGGACGCGTACAGGTAAAGACTGCTGCCACAAATACAGCTTTTTTATTGACACCAGGGCAGGGTATACGTTTTGACGGGCAGCGTAATAGCGTTGAGCGCCTTACAACGGAGGCCGAGTCTAGCAACATATGGCTGCAAGGGGGATTGCTGCTGAATGGCGCAAGCTTCGAAGAGCTGCAGCAGGTTATTTTTAATCGTTATGGCTTGACACTCCGCAGTGAGGACTTGGATACCCGAAATTTTAATTATTCTTTAGTTATCCCTCAGGTAAGGTCGGTAGAGCATCTTATGCAAATGATTGTGACGATACACGATTTAAAGTATAGAAAGAGCGCCTCGGAGATTGTGCTCTTTAAGTAGGTGAAAAAAATACAGCTGCGTTGACCTCGTTTTTTGCTTTTCTAATAGGCGCTCCTTTGGCGAAGCGCTTCCTTGCAAAAGGCTGCCGTATGCATATTTTGTGTTGAAAGATTTGTATCCATGTATGTTTAAAATTAGTAAGCTTTCAAATATAGCTTTTGTCCTTTACTTGTGTACCCTTATGCTGGCAAAGGAAAGGACATGGGCAAAAAGTCAGGATTATAGGCAGCAGTTGTTCACTGCAAAAATTAGTATTTCCTTAAAGGATGGAAGTGCTGCACAAGCTTTGGTTGCACTTTCCCAAAAATCGGGAAGGGCAATTGGATACGACAAAAATCAGCTCGATTTAGAAGCTATCCGCATTAAGGCACGCAACTTTCAGCAGGCGAGTTTCGAGGAGGTGCTTAGGTATATACTCCAGCATACGGGCATCCAGTATACCGCCGTTGGCGATGCTGTGGTGCTGGTTAAGGGCAGCACCGCCAACAGCTACACCTTACGGCTGCGTATCACCGATAGCGAGCAGCAGCCTATCGGTCGGGCGTCGGTAAAAATAGGGCCTATAGAACGTAGTGTCAGCAGCAATGCGGAGGGCATTGCCGAAACAAAATTGCCCGCAGGGGAATACCGGGTTAGGGTAGACCATATTTCCTACCGTAGCCAAGAGCTGCAGCACCTCGTTGTAGGACCAAAGCATACCGCAACATATACCCTTGTTTTAGAACAGCAAAACGACGCGTTGGATGAGGTCGTTGTTACGGCATTGGGCATAAAGAGACAGGATAAGTCGTTGGGTTTTGCCGTAGCTATGGTAAAGGGTGAGTCTATCAGCCAAATGAATAACGATAACTTTCTTACCGGTATGGCAGGACGGGTTCCGGGTGTATCCATCAGCAGCACCGGGCCTACAGGGGCTTCGGTAAGTATGCTGATCCGAGGTGCATCTTCGTTAAGTTCCGATAATCAGCCCCTCTTTGTCGTCGATGGTGTGCCTATAAAAAATCAGCTAAATAATATCGGTCAGATTGGCAACAATAATATCGTTGACTACGGCAATGCTATTGCCAGTATTAACCCAGATGCTATCGAAAGCATCTCGGTATTAAAAGGGCCTAGTGCTGCTGCCTTGTACGGCTCGCGTGCCAGCAACGGTGTGGTGCTTATTACGACAAAAACGGGTAAAAATGCGGAGAAGATTACCATCGCCGTAACCCACAATACAGTTTTTGATATTCCTTACCGATTTATCCATACCCACCATAAATTTGCAACCGGAACGATGCCATGGAAGCCTGGCGATCTATCAGGTGTATTAAGAATCGATGAAAGTGCCAGCCCACGTGTGGGGCCGCCGCTCGACAAAGGATACAGGGCTATACAATGGGATAGTCCACAGGATGAAAACGGCAACCCCATACCAACGGCGCTGCTGTCGCATCCCAATAATGTGAAAAATTTCGTAGCAACCGGCATTACCCGTACACAGGGTATATCGATTGCCAACCGGAGTGAGCATATGGATTACAGGTTCTCCTACGGCAACCTGAGCCACAGCGGTATTATACCAAATTCAGATCTGTCCCGCCATACCCTAAACCTGAATTCAACGGTGAAAATCAACGATTTTCTGGAAATGGGTTTAACGGTCGACGCCAGTAAAAACAAGGCCAACAACAGGCCTGCAGGAAATAGAGGAGCCAATCCAATGGAAGCGGCATACGAGGTGTCGCCCCATATACAAATCCTAGACCTGCAAGACTATTGGTTGCCCTCGCAGGAAGGCATGCAGCAGCGTTCGCAGGCGCCTACAGACTATAATAACCCCTATTTTCTAGCCTATGGCGTAAATAATTCCTTTGTGCGGGATCGGGTATTTGGCCATGCAAGCCTCGCATGGGACGCTAAACAAAACTGGACCGCCATGGTACGCTATGCTACAGATGTATATTGGGAAAACCGGGAAACAAAAATCCCCTACAGCTATATTAGTGAGCCACGCGGTGCCTATGGTTTAGTAAACCTGATGCATGCCGAGCAGAATATGGATTTCTTAACTACCTACCAACGAGATATCGGTAATTTTCGGATTAAAGGTTCATTTGGTGGAAACCTGCGGTATACCAGAAGTACCTACCACAGCAATGCCACAAAGCCTGGCGCCGGATTAATCGTTCCGGCATTATATACCCTCGCTAATATCAGTCCGGCAAACTTAGCGTATGTAAGCCTAATTACCCAGCGTGCCGTAAACAGTATCTATGGTTTCGTAAATATCAGCTTCCGCGATTATGCATACCTGGATCTAACAGCACGCAACGATTGGTCGAGCACCTTACCGGTTGCAAACCGGTCGTATTTTTATCCATCTGCAGTATGGACTATTCTGGCCAACCAGCTGTTGCACCTACCCAAGTCCATAAACCTGCTTAAACTACGTGGCGGCGTCGCCAAAGCAGGCAATGATACCAGTCCGTACAACTTAACCAATGTATTGTACAATCCAGGAAGCTGGGGGGATGTGCCGCGCTTAAGTCGCTCGAATATGTTGCTAGTTTCAGATTTGAAACCAGAAATTGCTACCTCCTACGAGATGGGTATGGATTTGGGGCTATGGAACAACCGCTTAAAGGTAGAGGCAACCTACTACCTGCTAAAAAATAGAAACCAAATATTTTCCAGCACCTTACCGGGATCCAGCGGTTTTGAAGCCAAGAAAATTAATGCCGGCTTATTGAGCAGCCGTGGGCTAGAGCTTGCCCTTAGCGGAAGACCTGTAGCAACAAAAAGCTGGAGCTGGGACATCGGGGCCAATTGGTCGCGCAACCGTACGCGTATCGAGGAGCTTTCGGAGGGTGCCGACTTATATACCTTCTGGACCGAGGGTAGGGGTGCTGCACGTACCTATGTTGGGGATGATGTTGGCGACCTGTACGACTCCAAGCTTATCACCGTAGAGGAGCCCTCCTCGCCCTATTTTGGCTACCCCATTTTAGCGAATGATGGTTCCTGGCAGGCTATACGTATCAACAACAGCCGCAATAAAATCGGCAATGTGTACCCCGACTTCAGTATCGGCATACAGTCTAACCTACGTTATAAAAAATGGTCGCTAAACTTAGCTGCCGATATGCGTTTCGGCGGCATGTTTATGTCGCAAACCTACCGTTATTTCGAGTCTAATCTTATGACACAGCGTTTACTCGATAATCTTATTAACCCTAAAGGCCGTACCGCCGATGATTTACGGAGGTACTTGGTAGAAAATGACCTCGTTCGGGTAAAGGGGAATATCTTCCCCATGGTGGGTGGCCCTGGCGATGAATACGGTGGTTTTCCGATTAATGTCGGCGGTACGGTAGGCAACTTCGGCGTTTTTAATCCTGGTGTTATTGCGCAATACGATAGCCAGGGTAACCTTACGGGCTATACCGAAAATCTAGGCGCGGAGGGTACGCGGTATATTTCCTATTCGGACAATTACCCCTGGGATTTTATGCGTGCCTCTACCTTCGATGCCTCCTTTATAAAAATCCGGGAATTGACGGTGAGCTACGATATTAGCGGTGCCAAATGGTTAAAACGTTGCGGTGCTCATAGCGGGCGTGTGGGTGTTTATACCCGTAACCTTATGGTATGGACTAAAGCTAAGGTAGGCATTGACCCCGAGATGGCTTTTCAGCCGGAGCCAGATTTGGGTTTTAAACAAGGAATAGAGCGGTATAATGTTACACCCTGGGCTATTCCACTGGGCTTTAATATAACGATAACCTTTTAACCATGATTTAACTGCAATGCATAAGAAATTATATAATATTAATTACGGTCTGTTGGTAATTATAAGTCTGTTAAGTCTCAATTTTTCGACCTGTAAGAACCTTACCGCGATAAATATAAACCCGAACGGCATGAATGAGAGCGAGGCAAACCCCAACCTATTATTGTCGACCGTGCTGACCGGGATTGGGGTTAAGTACAACAGCCTTTGTTTTGGTGTGCTTGGCGGGCTGGTGCAGCATACGCAGCAGGACGCTTGGTTTGAGGTGCATAACGATTATATGTGGGCGACGGGTACATTAAGCTGGGATCCATTTTACGGTGTGTTGCGTGATAATGAACTGATGCGTACCCGTGCCAAACAAATGGGGCTGGATTTTCACCATGGCGTTTCCTTGGTGATACGGGCTTATGTTTTTGGCTTGATAACGGACCTCTGGGGCGACGCTCCGTATACCGATGCACTGCAGGCCGAATTAGGTGGGCCGCAATACAGTTTTCCGAAATTCGACCAGCAGGATGTTATCTATAAAGGAATCTTGGACGAGCTTAAACAAGCCAATAAATTGCTGTCGCAGGCCGATGCTTCGTACGATGTACGTAGCAATTCGGATGTTTTTTTCGGCGGCAAAGCCTCCAAATGGCGTCGTTTTGCCAATGCCTTAGCCCTTCGTTATTATATGCGTTTATCGGAAAAAGAGCCAGCCTTCGCCAAACAAGGTGTTGAGCAGATTATGGCCAACCAAGCTGTTTTTCCAATTTTTACCGATGCAAGAGAGGAGGTGTTAATGGATTTTGTAGGCAACAATAGTGGAGATGCCTGGCCCTCGAACACGATATTTGATGCCTCGGGCAGCAATTTCAGGAGAATGAAAATGTGTGCCACGCTGGTAGAAAGCCTTCAGCAGCACCATGATCCTAGGTTACCGGTCTGGGCGAAGCGGGTAGAAATCCCAATCGAGGTGCATACCTCCGCGCCCGCAAATACGGATAGAATAGTAAATGGCGTTCGTGTGCTGTCGCCAGATATGCTGCGTGGAATACCGGTTAATACCGATCCCGAATATGTTGGTCTGCCGCCCAGCGGTTCGAAAAACCCTTCGGCCTATAATATGAACCCAACGCCGGGACAAACGTCCATAAATCCGCATGTTTCCTATTTAAGCGATACCTATAAATCGGCTAGCGGAGATCTGCTAAAAGCACGCCTGTTGGCTGCTTCGGAGGTAAACTTTATGCTCGCCGAGGCGGCATTAAAAGGATGGCAGGTACCCGAGTCGGCAAAGTTTTACTACGAGCGCGGTATTTGGTCATCGTTACAAAGCTGGGGTCAAACGGCTGCGTATGCCAGCTATATCAAACAGGAGGGGGTAGCCTTTAATCATACCCTAGCGCAGTTAATGGAGCAGAAGTGGATTTCTAACTGGACGACAGCAGCGCAGGCATGGTTTGATTACCGCAGGACAGGCTTTCCGCAATTTAAAGCAGGGCCGGCTGCGAGTAGATCGCAGCTGCCGCTGCGTATTCCGTATACACAGCAGGAGATCAATGTAAACCAGAAGAATGTAGAGTTGGCGTTAAAACGCATTCAAAAAACCGCTTATTCACAGGTGGATATGGAGAATAGCGCCTGGTCTAAGTCCTGGTTATTGCAAGGCACAGGCAAACCCTGGTGATGGCAGCCCTCTAAAAAAAGCTATTTACTACCTATGGAAAACACTGTTCGATTTGTAGTCGGCGGTAGCTGTTAGCCCCGAAGGGCTAACAGCTTTTCCTAAAAGGATTGTTTTTTTGAATTATGTATTTTTTTAATTATCAGTTACTGCCTTAGGCGAGTAATGTTAGCATTAAACGAAACGATAAACGCGATGGATCAGGATAGAGTAACTTATTTATTTAATTCGTGTTATAACAATACGGCAACCGAGCAGGAGGTGGAGGAGTTTATGGCGGTTATATCCCAAGATGAGCAAGACAAAAAGTTACAGTCTTTGCTGGCCGATAAATGGGCAGATGCAGCCTATAGGAACGGCGACAGCGACCCCGCTAAAACCCACGAAATATTGTATTCCATTTTGCAGCAGGTGGCGGTAAACGAAAGACGGGAGGCGACAAAATTGTACCGCTTAACTATTTTGAACCGCGTAGTAATCGTCGCGGTTATCCTGTTGATTGCCTGTTTGGGTTACTATTGTTTGGCGGTCGAAAAAATAATGTCGCCGCAGCAATACCCAATGCCGGCTACGGGGCAACAAGGAATTCCGGAAGAAAGGGTATCAGCAGTATGGACAGTTGCTCAGCCTAGCATCGGCACAATGGCAGAGATTTATGTTGCAGTCGATCTATCCGCGCAAAGATACAAAGCGAGTAATGAAGATGAATCTTTCAGTGCAGACTTATTAAGATACCACAGTCCATCCAAGCAACCGGGGCTCAGGATACATAAATTATTACAGGATACGATGCCCATGCAGGGGGTGCCAACCGGGAGGGAAGGGATAGCAATCTACTAGCATTGAGTACGAAAAGCAGTAAACTTTAGACGCCCTGGCTTTAAACCATAAATTTAAACCCTGAAATCAGGCTTCCTTATTAATCCAATTACCCGTTTAATGCATAAGGGCAGTCTAAAGTTTAGTGCTACAGTGGGGCCCTCCGGAAGGATGGCCCTTTATTGTTTACCGCCGTTAGATGTTTCTTACGCTACCTGTAAACTGCGAGCTGCTATCGTTTTTCAGGAAATCAGCATACCACTGTCCGGATGATTTTACAATGCGCTGCTGCGTATTAAAGTCTACATAAACCAAACCAAATCGAGGTGCATAACCTTCAGCCCATTCAAAATTGTCCAATAGTGTCCACACAAAATAACCCTTCACCTGCACGCCCTCTTCCTTGGCTTTCAACACCTGAGCTATCGTTTGTTGCAGGTAAAATAACCGCTTAGGATCGTCTACCTGATTATGGACCACGGTGTCTGGAAAAGCAGCGCCATTTTCGGTAATAAGCAGTGGCGGTATATTGGGGTAAGCCTGAAATTTTTTGAGTATATGATACATTGCCTCGGGGTATACCTCCCATTGCATAGCCGTCGTTGGCACTTTACGTTTTTTGGCGCTTACAATCTTGGCGTTGATAAATGGAACAAAATAGGAGTGGCGGATTACCTCGCGGGTATAGTTTTGCAGTCCAATAAAATCCATATTAAACTGCAAATCCCGCTCGTCGTGTTGCTGCATAAACTTTTCGATGCGACGCAGTACCTTAATTTCCTTCGTCGGGTAGCCCATACCTAAAAGAGGCTCAATAAAAAAGCGGTTTAGCAGCACATCGGCTTTCTGTGTGGCTACAATATCTTTCTGCCGGGGACTGTATGGCTCGACATGCGAGCAGGAAAAGGTGGTGCCTACGCTGCTATTGGGGTATAACGACTTTATAACTGCCGCAGCATAGGCTTGGCAGAGGGCAGCATGATGGGCTGCAGCAAGAAAATTGTCGAGCCCCTTTTTGCCAGGCGCATGAATGCCGAAGAAATATCCTGCAGCCGTAAAAACTGTAGGCTCATTCAACACCATCCAATGGCTTACTCTATCGCCAAAATGTTGTACACAAGTCTTTACATATTGGCAAAACCATTGCGTAACCTCACGGTTTAGCCAGCCCCCTCGTAGCTCGAGGGCATAAGGCAAATCCCAGTGGTATAGGGTTACCCAGGGCGTAATTTCCAGCTCTAGCGCCAGATCAATCAGGCGGTTATAAAAATCAATACCCGCTTGGTTTACCGCTCCTATGCCGTCGGGATAAATACGGCTCCAGGCTATTGAAAAGCGGTAATTGGGGATATTTAGCCGATGTAATAACTCCAAATCTTCTATATACCGGTTGTAGAAATCGCAGGCCATGTCGGCATGTTGATTGTTGAATATTTTGTTTCTTTTTTTTACAAAAATATCCCATATCGAAGGGCCTTTTCCATGGGCATCATGTGCCCCCTCAATTTGATAAGCCGCGGTTGAAACTCCCCATAAGAAGTCTGAGCCAAAGGCTTCTTTGTTTATGTGCATAGTAAATGCTGAAATGGTACCGGCAAGTAGTTAGTTTTTATGAAATCTGAACGGCGAGTAAAAGGAACTGAATTGTAGCATACAAACATTAAAAAAAATGCGATGCAGAAAGCGGCTTAATTTTTTCATTATAGTATGATTAATGTTTCCGTTAATATGGTGTTTACCTGCATTAAAGATACCTATAAAATGCTTGTTATATATTAAGTATTTGTTAAGCTTTTGATTGATTTTTAGGCTTTTATTAGGTATTACAAGCGTCAGCAATCTGCAGTAGTAGGGCTATTGTAACATTGACGTTAAGAACCTCTTTTTTTGGGGTATTATTGGCAGGGATGTTTTGTGTATACCGCTGCAAATCCTATTTTCGCCCTAAAATAAACTATAAAATTAAACCCTAAAAATTATGCGACGTACTGGCTCGTTCATTCTATTGTTGGCCTTGTTGGGTAGCTCCTGTGCTCAGAAAGAAAAATTACGTATTCCAGCATCCAGTGATCCGAAAAATACAAAACTTGAAACTCCGCCAGAAACATGGCAGGAGCATTGGTTTGAACATAAGGAGCTGGTGAAACGGGTGTACTACAACGATGAGGTTGCGGTATACTATGATGATGACACCCCGCGGGATATTTCCTGGCCTTGGCGTAAGGCCAATGATGCCTGGAAGTATGTTAAAAAAACCTACGGCAACTTTGGGGAAGACCCTCGTTTATATGTGGTGTTGCATACGGGAAAACTTAGCGGTGGACATCCAGCTTCGTATTTTGATGCTTCACACGATAACCGCAATATGGTAGATTTGGGCAGCACCTCCTGGCGCGATAGCACGGGGTGGAATCTGGATGCTTACATACACGAGATAGGCCATATTGTTGAAGGTGCCTCCCATGGCGTTAAAGGATCGCCGGCATTCGGAATTTGGCGCGATAGTAAATGGATGGAAATTTTTAATTACGATGTCTATGTGAATCTGGGGTGGAAGAAAGAAGCGGAAAGTGTATACCAAAGCTGCATGGCGACGAAAGATAATTTCCCAAGACCCAATACAACCTGGTTTAAGGATTGGTTCTATCCAATTTACCAAAACTATGGTCAGCGTGTGGTGTTGCAACGGTTTTTCACCTTGCTAGCGGCAAACTTTCCACAAAAAGATATTGCCTTAGGAAAAGAATATACACGCGGCATGAATTACGGCGAGTTTATACACTTTTGGAGCGGCGCAGCAAAGACCGATTTAAAGGCATTGGCTTTACAGGCTTTCGGCGATAAAGATGATCGTGGCAATAGCTGGCTGTCGCAACTGGAAAAGGCGAAAACAGATTTTCCGGCCATAAAGTACTAAACCGTATACAAAGGTATAGCACTGCTGTTATTGCATTAAAAAACGCCTTCGGAGGGATCCTTAGGCGTTTTTTAATTTAACCAATTATTAATCTATATTATGAATATACCCTTAAAACGCAGGTATGCGAACTTTAGTTTTTGACGTATTCGTTTTTAACGTCTTTTAACATAAGAAGCAACATGCGCTGGCTTCACGACTATAGTTTAAAAAATTGGTCCCCTAGATGACTCTATATAGTGTTTGGTTAATAGGATTGTTTAGCGTAAAAAAACGTGTCCGTTATTTTACTTGCCCAAAAAAATGAAAGCTCTTTCACAATTTCATCCTTTTTACATCAGGAAAAAATTTGCTAGCGGGTTTCTTTTCAAAAACCTTGCTGACTTTCTTCCGCTATTTAAAATCATAGGTAGACAGATGTCGTTACATTCTATAGTAGAATTGTTGTCACAAAAGTATTCTATTTTTCTCTATTAAGTGAAAAAAAACGGGTAGTTTGTGGGTGGTTAAGGCAGTAGTTTGAGTGGTTAGAGGGCTTTTATGCTGTGAAGTGCGCTTTTTTTAACCTTTTGTTTACCTTTTGTTAATCTATTTATAGTTTATCGATGTGAAAATATGGTAAGCGATTGTGCCCATATTTTAAAAGTGATAATGTTTTGTATCTTTGCGGCAAAGCAAAAAATCTTGTGCTACCTACAGGATAAATGAAAAACAAACAATATTGACTTTATATCATCGATGTTAAATTATAGCATGCTGAGATTTATTTTTACTAGTATTTTGTGTCTGTGCATTTTTATTTCTCAAGGGCAAGGCCGTTTTCCCGAAAATAATAAATTTGATATAGATAGCATGTTGGATAACCACCTTTATGAGGATGCCTTAGTATATCTCCAACAATGTATTGATGATAAGCAAGCTACGGATTACGATCGCTATAAGGGATACCTGGAAAAGGCCTTGTTGTACAAAAGGCTGTATAATTACGCAGGTGCCTTAAAAAATCTGGATATAGCCTTAGAATGTGGTTTAAAAAGTAAAAATGACGAGGAAGTACGCTTTCGGGTGCTGCTAGAGCGTATGTTTATCTATTTTGACCTGCAAAGAGATCGCGAGTTTGATGCCCTGTTTAAGCAGGTTGACGAATCTAAATTGCCCCTTGTAGGGCCCGATACACAAGGGTTTTATATTTCCATCTTAGGCATATTGGCGATGCGCAATACGGATTTTGTGGAGGCAGAGCGGCAGTTTGACCGTGCTATAGCTATTATGAAAAACGGTAGTCCGCGGAATGTGCCTAATGTGTACCGCGCAAAAATTGGCTTATACGGCGACATGGGTCAACATGATAAGGTCTTGGAGACCTATGAAGCAGGGGTGGATTATGCGGAGCGTTATGGGATAGATTATTACCTTATTGTCTTGGAAGAAGCTATGACCCGATATTATGTGAAAATAAAAGACTGGGAGAATGCTTATATACGACAGAATAAGGTAAGCAAATTGCGTAGTAAGTATGACGCTAATAATAGGGCTGGAAAGTTGAATAGCTTGGAACAGGAGTTGTTGGAACGGCGTAATGAATTGACGCGTAAGAATGAACGTAATTTTCGTTATTATCTTATTAGTTTATTGGTATTGCTGTTGGCCTTGCTGGCAGCATTGGGTAAACTTTACCAGTCTAACCGGATTAAAAATTCGTTGATAGCCGCGGAGAATGAGTCTATGCGCAATTTATTGCAGCAGTTAAGCTCGGAAAAAAGTAAAGTAGAGAAGCCAAATATCAGCATCGACAGTTTCGACTTTACCAAACGACAGCTGGAAATTATCGAACTTGTTAAATTGGGTAAAACCAATAAGGAAATTGGTGCCGAATTGTTTATTTCCGAAAATACCGTGAAGTATCACTTAAAAACAATTTATGAGGTTCTAGGGATCTATAAACGGTCGGAACTACGCGAAAATGTGCCACCTAAGTTTTAAGGAAGTAAAGTCGGCAGGGCCATAGATTTGATTTAACCGCCTACAGTATGTATATTGATTACAGTTTGTAGTTTTTCGGTTTTATTAAATAGGATACATATGGTTTTTGACTTCAGCACGAAACAAAAGAAACTTAAACGGACAGCGAAATTAGTCCATATTTTTACGAAGTATGGCTTTACGGAAATATTAGAAAAGCTGACCGGTAACGATGCTGATGCCGCTAGCGCTGTCGACGCGACTGGAGCTGGGGCTGGGACTGCGCAGGCTTCATTTTATGAACGCGCACGAGCTGTTATTGAAGCTTTAGGGCCTACCTACGTAAAATTTGGTCAGGTGCTATCCACCCGTGAGGATCTTTTTCCTAAGGCCTTTATCCTGGAATTGAAAAAGCTACAAGATAGCGTGCCGCCCATACCGCTAGATTTGCCCGAACTGCTGGAAAGGGAGCTAGGTATTAGCGTAGATACGGTATTTGATGCCGTAGATGCCGAACCTTTTGCTTCCGCGTCTATTGCGCAGGTTTACCGCGCTACACGCAAAGATGGCAGCCGTGTTATCCTAAAAGTTAAACGCCCGGGTATACGCGAAATTGTGGAAGCCGACCTGCTCTTGCTTCGTGATTTGGTGGATCTATTGATGCATTATTATGCCTTTGCCCGGGAGGTGCACTTGGATCAAATTTTTGAGGCCTTTGAGCAGAATATTTACGAGGAGCTTTCCTTCAAAAACGAGCTTAAGAATATCACCCAGTTCGCGCAGAATTTTAAAAATGAAAAAACCATTACCTGTATTCAGCCTTATGAAGATCTGTCGAACGATAATGTGCTGTGTATGTCTTTTATCCAAGGAGTAAAGATAAATGATGTGCAGGCGCTGCTACAGCAAGGTATTAACCTAGAGACAACCTTAGATCGGGGCTTGAGTCTTTACCTATCTCAAGTCTTTGAATTTGGCTTTTTTCATGCCGATCCGCATCCGGGAAATATTTTGGTCACGCCATCGGGGAAAATAGCCTTTATCGATTTAGGTTCCGTCGGGAAGATGTTGGCCAAGGATAGGGAGCTGTTGGAAGATTTTATTCTGTACTTTGTCTATAAAAATGCCGCCGGACTGATTCAAACGATAAAAAAAATGGCTCTTTCTATTGCAGTGGAAAATGAAAAAACACTAACACGTGATATCGAAGAGATGTTCCACCTGATAGGGGCCTTATCTTTAGAAGAGCTGGATATAAAGATGCTATTTACCAAATTTTCAGGCATCTTAAACCGCAATAACATAAGTATGCCGTCGCACGTTTACCTCCTTGTGCGCGGTATAGTGCTACTCGAAGGAATAGGGCGGGAGTTGCTTCCAGCACTGAATATTGTCGACAAGGTAAAGCCCTACCTTACCAAAATTATAATTCGGCGTTTCACCTCCTTTCATCTCTTAGGAGACGGTATTATATCGCTGCTAACGTTGCAAAAACAGCTTAAGGAAATGCCCTCCAACGTGCTTCTGCTGCTGGAAAAAGTAAATGCTGGCGATTTAAAAGTACAGACCGAGAATAAAGATTTGCTATTGCTGTATAAACAGCAGCAGCAAAACGTGCGTATAGCACGGTACTTCTATCTGGGCATCGCTTTATTTATCGGCGCCTGTATTATCCAGAATGGGTATCAGCCTGAACAGGCGAGTACCACATCATTTTTGGGAGTCTCCGTATTGTCTTGGCTGTTTTTTATACTGAGTATACTTTGTATAGGAATTGCGAAGCTGCGTAGCCGAAAAATTTCCACCTGATTTTTTGTAACTTTATATATAACAATTAAAAATCCACTATTTTTTGCCTGTCCATGAAAAAACAAATATTATCCTTTTGTCTTATAACCTGTTCTTATGTATTGGGTTATGGTCAATCTGCTACTGTAGTTGTACACGCGGTAATCGATCAATGGCATCAGGCAGCGGCTAAAGCCGATTTTGATACCTACTTCAATCTGATGCATCCTAAATCGGTGTATTTGGGAACCGATGCTACAGAAAGATGGGATAAAAATGCATTTATGGCCTACGCTAAGCCTCATTTCGACAAGGGTAAGGCCTGGTCGTTTAGCCCCGTAAGTCGACATGTCGATTTTTCTGACGACGGTAAAACTGTTTGGTTTGATGAGTTGTTAAATACACAAATGAAAATATGCCGCGGATCGGGTGTGTTGATTTTTGAAGACGGAAAATGGCTGATAAGGCAATATGTATTGTCGATGACCGTTCCTAATGAGGATGTGGCCGAACTGATCAAGCTAAAAGCAGCGGCAGAAGATCGGTTACTGGAGCGTTTACATAATAATAATTGAAATTAAACCCTATATACTATGATAATTAAACATGAGGTTGATACGAGCAAAGGAGCGGTGTATGCTTTAGAAAATGATAAAAAGATCGGCGAGATGACATATTCTGTTGCCGGGCCGAATAAAATTATAATTGACCATACCGAGGTAGATACCGCACAGAAAGGTATGGGTATCGGAAAAATTCTTTTGGAGTGGCTGGTGGGCTATGCGCGTGATAATTCGATTAAAATTATACCATTATGTCCTTTTGCTAAAGCGATGTTTGATAAAGATGTTGACATTCGTGATGTATTGGCCTAAGCCCTGCAGGTACACCTTAGAATCTATCCAACATGCCCAATAGACCGGTGAGCCCACCAGTATGCAGAAATAAAACCCTGCTGTTGGGGGCAATTTTGTCGGCAGCGAGCAAGCTGTGTAGGGCAAACATGGCCTTGCCGGTGTAAGTAGGCTCTATCAGCAGGCCTGTAGTAGCTACATATTCTTTGATAAACTGTATTAATTCGGGTTTTGTTTTTGCATACCCGCCGAAATGATAGTCTGTATGGAGCTGGGTATGGCGCATATCCACGCCATGGGCTAACAGCTCTTCGCCAATAAATGCGCCTCCCTTAAGTACGGGTACCACATGCAGTCGGCTACTTTTACATTGTTCGGATAGACCAGTGGCCAAGCCGGCAGCGGTAGTGCCTGTGCCTGCAGCACAGAAGATATGGTCGTACTCTTGTTGCAGTTCTGGGATAATCTCTTTGCAGCCTAGGATAGCTTCAGGACCGGCGCCACCTTCGTCGATAAAGTAGTAGTCTTGGGTATGGGGTAGGTTTTGGAATAACAGGGCTTTGTTTCTGTACGCTTCGCGATCCACAAAAATTAGATTCATGCCAAAAATGCGGCACATGTCTAACACCGGATTGCGTACATCCTCGCCACGTACAAAGGCGGTGGCGCGCAGCTGAAAGGTTGCAGCCGCACAGGCCGTTGCTAACAGGTGGTTCGACCATGCACCACCAAATGTTAGGAGATGCGATTTGCCCTCCTTCTCGGCCTTCAGGAGGTTGTACTTTAGTTTGCGCCACTTATTGCCCGAGATAAAGGGGTGTATCATATCATCTCTTTTGCTGAAAACACGTACTGATTTTTGCTGATATAAAGGGTGATATATTTCTTGCTCGGGGCTATGGTAGTCAAAAGGTCTCATATACTTGTCCAAAGTTAATAATTTTTGGTTGTTTTGCCTTATTTTTGCATAATGACGGAAGATATAGCGTTCATCGAACAGGAAGAACAGGAATTGTTCGAGCATATACGAATTGTTGCCGACAAAGGTCAGGCACAGCTTCGTGTAGATAAGTTTTTAATGAATAGGGTAGAGAACACTTCCCGAAATAGAATACAGAATGCCATTGATGCCGGATCTGTGCGTGTAAACGATAAAGTGATCAAGGCTAGTTATAAGGTTAAGCCATTGGATATTATTACCCTGGTCTTACCCGATCCTCCCCGCGATACGGAAGTATATGCGGAGGATATTCCATTAAATATTGTGTATGAGGACGATGATCTTCTGCTGGTAAACAAAGAGGCTGGCATGGTGGTTCACCCCGGTTTTAATAATTATACAGGCACCTTGGTGAATGCCTTAACGTTTCACCTTAACCAGCTGCCTACGCTGCCCGGTAATACGGGAAGACCGGGGTTGGTACATCGTATTGATAAAGATACATCGGGCCTCCTGGTTATCGCGAAAAATGAATGGGCGATGACGTTTCTGGCGAAACAGTTTTACGAACATACCATCCATCGCCGGTATTTGGCCTTGGTATGGGGCGACCTTAAAGAGGATGGCACCGTAACGGGGTACATCGGTCGTGATTTGAAGGATAGGCGTATTATGAATCTGTATAATGAGGAGGAGAAGGGGAAGTGGTCGGTTACGCATTATAAAGTTTTAGAACGCTTGGGGTATGTTACCTTGATAGAATGTAGACTGGAAACCGGTAGAACGCATCAGATCCGTGCACATTTAAAATCTATCGGCCACCCTTTGTTTGGGGATGCCAGCTATGGTGGCGACCGCATTGTTAAAGGTGCTGCCAATGGCAAATACAAGCAGTTTGTAGAAAACTGCTTTGCGCTTTTACCCAGGCAGGCATTGCATGCCAAATCCTTGGGTTTTGAGCATCCGAAGTCTAAACAGTTTGTAGACTTTGAAGTAGAGATTCCAGCTGACTTTTCAGCGGCGCTGGAAAAGTGGCGTAATTATGCCGCCGACAAATCGCTGACTTAATTTTGATGTATTTATGTCTTTGCACTATATAAATTTTAATGGATCATTAATTCCAGAAAATACCAACATACTACAAGCCAACAACAGGGCGTTTCGCTATGGCGACGGCGTTTTTGAAACCATGTTGTTTAAGGATGGGGAAATTCGTTTTTTAGACCTTCATATCGCCCGCTTACAGAAGGGGATGCAGATGCTGCAGCTCGATGGTGCGGTGAAATTTGACAGCTTTTTTATTAAAAAAGCTGCCGAAGAGCTTATCCGTAAGAACAATATGATTGGACAGAAGGTGCGGGTGCGTCTTATTGTGTATCGCGATGGTGATGGTTTGTATACTCCTGAAACCAATGCCTCTGGTTTTATCTTTCAGGTTAGCCGCGTTACGGACCCTGTACGGGATAAAAAAATGGGGCTTATTGTGGGCTTGTATACCGCGCATAAAAAAGCCTACACGGAGCTGTCTTGTCTTAAGTCGAACAACGCTTTGGTGTATGTGCTGGCAGGTTTACATAAGAAAAAGTTTGATTACGATGAGGTTTTAATCTTAAACCAGGAGGGGAACCTCTGTGAGGCGCTAACGTCGAATATTTTTGTGTATTACGATAAGGTATTGTATACACCGGCTTTAAGCGAGGGCTGTGTTGAAGGCGTGATGCGTAAGGTGGTTATGGAGCTTGCCGAGGAGGAAGGTATTCCTTTGGTGGAGGCGCAAATTAGTCCGGAAATATTAAAAGTAGCCGACGAAATTTTTGTTACCAATGCGGTGCAGGGGATACAGTGGGTAATGGGGTACAAGCAGAAACGTTATTTTAACCGCATCTCTCGGGTGTTGCAGGAGAAGTTGGTAAAAGGTTATAGGCTTTAAGCTTTAGGAATTTAGGTTAGAGGCTTAAAGATTACGTGCTATAGGGTTATAAGGTTAAAGTATTAAAGTATTAAAGATGAGCAGGTAAAGCTTAAAAATAAAGCCCAAAACGATATGTAGGGAACGCGAAAAATGCAATTTCTACCGCTTTGGGCTAAAACATTACTCAGGTCCTATTTTTCGAGTCCAAAGATGGCAATAAGTTTATCTTTTTGATATAGGTTAAAGGTCTGTTCGGCAATATCATAGGTAAGTCCTTTGTTGTCAAACAGCTTAAATACATCCTGCTCGATAGTGTCACCCACACATGCTTTCATGGTGGCACCAATAGCGCCAAATGAAATGGTATTGCCTTTAAAGGTTACAGGACCGAAAAAGTTGTTGCAGCTGGAGTTTCCCGAGACTCTTTTTTCTTTAATATCGAAGGTCAGGAAGGCATTATATTTAGCGACGTCTTTACCTTGTAGCTGAATTAGCTTCCATTTTTTGCCGTCGAGGAAGTTTAGCTGGTTGTTGACTGCAGTTTCGTTATTTTGGGTTTTTACGGTGGTTTTTTTCAGCACCTTTAATACATCATAGCGGTAGCTAGGGGCATCTGCCGGTGGGTTTGGTATGGCGGTTCTTTTTACCAATACACGATATCTATGGCCCTCTTCATAATTGAAATTCTCTAAGGTAGCATAAAAAAACTCCCAGTCTTTGCTGTTGTGGTATTTTACCAAATAGCATTTTTGTTTGGCAACACCTTGGCAGTCGCCTCTATTTTCTTTGATTTCCATACGGAAATTATTGCTCTGAGCGTAGGAAACGGTTCCCCAAAGCAGGGTAAATAGAATTAAAACAGTTTTAATAGTATTCCTCATAAAATGTATTTTATTGTTTCTATAAAATAGACAAGTTAAGATGCGAAATGTTTAGAATTGCTGTGGTTAATTGCTAATTTTGTCGCATGTCAACTACAGCATTGATTTCTCAGGATACCATCGTTGCCCTGGCGACCTCGCCCGGAACAAATGGTGCCATTGCCGTTATCCGTTTGTCGGGTAGCGATGCCATACATATTGCCAATAGCGTGTTTAAAGGTAAAGACCTTACCAAACAAGCCTCTCATACGGTACATTTCGGTACAATCCGCGATAAGGACGAGATTGTTGACGAGGTTTTGGTAACGCTATTTGTAGGGCCTAATTCGTATACTAAAGAGCATGTGGTGGAGGTTTCTACGCACAACTCTAAATATATTATTGAACGCTTGATTTCTCTTTTTATAAAGCAGGGTGCCCGTGCAGCAAAGGCGGGGGAGTTTACGCTACGTGCTTTTTTAAATGGAGCAATGGATCTCTCTCAGGCTGAAGCTGTGGCCGATTTAATCGCCTCTAATTCGGCAGCATCCCATCAGATTGCCATGCAGCAGATGCGTGGTGGTTTCTCTAATCAGCTGAAAAAGCTGCGTGAGGACCTTGTTCATTTTGCTTCTTTGATTGAGCTGGAGCTGGATTTCTCGGAGGAGGATGTGGAGTTTGCTAACCGCGATCAGCTTAAACGATTAATCGAGGCGATTTATAAGATTATAGGCCGCCTTATTTTGTCGTTCGAGCAGGGTAATGTGCTTAAAAATGGTGTTCCTGTTGTTATTGCAGGGAAACCTAATGTCGGCAAATCGACCTTGTTGAATGCGCTGCTGAATGAGGAGCGTGCCATTGTTTCGGATATTGCGGGTACTACACGTGATACGATTGAGGATGAGATTAATATTCATGGTGTTACATTCCGATTTATCGATACAGCAGGGATTCGTGAAACCGTGGATGTTATCGAGGCGAAGGGGGTAGAGCGTACTCTGGAGAAGATGAAGCAGGCGCGGTTGATTGTTTATCTGTTTGATCCTATGCAGGATAAAATTGAGGCTGTGCAGCAGCAGCTGGCGGATGTTGAGGCATTGCAGATTCCATTTGTAACGATTATCAACAAGGCGGACTTGCTATCGCAGGAGCAGCGTAGTGCGTATGCGCAGTTAAATCCGCTATATATATCTGCAAAGGAGCAGCAGGGGATTGAGGAGCTGAAGGATGAGCTTTTGAATCAGGTGAATTTATCGAACATCAATACCAATGATGTAATGGTAACTAATATCCGACATGTGGAAGCGTTGAGGCATACACAGGCAGCCTTAGAGAAGGTGCTGTATGGTATTGATAATCCGGTTACTTCTGATTTTCTGGCTATGGATATCCGTCAGTCGCTACATCATCTTGGTGAAATAACAGGTGCTGTTACGACGGATGATTTGCTGGAGAATATTTTCTCTAAGTTTTGTATCGGGAAATAAATCGTAATTAACGGTAATAACGGATAATTACTAATAATGTATAAACCCCTTAAGACTAATGTTTTAAGGGGTTTTTTATTTATTTTTACTTATATTTGGTTTGTGTTCATTGTTATGGATTTGTACGGATTTTGTACGGCGAAAGTGAAAAATAAAAAATCCGTACAAATTTAAAATGACGTGGTGGAATTATGAAACATCAGGAAACATGAGGAAACATCAGGAAACATTGCGAGGTGATTTCATGAAACAATATAAACTTAAATAAACATGTCAAGTAATATTAAGATCAGTCGCATTTGCGATTTTTGCGGGAATGCTTTCTTAGCAAGGACAACAGTAACACGATTCTGTAGCAAAACTTGTAATAGCAGATTTTATAAGAAGGAGATTCGTGATAAAAAACTTTTGAAATCTCTCGAAGAAACACATGAGAAATTAAAAAATCCTAAATCAACTGATGTGGGCTGTAATAAGCCCGTACTTAATGTAGTTGAAACATGTCAACTTTTAGGAGTTAGCCGTAGTACACTATGGAGATTAATTAAGCAAGGGCGATTAAAAGTCACAATGATCGGTAGGCGTGTAATTATAGCTCGAGCAGATATTTTTGAATTTATAAAATTATAACCATGATAAACGTTAAATTAAGAGAAAGTCAATTGAAAGATGGTCGTGTAAGTCTATATTTAGACTATTATCCTCCTATTGTCAACCCAAAAACAGGTAAATCCACTCGTAGAGAGTATTTAAAACTTTATTATAAAAAGAATACTAAAGATCCATTAGAAAGGCAAAAAATGAAATCATAAAAGCTGCAGAAGATAAAATTAGGATAGAAAGAACTAATAGCTTACTTACTGGAGCATTTGAGGAGGGATCTTTTTTTGCACAAGAAGAAAGCTTTTTGGAATTCTTTAAACAAGAGTCAAAAAAACGTGCTACTTCAGACGGTAATTATAACACTTGGAAAAGTTCATATACATATTTTTGTAGATTCACTAATAACCGATGTAAGTTTAAAGATATAACAGAAAAATTGTGTAGAGATTTCAAAATGTATTTAGAAAGGACAACCACACTTAAAAGTGAAATGAATAAATTAAGTCCTAATTCAAAGCACATGTATTACAATAAGTTCAAAGCAGCTATAAAAGAGGCGTTTTTACAAGGGCTAATTTCTAAAAAATTCACTTCAAGGATTCAATCTCCTAAAGCTGAAAATCCATTTCGTGAATTTTTGGAAGAGGATGAAATTAAAAGATTAATGGAAACGCCTTGTGAAGTTGATACAATAAAAATAGCGGCTTTATTTTGTATTGTAACTGGTTTAAGGGTGAGTGATTTTTTTCCTTTAAAATGGAATTCGTACTCTTATGTAATTTAGCCCCCAATAAGTTCGGAGTGAAATTTTAAATTTCAAATTAATACATTTGAGATAATGAAATATAAGAAATGGACTTTAGATCAAAAACTAGAAATCTTATCTAGTGGAGATTCCATAGGTGTTGTAGAGTCATGTCGTAAATATGGCGTAAGTACAGGTACTTTTTATAATTGGAAGAAAAAGCACGATAGTCAAGGAGAAGCAGGCCTAAAAGTTACTTATGACACCAAAAGCAAAGAGCTAAAGCAGGCAGAAGAAGAAAATCGTATACTTCGAAAATTACTTAGCGACAAAGAGATTGAATTGGAGGTTCAAAGAGCGCTTTTAAAAAAAAGTTTGGGACATCCGATCCAAGAAAGATTTAGTTAACCTTATTTGTCACAAGCATAATTGCAGTAGGTCTAAGGTCCTAAAAATGGTTGGTATGGTAGAAAGTAGTTATTACAGAGAACCTAGTTTGGGCAAAAAAGGGAACCGTCCTTCTGAATTTACGCATCATCAAACAGATGGTCTGGTTTGTCAATCGGTTGTAGTCAAAGCTGTCAAGGGTATTTTGGAACATGAGTTTATCGATTGTGGATACCGATTAATGACACATTATTTAAAACGAACAGGGTATCATATCAACCATAAGAAACTCTATAGGATTATGAAAGAAGCGGGGTTGCTCAAGTTGGAAAATAGAATAAATAGAAGTGGTTCAGGGCGTAAGTTTGTAAAATTCAGAATAGTAAAAACGTCTAAGCCAATGGAATGCCTGGAGATGGATATCAAAATGATATGGATACCCAATGTTGGTAAAAATGCGTATTTACTGTCAGTTATTGATGTTCATACCCGTAGAATATTGAAAGATTATTTTGCTTTTAATATTAAGCAAAATCATGTTATAGGGCTTCTTTCTCAGTTATTCGAAGACTATGATTACCCGCAGAGCGCAGTTATTAGGAGTGATAATGGTAGTCAATTTATAGCAAAAAAAGTGCGGGAGTATTTGAGTATAATCGGTGTTCAGCAAGAGTTTACTCATGTAGCTACTCCAGAAGAAAATGCACATATAGAAGCTTATCATGGTATCTTAAAGAAGGAAGTGTTTACCAGATTTGAGTATAGTAACTTTGGTCAGATACAACAGATATTAAAACGTTATGTCCATTTTTATAATAATGAAAGATTACATGGTCTTTTAGGTAAAATGACTCCAATGGAGAAATGGAACACAGATAAACACCTGGTTCGAAGGAAGGATTTGGTAGCATAATTTTAACAAGCGAAATTTAAAAGATTACTCTTGTTTTATAGGGGTCAAAACACTGGGTAATCATGAATATTATAAAAGTTCTTATCCAAAGGTATTAAATAAATTGAAGTCACTTGCAGAAAACAGCAATGTTCATGTCTTAGAAAATTCTTTTATTGATATTGACGACATTCGTTTTCATGGATGTACATTGTTGACTGATTTTTCAATTTTTGGAGATCCGATGGAATATGGTATCATTTGTCAATCTGTGATGAACGATTACAAAATGATAAAGCGTGACCCTTCTTACTCTAAAATGAGAACTATTGATACCTTTAAAATACATCAAGTTTCTCGAAAATGGTTAGATGAAAGTTTGCAAGATTCTAATAAAACTAAAAATATTGTAATAACTCATCATGCACCAAATATTAAATTTGTATCCGAAGAATATAAAAACCACCCCGTAACAGCTGCTTACGCTTCTAACATGGAAGATTTTATCTTAAAACACCAACCAGACTTTTGGATTCATGGGCATATTCACACACACCCTCTCGATATCATATAAGTAAGACCGAAGTGATTTGTAACCCTAATGGCTATGTAGATGAACCGTTTAATGGGTTTGATAAAGAGCTTATTATTAAAGTTTAATAAAACTTTAATATCACACTTCACTTATTTTAATTGTAATTTTTTTTAAGTTAATATCTGTTTTGAATTTAATTTGGTTAAATGAAAGATTTTCTTGTTTAATATTCAATAGTGAATTTGTGATTTAGTATTAGTAATTAATAATACTAAATCACAAATAATATTATTATTTTCACGATTTATTAATTAGGTTATTATAATATCCTTTAGCAAAGTATTAGCCACTGATATGAATTTCACTCCAGGACAGCGCATCACAAATCGTGATGAAGATTTTATTATTGACGATTGTGTTGAAAATAATGGACATTGGATATTAAGAGTAGAAGGAATTTCTGAATTAGTAAAAGGTAAACGATTTGTGTTTGATACACAGCTGGATGCAGGGATTCGTGTGTTGGATCCCAAAGATACAAAGTTGGTTCCTGATAGCGATTATGGATACAGAAAGACCAAGCTTTTTATTGAAAATCAAATTCGAAATGCCAGTGTTTACAGCAATAAAATTACGATTGCGCACAAGGCTGCTTTTAATGTCGCTAATTATCAGTTGGAGCCAACTTTGAAAGCTTTTGAGCTACCAAGACCAAGAATTCTTATTGCTGATGCAGTAGGTTTAGGTAAGACGGTAGAAGTAGGAATCTTTTTGTCTGAGATGATCAAAAGAGGTAAAGGCAAGCGTATTCTTGTATTGGCTTTAAAATCAATTTTAGGTCAGTTTCAGCAGGAGATCTGGAACCGATTCGCGATTCCATTGGTTCGATTAGATTCTGATGGTATTTCAAAGATTAAATCCGAGCTCCCTGCTAATAAAAATCCGTTCGATTATTATGATAAAACCATAGTATCCATTGATACCCTAAAGAATAATGCAAAGTTTCAGCATTATATTGAAAAAACGCGATGGGATATTGTTGTGATAGATGAGTGCCATACCGTGGCCAATAGCCATTCGCAACGTGGTAGTTTGGCGCTGTTGCTAAGTACCAAATGTGAATCGTTGGTTTTGACTTCTGCTACGCCTCATAATGGTAAGAAAGAAAATTTTGCGAATCTGATTAACATGATTGAACCTTTAGCGATTAAGGACGAATCCAATTATACCAAAGAAGAAATATTGCCTTACTACGTACGTAGGTTTAAAAACGATATTGACGATGCGGCCGTACGCTCCAATTTTCAGGAACGTAAAATTGTGTCTATTCATGCAGAGTTGAGCGATGCTGAAAATGAGTTTTTGGAATTGCAGCAAAAAATTAAGTTTAATGCGCTGAGCCAACTGGATAAAGAGGATGTGCAGAAAGACTTATTTGGTAAGCTGTCAACGAAGCGATTTAAGAAGGATTTATTATTTGCCATTGGTCTTTTCAAAGCTTATATGTCTTCACCTGAGGCAGCTTTAACAGCCATTGAAAATCGTATCCGAAAGATAGAAGGCATTTATCAAGATGAACATTTAATGGAACAGAATCTAACGGTTCTTCAAGAGTTAAAGGACAAGTTAGAGACTATTATAAATGAACGAAAAGATGCAAAATACACTGAATTACGCAATGAATTGATTCGCCTAAAGTGGAACGGTCGTAAAAACGACTTCCGTATCGTGATTTTCGCAGAACGTATTGAAACCTTGAAAGCGCTCAAGGATAAATTGAAAAAAGATTTTGATTTTGCGGACAAGGTGATTGCTGATTTTCATGGTTCTTTAACCGATATGGAGCAGCAACGCATTATCGAAGATTTCGGGAAGGCGGATTCTGATGTACGTGTGCTATTGACCTCAGATGCCGGTGCACAAGGGGTGAACTTACATTACTACTGTAATCATATGTTTAACTACGATATTCCATGGTCATTGATTACTTTGGAACAGCGTAATGGGCGTATCGATCGTTATGGACAAAGCAAAACACCTTTTATCCATTATATGATTGCAAAGTCCGATTTGCCGGGATTGAAAGATGATTTACACATTGTCAATAAACTGAAAGAAAAAGAGGAAGCTGTGTACCAATCATTGGGAGATGCAGCTTCAGTCTACAAATTATACGATGCTAATGCTGAGGAAGACTTGGTCATTAAAGCGATTGCTACGAATGACGAAAGTTTGTTAGAAGATGCACCTAAAGTTGAGATGTCTGATGACGAATTTGATTCCTTATTTGATGATGCAACGCCTAAGATGGAGGTAGCAGAACCTATCGAGGAACATATTTCGTTGTTTGATAATGAAAAATCCTATTACGAAGCGCTGATTGAGCAATTAAAAACCGATCAGTATTTACAACATGAGCAAGCTAACTTTGAAGGAGATATCCTAGAAGTAAAACATACCGCTGATTTGGATCGTATTTTATACGATTTACCGAAAGAAGCAAAACCATCTAAGTTTGGTGAAGTGTACCAACTTTCTTTGAATAAAGATTCGGTGCAAAAAGCTATTGAAGAGTCGCGTAAACGTAAAGGCGAATGGGCAAAATTCCATATGCTTTATGAATTGCATCCTGTTGTTCGTTTTTTAATGACGCAATTAGAAGCCTCGGTAGATAAAGATGTGGCCTTGGTTTCTAAATTGGATCGTATTCCAAAAAATGTAGCGTACTACCTTTTCAAAGGAGTTGTAGCCAATAATCTTGGACAATCTCTGCTTTCAGATTTCTTTGTGGTGCCCATGTATTTAAATGGCGGCTTGAAGTGGGAATCAAATATCAAAATTTGATATACCATAATGGAATAGCTGTTAGAAATATTTTAGCAAAAAATGCTCCTGAAGCCTACAAAAAATGTTTTGAACTTTTATTTGATGAAAACATTGGGCTTCATGAACGTATTTTGGCTTTTCAAGCGAATGTGGCTGAATTATATCAATCATTAGGAAATGAGCTACATCATCATCATGACGAAAGGACTATAGCTACTTTTTTGAGTTTTAAATATCCGGATCGTTATCCTCTTTATAAAGATTCATTTTATAGTGCATATTGTAAGAAATTGCGTGTCAAATCGGCACCAAAGAATAAGAAATATGAGCATTATATTCAATTACTTAAGGATTTTATTATTAATGTGATCGAGAAAGATGAAGAGTTATTAGCTATTAAATCTGATTTCTTAACTACCGAATGTTACCATGATGCTAACCATTTAATATTTGCTCAAGATATTTTGTATCAAGCATTTCGTGCTATGGATAAGGTCGAAATGTTAGAGGATGAGCAAGATGGTATACAAGATAAAATTGCAGATATTAAAATGGAACAACCATTAAACCAAATCTTATACGGTCCTCCAGGGACTGGTAAAACTTACAATACAATCAATAAGGCGGTATCCATTGCAAATCCATCGTTTGATTTGAGTCTGGATCGTAGGATCATTAAAGCAGAATATCAGCGGCTGGTTAAATCAGGCCAAATTGTCTTTACGACATTTCATCAATCCATGAGTTATGAGGATTTTGTGGAAGGGATAAAGCCTGTTTTAGATAGTGATAATAATGAAGGAAAGATAAGTTATACAATTGATGATGGAATATTTAAGTCGATATGTCATCAAGCTTCATTAAAGGAAGTATATAAGGATAATTCGATAGATTGGGAGAATAAGGATTATTTCAAACTTTCATTAGGAGGAGTTTCTAGACCAGACGTACATGAATATTGTTTGGATAATAATGTCATAGCATTAGGTTATGGAGGCGAAAACGATTTATCTGGTTTGTGTAAGATTTCTAATTGGAATGAATTTAAAAATAAATTCTCAGAGCAAAATCCAGAAGAATTTAACGAATCTACCTATTCAGCTCAGGCAACATTTACTTTTCTACGTATAAAGAAGGGAGATGTGGTAGTAATTAGTAGAGGTAATAAGATCGTAGATGCTGTAGGTATAGTTGATGGAGACTATTATTTTGATGATAATTTGTCTATTGATTACAAGCATTTTAGAAAAGTAAAATGGTTATCTACGCGAATGAATTATAATCCTGATTTTTTCTTAGATATAAATATATCTCAGATGACCATTTACGAATTTTACAAGCATAATGTAAAAATTAATGCGTTCAAAGAATTGTTTAGTACAACAAAGTCAATTGAACCTTCTTTAAAACCACATATTCTGATAATCGACGAAATCAATCGAGGTAATGTGTCAGCTATCTTTGGCGAACTTATTACGTTAATCGAAGAATCTAAGCGTGCTGGGAAAGAGGAAGTTTTAGAAGTAATCTTACCATATAGTAAAAAGAAATTTTCGGTACCATCTAACTTGTATATTATCGGTACCATGAATACGGCAGATCGTTCGGTGGAGGCTCTGGATACAGCTTTGCGTAGACGTTTTGTATTTGAAGAAATGCTTCCAAAACCAGATTTGGAGGAGTTGGATTATGAGGTGTGCGGCTATAAGGCTTCAGCAATTTTAAAGCGTATCAATCTACGTATTGAGAAGTTGGTAGATCGCGATCACTGTATAGGTCATGCATATTTTATTGGTAAGAATGAGGAGACTATTATTGATTCTTTTTATAAAAATATTATCCCACTACTGCAAGAATACTTTTTTGGGGATTATGGCAAGATAGGTTTGGTGTTAGGTTCTGGCTTTGTACAACCTATGGATTCTAAAGATGATATTTTTGCTTCTTTTGATTATGATTATAGAGAAGATTTAGCGAGTCGAATGATTTATCAGATCATTGATTACCGTACATACGATGAAAATGGGGAGGGGTTCAAAGCTGCACTTGATTTGTTAATGAGGTAATGGCATTATCAGAACGAAAACATATTATTGTATTTGAACATCAGAAGCTTGTTTTTGATTTGAGTAATGAAGGGGATGAAAGCCTATTCTATGCTTTGGTTTCTTATCATGGCGATTACACACCTTTTTTTAGACTGATCCGCAATGGTGTTCAATTTTGCGAGTTTGTAGGGGTGTTACAGGTTGGAGATACTTTGATTGAGGTATTACCTAAGGCTGATAAAACTGTAGATGATGTAACTAAATCAAAGTGGCAAGGCTTGCTGATCAATATGATTCGGACGGTTTGGGGTTTTTCTGTGAAAAATTCTGGATCTTCTAGTTTAAAACTAAAGTATAATTCTGTTTTAGACCTTTATTTTGAATTGTTTATTTCAGAATTAGAAGCTCTATTTCGTGCTGGTTTGATTAAGAAATATGTTCGTGAAGAAAAAAATACGACTGCATTAAAAGGAAAGCTATTATTCGGAAAGCATATTCAGAACAATCTAGTTCACCAAGAACGTTTTTATGTTGAAACTACAAAATACGCTGTAGATCATGAGTTACACCAAATTCTATATGCAGCATTAATTTTGCTTCCTCATTTGAATAGAAACAATCTATTAGCTTCACGTATAGGTAATTTATTGTTGAATTTTCCAGAACAAAAGCCAATAAAAGTTGTGGCAAGTACTTTTTCTAGGATAGTGTACGATCGTAAAACGATCGTTTACCAACGGGCTTTGGAAATCGCAGAATTGCTATTATTGAATTATCATCCCGACTTGAGTAAAGGTCGAAGAAATGTATTAGCATTGATGTTTGATATGAATGCATTGTGGGAGCAGTTTGTCTTACGAGTATTACAAAAGCAACTCTCGTCACATAAAGTATCAGGGCAGATAAGTAAAGCATTTTGGAAGTCACAAGGAATGAGTTCCTCTATGCGTCCAGATATTGTGCTAGAAGATCGGTTGAGTAATGAGGTGATTGTTCTTGATACCAAATGGAAAAATCTCAATGGGTATTCACCTTCTCCTGATGATCTGCGTCAAATGTATGTATACCACGAATATTTTAGCGCGCGAAGAGTTGCCCTAATTTACCCAGGTGAAGGGTTTACCTTAGATGGACAATTCTATCATAAAACTCACAAAGAACTCGATGATAAGCATTGTCATATCGTACAAATTCCTGCTGATAAAGATTTTAAAGTCTGGAAGGATAAGATCGTGGAGCGAATAAATTATTTATTGAATTTATATTGATTATGAATAATATTCAAGAGTTGAATTTTCCTATAGTACTATACAAGTACAGAGGTTATGAAGGAGAAAATGTAATAAAAAATTATAATGCAAAAACTTTGTTAAATTTTGAATTATTTGCTAGCTCACCGAAAAATTTTAATGATCCTTTTGATTTAAGCTTACCATATGTTTTTTCAAATGATAGTTTTACTTTAGATAATTTTATTAATGAATATTTTGAGTTACTAGATCCTAAAGTATTAAAAGGCAAAAAAAAAGAAGAGATATTGTATGATGCTACTCGTCAATATAATTTCATGAAATACAATCCAGAGGAATTTTGGAATTCAAGAGCTGAGCTTATATCATCTTTAGACCATGATTTTTATGGCGTTTTATCTTTAGCAAAAAATTATGATAATATTCTTATGTGGAGCCATTATTCAAATTTTCATAAAGGATATTGCATAGGATTTGATACAAACTTATTTTTTGATTTGATATCAAAGAAGTATGAAGAATTTGGCTGTAAGATAGGTCCCGTTAATTATCAATTGGATTATCCTGAAATAGATTTTACTAAGCAAAGAGATATTAAAACATCGTTTGTTCGTTGTTTTACAAAACATAAATGTTGGGAATATGAATCAGAGTATAGACTAGTGTTAAACAATTTACCAAATGAAATTATTTCTTATCCAAAAGAGATTATTAAAGAAATTTATTTGGGCTGTAAAATGACAGATTTACATTGCAAAGAAATTTTAGAATTTATAAAATCCCAAAATTTAGCCAATGTTAAAGTTTATAAAATGAAGATGGGCTATCATTCATTTTGTGTAGAGCCAAAAGAAATCATAATTTAATTATTTTTAAACAAATCATTGACGACTTCTCAGATAATAAAATGTTACAAAATTGAAATTTATTTGTATTTTTTAAAATTTAATTCACTAAAAATCAATAACTAATACTCTTTGTATCGGGGGTTGAAGCAGTTGCTCATAACTGCCTATAACTAGATATTAGCAAACAAATTTAAAACCTTGAAAATGAAATATTTTCGTTGCTTTATTGTTTGTAATGCATTAGTTTTGAAACGATGCATTTGAAGACTTACAATTTTTCAAACACGGAATAAATATAAAAATATGCTTTAAGAAACCCATGGATCCTTAGCATATAAACAGGGACTTAATCCATTTGGGTATTTCGGAATATTCAATTATTACGATAGACCACGAATTTAAAAGATTAAATAAAGCGCATGTATACAATTAATAGGACAAACTCAGACAACTTAGATTTTCAAAATTTAATAATTGAGCTTGATAAAGATTTAGCAATAAAAAATGGAGAAGTAAATAACTATTTCGCTCAATTCAATAAGATTGATCTAATAAAGCATGTAGTTGTTGCTTATGAAGCTAACAAGCCTATTGGTTGCGGAGCAATAAAGGAATACGGAAATGGTGTAATAGAAATAAAGAGAATGTTTGTATCCGCTGAGATGCGAGGGAAGGGTATTGCAGGAAAGATACTTATTGAATTACAATCTTGGGCTAAAGAATTGGGGTATAGCAAATGTATTTTAGAAACGGGTGACAAAATGATTGAGGCTATTGGCTTGTATAAGAAAAACAATTTTACAATCATTCCGAACTATGGACAATACTTAAATATCGATAGTAGTATTTGTTTTGAAAAAAAATTATAAGTAAACAAATAATACATAGGAGTGTAAAGTGAAATGTGTCACAAACTGTGTAAATTAAGAATATAGAGTTCAGTTGTAGTCGTACAATTGGACTCTTTTTTCAAATAAAGTTAAGAACTGATTTAGGATAATGCCCCAATTATGTATACGCATAGCCCTCTTCTTAGAGATTTCTCTCAAGGTCAAATATATTGATATTAATTTTCAATGAGTTTTGACGGATTCGAAACATCGAAAATTAGAACTTTGGCTGCATAATTGTTTGGTTGGAATGAAAGGGATTTTTCTACTGTCTTTTTGCCATCGATATAGAATTCATATTTAGCCGTTAGTGGCGTTGCATCTGCGGTTAGATTGGTTGCTATCGTGGCAATGGAAAAAGTACTAACGGGCATTGATGTCTTAATGCTTTGGCTAGAACTGCTGATCGGTGACAGTTCAGCTTGGTGTATTATGGACGCATCATATACTATGGATGCTGTTGAGCTGATACCGTCAAATCTAAAGCTACTGTTTAGACCACCATCAACGCTTGCCACTTGTAATCCGAAATTTGCTCCATAACGGGCATAATTGGAACTAAAGGTTATTTTTACTTCTACAGCTTTCTTTTTTACGGAATTATCTTTGTCATTTTCACCGTCTTTTTTACACGATGTATTCATGAAAACAAAAAGGCATAATAGGCTCAAAATTGTACTTCGCATTATCTAATGTAATTTATATTATTTTCTCAATTGTTGACGGAGATATTCGTCAAGCATTTGTTCTCTGTACCTTGCTTTACGTTTTTTCTCTTGACTGGTAACAATAGCCCTAATAAATAACCCCCAAGCGGATAAGGCAATAATAATCCCAACAAATGTGTTTTCGCCAGCAACCATTCCTTTCATGAGTGCTATTACGCTAATGATGTTTACAACGAAAAACCAAAATATCCATTTCATAATCCAAATATATTTTAGTACAGGTATATAGGTTAAGTATTTTCTATTTTTTCTTTATGCTACATGCATCTGTATATCCAAGGAATCATTTTAGGCTGATATGGAGCATTATCTGGTCAATATAGTGAAAAAAAACTCTATTTTCAAAGGAATTTATTAAACTACGTTAGCATTTAGGATTCTACATGCTGTAATGTTCGTTGGAAATAATGAAAATCACAAAACTATCGCCAAGTGGAACATCAACCATCTTACAGCGTATCAAAAGAACTGTGTGTTGCTTTCAAAGTCTCCTTTCCTAAAAAATCGGGAGTGTAAAGCGAACTTTGTTACAACACTCCCTTTAAGGTTCGTGTTCAGAGGATAAAAGCCTTAAGTAAAGCTTTACCAATCTAAGCGCTTTTTTACCTCATGATGCATCCTTACTATTTATGTTAGAATATGGTTAAAAATAAGGGTTCTACCATTATTTTAAATAAAGGTATGGAAAGGACCTGTATGAATTACGCCATACAAACAGGCCCTAATTAGCCTGACATTTATCCTACAATCATCTTAGCACTTTCTTGCCACATAAAATTCGGAATAGGTTCCTCTAATAACCATTGGATAGACATAGGTTTACTGCCTTCAGATGATACAAATGATGCTTTACCCAAAAATACCGAACCTCTGGTGAAATTATGCTCATCTTCTTTAGATTCTCTAACGAATAATAAAATCGTTTTGCCCAATTCATGTTGACAAATGTACGAATGACCTCTATCTGAATCTGGTGTCACATTATTTTGTGATTGCCAATGGAATAAAGTTTCGTTTATTGCATAATCATCATACATCGTAGTCGGCGAGAAGTCCTCTTCACTTTTCTTTAAGTTTATAAATAAAGCCTCCGCATTTAAAAATTTGTTAGGAGCAGTACCTTCACGGTTTGAGCTTTTCTTTCCATAGCTGGACAAACCCATGGCTACTAATACCTGATCGCGGTTATACCGTGCATGTACTTTCAGTGGGAATGTAAATGGAAGATCCTTACAGTCGACCTCCTCGAAACTTATTTTAGATATTCTATACTTAAGGTAGGCTTTTAATTCATCAACATAGTCCTTATTTAGGGCTATCATCCTTAAAGCACTATTTAAATCTCCCTCTTGATTAGCTTCACCATAAAAATCATAATACAACATTAACCCTAGCTTTTGATGTAAAACGCTGTCTCCATACAGACTATTCAAATCAAAATCAACAGCCACCAGATCGAGGATAAATTTGAAGTAATGAACTGCTTCGGTAGCCATTAATTTTTTTCCTATTAATGTTTTATAACGTTGTTCGTTGGTTTTGTCATAAGCTGTTCCAAACGCTTCATGGTATAAGGCCGTATAGGTATAGTTTTTATAAATATGCGCTAATTTTAGGTTGTATTTTTCTAAAAATGTCGCTAAACTAAGATTCAACGTAAAGTTTTGCTGGAACATTTGTATACGTTGAATTAAAGTTTTTCTGGTAATATTCGTGGCTTTTTTGATATTCTCCACCATATAATCTTTGGCCTTCTTCTCTAAGATTATGGAACTTCCGAGAGGCAGATGAGGGAAATCTTTTTTTAACTCTTCTGCAACAGAGGAGTTTGTTTTGCCTATTAATGCTCTGAATTTACTTTCGAAATTGTATTCTTCTCTTGCTTGGCCTATAAAATCTAAAACGGTTAATACATCCTTATTGTCGTGCAAGCGCAAACCTCTACCCAATTGTTGTAAGAAAACGGTTAAACTTTCTGTTGGTCGTAAAAACAGAACTGTATCTATCTCTGGAATATCGATACCTTCATTAAATATGTCGACAACAAACAGGTAATTTATAGCGCCTTTTTTGAAGCTATCGATAATAGTATCTCGTTGAGAAGAGTTCTCAGCTACGAGGTAGTTTGATGCTAAGCCTACACGCTCAAACTTTGCATGCATATATTTTGCATGTGCTATGCTGACACAAAACCCCACACATCTATTACCTTGTATATCCTTCGTGTACTTCCTTATATTTGTAATTATATCGTTTACTCTCGCATCATTTGCTGTATAAATATTACTAAGTTCGTCGGCTTGGTACTTGCCATTATTCCATTTTATTTTGGAGTAATCTATTGCGTCCGTAACGCCGAAATATTGAAATGGACTGAGTAGGTTATTGTTCAACGCATCAGGAAGCCGTATTTCGGCAGCAATTCGGTGATTAAAATCATCCAATATATTCTGACCATCCATCCGTTCAGGTGTTGCTGTTAACCCTAATAAAATTTTCGGATTGAAGTAGTTTACTATTTTTTTATAACTATTAGCCGATCCATGGTGCGCTTCATCTAGAATTATGAAATCATAAAAATCATTTGCCGCATAGGTAGTTAAATTTAGGTTATTAAAAGATTGCACAGTTGCGAAGACCTGATTTTTACTTGTTGGTTGATACCCATCACCTAGCAATTCCCCAAAATTCTGATCTTTTTGTACATTTCTAAATGTATGTAAGGCTTGTTTTAATATTTCGATTCGATGCGCAACAAATAGCAAACGTGCCTGTCTATTCTCTTCTGCAAAACGTTTGAAATCAAATGCAGCAATCATGGTTTTACCGGTACCTGTAGCGGCAACAACCAGATTCCTAAAAGAACGATGTAGTTTTCTTTCGACGGATAATTTTTCTAGAATTTCTTCTTGATAATGATAGGGTTTTAAGTCGAAGAAATTAACGATTTCACTCGTAGATTTCCCAATTTTATTGCTTTGCAGCGCATGGGTTAATTTCTCTATTTTTGTGCTGTCAAATATCTCAAATTCTCCTTGGTTCCAGTATGACTCAAATGTTTTTTGAAATTTATTGATAATATGGGGTATCTCCTTAGTCGTTACTTTAACATTCCATTCTAAACCATCCGTTAATGCGGAACGTGAAAAATTTGAGGATCCTATATAGCCGGTGTGATACCCGGTATTACGATAAAATAAATATGCTTTAGCATGAAGCCGCTCGTTGGATGTATTATAGGATACCTTGATAGTGGTATTAGGCAATTTTCCCAGTTCTTCAATCGCTTTAGCATCAGAGGCCCCCATGTATGTTGTTGTAATAACACGCAGTTGCCCACCTCTGCCTGTAAATTCCTCAAGGGCATCCTTTAATATCACAATAGCTTTCCATTTTATAAATGATACTAACAGGTCAATACGGTTAGCAGAACGAATCTCTTTTTTCAATTCACTTTCCAGAGATATGCTGCTATTACCGCCTGTAAAAAGTTCACTTTGCGACAAGCGGGTCGTAGGCATTATTTCATTTAGACGTAGGTTTAAATTCGTATATTCTTCGTTGAGTTTATTAAATACCCCTTCCAGAATTCGTCCTTCTTCCTCAATTAAATCATTCACAAAGGAAGAATTCTCAATTTCTCCTTCTAAAAATTGGAGAATTTTATTCGCGATTTGAATTTGTTTTCCAACTAAGGATACATCATCGGATTTTTTCAATGAGGATAGTACACGTCCTATGATTCTGCTTAAGTGTAAGGATAAAAAATGACTGGCTTCAACTGCATCCAATCGTTTTGAGTCGGCTACAAAATAGGTTTTTTTATCGAGTTTATTGAGTTTAGCCTGAAGCGTTTGTGTAATTAAGGTTTCGTATATTCCAAGTTCCATAGCTGTAATATTTCATGCACAATTGGGATATCTGCAGGAGCTAAATCGTACTGAAGTAGACTTTGTGGGGATACCCAAGCATAAGCTTTGTGTTCGGTTAATTGTAAGGTTGGATTTGTTACGGTTGCTAAAAAAGGTATTAAACAAATGGCAAAAGTTTCATAGGTATATTCAACAGGCGTCAATTGCTGCCCTACATGGATATGTAAATGTAATTCCTCCTTAATTTCGCGAATGATACAGGCTTCTTCTGCTTCATCTTTTTCGAGCTTTCCTCCGGGGAATTCCCATTTCAAGGGAAGGCGCATGTTTTCTCCTCGTTGGCAGAGGAGAATTTTTTCATTGTGTATGATTATTGCACAAGTAACTCTTAGCATAAAATTTTTTAACGCATTTTAATAAACTTAAAAATAGTCTAAAATTTTATATTTGCCACACTTAAAAAATTTAGATTATTAATAGGCGTAATATAGGCAGGGGTGGATGGAGTTCCCTGTTCCCATCTTATGCCATCCTTCTAGAATACCAAGGTATATCTATAAGGGAATAATAACCTATTATATGCCCTTAAAAAATGCTAGAAAAGGTTCGGATATTTCGTAGCCTATTGTCAATTAGAAAATAAAGACAGTGTAAAGGGATATCAACAAATTTTTGGAAATACTTTTTCATATCAGTTAAAAATATTCCCTTTAGGGTTATAATCTTTTATAAATAAACTATTAAAAGATAGAAATATTTTGATGGACAAATTAAGAAGAGAGAAAATTTTTGGAAAAATTTTACCTGCTATAATATCTATGCGCTATCTAAAAAAATTGCTGGACTAATTAAATAGCATTCAGTGGTTAAGTATCACCCTTCTCAGAAAAGGCAGAAACTGTAGTGTATGTTTAATACTGTACGTAATAAGTTGCTAAATTCTGAAAGATTTTCAGTTAAAGGTACTGGATTTATCTGTTCTGTAGGATTTATCTGTTCTGTAGGATTTGGCAAGGGATTTGGGATTTGGGATTTGGGATTTGGTCCCATAGGTTTCGGAGGGCGTATCTTAATAAAACTTTCTTTCTACAGGCAATTCTGAAACATCATCAAGTCTAAAATCGCCGATTCTTGACTTGATTAATTTACAGCTATTATGTACCTAAATACCATATGTAAACAGCATGTTTTTTTGATAACAGAAAATCAGAAAGGTAAGGTCATTTATACGCCAATAAAAGGAGACATACTAAGCTTCTGCCTCCCGTAGCATATATTACCCCAATTCTGGGGCGAAATACCTTAAAAAGAATACGATTTTGTAAAGTCGCTACCATCACCGGTAAGCGTAATATTTTCGTTTACAACCACCTTATCACCTTTTTCGATTTTCAAGCTAATAGGCAAACCAGCGCCGTAGTTTATAATCTGTACAGATCCGGAAAATGCGGCAATTGGTTCTGTAGACTCGATGACATAGGTTTTTGTTCCTGCACCGAAATCATTTTTGTTTAAGCCTATGGCCGACTCACCAGCCCTCGGCGTGCCGTTGACTTTCCAAACATCAGTTTTTCCTGTTGCCGTGCCACCCGCAACAGCGATGGATACAAAATCACGACTTACATCCACATCGCTAAGCGCAACGGTTATTTTATACAAGTTCTTCTCTAAATTAGGCCCATTATTATCATCGCTCTTGCTACAGCCAACAGCAAAAAGTCCAAGCGTTAAAGCAGCTAAAATACCAAGGAACGCAGTTTTTAATTTTGTTTTTTTCATACCTATGCTTATTTATTAATGTTTGATACAAATATCAGCAGCCATTTTTTGTATGGCAATAATAGAAAACAAGGATTCTTAATCTACGGGTTTACCCGTATTCTTTGGTATATGTAGGAAGGATTGTATAATATCCTGATATTTATGCTTAAATTTTGGGGCTATATGAGAAAGAAACTCTATCTACTTACAGCAATTATGGTATGGGCTGCAACGAGCTATGCGCAGCAAATTCTGCCTTTAGATGAAAGTGCGTACCTAAGTCAAATAAACCAGCAAATTGAACAGGTTAACCCGGATAACCAGGATAAGTCAATAAAGCAGGGTAGCAGCGAAAAGCTGCGCTTAGTGAATTATTTGCTGCTGTCCGAATTTTATGCGCCTACAGACAGTGTGCGGAGTAAGGAGGCCTTGGATAAAGTGTCTTCATCGGCTAGTTTGAAGTTGTTGAATAAGGGGGTACTGGCCTATTATCAAGGTATTTATTATGCATACCGCGGACAAAAACTAAGGGCGATAAGGTACTACGAGGAGGCTATACAAGCGCTTAAAGACGATAATGATAACTTGGAACTGTATATCAAATGTTGGTATAACTATGGTTATTTGCAAATCGAAGAGAAAGGTTATCAGGCTTTTATTAAAACGCTCACGGAGCAGTGTATACCGTTGTGTCAAAAAAGTGGCAACAAGTTGCTGCTGGCGTATGCTTACACGCAGGTAGGGCTAACCTTTATGTCTGTCGGCCAAACCGATAAAGCACAGGAGTATCATTTTAAAGCCTTGGATATGCTGCAACATATACCTGAACAGGGTACCATACATGTAATAACTTATTTTAATCTGGTGAGTAACTATTGTTACATGGCCGATAGTCGTTCAGCAAAAATATATCTGGATAAGGCTACAGCGCTGTTGCTGCCTTTTTCCGACAGTAGGCAATATCCGAATTATTACTACCAGCTGGCTATGTATTACACCACAACACAGGAGTATGCGCGCGCATTAGGGGTATTGAGAAAGGGAATTATAGCCTCACGTGAGAAAAATCAGAACTTACTTACGCAGATGATGTATTTCCGAATGTACAATGTTTATCTGATGCAGCAGGATTACCCGAAGGCGAAGGCTATTCTTGAGCAGCTCCTTAACGATGCTGTGCTGGGGAGGGAGCCTATGAATAGGAAGATTACAATTACGCAGCTGGCAGCAGTTAATGAAGCAATGGGAAATTATAAGGAGGCGTACCTTTGGATGAAAAAGGTGGCCGCTTTATCGGATAGTATTCAGCAACAAAAGCTGCTCGAAAAGATGAACGAGCTGGAACTTATCCACGATACGCATCAGAAAGAAAGTACCATAAGTCGTCTGTTGCAGGAAAAAAATACCGAAGCGCAGCGCGCTAGTGCACGCAGTTTGCGTACTACCTTTTTGGCTGTTGCTTTTATATTAAGTGTAATAATAGCGCTGTTGGCCTTTACGAATTATAGAAACCAGCGAAGACTAAACCAGCAGATACGCAACAATCACTTGAAGGAGCTGCAACATGTGGAACAGGAAAAAATGTTCGAGGCATCGAAAGCGGTGTTAAAAGGTGAGGAGCAGGAGCGTCAGCGTATTGCCCAAGATCTCCATGATAGTATGGGGGGAATGCTGGCTAATATACGGATGTCGATTTCATCGCTAGCGCTTACGAGTAATACGGATATATTAGCAAAAATTGATAAGTCGATTACGGAAATGCGTCGGATATCGCGAAACCTAATGCCTGAGACTTTAAAAAATTTAGGTCTCGAAATTGCCCTTAAGGAGCTTTGTGAGGCTATGAGCAGCCCCGGTTTAACCGGTTTAACCATTCAGTATGAAGCTTTCAACCTGCAGCCTGATATTCCGTTTCCGGTGCAGCTGGCTCTTTATCGTATTACGCAGGAGGGGTTGAGTAATGTTATAAAACATGCACAGGCATCTAATGTTATTGTGCAGATTAGTCAGAACGACAAATTGCTGGCTTTAACGATTGAAGACGATGGCATAGGTTTTGATACCTCGACTGTGGCTTATGGTTTGGGCATAAAAAACATAACGAATAGGCTGCGCTTGATTCAAGGAACGGTGGAGATCGATAGCGGTAAAGGGCATGGAACAACAATAAATATTGAATGTAATCTGTAATCAGTACTATGGATAGAATAACCTTAGCGATAGTGGATGACCATCCCATGATTTTAGAAGGCTTAAAGTCTTTATTTTCTGGCGATGTTGATAGGTATCAGCTTTTCTTTTTTACCAAAGGGGAGGCTCTTTTAGATTTTATCCAGGAAAATAGGGTGGATGTGGTATTGCTGGATATTGTGCTTAACGATGGTTCTGGTTTGGACTTCTGTAAGCTTATAAAGCAGAAATCTAAAGATACCGTGCTGCTGGGGATCAGCAACCAGGAGGAAAGAAGTATTATTTTCCGTTTTTTAGAAAATGGTGGAAATGGGTATATCCTTAAGAATGCCGATGCGAACGAGATTGTCTGCTGTGTGGAAAAGGCCGTAGCGGGCGAGCTGGCGCTGAGTAGAAAGGTTCAGGAAATTATGCTAACGCCTATGGAGGCACCCCCACAACTGCCGCGGTTAACGAAAAGGGAACAGCAGGTGCTGCAGGCCATTTCCAATGGTCTTACGTCTGCGGATATTGCAGAAAAATTGTTTATTTCTGTGATTACCGTAGAAACGCATCGACGCAATCTTTTACAGAAGTTTACAGCTAAAAATATGTTCGAGCTGGTGAAGATTGCTACCGAAAATAGGTTGATTTAACTTGCATTTAAGCTATTAAAAACCTTTTTAAAGCGACAAATTTCTGGCTTGTAATCCTTAAACCTTAAACCTTAAAGCTTAACTGCCAGGCTTTTCGTTTCGAATGTTGTGGTCTATAGAATGGTGTGTCTTCGATAACCTTGATTTGGCAGGTGAATAGATGGCTGATGTATGTCGTTAAAAATTAAAGCCTGATTTATAGGTGAATAGCTGAAATGTGCGAAATAATATAGGTATTCTTAAAACTTTTTACCGCCATTATGATTTTATTAAGGAGGGTATGTTAAGGAGATATTTATATGTTATTAAAGGGTAAAATTTCTGTTTTTGATTTTGTTAAGACCATTAAGCTGGATATTACAGCCATTACTGCTTTTAGCATTATTATTGGTTTTATTTCTACTAGAAATTATTTCTCCTCCTTAGTAATTCCACTGGGCCTGATAGCTATAATTGGCACCGCAATATCGCTGCTGCTGGCCTTTCGAACCGGACAGTCGTACGATCGTTGGTGGGAGGCGCGCACGGTATGGGGTGCGATTGTTAACGATTCGCGCACACTGTTAAGGCAGCTACAGGAGTTTTTACCCGATGATTACGCAGCGGATATAAGGTTGTTTGTAGAGCGGCAGATTATATGGAATTACGCCCTTAGTGAGTCTTTACGTGGACAGGGTTTTTCCCCTCGCGTGCAGGATTTTATTGCAAAACATAAGGTTAAAGGGTTTAATATTCCCAATGGCATAATTTCATTGCATGGTAAACACCTGAAAAAAATGCGCCAGGCTGGTGCGGTATCCGACTACCATATGGTACAGATCGACGAAACTTTAAGTAGACTCTGTGATTCGATGGGCCGATGCGAGCGTATTAAGAGCACTGTATTTCCGGTGTCTTATGGTACATTAATACATTTTTTAATTTACCTGTTTGCACTATTGCTCCCCTTTGGTATAGACGACGAGTATCCATATATAAAAACGGCGCTTACTGCGGGTCTACCAATTATATTTATTTTTATCGAGCAAACGGCGATCTTGATGCAAGATCCATTTGAAAATGGGCCCATGGATACTCCGATGACCACAATCAGTACGCATATTGAAATCGCCTTACTGCAGCAGCTTGGGGATGAGGTGGAAAAACCAAAACCCGTAGATCCGGATGCTTATTATATATTATAAAAGCCTGATAAATAATTTGCTATCCCTCGTTAACCACCTTAACCCGCGGTAAGCCCGCGCCTAAGGGTTAAGCCCAAAAGCATTAACGTTGCCGATATGGTGACAATAAAAACCAGATACGAAATACCCAATGTAAACTGGCTATCAATAGTAAGGTTAGACACCATCATATAACTGAAAAAAGAAAATAAAATATAAGAGCCACCGCTAGCCAGTCCGCTTGATGTTGCGGCATACTCCGGAAAGCGTGTTAACGCAAAGGTGAAATAGGAATTATACGTGAAGCCCTGCCAAAAGTGAATAACAATAGCAAACGCGCCAATATACAGCAAGCTTACAACACTATCGGCCGTGATCAGCATAGCGGTTACTGCTATAAGCTGAAAAATATTCGCAAGCCATAGTTTTTTATACAACGGCTTATCGACGAGTTTTTTACTTAAAAAGCCGCCGAAGAATATCGCCACACCCGATGCTAAGGTGCTGTAGCCTGTAACAATTGGCGAAAGGTGTAGTTTATGCTCTACAATAAAAGGCATACTCATGCCAAAAACCATGACCATAGCATAACTTAAACCAAGCACCATTATCCCGATACTATAACCCCGATCGGCCAGTAACGTTCGGTAGGTATGTACTATACTCTGCAACGAAAGTTTCTGTCTGACTACAATAGTTTCGCCACTATACCTTAACTCCAACAGTAACATAAGAGCCGCATAAATGGCCATCAAAATAAAATTTGAGTGCCAGCCAAAGTACGTCTGCAGGTATCCGCCCACAAAAGGAGCAACAATAGGAGCCGTAGACCATACCACAGTAAGCATGCTGGTATAATGCTTACGCTTATCGCCCGTGAAGATATCAATAAACAAAGCCCGCTTGGCCACGGTAATAAACGAAATAGCCAAGCCCTGTATAAAACGCATTAGGAAGATGAGGTAAATATCCGATGTCAAGGCAATAACAACACAGGTAAGAACAAATACCAGCAGCGAAGCGATATGAATGTTATAACGACCGAAACTATCCAACAACATGCCCACAAACAACTGCGATACACCATAACTTAACAAGTAAATGGTCATGGTAAGCTTAATATTGTCGGCACTGGTACCTAAGTCTATCGCCATTTCTGGGAACGAGGGTATATAAATATCAATCGCCAGTCCGGATAAGGGGATTAGTAAAAAGGCTAGAATACTACTTATCCGCTGATTTTCATGTTTTAACTGCTTCATATCATTATGCACAAAATAATGACACAAAGGTAGGCTCGCCATATCCTGCAGTAGTTACCCTATTCAAATAAATATCTCCACAAATCAAATATTTTTCAACTCCAAAAGGCGGAAATGTTTTGGGTTTTGTCCGGTATGTTTTTTGAAGAACGTGGTAAAGTGCTGCGGATAGTCAAAGCCCAAGCTAAACGCAATCTCCGTAATACTCCAATCCGAATTCTGCAGCAAGTCCTTTGCTTCCAAACAAATTCTTTCATTTATAAGCTGCGTTGTCGATTTGCCTATAGCCTCTTTCAGACTATGATTAAGGTGGTTAACATGCACAAAAAGCTGCCCGGCGAAATCACCAGCCGTTTTATATGGTATAGGCTGCAAGGGCGAGTCTACAGGAAACTGGCTGTTGAGCAGATGCATAAAGCGCTGGCTCAATTTATTCGGGTAGTCTTCCACCTTAACTTCTGGAATAAGCTGTTTCCTTAGTTTAATAGCCTGAAAAATTATAAGCCGCAGAAGGCTGTGTAGGAGCTCCGTTTTATAGTCAAAATCACTGTTATACTCCATCTCCAGCTGCCTGAAATAGGTTAGGAAAAGATTATACTCCGTGTTAGAGAGAAAAACAAAAGGGTAATCCTGCTCCTCAAATAAAGCATAAAACTTGGTCAGTATCGCTTTAATATCGCTCGAGATATACGCTTCATTAAACAGACAAATATAGCCATCCCCCGGGCTTACCGACGACTCCCACCCATACTTTTGCCTGGGGTTGGAGAAGATAATACAGGGTTTATCCATCTCCAGGACGGCATTTTCAGTATGCAGCCGCAGGGGGTCTTTCAACAAGCATATTTTATAGTAATCTCTACGCTGGTAGGGCAAACTGCTGAAGCAGTTGCTGCGTTTTAGGATATTGAAATGATGCGTTGGCGCGTTATCATATTCCAAGTCCTTGGGCATAATTTTGTTAGTACGACGATAATATTCCTGTAGCGTTTCTGCCTTTTCCATAATTCGAAATTACACAATTCAAATAATATTTTTTTATCAAGCCTTATAAATTTAAACCATGTATGCTTTAAATAGCAGGTTCAAAACGGCTGTTTGCACTGTAGCTAGGAAACGTAAAATGCGTAATATTATTAACATATAACACACAATTTCGTGGTATTATGTACATTTAGGGCATGCAAAAATTTAACAGGCAGGCACTATTAACCTTTACCCAAACGATAACCTGCAATAGCTTACTACTGGTACTACTTGTACTACTGGCCGCTGGATGCCGAAGCCAGCAGCCGCAATCTACCGGCAACGGTATATCGCTCAACGAAAAATCTGCGGTGCAGTACCTACATGCGCAATTGGAAACAGCACATCCTACGAACCCGCCCTTGGTATTTTATAAGCAAGAGGTTAAGCCCGGCAATCTGTCGCAGCAACAAGCGCAGGTATGGAATTATTGGCTGGAAGCGAATAAAGAAAGGCTGGCAAAATACTGGTCTACACTGCCAGAGTCTGGTCTTCAAGACTCCAGCATATGGGAGCTTCCAACACAAAAGGAGATGCTTTTTGCGCGTATAAAAAAGGGGCAAAAGCCTGCTACAGGATACCCTATGTTTATCAATCTGCACGGTGGCGGAACGCTACCGACGGCAACATGGAAGTGGGGAGCCGCGTTTAATGATAGCGAATGGGCGGCAGCAAAGAAATTGGGCGCTATGTATAAAGACGAGCCTAGTTTATACTTTGTGCCGCGTATGGCCGACGACCGTCGGGGGCGCTGGTACCATAGGGGCGAGCAGACGGCTTTTATACGTGCCTGGCAACTCGCCGTGCTAGCCGGGGATGCGGATCCTGATAGAATCCATGTGGTTGGAATATCGGAGGGTGGATATGGTAGTTTTCGAATGGGGCTGTTTTTTGCCGATTATTTTGCGGGCATAGGGCCGATGGCCGGGATTGCAGCACTAAGCGAGGCGCCAATCGAGAATATCCGCAACACCGCCTTTTATGCGAGTGTTGGCGAGTTCGATCATGCCTATGGGCGTAGCGTTGGCGGACAGCAATGGAAGTTGGCATTAGACTCGGCAGCTAAGAATAATAACGGTCAATTTCCACATATTGTCGACATACAGAAGGGAAGGGGGCACGGGATAGATTATTTTAAAACCACGGCCTGGCTGCGCAATTTCTCGCGTAAGCCGTACCCTGATACGGTTAGTTTTCAGTATTATGCCGTTCATGATACGGTGTTTAATCGTGTTAACGACAGTAGCTATACCTACAGAAACAGTTTTGCTTACTGTCGTTTAGATGGGTTACAGCATACAGCCGTAAAGCAAAGCGATGGTTTGCTGGAGACGGCGGTACGTGATTTTTACTGGGAGAAAAGCGGCAATACTTACCGGATACAGTCTAAAAACCGTGTCGGAGAAGTACAGGGTGATTTTACCCTTTATTTGTCGGAAATAGATTTTACAAAACCCGTGCAGGTATGGTACAATGGCAAGGTTGTATACCAACAAAAAGTGAAATTAAATGTCGGCACAATGCTGGAGAGCATGGCGCTGTTTGGCGACCCTAAGCGTATTTTTGCGGCCAAGCTGACCTTTAAAATCACCTAATATTTATCGGTTTATTTGCCTTAAGTGTATAAAAAAAGGGCTTTAATGACAATAGTTTTTAGGGTAATATAGACCCATAAATATATACATCTATATTACCCCATTGCTTTGTTACTAGAAGGCAGTATTGGGGCACATGTAGGGTAGGGGATAATAATCCGCCATAACGAACCTTACAACGCCGTTTTACCCGGTTGCCAGTATCCTTTGCTGTAGATTTTGTTTGCAATAGCCTGTTCCTGCTGTCTTATAACTTTTCTAAACTGCTGCAGTGAGCTTGCATTCCCTGTGAGAAGGAAGTTTACATGCCGCCACTGTTCATGGCAAAATATCGGCAGGCTGCTAGCGATCTGCTCCTGGCTAATGCCTTTAGGTAAAACCAGGCTATTGTCGATTCCCATCAGCTGTGGTATATCGGCATTCTCCGCAGACAGCTCAAAATAAAACTGATAGGTATGCCCGTTTTCCTTTAGCAGCTTAAGAATTGTCTGCGCTATACCCAAGGAAGTTTCATCGCCAAAAAATACCTGCTTTTCTATGCTCGAGTCGTACTGTTTAAAACCCCGTGGCGCAGACATCTGTACCCTAAATCCGGGTCTTAAAGATTCAAAAAATAAACTGCCCGGACCATGGCCATGTAGGTGGCTCACTATCGTTAATGTGCCTGCTTTGTGGTCGATATTCAGTGGGGTATAGTTTCTAAATTTTCGCTCGTTTACCAGTACGGCAACGGCGTACCCTACCTGTGTACTGAAGCCAGATACATCACCTTTAAAGGTTGTAATTTTAATTTGCGGACTTAAATACTGGCAGTCTACCACCGTAAAGCTCCGTAAAAATGCACCCATAAAGCCATCTATTGCGCTATTCATCCAATTCATTCCGTTAAACATAGTATTACCTTTTAAATGTTAAGGCAAAGAACGGCATATCCCCAGTAGGACACAAGAAACAGAATAGGGTAGCTATGGCACTAATCGAAGTTTTTTTGCCTAAAGGCTAATGCCGTCATGCCAACCTGTTTACGGAAAAATCGCGAGAAGTAGGTGAAGTTGTCGTACCCCAATTCGGTGGCAATCTCTTTCACCGACTTGGAGGTGTGGTAGAGCAATCTTTTAGCTTCCAGGATAATACGTTGGTTGATGTGTTCCGATACAGAAAGTCCGGTAACGGTACGCACACACTCGTTTAGGTAGGGCGTAGAGATATGAAGCTGTAAAGCATAGTCACGCGGTCGCTTTAAGCGGTTAAAATTTGTGTTCAAATTATGGGTAAAGTCCTTGGTTATATTTTCAAAGCGTGTAGGCTTTTTAAAAGGTTTCAGCCGCTCCAGGTACTGCGCCAGTGCCAAGGCTATAAACGTATTGCAGCTATTTTTAAATGCTGCCGACAGGAGTTTTTGGTTTTGTAAGGTGCTTAGCTTCAGGCATAATGAAATTGCATCTTTCAGCAAACTAAGGCCCTCCGCATTCAGCTGTATGGTATTTTGGGGATGTATATCGTGCAGTAAAGCCATATAATCGGCCTGTAAGTTTTCATTTTTTATACCCAAAATATAGGCACTAGCTTTCTCGATACCCACGAAGCGATGTACCTGATTGGGGTGTATATAAATCAGTGCACCCGCGTTGCTGTTCTGTTTTTCAAAATCTACCTCCATCTCAATTTGCCCCTTTTCCTGCAGCAGGAAAAAATGAAAATCATGGCGGTGCGCCTGGTTTGCGATAACCATATCCTGCAGGCTATCCATAACGATATGTTTAACCGAAATTCCGAGGTATGGTTCCTGTGTCAAAGATTGAATGGGAATTAATGGCATGGGCAAGGATTTAGCTTATAGTATTCAAGATTTGAAATTTAATATTTAATATGGCAAAACCGTTTTTCAGGAATGGATATTACGAATTCTATCTCTAAAAGCAAGCGGAGATTCTTTTGTCTTCCCTTTAAAAAACTTGCTGAACGATTGGGGGTGCTCAAAGCCTAGTGCATAGGCAATCTCGCTAACCGACAGTGTAGTGGTAACCAAGAGCTCCTTAGCCTTAACCATAATTTTATCGTGGATGAACTGCTGGGTATTTTTTCCGGTTAAAGTTTTCAATATCCGGCTTAAATAATTGGGCGACAACTGCAACTGTGCCGCAATATCCTGAACCGAAGGCAAGGTCGTCACCCCATTATCAGCCCTAAAGTGTTTCGCTATCAGCTGTTCCACCTGTGCTAATAGTAAATTATGGTTGTCTTTCCGCGTCATAAACTGCCGCGCATAGAAACGCGCTGAAAAGTTTAACAAAGTTTCCAGTTGGGTACCTATAATAAGACGGGTAAAACGGTCAATTGTCCCCTGGTATTCCTTTCTAATCGCGTCCACAATTCCATTCAATATCAGCTCCTCCTCCTCCGAGAGGAATAACGCCTCGTGTACAGAGTAATCAAAAAAATCATAGCGACTAATTCCCTTGGCCAAGGCGGTGTTCCATAAAAAATCAGGATGAATCAATAACATCCATCCCGATTTCTGTTGCCAGTCTTCGGTATTATGCTCTATACTAAACAATTGGTTAGGTGCAATAAAAAACAGAATACCCCCATCAAAATCATAGTGCTGCTGTCCATAGCGCAGCTTACTCTGCATACCCCGTTTAATAGAAATATGGTAAAAATCAAGCACCCAATTAAACTGTCCCGCACTAGGGTCTGGCACGATAGCACTATAATCTACCATACTAATTAACGGATGTTTAGGCATGGGCAAACCCCGTAAGCGGTGAAATTCCGGTATAGAAGTAATCCGTTTAGTCAGTTTTTGTCGCATAATACAAAGGTAATAGAAATATAAGAGCTTCCTTATTCGGCATACTGTTTCGCAAATTCCACGGCAAAGTCTGCGAGTTTTACTTTCCCTAGTTTAGGGCGGTGTCGATAATAATCGCTATACAACAAGCCAGAGCGCTGACTGGCTTGCATTTCTATAAAACCGTGCGCCACTTGCGGGTTAAAGCCCATAGCGAGCCAGTTTTGTAAAAGCTCCGCATCCGAAACCACCTGCCACTGCAAGTCTGGCATACCAATAGCCCTTCCCAATGTAGCCGCAATCTCCACGGGCGACACTTCGTCGCTGGCCACATAACGAACGCTACGCCCCTGAAATGGAAGGTTTATTTCCTCCGCAATCACCTCGGCAATATCCAGGGGCGACACCCACGGCTCCTTGGTATCGCCAGCATAATTAGAACGCATAAGGCCCTCTTTTTTGATGGTAGGTATGCTGGCAAAGAGGTTGGTATAAAAACCTACAGGTCGGATAAATTTAATAGCTACCTGCATAGGAAGCTGCAATAATACCTGTTCGACACGGCGGTGGAATAGCAATATACCATTACCCACGTCCATATCTGCGCCAATGCTGCTAAGATGTACGACCTGTTTTACGCCCGACAGTGCTACTGCGGTTTTATAATTGCAACCTATAGCAGTAATTGCGGCAATAAAGTCGATACGAGGATCAAAAATATCGCCGACAGCCTCCATGGTTTCCATTAGGTAAACCACATCGGCACCACAGAAAGTACGTGTAAGAAAATCTACATCACATATACTGCCGATAGCCGCTGCCGCACCGATGGCTTCAATAGCCTGTTTTCGTTCCGGCTTGCTGCTAATTACCGTAACCTGATGATTTGCATCCACTAAATGTTGGGTTAGGAGAGCCCCAATATTGCCCAAAGACCCTGTTAATACAATACGCATAATATATTCAAATTTTATAACCCAAAGATCTGGAATGCTAGAAATCGTGCTGTAGTCGAATCCACACATGTTGAAGCCAAAACGGAACTTGAATACCTAAAAAATCCTAAAATTTAAAGTCAGGTGTAACCATAGCTTCAAATTTTAGGATCAGTAATACAGGAAGTAGCCTGATGCTACTGCTGTAATATACGGTAAAACCCAATTACAAGACCTTAATTTTAATATTTCGAAAAGAAACACCATGAGCCCAATCTTGAAGGGCAATCTTACCCGACGTATGTTTTCCAAATTCCGGGAAAGAAGCGAACGTGCTTTGTTTCACCATTTTTTGCCACTGTGGCGATTTAAAGTCAACCTCGGCGGTCAACACATCATTCAGGTAAAACTCCGTTTTGCCGTTCTCCTGTACGATTCTACCTTGATTCCAGTCGCCACTAATTTTTGTTTTCACCAGATTTTTTTGCGGCGTAAAACCATACAAGCAACCCGCTTTTTTTAAGGGTTTATCATAATCCTGGTGGTAATCGTCGAGCAATTGATACTCAGGACCGGAATTCCATACCGAATTTAACGTATCCACCTCGAGCACATTAATAAACACACCCGAATTGCCCTCTTTAGCCAATTTCCACTCAAAACGCAGGTCATAATTCTCATATGAGCCATCCGAAACAAGGTCGCCCTTCCGATCCTTACTATCGGGGTCACAGAATAACTCCCCATTTCGTACAGTCCAGGAAGAAGGGATTGCACCCTTATTAAAAATATGCCAACCTTTCAAAGATTTGCCATCAAAAAGCAGTGTCCATCCATCCTGAACCTCTTTTTCTGTCAGTTTATTGGGTTCTTTAGGCTCACTGTTGCAGGCAGAAAATAAGACTGCAGTAAAAGTTGCAGTAATGCAAGTCCATGTTTTAATTGTTTTTTTTATCATAATTGGAATCTGTTGATATTGCAAAAGTATGCAATATTGCTAAAAAGCGCAATATAATTGGCGTGTAATATTTCTGTTGAAAACAAGGCTAAAAACCTGAAATAAACCGACCCAACAACCACTATCGCTATAAGCAAACACAAACAACAGCATTCAAGAATCGATATTAGCCGCTAGGCTATTAGAGAATCGAGACCCCCAAAGAGCGGTAGGCGTCTAAGCTAGGGTCGGTGGCCGCCAGTTCAGAAACCAGGTAATCAATGTTGTGTATATCCGTCACCTTAAAAGGTTCGGTTTGATTCAGTTTATTAGAGTCTGCCAGTACGACAGTCTTCTGGCTAGCCGACAGCATGGCGCGCTTTACAGCGGCATCATTTTTAAAAACCGCCGATATTCCATTTTTGTCGTCCAAGGCGCAGGTGCCCATAAAGTAAAGATCTGCATTATACTTCAATACCTCGGCCGTGGTTTCAAGGCCACATGTCGTTGCGGTATTCGCCTGGTATTCTCCACCAAGAAAAATAATATCTATATGTTTAAATGCCGTTAAAATAGGCATTAATGCTACATTATTGGTAATAATACGCACAGCAATATCAGCTTGCAGCGTGCTGGCCAGAGCACATACTGTAGTACCCCCATCCATAAATATCGTCATGCCCGGCCTAATAAAACGCTGTGCTTTTAGTGCTATGGCATTTTTTTCTTCATGATAGGTCAATGTGCGATCCTGAAAGGAGAGAGGGTCTTTGCTGCGCAACATCGCACCGCCACGAACTTTGGAAACCAATCCGTTGCGGTAAAGTTGTTCAATATCGCGGCGTATGGTATCCTCCGAAACCGACAGCGAGGCTGCAAAAGTTTCATAAGAAACCGAGGATTCTTTTTTTAACTGCTCAAGTATAAATTCAAATCGTTCTTCTTTTAACATAAGGGCCCTAAATATTACCCGATAAAGGTAGTATCAAATTTTATGATTTCGCGAAAAAAGAATGGATAAAAGCAAAAATAAAAAAAAGGAATAAACCTATTTCTATACAACATGTATTCGCTTCCGTATATCCTACTTAAAATATTCAAAAGATTATCGCTTTATCCGTTATGTATACCCTTACTTTTCATCCTCCTGCTTGCTGTGGATATCAAAATTACACCGAATAAAATCCTAACATAATATACCTCTAATTCTTTCGGTTGTCGATGAGCAAGGTGAGATATTAAATGGAAGTGTTAAAACGAAAACAATTATCTTAAAATAATATGTTGTTAGCATGGTTTGAAGTAGGGTAAAATTAATAAATACATCCTAAATCAGCATATTTGGTACAGATTTACCTAAAACCTAATACTTTTGTTGTATTCCTATAGCAGAGGGCGACACCGGATGAAAACTTCTATCAGGAAATTTATATTTTCAAACTACTACTTACAGAAGTACAATGGTCAAATTGTTGGATTAACCCTTCACGCTTTTCTTGAAAGTTGTTGATGGTAAAAAAGCTAAGTACTAAAGCTACCAAGTCAACACGTATTTCAAATCTCATATATATTTTTAATGTACATTTCTTTTTATTTAAATAAATTTTCAATTATTTGTTATTTTTTTTACATTAGTAGTTAAACTAACCTCACAATTTATATAATTATGAAACTTATAAAAATGTTAAAAAATTGCTTATTACTATTTAGTGTCGTTCTTTTTACTTTATCTTGTAAAAAGGACGTTTTGGAAAATAGGCAAGATAGTGTACTATTAAACAATAATGATATAATAGTTTCTCCATTTTCTGCAGGGGATGGTAATTTTGATGTACTCGGTGCAGGATATGATATTACAGGTAGTTTTGCGAACTCATCGTCATCGCGTCAGCAAGTAATTGATATGAATAAACTCGCTTTAGAACGTAATGATGATATTGGTATTAATACACATGCACAGCAGTATTACAGTCATGTCTATGGCTATAACAGTGAAGAGTATTCTAGAAATTTAACTTCTAAGATGGGGCTTGATATTACTTATAATCTTTTTAAAGGAGGTTTTAAAAATTCATTTAACGAGATTGGTAATTTGTCAAATAAATACTCTTATGCATCTACTTTTTTAATGATTAAATTAAAGCGGATTAATTTTTACACTAGTGCGTCGGAATTGAAACAAAATTATCTGACTAATAGTTTTAAAGTTGATGTTGAAAATCTTACTCCACAAAATTTAATTAGAAAGTATGGAACTCATGTTTTATGTGATGCAACATTAGGTGGTAAACTAGAACTTAATTATAAAACAGAATCTAATACAAGGAGTGTACAGACTGCCACAACCGCTGGCCTCGTTTTAGGCGTTAATTCTATTTTTGGAGTGAATATTGATCGAGATGTCCAACGAAAAGATATAGAATCAAATTTTAACCAAAATTTGAGCTACAGGACAGTAGGTGGAGATGGATCTAAAGGAGTAATCGGTTCAATAAATCTGGATGGGTCATTACCTACAATTAATGTTCAAAATTGGCAAAATTCATGTACCATTGAAAATGCTGCTTTAATAGATATTGGTCAAAATGGTTTGATTCCTATTCAGGATTTAATTCTATCTCCATCTAAAAAAAGTTCTGTTGAAAACTATATTAATCAATATTTTGAGGAAAATAAAGTCAAAATAACTGACTATAGTTTCCTAAGATACGGTAGGTATAAAATAATCAACTTAAACAGTGGTAAGGTATTAGCTATTCCATTTGGAAGAACAAATTTAGGAGAACAAGCTATACAGTGGTCATGGTCTAATGGTCCAGAGCAACAATGGAATATTGAAAAACTATATGATGGTTCTTATAAAGTTACCAATGCGAATAGCAATTTAGCGTTAGCAATAGCGAATAATTCGATTTCAAATGGTGGAAGAGCAATTCAATGGAACTGGCAAAATGGCTCTGAACAAAAATGGATTTTTGAAAGGAATTCAGATGGTTCTTTTAAATTGAAAAATTACAATAGTGGTCAGGTTCTAGCAATTTCGAGTAATTCTGAAAATGATGGTGCTAAAGCTATTCAATGGCCTTGGCAAAATGGTTCTGAACAAAAGTGGTATTGCGAACTTATCTACTAATTTGGAATAGCATTGTTAATAACCTAATGATTTTAGGGTGAAGTAATGGGATCAAGGAATATTCTAAAGATTTTAATTAATCAATGGGACTGTTTAAATTTTTCAACAGTCCCATTTTTTTTAAAAATTTTGTCACCAACATAAATTCATTAAGTAAAGGGATTTCGTGATAAGTAAAAAAGTAAATAATTCTTTACTTTTTAATAAAAACAACATGCGTTTAAATGTTTAATAATTAGGCTATTGACTTGTTAAGTTAAGGGACTCATGTTGCTATTTCCCCTGAAGTCTGTTGTTTTTTAAGGCAAAGCAGGCTTATCATGTTTGTTGTCGTGTGGCATTTCGGTTGATAAATGCTTCAAAGGCTGGAGATGGAAGTATGCTACTTGAAGACTGGACTCTGTAACTATATTAACCCAATTAATTAGCTTAACATCACATTGAAAGATGCAAAGATCAGAATGAGCTTGATGGCAATATATATAAATGGACAGGTATACAAAGCACCAAATATCTTTGATTTTGTCAAAAAATTATTGGAATGTGTTCTCCCTGATAAATCTTTTACTGTTTTCGTTAACCAAATGATAGCGAAAATAAAAAGCCCCCTTTCCCGGCAATACAGCTTGTAAATTGGAAAGAGGGCAACATAAATATTTAAATTTTAAAGTAAGCTAGCGCTACGCTTATTGTTCCGAAATCATCAGCACCGAGCTGGCAAAAGCGTCACCAATATTCAGGCGTAAGCCAACCTTCATTAAGTACTCGCCTGTGAATACCTCACCATCATTATCGAAAGTGCGGCTACCTGGTTTTTTATTAATTTCCACCACCTTGTAGTTTTTATCCGGATTTAATCCTTTTAATTTCTCTTCAAAATAAGTGGTACGACCATGGTATGCTAAGCTATAGGCAAACAATACCGCCTCTTTTTTATCTTTTGCCACATACATATGAGCAGCCCAATTGGTGCCATTGTATGGAGATACCATTCTATAAAGATCACCCAACTGCACCGTAGGACGAATTTTTTTATAATCCTGGATTGCATGTTGTGCAAAATCATACTCGTCGCCAACAATATCCTTCGGCTGCAGCTCCATGCCCAAACGACCAGACATGGCTACATCAAATCTAAATTTCAATGGCATCATCATTTGCGTCTGATGGTTAGGGCTTGTAGAAACATGCGATGCCGTAGCCATAGCAGGGAAGAATAAATTAGCGCCATATTGAATAAAAACACGGTCTAAACCATTGGTGTTATCACTAGGCCACACCTCATTGTGAAACTTCATGGCACCATAGTCCATTCTACCGCCACCCGAAGAGCACAACTGAATATCGATATCCGGATATTTGGCACGTATTCTTTCGTATACACGGTACAAGCCGCGCACATATTCGTACCAAAAATGCGATTGTTTATCTTTCGGTAAATACGTCGAGCCAACGTTATCAATATGGCGGTTAGCATCCCATTTTATATAGCTAATATGTGGAGACTGCTTAACCGTTTGGTCGAAGATATCATAAACAAAATCTTGAACTTTAGGGTTTGAAAGATCTAATACCCACTGGTTACGCATCGTTAACTTCTCACGCTGTCCGCTTTGCACCACCCATTCCGGATGTTTCTTCGCCAGCTCGCTATCCGGGTTTACCATCTCCGGCTCAATCCAAATACCAAACTGTAAGCCCTTATCTACGGCATATTGCGCCAGGTTGTTTAAGCCATTAGGAAGTTTTTTTACATTAGTCTGCCAATCCCCTAAACCCGCACCGTCCGAGTTACGCGGATACGTATTGCCAAACCATCCATCGTCAAGTACGAACATCTCAATGCCAAATTTTGCAGCATCATCGATCATATCCTTAATGGTTTTCTCATCAAAGGTAAAGTAAGCACCCTCCCAGCTATTCAATACGGTAGGGCGAACTTTATCGCCATGTGCCATACCATATTTACGGCCCCAATCGTGGAAATTTCTCGACACCTGCCCACGGCCTTTATCACTGAACGTCCAAATCATCTCCGGTGTTTCAATAAAGTCGTTGGTGCTTAACGTAAAAGTCGATGCAAAAGGATTCATGCCCGTAACCACATTTAAACGGTACGATTCATCCAGCTCGAAGGAAAGATTAAAGTTTCCAGACCAAGCCAAACTACCGCCATACACATCGCCAAAATCCTCCTGCGAAGGATGGTTAAGGCTGATTAAAAACGAAGGGTTCTGCGCCTGTGTTGCTCTAACACCTTTCTTGGTTTCAATAACCTTAATGCCATGATTAAGCTTCTCCTCCTCCTGCTGCATTTCATGCGCCCAGGTACCATTAAAATGTGTCAGGTAATACGATTCTGCATGTAATGGAAGATACGACGAAGCGATATTTTCCACCTTAATATTGCCCTTTTCTTTATTCGTCACCTTAGCCGATTGCGTGATCACATTCTCCTTTGCAAAAGCCGTAAACGTCAACTGCACATAAATCGGGTACAAGCGATCCTTCAGGTAAAGTACCGTCTGGGTTTTGTTATTATCCAGCTTTACTTCCTCATGCTTCTCATACATTAAGTCGGTGGTAAGTAAGCCATCAGCATGCGTCACCTTTAACGCTGGATTAAGATAATAACGACCCCCATAAGCAGGGAATGCCAGTGGAGCAAGGTCGTCATTGCTGTCGGGTTGACCAATAAATCCACGGCTTAAAAAAGCCTGTCTACTACCTTCAATCTTATTGCCGAAATAGTGGTAGATAATCCGTTGATTTTTGTCGACCGTAAAAATCATAGACAACTTGTCTGTTGTAATTTCAATTGGTTTTACAGGCTGCTGTCCGAAGAGCTGCAGATTTAATAAAACCAAAACAAGTAACATAAATTGCTTTAGAAACTTCATAGATGTTTTAGAATTATACATGTATTTATAATATTAACAATTAGCCAAAGCTAAAATAACGACGGCAGATAAGATGGTAATTTTGGCGCATAAGCTAATAGAAATGTCCTATTTTGCGGTTAGCATATTCGTTTTTAAAGCGTTAAGGCCTTTTCTTCGGCAAAGGCTCCGTGCTAAGACCATCCTGCAATTCCCCCTTAACTTGTATATGCTGTGGGCGCAGCAGTATGAAAAACTGTTGGCTTCAGGCCGGCGGGCTGGGCCTTTAGGCCCTACCTATGCTGCCCGATAGTACCTTATAAAAAGCCGCAAGGCACAGCTGCGACATTATTATAAGGATATAGGATAGAATTGCTTTGGCGGTTTTGTATCTTTGCAGCTGTTTTTAATGCCAGATGTAAATGACTGCGAAAATCCTGCTTTTTATCGTTTCACTTTTTGTTATACCCTTTGTAGATACAGGGCTATTACACAAGCAGGAGATACCTATTAATTACAGTGAAGAGTTATCCAACCATCATGTAAAAGCTATAATACAGGATGGTAACGGGTTTATGTGGTTCGGAACAAAAAACAGGTTAAACCGTTTCGATGGTCATAATATGCGCGCTTACGATTGCTACGACCCACAGCAAGGTGTACGCGATAATAGTATCAATGCGCTAGTGGAAGATCATGCACAGCAGCTATGGGTAGGTACAGATAACGGGCTGTTTATTTTTTCGATGGAAAAAGAGACCTTCAGTCTTTTTGATGTGGCGACAGCAGAGGGCATAAAAATCCACCAGTGGATTTCTGATATACACCTCGACCAACAGCATAATGTCTGGATTACGGTACCCAACCAAGGGGTTTTCCGGTACAACAGCATCCAGCGTAAATTAACCTTGTATAAGGTTGTGCCGGAGTATAAATTAGGAACACAGCATCCGGAAAGCCTATTTGTAGATGCCCATGGCCTGGTATGGGTCGGGAGCAATGGCGCTGGTATATTTTTATACAACGCCAAGAAAGATACCTTTGAGCAGTTTTTAGACAATACAGCGAATCAGATTTTAAAAGGAAAAAATATATATAGCCTACAGCGGTATAAGGACAAGCTGGTGTTGGGCATACATCAAGGCGCATTGCTGCTGTTGAATATTCAAACCAAACAGCTGCAGGAAATAGTCGTTCCTGTGGTCAATACCTCGGTTGTCCGTGTGGTCGAAGTGTTTGATCATACCCTTTGGGTCGGCACACAGGATGGCTTATTTAGTGTGGATATCGCTGCCTTTGAAAGGGGTACACTTACCGTAAACAGCCATCGCCTAAACGACAACTATATCGAAGATATATACCGCGATCAGGAAGGTGCCATATGGATAGCCACAAAATTTGCCGGCGTAAATTACCTTTCCGCCTTTGGCTCCAAATTTAAAGTTTATAAACCCCAGGAGAAACTAAATAATGCGGTATCCAATCGGATAAAAACAATTGTGGAGAGCCCTAATGGTGATATTTGGTTGGGAACGGAGGATTCCGGAATTCTGGGTTTTAATCCGTCAACGGGTACATTCAGGCAGCTAAAAACACCATCCGGAAATCGGCAGCCTGCGACGATAATTTATAATAACGGCAACCTATGGTCGGGTTATTTTGGGGGGAGTATGGATATTTTTAATCCCTATACTGGTGTGGGGCGGCATCAAAGTATCAAAGATTTTGGCATTGAGGAGGGCAGTATTTTTGTACTCTATGAAGATCGTGCCGGCAATGTGTGGATGGGAAATGGCTGGGAAGTTTTTATCCGTAAGCCAGGCGAGACAGCTTGGCAGCGAATGCCCGTTTTTGGAAATTGTTTTGTGCAGGATATTTTTCAAGATAGCGCAGGGTTAATATGGTTTGCTACCATGGGTAGTGGTTCTTTCAGTTATGATCCCGTTCGGGGGGATGTACGCCAGTTTCTAACGGGAACAGGCGAGGGTTTACCTACAAATTTACTAAATGGCGTGGCAGAAGACCGGGAGGGGCAAATTTGGTTTTCGACGGAAAGAGCGGGTATATCTGTATACAATAAAATGTCCAATACCATGAAAACCTACTCGGTAAAGGAAGGTTTGCCAGACGATATAGCCTACAAAATACAAGTCGATAGCGCGAACAACCTTTGGTTTGGTACCAATAGGGGGTTGGTATGTTTCAACCCTAAGGACAGTAGGGTTAGGGTGTTTACGACCAAGGATGGCTTACCTTCGAATAGTTTTAATCTAAATTCTGCAATCGTCGACCGTAGCGGTACCTTTTATATGGGTACATTAGATGGTCTGCTGGCCTTTAAACCCGATAGTTTTATTAAAAACACCTTCGTGCCGACTACCTTTATTACGCAGCTGCAGGTTTCCGGGAAGGATGTTCTCCCGGGTAGTACCGATTTTCCGGATATAAATAAAGGCTTACCCTTCTTAAAGCGGTTTAAGCTGCGCTACGACCAAAATAATATAACCTTATTTTTTGCGGCTTTAAGTTATGCTGCGCCGCAGGCCAACCGGTATGCCTATATTATGGAGGGTGTAGATAAAGATTGGGTCTATACAGATCATAACCACAGTGCTTCGTATGCCAACCTACAGGCGGGTACGTATAAGTTTAAGGTTAAGGGCACAAACAATGATGCCGTTTGGGGGCCCGAGCGTCTGGTCATCCTCGAAATAAGCCCCGCCTGGTGGGGTAGTGACCTGGCGTATGCGGCTTATGTATTCTTATTCGTGGCCTTTGGTTTTTATACGGTAAGTGCGCTCGGTAAGAGACAGTTAAGGCGACAACAAGCCAGACAGCGGATTTTTGAAAATCAGAAGGAACGGGAGTTGTACGAAGCAAAGATTAACTTCTTTACCGATATTGCGCATGAGATACGTACGCCGGTAAGTTTAATAAATGGTCCCCTAACATCTATTCTTGAAAATGGTTTAGCGGGTGCCAGGGTACAGCAGAACCTGCAGATAATGCAAAGAAACGGTCGCCTACTCATGACCTTGGTAGACCAGCTTTTGGATTTCAGGAAGGTGGATGCGCAGCGTTTTATGGTGAATAAAACGGCCGTGGATGTGATGGATCTGTTGCATAATGTGTTGGAGCGTTTTGAAATCGCTCTTCAGGATAAAGGCATTCAGCTAACGGTGGATACGGACCTCGAAGGTGCTTTTTTTGTAGAGTCGGATAAAGAGGCCTTATCGAAAATAATGAATAATATGCTTTCCAATGCGGTAAAGTATGGCGCACACAGGATTCGCATACGTTGTAGCGTTCAGGCGGGAGCGTTTCAGCTGAGCGTGCTGAACGATGGTCTTGTCATTTCTGCGGAGGCGCAGCAGAAAATTTTTGAACCTTTTTTCCGGGTTAAAGATGGAAACCATCAAATTCCGGGTTCGGGCTTAGGGCTTTCCTTATCGTTGGCCTTGGCAGAGCTGTTGCAGGCGACGCTGACGTATAAAGTTGAGGATGGCTTAAACTGCTTTAACCTGGCTATACCGATGCCGGCAACTGCTGCGGCTTCCCTGGAGCAGGATGGTATCGAACTGCCCTTTGAAGCGGTCCACGATGGCCATTCCAGGCATGGGGAGGCTATTGGCGCCCTTGTTCTTCCGAAGCAGGATGCGGATAAATTAGCTATTCTTCTGGTGGAAGACAATACGGATTTGCTGGATTTTCTAAGTAGTGAATTAGAAGGGTCTTTTAGTATTCATACGGCACGGGATGCCGAGGAGGCTATGCATGTAATGGAAAATCAGCGTTTCCATATGGTATTATCTGATATTATGCTGAATATTATGGATGGTATAGCCCTGTGCCAACATATAAAAGGTAACCCCAAATTGAACCATATGATCGTGATCTTGATGACGGCACGTAATGATTTGGGTAGCAAATTAAAGGCCTTAGAGGCGGGTGCAGATGCTTATGTGGAAAAACCATTCTCTACGCGTTACCTGCTGGCCTTATTGGATGCCTTAATAAAAAACCGTAACCAGGTATTGTCTAATGTTACGAAAGATCCTTTGTTTGGAATACAAACCATCAGCTTGTCCAAAAGCGACCAATTATTCCTGGAGAAGGTTATAGACAGCATACAGCAGCATCTTATGGATACCAAGTTTAGTGTCGAAAAATTAGCCGAATTATTAAACTACAGCCGTTCGAGTTTGCATAGACGCGTTAAGAGCATCAGCGATTACAGTCCTGTAGAGCTTATCCGTTTGGTGCGCATGCAGCGCGCTGTGGAGCTGCTAAAGCAGGATGAGTACCGCATTAATGAGATTGCCTATTTGGTCGGTATAAGCAGTCCGTCTTATTTTGTGAAGCTCTTTCAGGCTCAGTTTAATATGAGTCCGAAGGAGTTTAAAGAGGCCATGAAAGAAAAGTAAGCTGGCGGGTGTTTTTTGTATTTGTTCGGTAGGAGCGCGGGGGCTTCTGAGCTTTTGCCGACAGTAAAACTGAGCCTTTGCCGAAACTTCGTGCCCCTGTTTGCGCTGTACATTTGTAGGGTAATTCGGAAGGTAAATGCCGCCTTTGGAGGCAGCTTCCGGCAATGTTTTACTACAAATTATAAAGACAATGGCAAAAACAGTTTTAATTACAGGCACTTCAACAGGAATAGGAAGAGCAGCAGCAATTTTATTTGCAAAAAATGGATGGAATGTATTGGCCACCATGCGTAATCCAGAAAAGGAGCAGGAGCTTACACAGTTAGAAAATACTTTAGTAACACGTTTAGATTTAGAAGACGTAGGTTCTATCGCAGATAGTATACAGCAAGGTATCGCTAGGTTTGGCAAGATTGATCTTTTAGTGAATAATGCAGCATATGGGCAGTATGGTATTTTTGAGGCGATAGCACCGGAGCAGATTGAAAAGCAGTTTCAGGTAAACGTTTTTGGAACCATGAATGTTATCCGTGCCGTTCTGCCACATTTCCGCCAGGAAAAGCAGGGTGCTATTATCAACGTAAGTTCTGCTGGTGGACGCATTGGTATACCGCTTATTTCACTTTATGTATCCTCAAAGTTTGCTTTAGAGGGCTTCTCTGAAGCGCTATCTTACGAACTGGCATCTCAAAATATAACGCTTAAATTGGTAGAACCAGGCGGTGTAATCACACCATTTCACGAAACTTCGGCCAAGTTTTTTGCTAGCGATGACAGTTTAACCGATTATCAGGCATTTACACAAGCGGCAATGGATAAACTGGGCCAGATGTCGGAAGATATCTCTACTGCCGAGCAGGTTGCAGAGGAGATTTTAGTTGCCGCAACCGATGGCAGCGATCAATTCCGCTATGCGGTGGGTAAAGATGCTAAAGGCTGGATTAAAGATCGTACCAGTATGGACGATCTAACGCACACTCGCCATATGCGCAATTTCTTTGGCATCGATACGAAAGGATAAAATATGCTATTTATAGCCTGTGTTCTGCTGCGGTTAGCGCTAAAATAACGGTGGCAGGCACAGGGCTATATAGGAAAACCAAGCGGATACCTAGGGGCGCCTACCCTTTAAACACATAGCGTGCAATCGGTACATCTTTTGTTAAGGCAGCAGGCATATACATTCTAATCTACGCTTAATCTGTCTGGCCGCTCTATGCGTACCTAATAATTCTTTATCCGCATTTTTTTTGCATTGGCGAAGTTTTGTTTCTATCTGCTTTATTAGTAATGGATTAGAAAGAGATTAGAATATGCTGTCGTTAATATTGACTTAATATTAATACTTGAGATTCGATGAAAATTACTAATCATGAGAATCTTAAATTTACTGCCGGCTATGTTTCTGCTGCTTCTCGCGCAGATGGGCTTTTCACAAATCACCACGTCTACCCTTACGGGTAGAATTATTAATCTGCAGGGCGAAAATATCTCGGGCGTCACCGTAACTTTAGTCCATACCGGAACCAATGCTAGACTTACCACACAGACCAATACCGAAGGGCGGTATACCTTGGCGAATCTTAACCCTGGAGGCCCTTACTTGATTCAGGTGGAGTACCTTGGTTTTAAAAAGAACGAGCTGGCCAACATTAACCTGCCACTGGGCCCTAGTACACAGAATTTTCAGTTGGAAGAAGACAGCAAAACACTGGGGGAGGTTGTGGTACGTGCATCGAAGGGCAAAAGCTCGCGTGCCAATACCAGTATCAATGCCGACCAATTGAAAACAATGCCTTCCATAAGTCGGTCGTTGCAAGATTTCACACGCAAAACACCGCAAAGTAGCAATAACTCCTTCTTGGGCACGAATTTTAGGTATAATAATGTCACCTTAGATGGAGCCATCAATAACGATGCTATTGGTTTTAGCCCTTCCCTGGGTGGGCAAGGAGGGACCTCTGGTCAGCCGGGTAGCAGCACGCGTACCAATCCCGTATCAATCGATGCCATTCAGGATATTCAGGTTTACCTCGCTCCGTTTGATGTTAAAATCGGTAACTTTTTGGGGGGTAGCATCAATGCGGTAACACGGAGTGGTTCCAACCTGGTTACCGGTTCTGTATATGCATTTGGAAGAAATGCCGCCATAACCGGAAGAAACCGTGCCGGCGATAATTCGAAAATGCCCGCATCTTTCCATGAATATCAAACGGGTTTCCGCCTGGGCCTGCCTTTAATAAAGGATAAATTGTTCCTTTTCACTAACCAGGAAATTACCCGTCGGCAGGATCCTATAATCCTTGGAGCAGGTTCTGCAGATATGGATAAAATTACTGTAGACCAAGCGAAACAGATTGCCGATCATTTCAAGAATTTTTATGGCTTAGATGCCGGAAGCTACGACAACTACACTATTTTTTCCAACTCGAATAAGTTTTTTAACCGCCTGGATTGGATTATCAATGCTAACCATCAGCTGTCGATACGCAATAATACCATTACCTCACAGGCAACAAATTTGGAGAGAGATCAGAATAACTTTAGGTTTGCTGGCATAGATTTTAAGCAGATTAACAATCAGAATTCTACCGTTGCCGAGCTAAAAAGTCGTTTTGGCAATGCCTGGTCCAATAGCTTCATCCTTGGGTATTCCAGTATTCACGATTATAGAAAACCTACGGCAGACCCTGCAGTACCGCAGATTGAAATCGCTGCAAAGGGGGGGACCTTATTTATGGGTACAGACCGGGAAGCGAGTATTTTTGATATGAAGCAAAAGACACTGGAGCTAACCAATAACCTGACCTGGGTGAAAAATAACCATACCTTTACTTTTGGTACGCACAATGAATTTTATACCATTAATTACGGGTTTGTAAACGCATGGAATGGACGTATTTCGTATTCCAGTATAGATGATTTCTTAAACAATAGACCTAACCGGGTACGTACGAACTACAACTATGCGAATAACAGTCGCGATTATATCGTTAACAATCCGCCGGCCAAGTTTAATGTAAATTTATATAGCCTGTATGCCCAGGACGAAATTCAAGTCGGTAATCACCTGAAATTAACGCCAGGAATACGTTTTGATCTGGCGCATATACCCAATAAACAGCCGTTGAGCACAAAAACAATACATGCGCCAACTGATCCGAGGTATGGCACGACATACAGCTATACACAGCCTAAAGACATAACAAATAACTTCCTGGGGCAGGTGCAGGTGTCGCCACGCTTGGGGTTTTCGTATGATGTCTTCGAAGATCAGCGTTTAATAATCCGCGGTGGTACGGGGGTATTTACCGGAAGAATTCCATTTGCTTGGTTAGGTTATGCGTATTATAATAATGGAGACTCCTACGGTGCCTTTGATAAAAGATACAGCTATAATGGGGATAAACCGAGCAGGCCAAAGCCTGGAACAGACCCGATTAAGGATGCCCTTACTGGAATCGGTGAAGCTGGATTTGTAAAAAACCAAGGCATAGATATTAACGATGCCTCAGGCGCAACACAGGTCGATTTAATAGATAATAATTTCAAAATGCCACAAATCTGGCGCAATAGCCTGGCTGTAGATTATAAAACCGAAGATCAATGGCGTTTTTCTGTAGAGGCTATTTATACCAAGGTCATTTACGATTTGCAGTTCAAGCACATCAACTTGGTCGATAACCCGATTTATATGCCTTACGATGTCAATAAAAAACAACCGATATATATGCCACTAAACGATACTAAAGCCATAAACCCCTTGTATACCAATGCGTATTTGTTAACGAATACAAAACAAGGGTACCGGTATAGCTTAACGGCACAGGTGGGTAAAAATATCGATAATAGCGTAGATATTTCGGCAGCATATACTTACGGCAGGTCTAAAGATATAACCAATGGTATCCGTAACTCGATGGAGTCGAACTGGCAGTTAAATCAAGCCTTGAACCCTAACAACCCCGATTTAGCGTATTCAAATTTCGATATCCGCAACCGCATCGTTTCTACGGTAAACTATCGTGTAGACTGGGGTAAAGACAAGCGGTATCTAACCAATTTATCCTTATTTTTCAGTGCGCAATCTGGCCAGCCCTACACCTTAGGTTTTGTAAACTCGACCATAAATGGGTCAGCACAAAACGTAGGTTTAGCGTATATTCCAAAGGTAGGCGAAACGGCACAACTATTTGCCGCAACAGAAGCGGGGGCGGCAATGGCGGCGGCATTCGACAGCTATATCGACAATGACAAGTACCTACGTACACGCCGGGGCGATTTTACCGAGCGTAATGGTGCACGTACGCCTTGGAATTATCAGGCAGATTTTAGACTTGCCCAGGATATTTCATTTAAAGTGCGTAAAACAAAAACACATACCCTGTCTCTAACATACGATATTTTAAACCTGACGAATCTGTTGAATAAACATTGGGGCATACAATATTTTGCACCCAATACCTTTAACGCTACCGGTAATATAGGTTTGCAGTTAGAAAAAGCAGGTACAGAAAGCCGCAACCCAACGTATGCCTTCCATAAAGATGAGACGACCTCTTATTCCAAAGACTTTTTTGCCTCACGTTGGCAAATGCAATTTGGTCTGCGTTATTCCTTCTAAAACGAGTAGTAGAGCATTGCATGGTATTTAACAGCGGGGCTTAGTCCATACGATTGGCCCCGTATTTTAAGGTTTCAATCCTTCGAAGTGGTCCTTCCTAAATTGTATAGGCGATTTTTTTGTTTTTTCCTTGAAATGATAAATAAAGTGTACGCTATCCTCAAATCCAAGCTTGTTGGCAATTGAGGTAAACGAGTCCTGGGTTGTCGCCAGCAAAATTTTAGCTTCCGCAACAGACTTGTCGATGGCCCATTCCGATATAGATTTTCCCGTTTTGCTTAGGATTATCTCTTCCAGATAGTTACAATCCAGCTCCATCTGTTCGGCATAGGCTGCGGCACTATACACTTTCTCTACATTCCCGGCTCTAAAGTCGCGGTAGTGCTGCTGCAATAGCGACTTAAAATTCTTGACAATTTTGGAGTTGTGTTTACCCTCCCATAAGGGGCTGTAATTTTCCCATACATTGCGTTTTAAGAAGTAAAGAAACAGTGCAAATTGATGCCCTATAATAGCAGCACGGTCTATGCTACGGTTGTATATCTCCTCATGCATGTCGTGCAAGAGCTTAAATAGTTCCTGGAAAGAACGTTCCTCCAATGCGATGGGTTTATTTACCTCGGTAAATAAAAAAGGAAAAATTTGTAGGAATTTATCATGTATACTCTCTTTAAGAAACAAATCGTTAAAGGTAACCACAAATATTTCATCGATATGCTCGAAAAAAAACTCCCTTGTATTTCCAGGGTTTAAAAAGATTAAGGATTGTGGACGTATGGAATAGGTATTATCGTCTATTATAACTTTTCCTGCCCCATTTTTAACGAGTAAAAAGGCATAATAATTAGGGCGGAAGTTTACACTTTTAAGTGGTGTTTTTAGATTTAAATCATCAAGGCGGTTTAGGGTTAAACCGGGTAGTATTTGTTTTAACTTTTTGGTAATCCCTAAATAATTTAAAGTTACATTCATTAGTTTGGATTATGTTTTCAATGTTGTATTTGATCCACAGACTATTTATCACCCTATAGTGGATGATGGTATAATAATCGTTAGTTCTCCGGTAGATATAGTTTTATTATAAACAACATTCGAAGATAATATAATAAAAGCTAAATAAAATCGATTTATGCATTCTATTTTTATTTTAAATACGTAGATATTGTTTTTTATGACGTTTAAGGCCTATTTTCTGCAACTGAGCGCAGTTTTTTCTTTTTTCCTTAGGGCCTCCAACCTCCTTTAATTCTTTTTTTGTTAACGTTTAGGGATTACAAATTTAAAAATTGTAACAACAACTTTATAGGAGTTGAGCTGTCGGTATTGATGATTTTTCAATCCTGAATGTTATATCTTATATTTTTTAGGTGCGTATGGGTATATTTTTAAAAATTAATCAATAATTAGGGCGTTTTAATCCGCTCGCAAAATGTTTTTCCTTATGGGCTAGTAGGCTGGGGCTTGTATGGCGTATTGGTCGTATAGTTAATCCTGCAACTGCTTTTGTCTTTCGCTAGGTAAACTTTTATCTCCAGTAATATATACGGGTTTTTGGGGGTATAGGTACAGATGGTTGTTTTCCATCCTGCGGCTGTTGTTTTTTTTGATTTAAATCTAAATTTTAAGTTGATAAATATATTATGTTAAATAAGTTGGACTGTTTCGGCATTTTATACTTAGCGGGCTCGGGCTCTAGAACCAAGGAAGTGTATTCGATTAGTTTTCTTATTGTTTAAAAATATATACCAAAATGTAGAACGCCTAAGGTGGGGGGACCGTAGACGTTCTAAAACCAACTATTAACCTATTAGAATATACTAGTAGAACACTAATAAGAGAAAATAGTTTTACTATTTAGTAATTTTTTTATTGTTTATTTATTCAACGACCCTAACTGCATTTGCCCTTACGGAGGTTTGGGTAATTTTTGATTTTGATTTTCTTTTTTTGGTCGATGGCTGTTCGGCAGCTGCAGCCTTATTGACTTTAAAGTGCCTTAAGGTGCTTTACAATGCCTTTATACAGGAAGCTGCCAAGTGGCCATATGGGCTAAAGTGTGTTACTTAAGTCTTTATAACTTGCTGTTTTGTGCGCGGTAGGCTTTGGGTGTCATCTGGTGTTTTTTAGTGAAGGCCTTAAAAAAAGTAACTCGGTTTGCGAAACCCGACTGAAATAAAATTTCATCAATAGTTTGTTTAGATTTCACCAGCAAATCCTCTGCGATGTGTAAACGGGAATCCCGAATCATATCGGAAATACTGGTATCCGCTATTTCATTGATTTTGCGGTATAAGTTTCGCGTACTCATATGTAGGTTGTCAGCGATGAATTTAGCCGACAAATCGGAATTCCTTATGTTGGCATCTATAATGGCATGGATTTTTTTCAGCAAAATTTTATGCTCTTTATGGGTTAATTTACCTTTAGTAAGATCAAAAGCACTTCGCGGCGAGGAGAAGTAGTCTTTGAGTGTTTCCTTTCGGTGTATCAAATGGGAAACCGACGATTTTAGGTAGTCTACATGGAAGGGCTTGGTAATATAGAGTTCGGCACCCGCATTTATACCCGCAATTTGTTCTTCTATCTCATGTTTTGCAGATATTAAGATTAAAGGGATATGTGCCGTTTGTGGGTTCGACTTAATGGTTTTAACCAAGGCAATGCCATCTATTGTAGGCATTTTCACATCCGACAGGATTATATCGGGGAGCACTTCATTTAAACAATCCCGTACCTCTGCAGCATTATTTAAGGCAATGATATTAAATGCTGGCGCAAAGATATCACTTAAAAACCAGAGGATATCGACTTCATCGTCTATTATTAGCATGGTCGGTTTGGCTGTTTGGCTGCTATAAGCTGCTTGTGACTGTGGCAGCCTGGTCATTAGGCTATTTTCCAGGCGTAGTTTTTTCAAATCGCTATCCTGCAGGTTCCCTACCGTAATGTTCGTAAGGTTGGAGGCTATAAAGGGAAGGGTAACCTCAAAATGAGTCCAGGCATGGGCTGTACTGCTAATTTTTATTTCTCCGCCCAATAGCTCCACCATTTTATGCGCTATGGCTAAACCCAGTCCATTACGCGAGAACATCGTTTGGCTATCTTGATTTTCAAAATTTGCCAATACACTGTAGCGATCAAATATCTTGGCAATATCTTCTTCCGCAATACCTTCGCCCGTATTAGATACCCGGATTATCAGGCTATTTGCTTCGGTGCAGCATAGCTGTATTTGGACGGCTGCATGTTCGGCCTGCATATATTTAAATGCATTCGACAGTAAATTGGTAACAATGGTTATAATAAAGTTCTTGTCGGTATTCCATATGAGTGTTGGCGGTATATCGATGTCGAATTGCGTCTCCCTGGCCTCCGCCATCACCGTAAATAAGTCGGCAATTTGTTTGGTTAAATCGGCTACATTAAGCTTCGCTATAGTCGGGTTTTTATACCCTGTTTCAATGCGTCGAAACTCAATTAGATCTTGTATAAGTAGGTTGAGACGCTCCGCATTATGTTGTATAATGCGGGTGTATTTTACAATGGAACTATCCACATTAGGCTGCTGCAAAATCTGCGTGCATGGCCCATATATGAGGGTCAGTGGCGTACAGAATTCATGGGCAATATTCGTGAAAAAGCTAAGCTTAGACTCGTAAACTTCTTCCTTATGTTTTTCCTTTATTTTTTGCAGTAAATGGCTTCGTTTTCTACGTTGCAGCAGGATAAAATGACGTGCCACCAAACTGCAAACAAGGATGGCGATACTAAAATAACCGGTATAGGCAAGGGGAGACCGATACCAGGGTGGGGCAATTTTAAGCTTGAGCGTATAGGTTTCACTGTCGATGTTTAAGGCGCCATTGTGGTATTTCACCAATAGGGTATATTCGCCGGGTTGAAGATGGGTGAACGACAATTGATTGGAGGTTCCGTTATTTATCCATTCGTCATGCGCAGCTACGAGTTTATAGTAAAAGGTATAGTTCGTGCCATGAAGGTAATCGATGGCATTAAAAGTTAATGTGAAAAAATTTTGGTTATACCCAAGGCTTAAGGTTGGGCTATGCTGATCCTGCTGTATATTTCCGTCCAGTTTCTCTTCCTTACCCAAAATACTTAATCCTGCACAGTATATCGGAGGCCTGTAGGTTTGGGTTTCATATTCATTTTTCTGTATGGAAACAAAGCCATTGATGCCGCCAAATAACATAACCCCCGAAAGTGGATCTTTAAACGCTGCCCCATCACTAAATTCTATAACCTCCAGACCATCCGAGCGGCCGTAGGTACGAAAGCGTTCTGCAGCGGCATCGTAAGCGATTAAACCCCGGTTTGTGCTTAGCCAAAAGATATCGTCGCCCTCATCAACAATGCTATGGATGCTGTTATGTAAAAAACCTGCGCTTTTAGGGTATAGGCTATAGTGCTGCTGGTTATCTTTACGTACTAAACCACGGCTGGTGCCGATTAAGTAATTGTTGTTTGCATCCTTGGCGATACTAAAAAACTCGTTCAATGTCATATCTGCCTCGGTATGCTGCAACAATACCGGTTCCAGGCGGTTGCTTTTAGTATGGTATATAACTGCACCTTGCCCACGATTGGCAAACCATAACGTGCTATCGTTTTCAGCATATATAGAAAAGAAATAATTTGCCGATGGCAGTTTATCCTGCAGGGTATAGCGTTGTATAAGTTTTAATGTGGGGGTGTCGCCCTTCCACTGCAGCTGCGCCTTAACAAAACCAAGACCTACCGTAGCAATCCACAATATAGAATCCTGCTCATAAATATCATGGATATACTTTATAGGGGTATCACCATCGTAGAAGGCGATTTTATGTATTTTTTTCGTGTTATACGCGTAGTAATTTATTCCCTCCTCGGTACCAATCCAAAGGACATTCTTTTTACTCTTCGAAAAACTGTATACAGAATTGTCATACAGTAAACTGTTACTGCTATTTAAAGCCACTAAGTTGTTGTTAAGTATGTTTTTATGCACTTCATAATTCTCCACACGAAGGATGCCATCACCTTTGCTGCCCAGCCATAAGGTACGCTCCTGATCCTGGTAGACAGCTCGTATAGGCTTACTCATCTTCAGGTAAAGATCGTTTAATAGCGTCGATTTTATCGAATAGCTGTCGTTCGCATACCTATACACGCCCTGACCGTCTGTGGCGATCCACAGGATATCTTGATAGCGGTCTTTATAGAGGGTGAAAACACCCGCATGGATTAACACTTTTTCTATGCCATAGCTATGATCCAGTTTATTTTGTCTTTTAAGGTGATAGAGGCCATTCGTTTTGAAACCTATAAACAAACCATCCCGATAGGTTATGGCACTGGATATTTCGCCATTTTGGCGTAGCAGTGCCGTTAAATTAGTTAAGAATGTAGCGTTTTTCGCAGTACTGTTTAGGTTATACAGGTTATCCGATTGATCTAAAAACAGCAGTTCACCTTGATTTTCAAAGACATTTTTTATGGCGGCAGGATGTCGGAATGAGCGGGCTGGCTTTACTGAAATCTCCGGCTCCGCCTTTCCTTCCTCGAGGGTAAGGGTATACGAATAAGCGCGGCCATCTTCTTGCAGGATCCATAAAGCATTATCCGGAGCAATAAAAAGTCCCTTCACAGAATGGATATCCAGACCGGGTAGTTTTACTTGCTTAAAATCCTTCCCATTTTTTGGGAAGTAAAAAATGCCCTCTTTTTCCTGTAGAATAAAAAGGGTATGGTGGGCATCTTTTACGCGGAACAGCACCTTGTCAAACTGGCTGAAATGCTGCACCGTATTGGTTTGCCGGTTTAATTTATTCATGCCGTAATAGGTCTGAATCCAGAATGTTTCGGGCACGGTCTCGATAATATTTTCAATAAGATTGCCCGACAGGGCATGTGCTGAAGAAAGCGGTTGGTAGTGTTCCACCGTACGGCCATTGTAAAAATTTAAACCATCGCAGGTTCCGAACAACATTAAACCATTCAGACTTTGGTACACCGATAACACCGCGCTGTTGGAGAGGTTTTCCCGATTGCTAATCTGCTTTAAATTATAGGCATTCGCATAGGGCAAGACCAGTAGCTGTATGATGCAGATCACGGCTGTTTTTAACGGCAGCCATAGGGCGTATATGTTTGGACGTAAAGGTTTGGATACAGTCATTTGTTAGGTGTTTCGGAAGCTGGTTTATAAATAATTATGCCTTACGAATTTCGTTTTTTTTATTCAGTTGGCACATTTCTAATTTGTAAATATTTGTGACAATGTTGTTAAGTTCTGTGCAATGCTGAAGGCCTGCTATTGACGCTTTAACGCCTTATTCTACTTTTGCTATACCAAGTGTGTAAACCTAAGCGAGCTGTAATAGTTCGTATATGCTAAATCTATCAGGGCTATAATTTAAGCCCTTGCAGCAAAGCTGTATTTCTGAAAGATTAAAGCGCAGTATGCCGTTGTTGAAAGCGGTAAACCTTGGCAGCAGGCGTAAAAATTAAAACCAAAAATATAGTATATATTATGCGACAAAAACGGACAACAATGGGGCTGGGATTACTATCCACCTTTCTGCTGCCGGCGGTATTCATACCCCAAACTAGTCAAGCTACAGCTTTCTGGACCGCAAATGCGCCGCAGCTGGTGGTACGCGATAATACCCAGATAGATGATCCGATAAAGACCAATCGTCCGGCACCCCAAAAGCGGATGTTTACCTCTATGGTGATAGAGGAGGAAATTGCTCGGGTAAAAAAGCAGCTTAAAAACCCGAAGTTGGCTTGGATGTTTGAGAACTGCTTCCCGAATACCTTGGACAGCACGGTAGAGTATACAGAAAAGGAGGGCAAGCCGGATACTTTTGTGTTAACCGGAGATATCCACGCGATGTGGTTACGTGATTCGGCAGCGCAGGTATGGCCTTATGTGCAGTTTGCCAATAAAGAGGAAAAGCTTAGGAAGATGTTGGAGGGTGTTATACGGCGACAGTTTCAATCCATCGGGATTGATCCTTATGCTAATGCCTTTAATGATGGCCCTATTGGTGGGGAGTGGATGAGCGATGTGACCGCCATGAAACCGGAGTTGCATGAGCGTAAATGGGAGATTGACTCTTTATGTTATCCCGTGCGTTTAGCCTTCCATTATTGGGAGGTAACGGGCGACGATAGTATTTTCGATGCCGATTGGCTGAAGGCGGTAGAGTTGATTCTTAAAACCTTTAAGGAACAGCAGCGTAAGGACAATGTGGGCCCTTATACCTTTTTACGTAAAACAGATCGTGCGTTCGACACTCTAAACAACAATGGACTTGGGGCGCCGGTAAATCCTGTGGGCCTCATTGTGTCGTCGTTCCGCCCTTCGGATGATGCTACAGTCTTGCAGTTTTTAGTTCCCTCCAACTTTTTTGCGGTATCATCCCTCCGTAAGATGGCCAGCATCTTAACACAGGTAAATAAAAACCCGGACCTTGCCAAATCATGCCTCGCATTGGCGGATGAGGTGGAGCAGGCTTTACATACCTATGCGGTACATAACCATCCAAAATATGGGAAAATTTATGCCTACGAGGTGGATGGTTTCGGCAATCAACTTTTGATGGACGACGCGAATGTTCCCAGCCTGTTGGCGATGGCCTACCTGGGGGATGTCGATCTTAACGACCCGATTTATCAGCAGACACGAAACTTTGTGTGGAGTAAAGACAACCCTTACTTTTTTAAGGGTAAGGCTGCCGAGGGTATTGGTGGTCCGCATATCGGTTACGATATGATATGGCCGATGAGCATTATGATGAGGGCATTTACAAGTCAGAATGACGCCGAAATCCAAGATTGTATACGCAGTCTGATGGCTACTGATGCGCATACGGGTTTTATGCACGAGTCTTTTCATAAGGATGACCCTAGTAATTTTACAAGGTCTTGGTTTGCCTGGCAAAATACACTTTTTGGTGAACTAATACTGAAGTTGGTGCATAGTGGGAAAGTTAATCTTTTAAATACCCTTTAGTTTGCGGGGGCTGGTTAGGGGTTGCGGTACCAAAGGATGCTCCAGCATGTATCAGGATGCACGAGCATGCAAGAGGATGCTGCTGTACATTGCGGTATAGGAAGCCCTGTACTGCCCTCAATTTCGGGGATCATTTTTTTGTGGGATTTAGTTTTGGTATTCATTTTTAAAACAACAACATATGAAAGATAGGTAAACTTAAATTACGTAATGTAGTATAAGCGGCAGCTTAAAACCGTGTGCACCCCATACCGCGGTTTTATATAATCTTATGCTGGGGGTAGCAGAAGAGGCTGTAGCGGTATGTAAACAATAGAACGCTGTGAAATATCAGCGTTCAACTAACCAATAATAAACATGATAAAGAATAGAAATAAACCCATTTTTCTACGCTTAATAGGGACTTTTGTCCTTTCTGTTCCGCTAGGAATGGGGTTGGCAGCGCCGCAGGCTATAGCTGCCCCTGTATCGGTCCTAAAAAGCAAGGCGCAGCAGCAGCAGCAGCAAATTGTGAGGGGAATGGTGGTCAATGAGCTAGGAGAACCTTTGGCCGGTGTTAGCCTGCGCCTTATAAAAGCATCCGCCGGAAGTACGGTACTTACAGACAGTAAGGGTAATTTTTCGCTGCCGGCAAATCTGGCGGATGATCTGCTGATTTCGCATGTGGGCTATGTAACCCAAACCTATCGCATTACTGCATCGGCTATGCAGCATGTCGTGCTTAGGATGGAGGATACCGTTTTGGAGGAAACAGTGGTTATCGGCTATGGTACCACCACCCGTAAAGCGGTGGTAGGTGCGGTAGATCAGATCAAGGCTGCACAGCTGGAAAATAGACCTGTCGCGAATGTGACGCAGGCTTTGCAGGGCGCATCGCCAAGTTTAACGATACAGCAGAAAAGCATGGACCCGAATGATAATGCCATGAATGTAAATATACGGGGTATTTCTACCATGAATAGTAATGGGCCATTGGTGGTAATCGACGGGCTGGTGAGTGATATTGGTGCTATGAATAAAATGAACCCGATGGATATCGAAAGCGTGTCGGTGTTAAAGGATGCGGGTACAGCGGCTATCTATGGCTCCCGATCGGCTAATGGCGTTATCTTGGTAACAACGAAGCAGGGGAAGCGAAATCAGCGCCCTACTGTAAAGCTTTCGTCCTTGGCAGGGGTTCAGGATCCACGGATTTTATTTGCACCGGTTAAGGGGTATCAGAATGCGGTGCTGCGAAATCAGGCTTTAACCAATGTCGGCAAGCCTCCGGAGTTTACGCCGGATCAGGTTTTGGATTTATTTGACCACCGGGATGTTGAAAAATGGAATTATAACGAGATTATACAACGGGCTTTTCAGCATAATCATACCATCAATGTTTCGGGTGGTAGTGAATATGCTACTTACCTTTTCTCGGGTGGCTTTGTTGATCAGAGGAGCAACTTTGTCGGTAATGAAAATTTCGGTATACAGCGTTTTAACCTGCGCTCTAACGTTTCTGCAACTTATGGCATTTTTAAACTGGGAACAATTTTGGCGTATTCCCGAAATAACAGCTTGAACCATACGGCGTCGAATGCTATTATTAATGCATCGCGATTGCCTTCGTACTATTATTATGGCATGCAGGCGCCTAATGGAAAGTACTTGATCAATAATGCGCTTACGGATCAGAATCCCTTGGCGGAACTGCAGGAGGGGGGCTATCAAAAATACGATAACGATTATTTTAATGCGAATGTATCGCTTGATGTAAACCTAGCAAAGGGGCTTAAATTAAGGGGTGTATTTGGGTCGGAGATTTATGCAGACCACCGTTTTATCCGTCGTATTCAGGTGCCATTGTATAGCAGTGCCGATGCGTCATCACCTTCGGTGTATGTTAATCCAAATCGGAATACCGAGGACTTCAATGAGAAGGCTACACGCTTAAATTACCAGTTGCTATTGGATTATGACCGTACGTTTAATGCGCATGCGGTGAAGTTGTTATTTGGGGCTACCAATGAATCGTATACTCGCCGCCAGAATGAGATTAAATTGAGGTTTACAGATCCGATATTAGGAACGCCGACAACGGGAACCATTATTGATCCTGGCAGCCGAACCTCCTTAAATGGTACCTATGAAACGAGTATAACCTCGTTAATTGGTCGCGCTGCTTATTCATATGCGGACCGGTATTTTGCCGAAGGGACCTTTCGTTATGATGGCTCCTCACGTTTTGCCAAAGAAAATCGTTGGGGTTTATTTCCGTCGTTATCCTTAGGTTGGCGGATGTCGGAGGAGGATTTTTTTGCCGCATACCGCGATCGTGTCGGCGATTTAAAGCTGCGTGCTAGTTATGGTATCCTCGGTAATCAGGATATTCCGGCCTATCAGTACCTTACGGTTTATCAGCCGTATACTAATACGTATGGCTTTAATAATAAACCGGTGGTGGGCGCTGGTTTTACCTATGCTAATAATGACCTGCGCTGGGAGAAAACGCGCAATTTCAATGTTGGCTTGGATGCTTCTTTCTTTAGGAATAAGCTGACGGCAAGTTTCGATTATTTTATTAAAAATACGGTGGATATTTTGCTGACACCGGAGATTACTTCGGTATTTGGTACGCGTCTTAGTAAGACTAATATTGGGGAGATGCGCAATCAGGGCTGGGAGTTGGTGTTGAACTACCGTACGGAAACGGGGAAATTTAAACATAATTTCGCCGCAAATATCGGCGACTCTTTTAATAAGGTGTTGAATTTCCAAGGTAAGGAGTCGATTCAAACTAGCGATGGAATTTCCAAAATTATTCGCGAGGGGCTCCCGTATAATGTGTATTATGGATATAAGGTGAAAGGTTATTTCCGAAATATACAGGAGCTGGAAACGGCTGCTCTCCCTGTAGGTATCAATGCCGGTGATTTGCAACCGGGGGATGTGCAATATGTAGACCGTAATAACGATGGTATTATTGATGCCAACGATAGGTTTGTGTTGGGGAATGGTTTTCCGCGTTATACGTTTGGCTTTTCTTATGATGTTACGTTTAAAGATTTTGATTTTAGCATGTTCTGGCAGGGCGTCGGAAAAAGGGATATGATGGTAAGGGGGGAGTTGGTAGAGCCTTTCCATGAGAACTATTCGTATGCTATCTATCAGCATCAGCTGGATTTTTGGACGCCAACGCATATGGATGCGCAGTGGCCACGCCTTACTGCCGCAGGGGGGATTTCTACGCAGAATAATTATCGAATGGGATCTGATCTTTACCTCTTTAATGGGCGTTATGCGCGCCTGAAAAATATACAGATTGGTTATTCCTTGCCCAAGCACTTTACCGATAAAATAAAATTACAGCGCGCTCGGGTGTTTGTCAATGCACAGAATTTATTGACCTTGAGCTTTAATTCATGGATAGATCCTGAATCGTCTGAATTTGATGGTAATATGGGTGGGTCTGCTAATAGTGCGCGTAACTATCCTACCTTAAAATATTATGGTTTTGGCTTGGATATTCAATTTTAAAGATATGAAAAATAAGCTTTTTTATAGATTAGGACTGTGGTTGCCTGTGTTTGCGCTGTTTTTAAGTTGCAATACCTTGGACCCGGTACCTACAGACAATTTTACCGACCTTACTTTTTGGCGCTCGGCAGCAAATGCGGAGACTATGGTGAATATGGCGTACAACCAAATGTATAGCGCTAATAAGATGTGGAATGATGAGGCGCTTAGTGATAATGTGTTTGAAGGGCGTACCAATACCGATGCACGTACCATTCGCAGTGGTATTGCAAATGCTTCGCTTGCTGTTTTCCGTGGGGAATGGGCGGATGCTTATGGGGCCTTGAAGACTTGCCATGTGTTATTAGGGAATATTGACCGTGTGGAGGATGCTTCCTTGCAATGGAAGCAGCAGCGGAAAGCGGAGGTGCGCTTTATTCGGGCTTTCATTTACTTTAGGCTGGTTAATTTTTTTGGTGATGTACCTTTCTTTACGCAAGACATAAGCCTGGAGGAGGCGCATCTTTTAAAGCGTACGCCTGCAGCTGTGGTACGGCAGTTTATCCACGATGAGTTAGCGGATATTGGGCTGCACCTGCCGAATAGGGATCAATTGCCGGCTGTGGATAATGGCCGTATTACGAAGGGGGCGGCCGTGGCTTTTCAAGCGCGTGTTTACCTTTACGAGAACAACTGGACGAAGGTGGTAGATTACTGCGATAGTTTAATCAGCTATCCGCATGTATATGGTAGCTATGCCTTATTTCCGAGTTATGGGGGTTTGTTTGAAGCCGCTAATGAGTATAATGCGGAGGTTATACTGGACTATGGTTATGTGCCCAACGATCGTACCTGGAGTAAGTTTTATGATATGGCGCCCTTGTCGGCTGGCGCGCGTTTAAATGCGTATGCTCCGGTGCAGTCTTTGGTCGATAGTTACCTTACTTTAAGGGGCTTAACGATTGCCGACGACCCTGCCTATAATGATAACAATCCTTATGTAAATAGAGACCCTCGTCTGGCGGCAACGCTGGTGTTTCATGCTGCAGAGTGGACCGATTTTAACGGTTCGAAACGTACAATCTATATACGGCCGGGTACGGGTAGCACCTCCGACGAGCGTAAGGATATCTATAATGGTCCTAGTGCTAATACGACGGCAACGGGTTATTATACCCGGAAATATTACGATAAAACGGCTACGGCAACTTTCGATGCGGGTCTTAATATTATTATGTTCCGCTATGCGGATGTCTTGTTGATGTTGGCAGAGGCGAAACATGAACTGGGACAGATGGATGCTGAGGTCTGGAATAAAACGATAAGGGTAATTCGTCAACGCGCGGGTTTTACAGCAGCTGAAGCCTTGAACTTCCCGACCGGACTTACTGCTGCAGCCTTGCAGCAGGTTATACGCAATGAGCGCCGTAGCGAGCTGGCACTGGAGGGACTTCGGTATTATGATATTAAACGGTGGAAAGCGGGGAAGACGTACCTCGAGGGCAAGGTGCTGGGGGCTAAGTTTGTAAATGGCAATAGTCAGTATATCGAGCTGGATAGTCGCCGCTTTGACGAGAACAGGGATTACCTTTGGTCGGTGCCGCGTACCGAATTGGATTTAAACAAGAACTTATTGCCCAATAACCCAGGCTATGAAAACTAATATTAACCTAAGATGAAAACAAAAACGTATATCTGGCAGTGTATTATCCTGCTTACAAGTACTGTGGTAGCTTGTAAAACTGATAATATGAATTATAAGGATGTGGATATCACCGCGGTGGATAATTTATTTGAACCATTGGATAATCGCTCCATAAAATTATCGAAGTCCCCGTCGGCGGCTTTATTTTTTGAATGGGAGAATGCCTTGGCTGCCGATGCGGGCTCGGTGCAGTATGAGGTTGTCTTTGACCGGAAGGATGGCGATTTTTCCAAACCTGTCTATAAGGCGCTGTCGGATAGAAATGGCTTCTCCAATAATGCGTATATCACGCATAAGGTGTTGAATAGCATGGCTATTTCTGCAGGCATAAAGCCGGGGGAAACGGGTGAGTTTAATTGGTCGGTTATCAGCACAAGGGGTACACAGCGTTTGTTGTCGCCGATAAAGCGGAGTTTGACGCTTACAAGTTTTGAGGGCTTTGCCGACATTCCGGAGGAGCTGTATGTGACAGGGGCGGCAACAGAATCTGCAGAGAATTTGTCGCAGGCACTACCGTTTAAGCAGGTTGTTCCGGGTGAGTTTGAGTTGTATACTAAATTGGAGGCGGGCAAAGCTTTTGTTTTTGTAGACCGTAAGGTTGCTGGTTTTAAGGCGTACTATTCGGAGGATCAGGCGAAATTGCAAGATGCGCCTGAAAATGCGCATAATACAGTCGCCAAAACGGCGGTCTATCGTATAGCGATTGATTTTAACCTGGCTTCGATTCGGTATACGGAGATACAGTCTATTGGCGTCTTCTTTTCGCCCGACGATAGGATTATTTTGGATTTACCTTATCAGGGCTCTGGTATCTGGAAGGGCACGGGAACGATAAACTTTAAACAGGAGAGCTGGGGTAGAGATGAGCGTTATAAATTTCAGATGGTTACGCTTGATAATGGTAAGCTCGTTACGCTGCAATGGGGGGCCAAAAATAGTACCGATAGCAGACCCAATGCGTCGAGCCCTGCGAGTTATTATTACCTGAAATTGTTGAATCAGGTTACACGTTGGGATGATAAATGGAAATTTGCGGATATCGTGGATGGTAAGCTGTCTAGTGTATCTGTCATATTGCAGGGGAATAAGGAGTATACACATAGTATTGAGGTTAAATAAAATGTATAGCGATGATAAGATATAGTTGTTTTTTTGCCTTGGCAATGGTGTTACTTTTTTCTGCTTGTGCCAAGATTGATGATCCGGATCCGGCGGAGGATGCCTTGGCCTTAAGTTGGCCGGAAATTGCCGATAAATCCACACAGTCTTTGATAACGCAGTTTTGGAATGAAGAGGGGTATTTTAATTATGGCAGCAATGCCAGCGATTTAACGTTCCACTACTGGCCGAATGCGCATGCCATGGATGTGCTAATTGATGCCTACCAACGCACCCAGAATAAGGCATATATGGCTTATTTTGATACCTGGTTTGCGGGTGTAAAAGTTAAGAATGGGAATACGTATTATAATAATTTCTACGACGATATGGAGTGGAATGCCTTGACCATGTTGCGCTTGTATGATGTTACGAAAGATGAAAAATACCTGGCTGTGGTGGTCGATTTATGGCGGGATATTATTGCCGCCTGGACCGAGCAGTATGCGGGGGGTGGCATTTCATGGGCTAAGGATATGATGTATTCTAAAAATGCTTGTTCGAATGGCCCGGCTAGTATTTTGGCTGCGCGTTTATATAAGGTTACGCAAGATAAGCAGTACCTGGATTGGGCGCTGAAGATTTATAACTGGCAAAAGGATGTGCTCTTTAACCGCGCTACAGGTGCGGTGTATGATAATATCAACGGGAAAACGGATGTCGTTAATACGGTGGCACTGACTTACAACCAAGGGACTTTCCTGGGTACTGCGGTCGAGCTTTTTGATATTACTGGCGACTTGTTGTATATACATGACGGTCAGAAAATTGCCAATTTTACCATTACTAAATGTATTGATGCCAGTAGAAACGTGCTGCGCAATGAAGGTACGGGTGATAATGGTTTGTTTAAGGGGATTTTTATTCGGTATTTTGTGCTGTTTTTGAAAAAAGAGGGCATCCATCCGGATTATAGAAAAAAGTTTGAGAATTTTTTAAAAAATAATGCTAAACTTGCCTGGAGGGAGGGAACCATACCGCAGCTGTTGCGCTTCGGGCCGAGTTGGACCGAGCCTATGGTTGGAGAAACTCAACTGACCAGTCAAGCTAGTGCTGCCATGCTGTTTGAAGGGATTGCCAATTATATGAAATAGTAGTAACCTATAGGATGATGAACACGAAAATTTTAGTTATTAAACTTATTGCTGTGCTGTTGTTGCAGACGCAGGCTTGGGGGCAGCATAAATTCAAAATGGATGCCAATTACTTGCGTGCGCAGGAAATGCTGTCACAGGTCGATAAATATTATTTGGTGCCGGATGGTACGGGGCTGTATCGCGAAAATTTTCCATACGACGATACGTATAAGGCCAGTTACCTGGCCGATGTAGGGGATGCAGATAAGGACGCTGCAGATAATACGGCGCATAGGGCGAACCCTTATTCGTATTTATGGCCCTTTTCTGGTGGTCTCTCTGCACAGGTGGCCTTACTGGAAACTTCGCAGGATAGGAAAATAAAAACGGTAATCGATAGGCATGTGTTAAAAGGATTGGCGCATTACTTCGATAAGCGTAGCCCGGTTGCGTATGCTTCTTACCTTAATTCTGCCCCCTTATCGGATCGTTTTTATGACGATAATATTTGGCTGGGTATAGATTTTACGGATTTGTACCTGGCAACGAAAGATAAAAAATACCTGCAGGAGGCGCGAGCGATATGGGCTTTTATTGAAAGTGGTACCGATGATAAACTTGGCGATGGTATTTATTGGGTGGAACAAAATAAAAATAGTAAAAACACCTGTTCCAATGCTCCCGGAGCGGTATATGCCTTAAAATTGTATGAGGCTACGGGCGAGAAGCGTTTCCTGAAAAGGGGTAGGGATTTATATGCCTGGACTAAAAAGCATTTAATGGATCCTACCGATAATTTATATTGGGATAATATTAACTTGAAAGGAAGCGTTGATAAAGCCAAGTATGCGTACAATACGGGACAAATGATTCAGGCGGCCGTTTTACTGTATAAGCTAACGAACAATAAAGTTTACCTGGCCGATGCGCAGAAGTCGGCAAAGGCGGCTTATGCGTACTTCTTTGATCATCGTGCTTCGGCGGATTTTCCGGTATTAAAGAAAACCGACAATTGGTTTATTGCCGTTATGTTGCGTGGCTTTGTGTCTTTATACCATATCGATATGGATCGAACTTATATTAAGGCTTTTCAGGAGAATCTTGACTTTGCCTGGAAGAACAACCGGGATAAGGAGGGGCTTTTTGCTAAAGACTGGACTGGAAAAGAAAAGGCGGATAAGAAATGGCTGTTGGATCAGTATGCCATAGCCGAAATGTTAGCACGCTTGAGTAATATCTAGATCCAGGCGTAAAGGAATAGTTTATAAAAAAAGATCCAATATCCATATTTTATAGGGGTTATGTTGAAACCTCCATAGGATTGGTATTGTGTTTTTTGTTTGTTGGGGCTGTCTGTTTAGGCAGCCCTTATTTTTTGGCTATTGCCAGCGTTGGCTGCCTGGGGTTAGGGCTTGATGTAAAATAACGTCCTCTGGTATGGTATAGGGTTTGTGCACGGCTTTATGATTTACCGGCGCTATTTTTTTAATCGTTTATTGCTGCCATGCGGGTATAGTGTCGGCTATTTGCCTTGACGATAAACGCCCGCTGGAACAGGGGTCTAGCGGGCGTTTCTGTTTTTTTAAATTGCTTATTTCAAGGGATGTTTTACACCTTCAATGGTCATTTTTACGGGGTTTATAAAACCATCTTCATCAAAGGTCATTTCATCGATACAGGTTTCACGTTCATTGGCGCCTGTTTTTCCTAAGGGCCTCCGGTGGTAGACTATAAAGTATTTATCCGCGTCGGGAACTTTTATGACGGAGTGATGCCCGGCACCGGTGGCAATTTTAGTATCCTGCTCTAATAGGCTACCGACACGTTTAAAAGGGCCTAAAGGTGTGTCGGCAATAGCATAGGCTACTTTGTAATCGGGGCCACCCCAACCGCCTTCAGACCACATAAAGTAGTATTTGTTATTACGGATAAACATAAAGGGGCCTTCGACGTAATGCTCTGGCGTTACTTCCTTGTATATCGTACCATCAGGAAAGGGCAGCAGCTGCGTGAAGTCGTCATTCAGTTTAACGACATTACAATGCCCCCAGCCACCATAATACAGGTAATGCTGTCCGTCCTGGTCCCGAAAAACAAACGGGTCTATTGGCTGGGCTCCATGCTTTATTTCTTGGAGAAGTGGCTTCCCTAAAACATCAGTATAGGGCCCTTGGGGCTGGTTTGCCACGGCGACACCAATGCCACCCACCTCGCCGGGATGTACGTCATTGGCACTAAAAAAAAGATAATACTTGCCTTTATTTTCGATGACGCTAGGTGCCCACATCGCTTTCTTTGCCCAGCGTACGGCACTGGTATCCAATACAGCGGGGTGTTTTTCCCAGCTTACTAAATCACTGGATGAAAAGGCATCAAAAAATACCTGCTGCTCATATGGGGCTGAATAGGTGGGAAATACCCAATAGGTACGGTCGTACACGATACCTTCCGGGTCGGCATACCAGCCTGGAAAAATAGGGTTTTGCTGCGCCCAGATGGGCGGAATATAGAGAGCTAAAAGAGCGCCAAGGAGTATGTTTTTTAGTTGCATAATTAGATTGCGGTTTATTCTACACTGAAATGATATATCGATGTGCTGCTGTACAGCTGGTTGGCTTTGTAAATGCTGTTCGGAAAGTTTTTGTGGTTTGGCGCATCGGGAAAGTTTTGTGGCTCCAAGCAGAATGCGGTTCTGAAGCTATCCTTCTTACCATTTTTTAAGGTTACCTTTTCATTCATAAAGTTGCCACTATAAAACTGTATGCCTGGTTCTTTACTGTAGATGTCCATCACAATTCCAGTCTGATCAGCAACGACCCTGGCGGCATAATTATAGCCATCAACCTGGGTTTTGTTTAACACGAAGTTGTGGTCATAACCTTTACCATACTGGAGTTGTATCGTGTTGTCTTGTATTGATTTTCCTATGGCCTTTGGTTGCCTAAAGTCGAATGCGGTGCCAGCAACGGATTCGAGGATTCCAGTAGGAATTAAGGTGCTATCGACCGGAGTATAATGGTCGGCAAACAATTGTAAGGTATGGTTTTCTATTGTGCCGGCTCCTTCACCATTGAGGTTAAAGTAGGCGTGATTGGTTAGGTTGAGCGCTGTTTCCTTATCGGAAATGGCTTGGTAATCGATGCGGAGGCTATTATTCGGCAGCAGCGTATACGTTACTGTGAGTTTAATATTTCCCGGGAAGCCTTCGTTTTTATCGGGCAACAGGTAGGTAAACTGTACACTGTTGTTTTCCTGCTTGGCATCCCATACGGCAAAGTGTACACCCTTGGCACCACCATGCAGGGTATTGGGGCCGTCATTTTTTACCAGGTCGTAGCTGTTGTTGCCAATGGTTAATTTACCTTGGGCGATACGGTTACCGTAGGGCCCTACAATGGTGCCAAAAAAAGGCTCTTCTGGGTTGTTGTACATCTCGGCTTTTGGGAAGCCCAAAACTACATCGGTAGGATTTTGATTTCTATCGGGCACAATAAGCCCCACTATGCGGGCTCCAAAATTACTGAGCTGTACCGACATGCCCTGATCGTTTTTTAACGTGTATAGGCTTACTTTTTTTTGATCTATTAGGGCCGCAAAGCTGCTGCTGTCGACAAGTTTGGCGGTTGTACTGTTGGTCGTAGAACTTGCGCCGGCATGGTTTTTTTGTGCTGGCGGTTGGCAGGAGGCTCCCAACAGGAGCAAAAGGGCCAAAGTACCGATTTTTGGTGTATGCATGGTGCTATTTTTAGGTTTTTAACTTAAGTTATGTATTATTTTTATATTCTTCCCTGTTTTACAGTATTATATGGTCTCAACAACGCAACGTCTCAACGTACCAGCGCCTCAACGCCTCAGTGCCTCAACGCCCCAGTGCCGAGGAGATTATACGCCTTCTGTAGCTGTAATGCCTGTCTGTATTTCTTGAAACTACCGAAAAGTCTCTGTACCGCGTTCCTGGTTTTTATAATTCCCTAAAATAGGGGTATAGAAATGGATATGTCTGTATAAATCATTCAAAAAGATAGCTATATTGTTCAAAATTAATCCTTATTTTTTGATACAAATTGGCTATGAATTGAATTAGGGATGACAGTTTTTGTCGGTAGAAAAAAGGATATTTATTGCTGTCGACCATGTGTCATTTCGTATGAATGTAAACCTAGTGCAAGTGTTAAAGTGTAGTTTTCAGATTTTATGTTGCCTGCTTATGCTGCTAAAAGGGGGCTGGGCACAGACGTATAATTTTAACCGTTTTCAGGTAGACAATGGCTTGTCTAATAATTCTGTCCTTTGTTCGCTACAGGATCGGGAAGGATTTATGTGGTTTGGTACCAAGGATGGCTTAAATCGCTACGATGGGTATACCTTTAAGCTGTATAATTTTGATCAAGAGTTTGGTCGTATACGGGCCAATAATGCCATAAAAAGCTTGCTATTAAGCGCTAATGGGGTTCTTTGGGTGGGCACCGATAAAGGCTTGTTTCGCTATCATGCGGCTTTGGATAGGTTTTCAGCAATTGGGGCGGAAGCCTTCGGACCTGTAGACCATATTGCGGAGGATAAGGCGGGTAATATAGTGTTCCTGGCAGATGGCCGGTTGATGCGGTATGAGGTTGGTAGACAGCGCCTGGATAGGGTGCCTGAGGCGGCGGACTACCGTATGGCTTCTTTTTGTGTCGACCAGAAGGGGGAGTTATGGGGCTTTGCGGAGGGGGCGCTGCTAGCCATATTTGCCAAAAAGCGCTATAAGCTGCCGGTTCCAAATCAGGGGGGGATATGGGTTACGGTGATAAAAGAAGATCTGGCGGGTAATATCTGGGTAGGAACGGCTAAGCAGGGGATCTTTAAATGGGATCGACGTACCTCGGCAATAAGCCATCCTTTGTCGGCGAATGTGGCGAAGGAGCCGCTATTTATTCGGGATATCTGCGAGGTTGCGCCGGGTATTTTTTGGCTGGCAACGGAAACGGGACTTGTTTTGTACGATAGTGCTAAGGATATCGCGCGTTTTGTGTCGCACGAACGGGATAATCCGTGGAGCCTTTCTGATAATGCCTTGTATACGATTTGTAAAGATGATCAGGGTGGGATTTGGTTAGGTAGTTATTTTGGGGGGGTAAATTATTTCCACCCTAGCCATAATGCCTTTGGTAAGTTTTTCCCCCGTGCTGAAGGGAGTTCTCTGGCGGGGCATGCAGTACGGGAGATGCTGATCGATAATGCGGGCTTTATGTGGGTGGGAACTGAAGATAATGGCCTCTCTCGCTGGGATAGAGCTACCCATACGTTTCGGAATTTCTCCTTGTCAGCAGGCCTTTCGCATACGAATATCCATGGCCTTGCTCTCGCTGGCGATAGCTTGTTGGTCGGAACTTTCGATCGGGGAATGGATGTATTGTCGGTCAGGACGGGGAGGCTATTGGCGCATTTTGATCGGACCCAGACATCGGGGGCCTTAACAAATGATTTCGTGCACCATATTATGCGCACGCGTGGGGGCCGTTATATTTTGTCTACAGGCTATGGTGCCTGTGAGTTTATCCCTGGAGAGAATAGGTTTATCCCTATTCCTGGTTTTCCGGAAGGCAAATTCTTTTCAATGATGTACGAGGATAAGGCGGGATTATGGTGGGTCGGGACTTTCCAAAGTGGTTTGTTTGTATACCATCCACAGCAACCTGAAAAAGGCTTGCAGCCTGTGCAGGAGCGCATGCAGAAACCGGTGGATTTTACGCATGTGCATTTCATGACGCAAGATCGTTTCGAGAAAATCTGGATTGCTACGGAGGCGGGTTTGCTGCAGCTCTCCGCGCAGGGTGAACTGCTTCGTACATTCAGTAAGAAGGATGGTCTTCCGAGCAATCATATTGTTGGGGTGCAGGAGGATCGGCAGGGGGACTTGTGGATAGCGACAACTTTGGGCTTGCTGCGCATGAAAAACCCGGATTTTGAAAAGAAGCTCTTCGATAAGGAGCAGGGCTTACTGGATTTGCAGTTTAATTATAACGCCACTTTCCAGGATCCTGAAGGCTTTTTGTATTTCGGTACGACCAAAGGTTTGTTGCGTTTTGACCCGCAGCAATTGAAGGATATTACGTTCAGTAACGTAAAACTTCCACTTTATATAACGGGTGTTAAGGTGCTTAATAAAGAGTTGATTGTGGGGCAGGATGTGGATACGGCGGTAACTTTTTTAGACCATATTCAGCTGCCGTATAACGAGTCGACGATAACCCTGCAGTTTGCGGCTTTAAATTATCGGGCAACGCATAGCACACTGTACCGCTATAAATTGCTGGGCTTCGACAGCAGCTGGACAATTTTGAAGGATGCGCAGCAGGCTTATTTTACCAAACTTCCTCCTGGAAAGTATTCCTTTGTCGTGGAGGCTATAGATGCTAATTTACGCCCTTTATCGGACAGACGTTTGCTTAACATTACGGTTCACCCGCCGTTGTGGGCTACTCCTTGGGCTTACTTGGCTTATGTGTTTCTTGGGCTTACCTTTATTTTTATGTTGGTGTTTACGTACAATAAAAGGGTGAAAAAACAGAATAAACAGCGCTTGGAGGCTTTTAGGCGAAGGCAGGAGCGGGACCTTCAGCAGTCGAAATTGGATTTCTTTGCACAGATTGCTCATGAGATTAAGACGCCACTAACGCTGATAAAAGCGCCGCTGGAGCGCGTCCTAGCGCTGAATACCGATAATCCGAGGATGGAAAAATACCTGCGTACGATGGACAATAATACGGAGAAGCTAATCGGGTTAACGGGGAAGTTACTGGATTTTCAAAGGCTCGAGCAGCAGCAATGGCAGCTGTCGCCAGCCTGCTGCAATGTTAGTGCGCTGCTGGAGGGTATACTGGCAGAATACTTTCCTTTAATCGAGAAACGGGGTTTGGCGGTCGATACGGCGGCTTGTAGTACGGAAATTTGGGCTTTCTTGGATTTGGAAATTTTGACGAAAATAATCGATAATTTGTTGTCTAATGCGGTGAAGTATGCCGATCATAGTATTCGCTTATCCTTGGAGCTGGATAAGCTGGCGCAGGAGTTTGTCTTGGTGCTGATGAATGATGGTAGGCTAATAACGGAGGCGGATGCAGCACGTATATTTAAGCCTTTCCAGCGCTCAAAATCGCATTATCAGATTGCTGGAACGGGTTTAGGTTTGGCATTGGCGAAGTCTTTTACTGCCCTTATCGATGGCAGGCTTGATTTGGTGCCGAATGTGGATGGATGGAATATTTTTAAACTTACTGTACCTATACAAAGGGCTACAGTAGAAAGCAATTAACCATGGAAAAGTTTACTGTATTACTTGCGGATGATGATCCAGAGATCTTGGATTTTTTAACCGACGATTTGCTGGACACCTATAATGTGCTGCAGGCTGCTGATGGGCAGCAGGTTATTGAGGTACTGGCATCTACGCCGGTGGATCTTATTGTTAGTGATGTTATGATGCCCATTAAGGATGGCTTTCAATTGTGCTTGGAACTTAAAAAGGATGTTCGCTATTGCCATATTCCTTTTGTTATGCTTACCGCAAAGACGCATATTAATTCGAAGATTACCGGGTTGGAATATGGGGCCGATGCGTATGTAGAGAAACCGTTCTCGCCGAGTTTTCTGCAGGCGCAGATTGCTAGTTTATTGCGGAATCGCCAGCATGTTATCAGCCATTTTAACCAGTCGCCAGCCATGCCTGTGCAGGCTGTAGCGCTCGGTAGGGCGGATATGCGGCAGCTGGAACGCTTGAATTCGTTTATTCTGGATAATATTGCCGAGCGGGATTTGTGTGTAGACCGCTTGGCGGATTTTATGTATATGAGCAGGCCTACTTTGTATCGAAAAATTAAGGCGCTGGCTGATTTGTCGCCTAATGAGCTTATTAATACTATACGTTTAAAAAGGGCTTCCGAATTGCTGCTGCTGGGGGAGTATCGTATTTATGAGATTGCATGGATGGTGGGGTTTAGCTCTTCTTCACATTTTACACGTAATTTTCAGAAACAGTTTGGCCTATCGCCCAAGGATTATATGGATAAATATCGGGTTTCCGCCAGAACGGGTTTTATGTAATTCTTTTGTGATATATTTTTACCTTATTGTTAATTAAGGATTTATCACTACATTTAATACGGTGCAAACTTAACCAATATAATAAACGGAAATCCTTTTAGTTTTTATACCCACTTTTGGGTTGATACGAATTGCGCCTTTTTTGATTTAAATAGACAACAAATTAATACGTGTAATTAACATCTTTGTTCTACAAAGGTAAACCTAAATGTACGTCGAAATATAACGGTATGGTACAGCTCATCGGTGCATAGGTGGTGGAAAGTGTATGGCTCCTTTAGGGCTTTTCTTTTTGCTGGTATGTGGCTTGGTTTTGGGTACAGTCTGTTTATTGCGAAGTAAAAGGATACATAAACTATGCATAGAAAACAATTTATTCAAGCATCCTCTATTTTAGCGACAACGGCATTATTTGGTCGTTTTCAAGCCTTTGCCTCCACGCAGCAGCAGCAGCAGCAGCAGCAGCTGGGGGTTGCCGTTATCGGGGTAAATGGTATGGGCTGGGCCGACTTGCAGGCCGTTTTAAAAATTCCGCAGGTACATTGTGTGGCTTTGTGTGATGTAGACGAAAATGTGTTGAACCGCCGGGTGGCGGAGCTGCAGCAAAAGGGGATTGCGGTCGCTGCTTATGCCGACCATAAGGACTTATTGAAGGATCCTAATGTCGATATCGTTATTATCGCCACACCTGACCATTGGCATTGCCTGCAGTTTGTAGACGCTATAAAAGCCAATAAGCATGTCTATATGGAAAAGCCTATAGGCAATTCTATTCGGGAGTGTGAGCGTATGCTGGAGGTAGCGGAAAAGAGCCAAATGATGGTGCAGGTTGGACAGTGGCAGCGTAGCCAGCAGCATTTTGCCGATGCTATTGATTTTGTGCATAGTGGTAGGTTGGGTAAAATACGCTCGGTAAAAGCTTGGTCGTATGTAGACTGGAAGAAGACTATAGCGAAGGTTCCTGATGAGGCTGTACCACCGGGTGTGGATTATGAGCGCTGGCTGGGCCCTGCAAAGAGGAGACCTTTTAACCGCAATCGCTTTCATTTCGAATTCCGCTGGTTCTGGGATTATGCGGGCGGATTAATGACCGATTGGGGGGTGCATATGTTGGATTATGCCTTGCTTGGCATGAAGGTGTCGACGCCAAATTCGGTGATGGCTTTGGGTGGAAAGTATGCCGATCCGGATGGTGCCTCGGAAACGCCAGATACCTTGACAACGGTGTATGCTTTTGATGATTTCAGTGTGGTATGGGAGCAGGCGGTGGGTATTGGTGTTGGTCCTTTTAATCGAAATCATGGCGTTGCCTTTATCGGCAATAAGGGTACGCTGGTGTTAAACCGTGATGGTTGGGAGGTTATTCCAGAAAAAGATCAGATGGCGGCGGTGCCCTTGCAACGACCGAAAGACAATGGTTTAGAAAAGCATATGGAGAATTTTGTAGCGGCAATACAGAAGAAGGATGCCCGGCTTTTGAATGCTCCCATACAGGCGGGTGCGCATATCGCTATATTTTCGCAGATGGGTAATATTGCTTACCGAACGGGACAAAAGCTGGATTGGGATAAACAGCGAAACCGGTTTCTGCAAAAGGAGGCCAATGGGTATCTGCTGGCACCTTACCATAATGGGTACAGAATGACCTAGGCGTTTAACACGGGATTACATATTTCTAGTAAAGCATTCGTAAAAATCAGGTAGCGGTATGAAAAATAAGACAGCATACAAAAATAAACTAATGGATAAAAAATACAGTGATGGTAGTTGGCACCTACGGGCTGCACGAAACTTTATTGCTTTGGGCTTAACGTCTTTACTTGTAGGGGCTATACCCTTTGTGGTGCAGGCGCAGAAAGGCTGGCACCATCTGTTTGATGGTAAAAGTTTGTCGGGATGGAAGATTGTCGGTAAGGATGCCGATTTTAAGGTGGAAGAGGGGCTTATTGTGGGCACCATGAAAAAAGGCCTCCCCAATGCCTTTCTGGTGACCGAAAAGGAGTATGGTGATTTTGTGTTGGAGGTGGAATTTAAACTGGAAGGCAATACGACTAATTCCGGAGTGCAGGTACGCAGTCATATTGATCCGGAAGGAAATAAGGGCTACGGCAGGGTATTTGGTCCGCAGGTGGAAATCGACCCTACGCCTAGATCCTGGACGGGGGGGCTGTACGATGAAGGCCGCAGAGGCTGGATTTATCCCTTAGACCTTAATGAAAAGGCTAAATCGGCTTATAAGTTGGAGGAATTTAATACCCTACGTATTGAAGCTTTAGGTGCCGAGCTGCGTAGCTGGGTAAATGGTGTACCTGCTTCACATTTTATCGATACCATGCGCAGGGAAGGGATTATTGCTTTACAAATCCATAGTATCCCCGATGAGTTGGACGGCAAGAGGGTGTTTTTTAGACAGGTACGCATTCAAACGGGTAAGTTTAAGGCTTCGCCGCTTAATCCGGATGTTTATGTGGTTAATGTACAGCCTAATGTGTTGAGTGAAACGGAAAAGAAGGCCGGTTACAACTTATTGTTTGACGGCAATTCTGTTGGGCAATGGCGTAGTGTAAAGGGACCTGACTTCCCGGACCGCGGTTGGAAGGTTAGTGACGGGGCTTTGCAGGTGCTGAAGGCGGATGGCGGTGAATCGACAAATGGGGGTGATATTATTACAAAGGATAGGTATGCTGTATTTGACCTTTCTTTTGAGTTTAAACTTACACCAGGGGCTAATAGTGGCGTGAAGTATTTTGTGACGCTAAAGGAGCAAACACAGGGCTCGGCTATTGGGTTGGAATACCAGATTCTTGACGATGCGACCCATCCCGACGCTAAATTGGGGAGAGCGGGCAACCGTACCTTGGCGTCGTTGTATGATTTAATTACTTCCAACCGGGAGGAGCGTGCACGCCGCCCCATTGGGCAATGGAATCGCGGCCGCATTGTCGTTACGGCAGATAATCAGGTGTTCCATTACCTCAACGGTATGCTGATGCTGCAGTATAAAAGGGGGTCTAAGGAGTTTAAGGACTTGGTTGCGCTCAGCAAGTATAAGGATTGGGAGGCCTTTGGCGAGGCTGCAACGGGCCATATCTTATTGCAGGATCATGGCGATGCGGTTTCTTTTCGCAGTATTAAGGTTAAAAAAATAAAATAACAATTTAACGAGCGTAGTTACTTTTTAAATTATGAATCATTATTTATCGCGTAGAAGTTTTATATCGCGTGCTGCAATGGCGGGTGGAGCTGTTTTGCTGGCCAATAGCTCATTCGCAAGCCTGTCTCTGGCCGCTGCCAATGAACGCGTTAACCTCGCTTGTGTGGGCCTTGGAAACCGCGCGGCGGAGATTATTAAGGAGCTGTATAAGACCGGTTTGTGTAATATTGTGGCGCTTTGTGATGTCGACTTGGGTGCTCCGCATACCGTAGAGGTGCTGCAGTTGTTTCCGCAGGCTCCGCAGTTTACAGATTTCCGAAAGATGTTTGATGCTGTCGGTAATCAGATCGATGCTGTATGTATTGGGACGCCGGATTTTGCGCACTTCGCCGTGACCATGATGGCGCTGGGTCTTGGAAAACATGTGTATGTGGAGAAACCCATGGCGCATACTTTTTTGGAGGTGGAGCTGATGATGCAGATGGCGAAGAAAAAGCCTCAGGTTGTGACGCAAATGGGCAATCAGGGCCATTCTGAAGCCAATTATTTTCAGTTTAAGGCCTGGCAGCAAGCTGGAATAATAAAGGATGTTACGCGTATTGATGCGCATATGAATTTGGTACGGCGCTGGCACAACTGGGATGTTAACCGAAAGCATTTCCCGATGGCGGAGGTAGTCCCGGAAACGCTCGATTGGGATATCTGGCAGATGCAGACGCTTGGTCATGTTTATAATAAAGACTATGTAAACGGACAGTGGCGTTGCTGGTACGACTTTGGAATGGGAGCATTGGGAGACTGGGGAGCGCATATTCTGGATACGGCGCACGAATTTTTGGCCTTAGGTTTACCCAGCAAGGTGTCGGCTCTAGCGTTGGAAGGGCACAATTCCTTTTTCTTCCCCCAATCATCGACCTTAAAATTCGAATTTCCGAAGCGTAAATCAATGCCTGCAGTGGAAATAAACTGGTACGATGGTATTAACAACCTTCCGCCAATACCGGCGGGTTATGGGGTCTCGGGTCTGGATCCGAATATACCGCCGCCAAGTACGGGGAGTTTGGAGCCGGCAAAACTTAATCCCGGAAAAATTATCTACAGCAAAAACCTTACGTTTAAAGGTGGATCGCACGGCAGTACATTGGCCATTATTCCGGAAGAAAAAGCCGAGGCTTGGCAGGCGAAATTACCCGAGGTACCTCAATCGTCATCCAACCATTATGCCAATTTCCTGAAGGCAATAAAAGGGCTGGAACAGACCCGTTCTCCCTTCGCCGTAGCAGGCCCTTTAAGCCAGGTTTTCTGTCTTGGAGTTATTGCGCAACGCTTAAACGCAACTTTACAATTCGACCCCATACGCAAGGAGGTGTTAAACGATCCCTTCGCGAATGCCTTATTGGCAGGGCCACCCCCACGCAAAGGATGGGAAGATTTCTATAAGGTATAAATCCTGATATGTAATACAGTTCATCTGTAGCTATTGTATAGTATAAATATGCAATGGACTGTATTACTACGTGCTATATTTTTTAAAAATCATTTTTTTTACGTTAAAAACTGGAAGTAACAACTATAACTATATGAACAAACAAATCTTAGTAGCGCTGCTGCTGGCCGCAGGAATATCATCGGCCTGGGCGCAAAAATGGAAACCTGCAGGCGATAAAATACAAACGCCATGGGGTGAGCATGTAAATCCCGAAAACCCACATCCCGAGTACCCTCGTCCGCAATTGGAGCGTAAAAATAACTGGAAGAGCCTTAACGGGCTGTGGAAATATGCGATTACGGATGTCCATACAACGGCAGTACCGGTTACATGGGAGGGTGATATTCTGGTGCCTTTTGCCATCGAATCGGCGCTATCTGGCGTAGGTAAAAAGGTGAGTAAGGACCAGGCGCTTTGGTATAACCGCGAGATTAGCCTGACCAAGGACTTACGTAAAGAGAAGGTGCTTTTGCACTTTGGTGCGGTAGACTGGCGCTGTGATGTTTATGTGAATGGTAAACATATAGGGCAGCATGAGGGTGGTTTTGATCCGTTCTCTTTTGATATTACAGCGGCCCTTCAAAAAGGGGATAAGCAATTGCTGCAGGTGCGCGTTTGGGACCCTACCAGTGATGGTCCGCAACCCCGTGGAAAACAAATTGTGAATCCGCACGGTATATGGTATACCCCCGTAACAGGAATCTGGCAGACGGTATGGCTGGAGGCTGTGCCCAAAACGTATATTGCCAGCACCAAGCAGACGCCGGATGTAGACCAGTCGGCCTTGAAATTCTCGGCAAATGTGGTCGATGCGGAGGCTGGTGACCAGCTGCGGATTGAAGCTTTGGATGGTTCCAGTGTACTAGCAGCCGAGACATTTGCCGTAGGCCAGGAGGTTGCACTAAAGCTGAAGGATGTTAAACTGTGGAGCCCCGATAGCCCTAACTTATACGATTTACAGGTTAAATTACTCCGTAAGGGTAAGGTCGTAGACCAAACCAAAACCTATTTTGCCATGCGTAAAATCGGTATGAAGAAGGATGAAAAGGGGATACAACGCATGTACTTAAACGATAAATTTGTCTTTCAGTATGGCCCTTTGGATCAAGGTTGGTGGCCTGATGGGCTGCATACGGCACCATCAGATGAGGCCCTGAAGTTTGATATCGTCAAAACAAAAGAGATGGGTTTTAATATGATCCGTAAGCATATCAAGGTCGAGCCTGCCCGTTGGTATAGACACTGTGATAGCTTGGGTATTTTGGTATGGCAAGATATGCCGAGTGGCGACTTGGGGGGCAATGTTTGGGATATGCAACCCGGCAAAGTATCTAACGGTATACACGATAAGGCTCGCTCGCAGGAATCGGAGCGCTATTACCGTAAGGAGTGGAAAAGTATTATGGATGCCTTGCATAACTTCCCGAGTATCGTTCTTTGGGTGCCTTTCAATGAGGCCTGGGGGCAGTTTAAAACCAAGGAGATTACCGAATGGACGATGGCTTACGACCCATCGCGCTTAGTGAATAGTGCAAGTGGGGGTAACTTTCAGTATGTAGGGCATGTTTTGGATATCCACAATTATCCGGATGCAGCCATGCCGGACCCGCGGATATTTGGAGATGCGTATATTCTGGCATTGGGAGAGTTTGGCGGACTGGGGTTGCCTGTGGAGGGGCATACCTGGCAGGATAAAGATAATTGGGGGTATATATCGTTCAAAAATGCTACAGCGCTTAAGAACCGCTACCAAGAATTGATCAACAGTTTATCGCCGTTGATACCCCGAGGTTTGTCGGCTGCGGTGTATACCCAGACGACAGACGTGGAGGTGGAAACTAACGGATTGATGAGTTACGACCGTAAGGTGATTAAAATTCCAACGCAAGACCTTAGTAATATTCATCAGGTTTTGTACAAGCATAGTATCAAATAAATTATAAGGAAAAAATGCAAGGGCGCTCCAATTGGGGCGCCTTTGTACTATCTATACCGGTGCCTGTAGTAGCATACGGAGTAGGGGTAGCCATTTTTTTGCCCCCGCTGTTGATTGTTGTCTTAGGCAAGGAGCCAGCGGTTTAGGCTGATACGATTTGTCGTTTTAATGAGATAATATGGCCTTTTATTGTGCTACAGTAGCTGTATTTTTGGCGTATCGACAATCGTATAGCGTTGACGCTTTTACGATATTATAGCAGCAATATATGATCAAGAAAATAAACGCTTTTGTACTCTTTATAAGCCTGGCTCTGCTGGCTAAGGCGCAGGATACGCAGGTTTCTGTGGTAAACAATTTGCCCCTCAAGGCGGATAATGGTAACTATATAAACAATAGGTTGCCGCTAAAGGCTAATGCGTTGATGAAGCTGCCTGTAGGAAGTATTGTACCAAAAGGATGGCTCGGTAGGTATTTGGAGCTTCAGCGGAACGGCCTTACCGGGCAGCTGGGGGAGATATCTGCCTGGTTGTCCAAAAAAAATAATGCTTGGTTGAGCCCGGATGGAAAAGGGGATTTTGGTTGGGAAGAGGTGCCGTATTGGTTAAAGGGTTATGCGCATTTGGGCTATATATTGAAGGATCCTGCCATCCTTGCCGAAGCTAAAATATGGTTGGAGGGCGCCCTAAAAAGTCAGCGTCCGGATGGTTATTTTGGCCCTTTAATATTGCGCCATAATAAACCCGACCTCTGGGGTAATATGATTATGTTGTGGTGCCTACAGTCGTATTACGAGTATAGTGGCGACACACGGGTGCTAACCCTGATGACCAATTACTTTAAGTGGCAGCTGAATCTTCCGGATAGCTTTTTTCTCAAAGATTATTGGGAAAATAGCCGCGGTGGGGATAACCTTTTATCGGTATACTGGTTGTATAACCGCACCGAAGGCAACGAATGGTTGTTGGAACTGGCGACGAAGATTCATAAAAATACCGCAAATTGGATGTTAACGAATGATTTACCAAATTGGCATAATGTAAATGTCGTTCAGGGGTTTAGGGAGCCGGCGACCTATTACCTGCAGAGCCATGCCCCTAAGGATTTAAATGCTACCTATGCTAACTTCCATACCATACGCCATCAGTTTGGACAGGTGCCCGGTGGTATGTTTGGCGCGGATGAAAATGCGCGCCCGGGTTTTACCGACCCACGCCAAGGTGTGGAAACCTGTGGAATGGTGGAGCAGCTGGCATCGAACGAAATATTGCTGGGCATTACGGGCGATACTTTCTGGGCCGATCATGCGGAGGATGTGGCTTTTAATACCTATCCGGCAGCGGTTACCGCAGATTTTAAGGCTTTACGTTATATAACCAGTCCGAATATGTCCATCAGCGACAGCCATAACCATCATCCTGGAATCGATAATAGCGGTCCATTTTTAATGATGAACCCTTTTAGCTCGCGCTGTTGCCAGCATAACCATAGTCAGGGCTGGCCATATTATGCCGAACACCTCTATATGGCAACCAACGACGCCGGCGTAGCGGCGGTATTGTATGCCGCTTCGGAAGCCGAGATTTGGGTGGCTGATAAAAAGAAAGTAAAGCTGGTACAGGAGACTAATTATCCGTTCGATGAGTCCATTGTCATTGCTGTTCATGCGGCTGAGGCCGTTAACTTTCCCTTGTACCTGCGTATTCCGGCATGGGCAGACGCGTATCAGGTACTGGTAAATGGTAAAGAGGTGTCGTCCAGCGTAAAAGGGAAATACCTGCGTATCGAACGTACCTGGAAGAATGGGGATACCGTGCTGCTCCGTATGCCGATGGCCATTAAAACACAGCGCTGGACAGCCAATAAAAATGCGGTTACTGTAATGCGGGGGCCCTTGACCTATGCCTTAAAAATCAAGGAAAATTATATCCAAAAAGATAGTAAAACCTCCGCCATTGGCGACTCCCAGTGGCAGGAAACTGCCGATCCGACAAAGTGGCCTTCGTATGAAATCTTGCCAGCATCGGATTGGAACTATGCCTTGCTCGAGCAGGAGCTGGCAAATGTAGCCGATTGGGAGGTTGTAAAGCGGGCATGGCCTAAAGATGATTTCCCCTTTGATGCCAATGCTGTGCCAATTAGTATAAAGACCAAAGGTAAAAAACTTCCAGACTGGAAGATCGATGCGCATGGTTTAACCGGGGTACTCCCCCTTAGTCCGCTATGGAGTACCGAGCCTACGCAAGAAATTGAACTTATACCGATGGGGGCTGCACGTCTGCGTATCGCCGCATTCCCAACGACAAAATAGATTGTATTAGTAAGGTGGTTTTGGTTATGGGGCTGTTCTTAGGAGCAGCCTTTTTGCCTTTATAGGCATACGGTCCTGCGGCGGCAGGGCAGGCTGCACCATATTCTCCTCGACGCTGGTATTTTTCCACCATAGGAATTGCTGGCTGTTATTTATGGCCTGGTTGTAGTCCTCTTAACGCCTAAAGTGTTTCTTCTTGTTACATTTTATATTTTTTTAGATTTCAATAGCCTATACATAAAACGTTTCAATAAAAAGGACGTGATGTAAAGCGGAGTGTTTTTCAGGAATACGCTCTTCGGCCTGGGCTTATGCAGCTATTATTTATATACTTTTGGACAAATGAATTCTAAGGAGAACCTGTGGTCAATGGCCTTTTTAACAGAGCCTGGAAACACCTTTTCCAATAGGGTTCGTGACTATAGGAGGATTAAAATTTATTGTTTTAGTAGAGACACAAACGACAGCTTAAAACATCGGTTTATGAGAACATTAAAAAATATACCAGCTGCTATGGGCAGGCCAGGTATCATGCCCGCCGGTATGGATAGTAGCGAAAGAAATCAGGAGTTTGATGCGCTGATCCAAGCAAAGCAGGAGTGGCGCGAAATGGAAGCCGTGCAGAAAGAGCGCGAAGAAGAGGAACAGGCACAGGACAACCGGCTTGTGGTGGTGCATGGCGCTAAAATAAAAATGGATACCCACCTGGGCGAACTTCAGGTCTTGCTTGATGTGCCCACCACGCAGGGTAAGCGTACCGCCACCGTTGCCGAGCATAGCATTGCTAATTTCACCTTTGATGATAGTTTTCAGCTGATAGCTGTTTTAGGCGAATGGAAGGACGTGGGCAATTATAAAGTGCAGGGTACTGAAGTATTACTCCAGCAGTCTACGCTGCAAGTGATGGGTAAGATGCCTGGCAATACGCCACCGGAAGTAGGAATAATCGAAATCCTTGATTCCGGGCAAATACATAGGCCAGGCAGCATATGTGCGGTATTAGGCGGATAAAATACCTTTTTAACGATGAAAAAGGTAAAGATCACCGGGAAACAAATTCAAGGGCATCTGGTCAGTGCTAAGTTTTGGGCTTAGGTAACCCCCGAAAAACTTTAAGAACGTAAGGCTTATCGTACAAAAAAATATAAAAAAACTCAGCGCCCCAGGCCGTCCTGTAGAAAGTAGGAAGGCCTGGGGCGCTGAGATTATTACTAAATAGTATATATACGATAATTACACTATCTGCCAACGGCCCAATTAATGGCCGCATCGAATAGCTTTTTCCCATTCGGTTTTAAGTCAGGGAAGGTACGGTTGTCTAAAAATAACATCACCCGGCGTGCAGGAGCAATAAAATCATAATCCATCGTAGCCCCCTTTTCGTAGCCAAAAATAATAGCCTTCTCAGGTTGTCCCGGCATAGTAGCGATAATCGCAGCCCCTAAACCCGGTTTTCCCCAGCCCATAGGCTGATCTTTACGGTACACCGAATTTATACCAGCCGGCAAACCCGCCGCTAAAGGATGCGGAGCATTAACAATCCATATATAATGCTCGCCATCTACTTCCCCAAAATCAACGCCCTTATGGCGACCCGTAAAACGCAAATCGTCCAGAAGATCATTTTCCCAAGTTAACAAAGGAATACCAATATGGGTATATTTATGCTCTAAATCCTGCGAAGTAACGGTCGACGAAATAACCAATAAATCTGCCCCGTTTGCACGTGCTGCAGGTTCAGTCTGGTCGATTAACGTAACCTCAAAACCCATGGAGTCGAGGTGATTTTTCACCCTATCATCAATCTCTCGGTCGCGATGTTGAAGCCGCGTAATATAGGCTACCTTAAGGCGGCGTTCCTGCGCTTTCATCGGTTGAACCGCTTTCCCTTCTTTAGCATCTTTACCCTTCTGCTGTGCTTGTACATCTTGTGCCCCAATAAGCAGGCTCATAAAAAATAGGGCTGTCAGCAGCGTAACGACTAATTTGTTCATAAATTAAAAAGTATAAGTTGTAGAAAATAACCATGTTCGCGGCGACCCTGGATATAGGCGCGAACTATCGTAACCACCGACCCAATGCGTGCGGTTTGTAAGATTGTTTACATTAAACTGCAGCTGTATAGCATTAATCGTATAATAAGCAGCAGCACTAACCAAGGTATAACCCGGTCCGTGACTCGGAACGATATTCTTTTGACCTTGGAAGCCAAAGGTTCTATTGCCAACGACATGCACCCCCGAGCCAATACCAAAACCTTTTAATGCCCCTTGCTGCACCACATATTTGGCCCAAACGCTACCCTGGTTTTTTGGTGCATTAGGTTTCTGCTGGTTGTTGTACGTGGTATCGGCACCAGCATTCGCCCCATCAAGGCGCGCATGGTTATACGCATAAGTCGCCAGCACATTTAAACCCGGAGCAATATAACCCACCACATCCAATTCGATACCGCGGGATTTATCTTTACCGATTTGCACAAGCAGATCGGGGTTATCGGGGTCTAAGGCATTGTACAGCACATTACGCTGCTGAATATCGTACACCGAAACGGTAGCACTTAAGCGGCGCCCGAACCACTCTGTTTTTAAACCAGCCTCTAGCAAATAGCTGGTCATCGGGTCGAAAGGGCCTCCAGCGTTTGGATTTTGGCTACGTGCATCCTGCGGATTATAGCCAGTTGTATACGTCGCATAGGCATTGATATTATCCAAAATGGCGTAAGTAGCACCAATACGAGGCTGAAAGGCATGCTGACGAACTTTCTCCAGCTGTGGGGTGCTGTAGTTGAGATGAGAAATATAACTATCCCAACGCAACCCCAACAGCAACTTTAACCTTTTATAGCTGAGGTAATCCTGCACATAAACACTGTGCTGTTCCGAGCGGAAGGGCACCACAACATCGGTATTGTTGGCGGCATACACATAGCCATCCACAGATAAAAGGGAGTGTTCATTTTTCGAAAGGTCAAAAGAAGGTACATTTGGCATAGGGATCATTTTCCCCTTGTAGTTATAGAAAACATACTTAGCCGAGTCTTTGGCCACATACTTACTGGCAATAGTGCCATCCTTTAAACGATAACCCGCAGCATCCATCTGTGAAGATCCCACCGGAATGGTGCTGGCATTGTAATCGTAACCCAATACCAGGCGGTGTTCGACCTTACCCGTATGTAAGTTGCTGCTAAGGTAAGCCGTAAAGCTATCACTAAACTGCTCGTTGTGTCTTTGGCTGGCTCTTCGTAAAGCCAAATTTTCGATATTTTTCCCTTGTTTATCCACCGCAAAGGACGTGCTTCTATGTTCAAAAAGATCCTGCCTATAGCCGGTTCTTAAATACGAAGCATTCAGCGTAAGTTTGTCGGAAAAGCGATGCGTTAATGAGGTGGTTATTAAATACGTTTCCTCGTTCAGGAAATCGTTAATATCAGCCACATTTAAGGATATCGGTGTAGAATGCAAATCGTTCGAACCGAAGATAGATTGTCCACGATCTAGGCGGCTGTTCGATTTGTTATATACCGCGTCAAAATTAATGCGTGTATTGGAAGATGGTACATACGATAGGGAGGGAGCGATAACGATGTTTTTGTCGAACATAAGATCGCGGAAGGAATTTGCATTTTCGTAGCCCAGGTTTAACCGGTACAATACCGTTTTCGAACTGTTGGCCGGACCTGTAAAATCAAGGTTTGTGCGCAGGGTATTGTAATTGCCCATTTGCAGGTTTATTGATCTTCTCGCCGTATCTAAAGGTTTTTTTGTAACCTTATTTATGGTTCCTCCCGGATTTACATTACCGAACAAGGCGGCCGCAGGGCCTTTGATAATCTCGACACGTTCCAAATAGTTCAGTAGGTTCTGACGCCAGAAACCATTGAATGTGCGTAAACCATTAAAAAGCTGGTTCGAGCTGTTGCTGCCTACGCCACCTTGATTACGGAAACCTCGGATGCTGACATCATCGTAAAAGGTATACTGGTTTACACCGCTAACATTTTTGACAATATCGGTCATACGTACTGCCCCTTGGTCTGCCATTAACTCTTTGGTAACGTACTGTATCGACTGCGGAACGTCCTTAATTTCGGCTGCAACCTTAGTGCCCGCATAACTTACCGAATTTTTATAGCTCTTCTCCGTGCGCCCCATAATCTCTACGGTCTGCAGTTCTCTGCTGTCGGGTTCCAGTTGCAGGCTCAGTTGTACGTCTGCATCTTTGATCTGTATTTCTTTACGGTGGGGCTGGTAACCTAAATAAGCCAGCTCCAGCTGGTATTTTCCAGGCTTTAAATCTGTAAATGTAAAAAATCCGTTTTGGTCGGATTGTGCTGTTTTGTGTTGCCCTATAAGCTTGATCGTGGCTGCTTGGATAGCAGTGCTTTGGCTATCTGTAACTTTCCCTCGGATATGGTACTGCGCAAAAGTTGCTTGTACACCTATAGTAAAGAAAAGACAGATGGGTAAGAGGATGTTTTTCATCTGTAATAATAAATAATGCGCAAATATATCCTTATTTGAACTAATTCTAAATACTATTTGAAATTAATCTAATTTTAGCTTTTTCATAGGCTGTATTGTTTTAGCAATAGCATGTGCTTGTACCGCTTATAAAATGGATTAGCGTGGGGAAAGTTGGCATTTTAACTTTTTAGGCATAAAAACTACGTCTATAGGCATAAATTATGCGTTTAAACTTTGTGTGATAGCTATTACCTTTGGACTTGTAAAAATAAAGTCTACTAAAATGGTAGATTAAAACAGTGAAAACAAAGCATAATACTAACAATTAACAACATATGAAAAACGTAATTTACCAGAAAAAAAATCCCCACCTAGCTTGTCGGTCTGTCGATAGGTTTCCCATCCAGCTTAACTTTCCATCCGGCTCCATGTTTATGGCCATGATGTATAGCATCGGTCAGTAATTTCCCTAAAACAAAATGTTCATTAAAATTTTTAGGCCCCAAAAAGGGGACGGGCAGCGCTATGTTTTAGCTGTACATACGCTGTAGTATCATTAAATAGCATGTATACCTATAATTGAATCTGATGGAAGATAAAGATAGAGAAAAAAAGAGACGTTACTCTAAATTAGCCTTGCTGTTGCTGACTACTGGATTAATCGGAAATGTGGCCTTTGCCCAGGAGAAAATCCAAGGAAGCATACGCGATGCACAAAAGGGTGACCTTGTTCATGGTGTTTCTATTAAAGACATCAACAATACAAAAAATATTGCCCATTCTACAAAACAAGGAACGTTTTCCTTGGATGTAGCGAAGCTGCCGGTTACCTTATTGATTAGCAGCGTAGGGTATCAGCCGTTGACGATTACGGTGAAGGATAAAAATCAACCCCTGCTGATTGATCTGCAGGGCGAAAATAGCTTCCTGGACGAGGTCGTCATTACGGGGTATACCACGCAGCAGCGTAAAGCGGTAAGTGGCTCGATTACGACGGTAAATTTCTCGGAAAATACGAGCAACCAGGCCGACCAGGATCCTATTAAACTTTTGCAGGGCCGTGCAGCAGGGGTGCAGATTACGTCGACCTCCGGTACACCTGGTGGTGGCGTTAGTTTCGTTATCCGCGGCAACAACTCCATCAGCGGTAGTGTGGCTCCGTTGTATGTCGTAGATGGTGTTTTTATCAATACCAACCTGCCCGTTACAGGCGGTGGCGGTAACCTGCTGTCGAATCCGTTGGCGGATATTAACCCGGCAGATATTGAGAGTGTTACCCTGTTAAAGGATGCCAATGCAACGGCTATTTATGGTTCTCAAGGTGCCAATGGGGTGGTATTAATACGTACCAAACGCGGACAGCGTAATACGGCAAGTCGCATTGGCTTCAGTACAAAACAAGGTTGGGCAGATGCGGCGAAGAAGTTTAAAGCGACTAGCGGGCCTGAAACAGGACAGTTGCTTTTTGAATCTTGGAATAATACGGCGCTGGAAAATAAAGAGTCGCTGGAGACCTACCTGCTACGGGAAAAACCAACCAACTGGGATCTGGTATTTCCATTTAAAAATGCTGCCGGAAACCCCGATTTCAGCCGCAATAATATCGCCAATTTACCGACATATGACCGTATAAACGATATCTTTCAGACGGCATACTCCTCCAGTTACCAGCTATCGCTTTCTGGTGGTACGCAAAACAGCAACCATTATATAGCGTTGAGTTACGACGGCCAGGAGTCTATTGTTAAACCCAACCAGTTTCAGCGGTTCTCGGGTAGGGTAAACTACGATAATAATGTAACGGATAAGCTTAAAATCGGTACGAGTTATAACGTTGCACGTGTAGGGCGTTCAAATGTTCGTAATAACGATAATGACCCCGGAGGGATAATAAACTCCGCAATTTTTCCGCGCTCTTTCCTGCCGGTATACGATAATCAAGGCAATTACTTGAATCATGCTACCTTTAATAACCACCTGCGCCTAATCGAGCATTTGGATAATGATTATACGACCTGGCGTAATACCGTAAATATTTTCGGGGAGTATAGTATTTTACCGAAGCTGAAGTACCGTACATCGGGAAGTTTTGACTACACCAGCAATGGATCGCGAAGTTTTTCGGATTTTTCGCTTACCAATGGTGCATCGGCATCGGTTTCAAACCGTACGATACAGGTCTATACGGCCGAGCAGTTACTGACCTATGTAAATACATGGGATGGAAAGCATGATGTCAATGTATTACTTGGAAATACGGTAAATGTGCAACAGTCGCAGAGTGTTTCGGCGAGCGGTAGCAACTATATCTTCGATGTCCTTAAGGAGGTATCGAATGGGGGTACTACAAGTGGTGGCTCTTCCCGGAATGAAAACCGCTTAGTTTCTTTTTTTGGTAATGTGGGTTATGGTTATGATAGCCGCTACAATTTGGAATTTAGTTTCCGTGCCGATGGTTCTTCGCGTTTCGGTAAAAATGTGCGTTGGGGTTATTTTCCGGCAGCTGGTTTTGTATGGAATGTGGGAAATGAGCAGTTTCTGAAAAATAATACTACCGTAAATGGCCTTAAATTTAGGGCTACTTATGGTATATCGGGCAACCAAAATGGAATTGGCGATTACGATGCTTTGGCGATATGGTCGACCAGTGCACAATCGTATTTGGACCAGCCTGCGCTTGCTCCAGGGCGTTTAGCGAACCCCGATTTGACCTGGGAGAGTACGCGGCAGACCAACCTGGGGGTGGATGTAGGTCTATGGGATAGTCGCCTTAATGTTACCTTAGATTGGTACCATAAGTATACCACAAAAGGTTTGCAGTCTGTGTTTGTACCTTCCCGGAGTGGTTATACATCGGCCATCCGTAATTACTCGGAAATAAGTAACCGAGGCTTGGAGCTAACCATCGAGTCGACCAATATTAGTAAGGATAATTTTACCTGGCAGACGTCTTTTAATATTTCGGGAAACCGCAATAAAATTGAACGCATTCCGCAAGAGCAAACCATGGGGGCTACCAACCGTGGAACCTCGATTCTGCGGCAGGGGCACCCTATAAATTCTTTCTTTTTATACAAACAGTTGTATGTAGATCCGCAAACGGGTAATGCGGTATATGAGGATGTAGATGGCAACGGCATTATTTCGTATGCCGATCGGCAGATATTGGGTAGCGCACAGCCTAACTTTGTTGGCGGCTTAACGAATACCTTCCGGTATAAAAGCTGGGACTTATCGACATTCCTATATTTTACGCAGGGTAACAAAATCTTAAATATGCACGATTTCTTCTTGGTGCATGGCGGTACACAGAATGGTATCGGTTTCGATCCGCGCCAGCTAAACCGTTGGCAGAAACCGGGTGATATTACCGATATCCCGAAAATGACAAAGTATACCTTGAACCCGAGTCAGAATAATTCGCCCGCAAATAACTATACCGGGCAGGTGGCCAATTTAAGTAGCCGTTACCTGGAGGATGGTTCGTTTCTACGTTTGCGTAATGTTGCTGTTGGCTATACCTTGCCTAAGCAGTTTGCACAAAAATTAAAGGTGCAGAAGTTAAAGGCTACATTCTCGGCGACCAACTTGTTTACCTGGACGAAATATGGCGGCTTGGATCCGGAGGTAAGTGCGCAGAGTACCGACCAAAATACAGCGGGTTACGACTGGGCTACAGTGCCACAGCCGCGGACTTATGAATTGATTATCAATATTTCTCTCTAAAGATTCCTTGACAATGAAAAAACGTTTTAATAAACTACAATGGGGGCTGCTGTTCACGGTATCGTTGTCGGCAGGGCTGCAATCTTGTGAAAAGTTCTTAGACCTTAAACCTACGAATGCCTTGCTGGCAGAAAATGCCATCTACGATGCTAAAACGGCTAAGGCACTTGTAAATTCGGCCTATTCCAGGTTTAAAAACTACAATTTGGGTTCGGCCATTAACCTGGCCGTTTTACCGGGCGATAATGTGTTCTTCGCAGGTAGTCAGAGTCAGAATATTGAATTGGACAACCGTGCTTTTACCGTAACGAATTCGGCAATTGTTAGCGCATACAGTGAAAATTATGCCTTAATAAATGTAGCCAACTGGGCGATAGCAGAAATTCCGAAAGTGCAGGATGCTACTTTTTTAAGTGGGGAACAGGATAAACTGGTTGGGGAGGCTTATTTTTTTAGGGCTATAGCGTATTTTAATTTGGTGCGCAGCTGGGGCGGCGTTCAGTTGCAACTGAACCCTACCAAGGATTTAACCACCTTAGGAGCAATAAAAAGATCGTCGGTGGAGGATAGCTACAAGCAGGTGCTTGCCGATTTGGATAAGGCCGAGGCACTGCTGCCGGCCGACGATGCTGTAACTCGCAACAGAGTGCAGCGGGCCACGGTTAAAGCAATACGTGCCAAGCTGTACTTATATACCAAGCAGTTTGATCTTGCCGAGAAAGAAGCCGATGCGGTTATACAGCTACCGAAATACAGCTTGGTAGAAAACTACGCCCAATTTTTCACCCTTCCGTTTCTATCGTCGGAATCTATTTTCGAGTTATCGGCCACTACAAACAATCCAGGTATGAGCGGCACCATTTGGTTTCCAGCGTCGGGAACACCACGCGGCTCTTACGAATTTCGCCCGACCAACCAAATTGTAAACTTGTTGAACGACCCTAAAAAAGGGGGGGCACGCAAGAACCTACTGGCTACACGGGGTGCGGATGTGTATGTTAATATTTACAATACCGCAAGCCCGAACCTAAATCCAGCCTTTGTAATCCGTATTGCCGATATCTATTTAATACGTGCTGAGGCACGCTTACGGAAGAGCAATCCGAATATTGCAGGCGCTATTGCCGACCTAAATCGTATACGGGGGCGTGCCGAGGCAGATCTGTACCCAACGACAGCGGTCCATACCGAAGCACTACTGCAGGCCATATGGGAGGAAAGACGCTTGGAGTTTCCTTTTGAAGCCGACCGGTGGTACGACCTGGTGCGTACCGAGCAGGCCGAAAAGCTGCTGGGTGTAAGCCGTAATTTCTGGCTGTTTCCTATTCCGCAGGCTGATGTATTATCGGATCCGGATTTAAATGGTATTAACAACCCAGGCTACTAAAGTGTAAGAATTAGTGCACAACAAATAAAAAAAATTTACCTACACGATGAAACATAAACTATTGATTTTACTGTTTTTGTTGGCTGCTACCTTAACGAAAGCACAAGACAAATACTACTTCGGCGAATCGGCCCGTTTTAATCCCGATATCCCTACGCCCGAAGCATTTTTCGGCTTCCGCATCGGAACCTCACTCGTGCGTTACGACAAAGTTGTGGAATATTTTAAACTATTGGCACAGAAGTCCGATCGTGCCTCGCTGGAGGTGTTCGGCCATTCCTGGGAAAACCGGGAGCAGGTTAAACTTATTGTAACTACACCCGACAACCAGCGTAATCTAGAAAATATCCGTCAGGATCACTTAAAACTCGTACATGGAAAAGGGGCTATAAACTACAACCAGCAGAAAGTTATTGTCGAACTCGCTTACAACGTACATGGCGGTGAAATTGCAGGAACCGATGCATCGGTTTTGGCCGCCTATTACCTGGTTGCTACTGAGGATGCCGATATTGTGAAACGTTTGTCGGACGCCGTAGTACTGATCGAACCCGCACAAAACCCCGATGGGCGCGAGCGTGCTACCACCTATATTAACGGATTTCATACCAACCCGACCGTAGTAGATCCGGCAGATTTAGGCCATGCTGGCGGATGGACCCCACATCGGGGTAACCACTTTTGGAACGATCTAAACCGGGATTGGTTGCCACTATCGCAGGTAGAGAGTAAAAATAGAGTAGCATATTACCACAAATGGTACCCTAACGTATACCTAGACTTCCATGAGATGGGTAGCAATAGCACCTATTATTTCGAGCCATCGCCATTAACCAGCTGGAATAAAATTTTGCCACAAAGCAACTACGAAGTGCTTACTGCAATCCTGGCTAAACACTTCTCGGCAGCCCTTGACCGCATCGGTTCCTTGTATTTTACAAAAGAAAGTTTCACCAACTTATCCCCAATCTATGGGTCTACCTATCCCGACTACCAGGGGGGGGCAGGTATAACGCTGGAAGTAGGAGGCACCTCGGGCGTTGCCGTACTTACCGACGCCGGTGTACGTACCTTCTCGAAAAATCTACGCGATAATTTTGAGATCAGTATTGCAGGTTTACGTGCAGCAACCGACGAGAAAGAAACCTTCTTAAAAGAACAGCGTTCGTTTTTTGAAAGCGCCTTAACGCAGGCGGATAAACTACCGTATAAAACCATAGTTTTTGGTAGCAAAAAAGACATCGGCTTAAATCGTGCCTTTTTAGAACACCTTTTAAGTCACCAAATTGAAGTATACACACTCCCAAAAGCAGTAACGATCGACAACAAAAGCTTCGAACCGGGTACAGCGTATGTAGTACCCTTAAAGCAGCATCAGTTTAGGGTATTGCAGTCTATTTTTGAAGAAAATGAAACCAATGCATTCGATAAAACAACGACATTTTATGATATCTCCGCATGGAGCACCGTACACGGCTACGGCATTCCATTTGTGAAGTCCAAAGTTCCGCAAACATTAGGCGAACGCGTTGTTAGCCTACCTGCCACAACAACGCTAGCTGTCGATCAGTCGAAATTAGCCTATGTCTTTGAGGTTTCCGACTACCTGGCAACAAAAGCACTATACGCCCTGCAAGAAGCCGGTGTTAGCGCACGTGTGAGCAGCCTACCCTTTAAGAGTAAAACCACCGCTGGCGATGTAGCCTTTGCAGCAGGGAGTATTGTGATACCCGTGGCCTACCAAGATCTGGACGCCAGCAGCCTATATCAAGTGATACAAAAAACAGCACAGGAGAGTGGAATTCAAATTTATGCCATAAACGAAGGTTTCAGCTTAAGTGGTGTAGACCTCGGCAGCAACAATATCCGCGTATTGAAAAAACCTAAGGTAGCCTTAATTTCTGGCGGCAGCTGGACAACATTCGGTGAGGTATGGGCCCTATTGAGTGAAACCTATGGCCTACCCGTGGTTAAATTAGACGGTAAGTCCTTAGATCGCGTAGATTTAAGCAGCTACACCAGCATTATCCTTACAGGAGCACAATACTCAGCCGATTTTGCACAGCGCTTAAATGCATGGGTTGATGCTGGAGGAACCGTATTAAGCATTTCAGGATCCAACGCCTGGGTAAATAGCACCCTATTTGGCGAGCAGCGCGGACCGCGACAAGGCGATGACAGCAAGGAGGAGGGAGCTGCAACATCCCGTGCAGCACTACTCAGCCGCGGCGCCAGCTCCCGCCTAAGCGGCATTATTGTGAAGGCCGAACTCGACACCAAAAGTCCGCTCGCCTATGGTATCAGCGACAAAGATACCTACGCCCTTCGTAGCAGCTACAACAGCATCGATCCGAAGACCATCAACCAAACAATTCTGAAGACGAAAAATATCCTAGTGAACGGCTATGCCGATTCTACGGCATTAAATGCCGTAAAAGATAATATCGTCATCGGTAAAAACAACAAGGGTAGAGGAGCAGTGGTCTACTTCGCCGAATCGCCAACCTTCCGCGGGTACTGGTTATCGACAAGCCGCCTATTAACAAATGCAATCTTCTTTGGTACAGGAGGCAGCAACAGATTTTTTTAAGTAAAAACAAACCAATCTACATATAAATTTTAGGCCGGGGCATAGGGTTTAAGCCGTGAGCAACTTAAATCCATGCCCCTATTAAAGAAAAGAAAGCCTAAACAAAAAATGGAGCCCATCCAAACGATGGCTCCATTTCTTTTATACAATCCGGAAGCAAGTAAAGCTATTCTATAAGGGTTTAACCTAAGTGTAACCTAAACCTAAACCTAACCTAAACCTAAACCAGCTAAAAATGAATCTGCTCCTTAATAATTTCCCGGTAAAACTTTAAGCTCTCCTCGAGGTGCGATATATAAGCCTCCTTATCCGCAATAATTTTTTGGTAAAGCTCCTTTTCCTGATGCACACGAACCCCATCCACCGTATCCTCCGTAGCGGTAGCCGGAATAAAATCTGTGATATCCAATTTTAAGATATGAGCAATTTGTCCGAGACGATCCAAATCAATTTTTGTCAGTCCGTTTTCAATATTTTGGTAAGCCTTTAAAGAAATATGTAAACCCTCGGCTACATCCAATTGCGAAAGGCCTCTCTCTCTACGGCATAATTTGATTTTGCTGGCAGCACCTAATCCTATCATTTCTTTTACGCTTTCTAAATTAATAATGGTCTGGCCACTAGAGCCACAACAAATATAATAAAAACGCTTAAGTCTACCTATTTAGTAGTGTAAATTTTTAGATAAAAAATGCCCCAGCACAAACACGCCAAAAAGAGGCGTTCAGTATAAGGAAGCCGGACAACAGACCATGCTAATAATAAAAATAAGTATGCAGGAGCACAACGATAGCAACGCCAGTAAGCGGCATCGACATGCAGATTATTTATCCAAGAATAGCCAAAAGGCGGTTGCTTCTACGCCATAATTGCTGTATTTTTGGCTGCAATGCAAGAGCAATAAACCATGGAGCAAAAGAAAGCAACGGCTACCGAACCCCTACATATGCGTGCCGAGCGGCATTTGAGAGCACTTATGCAGCAGGAAGAATACCTAAACGGCAAACTACTGCCCGATGAGGTAGGCATGGCCAAAGAACTTGGCATGTCGCGCAATACCCTACGGCAAGCTATAAATCGGCTGGTACAGGAGGGACTGCTTATCCGCAGAAAAGGACATGGCACCCTACTCGCAAAAGGGCCACTGCAGGGCAAGGCCAATAATTGGATTTCCTTTACCCAAGAGATGAAATCCAAAGGTATTACCGTTGTAGACTTTGAGCGAAGTATGGGGCATAGACAGGTTAATGCCGAAGTATCCCTGTTTTTTGGTACCACAGTGAACGACCGTCTTTTTTATTTAGAGCGTGTTCGTGGTAGTACCGATTTCCCTTTTGTATTTTTTCAATCGTATTTTAACCCCATTTTAGGTCTTACCGTAAGTGATAATTTTGATGGTCCACTATACGATATTATAGAAAGGCAAAAAGGGTATACACTAAAAACCTCCCGGGAGGAGCTTTCCAGTATGCTGGCCGATAAAATGTTGGCCGACCGCTTACAAATTGAAGTAGGGGATCCTGTGCTTGTTCGAAAGCGTTGGGTGCTGGATGAAAATGATCTCCCGATTGAATATAACCTCGGCTTCTACCGGGGCGATAGCTACACCTATACCGTGTCGTTTACCCGTTAAGCTGCTGCGGGAAAAATTAATGCAACCGCTACTCGATACGATTTATTCCATAGAAACGTAAATTTGTTTTGTATAGTTTATTTTACACTATTCTATGGATTTTAATTCTATCTTTGGACTTCATAAAAATGTTCATACATATTAAGTATGTTCAGTTTTAAATCTAAATCTATTATGTTTTTTAAAAATACACGAGCACTTACATGGGCATCCATAGCTGGACTTATATTTTCATATAATGCTGTATATGCCAGCAGTTATAATATAGCAGCTCAAGCAAAAGTTACCGTATCATCGGTTTGGAAACCCGGTTATGAGGGGCAAAATAGTATAGACCAACGCATGCGCATAAACGGTGTTGGCGAGTGGGCTTCTTCGAGCTCCGTTACATTCTGGGGAGAAATTGATTATCCTTGGTTGCAGTTAGATTGGCAGAAGCCTACCCATATCAACAAAATAATTCTATACGATCGCCCGACCTTAAATTCCCATACGGCCAGCGGCATACTACGGTTTAGTGATGGCAGTGCAGTTCCCGTATTTCAAATCCCCAACGATGGTAGCCCACGCGTAGTCGAGTTTCCGTCGCGTAAGGTTGAGTGGGTTCGATTTGAGGTAACCGACGGTGATGGCCCTAATTTAGGGCTCTCAGAAATAGAAGTTTTTCCTGCTCCAGAAGATTATAAAGACTATATTTCGTGGGTTGACCCCTACATTGAATCTGCGCGGGGGCGTTATTTTTTCTTTATTACCGGAAATCAACCCTTTGGAATGATTGGTGCAGCACCATTAACGCGCAATAAAAACCAGTATGGCGGTGGGTATAATTATAATTCTACGGAAGTACTGGGCTTTCCACAGGTGCACGGCTGGATGCTGTCTGGGCTAACGTTAATGCCGACAACAGGAGTCGTAGACCCCACACAAGGGGAGGAGCATTGGAAATCGCCCTTCTCACACGATGGTGAGCTGGTGCAACCAGGCTATCACCGGATGTTCTTGGAGCGCTATGGTACGATGGTTGAACAAACAGCAACCGAGCGTACCAGCATCTATAGGCTTACCTACAGCGAAGATACTAAGGCGAATATTTTGTTAAACCTCGGCGGTTATGTATCGACAACCACGATGGTTAATGCTTACGCGAAACCTACAGGTGCGCGGGAGGTATCGGGATATTTTGATACTGAAGGCAGATTATGGGGCGGTCCGGACCGCGTTCGTATATTCTTCGTTATGGAGATTGATAAAGACCTCGAGGCTATAGATGGCTGGTCTGACAAAACTTACCTGCCTAATGTTAAAGAACTACAGGGACCTAATTTTTCGGTTCCCCGGAATGCAGGGATGAGCTACAGCGATGCCCCAACTGCGGGTATCGCAGCCAAATTGAACGTTCGTGCCGGCGATCAGGTACAGGTGAAAATGGCCATTTCTTATGTAAGCATGGAGAATGCTAAGGCCAACCTTCTGGCCGAGTGCCCGGGCTGGGATTTCGACGCTGTACGTGCGGCAAGTCAGCAAGAGTGGAATGCCATGCTGGGCAGGGTGGACGTTAAAGGCGGAACGGTGGCACAGAAAACAAAGTTTTATACCGATGTATGGCATACCATTTTAGGGCGGCATAAGCTGGATGATGTTAACGGACAATATCCAGATTATACCCGCGGGGGTACGCGTGTTGGGGCGCATACTAAAAATGCTAAACTTACGGTGCAAACTCTTCCGAAGGATAAAAACGGGAAGTCTTTGTTTCATATGTACAATTCGGATGCTTTTTGGTTAACGCAATGGAATTTAAATACTTGGTGGGGTTTAGCTTATCCAGAAGTTCTGGATGATTTTGCAGCTTCATTGTTGCAATACGATACGAATGGCGGACTGCTACCACGTGGTCCGAATGCGGGTGGCTATTCGTATATCATGACCGGTTGTCCGGCAACTTCCTTAATTACCAGTGCCTTTCAAAAAAAATTGACCCAAAAATGGGAGGTAAATGCGGCGTTCGATGCCATGAAACGCAACCATGAGCAAGGGGGGATGCTTGCCTTAGATATGGACGATCAGTTGGCTTTTTATACACAAAATGGCTATTGCCCTGAAAATGCGGGAATTACGATTCAGTGGGCCTTTGAAGACTGGGCTTTGGCACAGATGGCAGGAAAACTTGGTCGAACGGCTGATCAGGACTACTTCGCAAAACGGGCAGGCGGATGGCCCTCATCTTTCCATAAAGGTTTGAACCTTATCATGCCGAAAAAGAAAGACGGCCTTTGGCTGCATGAAAACCCCTTAGATGGCTACGGCTTTGTGGAAGCGAATGGCTGGCAGGCTACCTTTGGATTGTCGCATGATATTCCTACCCTTGCTAAATTAATGGGAGGTAATGCCGTGCTCACGGGGATGTTAGATTCGGCTTTTCAAAAATCGGCCGCAATGGATTTTGTGTATGGCTATAACCAAGGGTATGTATCCTATGCAAACCAACCCGGTTGTTCCAATGCGCATGTTTTTGCCCATGCAGGAAAACCGTGGTTAAGTCAATACTGGGTGCGTAGGGTCAAAGAGCAGGCATATGGGGCTATTACACCAGATAAGGGCTACGGTGGGCACGATGAAGATCAGGGACAGATGGGCGCGATAAGCGCGTTAATGGCTATTGGCCTGTTTAGCATTGATGGGGGTTCATCGGCCATACCACGATATGATATCACCGCGCCGGTATTTGATGAGGTAACCATAAACCTTAATCGTAGTTATTATGGAGGTACTGCATTTAAAATTAGGGTACATGGCAACTCGGCTGAAAATTGTTACATCCAAAAGGCGGTATTAAATGGAAAAACGTACACTTCCTTCCAGATTTTGCATGAGGACCTGGTGAAAGGAGGGACGTTGGAGTTGTGGTTGGGGAATAAGCCAAATAAAAAATGGGGATTAAAATAGGTTATAGTCTCACTGCCTTGGCTGGTTGGACTTTTTATAAATCGTTAATTAGGTTTAGTGTGATTAAAGGACTATCTGTAATGGGTAGTTCTTTTTTTTTATATGCAGTTGGTAAACAGTAGTATATGGCTTTTGTATGTTGCTTTAGTTTGTCTTGGCTGATTTTATAATAGCTTGTTTTAGGACCCTATTTTAGAATCCTGTATTTCGCGTTTTAGGTGTTGGTTTATATGGGATAGGACTTTTTATCTGTGTTTAATAAATATATTATGTTAAATAGAGGAGACGGAGTTCGGGAAGAAAAGCCTGCGGTGGTACGATCAGGTTTAGTAGATTTAGGGGTTTAGGGGTTTAGGGGATAAGTAAGATTAAGGCATTGCATTTCGCTTTGCTGTGTCTTAGGATTGCAGGCTTAATGGCTCGCGTTTATAGGTTTGGATTTGATTTTTTGTCGATAAATGGCTACCTTCATCGGGTAGAAAATATGGGTTTTTACCTTGCTATTTTTAGCAACCTTTATCGTAAACAAACATGGATGATTTTATAGCGGCTCGATCTCAGATGGCCCTCTCGTTGGGTTTTCATATTATTTTTGCTTGTGTGGGTATGGTCATGCCCTTTTTTATGGCTTTTAGTCACTATAGGTACCTGCGAACCGGGAATGAAATTTATAAGGGATTAACGAAGGCCTGGAGCAAAGGGGTGGCTATTTTATTTGCAACGGGGGCAGTATCGGGAACGATGCTTTCCTTCGAGTTGGGCTTGCTTTGGCCTACATTTATGAAACATGCAGGCCCTATTTTTGGGATGCCTTTTTCGCTGGAGGGAACGGCTTTTTTTATCGAGGCTATTGCGCTGGGGTTCTTTTTGTATGGCTGGGATAAGTTTAACAAATGGTTTCACTGGTTTACCGGTTTACTGGTGGGGCTTAGTGGTTTAGCGTCGGGTATTTTGGTGGTGGCAGCAAATGCATGGATGAATAGTCCTGCAGGTTTTGATTATGTCGATGGTGTGTATTCCAATATCGATCCGATTAAAGCGATGTTAAACGACGCCTGGTTTTCCCAGGCCCTGCATATGCTGCTTGCAGCTTTTGTCTCTACAGGATTTGCCGTTGCCGGTGTGCACGCATTAATGATATTGAAAAAGAAGAATGTGGCATTCCACCGGGAGGCTTTTAAAATTTCGGCTGTATGTGCCTGCGTCGCGGCTTTGCTGCAGCCCTTGAGTGGGGATATCTCGGCCAAGGATGTTGCCAAAAGACAACCTATAAAGCTGGCAGCAATGGAAGCTCATTTTCATACCGAGCCGTATACGCCATTTGTTCTTGGCGGTATTGTCGATGAGGAGAACGAAACACTCAAATATGCGATTAAAATACCCGGAGTTTTAAGCTTCTTGACGCATGGAAATTTTAAGGAGCCTGTGAAAGGTTTAAATGAGTTTCCTAAAGCCGATTGGCCTCCTGTGGCGATAACGCATTATGCGTTTCAGCTGATGATCTCCCTGGGGGTACTGCTGTGTGGTATTTCGCTATTGTATTTTTTTGCCTTGTGGAAAAAGAATTCGTGGCTGATGCAAACCTGGTTTCTACGCATTTTTGTGTTTGCCATTCCCTTGGGGTATATTGCGCTGGAAGCTGGGTGGGTTGTTACGGAAGTAGGGCGGCAGCCTTGGATTATTTATGGTATTATGCGTACCATAGACGCCGTTACACCGATGCCAGGTATCGTATATTCCTTTTATATTTTTACGGCTGTATTTGTATCCCTTGCAGCTATTGTTACTTTTTTAATGTATCGCCAGCTGCGTATGGTAGGCAAATTGTATGATCCTACAGATCCAGAATTTAAAAAGAAGCCAGCTGATGTTAAGGGAAATCTTGTAAATCGATAATTATAAAACTTGTTATGTTGTACGTTGTAATGGCATATTTATGGGTTGCTTTGTATCTGTATATGATCTTGGGAGGAGCAGACTTTGGGGTTGGAATTCTGGAAATATTTACCGGAAAGCGTCAGATGGAAAAAGTGAAACATACCACTTATAAATCCATGGGTCCGATATGGGAAGCGAATCATATGTGGCTAGTTATTGCTATTGTGGTATTATTCGTAGGTTTTCCGACCATTTACAGCACCTTGTCTATATACCTGCATATACCTTTGGTATTAATGCTGCTTGGTATCATTGCCCGAGGTACGGCATTTACCTTTAGGCATTATGATGCAGTGGAAGACAATTGGCAGCTGGTATACAATCGTATCTTCCGTTTAAGTAGTCTGCTGACGCCATTTTTCCTAGGTCTTATTGCTGCGAGTACGGTTTCTAGAGCCATTGATACGGAGGCTACAGATTTTCTGACGGCCTATATTTTTAGTTGGTGGAACCCTTTTGGTATTGCTGTTGGTCTATTTACAATTTGTATTAGCGCTTACCTGGCATCGATTTATATTATTGGCGAGACGGCTGATGCCAGCTTTCGCTTGTATTTAATAAAAAAGGCGAAGGGGTACTTCTTTGTGGTGTTTTTGTCGAGTGCCTTAGTTTTTGCTACGGCAACGCAGGCAGATATTCCCTTGTTCGCCTGGATCTTTGGTCATCCGATCGGGCAGCTAGCCATCCTGGCTGCGAGTGTGAGCATTGTGGTTTTATTTTGGGGTTTTGCCAAGGGTAAGAGTACGTTGATTCGCTTCTGTGCCGCAATTCAGGTTTTTATGATTTTAGTCGCCGCAACGTATAACCATTTTCCGGATTTGGTGCTGCTGGCTGATGGTGGCTCCTTATCGTTGTTCGACCATCAGGGGGGAGAGCGGACCATTACCGTATTGGCTTGGGCCCTGTTGCTGGGGAGTATTTTTATTTTACCTTTTTTGTTCTACCTGCTATATTCTTTTCATCGCAAACCCGAGCAGGTTTAATATTTAAAAAATTTTTATTATTTTACGAATATTATAAAAAGATGTCAATACTTGAGGGAGTATTGGTTATGCAATTACAATTTTCTAAAAATTTTAAAATCATGAAAAATTATCTGCTAAAATCAACAGCATTTTCATTTTATGTGCTAGCCTTTAGTATGGGGACTTCAGCACAGGAAATTGGCGAAACGGATCTAAAAATTAATGTTCAGGAGTTAACGAATTCTATTGATCAGCTTAAAAATTTAGAGCCTGTAGCATTTTCGTATAATACGGAAAAGTTTAAAGGCTTAGCGCTGCCCGATGGAGACCGTTATGGTTTTTTGGCCAGCAACGTAAAAACGGTGTTTCCAAATATGGTGCGGCAGGAGGCTAAAGCAGTTTCTGTTGGTAAAAACACAAACAAGATAGCGCGTTTTGATGGTGTCGATACCGAAGGTTTGATTCCTGTTTTGGTGGCTGCAATTAAAGAACAGCAGGCTCAGATTGATGAACTGAAGCGTGAAATTGAACAGCTTAAGGTTAAGGATCTGTAGGTTAATGTAGCCTATTGCGCCGAAGCTGAAAAGGAAATGCACAATCTCCGGCGCTTGATTATAGGCGTTGTTTAGTTTAGTTAAAGTTTCAAAATTTATAGTGTCAAAATGCATAAACCAATGCCAATGAAAACTGGGAGGCCTGTGCTGTGGCTACCGACGCATGGGTAAGGAACGGCTTTTGTGGCGCATGGTCTAAGCGTACTTCTGGAATAACCGATAAACCGCCGTGTTTAATCTTTCCCGATAGGGTAAAGGAGGTGAAATGCTGCTCCTCTGTATCGACAGCGCCTTCTTCTTCTTTCGGCTTAAAATATTCCGCACGCAGGCCAAGGTCGAAATGCGGACTGATGGTATACTGTGGGTATACAGCGACGCCACTGTATCCGCCACCTCCCTTATGTTTATAGTCTGCCGCATTTACGGCAAGCCTTGTTTTATCGGTAATGGAATAGGAAGCAACAAAATCTACCAACGTTCCAGAGCTGTAGTTTTCCTTACCTTCGGAAGAGCTACCTGTTAATACATTAATATAAGCCTGTAGGTTATCGGTAGGCTGTAGTGCCAACTGAGCCCCAAAATGCGATAATCCATTTAAATCCTGGTATACATTCCAATCGTTAAACAGTCCTGCCATAATGGATACCTTCGGTGAGAAGCTGTAGGTTGCCTTAACGCCGGCATTTTGAAAAGGACCTGCCCCAAATAAATACGAGGTAGAGTAATGGAAATTTGAAGCGGGAGAGATGACCTCATAGCCCACAAATGTACCCATGTAACCCGCTGTCATGCTAAATTTATCGGTGAAATCGTAGGTCATGTACAAGTTTTGGATATGAAATGAGTTTGTTTTATCTCTATTATCGCCTGTCGGGATAGAAAGATACTGTCCACGAGGGCCAAATGACAATTCTCCCATAAATGTAGCCCTCCCGGTAGTCTTTTTTAGACCTAAAGCTAGCATTCCTAAAGAAATTGAGTTCTGATCGTTGGCAAAATACGTACCTATATTCTCTTTTCCTGAGAAATCATACTTCCAATACGTGTCTGCATAGCCTGAAATAACCAAAGGGTTTTCTTTTTCGGTTGTTTGTGCCTGTGTTTCGTTGATAAAAACGCAAAAAAGTATTATTTTGATAATAAATTTCATATTTTATTTTTATTTAGGTTGAATTTTTAATAAAAATAGGTTTGAAAAATTAAAAAAGCAAGTGATTTATGTTTTTTTATTAAAAAAAATAAATCACTTGCTTTAAATAATGCTAAAATTTTGCTTTTTGAGTGTTTTTTTTGTATGTTTTTCTGTTTTTGTTTATTTATTTTTAGATTTTACATAGTTTTTTCGTTTAAAAACTATCTTATTCCCTGTTCAATCCAGTCTACAAGTAAAATTCGTTCAGAAAAAAGCCATTTTTCGTTAATTTTTACAAATTTATCCTTGTAACGAATGGTTGCAACCATGAAATGCTGGCCGTCGTCGGTTAATGTTAAGTGATGGGCACGACAATAGGTAATACCCGTTGCAGTATTACCCTGCAACTGCACTGTACTTTGTCCGTTAAAATGCATGGTAGCATGGTACGTATTTAAATTGTCGAATACAGGGAACAAGTCGGCACGACTATGGATTACCTGCGTTGGCGTATCCGATTTACTGTCCATAAACACGACAAAGTGAGTGTCTTCAGTAAAAAGCGCCATCTGTCCTTGTGCATCTCTGCTATCTGCACAGTAAGCATAGTTATCGACGAGTTCGCGGATAGCTAAGCGATCTTTGGTTTCTTGTTGTACATTTTCCATACGAATAATCTATTTAGATAATATTGTTGCCGGTGTTACACCGAATTTTTCCTTGAATGATGCGTAGAAGTGCGATAAGTTCTCGAAGCCCAGATCCAGGTAAATATCCGCAGGCTTACGTTGTTTACTAGCGATAAGCTCAAATGCCTCCGTTAGCCTTTTTTCTTTAAGCCATTTCCCTGGCGATGTATTGAAAATCTTTTCAAAATCGCGTTTAAAACTAGCCAAGCTACGGCCGCTAAGCTTCGCGAAGTTCTCCAGCGGAACATTATACTGGTAGTTTTTAGTCATAAATTCTTCCAGGTCGATTTTAAAAGGTTCAGTGAAATCGAATAAAAAATCCAGTAACTGCGGATTACGTTCCAGCAGTAAAACAGTTAACTCTGTCACCTTCATATCCTCCATTTGTTTGCTTACAGCAGTTTTTTGCTCTACATACGGAAGTAAGGTTTGAAAATATCCCTCCAGGAAAGTATCCTTCTCTAGCCTAAGATTTAAATCTCCAGCATAGGTATTTGAGCTGTGTATATGATGGTCTACCGCATACTTCTTTAATCTTTCTGCATGCAGCATAACCGACAATACCTTATATTCACCTTGTGGCGATGGGTGTTTAAAAGCCTTAGCCAATTGATTTTTTCGTGCAATCATAAGCTGGCCAGCTTTTAAAATAAAGTTGCCTTTTTGATGTTCGACATGTGTTTCGCCCTCCAGCTGATAGGATACGACATGCTCGGCAATAAACTGCTCATACCCAAAGGTTTTTTGGAAATAGCAGGAATAAACAAATGCCTTTCCAAAATCTAATTCATTACCGACCATGTGTTATTGTTTTAAGTTGTTTGTGATAGGCAGCGTTACGTGCTTCCGTATTACTGTCGATAAGCAGCAGTACCGTAGATAAAAACGCTAAGCTTATACCTATAGCCCGCCAGGTGGGGCTGGAAAGAAAAAGGATTAATGCCGCTCCGGCGACTATCAATAGTGGCAATACGATAAATACCTTTGTGAAATCTTGCTGCGACTTTGCGGTGCGCGCAATTTCCGCTTCGGCAAATTGCGTGGCATTCTGCTGGTAGGCGGCTTCAAACTGTGCTATGCGAGGTTTGTTGGCGAAGTATAACCCGGCGCTAACGGCAATCATAAAAAGGCCAGCGGCAAATAGGGGCCAAACAAAAGCTCTTGCCATGGCTGTTTTTCCGTAAATAAAAAAGCCTAAGCTTCCAAGAAGTATTACTATACTAATTAAAGCAATAATTTTTGCCGAGAAAACCTCAGCTTTAGCCCAATCGGTGCTTAATTTGAGTAGGTCCATATTGTTTGTATTTTAGGTTCAACAGATGTGTTTTGTATCAACATGTTGGGGACATAACCTATAGGCACAAACACCTGCCTATAGGTTATGGAAATTAGCGGTCTTATAAACCCAATTGTTTTTTAATTCCGGTAATAAACACCTCGTCGCTTTCTGTCGCTCTTTTTTCTAAAAATGCCACTGCATCAGGTGTTGCCGGGTAGCGTAAGCGGTCGCTATTATCGGTGGCGGCCTCAAATATTTTTTCTGCTACATGGCTCGGCGGTACGCTGCCGCCATCCAGCGCTTGGATCATCTGTAGTAAGGTTTGCATTAAAGGCTGGTACTCTGCAATACTTTCGTCGTTTTTGAAATCGAAAGAACGGCCTGCAAAATCCGTTGCAGTGGCGCCAGGTTCAATAAGTTTGACCTTTGCGCCAAATGTTGCAAACTCAAAGGCTAAGGATTCCGATATCCCTTCAACCGCAAACTTAGTGCCGTGGTATAAGGCGCCAAAAGGGAAGGTGAATTTACCACCCATAGACGACACATTGATTAATACCCCAGCCTTGTTGGTTCTGAAATGCGGTGTAATCGCTTGCGTAACATCCAGTAAGCCCAAAACATTGGTATTAAACTGTCGGCTAATACTTTCACGGTCGAAAACCTCCAAGGGGCCATAAGCACCATAACCGGCATTGTTTACTAAAACATCAATTTTGCCGAATGTGGCAATCCCTTCTGCTACGGCAGAACGTATACTTTCAGGGTCTAAAACATCTAAAGGCAAGAGTTTTATGTTTTCAACAGCAGATAATTCTGTTTCCTTATCAGGGTTACGCATCGTAGCAATAACCTGCCAGCCTTGCGCTGCAAAATATAAGGCAGTAGCTTTACCTATGCCGCTGCTGCTTCCTGTTATAAATACTGTTTTTTTCATTTTTTCTAATGTTATAATCTGATAACAAATTTAGCTGTAGTTGGTTTACTATCGTTTTCTGTAAAGCTCAATTTTTATTTGCTGAAAAGCTCATTTCAGGTTGGCATTTTTTATATCCATACCTATAAATGGGTTACACCTGCTTTATATGCCGTTTTATTATCACCAGAAATAGGATAAATCTAATATCTAAAACGTATATTTGCCGTTTAAAGTAGAAGGCAAAGAACCTATATGAAGCATATACGCAATTTTTGTATTATAGCACACATTGATCACGGCAAGAGTACGCTGGCTGATAGATTATTAGAATACACGAAAACAATTACCCAACGGGAGGCGCAGGCGCAGTTGTTGGATAACATGGATTTGGAACGCGAACGCGGTATCACCATTAAGAGCCATGCAATACAGATGGAATATACCTTAAATGGTGAGCAGTACATCTTAAATCTTATCGACACACCAGGGCACGTGGATTTCTCCTATGAGGTTTCCAGATCTATTGCAGCTTGTGAAGGTGCACTATTGATTGTGGATGCTTCCCAAGGAATACAGGCGCAGACAATCTCTAACCTATACTTGGCTTTAGAGCATGATTTAGAGATTATTCCTATCTTAAATAAAATGGACCTGCCGGGGGCTATGCCTGAGGAGGTGAAAGATCAGATCATTGACCTTATCGGTGGAAACCGTGAAGATATCATTCCCGCATCGGGAAAAACAGGAATGGGTATACCGGAAATTTTAGCCGCCATTATTGCGCGCGTTCCGGCGCCGGTAGGCGACCCAACGGCTCCATTGCAGGCACTAATTTTTGACTCTGTATTCAACTCCTTCCGTGGTATTATGGCTTACTTTAAAGTAGAGAATGGCGAAATACGTAAGGGCGATAAGGTTAAGTTTATTGCCACAGGAAAAGAATATATTGCCGATGAAGTGGGTACCTTAAAATTAACGCAGGTTCCTAAGGATGTTATTAAAACTGGCGATGTAGGTTATATTATCTCGGGTATTAAGGAAGCGCGTGAAGTGAAAGTAGGAGATACTATCACCCATAAAGAAAGGCCTTCAACAGAAGCTATCCTAGGATTTGAGGAGGTAAAGCCAATGGTATTTGCCGGAATCTATCCCGTAGATACGGAAGATTACGAAGAACTACGCGAATCTATGCACCGCTTACAGCTAAACGATGCATCCTTGGTGTTTGAGCCGGAATCGTCTGCAGCTTTAGGATTTGGTTTCCGTTGCGGTTTCTTGGGCATGTTGCATATGGAAATTATCCAGGAACGTTTAGAGCGCGAATTTGATATGACCGTTATCACAACGGTTCCCAACGTATCTTACAAGGCCTACCTTACCAAAGATAATGAAGAGGTGGTGGTACACAATCCGTCGGACTTACCGGATCCAAGTAAATTAGACATTATCGAGGAGCCTTATATTAAAGCGAATATTATTACCAAAGCCGAATTTGTCGGCCCAGTATTATCTTTATGTATACAGAAACGCGGTACTATTGTTAACCAGTCGTACCTTACAGCAGATCGTGTAGAATTAATATTCGAGATGCCTATGGGCGAGATTGTATTCGACTTTTACGATAAGCTAAAAACCATATCTAAAGGTTATGCATCGTTTGACTATGTGCAGATCGGTTACCGTTCTTCGGATTTAGTGAAATTGGATATCCGTTTAAATGATGAGCCTGTAGATGCGCTTTCTTCCTTAATTCACCGCAGTAATGCCTACGATTTCGGTAAGAAAATATGTGAGAAATTAAAAGAGCTATTACCACGTCAACAGTTTGAGATTCGTATCCAGGCATCTATTGGTGCAAAAATCATTGCCCGCGAGACAATCTCTGCATTGCGTAAAGACGTAACGGCGAAGTGTTATGGTGGTGATATCTCGCGTAAGCGTAAACTATTGGAAAAACAGAAAAAAGGTAAAAAACGGATGCGCCAGGTCGGAAACGTAGAAATTCCGCAGTCGGCATTTATGGCAGTATTGAAATTAGATTAATAAGAAAGCGAGAAATCAACCTTATCTATATATTACAATGAGACTTTTAGACGGTAAAGAAGTATCTGCAAAGATTAAAGAAGACATTAAGAAAGAGACCGCTGCGTTTACTGCCCAGGCAGGGCGTAAACCACATTTGGTTGCTATCTTGGTTGGAAACGATGGTGGTAGTGAAACATACGTGGCCAGTAAAATGCGCAACTGCGAATTGGTGGGCTTTGAATCGACCAATATCCGATACGATGTAAGCATTACCGAAGCAGAATTAATTGCTAAAATACAGGAAATCAATAAAGACGAAACAATCGATGGTCTTATTGTTCAGTTGCCTTTACCTAAACACATCGATCCTGAGCGTATAACGGAAGCTATCGATTACCGTAAAGATGTGGATGGTTTTCACCCGATCAATCTGGGACGTATGCAACGTAACTTGCCTTGTTTTATTCCGGCAACACCGTATGGTATTATGTTAATGTTGGAACATTATGGTATCGATACGGCTGGTAAACATGCTGTGGTGGTGGGGCGTAGCAATATTGTAGGCTCGCCGATGAGTATTTTATTAGCGCGTAATAGCAACCCCGGAAACTGTACAGTTACCTTAACACACAGCCGCACCCAAGATTTAAAAACCGAGGTATTGCGTGGCGATATTGTGGTGGCAGCAATTGGCAAGAAAAATTTCGTTACTGCAGATATGGTCAAAGAGGGGGCTATTGTAATTGATGTGGGCATTAACCGTGAAGACAGTACCGAAACGAAATCTGGATTCAAACTTTTTGGCGATGTAGATTTTGATGCTGTATCGCAGAAAGCATCTTGGATTACACCTGTACCGGGTGGCGTAGGTCTTATGACAATTGTCGGTTTGTTGAAGAATACGTTGGAGGCAGCAAAAGGAACCGTTTACCCTAAAGGATAATTTTATTGTTTGGCATAAAAATTGTTGCTTTACGGTCAGGAAATTAAACTGATCGACAATGAAAAAAATTGCATTATTAGCAGCAGTTGCCGTAGCAATTACTTTTGCTTCTTGTAACAACACGCCTTCAAAAGATAAGGCTACAACCGATGAACAGACAGTAGGTGAAAAATTGGACCATTCTTTAGACCAATTGGATCAGAAAACTGCTGAAGCTACGGCTAAAGCGGAAACGGAATACAATAAGGCTAAGGCTGATTTGGATGCCGCTGTTGCCAAAGGTGATAAAAAAGCAGAGGAATCTGCACGTAAGGCTTTAGCGGATGCGGAAGCGGCATGGAATAAAGTTAAAGCATCTGCGAATGCTACAGGAGAGAAAATTGAAGAGAAGGTAAACAACGCGGTCGACGGAACTATCGAGGCTGGTAAGTCTACAGGTAAGGCTTTAGAAAATACAGCTGATAAGGCCGGAGAAGCCATGGGTAAAGCAGCTGATAAAGCAGATAATGCGATAAAAGATGTTACCAAAGGCGCTGAGCGTAAAGCCAATGATTTAAAAGATGCTTTGAAAAAGTAATCTTTTTAAAGAGCATATTTTGCGCCCGTATGTAATGTACGGGCGCTTTTTTTTGAAATTATATGAATAAAAAAGAAATTTTAACACATTGTTTTTTGCAGGTGCAAGGGCGGATAGCTGAGATTGAAAAGGGTATTCAGGATGCCGACCAAGCCTTGGCGGAGGATACGAAGAGCAGTGCCGGCGACAAATATGAAACGAGCAGGGAAATGTTGCAGCAGGACTTGAATCGCTACCAGCAACAGCTGGCTATTGCGCAGCAGGATAGGGGTATACTGGAAAAAATTGATGCCGATAAGCTTTTGTCGGCGGCAGGAGTAGGGGCGCTGATACAAACGGAAACAGCGACCTATTTTATAGCCATAAGTATAGGTATGGTGCGGTTGGACCAAGAAACGATTTATGTAATTTCTCCACAATCGCCTATAGGTAAAGCCCTATTGACGAAAAAAGTGGGCGAAGGTTTTTCCTTTAATGGGAAGCATTCGGTTATTACGGCAATTGCTTAAAATGCTTTAATACATAGGTAATTTTAATGCGGCCTAGCCTGGCTATAAACGAAAAAAAGGCTTTCAAACGGGGAGAATGAAAACCTTTTATAACCAATTATAAACCTAAATTATGATACTGCAAAGGTAGTGTACATTTTACACTTACACAATTTTTTTTGAAAATTTTTAGAGGAGTATTTTGGTCCTTATTTTTAGGCTGCTAAGCGCAGGTGCTACACTTTTTACAATCTCCGGGCCGTATTTAACCTATTAAATAGCAATAAAAACATAAAACATCAAGGATAACTGTCTTAAAAGCGGTATTTTTGATTAAATGGCTTACATATGCAGATTTTAGTAGTAGAAGATGATAAACGCATCAGCGACTTTTTAATTAAAGGCTTGCAGGAGAACGGTTATATGGTAACCCTGTGCCGTTCGGCAGAAGATGTGCTTTCCGACTTTAGTAATATTCAGTGGGATCTTATTATTTTGGATATTATGCTGCCCGGCATGGATGGCACACAGTTGGTTCAAACCTTACGGTATAAAAAGAATTTTACACCTATACTAATGGTTAGTGCTCTCAATACCGTGCAAGACAAGGTGGCTGCATTGGATTATGGTGCCGATGATTATATTACGAAACCCTTTCATTTTGATGAGCTTCTTTCACGTATTAAGGCTTTAACACGTAGGCAGCAATATCAACAGCAGGAACGACCTTCGTCGGTTTTAACTTTTGGTGACTTAAGCATTGATCTGAATCAGTATTTGGTGAGCCATGGGGGAGCGGAGATTGATCTTTCGCCACGTGAATATAAGCTGCTGATGTACCTGGTGGAGAATATTGATAAAACTGTGACACGTGTACAGATTCTAAATGCCGTTTGGGGCATAACATTTGATAACCACACCAATGTGGTGGATGTTTATATTTCGTACCTCAGAAATAAAATAGAAAAGGGAGACTCCAAATTTATTTATACCATAAAGGGAGTGGGTTACATGTTTAAGGGTTAACGCATGTTATGAAACTAAAACACCGCCTTTCTCTTTACGCTATCATTATCTTCAGTGTTATAACCGTTATTATATCTTCGGTTATTTATATTTCTTTCTATGCCTTGATGGATAAGAAAGAGAAGCAGTCCTTAGAAAATAAGTCGCTGCTGGCGGCAATCTATTACCTGGAGAAAGATGAGCTACCTTTACTGGAGCATGAAAATATTAAAACACAGCTGCTTAAGACGATTTCACGCCGGAATATTGTGGTTTTTGACTCTTTAGGTCAACATTTTGGTGGTGAAATGGATACCGATACTTCCATAACGCATAGCTTTATTGCGCAGGTGCGTGCGCATGAAAATGTATTTTTTGAAACGGCTGAGTATTTTTATAATGGTATATTTTATCGCGATAACCAAGGGGATTTTGTTGTAATAACACGGCAGACAAAGGATGAATTTAAAAACCAGGTTTCGTCTTTATTACACATTCTTATTGCTGTTTCTATACTTGGTATTGGCTTTATCTATTTTTTTTCGCAGTACTTAGGAAATATTGCTTACGACCCGCTGTTAAAGATTATTGAGCAGATTAAGGACAGGGATGCTAAAAATTTTATGAAACCTATTTCTGTAAATAAATCTTATGCAGAGGTGGAGGATTTGGTGTCTACATATAACCATTTTGTAGACCGCCTGGCACAGACCTTTAATGTGCAGAAAAATTTTATCGATTATGTGTCGCACGAGTTGCGTACACCAATTACGGCGCTGTTGGGCACAATGGAGGTAACACACCAGAAACCCCGTAGTACCGCTGAGTATGAAGATACTATTCGGCAATTAAAACAGTATACCAATGATTTACAGGAAACATTGGACCATATGATGTTGCTTTCTGGTGCAAAGACGAATTTCGAATTTAAACCTGTTCGTGTGGATGAGGTAGTTTGGCAGGTTATCGAAAATGCAATTCTCTACCATAAGGCACAGATTGAGGTGGATATTCAGGTTGCTGATACGAATATACTGCGTATTTATGGAAATGATAAGTTGTTGGAATTAGCTATCGGCAATATTTTACATAATGCTATTAAGTATTCGAATAATAGCCCTGTAAAGGTGCTGTTGACGGAGGAGGAGGGGCGTCTTTGTATTCGTATTATTGATACAGGTATCGGTATATTAACGGAGGATCTGCAGTATATTATGGGAAATTTTGTACGTGGGCAAAATACGCAGCGTTATCAAGGTAAAGGGGTGGGGCTTTCGATAGCTAATATTATCTTTAATTTGCATAAAATTAAAATGTCTATCCAAAGCAGTGCAACGGGAACGGAGGTTCTTTTACTCCTCTAAGGACTGATGTTGTTGCGCGTGCTCGTATATTTTTTAATAGATATAGGAGGTAAATAAATTTATACTTTGGTTAAATTTTTCGATGTTTCTGGATTTATTTTTCCAGAGGGCAAGCCTTATTATAGCCCTTAAATGTTGGTTTTATGAAGAAAACTAAAACCTTTTTTCCCCCTTCTCTACATTAAATTCCATTGGTTTTGAATTATTTTTTTTCTTAAAAATCATGGTTATTAGCGTATTGATGCGGGGGCTAATTTTTGACTTTGCTTTAACAATTCTAAAGTATTATATTGATTTAAAATTGTCTTATTCCCAGTAAGACCGTTTTTCATAGGTAGATGGAAGGCTAGATGGTTCTCATTTAGCCTTCGTTATTTATTTTAATTATTTTGAAATTAAATTTCATTTCGTTAGGCTGTAAATTTTGGTGGTAAGTAAAAAAAATGCCCTCTGCTATCAACGAATTGAAGGTAGAGGACAAAATGTATAAAGATGGTTAGTATAGTTTTCTGCCTTTGAAATAAAGACCATCGTAATAAATTTATATCCCGTTTTACTACGCTTAGGGCAAATGTAGTATGCATTTTTAGAAGAAGTGGTGACTTATTTTATTTAGGGCTTGTTATTTTGTTTTTTTTGCCTAATTTAATTCATTGAAAATTAGAAATAATATTGCCTATTGGATTTAGCACATATTGTAATGCGTAAAATAGTGGATGGAAGTGTTCGTAATAAAGAACGGACCAAAGAAAAATTATTGGCGGTGGTAGGTGATATTATCCGCGAGGAGGGGCATACGGGATTGGGGGTAAACAAGGTTGCAAAAATTGCTGGTGTAAGTAAAAAATTAATTTATAAGTATTTCGGAAGCATGGATGAGCTGCTGAATACTTACCTTAGAAAACGTGATTTTTGGATTGGTATGGAGGGAATTATTCTGCATGATATGGAGGATACTGTACGTACTGAGGAGGATTATATGCAGCACCTGGCCGAAATATCCCTGGTCAAGCTTTTTGAACATTTGGATGGTTTCAAGGAGGCGCAGAAGATTTTATTGTGGCAGGTTAGCGAGAAAAATCCGTTATTGCAGCAGCTTAATTATGAACGGGAGGTATTGGGGGAAACGATGTTTAAGCTTTCCGATCCCTTGTTTTCTAATTCTGATGTTGATCTACGGGCAAACTATGGCATTTTACTAGCTGGTGTATATTATTTGACTTTGCACGAAAATGCTGCCGTTGGCAGTTTTTGTGGTATTGATTTAAAAACTGAAGCGGGTAAAAAACGAATAGCAAAGAGTTTAAAGCAGCTGATTGGTTTAAGTTACCAGCAGGCGGTGAATACGGCGAAGTAATTCTTTTAGCAGTGTTCGGTATTGAACAGCCTGGTGTGCGCTTTCGTACATAAGGCTGTTTCTTTTTTTTATTCATCTTTTTGGTATATAGTGGGTTATGATTTTGGACTGTGCTTTGATTCCGGGGAAGGGTAGGCTTTTTGTTTCATATGCACACTAATTAGGAGAATTATGCTATTTAGAAATTACTATAAAACCACCACTAGATATATACGGCAGCATAAAGGGTTTGCCCTGCTTTACCTGTTTTGTTTGTCGTTGGGAATCACTTTTGCATTGGCCATTGGGATATATATCCTCACGCAGTATCGTGTAAACCGTGATCTTAAAAATATCGACCGGCAGTATATTCTACAAAGTGAATGGGATAAAAATGAGGGTATAGGTATACCTCTTACTACCCTGGCTCCTTTGGCCCGCACTTTACAGGAAAACTATCCCGACCTTGTAGCGCAGTACTACCGCTATAGCTCGGTTGCCAATGTGGTGTCGGCAGGAACGATTAATACGACAGAAAATATAGCCATTGGCGATACGACCTTGATTTCGCAATTTGGCTTTAAGCTGTTGCATGGAGATGGGCGTAATGCTTTTGAGGGTATTCATTCTGCCGTTATTACCGAATCTTTGGCCCTTAAACTGTATGGTAAATCGGATGCCCGCGGAGAGCAGCTTAGTATACAAACAACGCTGGCCGGCGTGAAGCAGCCGTATACGGTGTCGGCCGTTATGCAAGATCCGCCTAAAAACTCGGTTACCCATATCCTGAAAGAAACACAGCATATTTTCGTTCCCTTCGAAGGGAATAGGTACTTCGGTAATGGCGACACGGCATCGGACTGGAACAATCCGTATGTATTGAGCTATATTTCAGTTAAACCTAATGTATCTGTAGCAAGGCTGGATGCTGCGATTAAAGAAATATTACAAAGCTATACAAAGCCGAACATTCAGCGTGCCTTAAAGGTTAAGTTGGTGCCATTAAAGGATTATTACTTAACACAGGATGGGGGTGCTGCAAAACAGATGATAAATATCTTATTTTGGGCCGCCTTGTTTTTGTTGGGCATGGCGATATTAAACTATGTGAATATTACATTGGGAACCGCTGCCGGTAGGCTGAAAGAAATAGGTATCCGTAAACTTTTTGGTGGTACAAGAAGGCAGCTTATGTTGCAATTTTTAGGGGAGGCTTTAATTTTGAGTCTGCTTTCTGGCTTTCTGTCGCTCCTGATTTATGAGGTTTGCAGACCTGTTTTTGCGGCTGTTTTGGACAGTAGCATGCCGTCGGTAATAGATTTTGATGGGCACATTTTTGTGCTTCTACTGGTCGTTTTAATTTTTACAGGTTTGCTCGCAGGCATCTATCCTGCGCTGGTCTTAAGTGCGGCGCGGATGGTGAATGCCGTTAAGGGGAAGGTTGGCCCGACGACGAAGGGGGCGAATTTACAAAGCCTGATGCTGACGATTCAGTTTTCAATTGCTATTGCGGCTTGTATGGGAGCCATAACGGTATCTAGGCAGGTAGATTTTATTTTTAATCAAAATCTGGGTTATGATAAAGAGCAGATATTGGTGATCTCGGCCTTGCCCAAACAATGGGATACGGCTGGCGTTGCAAAAATGAAAACCGCACAGGAGGCGCTTTTAAAATTAAATGCTGTTAAGGAGGCCACCCTTTGTTTCGAAATCCCTAATCGTACGCCTGCAAATGCGGCTATATTTGAAGCGGCCAATGGGACTGGCCATAAGGTTTCTATTCCAATTATTAGTGTAGACGAAAACTATGCAGCCACTTTTGGTCTACAGCTATTAAATGGTTCTTGTTTTTATGCGGGCTCTTCCTTGCCTCCAAATCGTGTGGTGCTAAATGAGTCGGCTGTCAAAGCTTTAGGGTTGGAGGTAGAAACAGCTGTCAATCAGGAAGTACGTGAAGTGGGGTCGGAGGATGTTTATACCATTGCAGGCGTGGTGAAGGATTACTTTTATGCTAGCCTGCGCGAGGGCATTCAGCCGGTTTTGTTTGCCCATGTTCGTGACTTAAGCATTTATAGATTTATGGCTTTAAAGCTGTCTACAAAGGATATGCCGCAAACATTGTCGACTGTAAAAGCGCAGTGGCAGGATGTGTTGGGGGATGTTCCATTTGAGTATACTTTTATGGACGAGCAGTTTAAGTTTTTGTATACCGCTGAATTGCAGTTGAAGCAGGCGGCTTATGTCACTACATTTTTGAACTTTATTATTGCGATTTTGGGTATCGTAGGGGTATTGGTGTTTACCCTTCAAAAAAGGGAGAAGGAAATCGCTGTGCGGGTGGTTTTAGGTGCTAAACCGGCTAATATCATTGCTTTATTTGGAAAGTATTATGCTGTTTTACTACTATTGTCGACTTTAATTGCTGCCCCGCTTATGTATGTGCTGCTGAACCAATGGTTGGCAAATTATGTATTCCATATCCAGCAGAATATCTGGGTTCTGGTGTTGGTTTTTCTATTCTTCTTCGGATTTACCTGTGCCTTAATTGGTTTTATGTATCTAGGAAGAAGGAAAGTCGCTATTTCAAAACAGCTGCGCGATGAGTAATCCTATTATTTTTTGGCTGTTTATTTGTTTTATTTAGGTAGGTAAGCTGCTGAAGCTGTACCTGCGCCGAGGTTGAACAGCATGTAGCGCCATGGATCGGGATTTGTTCGTGAAAATTTTACGTTTACCAGCTGCACATTAGCAAGGCCGCGAGTGCATCCTGTTGTACTGACCCCTGTCGGGCTGTAGATTTTAGAAGCGACAATAATAATAGCAGCAGAAGTAAACGAACATTTTTTGTTTCGTTGTATACATAAAAATCACAGGCTCTTTCGGGGTGCCTAGGCGGATTTGATTCCATGATTTAACAAAGCGTTACAATATTGTGATACGCTAATAGGATCCAAGTTACTAATGGTTTAAAAAAGGAGGCTTATGGCGCAATACAGCAGCAAAATAGCCATTACTTTATTAATTATTTGCGCATGTTTAGTAAGGAAATAAATTAATTTCTGCCCAGCCATAGCCCAGATCCAGGTTGCCGTGCTTCCAATTAAAGAAAGAAATAGGGCAAAGGCCACCGTTATCTTGATATCATTAAAATGCGGAAACACAAAACTGCTAAATGCTGTGATACCATATATAATTATTTTAACATTTACCAACTGCAGTAAAAAGCCTTTCCAAAAGGCAGATCTTTTGTTTTTAGCGCTATCCAGATTGGCTTGGTCATCTGGGGTTAAAGGTTTGCTCGTGGCAACCGACCAGGCTAGGTATAATAGATAGGCTACACCCAAATATTTAAGATATTCCAAAAGCGGTTTGTAGGAGCTGATAATAAGGTCACTGCAGGCTGCTGATAAAAACATCAGCAGCGTAAAACCTCCATAAATACCGTAAAGCAGAGTACGTGATTTTTTATAACCTACCTGCATTACACTGTTAAGTGCTAAAATATTATTGGGCCCAGGTAGTAGTGCCGTTAAAACCGAATAAATAAAAAATGAAATCCACATCTTTTTTTTTGACAAACCTACGGTAATAAATGCTTCGAGTCAATCGAAATTATTTGTACATTTAGTTCAAAAAAATTGAAGTAATGGATATCAACCAGTTGAAGAGCTACCGAACCATTGTTGAAAAAGGAAACTTTCAGGATGCCGCACATGCGCTGAACTATTCCTTATCTGCTATTAGTTATCAGATTCAGCAATTGGAGCAGGAAGTGCAGTTTCCGCTGTTCGAAAAAGTCGGCCGACGTATGGTTCCTACGGAGCGCTCTTTAAAACTCATCCCACATATTCGGAAGATAGAAGAGGAAATAGAACAAATCAGGTTATTGAGTGCCGACAAATCTCAGATGAAAGGTACCTTGACGATATCGGTATCCGATAGTCTTTTGACCTATATTATTCAACCTGTTTTAAAGGAGTTTTTGGAAACTGCCCCGGAGGTTAACCTCAAGCTGAAGGTGAAAAACTGTTACGATATCCAAAAAGAAATCATGAAAAACGAGATCGATTTGGGTATACACTTCCAGGTCTATGGTTACGATTCGCAGGTGCATGTTCACAAACTGGTAGATTTTGAAGTCGGCATTATGGCATCGCCAAGTTTACCGAAGGAGGAAATGGACTTCGACACAAGCGGGCAGACCAAGCAAGTTAATGTTATTTTTAATGATCCTAATGGTGTTTACCAGAGGTATATGCAGCAATATCTCAAGGAACGCCATATACAGACCCGGCAGAATATCGAATTGTGGAGTATTGAAGCCATAAAAAAAAGCGTGATAAACCATCTTGGCGTTGCATGCCTTCCTACATTTGTTGTCGATGAAGAGCTTAAGAGCGGCGAAATTGTCAAAATCCCGATTAAAGATTTCAACCCTACAGTGACTATGATTGCCGCACATCATCATCAAAAATGGGTCAGTCCAGCGATGCAACTTTTTATGGATATTCTGGAACGTAAAATGCTAGAATTACATCCTTAGTCGATTCGGTACAGTTTTGTATAGGTTTACCCTGTTACCTTGTTGTATACCAAAGGGTTTCTGCTATTTAAAAGCATCAATTCTAGCTTAAAGGGTACACATATCAGGCAAACATAGTCTTACATCCGAATGGGTATAAATATCAAAGCGCATCTATATGTGTGTATGTATACTAACAGGTGCAGGTATTCTAGAATAGATAGTTTCATTCGTTCTCCTGTATATGCGTTACAGCTAGTTAGGTCGCTGCTTTTATATTTAAAAAGGCAAGATGCTGCTTGCAAAAATCACTAAGCTTTCTGATTTTCAAATCCGCTATATCAAATCTTACATCATGCAATTTTCCGCTTTCCGGTACGGCCACTACCATCATTGCGGCGGCATGGGCTGCTCGAATGCCTGCTATTGAATCGTCAAATACAATACATTTTGATGGGTGAGTAAGTAGATCCAATGCAGCTTTTAAATAAATGTCGGGACTGGGCTTCCCTTTGGCAACAAAATCTGCAGATATGCTACTGTCAAAATAGTGCTCTATGTGTAGCTTACGAAATACTTTCTGTATCAGACAATAGGTAGTCCATTACCCGGCAGCTTTTCTTTTTGTCCCGAAGAAAATCAGATCGCGAAACTTTACATTCTACAACTATCGACCTATTGAAAGCACCAAAGGCGATTATATCTGGTATTTCTCCTGTAGGAGTAGCGCGTACTAACTCCGAATAAACCAAAGGGTATCGGAAATGCTTCTTTACAAAAGCACTTCCAATTGTTATTAATTTTTTATGTATCATTTTTTATTCTATTCAAAAAATCACCTACATTTGCACCTCAGATCAACGGGATACGTGTATTCCAGAAACTACTAGATAATAGGCAAGGGAAGCCAGAAAACTTAGATAATATTTATTCAATTAAATAATCTAAATAATAATGACTTTTATCTATATTATTTTTACGATTTTGGCGCTGGCACACCTTTGCAAACATTTAGTACCAGTACTAAAACAAATCAGAAAATTCTAACCTTTTGATTAAGGTTGCGAGAACAAGTAGATAATCTGACTGGAGACAGGGTGTTTAGCTTTCTACCTGTCTCCTTTTATTCATAACCTATTCTTTGTAATATCAATCACCCCGTCGCCTCCATTCTTTTACTTATCTGATGCATATTTTTATTCACTAGATCTACAATATCTTTATTGTATTCAGACGCTCTATTCTGCAAACCACGAGATTGAACAACTTCCATTTTGTTTAAAGAGACTTCAACCGTTTCTATTCTTTTGCCATCAATTTGAGCGGATAAAATCAATGAATCTTTTTGTAAATAGTATTTATTGGATAAACCTCTCCAAAATGGTCCCCCTATACCATCTGAAACTGTCCCCTTCTACCAGAGGAAAGTGATCCCCTGAAAAGAATATAAAGTAGTTTACTAATCGGTTTCGTTAGATGTGGTTTTTGTTTAGATTTTTGATGAACAAAAACCCTTGATTACGATGTCCAATACACCGATAAACATGAATAAACTACGACAGATTATCCGCCTTTATTGCCAGGGAACCGGCACAAAAATTTTGACTTGATTATCCAATTTAATAGCCAGCGATTGAATTGGATAATCAGGTTTTAATAAAGACAAAAAATGATGACTTCCATTTATTCATCATTCGCTTAAAATTGAAAGCAGCTGCAGCTAGGATAATATTGATATTGTCACCAACAATCCCTTTGTAAAAGTTTCTTCCCAACCGATGGTCGGTTTTTAGATGTCCGATTACAGGTTCTATTGCTGCTCTTTTTCGGTGCGCTTCTTTGAGCTTGTTCTGTTGGTACTTGGTTTGTTTTTTGTCATTAAAGGGCTTGGGGTGGATCTGAACTTGGGTTATCCCAATCTAGGTATTCCCTCGATACCTCCGATCCACATTCATAGTTTTGGGTTCCTTTCCTACCATTCTGTTAACTTGTGCTAATGCTGGTGTTAATGTATGTCCATCAAATTCATTTCGAGCCCCATTGCACCAACGATTACACCGGTATTTTGAGTCTTTACGATAGAGACTTTATTTCCGAACTCATATTTCTTATGCTCTTTACCTTTGGAAATGCAGAGTACATCTGGCTCATGTAGTGCTTATATTTTATGTTTACTGGCCCAGGTCTGCGCTAGAACCTGTTTGAAAAATAGGATGGTTTTTTGATGGATCGAATCGGCAGATAAATTACGTCCCAGTTTACGAACCAATCGACCAGCAATGGTTTTTACTTTCTTATCAGCTTTTCTGGCTTTTGATTTATTTCTGGGGTGATTGCGAAATCGCTGATCGACACTTAATTTTTTTTCGTATTCTTGGGTAACTCTGACGGATGGACAACCCTTCCTTTTTAACGATTTGAAGCGCCTTTTTTTATGATCTTTTTATGCAGCTTACTATCGGTGGGAAAAGTAATGTTTTTTTCCTGAACCGTTGTATTGTCATTAACATCCGGATCATCGCTGTCATCCCCATTGATTCTGATACTCTCCTTAAAGATTAATTCAATTCCTGCTTCCACAATACGGTTACGAAAATGAACCAACTCAGAGGCCTCGCAAGGTACTGTTGCCATAAATTCCTGTAGGCCACAAAAATATTGGTAGTACAAATTCTCGGACCATTGCTCCACAATACTTTCATCGGAAATATTACGGATATGCTTCAGAATCAATAGCCCTACCATCAAGCGTATCGGTTTGGCCGGACGTCCATTATCAGGGCAGTATAAAGGGCTAAATGTCGTATCAAATAGCTGACAGTCAACACGGTTGGACAAAATATAAGGGGGGATTGGGGTTCAAGGGGTATTATAAAGTAAAGAAGAAACTGGATTGGTTTGTGATCTTTTCTTCGCTAGCATAGGGTTGAATTTGCAAGGTTTCTACACCAAATATACGAAACATTGCAAATAAAAACAAGTAAGTTATAGTTTAAATATTTGATGTTCAACATGATAGCCACTTTTTAAGGGTTAGCTAAATACATACAAGGGGTTCTATTATGATATTATCCATGGAACTGCCTTCAGAATATAGAAAATTAAAGATTGCAGAAAATCTCAAATCGTTTAGGATAAGATTGAATATTAGCCTATCTTAGCTATCGTATAATATTTCTTTTTTGAAAATAAAAATAAATTTTTATAAACCCTAAGTTAATTTTTGTAGAGATAAATTTTCGATGCAGATAAATTTTATCTGCATTTGTTTTACAATCGGAGAAAATTTGAAGCTATAAATTTGTTATGATACCTAAAATTATTCATCAGTTTTGTATAGGAGATAAACAACCTCCGTATAAGCTTATTGGCAATTGGAAAGAAAAGAAGACTACTTGTGAACACATATTATGGGACGAAAAATTATTAAAAAAATATTTCCCAAATGGATCTGATTATCATATCCAAGAAGATGGTGTTAATTTGTCAGGAGGTCAAAAACAAGGGTTGGCTAAAGGTTTCTTGGCCTCCTCAAATATCAATTTATTTTTTACTTTTTTCATAGTACTAATTTGTTGTAACATTTCAATTTGTCAGACATTACCAAAATCAATTAAGGCAACTATTGTAGATCAGGCAGGCAGGCCTGTAAGTTATGCAACAATTTATTTAATTGCTAGCGACGGAGAAAAAGTTTTATCGCAGCAACAAGTTGATTCTACAGGGAAGTTTGAATTACATGTTGGTCAAGAGTTTGGGAGGATTCAGGTTATAGCTATGGGATATAAAAGCAAAGATCTGTCATCGAAAGAGGTTTTAGATAATGAAAGTGAGTCTGCTATTTCAACAATTGTACTGGAACAAGATTTAACTTATTTAGATGAGATTGTTGTTGCCGGAAAACGAAAGTTGGTAGAAGTAAAAGGTAATAAAACTATAGTAAATGTTTCAAACAGTTCATTATCGGTTGGTTCGTCAGCATTAGAAATAATACGACGGGCTCCTGGACTGAATGTTGGACAGGATGGTTCGATTCGTTTGCGTGGAAGACAGGGGGTGAATGTTCTAGTTAACGGTAGGACGACAAATTTAACTGACGATCAATTAAAGGATCTTTTGAAATCGACACCCTCTGGTTCAATTGAAACGATAGAAATTATAGATAATCCTTCGTCGAATTATGATGCTAGCGGTAGTTCAGGTGTTATTAATATTACGTTGAAAAAGGAACAAAAACAGGGGTTAAATGGTAATTTATCTGGAGGAATAGGTTATGGTAATTATGAAAAGCATAATCTTAGTCTAGATCTAAATTATGGCTTTGGAAAACTAAATTTTTACGGGAATTTTTTAAATAATTACGATAAAATGAAAGGGAAAATTGATATTTTGAGATCAAATAGATACCAAAATGAACTTACTCATTTTAACCAGCATAGTTTATCAAGTGGTACTTCAATTAATACGAATTATAAATTGGGGTTAGATTATTACATTTCAAAACAACATTCACTTGGATTTGAATACAAAGGATTCATTAACTCCTGGAATGACAACCAGAATAACAATAGTCAATTTTTGGGAGAAGACGGACAGATTGATTCCTTATTATTCACAGAAGTAAATGGAAAAAATAAGTACAAAAATGATGCTTTGAATTTAAGCTATAAATTTTTGGCGGATACATCTGGACAGCAGCTTTCCTTATCCCTAGATTATGCTAATTATAGAAATACCCAGTCTAGCAATTATTTCAATGTTTTGAAACCCACACTTGGATCTGGCGTAGAAAGTAAATCTAATTTAATGGTTGATGCCCCTACAACAATCACAGTGGGAGCAGTATCAATTGACTATAAATATGTTTTCGAAAATTCAAGTTCGCTAGATTTCGGAATCAAAAGTAGCCAAGTAAAAACCAATAATATCTTTTCGCAGTTGATTAAGGAACAAAAAACAGATAATCTAAATGATAGTTTTCTATACGATGAAAAGATTAATGCTGGATTCGTTAAATATAAGTTCAATTTCATGAAATTGGATATCGAATCGGGATTTAGAGTTGAACAAACAAAATCGATAAATGAACCATCTGACAAAGACGGTACTGTTAAAAGAAATTATTGGGATTTTTTTCCAAGTATTAATTTAACAAAAAATATTTCAGATAAGTCTCAATTAAGTTTGAACTATAATCGAAGGATCGATAGACCTGCTTACTCAAAATTAAATCCATTTGTGTTTTTTACGGACCCTTTTACCTATTTAAAAGGAAATCCCTTTTTAAAACCTCAATATACTAATTCCTTTAGTTTGAATTATTCTATTAACAATTTTGTTGTTTCTCTGAGCCATAAAAGAACTAAGGATTTTATGACGGGAGTTATTAAACTTGATACACTGCGAAAGCATCTCTTTCAAACTACTGAAAATATTTATGCACAAAATTCGACTAGTCTAAATGTGAATAGGGAAATTAAAATTTTGAAAAACTGGACTACTTATAACAATATTACGGTTTATCAAAATAGATTTTTATACAAAGACTTTCTTGGAAGTAATTATAATTTAGCTCTCATTTCATTTAATTTTACTACAAATCATCAATATAAGATTTCAGATAGCTTTTCCCTTGAAGCTAGTTTCAATTATCAGTCTAGAGAATATTATGCTCAAGATGTTATAAAACCTATTTATTTTGCTGATTTAGGACTATCTAAGAATTTTTTTAATAATAAGGTAAACCTCAAGATGGCCGTTAATGATATTTTCAATACATCAAATTATAAATTTTATAGCAATATAAAGGTCCAGGATTACACATTTAATATTAAGCCAGAAACAAGGGTATATCGTTTAAACTTGAGCTATAATTTTGGAGGAACGAAAAGTAAATCCGGAATGGAAAGAAAGCAACTAGAGGAAAATTTTAGAATTAAAACATCTAATTAAAATTATAGTCAGGGTACCCCCTGTAATTTCAATTTAATTTATGAAGAAAAAGACTATTGTTCAAGGATTGAAGAATTCTTCTGAAGAAGATTCAACTGTGTTTATTAATGATTTTATCATTGACAAAGCACTCTTCGTATATTTGTTTAAGGAATCTAAATCCAATGATTTATCATTGTATGATGTACTTATTTCTTGTTAATCTTTTATCTTATCCAATCATGGATTCAAAAATGACACTCAGGTAAGTATAATAAATATTGATGGTTACCAAGGAACCTATAATTATCTTGAGCTCGTAAATAGGGATTCTCCCTTAGAGGAACTGACGGTTGAAAATTGGATTTCAATTTTTAACACCGGCCGGAAATCAATGAAGGAAGCTAATAAGCTACAAACTATTCTGCAAAATGTAGGCTTTCAGGAGCTAAAACATGAGACAGATATGGATGAACCATTGCTATTAACAAGTGGTAATGAATGTGAATTACTTCTTCGATTTTATGAAGGTAACCAACAAATAAAATTGCAATTTTTGAGCTGGAAGCTTAAAGCGCTAGTAGAGGATCAAATTATGATTGTATGGATCATAATTCATTCTTTATAATGGGGCTTGAATTTTTAATGGGCAATTCTGAAAATATAAAAAGACAGAATGATATAAATGCAGGAATCTATACAGCCAAAGCAGTTAAAGGACTTTGGATTCAAGGCGGGCGGGCCCCATTTGGTTATAAAAAGGAGGGTAAGAATGAGGTAAGTCGTCTAATAGTGGATGAAAGTGAAGCATTTGTTGTTAGATATATTTATGATGCTTATATAGCAGGAGTTGCTTTATACAAAAAAAAAGAAAAGGCTATAGAAATGGAATTAAAACGCACGGCAACTACTGCCGTTGAACGAATACTAACAAACCCTTTATATTATGGATTTCAACAATTCAAAGCATGGAAACAAAATCCAGGAGGGTTATTCCCTCTAAAAAATCATGAGCCAATTTATCTTTCAGATCTTAATTACGTTTATACAGAAGCTAACACAATAGAAAAGCAGGAACTCATTAAAATGGTGTTCGATGACTTTTTATACTAGGAGAATGGCATCTATCGAACTCCGTATATCACGGAAGCTTTTGTTGGTAATAAATTGAAAATGAGGGAAATAGGCTATTTTATTATGCAAAAAAACGGGATAATTTTTCAATTATCCCGTCAAGTGGAGCCGGAGGCTCTTTTTTTATAGGTTTTTAAAGATTTTTACAAACCTAATTAAATATAAAAATGACTGTAATTCAGTTATTTAATGTTATTTAAGGGTTTTAGGAATTTTTAGGTATTCTGAAAAATTGGGTGTAAATTTGGGTGAAGCTATTTTGCATACATCCAAAAATGAACATCAAAAGAAATATAATTTTTTCACTTGAAAAGCGTAAAAAGGACGGTATAGAAGTCATAGAAAATGTACCTATCAGAGTCCGAATCAACTATGACGGTGATAGACTGGATTTATCCAGTGGCTTTCGAGTTGATGTATCTAAATGGGATGATAAAAAGCAACGTGTAAAAATTGGCACAACAAATAAAATCAAACAATCTGCAAACGAAATAAATGCATCACTCCTAAAAATCGAGAGCGTCATTCAGGATATCTTCAAAAGTTATGAAATTGAAGGGGCAGTCCCTTCGAAGTCAACACTAAGGAATGAGATAAATGATAAGATAAAACCAAAAAATGAAAATTCTCCCGAAGCAACAATACAAAGTAAATTTTTTGATTACTACGATCAATTTATTCAAGAGAACCGTAAACTTAACAATTGGACTGAAGGCACACAAAAAAAACTTCGAACGGTCAGAAATCACCTCCACGATTTTAAACCAAACATCGCTGTTAATGATTTTGATAATACTACACTTGATAAGTATATGGATTTCCTTTTGAAGAGGCGAGGATTTAAAAACTCGACACTGGAAAAACATTTAAAGTTCTTAAAATGGTTTCTTCGTTGGGGATATAGAGAGGGGGGGGGACGAATTCAGCATTCCTTTCGTACCGTCCGAAAATTAAGAAAATAGAAAAAAAAGTCGTTTTTCTTACTGGGCAAGAGATCGATCAAATTAAGGCTTTCGATATTCCGCAAGAAAAATCATACTTACACCGTGTTCGTGATATACTGATTTTCACTTGTTATTCAGGATTGAGACACTCAGATGTATATGCATTAACAAAAGATGCCGTGAAAGAGAGGTATATAGAAGTAGTGACGATCAAAACAGATGATAAACTCATCATCGACCTTAATAACCACACAAAAGCAATTTTAAACAAGTATAAGGACGAAAGATTTCCGAACAAAAAGGCTCTACCGGTAATTTCTAACCAGAAATATAATGAATACCTAAAGGAACTTGGCGAATTAGTTGGACTTGATGAATCGCTTATGACAACCTATTATAAAGGGAACAAGCGTATAGAAGAGGTTGTCCCGAAGTACATGTTATTAACTTCTCGCATTGGAAGACGTTCTTTTATATGCAACGGTTTGTTTCTTGGAATACCTGTCCATATTATGATGAAATGGACTGGACACTCAGATTATAAATCTATGCAACCCTATATCGATACCGTAGACGAAATGCTTAGCGAAGCTATGGAAATGTTTAATAAAATGTAAGGAGTATGCAAAAAGAAGAAAATGAGTTAATATCTTTTCTAACATTATTACGTCGGTATGAGGAGGTTCTACACCAACAGATAAATAATCAGTATTTTGGCTGGAATAAGTTAGCCGAAGTAAAGCGAACTGTATTAGAGCGTTTGGATTCCCCATCTGTTGAAGAAGTTATCAATTATCTTCTTGTCAATTCTAGTCGTGAAAAAATCATTGGACTAACCAGAAATTTTGATGCCGTTTATCATGGATTAGCTGGACTGGTTAATACCAGAAATTTTGAGATTGAAGCAAATTCATCCATAGAAGCATTTCGTCGGGAATATGAAATTATTGAACTTGAAGTCAAAAAATATACAAAGAAATTTACAGAAGTTAGAAAGGAAAAAGAAGCACTTGAAAGATCGTTGGATAGTTATTTCTACGGAGGTGATGATTCCCGTAGGATAAGGGCCGAATTGGAAATTGACCGGATTGAACCAATCTTTCAATCTAAATTACAGGACTACGAAACCAAAATCCATGAATCACAACAATTTTTCGAGAATGATTTTCAATTAACAAAATCTATCCTTGAAGAGGTGACTAATGTGTTGAGAGTGAGGATAAAGCCACTCTTTGATATATACAGAGAAAATTTCCAAAACGACGAATATTATGAATATTTTCCAATGTCTTTGGTAGGAGCTGTTTATGAAGCTTTAATTGAGAATAAGGTTATCGAAGTAGATGCTCAAACTTTTCACACTGTAATCAACCTGAATAAAGAAATCAATCTAAAAATTTCACCAGGTTTTATATTGTACTATCTTATAGATTCTTTTTCCAAACGTCTTGATGACGTTGCCAGAAATAAGTGGTTAGAAAAAATCCATAATATGCAAAATATCAAACTATCATCGTATAAAGCACACTATCGACAAATCCAAAGTAGTAGAAAATGGAAGAAGCTATATAAACTTTTAGAAGACTTATTCAATCATTCAAACAATTAACAATCCGCTTAAATGAGTTTTTGAATACTTTTAAAGATTTAGTTTACAAACGAACCACAAAGAAAATCACCTACCCTTATATAACTAGCTGATAATAAGTTGAATAATTGTCGTTGTGTTTTATTCTACCACTTATTTACCACGATACTAACCTCTTACCTTAGCTCATGTTCGAACATTAAATGCCGATGCGCACGGCTATTGTTTAATTTCAATTAATAAGAACATGAACATTCGTGAATTACTATCAAAGCCAGTCGCTATGATGACTGGTGAGGAATTACTTGCTATTCAACGAGAAGCAATCGCAGAAATACCTAAAGAAGAAGCTAAAAGCACATTACCTGAATTCGTATACGGTATTTCGGGTATCATGCAATTGTTTAATTGTAGCAAATCGAAAGCACAGAAAATAAAAAACAGTGGTGTAATTACTGGTGCGATTCAACAGGATCAAAGGACAATTATTGTTGATACTCGGCTTGCTTTAAAATTGTTTAAGGAGTATACCAATCAAAAGAAAAGGAGGTTCATATGATTCCATTTAATCAGAATATTGTCGAAGCTCTTGAAAAGTCTACAGTTAAAATAACAGATGAATTTAAAGAACCTCCTATTATGATAACGATCAGCAATTCGGATTCCGTCATTGGAACCCTTGGGAATTTCAGCGCATCCACGGGAAAGGCGAAGAGCAGGAAGACATTCAACGTGATCTCAATGGTCGCTGCTGCATTGAGGGGAAAACAAGTATTACAATATAAGGTTAAAGTTCCTCCAACTCGTCCAGTGATACTTTATTGTGACACGGAACAGAGTAAGTTCCATTGCCATAGATTACTTTCCAGAATATACAAGCTCATTGATTATCCAACTTCAGAAGTCCACGGTAATTTAAAGTTTATCTCTTTAAGAGAATACCCCACCAAGGAACGTATCAATATCATTGAATATGCGCTATACAAATATGCTGGTAGGATTGCACTCCTTATCATCGATGGTATTAGAGATCTCGTTTACGATATCAATAACGTTACCGAAGCGACTGAAATCACGAACAAACTGATGAAGTGGTCGCAGGAACTCAATATCCATATTCATACTGTACTACACTTAAACAAAGGAGATGATAATACTCGGGGGCACTTAGGAACAGAATTGAACAACAAAGCCGAATCCATTCTCCAAATAACTAAAAGTGATCTGGATGCCAACTACAGCACCGTAGCACCAAAATTCATCAGGGATATCGAATTTGAACCATTCACCTTCTTTATTGACGATGGTATACCTGTACTTGATGAAAATTTCGACTTAACAAGTCCGAAAGCTAAAAAAGGATTCAGCTATCAGGAATTACCAGAAGAGAACCATCGAGAGGTATTGCAGGAATTGTTTAATGATTCAGAAATCACCTGTACTTATGATGATTTTGTCGCAAGACTAAAGGACGCCTATCTGTCAAAAGGTTTCAATTTTGGAATTAATAAAGCGAAACAGCTAAAGACCTTTTTGGAGAACAAACGGATGATCATCAAGACTGATAAAACCTATCAGTTCAACCCTGAATTTTACTATTAAAAAACAGGTTTAGTTTAGTCTGCCCCTATATAGTAATAGACTAAACTAAACCTATTTAAAATTATGATTATGACATGCACTGAATTAAAGCGTATACCGCTCATATCCATATTAGATTATCTTCGGATTCCATGTACCAGAATGAACAGTCGTGAAGCATGGTTTAGAAATCCATTCAATGGCGGGAACGAAAAAACGGCTTCGACAAAAGTCGATATCCATAGAAACATTTGGTATTCACATTCAGAAGGCTTCGGAGGTAACAACATTGATTTTTTGTTGAAGTTTCTGGAAACAGACAATCTATCTATTGTACTGGATTGGGCTGATGAAAGAAAAAATGTCCTTTCTTTTCACCAGCTGACCATATTAGATAAAGCGCCAGCAATGCAATATGAAAATGAACGTGGTTACACCATACTTTCAATAAAACCACTCGAGAACAAAGCATTAACAGACTATCTCACCAAAGAACGAAAAATAGATATTGAAATTGCCAAAGCTTACTGTCAGGAAATCTATTATCGGACAGCAAAAGGACAGACATTTTTTGCTGTCTGTTTTAAGAATGATGCTGGTGGATTTGAATTGCGCAACAGCTATGACAAACGTTCCCTCTTAACCAAGGACATTACCACGATTAACAACGGTTATAAGGACGTTGTACTGCTTGAAGGCTTTACCGACTGTCTTTCCTATATGACTTTAAAAAAGAACGCTGGCAAGCCTTATTTAGTTGCTAATTATTGCGTCTTGAATACGACCGCAAATCTGAAAAAATCATTTCCATTCTTACAACAACATAACGGTATAACAAGTTATCTGGACGCAGATACCAGCGGTGTAAAATCTTACAATACTTTACGAAGTCACTTCGAAAACACACACACTCTTAAAAACGGAATGGAGGAATTGCAGAAAAAGAATTGTGATATAAAGGATGTCAATGACTACCTAATTTTTACATCATCCGAAGAACAAACCCATAATATCCAATCGGGGAGAAAACTATCGAATAGGTAGGTAGCAAGGTTGTGTTTTGGTGACCCCAAAACCGATTGACTCCCGATGGTCACAGCTAAAAAAGAAGATTATGAAAGATAACAAGAAAAAAGGCGGAAGACCCGCACTCGAAAATAAAAAACAGTTCAGGATCAATGTCCGTTTCGATGAAAACGAACATAACAGGGTTTTGCAAAACGCAAAAATTGCAGGTATGAGCAAATCGGAATGGGTGCGCAAATCTGCGATTCTACGAAAAATTACACCTAGGTTTACCGAAGAACAGTTAAAAGCTTTTAGGGCGATCGCAGGGGCTTCGAACAATCTAAATCAGCTGACTAAAAAAGCACACCAGACTGGACTAATTGAGGTGGCTCAGGAATGCAAAAATACGATCCATCACATTAACCATTGTATCAATAAACTACTGCATCATGATAGCGAAGATAATTGAGGGCCGATCATTCGGCGGATGCGTTGGATATGCCTTGAAAAAAGATAGTGAGATTATCCATGCAAATGGATTGCGGACGGATTCGGCAAAGACCATCACACAAGATTTTAATTTTCAGAGGATGATTAACCCCAAATTGGGCAAGGCAGTCGGACACATTATTCTTTCGTGGAACACAGAAGATAAGAACAAGCTGAATAATGACATCGTGGTATCCGCAGCTAAGCGTTACCTATCAAAATTAGATATTAGGGATACCCAGTGCTTAATGGTACGCCACCACGACCGCCAGCATGATCATATCCATATTATTTACAACCGTGTGAACGATTATGGTAAGACTATCTCCAACAGCAATCAGCGGTATAAGAAGCTTTAAAGCCTGCAAGGAACTTAATGCGCTATATGGCTTTAAGCAGTCCGAAGGCAAAAAGAATGTTAACAGAGGAAGACTGAAAGGTAATGATCTGACGAAATACCAAATTTACGACACGGTGAAGGCTGGCATTCGTAATAGCAGAAACTGGAATGAACTACAAAATTATATCCGTTACAGAGGTGTAGAAATGCAGTTTAAGTACAGATCGGGATCAGATGAGGTTCAGGGTATTTCGTTCATCAAAGACGGACAGACATTTCGAGGATCGGCCATTGACCGCTCTTTGGGCTTTGGGCAGATCGATAAGGCTTTAAATGGGCTCGATAATTTTATAGAACAAAACTACAAGGTAGAAAGTATTGCTTCGAAAGATCGGTTTACGGAAACCAACCTCGGGGAAACCTTTGGTCATATAGCATCACCTTTATTTTCGATCCCCGAAATTACACCAGAGCAAGACGATCCATTGATTAAAAAAAGTAAAAAGAAAGAAAACTACGGATTAAAACGTTAACACTATGCATACAGAATTAGAAAACTTATTGCAACAGGTAAGCGCATTGCAGGAAAACACAGACCTCATCACGCAGGATATTGTACGAATCATGCCGACAATTGTATCCCTGCTTTCAGATAATGAAAAAAACATGCGAGAATTTCATGTAATGCGCTCCAAAGATCAGGAACTACTACAACAAATCAAGCAATTTATTAAACGGGAAAATGATGTTCTATCCAAGATCATTAACGATTATGGGGCACTTCAAGATGTCGCCAATGAAATTGCCATTACATCTAGACGGGAATTAGTCGTACTAGCAGACAAAGAAAAAGAGATTGTGTCAAAAATTTCAGCGATTCCCGAACAGGTCATCGTGAAATATCAATATGGCATCGATTTGAAATCGACTCCTATGGCTGTTCTTATGGTATTATTTTCGGTCGTTATCTCGCTAGGGCTTGGTGCTCTATACGAGAAGAACAGACAGCTTGACAATAGAATATCATATGAGATGCGTTACCGAATGATGGAATTGGAGTTGCCAAATATTACATCGCATATTGACTCCACATACACACATGATCCCAATAAATTCCATGACCTTGTAGTTAAAAGAGAGGAGGAAAACAAATTATTAAACAGTATAGACCGAAAACGTCAGGAGATCAGAAACTTAAATAGTCCTGAATAACGGTTCGGGTATTGCCGAAGGCGGGGATTTTCAGTACAAAAATTCAATAGTAGAACAAATATTGAATCTTGCACAAATTTACAATCGAAGCTGTTCAGCCTCGCTTTTGGCAATACCTTGTCGTAGGCAATTTTTTAATATTTATCCCTGTAAGGAGAACTTTTTATTTGTAAATCGGAATTATAGTTTTTCAATAAATCAAATTTAAAATTTTGAATTTGTGTTGAACTCAGAGGACTTCTTGTACAAATTATGTAAGCTTTTTTATTCTTGATTTTTAAGTCTGCCGATAAGCGTTTAATTGTTGCTTTAATTTGATTTACGGCATGAGCCAAGTCTTGACCTTTAAGTTCAATATAAAACTCTAGTCCTTTAGCTAACAACATATAATCACATCTTATAGTTTCGTCATTTATTTCACAACCGTCTACAATTATTTTAGTTGAAGTAACTTGATCAACATTTTCAAGAGTTAATTTACTTTTCTTCTCCTCAAATGTAAATAATTTCTGAGATGATTCTATTCTACAATTCATTTGAAAAATCAATATTAAGAAGTTTATCAAATTCTACTGAAATCTCATCTGATACTGAGTCTAATATAGTAGGTGAAATAAGTTTTGAATCTTTTTCAATTAAATATCTTTGTTCATTATTTCTTAATGAATAAACACTAAACATATCACTTTCTAACTGTTCTTTTGTAGGAATAATTTTATTTAATTTATAGTTTTTCTTTCCTTCAGATTTCAATTTATTTTTTATGTTTCCAGAATAAATTAAATTATTGAAAGAAGAAAGTATGTATGGACTATGAGTTGTAACAAATATCTGAAATTTGTTGTCAGTACTATTAAATGTACGAGCCAATAGTTCTACTATTCGTTTTTGTGCAGTTGGGAATAAGTGAGCCTCTGGTTCTTCAATATAAAGTGTAAAACCTCCTCCTACAGAATTAATTCTTGTAAGAGTTTTAAGAATTATTATTAGTGGTAGGGTTTCTTGTTGTCCAGATGAAGCATTAGTTAAATTTACTTTTCTATGGTCTTTGTGAACTAGATAATCCTTCTCTTTTTCTCTGACATAAGTACTATTTAATATTTCTGAAATTAGTTCATCATATTCTTTGTCATTTTTTTCATCAGATAAAAGATCATTATAAAAACGTTTTAAGTTCTCATAAAAGGAACCAAACTCTATAAGAAATGGGTCTAAAGACCTGTTATCACTTAAAAAAGAAAATATGCTGCTTTGGATATTTGCAAAAAAACTTCTACCAGCTGGAATAAAAAACTGGTCAAAAGTAGAAAGACTTCCTAATTCATTTTTGACACATTTTTGAATTTTTTCATTAATTTGTCTTTTAGTACTAAAATTAGGAACTTTTCTATTTTCCAGAAGCTTAGCTTTTTCATCTTGATAAATCTTTTTTCCTTTTTTTATTACAGCCTTAACATTATCAGAGTAGTCAAAATTTATTTTGTTATCAATTTTTTTGATGTATATAGAAGTGCTTTCATATGAGTATGAAATAAAAAAATCTTCTTTGCTCCAAGATTCTTTAGGAAAAAATGTTATAAATGTTTCTTTTTGCTTTTGGTCTAAGTCTCTTTTAGTTTCTTCATTTTCAATACTTTTTATTATCTCATTTATAAAGTTTTTGAAGAAATATAGCAATTTAACTGTTATGCTTTTCCCAGAACCTTGTGGCCCAATAAGTATGTTAATTGACTTAAAGTCAAACTCCATATTATTTATTCCACCAAAGTTTTCTATAAGTATTTTTTCCACTTTTATTAGTTTTTTAATTTTTACAAAGTAACAAAATAGAATTTAACGGTCTACTATATGTTTTTTAAAATTGCCTATAACTATCCGCGTATTGGCTATAGGGCGTACTAAAAAGCCTAAACATTCAATCTTGCCCTAAGCTAAGCAACTGCCTTTTATTATTTTCTAAATTTATGAAAAAAGAAAATATAAAAGGCTGTTGCGACAAAAAAGGAGAAACTTTCAATTTCTCCCATAACCTGCCATTTCCTCAATACGATGTTAGTGGAGGGCTTTTTTATATTTCCCTCAAAGCGTTAATTATATCTTCTGTAGAATGAATTGAGGTATTTAAAGCCATCTTATCTGCTAAAGTTGGACTGAATTTTAAAACTTCATCTTTAGAAATTTTGTGCCAAATTGGAAGAATAACCTTATGACCGTTCATTTCTCTAGCTACCATTCCGTTAAGTTCATATTCCGTCCAATTTTTCTTTACAAATGAAGGTGAAATAATTACAATTCCATACCTAGAGTTAATTAAACCTGCGTCTATTTTTTTTCTTAGACTATCACCAATTTTTAACTCAAATTCATCGTACCAAACGGAAAACCCATTTTCTTTTAGGTTGTCAGCTAAACTTCTAACAATATCTTCTTTATCTTCAGAAGCGTGAGAAATAAAAAAATCATAAAGCTTGGCTACTTCAACATCTTTATCCTCGATTTGAGAAGTTTTTGAAGAATAATTTTGATTTATTAATAAATCTAGTTGAGATTTTTGCTCATTAATAGATTGTTGCATTTTTTTTTGTATATCGAGCTTTTGCTGATTCTGCTTTTTAAATTCAGCTTCTTCGACTTTTCTTAAATCTTGTTTTTTTCTTCCTAAATCAACAGATTTTGATGCAATTTTTTGTTGGTAATCAGCTACCTTTTTTTTGCAATTAAAAATATCATTTTGATAACCTTGAATTTGCTTTTGTTTACTCTGTAAAGATGATAGTGATGTGTTTTTATTTATTGTTCTATTAACTGAATCAATTTGTTTATTCTTATTTATTTCCTTTTTATTTTCATCTGCGATTTTTTTATTTAAATCTGCAATTTCCTTTTCAATTCGGTTAATTTGATTTTGGTAATAACTTGGATTCATATTTTAAACGTTTTTTCGGTGAAAGCATTACGCTAACTACTTTTTAAACGAAATAATGTTACGCCAGATAATCTCTAAAAAAGAATTTCGTCATCAAGTTCTTAAATATAGTAATTTTCTGTATATCAACTCAATATCATTGTCAATTATTATGGGTAACGAAACAGATATTATTATCTTTCCTTTTAGAGTATATGGATAGCGAAATAATTTTATCAGCTTTTGAAGAGTGTTTGCACCTACAACGTTATGCTACTGGTAAAAAAAATCTTACAAAGAGTACGTAACGATATTTTTGAAAGGCAGACATGGAGATAAAAAGCTCTCTCTAATCCCTTTCTCAAGAATAGTAGCTTTTCTCAACAAGAAAGTTATTGATGACAAAACCAGTTCTTCCTACCAGCGATCATTAGTTGGTGGTATATAAAACTATACCACTTATTGCTAGATTAATCACTTCATTTGAATTTCTTATAACCTAAGCGTAGTGAAACAAAATTACCCGAATCTTATCAAAAGAAGAGGTGCGTAGACTTTTTGATAGTACCGATAATTCAAATACAAAGCGATTTTGATAACAATTTATAGCTGTGGCATACGTAATCCTACTGATTATCTAATTGAAGGAGAGAAAACAGGTCGTTATAGTGAACGCAGTGTATAGCTTGTTCTAAAAGAAAGCACTAATCAAACCAAAAACTAAAACAGATGTCAAAGTGCATGCTCTTTGACATCTGTTTTAGTTTTTGGTTCAGTCTACTATAGACATTTGTATAAATCAAGAGCTATTAGAACATAAGTCCATTAAAACGACAATGATCTTTACACATTGCACAATTATTGATAAGAAGAAAACTCCAAGTCCTTTGGACTATTTATAATTTCTATAAAAAGCAAGTATAACAACACCCTATTCTAGATTTACCTATCTTAATTGTACTTTAAAAAAATGAAAATTGTCCGAAATATGTCCGTAAATAACAAAAGGCGCTGATAATCAGTGTCTTTTGTTAGACTGGCAGTATTCGAACTTTTAATACAACTTTCGCGAGTTACAGCGTAATACGATAAAGGAATATTTTTAAATAACCTCATTAATTAAATTTTGAACCGTATTAATACAGAAACACCCAAAATTATCGGGTGTAATTTTGGGTGTAAAACTTATAAATACTTGATTTACAAGGTGTTTTGTGGAGCCGGAGGGATTCGAACCCTCGTCCAAACATAGTATGATTTACGCTTTCTACATGCTTAGCTTCCCTTTAATTTTCGAGAGTAAGAAAGGTGGGTTGCTAACCTATAACTTACCCCTTATTTGCTGTTTCTCATTTATGTTTAGCAATATCACACAAACCAGTTCTACGATTCGGTGCCTCTAATGTCGAGCGGTAGAACAAAGCCCGACGAGACAAAAGCTAGATCTTAATTCTAAATTAAGCAGCTAAGGCGTAGTTTTCTTCGCCATTTATAAAGTTGAAAGTTCAGATTAAAGTGCTAGACTAACAACGCACTGCATGCTTACATAACCATCGCTACCCTGTCAATTCCGGTCGACCCCAGGTTATGAAAAGCAAAATTACATAAAAAAAGAATGGTAAATAAGCAAAATCTGCAAAAATTCTAAGCTAAAATAAAGTTTAGCACATATTTTGCTGTATATTAGTCTGTTAATTAATTGTTAATAATAACCTTAAAATTATGGCGACAAGAACACCGAAAACAACAATAGCGAAAGTAGCCGAAGCTGAAGGAGATAAAGCGGCGAAAGCAACAGCAGGCCGCAGCACAAAAAATCCAAGCTCAACCACGAAAAACGATACGACGAAAGCTACGCCTGCCCGCACAGCCGCCACAAGCAGTCCCAATGCAGCAGTAAAACCAAAGAGAGCATACAGAAAAAAAGCGACGACAAGCCCAGCGCAAGAAGCAACAGAAGCGAAAGCGGAAGTAGATGTTGTAGCAAAACAAACCGTAAAAAGGGCGAGCAATACAAATACGGGAGCCCCAGAAATCGAAAAAGGCGACATCACGAACAGCAGGGCAGTAGCAAACGCTAGCCAAAATAACCAAAATAATCAAGATACACAGGATACTCAAGATCTTGAAGATAATAAAAAAAAACCAGTAAGAACAACAAGGAAAGTTAGTACAGCAAGAACAGAACGAACAGCAGGAAGAGCGAAACCAAAGGTAAGCTCAACTAATACTAATATTGATAATAATAACAATGATGCCAATAAAAGTACAGCAGTAAGCGCAAGTACGCACACAACTGAAAATCAAGAAATAAAGGCAGCGCCAAAAAAAACATCTAAACCAGCTAAACCAGCTAAACCTTCTAAAGCAAATTTAAGCCCTAAGGATAATAATAAAACTAATACCAAGCAAGTAAAGGCTAGCACGAACACGAAAAGTACGGAAGGAAAAACCGCCATAGCAGAAAAATCAGCGTCAGCAACAAAGGCACCAAAAACAAAGACCATTAGCACAAATAAAACCAAAACGAAGGACCAAGTAGCAGCCAAGGTTAACAAAGAAAACCTAAAAGACAGCCCAGGCAAACCAGACAAACCAGACAAACAAGAAAAAGGAAACAGTAAAGCAAGACCTACCCAAGGCAGTAAAGGAAAGAACAAATCGAAAAAAGAAAACGCGAAATCCAGCGCCAAACCCAAGTCCACTAAAAAGAAAAACAGCAGCAAGGCAAGTCAAAAGAAAGAGAAAAAAACATTAGATAAAGTCAAAGCATTAGTTAAAAACCTATACAGCAAATTCGTAAAAAAGAGAAAAAAGAAAAAATAAATCACATAAAAATAAGCTGTTCATCTAAGAACCCGATAAACAGCTTATTTTAAATTTCAAAACCCTTAGTATAAGATCATTAAAAATTAAAAGTTAATTTTTGTGAACTAACGGCCTAAGGATGTATAGGAAGAATACGGTACTAAATGCTCTCAAAAACCTTCCCATTGCAGCAGATAGAGAAGTAGTTAAAACCAAACGATACAAAACTTTACCATCTCGAAGCATACTATGTATAGGATAGCTATGCCCACTTAGACTCCCCAAAAAAGCCGCTACCTATAAAAATAAGCAGCGGCATTATACTATAAATTCGATAGTTAACTCAGTTATCTAACGAACAGATTTATTCAGCAATACATCTAATATTTAATGCATCCTTAGAAAGATCCGTTAAATTAACAGATTCAAAACGTGCGTGGTCATTTCCACTAAAACGGATCCAATTAACTTTTACTTTGTCGCCATTCGACAAAGTACTCGTCCAATAATACCCTAAAAGACCCCGCGATGCGATTGCACATGGAGCATCTTTTTCACCAGATTCAATACCGAGCAGCCCCTGTAAGGGGAAAAACAATTTAATTTCGTTTTTAGCTTTGCTAACTAACAACCTTCCTGCATTAAAATTTTTCGGATCAGATTTTATGTCCCCATAATTTGTAATTAAGGTATTCGCCATTAGTGCCTTAAACTCCGTATTTGTAGGAACCCTATACCCTGTAGGGCAGGGGTCATTTTTGGATTTCACAGGTTTCTCCTCGGTACCCGTACTCCAAATACTCGTATTATCCGTTTTTATCCAATCCGTAATATTTTGGCGTGTTATAATCTTATTGGCTACAGCGTTACTATTTCCAATCTGAAAATAATCGCCATGCTGAAAGAGTATATTCTCCAATTGAACATAATCGTTGTTGCGCATCTCCAAAGATTGCGCTGTCGCATTACTACCCACATTACCAAGCATCCAAATCTGCCCATTAATGCGTGCCGCAGCCTGATCTTTATACATCAGGTAACGATCATCTGTAGAAACAAGCGTAAGTTTTAGCTTGTATAATACACCAGGTTTAATTTTAAAATTATCAAAACCAACCACAGCCTTAAATTTAAGTGGTCCGGCTTCAAAATTGGAAATCGTAAATGTTGCAGCCCCCTCCGCATTAATTACCGTAGGCACACTGGTTACAGCGATTGTATTCAGAGCAGGGAATACTATCGCCGTGTTTGATGCAGTACCCGATCTATGGATCTCACCTGTTGCCAAATTAAAGGATACCTTTCCATAATCAGGATTAAAACTTGAAGTTAATGCCTTTATCGGATGGCCGAGTTGGCTAGCATCAATCGTCGTAATTAGCGCACTGAATTTATGTTTTAAAGATGCATGAATAACCTGCCTAGCAGTATTAGAAACGAACAAATCCTTACGGAAATACGTTAAATCAACAGTTTTATCAAACAAAAGCTGCGATGAAGCCAAGGTTTTACCACCAGTAAAAGTAATCTCCGGCAGTTTACTTGTACCGTCTACAGCATAGACAATCAAGGTGTATGGGGCATTAGCAGGCAAAGGAAATGCATTCGCTTCTATAGCCTGTTTTGACGAGAAATTGTTTTCAGAAAGAAATACCCCCTCCTTATCAAAAAGTACAACCTTATACTTCAAATTTTCAGAACTACCTTGGGCCAGATATCTAGAGGTCATCTTACAAATACTACCATTCCCTTTACTACCTATATTACCCGGTACAGGCAGCAGCTCGGCAGCTAAGGTATATCCTTGGCTGAGCTTTACTTTAGCCGATGGATTTAACGGTTTTTCAACCGCTATTTCGTCGGCATATCCATCATCCTTAACTTCTATATAAACTTCGGCCATACCCTCTGATACCGGAATGTTATCGTCTTTTATTTTATTGCAAGCTTGAGCAAATAAAAAAGGAATTAAGAATAAGGCGATTCTACGATAGTAGTTTTTTCTGAGATACTTGTGTTTATTTTTCATATTTTTAGTTTTACGTGTTGGTTCTTCCAACAATAATTGCATCTATTCAATTTTTTGAATTGCCGTAAAATTAAATACATAACCGACTTCAAATACTGTACTTAAGGCTAGTATTTGTTAATCGTACTTTTCATGCAGAATACATAGGGGTATTTGTCAGTATTTAACCCTTTTATCTACCCAATATTTTCAAGAAAAAAGAGCTCCATAAAATCGCTTAGCTATTGGAATAGCTAGCCTTAATGTTTAGGCATTTTCCGGAAAGGCCAGTCCTTTGGAGATACCCTGTAAGGGTAAGGTGCAAGATTACCCCAGGAATTCTACGGTCAACGCCATAAAATTCAATAGGCCGTCTCCTAGGTAGCAAATAAACCGTAAAAAAACTGTTTCTATTGTTTATAGCGCAGCAATAGAAGGATACATACTAATCGGATAATAATAGATTAGTATGGATAACCTACGTCCCCTGAGGCGTTTTATACTAGGAGATAAATCCTTTTACATACTGCCGTGTTATGGGGTTTTGCGGATTTAACAAGACGTCTTCGGTTTTTCCAAATTCGACGATTTCACCTTCATATACAAAGATAATATAGTCGGATACCCGGCGTGCCTGACGCAAGATATGCGTTACCAAGACTATAGTATAGTCTTTTTTGAGTTCTATAAGTAAGTTTTCTATCGTCTGTGTTGAAATAGGATCCAGGGCAGAAGTACTCTCGTCACCTAATATTATTTCTGGTTTTACGGCGAGCCCACGTGCCAAACACAAACGCTGCTGCTGACCAATAGATAGTCCTGTAGCAGAGCTGTCCAGCCGATTTTTTACCTCCTCCCAAAGGCCAACATTTTTCAACTGTGTTTCAACAATACCGTTCAGCACCTTCTTATTACGCTCGCCATGGATGCGCGGGCCATAAGCGATATTATCATAAATCGACATAGGCAAGGGGAAGGGGCGTTGAGATAGCAAGCCCATTTTTTTGCGAATATGGGTTACCTCAGCATCCTTAGCATAAATATCCTCGCCATTTACTAAAACCGAACCCGAAACCAGCACATTTTTACTGTCGTCCAACAACCTGTTTAATGTCTTCAGGAGCGTTGTTTTGCCGCAGCCCGAAGGTCCGATAATGGAGGTGATAGAATTATTGGGGATGTCGAGATTTATATTTTTTAAAATATGTTTACCCTCTATATGTACATTCAAATCCTTGATTTGTATATGCGGCGCTAACGCAGTAGGCACGGATGCTACATGATTTGCTGCACCTAAATTTTGTGTTTTTTCTGTTTCGAGGCTAGAATGTGTGTGCATATAACAATAATTAAAATGATAAATGTTAAAACTAAAGCCGAGGCATAGGCACGTCCTTGAACCTCAGGTATGGGACTACTCAGCTGGAAAAAAATCGCTAAGGGCAATGTTGCCGCCGGCTCATCTATATACTTCGGAAGATTATCACTAAAACCTGTGGTCAGCAATACCCCTGCGACATCGCCAATAGCACGGCCAAAGGCTAAAAGTAGCGCTGTAAATACGCCAGGTTTAATGTATTTCAATAATACCTGTGCAATCTCCCAACGTGTAGCGCCCAGTGATTTCGTTACATTTTTTAAGTCTATAGGAATGGTGGCCAAAAGTTCGTCTATAGTACGCACTACAATAGGTATGGTTAATAGCGTGATGGTAATTATACCACCCAGCAGGGAGGCTCGAATACCCAGCCATACCATTATACTAAAGGCAATAGCGCCGTACACAATAGACGGAATTCCAAATAGCACATCAAACAATAGCTTCGCCGCCTTAACCAGCCAGGTGTCGCGCTTCACATAAACATGGAGGTACAAGGCTATAGGGATACCAATAAGGGCAGCTAAAGCGGTGGATACGCTGGCCAGATATAAAGATCCAAGTATAGCGTTTAATATTCCGCCACCCTTGCCAATGTAAAAGCCCCCTTGTGGCGACTGGCTTACCATTTCCCAACTTAAGTAGGGTAGCCCCTTGTAGAGTATAATGCCCACAATAAGGAACAAGGAACCTGTTATGCTGATACCCGATAGCTGCATACAAATTTTAGCGATTTTCTCGTTGCGAAGTCTGGATTTAATATTCGACATTAGTTATGCTCCTCCAAGCGGCTTAAGATGGTTCTTGATATCAGGTTGAATCCGAAGATAATAATAAACAGCAACAGGGCGGCAAACATCAGCGCTGCATCGTAGAGCGGTATAGACATCATCTCACCAAAATTGTTGGCGATAAGCGCCGGAATAGGGTACCCCGCATCGAATAGTGATTTCGGTATCTGAGGGATATTACCGCAGACCATCAATACAGCAATGGTTTCACCAATGGCACGGGATATGGCCAGAACGATGGCTGCAATAATGCCGGGGCGAGCTTTTTTAAGAACAACCTTTTGCACGGTCTCCCAGCGGGTGGCCCCCAAAGATAAGGAAGCCGCTTTCAGGTCGTAAGGAATAGTTTGAAGTACCTCGACCATAATACTCACCATAATTGGGAAGATCATTACCGCCAAGACAATTCCACCAGCAAAAACAGAATAGCCTGTTGTGGTCACGCCAAATATAGGCGCTATCCACTGACCCACTAAGGGTACCACGAAAAGTACCCCCCACACACCATATAAAACCGGCGGAATAGCCGCCAAGACATTCATCAGTGGCATGACCAATTGGCGTAGGCGGTCTGAGGCGTACTCTACCAGGTATACCGACGCTAAAATGCATAAGGGCACCGCAATAATCAAAGCTATGAAGGTAACCCAAGCCGTACCCAAAATAAACGGCAGAAAACCGAAGTTACCTTTTAGCGGAGACCACACGCTGGCTGTAAGGATATCCAGCAGGTTCTGCGTTTGCAGCAGTGGCATCGCCTTTATCCCTAAGCCTACCACCAGTAGTACAATAATGGATGCCGTAAGGATAAGGAGCGCTAAGGCGCAGTTTTTGACTATAGAGTCTTTTCGTAACCTCCTGTTCATGGCGTATGTATCTTTTCAAATTCTAATTCTATTTGCTTATCCGTAAGTGGCACATAGCCATTTTCAAGCAGGTAACCCTGTTGTTGCTTCGCCATGACAAAGTGTATAAATTCCTTTATCAGTTTGCTGGCATTGTTTTTTTGAATTACAAAGGCCAAATCCCGAGCTGGTGGCGAAGGGTATTTATGATCAGCAACGGCTGCTATAAGTTCATCCAGGTTGCTGTAAAAATCCTCTTCAGGATCAATTTTCCCATTTTTATTCTTGTCAATTGGAATAACGGCGATATTAGGTGTTGTCATCTGTGTTTTTAGGTCATACACATAATTGATATTATTAAAACCGATAGCAAAGGTATTGTCTTTAATAGCCTGCGCTAACCCCGGGTCCCCAAATATACCTACACCTTTTAAATCCTCTTGGCTCAATTTAAAGAACTTCGCCCAGGTTTCAGCAGCACCCGCCGCATCGGAACGCACATAAACTCCGATAGCAGTATTTGAAAAGCGTCGATCAATATCGCGCCATGTTTTATACTTATTACCCGTAAAAATATCCTGTAGCTCCGCCTGCGTTAAACCGCGTGTTTTGAGCAGTGCTGCATCGGGGTGGTTGGCATTAAAGGTACCTAAGACCGCATCTTTAGCCACAAATAAGGGTAAAGCGCCTTTTTCTATTTCCTGCGGATGTAAATCCCGAGATACCAGTCCGATATCAACCATATTTGTTAAAACATCGGCAATACCCTTTCCAGCGCCCCCAGCAGAGATATTAAAACGCACATGAGGGTGCAATTTTTTAAAATCCTCAGACCACAATACCACAATTGGATAGAGCGCAAAAGCACCAGAAATTGATATATTTCCGCTGTATCCAAGTTTTTCGTCATAGCCTTCTTTTACCTTTGGTGCGCAACTGCTCAAAAGATTAAGAATTAAAACGCTGATTAGTAGTATTTTATTCTTTTTCATTTAGGATGGGTGAAGTAGCATTTAAATTTATTTCACAAATATATAGTAATTTGGTAGAATATATAGTGCAAATAGTTTTTATTTTTATACTTTTGTGATGCAATAGTTATCGATTTACCTATTTATAGATATAATTATTGCAAATATTATAAAACCAAGGATAATATTAAATCATGCAAAGTTTTCGTACAGAATTAGAGAACCCCATTGTAGCGCAGGAGATCATTGAGTTAGAGCGAAAGATTAAGGACTTTCAAGCGGGTACATTACCCGATGAGAAGTTTAGGTCCTTACGCCTTGCCCGTGGTGTATACGGACAGCGGCAGCCTGGGGTGCAAATGGTTCGCATAAAGTTACCCTTTGGAAAGGTTACCTTTAAGCAGCTGTTAAAGATTGCAGACATTTCGGATACCTATGCCAGCAGTAACCTGCATTTAACCACAAGGCAGGATATCCAAATACATTATGTAAGTCTGGATAAGACACCCGAATTATGGGCTAAACTTGCAGAAGACGACATTACATTGCGCGAAGCTTGTGGAAATACCGTGCGTAATGTCACGGCATCTGCCACGGCAGGTATAGACCCCTTAGAGCCCTTTGATGTTTCCCCTTATGCACATGCTACCTTTGCTTACTTCTTACGAAACCCTATTTGTGCGGAGATGGGAAGGAAGTTTAAAATTGCTTTTTCATCGTCTGAGCGCGATACTGCTTTTAGCTATATCCATGATTTTGGGTTTATCCCTAAGGTTATTGTAACTGATGGCGTTGAAAAACGTGGTTTTAAGGTGATGCTTGGTGGTGGTTTAGGGGCGCAGCCTATACTGGCCAATGTGGTGCAGGAGTTCATGCCTGAAGAGCAGATTATTCCTTATATAGAAGCTACGTTACGGGTTTTTGACCGCTATGGCGAACGTAATAATCGGAATAAGGCGCGGTTTAAATATTTGGTACAAAAGCTAGGTTTGTCGGAAGTGCTGCGCTTGATCGAGGAAGAACGTATAGCCAATAAAAACCAGGTGTATTGGGTGGATACCCAGACAGATAGTTCTGCTGTGGACGCACCAGTGGCAGTAGCCCTAGCCGAAGTTACACCGGTAGATTCTACAGCCTTTGCTATATGGCGACAAACGAATGTTTTTGAACAAAAACAAAAGGGGTATTACGGTGTTAATGTCAAGGTGTTAACGGGAGATATATCAACCGAAAAAGCACGTATTTTACTGCAGGAATTGCAGGGCCATATTGCGGATGATATTCGGATAACACAGGGTCAGAATCTGATGTTTAAATTTGTCCGTAAGGAGTCGCTGCCCCATGTATTTAATGTTTTAACGACGCTGGGGTTTGCAAAGCCTGGATACGATAGTACGGCCGATATTACAACCTGTCCGGGTACAGATACCTGTAATCTGGGCATCTCCAATTCTACAGAAATGGCACGCGTGCTGGAGCAATATATACACGATTTTCACGATGATTTTATTTACGAACAAGCGCTAAAAATTAAGATATCAGGCTGTATGAACTCCTGTGGCCAGCATGGATTGGCGCATATTGGTTTTCATGGCAGCTCGGTAAAGGCGCAAGGGAAGGTTGTTCCTGCTGCGCAGGTGATGTTGGGTGGAGGTACCATTGGGGATGGGGAAGGGCGTGCTGCCGAGCGGGTTATCAAGGTGCCTACGAAGCGTGTACTGCAGGTCGTAGACCTGCTGCTGGTGGATTTTAAGCGGGAAAAGCAAAACGAAGAGCATTTCTTGGGTTATTACGAACGCCGCGGTAAGGATTATTTCTATCAGCTGCTGAAACCGCTGGCCGATTTAAGCACGCTTACGGCAGAGGAGTTTATCGACTGGGGGCATCAAGGGGATTTTGAAACGGCAATAGGTGTTGGGGAATGTGCCGGGGTGATGATCGACTTGGTGGCGACGTTGCTCCTGGAGGCGGAGGAGAAAATTGAATGGGCAAAACTGGCTCTTGAAAAGGAGCAGTATGCGGATGCTATTTACCATAGTTACAGCTCTTTTGTCTGGACTGCAAAGGCTTTGCTCTTGGATAAGGGTGTAAATTCAAGTACGCAGTCTGCCGTTATTCAGGAGTTCGACTTGCGGTATGTGCAGGAAGGGATATTTACCTTTCCTACGTCTTTTGCTGACCGGGTGTTGCAGCTTAATAAATACCAGCCTAGTAAGGATTTTGCTGAGACGTACATCGTTCAAGCTACAGCGTTTTATTATGAGGCTGCAGCCCGAAGGGAGGCTTTACGTTCCGTAAACGTTTAAAATTAATAGGGAGAGTGAGAAATGAAAAAAAATAAACCCTTTATTACCTTGGTAGGCGCTGGTCCTGGCGATCCTGACCTTATCACGCGCAAAGGAATAAAAGCAATAATGGATGCCGATGTTATCTTGTATGATGCCTTAGTAAATGCCGAGCTACTGGATTATGCTAAACCATCATGCGTCAAGATTTATGTCGGCAAGCGGGCCGAGCGTTTATCGACTTCACAAGATTATATTAATAAGCTTTTGGTCGATTATGCCTTAACACATGGCCATGTCGTGCGCCTTAAAGGTGGCGATCCTTTTGTCTTTGGCCGTGGTGGTGAAGAATTGGATTATGCCCGACAGTTTAACATCGACACTGCTGTGGTACCTGGTATCTCTTCGTCGGTTGGTTTAACAGCTTTACAGCAGATACCTTTGACATATAGGGGTATTAGCGAGAGTTTCTGGGTGATAACGGGAGCGACCTCGGATGGTAAGCTTTCGAATGACTTGCTGACGGCAGTGCATACGAATGCTACGGTGGTGCTATTGATGGGCTACGCTAAATTACCAGAAATTGTGGCCCTCTATCAGCAGCAGGGGCGTGGTGATTTGCCTATTGCTGTGATTCAGAATGGTTCCTTACCAACAGAACGCATTGCCTTGGGCAGTATAAACACCATTTTAGAGGAGGTGGAGCAGAATTTAATTGCTGTACCGGCGATCTTGGTATTAGGGGAGGTGGTGCGTAAACATGCCTCCTTCCAGCGTGTTATGCAGCAGGCTCAACTTCTAGCGGTGTAGTATGAATACCTTGTTTCCTATTTATGTAAAAATGGATCAGCTGCAGACTTTATTGGTGGGCGCGGGTCCTGTTGGTCTGGAGAAGCTTCAGGCTATATTTACGAATTCTCCTTTTGCTTTTGTGCATGTTGTGGCGCAGGATATTTTACCCGAGGTATGGGATTTTGCTGCGCTTAGGGATACAGTGCGTATTAGTCAGCGTGGTTTCTTGCCGTCGGATCTTTTGGATAAGGATCTGGTTGTTTTGGCGACCAACAATGAGGCCTTAAACAAGGAGGTTAGAAAACTTACACAACAGGCTCATATCTTGCTTAATGTTGCCGATAAACCTGATCTATGTGACTTCTACCTGGGCTCTGTGGTACAGAAGGGAAACTTGAAGCTGGGGATTTCTACCAATGGAAAGTCGCCTACTATGGCTAAGCGCTTGAAGGAGTTTTTCAATGAGCTGTTGCCGGAAGAGATTGATGATACTTTGCTGCTTATGCAGGCTTTACGCAAGCAGCTTAAGGGTGATTTGCAGGAGAAGATTAGGGTCTTAAATGCGCATACTAAGGATAGTTTAAAGCGGGGGGAATAATGCTGGAAATGGAGAATTTAAAAAATAGCTTAGCGCCGCTTACGGCCGAGGAGATATTGGCTTTTATAGCTTCAAATTATGGCGATAGGGCTGTTTTCTCGACTTCTTTTGGTATCGAGGATCAGGTTATTACGCATATTTTGGCGCAGCAGGTGCAGCCTGAGGTGGCTATTTTTACGTTGGAAACGGGTCGCTTATTTCCGGAGACCTATGCGGTATGGAATCGCACCTTGGAAAGATATCAGTTGCCAATAAAGGCTTATTACCCCAATACTACCGCCGTGGAAGCGATGGTAACGCATAAAGGGCCGTCCAGCTTCTACGAATCGGTGGATAATAGGAAGGAGTGTTGTTATATCCGTAAAATAGAGCCCTTAAAGCGTGCTGTAGCGGGTTATAAAATCTGGATTACTGGCATCCGGGCAGAGCAATCGCCCAATCGGGAGGATATGGAAAGTGTGGAATGGGATGCAGATAATGCTGTGATAAAGGTGCACCCTTTGTTTCACTGGTCCTTGGCTGATGTGGAGCAATTTTTAAAATTACATAATATTCCTTATAACCGCCTTCACGATAGGGGGTTCCCTAGCATTGGCTGTCAGCCTTGTACACGTGCGGTGCAACCGGGGGAAGACTTCCGTGCTGGACGCTGGTGGTGGGAGGATACGAGTAAAAAGGAGTGTGGATTACATAGTAAAACGAAATAAATTGAGGAATGGATTATTTAGATCATCTTGAGGCAGAGGCCATTTATATTTTAAGAGAGGTCGCGGCGCAGTTTGAGAAACCTGCCTTGCTATTTTCTGGCGGAAAGGATAGCATTACTTTAGTGCACTTAGCAAAAAAAGCCTTTAGGCCGGGTAAGTTTCCTTTCCCTTTGGTGCACATCGATACGGGACATAATTTTCCGGAAACAATTGCTTACAGGGATTGGCTGCTGGAGGAGATTGGTGAAAAGCTTATTGTTGGTGCTGTTCAGGATAGTATTGACCGGGGTAGGGTTATTGAAGAGCAGGGGAAGAATGCCAGTAGAAATGCGCTGCAGACGGTAACCTTATTGGATACCATTGAACAGTATGGCTTTGATGCTTGTATTGGTGGCGCAAGGAGGGATGAGGAGAAGGCGCGTGCCAAAGAACGTATTTTTTCGGTGCGTGATGCCTTTGGACAGTGGGATCCTAAAAGACAGCGTCCGGAGTTATGGAATATTTTTAATGGAAAGATTCAAAAGGGCGAAAATGTTCGGGTGTTTCCGATTTCCAACTGGACTGAATTGGATGTATGGCATTATATTAAACGTGAAAATATTAGCCTGCCATCGATTTATTTTGCGCACCAGAGGGATGTGGTATGGAGAAACGGCCAGTGGATGGCGGCTGCGGATATTTTACAGATAGAACCGGATGAGCTGGTTGCGCATAAGTCTGTAAGATTTAGGACAGTTGGCGACATGACTTGTACGGCTGCTGTAGAATCGGAGGCTACCGAATTGGATGCTATTATTGCCGAAATTAATGCCTCTACGGTGAGTGAACGTGGTGCCCGCCTGGATGACCGTGTCTCTGAGGCTGCAATGGAGGAACGTAAAAAACAAGGGTACTTTTAGGATATTATATAATGAACATACTGAAATTTATTACTGCAGGGTCGGTGGATGATGGTAAGAGTACACTCATTGGTCGTTTGCTGTATGATACGGATTCTATATTAGATGATCAGCTGGAGGCTATCCGACTGGCAAACCGCAAAAATGAGGATGGTACGGTGGACTTAGCTATTCTTACGGACGGACTGAAGGCGGAGCGTGAGCAGGGGATTACCATTGATGTGGCTTATAAGTATTTTCAGACGGATAAGCGGAAGTTTATTATTGCTGATGCCCCTGGACATATTGAGTATACCCGGAATATGATTACTGGGGCTTCTAATTCGGACTTAATAATTATTCTTATCGATGCGCGAAAGGGGGTTATTGAACAAACGAAAAGACATTCCTTTATTGCGAAATTGCTGTCTGTGAAGAAGGTGCTGGTCTGCATGAATAAAATGGATATGGTGGATTATGCGGAGGAGGTTTTTGAAAATATTAAAGCAGATTATCTTCAGCTTGCAGAAAATTTAGGCCTTCAGGGGGTTGACTTTCTGCCGGTATCGGCATTGAAAGGTGATAATATTGTGTACCCATCGGAACGTATACCTTGGTATGCTGGCCCTACATTGCTGCAGTATTTGGAGCAGCTGGAGTTGCCAGAGGATACGGCTGCTGGCTGGCGATTTCCGGTGCAGTGGGTGCTGCGCCCTCAGGGTGTAGACTTACCGGATTATAGGGGGTATGCTGGCCGTGTTATTGGCGACGGTCTTAAGGTTGGCGATCCGGTGCTTATTCTGCCTTCGGGGACTTCGAGTACGGTGAAGGCTATAGAGCTGGATCAGCAGGAGCTGCCTGCTGCCGCAGCAGGTCAGTCTGTGATTTTGCACTTAACGGATGATGTGGATATTTCGCGTGGCGATTTTATTGTCAGCGCCGCTTTTCCGCCACAGCAGCAACGTGTGTTTGAGGCTAATATCAGTTGGTTTGAGCATAGGCCGCTGGATGTGTCTCAGGTGTATTTGTTACAGCAGCATAGCCGCATTACAAAAGTTAAGATTGCGGAGGTACTTTATACGTTTGATGTACATACGCAGGAGCGTATTTACAACGAGCAAATTAAGCTGAATGATATTGGTAGGGTTAGCGTAGGTGCTGCTGCAGACATTATTTTTGACTTTAATTCTGAATTTCCTGCCTGTTCGCATGCTATTCTTATCGATCCACGAAATAACTTAACAGTGGGGGCGTTAATTATAGAGCATTAAGGGTTAATAGCGGAGAAATTAAATCTTTATATCTTTATATCTTTGTATCTTTTTTGGGATTTAAGGATGTAAGGATTTAATTTCTACTTCGTTCTTTATGCACTTTTGCACTATTATCTGGAGTGTGTTAAGAGGTATAGGTTTATTTCCTTGTTGAAGGCAAGTGGATCCTCCAAGTTTGGTAAATGTCCGGTTCCCGGAATTTCTATAAATTTTGATCCTGCTATTGCGGTGTGCATCTCCTCCATAACTGCTTTAGGGGTAATTTTATCCTCCTCACCTCGTAGCAACAGGGTAGGAACGTTAATCTTTGCTAATAAGGCGCTGCTATCCGTGCGCGAGGCTAAGGCCAGTTGGGTAGCGCAGATGCCGCGAATGGAATTCCTGCGTATACTGCTTTTAATAAATTCTACCAGCTCTGGATGCGCTTCTATACTCTTTTTTGCGAGTAGATTGTCTATAAAACCGAGCGCAAATGGTCTTCTACCGTATCTTAATAGCGCTTGGATGCTATCAAATCGTTTCTGTTTCGCCAAATTATCGTCGGCTTTATGTTGGGTGTCTGATAGGATAAGGCCGTTTATGCGATCGGGAATTAGTTCGTAGGTGCGCAGGGCTATATATCCGCCCATCGATACGCCACATAGAATAGCTTTTTCAATGCCTAGGGCATCCATAAATGAACGTAAGTCTTTCGCAAAGACATCAATGCTAAAGAAGCCGTGCCCATGGGTAGAAAGTCCGTGTCCGCGGACATCAACAGCAAGTCCTGTAATATTGTCTTCTAAAGATGCTAACTGCTGTCGCCATGAGTTTTTGTTAAAGGGAAAACCATGGATAAATAGGATGACCTGTTTCTCGGGTTCTGTCGCCTTTTTTATATAATATGAAACGCTAATATCGTCAATACGTACTTTGCTGCTACGAATAATCCTTTCTGCCATAAAAAAATGAAATTTTAATTCCGTAAATATCAGCAATATAGGTATAATGTTGCTTTTTTAGCTTAAAAAGCTTTGTTTTTTATAAAAAAGTATTGATATTTGCATCACCAAAACGGAAGGAACTACGGTTCTGAAAGTGACGGAAGCCGCGCTCATAGCTTAATTGGATAGAGCACCTGACTACGGATCAGGAGGTTAGGGGTTCGACTCCCTTTGAGCGCACCGAGAGGGTTTTCTTTATGAAAACCCTCTTTTTTTGTCGTTAAATTTCCTTTTTCGGCCGGGATTCTTTGGGAATAAGGTAAGTTGTAAAAATTTGTACGGGGTACTGCTTAAATTTCTAGGTCATTCAATGGATTCTTGTACGATTTTTACTTTGAGACGTTCTGTTTTTAACTGCTAAATTAAATATTTACACCATAACCAAATTTTTACTAGTAGGATATAAATTAAAATAGCATTACGGTTTTCCGTAATGCTATTTTAATTTTATTGTTTATCATTACATGTTGTATAAACTAATATGAGATTTAAGATTGTAGTATCGACAGATACAGTGAACAGGCTAATGATACCAATTAATTACCAATATCCGTTGTCATCCGCGATTTACCGGATTATGGCTAAAGGGGATAGGCAGTATGCTGATTTTCTTCATGAAAAAGGTTATGGAAAAGGTTTTAAATTTTTTACGTTTTCAGCTATAAATTGTCCTTTTAAAATTGAAGGTGATCGTTTGCTTTTGCAACATAATGAGTTGTCATTTGTCGTGTCATTTCACTTACCAGAAGCGGTACAATATTTTGTTCAAGGTCTTTTTTCATCTGAGAGTATAGTTATTGCAGATAAAAAGTCTAAGGTTTGCTTTAAAGTTAAAGCTATAGAAGCATTACCTAACCTTTTGGCTAGTTATGGCGAAAATCAAATTTTGTCCAGAACTTTCGCTCCGCTATCACCGTTGGTGATAGGCTTAAAAAACGATGCTGGAAATTATGATTATCGCTCTCCGCAGGATGTGGATTTTATTTCGTCGCTTATCTATAATTGGCGTGAAAAGATTAAAGCTTCTTATGACGACGTAACAGCGCAATCCGCCTTTCTATTTGCGACAGTGACGTATAATAGGCTTCCGCCGAAATCCCGGTTAATTACCATTAAAGCTGATACGCCTGAAGAAACGAAGATCCGTGGTTTTGTAAATTTTAAGTTGGAAGTGAAGGCAGAACGGAGGTTTTTGGAATTGTTGGGTAATGCTGGCGCAGGCTTGTATAATGGGCAGGGGATGGGACTCCTTGAGATTGTTGAAGATTAAACATGCAAAGTAATGATAAAAGAACTAGTAAATTTTACTGACACCTTACCAGAAGAGTTTAAAAATCTAGGTTCTCTTCCTAAAGAAGGCTTACATATTCTAATACATAAGACGCTTGAAGCGCAAGTTTCTAGTATTAATATGAGAGATTTTCAACATGAGATATTCTCCAAAAAAACGAAAGATGCACCTAGTTTATTTTTAGAAAATTGTAAACTTTTACATCAAAATGCTTGGTGTATCGATACAAATAAATGTTTTGATTTACCTACAAAAGCAATTCATACATGCTCTCCCTTTGTAGTCGCTTTTAAAAAGGAGCATTTAGAAGGAGGAGAAAAGTATAAAGAAAACGCAAAAAGTAAAAAAAAGCAAATCTACGAACGCTTTGCGAATTACTTTACCAAATCATTTCAATTATTTGATGACGAATCCGAACAAGAAGCCTATGATGTTTTTAAGCATTTTTTTACCCAAACTCATTTCTCGAGTATCTTAGAAAAAATAGAAAGTGATAATCAGAAACAAAGGAAGGTTTTAATTGCAAAACAGGAGTCGATAAAGGCAAGTAATAAAGATAGTAACGATAAAATTGAAAAGGAACTATTTAAAACTCAACTTCAAGAATTGGATCAACAGTTGTTAAAAGTTAGAGAACTTACAGATAAAGATTATATTATTTTTTATCTCGATGAGCCTTTATCCTCCTATAAGAATGTTCATAAAAAGTATTTAGATGATAAATTGTTCAATACGGATAAGTATAATACGGTTCCTGATGGGGAAAGTCTAATATACGGGACAAGCAATTTTATGAATGGTTTTAATAGCAATATGCCATTTTTAATGCATCAAACAGCACCATTTGATATCTCTTGGCGTATATCAAATGTTGAAGCTAAACTACTGAATGAGTTTAAAAACCTATTACCTAATCGGACAGTTCCTAATCCTTTGCCAATTTTCGTTTATAAGGATGAGTTACAACAGCAAGTCATCGGAATTTTTAGAGAGAGTGGTTTTAAACTTTCCTTCAAAGAGATTTTGGATAAAATGATCCTTGAAAATGTCGATGATATTGGTAATTACTACTTGCTATTTTGGCAAAATACTGTAGATGGTATTGTCTTTAAAGATTTTGATTTCGTCAGCAAATTTGACTATAAGATAGATCCTCCCCTAAAAATAGATAATCTGTTTGAAATTAGTAAAGGAGAAGGTAAAGGCTTAAAACAATATGCTTTGCTGGAAAACATCTTCCAATTTGAACAGATTATTTTTAAACCTTTAATCCAAAGTAAATGGTTGCGAGTCGATTATTTTGCAGATTTAAGTAAAGAAGATTATGTGGGCTTAGATCTTACCTATTTGTCTTTTTCAAAATATAGAAAGGCCATATATGATTTTGTCTACAAGTCTCAACGCCAACTTATTGATAAATATGTCTTTGATGAGTTAGTCTTTAATGCCATTAAGGATGACGTTAAAAAATCTAATGTTTATGGGATTAAAAAAAAATTAAATATATGGTATAGTGCGCAACATTTTTTTAATAAACAAAAATCTAAAATAAATATGGGAAGTAAACTTAAAGATTACCAAAGCTTCGTCGATGAGGTCGTTGCCGAAGAAGGCTTTTCAGGGGATGTTAACGATAGATATTTTGCTTTTACTGCAGGTATGGTTATAGATTACCTTATTAGTAAAAGCAAGTCTGCAGATAATAGTTATCAGCTTTTAGAGCCATATTTACAGCAATCAAAATGCAATGAATTCAAGAAGGCTATTGCGAATGATGTAGCTCGCTACAAACACGTCAATTTCTCTCGTAATTTCGAACGAGCCGCAGCCTTTGTATTAAGCTATGAGACCGAAGCTAATATAAAGCATTTACTACCTGAAATACTCTCTGGGGTATTCGCTAAAAACCAATTGTTTAGTTCGATTAAATCAATATAATAAAAGCTATGAGCACGACTTTTAAAAACCGCGTATACGGTGCAGCAATAATCAAATCGATTAATTCTAATTATAATGCAGACTTTTCTGGACAGCCACGTAAACTGCCTAACGGAATTGTCTATGCCACAGATAAAGCCTTGAAGTACACTATTCGAAATTACTGGAAAAATGCTTTAAATGAAAATGTGTTCTACTTCAAGTCCTTGAGTGAGAATATGGCGCCTAGAAGTTTAGACGAGACGTATTTGTTACATTACAAGGAGTTTAAAAATGAAAAGGATAAAGATAAATCAAAATTGCGGTTGGAGGTTTTAGGCAATTTATTAAAGAATATTGATGTTAAGCTATTTGGTGGCACGTATGCTGGGAAAACGAATATTTCCATTCATGGTACTTGTCAGATTACACATGGTTTAAATAAGTTTTCTGAAAATGTAATCTATTCGGAGCAAATTATGTCTCCATTTAGAAATTCGAATGAGGGGAGTGCTGATAACACCATGACGACTTTAGGCTCTCAATCCCGATTGGAAGAAGGGCATTATGTACATCATTTTTCTGTAAATCCAAAAAATATAACCGATGATATTGCTCGTGTCGATGGAGAAGGATTGACTATTGCCGATATTGATAAATTAAAAGAGGGTTTACGTAAAGGAGCAACCTATTATGATTCTGCAGCAAAATCAGGTACTGAAAATGAATTGTTATTATGGGTGGAGCTTAAGGAAAATGCAAGAACAGTATTGCCTTCATTTGTTGGTTTAATCGAGGTTAATGATAACAAAGAAATAGATCTCTCTAACGTACAATCTTTACTGAAAGAAGCACATATTGCTGCCGATATTCATAAAATTGAATTGTACTATAATAAAGCTTTGACTAAGGTAATACATCAACCAGAAGGAGCTTTAGTATTTGAAATTTAATTGAAGTATTCCTGAAGACTTTAATTCTTCAGAACGCATTTAATCTGTTGGCAACACATATATGAAATTAGTATCTATAGATTTACAATCAGAATTTGGGTTTTTTAGAAAACCTGATACCAATAATACGATTAATCTGTCGTATAATATTATCCACAAACCTGCTGTTTTGGGTATTTTAGGTGCTATTTTGGGTTTGGACGGTTACAAGGAAAAGGGAGTGCTGCCCGCATATTATACGCGCCTAAAGAATTTGAAAATAGGGATTGAACCGTTAAATCACGATCGTGGTAATTTTGCTAAAACAAGTATTCGGTATAGTAATACAATTGGTTATGCAAATAAAGGGGCCAACTTCCTGACGGAAGAATTGACGCTGATTAGTCCTGCTTATCGTATTTATATTTTATTAGATGAACAAGATGACCTCCATACACAGCTTCTACAGCAGCTTGCTACTGCTCAGGCCACGTATATTCCATATTTTGGTAAAAATGAATTTACAGCTTGGTGGGAAAGGGGAAGCTTTAAAGAATACAATTTTCACCTTGCCAACGAAAATCGAGGTGAAAGTGTTGAAATTAAAAGCATTTTTGAGAAAGTATATACCTTAAAAGATGAGCAAGAAGTGGCGTATCCAGACTTTTTAGAATTCGATAATCAAGTTCAGACGTTTATTTATTTTGAGCGCTTGCCTTTGTCTATAAATGAAGTATTAATGCAATATCAACTTAGCGACTTTGTGTATTCTACATATAAAATTAAGAAAACAGAGCAACTGAAAGATCTGTATTATCTGAATGAACGGAAAGGTTATGTTCAATTCTTATAAAAGTGTTAGAAGCTTTCTAGCTGAAGCTTCCCCGTTACATACGTATTTGATTAACGGGGAAGTTTATTGGGCTCATAAATCTAAGGATAACAGGTCGCAGCATGCTCCGGAAACGCTGGCTGACCATGTAGATTTGGTGAATACTTATTTTGTTGATTTGGTTGATAAACATCATTTAGATGCTGTAATCGATCGGCTTATTTTTAATTATTTGACCGATTACGATATAACTGATAAAAACATCGGCAATGAGGTTAAAAAACTTTTTATCAACAGTATTTATTTTCATGATTTTGGAAAGGTAAATGAGAATTTTCAAGTAGTTAAGATGACAAATCCTCATTTTCATGAAAAGTATAAGAAAGAAAGTCCAATCCTTAATACCCACGCCCCGCTAGGCGCCTTTATTTATCTGGCCAAACATATTGACGATCTACTTAAAGAAAAAGAAGGCAAAAATTTGTATTTTCTAGTAGCCACCGCATTCTATTTTTCCTACAGTATTTTCAAGCATCATGCTTATGAGTTGAATGATAACTTAATAAAGACCTTAAGTATGGCGAATTTATTTGCCAATAGGGATGAGAAGGAGATCAGAGATTTCTTGTCTACTTATTTAGATGCCTATCAATATGATATTCATCCAAATGTCATCTCTCTATTAGGCAATAGAAAATTTTTAGAAGATAATATTCTGAAATTTTTTTCTAAATCAAGTGTCGCCTTTGTATTAATAAAGTTGAATTTTTCGCTGCTTACTGCTTCGGATTATTTGGCGACTAACGAGTATTTAAGCGGTTTACCGCCAGTTGATTATGGTGTTTTAACCAAGAGTCGGATTGATGAAATTTATGCTTACGCAACAAAAACGGAGTTTCTAGATCAGGAACATCATAAAATTAATTTTAATGCACATACCTATTCAGATTTGGAAGGGTATACCCTTTTAGGTCCAAAGGAAATGTCAGGTGCTAATCTGAATATATTGCGTAAGGAAATGGGGATTGAGGTACTTCGAAATATACGTGGTAATTTAACTAAAAACCTATTTTATATAGAAGCACCGACAGGAGGAGGAAAGACAAATCTGTCTATTTTAGCTACGCTTGAATTATTGAAAGAATATCAAGGTAGCCTAAATAAGGTGTTTTACGTTTTTCCTTTTACGACTTTAATTACACAAACGTATTCAACATTAGCAGAGACATTGGGTTTAGCTTCAGATGAGTTGGTGGAATTTCATAGTCGGTCGGGGATTGCGGAGAAGAATGATAATGATGCTCTTTATGGTAAGGATAGGATTAATTATATAGCCAATCTATTTGCACATTATCCAATAAGTTTATTATCGCATATTCGCTTTTTTGATATTTTAAAAACAAATAAAAAAGAAGCTAATTATTTGCTTCATCGCTTGGCTAACTCTGTTGTCGTTATCGATGAACTCCAAAGTTATAATCCCAGCCATTGGGATAAAATTATTTATTTTATAAAGTACTACGCCAAGGCTTTTAATATTAAGTTTATTCTAATGTCAGCTACTCTTCCTAAGTTAGATAAACTTGAGGTATTGAAAGAAAAGGTGAATGATTTTGTCTATTTGATACCTGAAGCACGTCAAAAGTATTTTCAAAATCCTAATTTTTCCGAACGCGTAAAATTCAATTTTGAATATTTTGAACGTTCAGATTTGCAACTCGATGAACTGATGGATCGTGTTATACTAGAATCACAAGCTTATGCTAACGAAGATTATGGAATGGCAAAACCTAAGGGTTCGGTCTTTACCATTGTTGAATTTATTTATAAACAATCGGCAAGTTCCTTTTATGAACTGTTGGGCAAACATCAATTCTTTGATGAAATATTTGTGCTCTCCGGATCTATTTTAGAACATAGAAGACGTTATATCATTGATTATTTAAAGAGTAAGCATAATCGTACGAAAAAGATATTACTTATAACAACGCAAGTTGTTGAAGCTGGTGTTGATATCGATATGGATTTAGGATTTAAGGATCGATCACTTATAGATTCAGATGAACAGTTAGCTGGACGTATAAACCGGAATGTGAATAAGCATAACTGTAAACTATTTCTTTTTAACTATAATAGGGAAACTACTATTTATGGCAAGGATTCACGTCTAAAAATAACAAAAGAAAAAATCACTGTTGCTCAGTATAAAAAAATTCTTGAATCTAAGGATTTCGATCTGTTATATGATTTAGTTTTAAATGATCGCAATGTTTGGAATAATAAGGAGCTTTTTGTGAACTTTAATGAGTATCAAAGGCACATCGAGGGTTTGAGATTTACCAAAGTACAGGAACAATTTAAATTAATAGAAACAAAAAATATAGCGTGTTTTGTTCCATTGGACCTACCTATATTCTTACCAGCCATTGTCCATGATAATAAAAAAGCATTTTTTAATGATATAGAGTTGAAATTTTTAGCTAATAATCGAATTTATCCATCAAGAGAAGGAACTATTTCTGGTGTTCAAGTATTTGATCTATATATCGATATTATTCATAATCGAATTGATTTTATGGAACAAAAAATTCGTGAAAAAGTCCTTCAAAGTATACTGTCTAAATATGTTATTTCCATGTTTTCTTCTGATAAGATTGAACAACAAATAATTCATTTCAGTGATTTAGAAAAATCTAAATATGGGTATCAATATTTGGAACGTTGGAGGGATTTTTATAATGTAGAAAGGGGGCTGGATAAGCTTGCATTTAATGGTATCGAAGAAACTCAATTTTTATAATTATGCTGATTAATGCTACACATATAAATCTCTATCACATATGCAAGCGTGAATTATGGCTGCATTATCATGGTATACGCATGGAACATAGCTCCGATATAGTGGCTGAGGGTAAATTAATCGGAGAAACTTCTTATTCAGATCGTTCCGAAAAATATACGGAACTGCAATTGGGGAATGTGAAAATTGATTTTTATGATGCCCGTAATAAAGTAATACATGAGGTCAAGAAGTCTGATAGGGTAGAGGGGGCACATATTGCTCAGGTAAAGTACTATCTCTATCGTTTACAGCAGGTAGGTGTAGCTGGGGCTACAGGCATTATTGAATATCCTAAGTTACGCCAGCGTGAGCGAGTTTTATTAGTCGAGAGCGATGTGCTGCTAATTCAAAAATGGGAAACTGATATACAACAAATTTGTGAAAGTGTTGCTTGTCCCGATGTTATTCATGCGCAGATTTGTAAATCCTGCAGTTATCAAGATTTCTGTTATGTCGGAGAAGAGGATTAAATTTTTATAAAAGTTAAAGGATGAAAAAAACATACTATCTATTCAATCCAGGGCGTATGAGCCGAAAGGATAATACGTTGAAATTTGTTCCTTTAGATGAAGATGGAAAAGAAGGTGTTCCTAAATATATTCCCGTTGAGGGTGTTTCAGACCTCTTCTGTTTTGGAAGTTTAGACGCGAATTCTGCCTTGTATAATTTTCTTGGAAAGGCTGGAATTGCGGTACATTTTTTTGACTATTATGAACATTATACAGGGTCTTTTTCTCCAAAGGAATATCTCTTAGCAGGGAAGATGCAGATAGAACAAACGAAGCAATATATAAACCCGAAGACAAGAATTGTTATTGCACAGAAATTTGTCTCAGGTGCTGCTTTTAATATGACGAAGAATTTGCGGTATTATATTAATAGAGAAAAGAATTTGACTCATCTTTTAGAAGATATAGATCGCTATGCGAGATTGATAACAGATGCTAAGGCTGTGGATGAACTAATGGGTATCGAAGGAAATATCCGACAAACGTATTATAAGGCTTTTGACGATATCATATCTGCTGATTTTAGAATGGGGAATAGAAATAAAAGACCACCTAAAAATGAAATTAATGCATTAATTTCATACGGGAATATGCTCTGTTATACACTCTGTTTGAGTCAAATTTATCATACACAGCTTAATCCAACAATTAGTTTTTTACATGAACCTGGGTATAGGCGTTTTTCGTTAGCCTTGGATTTAGCGGAGATTTTTAAACCTTTACTGGTCGATCGTTTGATTTTTAGGTTATTGAATAAAAAGGAAATTCAGGCGAAGGACTTTGATCATCAAATTAATAGTTGTTTATTGAAGGAGTCTGGGAGGAAGACTTTTACGCGAGTTTGGGAAGAGCGTATAAACGAAACATTTAAACATCCTGTGTTGAAACGCAATGTTAGTTATAAACATTTGATTAAACTTGAATGTTATAAATTGAGTAAGCATATCTTAGGTCTGGAAGAGTATAAACCTTTTAAAGCACGTTGGTAATATGTATGTAATACTCGTTTATGATGTCACAGATAAAAAGGTGACTAAAATGCTTAACCTCTGTCGACGCTACCTTAATTGGATACAGAATTCGGTGTTTGAAGGTGAAATTTCTGAAGTGAAACTGCAAGAACTTCTAACGAAAGCCAAATTGTTTATGGATAATGAAAAGGATAGCATTATTATTTTTAAGAGTAGGCAGTTAAAATGGCTTGAGAAACAGGTTATTGGAAAGGAAAAAAATGAGCTCGATACCTTCCTTTAGTTGTCGATGATACAATGTATTCCAAATATCGCTCTTTGACATCTTATTGTTAATTGTAGTTAACTGATTTTTAGGCTTTTATATAGGTTGTCGATGCCTTGGGTAAAATCGGTTATTACTGGTCGACTAATTTTGAACTGCTAAAGGATAATATGTATCTTTGTTTTGCCTGCTATAGTAGGCTTTTTTGCCGTTAAACATACGGCCTTTAATCGTACCATGTTGGAATTGAAATATATCCAAAGGTACCTGGATGATGCGCCCGGATCTGGCCCTTTAATCGTACCATGTTGGAATTGAAATTGTAATTCTTCCTGGATAACGGGCAAAGCTAAAAAGCCCTTTAATCGTACCATGTTGGAATTGAAATTACACAACGGTAACGAATTAATTATCGAGGGACACAGACCTTTAATCGTACCATGTTGGAATTGAAATATGGATATCTCTAGCGGTTATAGCGGAAATATGGAACCTTTAATCGTACCATGTTGGAATTGAAATTTAGTGTGAATCCACTTGTAGACCTAGCGAAGTTATGCCTTTAATCGTACCATGTTGGAATTGAAATTATAGTAGCACTGGTTTTATAATTCTTATCTTTCTCATCCTTTAATCGTACCATGTTGGAATTGAAATTCATAATCCCAAACTTTCACTACATCCCCCACTTTCCTTTAATCGTACCATGTTGGAATTGAAATACCACTCCAATAATTCTACTGCTTGTTCGTGTGTAATCCTTTAATCGTACCATGTTGGAATTGAAATATGTATAGCCCCAGGCTTGCAGCTGTCATTATAGGGCCTTTAATCGTACCATGTTGGAATTGAAATTCAAAACTGGTATTACTAGCGTAGTATGGTAATAGAACCTTTAATCGTACCATGTTGGAATTGAAATACAACTAAAAAAAGAAAGGAGGAAAATAAGAAAAGGCCTTTAATCGTACCATGTTGGAATTGAAATTTGCCCACCTCGGCCGTAATTTTCATATCCTGCGTAACCTTTAATCGTACCATGTTGGAATTGAAATAGGGACGATATATTTATTGGGGTGCAGGTTCTTTCCTTTAATCGTACCATGTTGGAATTGAAATTCAAGAAACGTTCGAGCGTGTGCCGTGGACCTTGCCCTTTAATCGTACCATGTTGGAATTGAAATTATTTTTGATATTAGGGTGCCGATCGCTAGCCCGGCCTTTAATCGTACCATGTTGGAATTGAAATTCCAGCAGGACCACCTGGGCCCAAAGATCCACATACCCCTTTAATCGTACCATGTTGGAATTGAAATTATTAATTTACCTTTTACCTTTACCTTTTATAATTTCCTTTAATCGTACCATGTTGGAATTGAAATATTTGTAACTGCTCCGATGCCAGGATCATCGGACTCCCTTTAATCGTACCATGTTGGAATTGAAATTACAAGACGCGCCGTACATTGCGCAACGCGCTTACACCTTTAATCGTACCATGTTGGAATTGAAATTCTACATATCTGCCTAGAAATTTATTTATAGGGGTTACTTTTAATCGTACCATGTTGGAATTGAAATCATAGAGGGCGCCCCCGGATAGCTGCTGGAGCTTGATCCTTTAATCGTACCATGTTGGAATTGAAATTCTGCCCATTGTTCAACCTCTGTTAAATCAGCATCGCCTTTAATCGTACCATGTTGGAATTGAAATAAAAACCAATTACCGCCCCATTTACTCGTCGCGGCCTTTAATCGTACCATGTTGGAATTGAAATCAAATAATAATTACAACGATTCTGCAGTACTGCAGGCCTTTAATCGTACCATGTTGGAATTGAAATAGGTCCGCCTGGGCGAGTTCTCCGGATCGTTCGATACCCTTTAATCGTACCATGTTGGAATTGAAATTTGAACAAGACGTCCATCACCCTGACCCATTGGCACCGCCTTTAATCGTACCATGTTGGAATTGAAATATGTTTCAAGTTTTGGCTGATAGAGAATTCTATCTTTCCTTTAATCGTACCATGTTGGAATTGAAATATTAATTAGGTTCGACCAAATACAGCAATTGGAGCAACCTTTAATCGTACCATGTTGGAATTGAAATGTTCCAGCACGAGGTCGAGCGGATAAGGGTCAGGCACCTTTAATCGTACCATGTTGGAATTGAAATCTATGGCAAAATGTAGAATTACAAACCTTACACCGCCCCTTTAATCGTACCATGTTGGAATTGAAATCTACCCTGGAACGCATCGATATTTTAGCATCGGATGCCTTTAATCGTACCATGTTGGAATTGAAATACGTGGCGTTATGCTTCAATTTGGTTTAGTTTCAATCCTTTAATCGTACCATGTTGGAATTGAAATAGGATCTGCGGGAGCTCCTCAGGCTGGAACAAGGTCCCTTTAATCGTACCATGTTGGAATTGAAATATAAACTTAGGGGCCTTCTCCAGGTTCGACGACCGCGCCTTTAATCGTACCATGTTGGAATTGAAATTGGGATCAATACGGGTTTTACTGTTTACCTCGCACACCTTTAATCGTACCATGTTGGAATTGAAATATGCTTTTCAGACGTTCGCCCGTACGGTCGTATATCCACCTTTAATCGTACCATGTTGGAATTGAAATTAAGGTTGTCTAATTTTACATAGGCTTCCACAAACTTCCTTTAATCGTACCATGTTGGAATTGAAATGTTTGGCTTTATAAAGATGGTGTAAAAGTATCTCCCAACCTTTAATCGTATCATGTTGGAATTGAAATTTTACGAAGCTCTTAATTTATGGTGTGACGACAACAACCTTTAATCGTACCATGTTGGAATTGAAATACTTTCGGTTCTATCGGTGTTATGTTAAGCTACTTGGCCTTTAATCGTACCATGTTGGAATTGAAATTGCGAAGCCGCGAAGCCGCCCAAGCGCTCGCCGTCTTCCTTTAATCGTACCATGTTGGAATTGAAATCTTTGGGAGCAGAAAAAAATGGATGACATACTGGAAACCTTTAATCGTACCATGTTGGAATTGAAATTCCTGTCTAATAAGCTGGTTTTGTTGTTAACCAATAACCTTTAATCGTACCATGTTGGAATTGAAATTTTCATTCAGCGCGCGATACATTTGGAACTGTTTTTCTTTTAATCATACCATGTTGGAATTGAAATAAGTTTCTAATATAAACTTCTATATCTCGAATGTCACCTTTTAATCGTACCATGTTGGAATTGAAATTCCTTTGTAAATGTTTCTGGAGGAGAGGCGGCAGAGCTTTTAATCGTACCATGTTGGAATTGAAATAAAAGTTGGGTTTGTAATTACATTGCCTACTGTTTTTTACGATCTTTTGTGAACTTCCTTAAGGTTGAGCTTGAATCTTCGCGCTGCGCCCTCATTCATTTTAATTAATTAACATAAGCTTGTAAAACGAATAACGGATTATGGTGTTTATTGGTATGCAGTGGGTTAATTGTTTTGGATATATATAAAGGATAGAAAGTATAATACCTAATAAATTTATCAACTATGAAGAATGAAAAGCGAATACAAAGAAATGAGGTTGACCAGTATGTTATAGATAACAGCCAGAAGACTATGACCACCAATGATGGTGTGCCTGTGCAGGATAATAACAATATGCTGAAAGTAGGAAACAGAGGACCGGCCTTGCAGCAGGATCATATCTACCTGGATAAACTGATGCATTTCGATCGTGAACGAATTCCCGAACGCGTGGTTCATGCCCGTGGATCGGCAGCACATGGTATTTTTGAGGCTACAGCGGATATTTCGGAATTCACAACGGCGGATTTTTTGAAAAAAGGTAAAAAGACGCCTGTATTTACTAGGTTTTCTACTGTAGCAGGATTTAAGGGTTCTACGGATTTAGCTAGGGATGTGCGTGGTTTTTCAGTCAAGTTTTATACCGAGGAGGGCAATTATGACTTGGTAGGAAATAATATTCCGGTTTTCTTTATTCAAGATGCGATGAATTTTCCAGATCTTGTGCATGCTGTAAAACCGGAACCTAATAATGAAATGCCACAGGCAGCTTCGGCGCATAATACTTTTTGGGACTTTATATCGTTAATGCCTGAGTCGGCACATATGTCGTTGTGGGTCATGTCGGACCGCGCCATTCCACGAAGTTTACGTATGATGGAGGGCTTTGGTGTGCATACTTTTAAATTTATTAATCAAGAGGGGAAGGCTACATTCGTTAAATTTCACTGGAAACCGCGCTTGGGTGTGCGCGCTGTATCGTGGAATGAAGCGCAGAAAATTTCTGGTTTCGATTCGGATTTTCATCGTCGTGATTTATGGGAGGCCATTGATGGGGGGGATTTCCCGCAATGGGATTTGGGGGTTCAGCTTATACCTGAGGCGGATGAAATGAAGTTTTCATTTGATATACTAGACCCTACAAAACTTATTCCCGAGGAGCTTGTTCCGGTACGTATTATTGGTACGATGACTTTAAATCGTAACCCGGAGAATTTCTTTGCAGAGACTGAACAGGCGGCTTTTGATCCGGGGCGTTTGGTTCCTGGCATTGATGTTTCGGATGACCCACTGCTGCAAGGTAGAATTTTCTCCTATATGGATACCCAAAATTATCGTCTGGGAGGGCCAAATTTCCACGAGTTACCAATTAATCGGCCCATAAATGGGAAATATAACAACCAAAAAGATGGTTTCTCTCGTTTTGATATACCAAAGGGTGCCGTGAGTTACTTTCCGAACAGTAAGGCCGAGGGTTGTCCTTTTCATGCTAAACTCAAAGGGGAAGGTGGTTATCAAAGTCATGCGCAGAAAATTGATGCGGCAAAGGTTCGTGCTCGCGCTGACTCTTTTGCAGACCACTTCACGCAGGCGCGCTTATTTTTTAATTCCCAAAGTCCAGAAGAACAGGAGCATATAGTTCAGGCATTTAGCTTTGAATTATCGAAGGTGGATGATGTGGATATTCGCCGCCGTGAGCTGGCGATCTTATACCAGGTGGAGAAAGGTTTAGCTGAACAAGTTGGTCATAACCTTGGGTTAACTCCTCCAAAGGAGCTGGATCCACTGACCCTGCAATTTGCGCGTCAAAACCATCCGCAGTATCCAATACAGCCGAAAAAGCCTGAAATTCAGAAATCGGATGCTTTAAGTATGCAGATAAAACCTGGTGAGGGAACGCTGCAAACATTGAAGATTGCCTTTTTGCTGGATGATGGCGTTAGCAAGGCCTCGGTGGATACAATGAGAGACGCCCTAGAAAAAGAGGGCGCAAAAGCTGTGTTAATAGGTTCGCATGTGGGGAAATTGAAGTTTCTAGAGGGGGATACCGAAGATATTCAACATACTTTTCTTACAGATGCTTCTGTATTGTATGATGCTTTTTATACACCTGAAGGTGATTCTGTGGCGAAGTTAGCCGCAAATCCCGATTATTTACAATGTATTAATGAGGGCTTCCGGCATTGTAAAGCGCTTGCATTTGCGCCGGGGGCAGAGTCGCTCCTTAAACATACCTTGGTTAAAGAGGATAAGGGGGTGATATTAGGCAGTAAGAAAAAGCTGATCGACGATTTTATAAATGTGGTGAAAGGTTATCGGGTATGGGAACGTGAAAAATCTAGAAAAGTGCAAGCGTAGTATACTGTTTACAACCCTTTAATGAGGGTCTTACTGCCCATCAAGAGGTAAAAGATTATTTTAAATACACTAAAATCGAGCTACTATGCAGGAGATAAAAATTGCAGATGATCTGGGCATTTTAGAGTTTATTGGCAATACCCCATTAGTACCTTTGAATCGTGTTTTTGCCGATTCAAAGGTGCATTTGTATGGAAAACTGGAAATGTTTAATCCGGGGGGTAGCATAAAAGATCGTACAGCTTATGCTATTATTAAGAATGCTTTGGATAGGGGTATTGTGAATCGCAGCACCACGATAATAGAATCTACATCGGGAAATATGGGTATCGGACTCGCTCGGATATGTCATTTTTTTGGTTTACGGTTGATCCTGGTAACAGATCCGCATATCAATGCGTTGAGCACAAGTATATTAAAAACTTTTAAGGCTGAAATTGTTACGGTGGATAAACACGACGGAAAAGGGGGATACTTGAATACCCGATTAGCGAAAGTGCAGGAGCTGTTAAAGGAAATACCCAACAGTTTTTGGACGGATCAGTACCATAATATGGATAGTCCTTTGGCGCATGAACAAACGTTTCTTGAGATTAGGGATAGTTTAGGGAAAGCCCCTGACTATATTTTTATATCGACCAGTACTTGTGGTACTTTACGGGGCTTTGGTGATGCTATTGTTAAGCACAAGGCGCATACCAAGATTATAGCCATTGATGCGGTCGGTAGCCTGATTTTTGGTCATGAACCCCAAAAAAGAATTATTCCTGGTATGGGCGCGAGTCGGGCTTCGAGCTTCTTAATTCCGGAGCAGGTTTATGAGGTTATGTGGATCTCAGACCGCCAGTCGGTACAGGGCTGCCATCATCTGCTAAAAACGGAGAGCATTTTGGTCGGCGGCTCTTCGGGTGCTATTGTGAAAGCCCTGGAAACAAAAATTAACGATTTACCCGATGCTGCAACGGTGGTTGCAATATTTGCAGATAATGGCGAGAGATACCTCAACACCATTTATTCTGACGCATGGATAAAGCAGCACTTCACATCCTTAACGCTATGATTTGGAAAACCCTAGATATGGTGCCGGAGGCTTCTGCTGGGCAGGCATTTATAGCGCGACAGATTTATCGGGATTCGGCTGCTGTGCTTCCTTATAATTCTTCAGCTTTTAAAATCGCTATTGTTGGTGGCGGACCAAAGGGCTTGTATGCATTGGAAGAATTACTTAGTCGTTTATCGGCGGTGGAGAATGTGGGGCCTTTTGAGATCTTTTGGTGGAACGAAACGGAGGATTTCGGCTCGGGACCTAACTACCAAGTGGAGCAGCCTGATTATTTACTTATTAATTATTGCATAGGCCATATTGATGCCTGGGATAGAACGCGACAAACGCCTGAGGATGGTCTTAATTTGGTAGATTGGATTGCTAAGTTTAAGAATCGGGATGTGGAGGTTGATCCTACAGATTATGCTTCCAGGGCATTGGTTGGCAGCTATTTGCAGTATGTCGCTATGCAGGTTATGCTTGCTATGCCTGCAAATGTAGGTTTACATCTCCTGGCAGAGGAGGTGCGTAGTATTCAAACTGATGGTACGGAGAATTTGCTCATCCAAACGGATACTCTTGAACTAGGGGTCGACAATGTGGTCCTTTGTACCGGTCATTGTTACCGTAACCTGCCGTTGCTGGACTTCCGGGATAACGGTATACCGGATAATTATTGGATAAACCCGTACCCGGTGGAGCAATTAGATGCAATTCCAGCTCATAAAAGTGTTGGTGTTATCGGATGGGGATTAACCTGTATTGATGTGGTATTGCAGCTGTCTGAGGGTAGAGGGGGATATTTCGGAGATTCCGGAGATTACTTCCCCAGTGGAAATGAGCCTGTAATTATTCCATTCTCCCGCAACCAGCTCCCCATAATGCCGCGTGGTCCAATATTTGGGTCAACGAGCTATACCCTGCATTATTTAAACCAGAAGTGGCTTGACGACATGCTAAACCTGCGCAAGCAGCGAAAAATAAACTTTAATACCGAAATATTACCTTGGCTGGAAAAGGAAATACAATTTGCCTATTACAGCACCATGCTGCAAACAAGAGAAGTATCAAAGGTGGAGGCGTATATCCAAATGTTGCCAGAAAACGAAAGATTTAAAGCCAATGATTTGTTGTTTCCGCGGATTCCAAAGCAGGAAACAGCGCAGGAAAGCTACATCAGCTATATCGACTTTTTAATTGCTGAGGCCGAAAAAGGAGAGTTGGTTAGTCCGCTGATGGAGGCGGCCGCAGTTTGGCGCGAGGCTAGTCCGATGATTGCCTCTTTATATGCTCAAGGTGGCTTTACAGGTGCTTCACAGCAATATATCGATAAGGCACTGTTTAGTGCATTTGGGAGAACAAGCTACGGTCCGCCGATCGAAAATATGAAAAAAATAAGGGCTTTATTAAAGGCAAATATAATGCAGGTTCACGCAGACCAAAATGTGGAGGTAATTCACCAAAAGCCTAATAATCAGTTTGTATTGCAGGGTGAAAATAGGGCTATACCCGTTGATTATATCATAGATGCGCGTATTGCGCGGCCTAATTTGATGGCCATGAATTCGAACCTGTATCACAACTTGCTGAATAATAACCTAGCGAAACCTTATGCCAATCAGGAATATATGCCTGGCTGCATAGCCATGGCTGCAAATGGAAGGGTTTTGCAAGCAGAGCAGGACCTGTCCTTGTATGCCTACGGGAGTAATACCGAAGGTTTTTTGCTGGATAACGATTCCTTATCCCGTACAAAGAATAACCTCATAAGCCTATGGGGCGCCGCAATGGCTGAACGTATTGACAACAGGCGCTAAAGTAAATAGCGCATCATTAAAAAATAAGACATGCACAACAATCCAGATATACCTCACCTTTCATTAACCCCCTTAATTCACCGATGGATAGCGGAATTAATAGCCCAACAGCATCTTTTATTCTCGGCTATCGAACAATATGAATCCCCGATAAACATACATTGCATAAAACCTTTTGAAGAAAATATAGCGGCATATCAGGCTGTTTTCGATGCCTATGCCTTACGGCATAAAATTTTCTTTGCCAGGAAGGCGAATAAATGCATGGCCTTTCCGTTGGCTGCGGCGCGCCTCCGTGAGGGGGCTGATACGGCGAGTTATAGGGAGCTGAAGCAATGCCTCGATGCGGGGATAGCGAGCAAAGACCTTATTCTGACCGCTGCAGTGAAAAATAGAAAGCTACTTGAACTAGCTGTCGACCATCAGGTAACCGTAGTCTTGGACAATCTCGACGAATGGCACTTGCTGAAAGAAATTGTGGAGAAAAAGCAACGTAAAATAAATATTAACATTCGGTTGGGTGGTTTCACCTTTGAAGGCAAAACCTTAGCCACACGCTTTGGGTTTTCCTTGCAGGAAGCGTTTGCCTGTATAAACCATATCCATAAGGAGGAGTCCTGGGTTACCTATTCAGGTTTGCATTTTCACCTAAATGGGTATGCTGTGGCGCAACGAACGGCGGCCATCGAGCAAGCCTTGCAGCTTATCGATAGTTTAGCAGCGCAGGGTATCCCTACAGATTCTTTAGATATCGGCGGCGGGATTTTAATGAATTACCTTGCCAGCGAGCAGGAATGGGCTGATTTTAACCGGGAGCTTAAATTGGCCGTATTGGAGAAAAGGGAACCTATTACCTATCAAAATGATCCCTTGGGAATTGTGAAGGTAAACGATACGCTGTATGGTGAACCTACCGTCTATCCGTATTTTAGTCCGTTAAGTAAAGATGCCATTTTGAAAGCCATATTGACGACTACATCGTCGGCTTATAACACAACAATTTTTAAGTTGCTTGCCGACCGTAAGCTGGAATTACGTATGGAGCCGGGTCGGTCGTTGTTGGATCAATGTGGCATTACAGTGGCCAGGGTGGCTTTCAGAAAGAAGGATGCGGAGGGTAACTGGCTCTTTGGCTTGGAGATGAATCGTACGCAGTTGCGAAGTTCTAGCGCAGATTTTCTTTTAGACCCGATTCATATCCCACAGATTAAGGAATCCGCAGGTTTAGCCTCTTTTGAAGGTTATCTGGTCGGGGCGTATTGCCTGGAACAGGAGTTGATATTAAAACGTAAGCTTCTTTTCTCGCAGTTTCCACAGGTAGGTGATCTCGTCATTTTTCCAAATACCGCGGGTTATATGATGCACTTCTTTGAGTCTGAAGCACATTTATTCGAGTTAGCGAAGAATCTTATGTATGAGAATAATTTACTTCATCTTAATGCAGATTAACGTGTAGCTGGTTTCAATGGTTGTTATATAACAAAGTCCGCCTTAGGGTAGGGCTTTTTTTTAGGGGTAATGTATACCGCTAAAGGGGGTAGGCAGTATGCTGATTTTCTTTGTGAAAATGGTTTTAAGAAAAGATCGCGTATAGAAAAAAATAAAAAATTTTGAAATTTGAATTTTAATATCGTAATATTGCGATATAAATAGTTGTAGAAATGGGAGTAACAAAAACAGACCAGTATAAAGACGAGGATAATAAACTTGCAGCGCTGCTTAAGGTTTTGGGGCATCCTGCAAGAATAGCAATCCTGCAGTATATCATCAACCAAAAAGCTTGTATATGTAATGATTTGGTTGAGGAGTTGGGGTTGGCTCAGGCAACTATTTCGCAGCATTTAAAAGAATTAAAAGCAATAGGAATTATTCAGGGCTCCATAGCAGGAAAATCGGTTTGTTATTGTATCGACGAGCAGGTATGGAGGCAATATCAAGCGGAATTTAATGCTTTTTTTAACCAGGATGTGCAGGTAAATCAATGCTGTTAGGGCATTTTTTTTTACTCTCAATATCGTAATATTGCTATATGTCGTTTATAGTTAAATTATCTCTTATATAAATTAAAAATTCGTGTTATGAAATTATCAGAAATTAAAGAAATCTTACCAGCATTAGAAAATGTTGAATTTCAATTAGAAGACGGGACTTTTGTTCCGGAGCATTTTCACGTAACCGAGGTCGGACAGGTCTTCAAAAATTTTATAGATTGTGCTGGCGTAATTCGGAAGGAGAAAACAGTCAGCTTTCAATTATGGAATGCCGATGACTTTGAACATCGGTTGAAACCTGGAAAGCTCTTGCATATTATCAAACTTTCAGAAGAAAAATTAGGGATAGAGGATGGGGAGATTGAGGTAGAATATCAGCGCGGTACCATAGGCAAGTTTGATTTAGCATTCAACGGTACTACCTTTCTCCTTAAAAATAAAACTACGGCCTGTTTAGCGCAGGATGCTTGTGGTATTCCTCCACAAACTCCAAAGACAAAGGTATCCGTTTTAGGGGTAAATCAATCGTCTTGTTGTACGCCCGACTCGGGTTGTTGTTAATGTTGGATAAAGGTGTTATGTATTCTATTTTATCCAATACCATACGACAGTTAAACTGGACAAAAATTGAGGCTTCTGAACGTAGAAAAACGTTAGCGCCTTTGATCGCTTTTATTCAGGACAGCTTAAACCATAGGCAGCAGATACAGCTCCTCTTTATATGTACGCATAATTCGCGCAGGAGCCATTTATCGCAGGTTTGGGCCCAGGTTGCTGCTGCTTATTTCGGTATACCACAGATGTTGTGTTATTCGGGGGGCACGGAGGAGACTGCATTGTCCCCTACAGTTGTAGAGACGTTATCCTTGCAGGGTTTTGTAACTTTTACTATTCATGCGGGCAATAACCCTGTTTATGCCATAAAATATAAGGATAACCATGCGCCAATAATTGGATTTTCTAAGAGGTATGACAGTCTGTTCAATCCGGTGTCGGCGTTCGCAGCTGTCATGACCTGCGAACATGCTGACGCAGGATGCCCTTTTATTGCGGCTGCGGATAAAAGAATATCGATTACTTATGAAGATCCTAAGCACTCGGATAATACGCCCGAGCAGTTTCAGGTTTATTTGGAAAGGAGCCTGCAAATTGCGGAGGAGATGTTTTACGTTTGTTCAAAAATCAATACCTAAGGTATGGCGCCAAAACTAAAATTTCTTGATCGTTACCTTACGGTGTGGATATTTATGGCCATGCTAACGGGAATTGCTTTAGGGCACTTTTTTCCGAGCTTTTCGGATCGCATAAATTCACTATCTGTTGGCATGACGAATATTCCGCTGGCGGTAGGTTTGATTTTGATGATGTATCCTCCATTGGCTAAAGTTGATTATACATTACTGCCTATTGCTTTGAAAGATAGAAAAGTTATCGGTATCTCTTTATTGCTAAACTGGATTATTGGACCGCTTTTAATGTTTGCCTTGGCCATTTTGTTTCTAGGCAATGAACCGGATTATAGGGTCGGTCTGATAAGCATTGGCCTGGCAAGATGTATTGCAATGGTTATCGTTTGGAATGACTTGGCCAAAGGAAATCGGGAGTATGCGGCATTATTGGTGGCACTAAACAGTATTTTTCAGGTCTTTACGTATAGTTTCCTGTTATGGTTGTTTTTAAATGTTTTGCCTGGTATATTGGGGTTGCCTAATAGGGAGATTAACGTGTCTATAAAAGAGGTGACCGAATCTGTAATGTTGTATTTGGGTATTCCTTTTTTGGCTGGTTTCCTGAGCCGTCACTTTCTTGTCAACTATAAGGGGGTAGCCTGGTATAACCGGAGTTTTTTACCCCTTATATCGCCAGTAACATTGTATGCCTTACTCTTTACCATTGTATTGATGTTTAGTCTTAAAGGGGATAAAATAGTAGACCTGCCAAGGGATGTGTTGCAGGTTGCTCTACCTTTAGTTTTCTATTTTATACTCATGTTTTTTGTGAGCTTCTTCCTCAATAAAGCATTGAATGTTCCTTACGACAAAAATGCAGCGATTGCGTTTACGGCTACAGGCAACAATTTTGAACTCGCCATTGCCGTGGCGATAGCGGTTTTCGGTGTCCATTCTCCGCAGGCTTTTGTGGGTGTCATCGGACCGCTGGTGGAGGTTCCGGTGCTTATTGTATTGGTAAAGATTAGTCTATGGCTTAAAAAGAAATACTACAGTTGATATGTTGTTTGCTGGTGGATCGTCGCTTTTCCTTCCTTTTTACTTTTTTTACTGTAAGGAGGTGCGTTATGATTTATTGGGTTTAGGTGTTTAGGTCTTTATTTTGTTAATGCTGGGGCGTTTGTGGCGAGCTTTTGGGAAATCTTGCTGCTGAAGTAAACTTTTTTCCGAAAATATAGTTACAACTATATGCGGATTATTCAATTTCGTCCAGAGGGTATTTACTGTATTCCAGGGGATTTCTATATCGATCCTTGGAGACCGGTGGATATGGCTCTGATTACGCATGGCCATGCTGATCATGCCCGTTCGGGCATGAAAAAGTACTTGTGCCATCATTTTACGGTGCCTATTTTAAAAAGTAGAATTGGTGCGGATATTCAGGTGCAGGGTATTGGCTATCAGGAAAGTATTCGTATTAACCAGGTGAAGGTTTCCTTCCATCCCGCCGGCCATATTATTGGTTCTGCTCAGATTCGTTTGGAGTATAAAGGTAAGGTTGTGGTTATCTCGGGCGATTATAAGCTGCAGGAGGATGGTTTATCAACGCCTTTCGAATCGGTAAAATGCCATGAGTTTGTTACGGAAAGTACTTTTGGATTGCCAATTTATCAATGGAAGACGGTTCAGGAACAGAATGCTGCGCTTCAGGATTGGGTTGGTTATAACCGCGACAATGGGCGAACATCTGTTTTTGTTGGTTACTCTTTGGGTAAAGCCCAGCGTATTATGCAGGCTATTAGTGGTATGGGGCCTATGTATGTGCATTATTCCATTCATAGGCTTAACGAAGCGTATAAAAGTGTCGGAATTCATCTCCCCGATTACCAGGTGGTTGACTTTAGGGAAGATGTTAAATACCTGAATCAGGGTATTGTCATTGTGCCTCCAGCCTTGGTGGATAGTGCTATGCTGCGGAAGATCCCTAACATGGCGTATGCCTTGTGCTCGGGTTGGATGACGGTGCGTGGCGCGCGACGGTGGCGTAGTGCTGATGCGGGTTTTGCCATTAGCGATCATGCGGATTGGCCGGATTTATTGGAGGCTATTAAAGCTACGCAAGCGGATAGGGTGTATGTCACCCACGGGCAGACTGCGGTGTTTAGTAAATTCCTGAATGAAATTGGTATGGAATCGGAGGAGGTGAAAACTGAATTTGGGGATGAGCATAGTGTGGATAGCTTAGAGGGAGGTGGGGAATGAAAGAATTTGCCGCGTTGATTTATGCCTTGGATAGTACCAATAAGACCAACCAAAAGCTTAAGGCTATGGATGATTTCTTTCAGGTGGCTTCTGATTCGGATAAAGTGTGGTTCCTGGCGCTGTTTACGGGTAAACGGCCAAAGCGTGCTGTGCATACGAATCTTATGAAAGATTGGGTTATGGAAATTACGGGCATACCGGATTGGTTGTTTCAGGAGTGTTATGCCAGCGTAGGGGACTTGGGGGAGACTATTTCTCTATTATTGCCTAATCCAACGTTTTCTATCGATAAAACCCTTTCGGAATGGATGGCGGAGATATTGGCTTTGCAGCAGGTTTCCGATCAGCAGAAAAAAGCGTATGTTACTGCGTCGTGGAGGGGCTTGGCGCATCAACAGCGCTTTATTTTTAATAAGCTTCTGGGGGGCAGTTTTCGGGTAGGGGTTTCGCGCAAGGGGCTTATAAATGCTATTGCTAACCATTACCAGCTCGAAGCTAGTGATGTTGCACATAGTATTATGGGCGACTGGAAGGTGGATGAGGTTAGTTTTGATGATCTTATTCATGGGAAATATGCGGATACTAGTTTATCTAAACCGTATCCTTTTTGCTTGGCATACCCCTTGGAAGATGTGTCAAAAACCATTATGCCCTTGCAGGAATGGCAGGTGGAACTGAAGTGGGATGGTATACGGGGGCAGGTTATTAAGCGGGCTAATGAGGTTTTTATATGGAGCCGTGGTGAGGAATTGGTGACGGATCAGTTTCCGGAAATTGTTGCTGATATTTTAAATTGGGACGGGGATTTTGTTTTGGATGGAGAGATACTTCCGGTGGATGGCGCTGCTGTATTGGATTTCAGTGTTTTACAAAAACGCCTGAACCGCAAGGTGCTTTCAAAGAAGCTTTTGCAGGAGGTTAGGGTGTCTATGTTGTTGTATGATATATTGGAACTAAATGGTCGGGATTTACGAAAAGAGCCGTTGGCTTATCGTAGGGATACTTTGGCGCATCTCTATGGCCGCCAGCAGGATACTGCCTTGCTGTTGTCGCCTTTAATCGTGGTGGATACGATTGAGGAGTTGGCTGCGCAGCGTGAGCAGAGTCGTCAAAATAATAGTGAGGGCTTGATGCTGAAAAAAAAGGATTCGGTGTATCATGTTGGGCGAAAGAAGGGGGATTGGTGGAAATGGAAAATCGATCCAATGACCTTGGATGCGGTATTGATTTATGCGCAAAAGGGTAGTGGAAGGCGTAGTAATTATTATACCGATTATACTTTTGCGGTTAGGGATGGTGATAGACTGGTGACGATTGCGAAGGCTTATTCTGGCTTGACGGATAAGGAGATACAGGAGGTCAGCCGCTTCGTTACTAAAAATGCTATTGAAAAGTTTGGCCCTGTACGTACGGTAAAACCGGAGCTTGTGTTTGAGCTTGCTTTCGAAGGTATTGGCTGGAGCACGAGGCATAAAGCGGGTATAGCGTTACGGTTTCCACGTATCCTTCGCTGGCGTAGGGATAAAACGGTGGCGGATATTGATGATCTCGACGGTATTAAAAGGTTGATTAAGTAAGATTTTTTTACATCTCTTTAAAATAGCGCGTAATTGAATAATTTTGTTAATTCGGAGGGTTTTAAAATTGTAGAGGCTTGGTTTCGTGACCAGGGTAGAACGCCGTTTTCTTTCCAGACAGAAAATTGGGCGCGTATTGCTAAGGGTTATAGTGGTTTGCTGGTGGCTCCTACAGGCTTTGGTAAGACTTATTCGGTTTTTGTAGGGCTTCTAATTGATTATATGAACCATCCTGATCGGTATAAGAAGGGGTTAAAGCTGCTCTGGGTGACGCCACTTCGCTCGCTTGCTAAGGATTTAGCGAAGGCTATGCAGGAGGCTATTGATCAAATTGGCTTGGACTGGACCGTGGGGGTTCGAAATGGGGACACGGATATTAAAATTAAGCAGCGCCAAACCAAACACATGCCTGATATACTTTTGGTAACACCGGAAAGCTTGCATCTCTTGTTGGCCCAAAAAAGCAGGGATCAGTTTTTTAAGCATATCAAACTTATTGCCGTGGATGAGTGGCATGATTTGCTGACCTCTAAACGTGCAGTAATGGTTGAACTGGCTTTGGCCTTTTTGTTGTATATGAAGCCTGATGTGAAGATTTGGGGTATTACTGCCACCATTGGTAATCTGGAGCAGGCTTTGGAGGTTTTAATCCCCTACAACATAAAAAAAACAACTGTACTGGCTAAAGAGAAGAAGCAAATAGAGATCGTCTCGGTGTTTCCGGATGAGGTGGAGGTATTGCCGTGGGCGGGGCATCTGGGCGGAAAGTTAGTGGAAAAGGTCGTTCCAATTATTTTAAACAGTAGGTCGACTTTATTATTTACAAATACCCGTAGCCAGAGTGAATATTGGTATCAGCTTTTACTTGAGGCTTATCCTGAATTTGCCGGCCAGCTGGCTTTGCATCATAGCGCCATCGACGGTCATATTCGTGCTTGGATTGAGGATGCCTTAAGCGCAGGGAAACTGAAGGTGGTTGTTTCTACCTCTTCGTTGGATTTGGGTGTCGACTTTAAACCTGTGGATACGGTTATTCAGGTCGGCTCGAGTAAGGGTGTAGCTCGATTTATGCAGCGCGCCGGACGTAGCGGACATGCCCCTCATGAAGTTTCAAAAATTTATTTTGTTCCGACGCATTCGCTGGAACTTATTGAGGTTGCAGCATTAAAGGATGCTGTAAAGCATAAAATTATTGAAAATCGGGAGCCTTTGGTGTTATGTTATGATGTGTTGGTTCAATTTTTAGTTACCGTGGCTTTAGGAGGGGGCTTTCAGGATGCGGATATGTTGGCTATAGTTCAGTCTACCTATGGCTTTCAATGGATCACGGCGGAGGATTGGTCTTGGTGTTTGTCGCATATTACTCAAGGGGGAAGGATTGGCAAGAATTATGAAGAATTTCATAAGGTTGTTCGGAATGCGGATGGTTTGTATGTCGTGGAAAAGCGTAGAATTGCCATGTTGCATCGCATGAACCTGGGCGTGATTGTCAGTGATGCGATGGTTAAGGTTAAGTTTCTGACCGGCGGCTATATTGGTATGGTGGAGGAGTATTTTGTGTCTAAACTGAAGGTCGGGGATAAGTTTATTCTGGCGGGTAGGGTGTTGGAGCTGGTCAGACTAAAGGATATGACGGCCTATGTCAGCGCTTCCAAAGGTAAGGCTATTACGCCGAGCTGGTTAGGTGGGCGCCTGCCGCTTAGCTCGAACCTCGGCGCTTTATTACGGCAGAAATTAGCGGATTCTAAAAGCCCTAAAGCGCGGGAGACAGAATTAAAATTTTTGCACCCTTTAATCGCTAAGCAGCAAGATCGTTCGCATATTCCTTCTGAAAACGAGTTTTTGGTCGAAAGTATTGAAACTAAGGAGGGCTATCATTTATTTATGTATCCTTTTGAGGGCCGGCTGGTGCACGAGGTGATGGCTAGTTTAATGGCGTATCGTATAAGTCAGTTGTATCCGATTAGTTTTTCCATGGCCATGAACGATTATGGCTTTGAGCTGTATTCGGATACAGAGATTGTTCTTTCTAACGATCAGCTGCAACATATCCTGCGCAAGGAGGATTTAATGGAGGATGTGCTGGCCAGTATCAATGCTGCCGAAATGGCGAAGCGTAAATTTAGAGATATTGCCGTTATTGCTGGCTATGTTATTCAAAACCAATTTGGTAAGCAGCATAATAATAGGTCATTGCAGTCTTCGGCGGGGCTTATCTTTCAGGTGCTTGAGGAGCATGAACCGCATAATTTGTTATTGCGGCAAGCGTATACTGAGGTTTTCAATCAGCAATTGGAGGAGCCTCGGTTGATGCAGGCATTTGAGCGTATTGCTAATTCTAAGATTCTTTATCAAAAAACCCTTAATTTTACGCCGCTGAGTTTTCCGATTAAGGTAGATAGCTTACGACAGTCGCTATCTAGCGAAGACTTGGCTGCACGTATCCAACGTATGCAGGAAATGAGTAATCGGTTAAGTAAAAGAAAAAGATGAGAATCCATACCAAATCCATAGCGTGGAATAGGGAAGACCTTGTGTTTTGTAATGAGCGCGTTATCTATTGGCAAAAGGAAGATGCCTTAATATTATCGGATCTGCATATCGGAAAGGCGGCACATTTTAGAAAAAATGGTATTCCTGTGCCGACTCAGATTCATGAAAAAGATTTAAACCGCTTAGCGCGCTTGATTCATTATTTTGGAGCTAAACGTGTTATCATGGTAGGCGATATGTTGCATGCAAATGATAATATAGAGGTGCAGGATTTTATGCGCTTTATTGAAGAGAATCATGCGATTGATTTTTTGCTGGTTAAGGGGAATCACGATAGAATGAACGACAAATATCTGCTTAATATGGGGCTATCATCGGTTTCAACGCAATACTTGTTGCACGCTTTACTTTTTGTACATGAGCCCGTCGCAGATTCCTTGTTTCCACAGATTACCGGTCATATTCACCCCGGTATTGTACTTCCCCTGCCTACAAGACGTACCTTACGTTTGCCCGCCTTTGTGGTGTCGCCAGAGCTTATTGTTCTTCCAGCATTTAGTAATTTTACCGGTTTGGATACAAAATCCAAGTATAACGACGCTGTCTATTATGCCTGTTATGAGGGCGGAATAGCAGAAATCGCTTAAAGGTTGCGCGCATTTGCCTTTTATTACTCTTCTTATTATCCGGTTTATTATTATCATACACTGCCCGGAAAAGGCTTCGTATTCTGGTATTCCTTGGAGTTTTTACTGGATGCCTTTACAGCTTGGTGCCGACTATACATGGAATAAATAACAGGTGCTAATTTTTACCCTATTTATACGGTTTATTACCTTTTTTTGGAGCCTATCATCCCCTAATTTTGTATGGAAGTAAAGCGGAAATTGGAATTTTCGCTGTTTTATACTTCCTGCCAGTGGATAGTTGATTATTTACAGATTATTTAAAATTATAAATTCTAATTTCTATGAGTAGTATCACCCCAATTCGCGATCAAAAAAATGATCACATGTTAACGCCAGAAAATACGGTATTGATTTTGATTGATTACCAACCATTACAGGTGAATTCTATTAATTCCATGGATAGAAACGATATGGTACGTAATATTACTGCACTCGCTGAGATGGCCAAGGGTTTTAAGGTGCCTATCGTTCTTTCCACCGTCAATGTTGGTACGGGAAGAAATACCGAAACGGTAAAATTATTGAAGTCGGTGCTTAAGGATGATATATCGTACGATAGAACGTCTATCAATGCATGGGAGGATCAAGAGTTTTTAGACGCTGTAAAAGCGGTGGGTCGTAACAAATTGCTGATTTGTGCTTTATGGACTGAAGCTTGCCTTACGTTTCCTACATTAGACGCTTTAAAAGAAGGTTACGAGGTGTACACGCCGGTAGACTGTGTGGGGGGAACTTCTAAAATAGCACACGATACGGCCTTAGGTAGATTACAGCAGGCGGGAGCAGTTCTGACGTCGCTTACGCAGGTGTCTTGCGAATGGCAACGGGATTGGAATCGTGAGTCTACCGTTCCAGTTTTCGCTAAAGCGCTGGTGAGCAATGGTTCTTTCTTAGGGGAGACTTTGTAAATTTAGGTTTTTAAATTATTGAGGCGTCAACAGCTTAGGTTTGGTTGCCTTATGCTTTTCTTAAATTGCAGACGGCGCTTTTAGGCTGTGCTTCATTTTCGCGTTCATGCTGCACATGACTCTATTTTTATAAAACAAGCAAATAATACGTATTTATTTGCTTGTTTTTTATGATTTACTTTAGCTATAGCGCATGGGGTTTTTCCTTATCCGGTGTTTTGTTTTTCGGGTAGGTACTTCCAATACCGCCTGGGCACATGTTGTAGATGAAGTTTCATGTTTTTGCGCGCTGCAATATTGGTGCTATCAAAGTATCCTTTCCACATCCGCGCATAGCGGCTATCATTGCTGTCCAAGTGAATTTGCGTTTGTAAATTCTGTAGGGCGCTATTTTCGGTCGCCGTTAATTCCACTTCCGTTACCTGCTGAAGATCATAGTACAGTCCATATTTTCGTTTATTATCATAAATTAGCCAGCGTTGATCGGCATACCTTTTTCTGAAAAAATCTGCCACAAGCGGCAATACATTAAAATCAGGCTCCATAATGGCGGTATACATGCCGTCTTCACTTTTCTGAAAGCGTACAAATGCTTTGACACGATGCCTTTCCCGACTTACTTTTTTTAGTGTTTGATGAAAGTATAATACATCCTCATCGCCGTAATTGGATAAGATATCCGTGTTTCCCTTAAAAACATGAATCATAATCTTAAGGATAATGCTGTATATTTTAGGGTCTTCGGAGAGATATGCTTTCCAAAAATCTGCCACCGCATTTTTTGGGAGTTTTTTTTGCAATCCACTTAAAACACGATCGGCCTTTTGCCTATCCGAATGTATAGTCAAAGGTTTTTCAAATAAAGTCTCCTGAAAATCGTCTGTGGTTAGCAGCTGCAGGGTAAACTGCTTTCTTTCAAAAGCGGTAAATACGGAAGTCAGCAAACCATCATACGAGCCATCAAAACTATAGATCATCTTAAAATAAGCTTAGCTGTGGGGTACTGATAATTTTGGAACTGCTGCGTTGAACAATACTTTTTCGGACATGGTCCATGGCTAAATAACCTAAAGCGATAGGCGAGTCGGCACAGGTCATAAAATACTTCGCCCTATTGAAAGCAATACCCATTTTTTTGACCTGGTATTCGTGAATTTTACCGAATTTGCGGGCTTGAATAATTTTCATTGCCGACTGTCTTCCAATTCCTGGCACCCGAATAATCATCCAATAGTCGGCCGAATTGATATCTACAGGAAAAAAATGCGGATTTCTTAAGGCCCAGCTTAATTTGGGGTCGATATCCAGGTCTAAATGCACATGGGTAGGATTTAATATCTCTTCTACTTTAAAGCCATAAAAGCGCATTAACCAATCCGTTTGGTACAACCTGTTTTCACGCAACAGCGGTGGTCTTGTGCCTATTTGTGGCAGCAAAGCGTTATCATTTGAAATGGGAATATAACCGGAGTAATACACCCGCTTCAGGTTATAATTTTTATAAAAACTATCGGCAACATGCATAATTTCATAATCGTTCTCTGCTGTGGCACCGATAACCATCTGCGTACTTTGTCCGGCAGGAACAAAGGAAGGCGTATGTTTCATTACTTTTTTCTCTTCCTTAAGTTGTATTAATTTGTTGTTTACAAAAGCCAAAGGCTTCTTTACAGACTCATGGTCCTTCTCTGGCGCCATTAATTTAAGTCCAGCATCGGTAGGAAGTTCCAAATTAATACTCATTCTATCTACATACAGACCAGCCTCTTGTATCAACTCCTCACTTGCTCCAGGGATGGTTTTAAGATGAATATAACCATTGTATCGTTCCTCGGTGCGTAATTTTTTGGCAATACGAAGCAATCTTTCCATGGTATAATCTGCATTTTTAAAAATGCCTGAACTTAAAAATAACCCTTCAATATAGTTACGCCTATAAAAATTCATTGTTAATTCAACCACTTCTTCTACCGTAAATGCAGCACGTTGTATATCATTGCTGCGCCTGCTTACGCAAAAAGCACAGTCGTAAATACAATGGTTTGTCAAAAGTATTTTTAATAAGGATACACATCGACCATCTTCTGTATAGCTATGGCATATTCCAGAGGATGAGGCATCGCCAATGCCACCCTTATTTTTTCGTTTTGAACCCGAAGAACTACAACTTACATCATATTTAGCAGCATCGGCCAAAATGCGTAATTTTTCCTCTAATCTTTCCATGCTAAAATATTTGCAACAAAAATACTAAATAAATTAGTATACAGAAAATTGAAAGGCTAAAAAAATTAGTGTATTTGATTGGTCTAAATCATTTTACTTCTAAAATATGGCTCTTTGAAGTTGGGTTGATAATTAGGTATCGGCTGTTTTTAAAGGTTTGGTATATGTGCTAATTGAGCAGGTTTAAGGTTTAGGAGGTTTAGGAGGTTTAGGAGGCTTTATGGATTTTTTGGGCGTTTTTAGGATTTTTAAGTAGTTTTTTGGGTAAATACTTTAGCAGCAATATTGGTCGGGCAACTTTACGTTTGCTGTAATTTTCGTATACTTGTATAGCGATAAATTTTGGTTTAATTTCTTAGGTATTACCTGCTATATTATGGTGTAATACTGTATAAACGTAAGATTTATGTCGCTCTGCTGCCCGATCTGCCCTTTCTGCGCTGCTGCATTGCAGGGCGTGGTTTGTCATACAATGTTTTATAATGCATGCAGACTGCTGCATGCATTATAAATAATTAGGTATTGGGGTGGGATAGGGTAGACAAATGGGAGATGGAAAGGCGGGGATGGCTTTCAACTATTTTAAATAACGAAGTATGCTACAATTCAAATCCTGTTGTTATGAAGCATCAATTACGTAGAGAACAGCAACTACATTGCGATTTGAAAACTGCCTGGCAGTTTTTTTCCACTCCTTTGAACCTTGCTAAAATAACGCCAGCAGATATGCGCTTTACTGTTCTGTCTACAAATACGGAAGTGCCTATTTACGAGGGAATGATTATCGCGTATAAGGTATCGCCGTTATGGGGTATACCCTTGTTTTGGCAAACTAAAATTACACAGGTTAACTGGGAGGAGAGTTTTACCGATTACCAGGAGAAAGGGCCATATCGATATTGGAATCACCTCCACGAGTTTACTCCCAATGCCGATGGGGTGCTGATGAGGGATACGGTAGAGTATGAATTGCCCTTTGGTATACTTGGCGAATGGGCGCATAAGTTGTTTGTTAAAAAGAAATTGGAACATATTTTTGATTTCCGTTACGATATCTTGGAAAAAAAATTTAATCAGTAGCGGTAGTATGTTTACGCTGTAGTTTCCTCTTTGCTTTCTTAGGAAAGCCTCTCTTTCCTTTATTATTCTTTACCTACAGTGGCTTTATATTCCAAAAAACGGAAGGATGCCTGTCGACTGCAGTAGGAACCTTAGCTAAAAGTTAACTATAAATTCGATTACTATACCAAACTAAATGCCTGTTTTATTGTTATAAAAGAAATAAAATTTCCTTTAGGTGTAATTATTTGAATTTAAAATAGGTTAAAGCGGGTGTTTCAGCGCTTTTAGCCTGTTTATGTGGCATGTATCAGAAAATCTATTTCTATAAATCCGATTATTTTTTAAGCTGTAAACAATCTTATGCAAGAGATACATATTATTACGATTTCTGATGGTGTAGTGGAAGCAGGAAAGGTAGGGGATATTCCTACTTATACGGATTCTTATTGCATCTATATTCAACTTGCGGGGCGCGCCACACATAGGCTAGATTGTCAGGAAATCGATATGGAGGTAGGCGATGTATTTGTTATTTCTCCGGGACAGGTTCATAAATTTCTAACGCGAGCGGGTTTTGATGGGGTTCTGATTTATTTTCCCGCTGCATTTTTTTATCAAAACTTACAAAACAAGGTTTTCTTGGAAAATGCACAGATTTTTAATACCATCGGTTTACTTGTTAAGATTTATTTCGATACGGAAAATTTGGACGATTTGCTATTTATGGTAGAGAAATTGAAAAGTGAGCTTGTGAAGCCTTATGATAAATTTCAATCCGCAATTTTAAATAATTTCTTATCCAATATATTATTTACACTGGAAAGACGTTGGACTGATCTGCTTAGTGCGAACAAGCTTTTTCACCACCGATACTCTAAAGATTATGCCTATGTTGCTTCTTATAGGAAGCTGATTAAAGAGGAGTTTAGAGATTTTACCAAGGTTAAATATTACGCCGGTAAATTAAATATTAGTGAAAGAAAATTGCAGAAAGTCGTAATGAAGCTTTTGGGGAAGTCGCCAAAAGTGCTTATTGATGAGTATGTTATATTGGAAAGTAAACGTTTGTTGGTTCACGAGTCTATGAACGTGAAGGAGGTAGCTTATGCCTTAGGTTTCGATGAACCTTCTTATTTTACCAAATTTTTTAAAACTAAAGTGGGTATAGCTCCACGGCAGTTTAAGTCGCAAAATAGGTTAACCTCCTAATATTTACAAGGACGATATATAAACCTTAATTTTTGTGCCTTCCTAACTAAAGGTACAAAGGTACCATCTATAGGGTCTAGGCTACTGTATAATGGCATATGCCCGTATTGTATTTCGAAATATGCGCTGAACCTGATAATAGGCCGTGCGCAATTTTCCGTCTTTCTACTAAGGAAAGCTGTGCTTTTATGGCACCTTCCGCTGTTATATGTAGCATATTATATTTCGAAAATTTAATACCAGCTTATATTGGGGTTTATTTCTTAGGTACAGATTTGCAGCGCTGTTATTGGTACTGTACAGGTCAAAAATAATAGCAATAGTGTATGCATTCTAAGATAAGGATCTTATGCTGTTTATAGCGGTGTCGCAAACTGATTTTGATGGAAAAGCCGCCTTAACAGGCGGCCTTCTTAAGCTATTTTTTTTATTTTTAATTTGGTAAACGTTTCCGTAAAACTTGCAGAAGCTGTAGTAGTAACGCGGCTAATATCAGCAGTAATCCTACAAAGAAGGCTGCACTGACTTCCTTAAACTCCTGAAAAAATACCGCGGCTATAGCGATGGCGTATAGGGGCTCCAGGTTAAAATTTATGTTTACAGTAAAGGCAGAAAGATATCGCATAGCTTTATTTAATAGTATATAGAGAAGTACAGTACAAAAACTGGATAATAAAATTAAGTATACTAAATCTAGCCCTTTAGGGATGCTGTACGCTACAGGCTCAATTTTCAAGTAAATAGGTAATAAGATAGCAATACCAACTGTTCCGCCGATCATATGATATTTGGTAAGTCGTTGTGCTTCCACATATTTAGACCAGGGCTCATTTAGGATGGTAAATAAGGCTACAAATAGGGATGATAGCACCCCCAACACAATACCTAACCTAAATTGAGATTCAAATTTGAAGATAAGTAGAATGCCCAACAGTGTCAGTAAACTTATACCAATTTCAGACCATGAAAATGGCTTTTTTTGTAGTAGTGGCGCCAATAATGCCGTAAATAAACTTGTTAAACAAAAGCAGACCACGCCGACTGCGATATTTGCATATTTAATGCTGGCATAGAAAAAGATCCAATGCAAAGCTAGGAGCATGCCGACCCCCATTATTCGCGCGCGGTCTTCTACCCATACATAGCTATTATCCGCACGTTGGGGTTTATATTTTTTAACCGTCCACTCCAATATAAGGAGTATAACAGCCGCAAAAAACATACGGTAGAAGGTTAAAAATACCTCATTTAATGTTATGAGTTTACCAAAAATAGCGGATAAGCTTGCTAAAATTATAGCAATATGTAGGTGGAAGAGTGATTTCTTCATTATAATATTTAATATAAAAATTTGACCATATAGTACCAGTTGCTATCGTAGTACGATAACATTTAAAGTCTGCAAGAATGCAGATTATTTAGTTTTTGGGAAAAACTAAGGTACGATATGTTGATCAAATGCGGATAAGGTAACCATTACAATGAATTTTGTGCAAAAATACGAAATTCCTTTCATATAGTAAAAACAAAGCCATACTAGGCGCTGCAAAAGCAGCGGCAGATGTTATTTTTATAAAAAACAGGTGCACGTTACCTGGATTAGTTGCGTGCACCTAAAAATCTACCTGCAGCGACTTATTCTGCGATACACCTAAGCGGTCTACTTTGGGTTAATCTGCCTTTTTGGAGATAGCTGATATCTATGTCTAGATCGTCGCCCGCCAGGCGCCACATGCCACCGGCATCTACTGTACTGGAATAGTAATTTATATTAATTCCGCGTTGTCTTAAGCCGACAGATATGTTGTAAGAATTGGTATTCATCCAACCTTGAGCGGGTAATACTAGCCTTACATTCTTTTTACGCTTACTGGTTAATACCTTCGCTGCATTGAAATGTGTGTCATGGATTTTAAAATTCCCTACGTTGGAGGCTGTTGTACTTTCAAGCAGATCACGCCATTCTATTTGTGTAGGAATACGAAAGCCTTTTGGACAGGGGTCATTTTCAGTTTTTTTAGGCGCTTCTATTGATCCGGCATTCCAGGCATCTAAAGCAGGGTACCGCCAGGTCCACTCGCTATTTATATTTGTATCCGTCGGTCCTGCCGTTGGTATTATTCGCCCAAATTGGTAGTAGTTACCATGTAATGCGGCTGTTATAGGCTCTTGATTTGGATCCTGACTAGTGGAAACACCGACGTTATGCAGGGCCCAGATACTACCATTTATTCGGGCTGCGGGTATGCCAACATGGGTTAGATATTCATCTTTAGGGTTTACCTTTATAATAAGATTATACTTTACTCCAGGCTTTAACGCAAGATCTTTAAACGACAGCGCATCTGTTTTTTGCATTGGTCCTATTGTGATGCTGTTAATGGTTAGCGATGCCGTTTGCGTAGCTGCCGCATTGATTAGGGTAGGACTACTGGTTACTGTTGGTTTATGTAATGCGCTAAATTTTACATCGGCAAGGCTTTCTGTTCCTTTTTGAGTAATATCGCCGGTCGACAGGTTTACGCTAGCGGCGTTAAAGTGTGGTGAAAACCTAGCCTGCACTTCTGTAATGTTATATCCTGTACTTTTAGCATCTATGGTTGTGGTAATTTGGCTGAATTTATGTTTAAACTCTAAACTAAGCTTATAAGTAATGTCAGATTCTAGCACCTTCTGTACTTTAGCGTACATAAAATCCAAAGAACCACTTAGGTTTGCAATGCTTGCTGTAGCCAGTGTCTTATTGGTTTCGTCTGCAAAATGTACCGCAGGCAGCACTGTGGCACTATTAACAGAAAATGCCACGAAGGTATAATTTATGCCACCTTGAAGTAATAATTGGTCTTCCTGCTGCTCTTTTCCATGGGTATAGTCTCTTTCGGATATAAATTTACCCTTATCGTCAAAAACGAGAAGTTTATATTTAATATAGGGTTGTAAAGTTGTTATTGTGGTGGTCAACATATTGCTCGCCGCTTTGCTGTTTACGGCATTATACGCTGCAGAAGGTTCTGCAACCCATGCTGCGCTTAATGTATATTTATCATTGAGGTCAATGGAAGCAGTTTGAATAGCCGTCCTTTCTGGAACTCTCGATGCAGCTGTAGATCCTATTAATTGGATAGATTTCTTTTCGGCAAAAAAATCTTTTGATATTTCCACCTCTAGCTTGGCTTTTCCGCCAGGAACGATTTCAATAAGTTTATCGGTGGTCGTGCTGCAGGAATGAAAAAACAGGAGTGCTGCAATGGTTATGCTTGAATATATATTTTTTTTAAAATTTATGGTATTTATCATTCTAAGTAATTAATGAGGGATGCCTTCAAGGAGTGTATGTAGTCATCTTGTAATCTTTTGATTATTGAACGGTTAGGGTACCTCGGAGACAACCTGCAATTGATAACAAGTGTCTTATGCTAACCTTAACAATCAAAAATGCAGCTACTGCACTTTATGAAGGATGCCGATATTTAGTTAAACTATTTTATTCATTAATCATTTAGTAAAAAGTAGTAGATTTTCTATTTCTATAATATAATGCGCCCTATTCATAGAATGCCACTTAAGGGGGGATAAATTTGCGATGGTTCCATTTACACATTATTTTTCTGATTTATCGGCCAAAACGGAAATATCGCTGTAGGTTATGCTTTTTGCCACTTAGCCATTTGCTTATCATAGCCATACCAATAACGGAGAAGGTGATACCATTGCCTCCAAATCCCAACACAAAATAGCTATGCTTAAATTTTTTATGCGTCCCAATATAAGGTAGGCCATCTTTGGTTTCCCCAAATGTTCCTGCCCAAGCATAATCTGGATTGAAAGGGATTTCAGGGATGTATTTTTCAAATTTTTTACGAAGATTTTTGCTTTTTTTATGAATTAGCTTATCCCGTTTTTCCGGATTGACGAATTTTTCATCCTCACCACCGATTAATATGCGGCCATCATCGGTAGTTCGCATGTACATATAAGGGGCACTGGTATTCCAAATTAGTAGCTCTTTTAGGCTCTTGTTCTTCTTTTTTTCAACTTCAGATACCAAGGCATATGTGCTGATAAGGTTTACAAAATTCTCCTTAATAAGATTTGTGCTCTCATAGCCTGTGCAATAAATGATTTTATGAGCCATAATTTCATGACCTGAGCTTAGAACTGCTTTTACACCAGATTTTAAGGTTTTTGTTTCCAAAAGCTCGGTACGGTCGTACACTTGCAGGCCATACAGCTTATTAAAGGATAACAATTCATGCACCAATCTAAATGCATCTACACTGGCGCCTTGTTCGGAGAGAATACCACCGTGGGTATTCGAAAGCTTGAATTTTCGATGGATAGCATCGGCTGTTAACCATTTCACCATAAAACCGGCGTCTTTTCTAGCCTGATATTCCTTCAATAACCAGGGTACATCTTTTTTTAAAGCCGCAAAATAGAGCGAGCTCTTTTTTTTAAATCCTGCTTCGGAATTTATCTCTTTGCCTATTTCCTGCAGCAGATCTATCGCTTCTGCACATGCCTTATAACTAGCGTCTGCGGCGCCTTTTCCGATCATTTTCCGCAACAGGTATAAGGGGGTATCAATTTCATACTGTAACATGGCGGTTGTCGCCGAAGAACTGCCATTGGCGATTTCGCGTTTGTCGATCAATATTGTCTTGTAGCCATCTTGTATGCATTGATGTGCTACCAAACTTCCTGTGATACCGCCACCGACAATTAAAACCTCGCAGCTGGCGTTTTCTTTTAAGGAGGGATAACTGTTAATTATTCCATTTTTTACCAACCAGAAGGGTTCATTCGATTTTAAATCCATGACACTTTTTTATGAATAACAAATGAACCACGCATATTGTTTAAAGCGATACACTTTAGTTTATACTGTAGATCTTTTCGGACGTATAGGTTTTATTAATCCTTAATAAAGTACATGCTGTTTTTTGACATGATCTTAATAAAGGGATCAGCTTCTGCTTAAATAGCGGCAATAAAATAGCACTAGTATTAAGCCTGTTCGTTTATTTATATTTTTCTGGTGTTACATAAAGCGAAGCTATTATTTTGTCAAGCCTTTCTAAGGGCTCTCCTAAGTGGTAGTATTCATCTATTGCATCTAATGTTAACTTTTCAATGTGTTTTACACAGGCACCTGATACCAAAAGAATGATTTGTGAGTGAGGGGATATGTCCTTTAATGAACGAAGTAATTCTTTATTTTGACGGAGCATTTCTGAGGATAGTAGGATTATTGGAACTGTATATTCTCTAAGTTGTTGTTTTAATATTTCGTCGTTCTTTGCAAATAACAACAACGAGTCATGAAATGTTTGCGCTATATGCTTGCATAAACCATAATTTATTAATCCCGATGTACTACAAATTAGTATTTTCATAAATGCGACACTAAAATAAAGTATAAATATTGAGGTAAATTCTATAAAACTAATAGTACCCTGCGTTACTTGAATTAGTGAACGACTAGAACCTTATATTTGTTTTTATAAAAAACACTGAATTTCCGATTTCTTTTAATTTTTTATCTTAAATAATCGACAATTATCCTTAATTTGAATTTTCTTTATGTTGTGAATATATATAAAATTTATATAGAATAAATGTGTTATAGATAAAATTTATAACTCTAAGTATTTAACAGTCTTCCTTTTAGAAGGGTTGTTTAGCGCGTTTTTTAAAAAAAAATAAAAAATTATATGAAGTAATATAAAAATCCTATATTTGAGAAAATATATAACGACACGTATGTGTTGGTCTGTTTTTGTTGGTGTATTTGTTTTGTATTAAATAATGCAATTATCGATAAAAAATTTAAAGCATTTTATACTAACTAATATGGAATTAAGATGTAATTCTTCTTTTGTTAGGAAGCTCGTGTCAATATAAAAAGCCACTGGACTAGAGTGGCTTTTACAGAACTATAAAATTAACAGGATGTCATTAGGTAAAGTAATTTTCAATCCCGAGTTAAATATAGAGTTAATTTTCTGAAAATACAATTAATATATATATTAATTGGGTGAGTTCTGTACCTTGTATATGGTTTGATAATGGTTGTTTTCTATCAGCTTTTGATTTGTAACTTTCTGTAAATCTTAATGTTGATTTTTTATACGAAGTTTTTCTTACGGTATTTTCGTGTATAAAAAAGTATTATCTATCCTATTGTAGACGATAAATCGCTGGTTTGGTTTTACGGAGGTATCCGTAAATTATGGTCAGGTGGATAGTATAATTAATACGGTAAGATGGTGTAGGCGGCTGTGTAATTGGTGAACCAAATAAAATAGCTAGATAGAAGGGCTGTCTTTTGGCTCCTTGGTTGTGATATATATATTCCAAAATATTTCAGTTTATTAAACTCTTTATGAATAAGTGACTGAAATTCACTTGTTTAATTTATCATAACTTTATATCAATTATATGATCTCAAGAGAATCTATTAGCTTTTCAACAGCTACGTTTAAAGAGTTTGAAAATATTGAAGGCCATGATATGATGGCTACAGCAAAATACTTTAAAGAGTATATCGACTATCAAAAAGAAAACAATCTTTTAAATTTCCGTTTTAAAACCAACGGTTGTGGTCCTGAAACCACCGTTTCTTCTCCTTTTTTATCGCAACCCACAACATGTATTAGTTTAGTATCTAACGATTACTTAAATTTCACACGTCACCCTAAGGTTATAGAGGCTGCCATTGCTGGTATTCGTCAATACGGTACTGGAGCTGGTGCCTCGCCATTAATTGGTGGCTTGCACGAGTATCATGTTGAATTAGAGAATAAATTATCACGCTTTTTTAACCGGCCAGAAGGTTCGAGTATTATCTTTACGACCGGCTATACGGCAAATAGTGCAACCTTATTAAGTTTATTAAAAGCTGAAGATTGTGCAATTGTGGATATGGAAGTGCACGCCAGTGTTTACGAGGGGCTTCTTGGCACACATACCAAAAAATTTCCACACAATAGTATGGTGCATCTGGAGCGTGCCCTGCGTGAAGCAAAGGATCAGTATAGAACCAAACTGGTTATTGTCGACGGGGTATACTCGCAGAATGGTGATTTGGCTAAGTTGGACGAAATTGTAAATCTTGTAAAAAGCTATGGTGCCTATTTAATGGTAGATGATGCCCATGGTATTGGCGTGGTCGGCGAAACGGGGAGAGGTGCAGCTGAAGTTTATAATGTCTTGGAAAAGGTGGATATTCTATCTGGAACCTTAAGTAAGGCTTTAGGGCATATTGGAGGTTTTGTTGTTGCCTCGCCAGAAATCGTTAACTTTTTGCGTTACCAGTCTAGGCAGCATGTTTTTTCATCCACCGCTACACCGGCAAGTTTTGGTTTGCTGAAGGCGCTGGATTTGATCGATGAAGAACCGCATTGGCGTAAGCAGCTTCACGATAATGTGCAGTATTTTAAGCAAGGACTATTAACATTAGGCGTGGAAATTGGTAATACTGAATCGCCTATAATCCCGATTAAAATTGGCGATCCTGTACGTACTGCCGAAATCTCACGCATGCTATTACAGCGTTCGATTTACGCCAATTGTATTATTTATCCGGGTGTAGCCAGAAAAGATGCGCGTATCCGTACCAGCTTAATGGCAACACATACAACGGCACAGCTGGATGCTGTACTAAATGCCTTAGAGGATATTGGAAAAAAAGTAAGTTTAAAGAAAGGGAGGTAAACATAATGGAATCGTATATAAAATTTGAATGTAAAACATATGCCACGTAAACTATATAAGGGGGAAAAAAATGATAAGGAACGGACCATGGGCAAATTAATTGCCGCAGTGGGTGTTGTTCTTCAGGAAAAAGGTTATCCAGGTTTAACTATTGCTAATATATCCAAAGCGGCAGGTGTGGATCGAAAGTTGGTTTATCTTTATTTTGAAACTGTGGAGAATCTGGTGGAAACGTATATAAAAGGTAAAGACTTCTGGGTTTCTGCAACCGTTCATGCCGTGGAATACTTTGGTAAAGCACCTACGGAAGGGTCCAAGGGTGTCTTGGAGGCTTTATTATTAAATCAGATGGACGGGTTTATGGAGAATAAAGAGATGCAAAAGGCCGTAGCTTGGCAGATCAGTGAGAAATCCGAGATTATGTCGTATATATCAAGGGAAAGAGAGCGTATGAGTGCGCTCTATTTTGCCTTTGCGGATAAGGAACTGGAAGGTAAGGAGGTAGATTTACGAGCGGTAACAAGTATTCTGGTTGCTGGTATCTATTACCTGGTGCTGCATGCCGAAAATACGGAGAGTACTTTTTGTGAGATCGATCTGACAGAGAAAGCCGGTTTAGATCGCATACGCCTTGCTATAAAAAATATACTGTCTTGGACATATACCCAGAAGTGGACCACAGAATAGTATTCGGTTAAGCCGTTATTTAGGCTTGCAGGGGTGTAAATTCTCCGCGCAATAAATTTATCAGACAAGTTAAAACAGGGATAGAAAAAAAATTTTCTATCCCTGTTTAATACCTTTTGCGCCCTAAAGTATAGGTAAGGTTGAATGTGGAAAAATTACCGCTATTTTAGTTCTCTAATATGTGAAAATTTATGTTTCTATTATTTGAACTTTAAAATTTATATGTATATTTGTGTTCCATATTACTCTTTCACTCCGAAAGTCAACTTTCTTAAGCGTAAGCTAGATTACTCTATCTAGCTTTTTTTTATGTCTTTTAGGGTAATAATTGCCTTCACCGTCGGTGTTAACAGTATATTAGTCAGCTATGTAGATTATTTTCTACATATGTGAGAATATTTAAATTAAAAATCACTTAATATGCGCATACCTAACCGCATATAGGATTAAATTTTGTTTATTTGCGTATAAGTAAAAACAATGAAAAGTAGCGAAATATTTAAAGCATCCTCTAGCACGGGTAAATTAAGTAACTATACCCTGGTGCAACTGCGGCAGCAACAAAAGAAATACAAGGCATATGTCAGGTTTTTGTGTGTGCTTACGCTGTTGCTGTTTTTATTGTTAATGTATTATTCCGTTGTGCTCAACAACTACGCTGTATTTATTTTATTGGGTGGTTTTTCATGCGCGTTGTTTATTTTTATTATTATCCTAAAACAAATAGAAGCCGAGATCAGTAACCGCAGTACGCCCTAATCAAAATTTGGCGCAATAAAGCTAAAGCCTTAAGCGATTGTTGCTTATCTTATTCAATCCTCCAGATTTTTATAAGCGCATAAAAGGTTCTTAAAAAATCCCTCTTTCCTCCGGTAGCGTTCACGTTGGAAGACCAAGAAGAGCGATACAATTTCCTTTACAGGAACCCCAGCGATATCGATACCAAATCTAGACTAACCTGCAATATCTGGCCATACGCCTGATGAAGTATGTAATCCAGAAGAGATGTGGAAACAAACGATTTCAACGAAATACAAACCTATAAACCGATCAAGAGCAGGCCGCAAAAACAAGGGCGGTAATAGTAAAAGCAGGAAGGTCCTGCTTACGGCCTTCCTGCTTTTCAAAACTTTAATTTGGTTAGCTATGCCAGCGGTATAAACCGCTAATCCTGTATCAATTTAAGACAAAACGTAGCGATTGGGTGTCCCTTGAATTAGGGCCCACAAAAACTTGAAATGTTCCCGGTTCACTTTGAAACTTTAAGTCGGCATTAAAAAAGCGTAAATCCTCCTCAGTAATGGTAAAAGTAACTGTTTTTCGTTCCCCTTTTTTCAAGTACACCTTCTCAAAACCTTTAAGTTCCTTAACGGGTCTTGTTACCGAACCCACCACATCCTGAATGTACATCTGCACAATTTCATAGCCATCATAACTACCGGTATTCTGAATGTTTAGTGATACCTGAATTTGCTGTCCTGCCTGCAGCTGATCTTTATCGAGCTTCAGATCCGTATAATTAAACTGGGTATAACTTAAGCCATACCCAAAAGGGTATAAGGGTTCATTATCCACATCCAAATAGTTGGATCTAAATTTCTCAAACCATTTTTCCTTTTGCTGTGGTCGCCCTGTATTCTTATGCGCATAATAAATCGGCACCTGTCCGACATGCTTAGGAAAGGTAACAGGAAGTTTGCCCGCCGGAACAACATCCCCAAACAACACATCGGCTACCGCCTTCCCCGTCTCCGTGCCAGCAAACCAAACATTTAAGATTGCCGGCACATGTTTGTCCTCCCAGGTTAAGGTCAACGGGCGCCCCGTAAACAAGACTAAAACCACTGGTTTTCCGGTTTCCAATAAAGCCTTTAGCAGGCGCTGTTGATTTTCCGGAATATTCAAGTCGCTTCTGCTGGAACTCTCGCCTGACATTTCAGACGATTCGCCCAATGCGGCCACGATAACATCAGCCTGTGCAGCCACAGCCAAGGCTTCGGCTCTAATCGCCTCCTCCGCACGCGGGTCCCTTTTTATTTCACGGCCAAATAAAGTAGCCCGGGCCTGGTAAGCTGGATCGCTAACCAAATTCGTGCCCAGGTGATGCACAAGCTGCACTTTATCGCCCAGTACTGCCTGCATACCCTCGAATAAGGAAGCAGTATTTTCAAGGTCTGCACTTATACTCCACGTGCCCGGCATATTTGCTCCTGTTGCCGCCAAGGGGCCAATTAAGGCCACCGTTCCTTTTTTTGCTAAGGGTAGGAGCTGATCCTTATTTTTCAATAAAACAAAGGATTTTGTAGCCGCTTCACGCGCTTTTTCAAGGTGTGAGGGATGTAAAATCTCCTTTTCCGCCCTTTTACTGTCGCAGTACCGGTAAGGATCCTCAAAAAGTCCCAATTTATACTTCGCTTCCAGCACCTTGCGGCAGGCCTCCGTAATAGTCGCTTCGGAAACCCTACCTTTCGCCACCGATGCCTTTAAAGTCGTCAGAAAGCCCTCGCCAACCATATCCATATCCAAACCTGCATTAATAGATCTAGCAGACACCTCCTCCAAATCGCCAAGGCCATGATCGATAAGCTCATTCACGGAAGTATAATCCGAAACTACTAAACCCGTAAAACCCCATTCCTTACGGAGCACATCCGTAAGCAACCACTTATTTGCTGTGGCCGGGATACCATTGATATCGTTAAAAGAAGTCATAATACTACCCACGCCAGCATCAATGGCTGCCTTATAGGGATAAAAATATTCATTATACATACGGTGCAGGCTCATATCCGTCGTGTTATAATCCCGGCCAGCCTCCGCAGCACCATACAATGCAAAATGCTTTACACAAGCAAGCATCGTCTCCTTATCTGCAAGCGAATTACCCTGCAGGCCCTGCACCATCGCCTTAGCAATTAAGCCACCCAAGTAAGGATCTTCACCCGATCCTTCCGAAATTCTTCCCCAGCGCGGGTCTCTGGAGATATCCACCATCGGCGAAAATGCCCAGTGTATACCATCCGCAGTAGCCTCCTTGGCCGCAATGGCTGCGGTTTGTTTAATTAACTGCGTATCCCAGGAAGATGCCAGTGCCAAAGGAATAGGGAAGATGGTCTTGTAACCATGGATAACGTCCATACCAAAAAGCAGAGGGATTTTCAATCTACTCTGTTCCACTGCAATTTGTTGGGTTTTCCGAATACGCTCAGGGCTGCTCATCGAAAATAAACCACCCAACTGCCCGGCTTTAATTTTGGCATCGATATCCGTAGACACTACCGTGCCCGTTGTCGCCTCGCCGGCAGTCAGCAAGTTCAATTGTCCGATTTTTTCCGCCAGGGTCATCTTGGCCAGCAACGCATCGATAAAGACCTTCATTGTCCGGTCATGTTGTTTTTCAAGATCTTTTGGATCTTTAGGTTGTGCCATAGCGCCAGCAAGGACGACTAGAAGTAAGGCAAAGAAGAGATAAAATTTACTTTTCATTGGTATTTATTTGTTTAGGTTATGAATTTCGAATCCAAGTTTTTTTAAGCCAGACTGCACCTCCTCGGCCTGCATAAACGTTCGCCATAATAATCCAGACCGGTAATTTTCGATCATACAAACTATAGGGCCCTGGTCGATAGCGAGATAACGCTGTGGGTACCAGTTTTCGGTTTCACTATAGGCATCATAAAAACCATATTTGCCCCATACTTTAGCCTTAAGGTGCGTAAATAGGTATCGCATAAAAGACTGGCTTTCATTGGGTGTATAAGGCATAGACGAAAGTGCCGCTGTAGGTGATATAACGCCGATATCGTTGTCCGGATGATGTGCACTATACCCCGCTAAAGAATAACTCGCCGTTAGTCCCCAGCCTTTATCTTTACCATAACCCACAAATTTATGCGGGTTATGTTCAGCATGCGTTATATGAATGTTAGCATGGTTAACCACCGCCTGACCATAATTGACATAGTTATCGGATAAACCCATAGGGTTGAGACCGATAAAACTGTAGTGCGACCAAAATAAAGGGCCAACCTCTCCAGGCTGTGCATTATGCTTGACCAACATCGGTATACCATACTTTTGGGCCTCAGTTTTTAGTGCACCCGATCGTGCCCATCCCATATCGTAAACAGCTTTGGAAATCGGGTAGGTCGGCGAGGCGGCGCCAAGAACATAGGCTATTAAACATTCGTCAAAACCCCGTATCGGATGGTTCATTCCAAAGCCATGCTGCTCGCTCCAATGCCAATACAAAACCTTTTCCCCTTGGGTATAATGGTTCCAATCAATCGACTTCCAAAGGCTGTCTGCCAAATCCGCGAGTGCTTTTTCAGCCGTATTTCCCTGCTTAAAATACTCCCTTACCACAACTAAGCCCTGTGCTAAAAACGCAGTCTCAACGATATCACCACCATTATCTTTTTCGCTAAACGCCTTCACCGTTCCGGTAGGGCCATCGTACCAATGTGCCCAGGCCCCTTTAAAGCGCGGTATTGTAGCCAGGAAATCAACTATTTTCGTTAAGCGCTGTACGGCATCCGCTTTAGGGATAAAACCGCGATCTGCGGCTACAATAATGGCCATTATACCAAAACCTGTACCGCCAATGGTTACCACATCCTGATCCTGCTGTGGGTACAGCCCATCCATATGTATCCTTTCACGCGCCATGCCAGAATGTGGCTCAGCGCCATCCCAGAAGTAGTTAAACGTCTGCCGTTGTACACGATCTAATAAGGTATCGGTATCGATATCCGTTTTGTTTTGCGTTGCCGCTGTTGCCTGTTGCTTCGCCTGAAAGCAAGCGTTTAATACCAGCAAGGCTATGCTGAATAAAATAAATAACTTTTGCATGGCTATTTGTAAATGTGTCAATAGGTAAAAATATCCCTACGCAAAGTAACCTATAAGTTAAAGATACGCAGGGAATTAGAATGTTTAGTGTTTATTTTTGTTTTACCCTGGAATTAATAACCTGGATTTTGGGTAAGTACATTTTTACTTAAGTCAATTTGTTCCGTGGGGATAGGCAACAACTTATCCCTAAAATCCTGGTAATTGGGTTTTCCTGCTGCATGGAAAACCGACTCGGCAATACCCCAGCGTACAATATCAAAGAAGCGCTCATGCTCCATGGCAAGCTCTATACGACGTTCATGTCTTATGCTCTGACGCAGCTCCTCCTGCCCAGTTGCCGTAATATCGGGCAAGGTGCCATCTGGGGCACCCCGACGGGCACGTTCGCGGACTTGATTTAGGGCCTGTAATGCCTCCGCCGTTTGCCCCAATTCGTTGGCAGCTTCCGCATACATTAAGACCACATCGGCATAACGTAGTATGCGCACATTCATCCACCAGGAACCCCTACTAATGGTATTGCGTAGGTTTGGGCTACCCAGTACCTTGTGGTTATACCTCGGATTTGGAACTTCCGTTGGGTATAAAGGCATCTTTTCGTTATACAGCGAATACCCTTCCTGCGTGGATGTACTGGCATACAGTATGGTTCTTGCTTTCCGTGGGTCATTGGGTTCGTATGCCGCCTCCAGCTGCGCACTAGGCACATTCCAGCCCCAACCTAAATTCCAATTGTTGGCCCCGCGTACACCTTGAATGCTGGCATATTGAATTCCATTCTTCTCTCGTTCCGAAGCCGATGCTGTAGCTTGAATTTCAAAGATAGATTCTTTGCTGTTTTCGCCTTCCTCCGTAAAAATTTTGTCGTAAGTGGTTGATAAATCGTATAAACCCGAACTTATTACCAACCGTGCCGATTGCTGTGCAAGGCTCCACTTCTGTTGGGTAATATACACTTTGGCCAGTAAACCCTGGGCCGCAGCCCGCGTTACACGTCCTATAAATTTAGGCTCCCAGCTGTCGGGTAAATTTTGTGCTGCATAAGTAAGATCTTCTTCAATAAAGGTATAAAGGGCTGCGGTTGAACTTTGCGGAATATTATTCTGCTCAGCAGGATTTTCAAAAAACCGATCAAATTTCGGTACACGACCAAAGAAGCGCACCAAATTAAAGTAGGCATAGCCACGTAAAAACCGTGCTTCCGCCTTGGCCAGTACTTTAACCGCCTCTGTCGCCGGTATATTACGGTTACTGTCGACCTGAAAAATAGTCTGGTTACACTTGGTTATTAAGCCATAATAGCCCTTCCATAAAGCATTTGCTCTACCCGAGGATGGCAGTACCGGAAAATTATCCATGCTAATCACATCGGCGCCACCATCTGCCGGTGTACTGCCCTTATCCGCATCATCGCTACGTATGCTGGTAGCCGCAATAAAACCATCAGCGTGTACATTGTAACTTCTTAAATCATTATACGCACCAAAAATAAAAGGATCGTAGGGTCCGGCACCCGTAGGATAGGGGTAATCATCTTCAGTATACGAGCCTTGATTCGGACTGTCCAAAAACTTTTTGCAGCCCGATAAGGCTAAAAATATCAGTACAATAGGCAAAAATATTAAAGGGATTCTTAAGGATGTATTTGGTTTCATCGTTTTTCAGTTTTTAGGGTTAAAGGGTAGCAAGGCTAAAAGGATAAGTTAACACCCAGCGAATAGGTAGCAGGAATAGGGTAGGTGCCATTGTCTACCCCAGCTGCCGTAATACTCGAAATGGCAGGTTCTGGGGAATAACCGCTCACCTTAGACCAGGTTTTAATATTCTGTATATGTATAAAAACCCGCGCTTTACGGATGAAAGAATCCGGTATTCGGTTCGAGCCAATCGTATACCCGATTTGCAGTGTACGCAGTCTAAAGAAGTCTCCGGGCTCCAAGAAGTAACTGCTGAAGAGGTAATTATTTCCTCGGCTATTATCCAGTATAGGCTCCGTAGTACTGCTGCCATCGCCTTTCCAGGCGCCTAATCGATTGACCTCATAATTTAGAGGCGCAAAATTATTCGTTTTACGAATGGGATATATTTTATTTCCTGCCACACCATTACCTTCCAGCAGGGCATCAAAATTTTTATACGCAAATGTCAGCTGTAAGCCGAAGTTATGGGGTGGAAAAGGTGTTCCGAGATATTCCCTATCGGCTACCGTAATTTTACCATCGCCGTCTAAATCCGCATATTGGATGTCGCCAGGTTTAGAATCCGCAAAGGATGCGCTGTTTTTTATCGCTGCTTCATTTTGATAGATCCCTATCTGCCGATACCCATAAAAGTAACCTATAGAACGACCCGACTCCGTAACATTGGCACCATTATTACCAAGGATTTGGAAGTTCGTACTGTTACCAATGGAATTAACGGTATTTTTGTTGTAGCTGTAATTTGCATTTACGCCATACCGTAGGTTACCGATTTTATCGGACCATCCCGCTGTCAGTTCGATACCACGATTGGTAATTTTACCGAGGTTAGTAAAATAGCGTCTACTCTCGTTGGGCAATACCACCGAGGTTAAGATGCCGTCTGTGGTACGGTCGTACAAATTTACTTCCACGGTCAACCGGTTGTCAAGGGCGCTTAGTTCTACCCCCAGGTCTATTCCTTGCACCACCTCCCAACGCAGGTTTGGATCGGCGATATATTCCCCTTGAATTGCGGAATAGACATTATCGCCAAATACCGCCGTTGCTGAATTGGTTACACCCGGCAGGTAAAGATTATCGGCTACAGCATTTGCATTCCCAATTTTACCCCAAGCAAAACGCAATTTCAGGAAGTTAATCTTCTCGAAATGCTTCAAGAATGACTCTTCGGATAGTACCCATCCTAAACCCACACTACCGAAGGTGCCCCAGCGGTTTGCAGGTGCGAATTTTGAGCTGCCATCCCTTCGGATAGTGGCATTCAACAGGTATTTATTTTGGTAGCTATATCCGGCACGCGCAAAACCACCGGCAATAGAATTTCGACTGCCGCTGCCGCTATAATCACCACGCGGATTACTGTTTTGATTGATAATATCCCAATACCAGTAATTAGGGTCCTGCGGAACATGAACCGTGGTATCCCGTCGTGTACCATTCATTTTTGTATTATCGGCATAAACGGTTGTAAATCCCGCCATTGCCGTTAGGCGGTGGTCAGCACCCAAATTTTTCTCGTAGGTCAGGGTATGATCTTGCTGGAACCTCCGGTACTCCTCCGACAGCATATTTACGGCCGTCCGTTGGGTATTGTCGTAATCTATACGGTTGGCGCCAGCATCTTCCCCCAGGTTCATAAAATGAAAAGGTAATGGTGTGTACCCCCGGGTTTGATTAAAACCAAGATCCGTATATACGGTAGATTTCCACTTTAATTCGGGTAGTATGGCTATCTCGGTAAAAAGGCTACCCACAAAACGGTAGCCCCGTGGTAGCGATGTTTTGTCGTTACGGTGTAGGTTTGCGATGGGATTACCTACCTGCGCCCGTTGGAAAGACGGCATACTGTAGTATGTACTTTCATTGTACTGCACAGGAACTATAGGAGCGGCCCATAAGGCATTGTTTAGGTTTACTACCGTAGGGTTTTTATTCCAAAAACTACCCGAGAAATCGGCACCAAATTTTATACGCTCAGACACCCTAAGGTCCTGACTTAAACGCGCAGTATAACGGCTATATTCCCCATTTTTTACCACTCCCTCTTGCTTATTGTACCCCAATGAGAAGTGCGTACTGCTTTTGTCGCTGCTGTTGGAAATACTCAGGTTGTTATTGCTGTTTAATGCCGTACGCAACAGTAAATCCTGCCAATCCGTGTTTGCCGTATAGTTGGTATAATCAAACGCAGGTGCATTTAAGTTTTCCAGCTGCCTGTTATAGAGCTCCTTAAACCCCGCAGCGTCGGTTACTTTAATAAGATCCTGCACGCGGTTAAAACCCACTGAACCCGAGAAGTTTACCGTAGTACGGCCTTTTGCGGCTTTTTTTAGCGTGATCGCAATAACGCCATTCGCACCGCGTAACCCAAAAATGGCAATCGAGGAGGGGTCGCGTAATACATCCATCGATTCAATATCCTGCGGACTTAAAAAATCGATGTTATCGTGCATCACGCCATCGACAACATAAAGTGGTGCGGCATTATTGGTACTGTTTATTCCCCGGATACGTACCGTCGGTGCATCTCCCGGGCCACCGGAATTGCTAATGGTTAAACCGGCAACCTTTCCTTGTAAGGAGCTTATCGGGTTAGCGTTGGGCATATTCGCCACCTCGTCGCCTTTAACGCGTGTCACCGATCCTGTCAGGTCAACCTTACGTTGTGTGCCATACCCCACCACAACAACCTCATCCAAGGATTGGCTATCTTCCTGAAGCAGCACCTCAAAATCGCTGTGGTTACCGGCAGTACGTTCTTGTAGGGTGTAACCTATAAATTTAAATACTAAAATATCAGTTGCCTCTGCCGATAAGGTAAATTTGCCGTCGGCATCGGTTTGTATAGCGGCGGGCTTCCCTTTGACGGAAATACTTACCCCCGCAAGGGGTTGCCGCGATTGGCTATCCAAAACCCTCCCTGTACGTGGGGTCTGGGCATACACGGTCAGCGTGGCGCATACAAGCGTAATAAGAATAACTAAGGTCCTCATAAAAATAGGTTTATATAATTTACGTTACGTGTTTTTCTCTACGCAAATATTGGTAGGGGAACTGGCGCATGCAAATTTTGGTAATGCACATTACTACTACAGCATCAAAATACCTGCTCAGACATCTGTCGGCAATCTGTGTATTGGATTGATTTCTAGGGTTTTGAACTATGCTGTGAATACAGGCCACTAAACTATGGCGTGTACAACATACACCCATGTCGATGTGTGGTAATGATGTAGTCTGTCTGCGGATTTTAGCGCTCCATAAGAAACTCGGTAAGGTTTTTTTCGGTAGATAAGCCCAGTTTTTTACGTAATCTGTAGCGTCGGATTTCTACGCCGCGTGTGGTTATATGGAGCAAGGAAGCGATTTCTTTGCTCGACATATTCAGCCTCAAATAGGCACAAAGCTTCAAGTCGTTGGGAACAAGATCGGGATAATCTGCCTTGAGTTTCTTAAAAAAACTTTCGTGCGATTCATTAAAACTTTCTTCAAAAATATCCCAATCCCGGTTATCGTTATGCGCTTTCTCAATTAAGTTATGGATTTTATGAAGCTCCTCGTTGCTTAATCTATTCCCATCGGCGTCTTTTAATTCTTTAAGCTGATTATGCAGGTTGTTTAGCATTTCATTTTTATAAATCATATGCGTCGCCATATTCGCTAACTCCCGTTTTTTATTATCGAGTTCTTTTTCTAATTGCTGGTTTTTTAAACGTATTAATTGCTGTTCATTTTCTACTGTCTCCCGTGTTATCGCAATTTTTTGCTGCTGTAGCAGCTTTCTTTTCAACAGAAATTGTTTTTTCGCCTGCCAGCCGCGCAGCCATAAATAGGCTCCAAACAACAGCAGCCCCAAACCGATGGTATACAACACGAACATCAGCGGCTGCGCATACCAAGGCGTCTGAATATGAATATGGAGCTGTGATACCTGTGAAACCTGCCCATCGGAAAGACGGGCACGTACCTGAAAGTTATAGGTGCCGAAGGGTAAATTGGTATAATCTTTAAACGTTTCGGGGCTCCATACAGACCAATCCTGGGTGTAGCCGACGAGTTTATATTGATATTGGATTTGCGGATCAGCATAGTAGGGGAGTGAAAAGGCTATGCGTACATTGTTATCCTTATACGGCACCTGCAGGATATCTCCAGTAAGGGTAGCGTTGAAATCCGACAAGTTTAGTACCCTACTAATTTCAGGTTTCGGAATGACGGCTTTGGCTTCATGTTGGCTATTGTAAATCGCAAAACCATTATCCAGTCCAATCAGGTACAGCCCATTGCCCAGCGATAAGCTATTTTCATACCCATGTATAGTCTTATGCGACAGCGGAAGCAAAGCACTACTATCCATGCTTAATTTTCCATTGGGCAAAAAATTAACCGCTGCCCATTTTGCCTTACTCGCAAAAATATACTTGTGCTCGGCAAGCTTAAGGATTTTATGCGCATACTTAAAACCCTGCAGTTGGCTATTCAAGTCATGGGGAAGGGTAAATTTTTTCAGCAAGGGGTCGAATACATAAAGACCTGCCTCACTGCTAAATACTGTACTATGCTCTACCGTAGATACAGCAGAGAATTTAGGAAGAGATGGTATGGTATTGGTATTCATTAAAACCTTTAATGCACTAAAATCTGGCGTTAACTCCACCAAATAATAACCGCTACCGTTGCCCAGCCAAAACTGATTGCTACCCACTTGATTTAGATAAGATATAGGTTTTCTTATCTCTTCAAATTGTTTACTATGCATTAGTTTTTCACCTTTAAGAAAGCTACTTAAGCCGGTATAATTTCCTTGAAGCACCCGGTTTTGTGTAGGCACCGGATAAAAGAAGTACCCACCCGTATGGGCAGCTATTTTTTCGAATAGATCATCTTGAACATAAAAAGTACCGGCATTATGACCGCAATACAACTTGCCATCAATAACCGCCAACGACCAAACCTGGCCGCTCGATCCGGGCACCTGTTTAAATTGAAAGGGCCTAAAAGCGCCGTTTGGCGTAAACGGACTATAAAATAGTCCCTGGTTAGTACCTATATACAAGGAATTGCCGTAAATTGCCGCCGCATACACCGAGCCTATATGTCCGGAAAAGTCGGTATAATAATTCAAGGGCGTATTAAGATCAATCCGATCGATACCATTATCCAAACCCACCCATAAATTGTTTTGTTTATCCGTGGCAATGGCCAGTACCGTATTGTTCTGTAAGCCATTATTTTTGTTGATATGCTGTATCAGTTCACCGCGATCATTAATAATCAACAGCCCATTGCGGATGGTGCCAAAGGCATATTGATGCCCTGATAAAGCCAAGCCATTATTAATCTGATACGCCCGGAAGAGGGCATTTGCAGGGATATCCCAAACCGACACATCGCCATGCGCATCCATGAGGTACAACCCATGTTGTGCCGTTGCGACGATGGTCTGTCCATCCTTATACGGCAGCATAGCCAGAATATTTTTGTTTTTTAAAGTATGCTTACTCTTTATGGGTAATAACTGCTGCCTAATCAGTTTATGTAAGCCAGAGGGAATCTGTTCAAAATAAAGCGAATTATGCGAAACATGCGGAAACAAGAACGGTTCACCATTTGCTTTTAGAATGGATATTTTACCCGCCTTATATACATAACATTTGGAAAAAGCATGAAAATAAATGGCATTATCATAAGCCAAAATCTTCCATATTTCGTCGTTATCTAAAGTCTTAGGATTGTCCAACAGGGGTTTTAAGCTGTTATACGTCAACTGTCCCATGGGTTTACGCTCCCAATACCCGAAATCCTCATTTCCCCCCGTAAAAATACGATCATCATCGGCAACCAACACAGATCGCAGTATTCCTTTTGTCGGAAGTTTATGGAGGGTCCAGTAACTACCATCGTAGCTCAATAAACCTTCGGTATTGGCGCTATACAGCAGGCCATTTTTACTAAACGATAAGGCCCAGTTTTGGTTGCCTGCAGCATACAAAGATTTTGGATACTGCTGCACATGTGGCGTGCCTATAGGTGTAATCTGTTGTGCCCAAGTACTTAAACTTACCAAAAAATAAAGCAGAACCAAAGTGACGGTCTTCGTGTTATACATAATTTATGCTTCCCTTAGCGATTATATAGCCTACCCAAAAAATGATGGTCAGTAACTAACCTTTAGCAAGGTGGTTTATACTGTTTGCCCGTGAAAATACTAAAATTCAGCTAATAATGCAATGTTAAACGGGCAATTACCGAGGTTGATAGTCCCGTAATTTGTGGGTTAATGCAGCGATTTTAGGTGTAAAAAACATGGCGTCCATTATTGAATCGATTTAAATAAATTCATATGATTTTTTATACCTGGTATATCCGAAATATCGAATACCTGCTATGCAAAAGTTATCCCCCCAAAAAACAGCATAAGCGTACGCTAGAAATGCCAAAAAAAAGCCAAAAGAAGGCCCAAAAAGCAAAAATTATCTACGAAGCAGGAATAAAGTGGGGTAGTCAAGGTTAAGACCTAAAAAACAAAGCTGCAACCTTTTCAAAAGGTGCAGCTTTGCTACTATTCAACGATCGGGTTTCTACGCTCTCTATTTTTCGGGCGTACTTTCTTTTTACCCCATTTTCTATTGTACCAAATTATAAAACCCGTAACCGGCAGGGAAGCCCCAATTAAAGAAATAAGGGAAGCTAATATTTTAGTCCATATACCGCCAATAGAACCCACATGAATATCAAAGTTAGCGGCAAAGACCTTTTGACCGAAATTCTGCGGTGGTTGGTTTTCATTCCTACCCATAGGTTTTAGCGTGCGCGTGTCGTAAATATAAGATATCGCCCCATACTGTCCATCCTCATAAGGTCGCAGCTGTAGATTTATAGGCCCATTTTTTTGCTGAGGGTAAAAAATGTATAAAGCCTCATAGCCAGCTGCCAAATACGCGTCGTAATGTTTTTTAAAGAGTATATCGTCCGCATCCACAACCGGCATACCATCCTGGTTATTGTCCTTTATATTTTGTCGCACGGGTTTTTCTATAGTTTTTCCCGCGGTAATAACAAAGTGGTAACCCTCCCGAAACCAAGTAAAGGAATAATAAAGCCCCGTTACTGTTAATATTATGGCAAAAAAAGCCGCATAAAAACCCAGCACATTATGGAGATCAAGGTTAACACGTTTCCAGTTTGCCGACCATTTAATCTTAAAACTTTTATCGCGGGTAGATTTATTCCATTTTTTAGGGTACCACCACACTAAACCCGTAATTAGCAACAGCAAGAACACCAAACAATTTGTGCCGACAAAAGGACTACCAATATGTCGAGGCATCCAAAAAAAACGATGTCCCGCACGTAAAAAGTCTATAAAATCTTGCGTGACACTCTGTTTGTCGCGGTGCAATATCACCCGACCATCATAAGGATTAAAGTAGAATTGTTTGGCAGGAGCGCGCAGCGAGTCGCTATAATTTAGCACAATACTTTTATGGCCGGCTCTATAGAATATCGAGTTTATATGGCCCATATCCTTATCATCCTTCCTTAGATAGGCCAGCGCATTTTCGCGCAGTATTGCCGGCGTAACGTAGGCCTTATCTTGCTTTTCTACTTGATTACCTTTTTCAAAGTAATAGGTTATTTCATAGCGGAAGGTCCATATCGCTGCCGTTAAGCAAACCACAAATACCACCACAGAACTGATAAGCCCTAACCATAGGTGCAACCAATTGTTGACACGACGAACTATAGATTGTTTATTTTTACGCATGTTAGTAGTAAGCAAGAGCAGCCAGCCAGCAGGCGCTGCCCTTACTATTTAGAATATCACGTCTTATTTAACCTTTAAAAGTACATTCACCTGATCTACATTATTGATCTTAACACCCCTTTTTACCGTGTTGCTGTTACTATTATACTGGTAAATATTAAAGTTGCCATCTAAGTCCTTCGTGTTTACACCGAAATAAACCGTATTTGTGGTTAAGTCGGCCAACACATTCGGCGCTGTAGATAAGCTTTTCGACAAGGGGATGTCAAGCTTCGTAACCTTTTCCGTAGCCAGGTCTACCACATGATACTCCTGAACATTTGCAAAGCCATAATTTGCCCACTCTTTAACCAACTCCTGTCTGATTCGGCGTACCACTAATTTACCATTTCCGGCATATGCGCCGCCAAAGGTATTATCGCCATTCAGCTTCTCCGAGATGTTCAAGAAATACCCTTCATCCAGTTTTTTAGACCCTTTTTTAAATCTATACAAGCCCGTAGGTTTATCCCAGTTGCCCCCACTAAGCTCTATCGTTGCCGTTATGGCATACAAATCGTCGTTATACACAAAAGTCTTTAAGACACCATTACGTTCATTTCCGGCCCATGACGAGCGGCTATCCTCGCTATACACCACATTGTCCATTGCCGGGTAGTCGTACACCGCGAAATTTGCGGTTCCACTTAGGGAGTTTGTTTTACCCGGAAACTTCTGCGACGCAACTTTCTCCAAGTACGGATACCCAAAACTCACATAACATTTATTATCCTTGACCACCATAAACCCGATGTATGGGGCACTAAAACCAGCTTTTGCTGGAGCGGTAATTTTTCCTTGTTTATGAATCGTCATGCTACGCACATCGACCACCTTATAATCACCCGATAGCGAATAAATCAAAAGGTTATTCGCATCCACCCAGCAGTGCCCAAAGCGGAAGCTATTTTCTAGCGTAAAAGGGATAGCTTTTACCAATTCCAGTTTTTGGTTTTTGTAGGCATACTGTGAAAGTGTGTTGGTATTATTGATATACGCATAGTAAAAGCCATCCCCATAAATAAAACTCATAAAATTGGGGGTCTGCGTGGTAACATTGGCGCCATTACCTAAAAAAGAAATCGCGCCAGTTGTTAAGTTTGAAGTTTCAAACAAGTACGATCCCGCAGGCGATAAAATCTCGGCACCCACAGCAAAGACCGATTCCCCTGTTATGGTTTCACTATCGATATTGCTGCCTTTATCTTTGCTACACCCTGTAAATGATAAGGTTAATCCCAAAAGGGCTATAGACCATAATACGGGTTTTCTAGGTGTTTTTTTTGAACTTTGTATTACTTTCATGATAAATCTAATTATTAGTATTGTTAAGGTTTTTGTTTATAAAGTAGCGGAATTTAACGTTAAATGAGGTGCCCGGTTTTTGAAGGCGGAAGCTATCGTACAATAGGCGGTTCGTCAGGTTAGGGCTTTCAGCAGCAATATTATAACGGCCATTTTTGAAACTATAACTTAACCCTAAGTTTTGAATAAATTGCGTAGGGATTTGATTTAACGAGTTTTTGCTGCCCCAAGCCTCCCAGGTTAGGTAAAACCAATGCACATACTGTGTTGTCCAATCGAGCTGTATGCGGCTATCTTTGCCCAGCAGGTTATCCTTTCCAGCAGAAATCAATACATTACCAAAAAGCCAGGGCTGGTTAGGGATCACATTTTTGTAGGTCGCAGACTCCGTCGCTGTGTTATAAATATAGCGTTGGTTCTGTATCGATTTTTGGTAGCTTACATTCGCATTTACCTCAAAAATTGCGCCCTGCTTAAACTGTAATTCCGTTTCGAAGCCATACACATTTACCTTACGTTCGTTTAAGTATTTAGAAGAGTTGTTGCCCCAGGGGATAGCGTAAATAAGATCAGTTGCCTTACGGTAAAAACTACCTACATCGACTCTAACGATACTTTTGTCGGAAATTTGAATTTGATGGTCAACGCCTATGTTGAGGTTATGGCTACGTTCAGGGCGCAGGTCATAATTCGCCACAATCGTTACACCATTACCCAAAACCTCCTCCTGTTCGGGTAAACGGTATGCGTGCTCATACGACAAGCGTACAGCGGTTTGCGGCAGCACCTTATAGCGATTGGCAAGGCCTACACCAAAGTTATGGTACTGTTTGTCCATATTCTGGATTTCATAATGGTCGGTTACCAAGATCTGTCTATTGCCTAAGCCCACATTAAAGGCATAATATTTCGTAAATAAGGTACTGTTTAAGCGGTGGTCGAAAAACTCTCCACGAAGGGATAAACCCAATATCTGCTTCTTTAAGTTTGCCGGATCGTAGGGCGTAGTGCGCAGTAATTCGGACGATTCCTGGCGCGACTTGCTAAAGTTATAATTTAAGGCTACGTGTAAGGTGCTGGTCAGCGCATAATCCATATTGGCTCGAACCAGGTAGAAATGGTTATCGTATTGCCTGATGGATATTGGCGATCCTTTGGACAACTCGCCGTGGCTATTTCCGGAGGAAGCGATTGTACCATCCCACCAATACGTATTGCTGGAAGTATCCACAATTTTGTACTTGTCGATACCCAAGTTTCCGATAATATTTACAGATAAACCATCGACAAATAAATTTTGCTTTTCATACTGTAAAGAGGGCATAATAAAATTCCCTTTGCGGTGCACGCCGCCATAGACGATATTTTGGTTAGCACCCGTTTGAAACTCCTTATAATGCGTGTTATACAGCAAGCCGATGCCAAAGCGATCGGCCCATGTTTTGTCTATAAGGGCGATTTTCCCCTGTAACATAGCCGACTCAAATCTGTCGTTAAAGCGCTTGACACTTTTCTCTTCAAAACCACCATTTCCATCTGGAACACTGATGGTAGCTTCATATTTTGGGTTGCTATGCATCCAGTAATTATTCTTGGAATAATTGTAAAAGCCATTTACGTTGACAAGGATACCCGTATTACGGTCTACAAACTGACTATTCAAAGCCGCGCGGTGTGTGGCAAAAGAGCCTAGACTATAACTGGCATCCAGGTAACCATCTTTACTTTTTTGTGTAACCATATTTACACCACCACCCAGCGCATCTGCTCCTAAATTTATGGGCACCACACCTTTGAATACCTCCACGCGGTCGGCAAGGTTAACCGGGATATTATTGAACTGCATACCAACGCCAAAGTTTTCCATAGGGATACCATCCATAAAGAAGCGTACAGCACGGCCGGAGAGACCATTGATCGAAAAGTTGAAGTCGGAACCTAAGCCACCACTTTCCCGGATACGTATCCCGGCAGAAGTATTTAACACTTGGTTTATATCCTTGCTGCTATTGGCGTAAGCCTTCAATCCAATAGCATTCATTTGGAAACCGCTGGCTTTAAGGCGCTGCACATCCTTCTGTCCGACGACCGTTACCTGGTCTAACTGATTGCCGGAAATAGGCAGAACCACTGCCGCAAGCGAAACAGAATGCTGTTTTAAACTGCTACGTAGCTGTATAGTTTGAAAGCCTATACTTTGAAAGGTAAGGTTATAATCTCCGCTTTGCAGGTTGTCAAAAAAATAGTGCCCATCGTTATCGGTTATGACTTTCTTATCGCCAGGCTTAAGCGTTACCGTGACATGGCTTAAAGGCTGTTCCCTGCTGTCCAAAACCTTTCCTTGCAAGGTACCACGCCAATTGTCGACCTCCTTGACACGAAAAATAATCTTTTCGGCATTTTCTTTTAATTCGACAATACGCTGGTCCATAAGTTCGTCCAGTATACTGCGAATAGGGGTGTGGCTATAGCTCTTATTTATTCTTTTGTTTTTATCAACCTGACTGCTATTGTAAGAAAATGAACGGTTTATTTCATTTTCCAACTGCTTTAATGCATTTGGTATGCTGGTATTCTGAAAGGAAATAGAGATCCTCTTCGTTAATATGCCACTTTGTGCAAAGCCCTTCGATGCGGGCAAAATTAGGGCAATAAACAGTATGATCAGCACAAAGGCTGTGCTAATTTTAGTATATTTGTTCAATTTAATCGTTTTAAGGTTAAAGTAATTAAAACATCCTGGTGTAATGGTTTCGCAGTCTTCACATCAGGATGTTCCTCCGTTATAAACGCAAGTAATTTTTGTATCAGCTCCTGTTTTTTATCATATATCGCTCCGTTTTAAGGGTTTATTTATAAAATTTCACCTGTTTGTCCGCTAAGCTGTACTTGCAATGCATCACAAAAGCAAGCTCGTCTAAAAGCTCCTTGAGCTTCAGCACTTTAAAGGATCCGCTATACCGCTGGTTAGCAAGCTTGTCGTCGGCTATGTTTACCGTATAATCAAATCTACGTTCAATAATTTTTGCAATTTCCTTTAGACTTACATTTTCCAAATTTATACCACCATCTTTCCATAAACTAGTTAAAGGAGCCTTTCCCTGTGCACGCCGTAAAACGCCCGTTTGCGGGTTTAATGTAGCGCCCTCGCCCGCCTGTAAGATAAGGCACTGCTTAGCAGCTTTTAAGGAAGCGAAGGAAACGCGACCTTCCTGAATATCCAGTTCCGTTACTTCATGGCGGTAAGCTTTAAGGTTAAACTCGGTACCTAATACCGTCACCTTTCCCTCGTCGGATATAATCGTAAAGGGCCGATTTTTATCTTTTGCAACTTTAAAATAGGCTTCGCCCTCCAGGTACACAATCCGTGTAGAATCCGTAAACTTTATCGGAACGCGTAGTTCCGATGCGGCATTCATAATAACTTCTGTGCCATCCTCCAGTTTTATCTTCGCTTTTTTACCATTTTCTGTATGGTATACATTGCTGGGAGATAGTTTAGTATCAACCGCTGCTGAAGGTATACTTTTGTTGAGCTGTCCGTAGATTAGGAAGCCTAAGGTGCATAATACTGCCGCGGCAACACCGAAATTAGCATATCGCCTAGTAAAGCTGTATTTTTTATTTTTTATACCATCTGGAAGGGTTAAGAACTCTTCATCCGGGGCAGGCTTTAAGCTTTCTTCAGGCCATTCGTCACTGTCACTACATAGCCATTCCTCGACCAGCAAGCGTTCCTGAGCATTGCAATGGCCAGCATGGTATTTTTCGAGTAATGATTTGTCAACCTTCATATGCTGTGTATATAGGTAAGTACATAAATAAATAGTTCACCCTAAAAAAAAGTTTATTTTTTCTAGGGCATGGATATAGGTTAATACATTAAAATTTCTTTTTTAAGAAAAGGAGAGAGTGTTTGATATGGTACTCAACAGTTTTTGTAGACACCTTTAAGCGAGAAGCGATCTCCTGGTTTTTTAATCCGTCCTCCCGGCTTAACTGAAAAATAGTTCTCCTCTTACTGGGTAGCGTTTTAATCCTATCTTCGATCTGTTGCAATGTTTCTTTGAAAACCAATTGGTCGATTGGGGATGTTGGACCAGGCAAAGTATCATTGGTGTCGATCGAAGCTTGCATACAGGGCGTACGCTTAGCCTGTTCCTCGATAAAGCGAAATATCGCATACTTTATAGCACGTAACAGGTAATGCTCTACAGAGCTTTGAATCTGAACGACATAACGCCGTTCCCATAAATTTACAAAAATCTTTTGTACGAGTTCTTGCGCATTATCTCTGTCATGTAGGTAGCTATATGCCACACGATACATTTTTTTTGCATACAATGTATAAAGTGTCGTAAATCCTTTTTCTGTTTGCCAATCTAATTCCGTATGCGACATTTCCCTAAAAATCAATTCCTAATATGAAGTGCAAATATATATTTATTTAGATTGTTTCCAAATAAACAGTCTATCAAATTTCTACTTAATTTCAACAGCGCAGCTGTGAGGTGCTACGCAGCTTTTTAGGCATTAAATTGGATATGCAGGAGGTAAACGGTAGTTATTTATTAGGAGGATACATAGGTTGTGGTAGGATAGTTTTGGATTTAATAGATACCTTTGGTTTAGAAATTTTTACTTATGGAAATCGAACAGTTAAAACAACAGATGGCTTTTATTCAGGAGATTGATAAGGTCAAGTATATTCAACGTAAAACAAGTTTGTTTCATAGCAACAGACGGGAAAATGATGCCGAGCATAGTTGGCACCTGGCCATGATGACACTGGTATTGGCGGAGCATGCAAATACCCCATTAGATGTATTAAAAGTTCTTAGCATGGTGCTTATCCATGATATTGTGGAGATTGATGCGGGCGATACATTTCTGTACGACAGCACAAAGAACCACGATAATACTCAAGAGGAGCGGGCGGCAGCGCAACGTATCTTCGGTTTGCTGCCACCGCAGCAGGCAGAACGCTTTATCGCTATCTGGGAGGAGTTTGAAGCCGGAAAAACGGAGGAGGCTAAATTTGCTAGGGCGATGGATCGGTTGGAGCCTATTTTGCAGAATGTATCCAACGCTGGCGGTACTTGGCGTCAGTTTGATGTGCCTTACCATAAGGTTGTCGAGAAAAAGATAAAAATTAAAGAAGGTTCGGAGCAGCTGTGGGATTATGCTAAGGAGCTGCTGGATGCTAGTGTTGCAGCGGGTAACTTAAAAAAGGAGGAATAGCCGCGTATCGATTGTTTAACTCCGTGCATAAGCAGCATAATACCACAGGGTTAGTTGGGTATTTTGCTGGTGCGCAGGAAGGATTATCATGCTGAACTATGCTTGCGTAACAGGTTTTGGCTGTTAATAAATGCATCTTTATGTTACAGTTAACCGAAATAACTATAGCGATAAATACCGGTTAAAAGAAGCGTGTAATACGGAGCGCCACCAAGGCGTAAATCCGGTGCTTAATACAGGCTGCCCATATGGGAAAAGATAGCCGAAAAAAATTATATAATCTAGCATTTGATCCTGCTAGCTATATTTAATTTCAAAAAAAATAACATTTTTGTTTATTATATGTACCTATAATACCTCCTTTTTTGGTATGTAAACAAAACAATTTTTCGATAGAGCAGTACAAAATTTTATAGATAGTGCTTGTGTAAAATCCTTATTAATAAACCGAGAAAAAGTTGCGATTTATAAAATATTTTATATATTCGTTAATAGTTCGATACATATTTGCTTTAACTCAGCCTTAAATATATCGGATGAATTCATGTATCATTTAACCTAAAATTATGAATCGTGAGGAAAAGGTGTTTCAGCAATTTTACAGACCATTATGTCATTTTTCTTGGAAAATTGTTGGCGATTCTACAATCGCCGAGGATGTAGTACAAGATGCCTTTATTGATTTTTTTAAAGTTCCTGCACGCCTGGATGGGGAAGAGGTGCGTATAAAAGGATTTCTGTACACGGCGGTTCGTTTTGCAAGTCTTAATTACCTGAGACGTGAAAAGATAAAACAAAAATATTGGTCGATGACCTCCTTTACGGAAGAAGATGGCGAAAGTATGGAAATGCATTTTACCCACAGCCAGGTTCTTGCGGAGATTTACCGTATTATGGAAACCATGCCCTTCTCCTGTCAACAGATTTTTAGGATGGGTTACCTTGAAGGTCTATCGAATATGGAAATTGTTGCACAATTAAAAATTAGCGTCAATACGGTGAAAACACAAAAACAACGCGGTTTAAAGTTTCTAATGCAAAGACTAGATCCGGAGTTTATTCCCCTAATTATTTTTTTATTAAAATAGTTTTATCTTTTTGTCACCCCTTTGACAGTGTTATGTTTCTTAAGTATATAGATTATGAAAGAAACGAACGATTTAACCGATTTAATTAATCGATTTTTAGTAAATGATTTAGATCCGAACGAGCGTATAGCATTCGAAAAAGTTGTTGCTGCAGATAAACAACTCCAGGCGTTTTTAATCTCCCTGCAGGATGCGAAGCATATAGAGCGTGATATTAATTTTATACATGGGCTAGATCAGCAGAAGGCGTGGACTACCCTTGTAAAGAAGCGTAATAAGTCTAAATTGCAAAACAACAGAATAAAGGTCTGTGCTATATCAATTGCAGCTATGGCGATAGTATGTTTAGGTCTACACTTTTACTTCTACCAGAAGGATACGCTAAATCATAAGGAGGATAAAACTTTCCGATCCGCAGGTGTCCCTGGTGCCAAGGCAAATGCTGATGTTGCACCTGCAAAAAGTGGAGCTATACTGACTTTAAGCGATGGCTCACAGATTTTACTTAAAGAAAACAGTAAAGACACCATTAAACAGATGGGATCCTTTGTGGATACCGGCAATGAGCTATTGGTAAAGGATGAATTTCTTCCTTCGTCCAGCCTTCATTTTACCTCCCTCCATGTGCCGAAGGCCTGTTTTTATAAAGTAACCTTAAGTGATGGCACGAAAGTATGGGTTAACGCTAATTCAGAGCTTACATTTCCGATACGCTTTGCTGCACACGAGAGGCGCGTAAAATTGGACGGCGAGGCATACTTTGAAGTTCACCACCAGCCGAATAAGCCTTTTATTGTAGAAGCCAAAGATGGGGAGGTTAAAGTTTTAGGAACCCACTTTAATGTAAATGCGTACTCCGAGCGCGTTCGTACCACTTTGGTTGATGGCCGTGTTGAGGTCAAATTAGGCAATCAAAGGCTGGAATTAAACCCTGGAGAGTTTGCCCAGATGTCTCCTTCCAGGTTTTTTAAAGGTGTTGCCGATGTAAATTACGAGCTCGCCTGGCATAATAATGAGTTTAATTTTAAAAAGGAAACCATTGTTAGTATAGCCTCCCAACTGTCGAGATGGTACGACCTGGACGTTAAATTTTTAGGAGATGTTACGCTGGAAAAGGAATATACGGGCAGCATAGATAGAAATGTGAACCTTTCGCAGGTGCTGGAGATGTTATCTTATGTCAGCAATCTTAACTTTAAATTGGATGGAAGGACATTGACGATTTCAGCCAAAGTTTAATCCCTTACTCCCTGAATCGATAAAGACTTTAATTAACTCTATTTTATCACCTTTAAAACAGCATAATATGAGGATATAATATACAACACTCAGAAAAATGGCTAGGTATGTTGGCGCATACCCAGCCGAGAATAGGAAACTTGGTTTCACATGTTTTAGGAGCGTAATAACCAAATTAACCCACTTAACGTAAATTTATGAATTACTTACCAAAAGGCAAAAAGTGGAAATTGATGCCTCAAGATCCTCGTTTTTGCAAACCTTTACGTATTATGAAAATTAGCACATTCCTTCTCCTCGCGTTCGTAACCTGCGTACATGCTGAAGGGGTCGCACAACGGATTACCTTAAAGCTTAAAAATGTACGGTTGGAAGAAGCGTTATCTGCTGTATCCAAACAGTCTAACTTACGGTTGCTGTATGGTGAAAATATGAATTCGAAAACCCGTATCCATGTTGATTTATACAATGCCACGGTAGAGGAAGCTTTACGCTCTATTTTGGAAAGTACCCATATAGAGTATAAAATTATTGCCAATACGATTTCTATTAACAGCAACAGGGCCAATATGCCTCGGCAGCTGCTCGCGGAAAAAGTTCAGCAGCCTATTGCTGGAACTATACGCGACAAAAATGGCCGTGGATTGGTCGGCGCTTCCATTTCAGTAAAAGGGGGGGCGTCCTCCACATTAACCGATAACCAAGGGGGCTTTAAAATTAACGCTGCTCCTACAGCAACCTTAATCGTACGCTATGTGGGTTATGTAACGCAAGAAATTGCCGTAGCCGGAAAACCCACCTTAAACATTGTTCTGGAAGAGGATAATAAACAGCTACAGGAAGTTAATGTCGTTGCTACAGGATACCAAAACCTGGATCGTAAGCTGTTTACTGGTGCTTCTTCGAAGATAGATGCCAGAGAGGCGGAGCGTGCGGGGGTGCCTGATATTTCCAGGATGCTGGAAGGGCAGGCTGCAGGGGTTTCGGTGCAGAATGTGTCGGGAACGTTTGGGGCGGCTCCTAAAATACGGGTGCGGGGTGCAACATCTATCACGGGCGATAACAAGCCTCTATGGGTTATCGACGGTGTAATTTTGGATGAAGCCGTTAATATTTCCAATGAAGCTTTATCTACCGGAGATGCGAATACCTTGTTAGGATCTTCCGTGGCCGGCTTAAACCCCGATGATATTGAGTCGATTACGGTCTTAAAGGATGCTGCAGCAACGGCTATGTATGGGGCGGCCGCTATGAATGGTGTGGTTGTCGTGAACACCAAACGTGGTAGAAATACGGATGGTGGCATAGTAATCAACTATTCCGGGAATTATACGACTTATATTAAACCGAATTACAACCAGTTTGATATTATGAACTCCGGCGAGCAGATGCAGCTTATTATCGATATGGAAAACAAAGGCTACCTGAACCATTCGCAGGTATCCAGGGCCAGTACAGGTGGGGTGTTTACGAAGATGTATAATTTAATGTACGACTATGATCCTAAAACAGATTCTTATGCGCTGCGTAATGATGCGCCTAGCAGGTATAATTTTTTGCAGCGTTATGCGAATGCCAATACCGACTGGTTCGATCTATTGTTTAAACAGTCGCTCGTGCACGATCATTCCTTGAGTATGAGTACCGGAACTGCAAAATCACAGACGTATGCTTCTACGAGTTTTATGAACGATTCCGGATTTACCCTTGGTAATGAAGCGAAACGCTTTACTGCAAATATTCGTAATAATTATAGGCTAAACGATAAACTGAATTTCGAATTTATTTTTCAAGGTAATATCCGGGATCAGCGCGCACCTGGAACCTTGAATAGGCAATCGGATGCGGTGTTTGGATCGTACTCGCGCGATTTTGATATTAACCCCTATTCGTATGCATTGAATACCAGTCGTATTATAACGGCTTTTGATGAACAAGGAAATCGGGAGTTCTTCACCCGCGACTATGCGCCGTTTAATATTCTGAACGAGTTGGATAATAATTACATCAAACTTAAGATTATGGATATTAAGGTGCAGGGTGGATTAACCTATAAAATTATACCGGAATTAACGTATTCCGTAAATGGTATGTATCGGTACTATAATTCGGAGCGTCAGCATATGATTACAGAAAAAGCTAATCTTTCGAAATCTTACCGGGCAAATTCCGATCAGACCATAAATTCGGGTAACCGATTCCTTTATGCAGATCCAGATTACCCAAACCGCGATAAATATGTGGTTTTACCCAATGGTGGTTTTTTTAATTTATCCAACAATAATATGATAAGCTATTACATGCGTCATAACTTGGAGTTTAATAAAAAATGGGACGATCATACGGTGAATTTATTTGGTACCTACGAGCTTCAATATGCGGATAAACAGAATCATGCTTTTAATGGTCCTGGTATTGAATTCGATAACGGTAACCTGGTGATGCCTGGATATCGCTACTATAAGAAAGCCATAGAAAGTGGCGACCCGCCTTTTGGAATGATGTATAATTACGACCGTAAGTTGGCTTATGCCTTACGAGGGGCCTATAATTACAAAAGTAAGTACTCCTTTAACTTTACCACGCGTTACGATGGGTCTAATAAAATGGGTAAAACTAAGGTTGCCCGATGGTTGCCTACATGGAATGTATCGGCAGCATGGGATTTGGATCAGGAGCATTTCTTTAACCCAGATAATGCCATTCTCTCCAATGCCCGAATTCGGGGTACGTATGGTTTGGTGGCCAATATTGGGAATGCATCCAACTCGTCGGCCGTGTTCTACAATGCTGTCGCCTACAGGCCTTTTGAGAATGAAAAAGAAGGTAAAATTGATATCAGTGGTCTCGAAAATAGTGAGCTTACCTGGGAGAAAATGTATGAGTTAAATGTGGGGACAGATTTAAGTTTTCTGAACAATAGAATAGATTTTACAGTGGATGTTTACCGACGTAATATTTTTGACCTTATCGGCCCTATTCGTACTTCTGGTATTGGCGGGCAGTTTAATAAGCTGGGGAACTATGCCGACATGAAATCTAAGGGGGTGGAGTTTTTACTCGGTGGCTCTCCTTTTAAAGATCCAAATGGTTTTTCATGGCGTACGCAGTTTACCTTAGGTCTAAACCGTACCGAGATTACTAAACTTAATGTTACGCGCAATATATGGAATTTAATATCTGCCGAAGGGGGCGCACAGATGGGCCATCCACATCGGGGTTTGTATTCCTTGGATTTTGATAAGTTGAATGAAAACAGTGGCTTCCCGACATTTGTGAATACCGATGGTACGCGCGGCCAGACTTATTTTTGGTTTCAGGATACCAATACAAGCTTCTTAAAGTATGAGGGCCCGGTAGACCCTACTGTAACAGGGGGCTTTTATAATCGGTTGGAGTATAAGGATTTTAGTTTCTCCTTCCTGTTAAAATTTGCCTTTGGAAATAAGGTGCGTTTGCAACCTTCTTACTCGGCTGCGTACTTGGATATGTACAACGTTTCCAGAGACTTAATAAACCGTTTTATCTATGCCGGTGATGAGTACCTTACAGTGATTCCTTCTACCTTGGATGGCTATGCTGCCTCGTATGATGTAATTAATGCGGCCCAGTCCAGAAATTCTGCTAGCTACACGTACAATGCCTATAATTACTCTACAGAACGTGTTGCAAGTGGCGATTACCTGCGGTTGTCTCAGGTTTCGGTGGGGTACAATGTGCCTAAGCAGTTGGTTTCGAAGATTAAGTTTAGAACCGCACAATTTAATCTGGTGGGTAATAATCTTTGGTTGTTGTATGCGGACAAGAAATTAAATGGTGTTGACCCTGAGTTTTATAGTAATGGTGGGGTAGCGCTTCCTGTTCCAAAACAGGTAACGCTATCTGTTAAGTTAGGCTTTTAAATCTTTGATATCATGAAATTGAAAACTATAAATTATTTACTGTTGTCTTCGGTGGTTTTTGTTAGCGCTTGTAGCAAATTTCTCGATAAGGAGCCGGATTTACGTGCTGAAATTAATACGGTTGATAAGGTTAAACGGTTACTTGCTTCGGCCTATCCGAAGAGTAATTATCTGGCAATCGCAGAAACGTATTCTGATAATGTGGAAGATAAGGGGGTGGGTGCGCTGTATCAGCCGGTACCGAGTCTTTACTTTTGGGAGGATGTTAAGGATAGTGGAAGTGATACCCCTACAGGCTATTGGAATGGCTGTTATGCTGCAGTTGCGGCAGCAAATCATGCTTTGGATGCCATAGAAAAAAATGACTTTGGTACAGAGGCTGCTCCATATAAAGGGGAGGCTTTGGTCGCTCGTGCGTATGCACACTTTACGCTTGTCAACTTCTTCGCTAAGGTCTATGACCGTAGTACAGGCGCCAAAAACGACTCGCCCGGTATTCCTTATGTTAAGGAAACAGAAAAGGTATTAATAAAGGAATATACCCGCGGTACCGTGGCCTCCGTTTATGCCAATATACGGGAGGACCTGGAGCAGGGTTTAGCGCTTCTCGATGCAGGGGGCGGCACTTGGACGGTTCCTAAGTATCACTTTACACCGGCGGCAGCGCATGCTTTTGCAGCGCGTTTCTACCTGTTTACGGGCGATTGGCAAAAGGTGGTTGACCATGCGAATAAAATATTTGCCGGTGGTGATTTTACCGGAAAATTAATTCCTTATAATTCTACCTTCAAATCCATGGGCTTTGAAGCGGTGCGTACGGCATTTCCGAAAGTCGAACAGCCGTATAATTTATTGATTACCGAGACCTTTTCTGGTTACCAGCGTTGGTGGGATAATCGTTATGCGATGGGGGTCGATGTTTTTCAAAATATATACAATGGGCCTACAGCTGCGGGTGCGAAGTTGTATAACTTCGGCGTTTCTTATGGTTCGCCCAATTATACCACGTACCTATGGAAGGAGTTTTTCTATGTTACAGATGCTACAGCAAATACGGGGTACCCTATGTTGATGGTACCGGTTTTGATTACCGATGAGGCCTTGTTGAATAGGGCTGAGGCTTATGTTGAACTGGGGAATTTCTCTGCCGCAATTGCGGATATTAATTTGTTCTTAAGTAACCGTATTGATGGTTATACTGTTGCTGCTCATGGTATTACGTTGGATAAGGCTAAGGCGTTTTTCAACGTCTCTGATGATAAGGAGGCATTTATTAAAACCATTTTGCAGCTTAAGCAGATCGGATTTATGTCAATGGGGTTACGCTGGTTTGATATTATTCGTAAGGACATATCGGTAAAGCATAACGTGTTGGATAATGAGGGGCGCGAAACATTTGTGGAATTAAAACCTGGAGATCTCAAAAGGGTACTTCAAATTCCAGAAGAAGCAAAATTGTCAGGTGTTGAACAAAATCCTAGATAACGTATGAAAACTATATATAAATTACTTCTTGGAAGCAGCCTGGTTGCCTTGCTGTTCTCCTGCCATAAAGAGGATAAACTAAATGTTAAAATTGAAAATTACGATACGTTTACACCGGGTGTAATCGATGAATGGCTGACGAAAAATTTTACTGACCCGTATAATATTGAGGTTGTTTATCGCTACCAGCGTAATATGCACGATCTTAATAAAAATATTGCTCCTGTGGAGGAGGCTAAGGTTATTCCGCAGATGGAAATTGTAAAAAATGGCTTCCTGGAGGTCTATGGAAAAATTGGAGGTATGCCTTTTATTAAGGAATATACTCCGAAGCAGTTTGTGTTGTTCGGTAGTGGTGATTATGATCCGGATGGCTCTGTGAAAGGAGGAACGGCCGACGGGGGGCGTAGAATTACCCTGTATGGCTTAAATGGCCTTAATGTTGCTAATCCTAATGTTGTTCAAGGGAATCTTCAGGTGGTGCACCATGAATTTACACATATTCTAAACCAAACGCGCGTTATTCCTCCGGATTATGAAATGGTATCTGTAGGAAATTATTACGCCAATTGGACGGCACAGGAGAACACGGCTATACTGGCGCGGTCGCTGGGTTTTATAACACCGTATGCCCGGAAATCCGTTGGTGAAGATTTTGCTGAAGTGCTGTCGCATTTAATTGTTGCAGGGCAATTGTATTATAATAATATTGGTTTTGTGGCAGGTAGGGATGCTTATACAAAATTTAAACGTAAGGAATCTATTGTTCGTGATTATATGATGCAGCACTTTTTTATCGATGTCACCTTGCTTCAAATGGAATTCCAACGTGTGATGGAAGAAAAGTATAATAGCCAGAACTATCGAGCAACGACGGCATGGAACAATAATTATTTCGATGCGTTGAATTGGGATATCCGTGAGCCCTGGGCTGTGGCTAATACTGTATCTAGCAAACAACGTAGTGTACTTACGCCAATTTTAAATGGTTTTGGTGGCTGGCGAACAAAAACTGTGCAGTTTAAATTTGCTTCCGCTACCAAAGCTACTTTGCAAATTACCTTCGGTAATGACAGCAATACGTATGCTGCGTATTATGATTTTACGCTTGCACGCCTGCCGAGTGGTAGTTACAGCATTGTGAAGTCTCAAACACAGGGCACAGATGCAAACTATGGTAATGGGAATCTAGATTGGGTGCTGGCTGCCACGCAACCTTTAATTACTTATTTGGGGAGCACCTCTTTTAATGTGACCTGGAAGGATGATGTTGCCCATACACTGCCAGCGGATTATTTGAAGTTTTTAGTGCTAACAGATAGCAATGATCAGACTGCATCTCTGTTAGGGAATGTTTCATATAAAAAATATTAAGGCTATGAAAAAGATAGTATATATTTTGATTTTCTCTTTGTTAGCCCTTAGCTGTACCAAGGAAAGAAAACCTGAACTTCTGCTTGGCGACCCTAATGAACGTATTGCGGACACCTTGGCTTATGTTAAAAAATCATTGGTGGATGCACCCTTTGGTTGGAAGGCTTTTACTACAACAAAACTTACGGAAGCGGGATATGGCTTTTACATGCAGTTTGCGCAGAATGATAGGCTGAAGCTTGTGGCAGATTTGAATGATAATACTGCAACCACATGGAAAGAGTCTACGTATCGTATACGGCAGATTATGGGGGCAACATTATCGTTCGATTCCTATACCTATATTACCATGCTACAAGATCCTGACCCCAGCGTGTTTGGGGGTAAGGCAGGGCAGGGCTTAGGTAGTGATGTGGAGTACCAATACGTCAAAACCCACGGGGATACCTTGTTTTTTTCCGGCCGGAAGTTTAGTCAGCCTTTGGTGTTGGTGCAGGCGAAAGAAAATGAACAAAAGGCTTACCTCTCCGCCGACTATTTGCAAGCTATAAACCGGAATAAATTGTTTTTTAAGACCAATCCGCTAACGTCTATTGATGTTAACGGTCTGGAAGCAGAGCTTGCCTTTAATTTTAACGGCAAAAAGGTGTCTATTATATTGGCCGCATCGGATGGCACCTTTGATTATGTGTCCACGAGTTTCTTTAATACGTTGGAGGGTGTCGAACTTCCGCAGGGTATTGAAGTAAATAAGGTACGCCTGAAACGCTTTGTTTTTAAAGATCAAAATGCTGTTGTGGGTATAGGGTTGGATGGAAAGGAATACGCCGTAAAAATTAATAGTTCGTCTGTTGTGCCGTATCTGGTTGCACTGGGGTCAAAGTTTACCACTATACAGGTGCCGGATGTGGAAACATTCACCGGCTGGAGTGCCGATTTCGTGACGCGTAGAAATGCTGCTAAGGCGGGCATCAGTAGGTGGAGTTTAGATCCGGGGCCCATTATCCTACGTACCATAGATTTCAGGTTCCAGGTGGTCAATAATAAATTATCGGTTGCCTTTAACTGTACATCCGGCAATAATAGGGTTACCTTAACCTATAATTACAACTATACAATTGAAAACGGGCGGTTCAAGTTTACCTTAGCCAACGCTCCGACAGGAAATGAAGGTGCCATTTTTAACGATATACGCTTTTTACTTCAAGAGCGTTTACATGTAGATCAATTTGAATTAGGTTATTATGTAAATTCCGCAACAGGGGATGTGATGTCTCAATTTAAAAGCGTGGAGCATCCTGATTTTTATTTTACAGGTTTTAATAATTAACGTGATATTTTAGGATTTATCGGGGCTGTATCTTGCAGCCCCTTTTTTTGTGCTCCTAGTCTGGAGGATTGTACCGTCTATGGGTATGTAACCTGTTGCTACCGTATGGTACAGCTTGCCGAATGGCAAGGACGCTTAATGTGGACAATATGCCAAAAAAACGTATCCCTAGCGTGTAAACGCAAAAAATCCCCCATCGGTAGATGAAGGATTTTGCTGCGGAGAGTGAGGGATTCGAACCCCCGGACCTGTTACAGTCAACAGTTTTCAAGACTGCCGCATTCGACCACTCTGCCAACTCTCCGCCACAAAAGTAGAAATTCTGACGGTATCTCCAAAAAGAAAATAACCCAGGCCGCTTTAACACTTGAAAATGAGCTTAATTATTTTTTATGAGCCCTCAAATTAAGGCTACAGGAAGAGTTTACAAAGTCAAAAAAAATAGTGTCGTTGTTGTTTAGCTAGGAATAATAAACTATTTTCGATGCCATATGGTGAAAAAACGTAAAACCAGCAAACAAAAAATAACAGCAGATGCAAAGGAGCGCAGGCCTTATTTTATATGGAGTATCCTTATTCCTTTAATCCTTGTGCTTTTGTTTGCCTTATACCATTACCGTGCAGGAATTACGTATTATATCGGTGCCGTATTTAATACAAACAGCGCCTATAGCGATAAGGAAAAAAATAAACACGATGCGCGTAATATATTCCTGATGACGGGGCATCAGGAAAAAATTTTTGGTATTGATATCAGTGCCTACCAAGGGGAAATAAACTGGCCGGATGTGCAGACCATTAACGATAGTTTTCCTATAGATTTTATATTTGTACGGGCAACAATGGGGGCCACGAAGCAAGACGACAAGTTTGCGGAAAATTGGAAATCCGTTGCCGGGCGTAATAAAATTCGTGGTGCTTACCATTATTTCCGGCCGAATGAAAACTCGTTAAAGCAGGCGAGAAATTTTATCCAAACCGTGAAGTTGCATCCCGGTGACCTTCCTCCGGTATTGGATATTGAAGAAAAGCCGCGCAGTCAGCCAATGGATAGCCTTAAAGTGGGGTTAAAACGCTGGTTAGAGGTGGTAGAGAAGCATTATAAGGTGAAGCCTATTGTCTACTCTGGTGATAGCTATTTCAGTGATTTTTTAGAGAAGGAATTTAAGGAATATACCCTATGGATTGCAAACTATAATTTTTGGGTGGAGAAACCTAAAGATCATTGGCATTTTTGGCAATTTTCGGAAAAAGGTAGCGTTAAAGGTATAACGGGGCCGGTAGATTTAAATATGTATAATGGAGATATCGAGGCTCTCGAGCGTCTATGTATACCATTCCGCTAGTTAAGCAAGGATTAAGAATATTAAAATTTTTAGGTAATAAAGTATATGGCAAATTTTAAGGAAATAATAAATAAAAACAAAACGGTACTGATTGATTTCTCTGCCACATGGTGTGGCCCTTGTCAGACCCTGGCACCAATTCTTAAGGATGTTAAGGACCATTATGGCGACCGCCTTACGGTGATAAAAATTGATGTTGACAAAAACGAAGCGCTATCGCGCAGTTTTGCCGTGCAGGGGGTACCTACCTTAATTCTGTATAGCAATGGAAACCAGGTGTGGCGTCAAAGTGGTGTGTTAACTAAGCGGGAGCTGGTATCGATTATCGATGTGCACTCGGCATAGCGCTAATCTACATTAGCTACCTCAGGATGCTGCGGTTCTTCAATTTTGCTTAGCGCAATCTTGTCTATTCGATTGCCATCCATGTCCAAAACTTCCAAGCGGTAGCCACAGAAGGTTACCGTTTCGCCCTCCATAGGCATATGGTCTAATAATAAGAATACCAGGCCAGCGAGGGTCGTAATATTCCCCAGCGCGTCCTCCTCTTCCTCCGTTAGGAGTATGCCAAAACGAAGGTAAAAGTCGTCTAGCTGATACCTGCCTTCTAAAATAAAGGAGCCATCTTCCCGCTGGCGTATAAGTTTGGATTTATGCGAATATGTGTCAGTCTCCACACGGCCGATTAAGCTACTGATAATATCCTTACCTGTGATCAGGCCTTGGGTACTGCCGTACTCATCAATCACGACGGCTTGCATTACTTTTGCAGATTTAAGTTGCTCTAATACCGTGTATATACTGCTGTTTTCATAGACAAAAGGTATGGGTTCAATAAGTTTTTCTAGGTTAAATGTACGCCCTCTTAAAACTGCATTTAACAATACTTTGGTGCGTACGATTCCTTTTATTTTATCGAAACTGCCATCGCATACGGGATACTCGGTATGCTCATGCCGCAGGATATAGGCTTTTATTTCCTCGAAGGTACTGTGTAGGTTTAGGTACACAATATCACTCCGATGCACCATCATATTAATTGCTCTTTTATCACCGATAATTAATAGGCGATCCATCATGTCGTGTTCAAAATCCTCAATCACCCCCGAATCCACACCTTCATCGACCAGGGCTTTAATCTCTTCTTCGGTAACGGCAGTGCTGGAGTTATGGATGTTAAAAAGGCGTACAATAGCATTTGTAGACCTGGAAAGTAGCCACACAAAGGGTTTTACGACCATACTTAAGAAATCCATCGGAATGGCAATTAAAGAGGCATAACGCTCGGGTATGGCCATGCCAATACGCTTCGGTACCAGCTCGCCAAGAACCAGGGTAATAAAGGTAATCACGACCACAACCAGGGTAACCGCCAAGGGTTGCGCGTAGGGTGCTGTGGCGGGTAGGGCAGATAATATTTCGGCTAGGTAGGTTGAAATGCTGCCGCCAGAGAAAAAACCTGTTAATATTCCGATTAGTGTAATACCGATCTGTATTGTAGATAGAAATTGGTTGGGTTCGTCTTTTAGGTGTAAGGCTTTCTTTGCTCCGGGATTATTTTCACTTAAAACCTTTAAGCGGGCTTTCCGGCTGGAAACAATCGCGATTTCTGAGGCTGAAAAAACTCCATTTAATAGGATTAATAGGAGTATAATGACGACTTCTGTTAGCATATATATAGTAAAAGGTTGCTACTAATATAACAAAAACACTTTATAATTTTCCATTTTGGGTTGGCTTAAATTTTGTGCAAACGTTTGATATGTTATTCTATTTTTTATAATTAAAGGTTTTGTAGATATTGTACTATCGTAATAAATCGTACAATAATTTATAAATTTGGCAAATGTCTATTTTAGGATTAGAAAAGATCGTAAGCGTTATTGAGTGTTTTTCCATTTGTGGGGAGATTAAGGATATCGAGCCTTTTGGCTCGGGGCATATTAACGATACCTATAAGCTGACCATGCACGAACCGGCAACAACGTCTTATTTGTTACAGAAAATTAATGGGCATATATTCCAAGATGTCGATGGTTTAATGCGTAACATTTTGTTGGTAACGCAGCATCTGAAGGGGCAGTTGCAGGGGCAGGTGGAGGATGTTAACAAGTATTCGTTGACGGTTATTCCCTGTAAAAATGGGACTCTTTACCACCAAGATGCGGCGGGCGATTTTTGGCGTATTTTTATTCTGTTGGAGGATACGGTTTGTTATGATAGGGTAGGCTCCGCTGCTCAGGCTTATTCTGCCGGCCAGGCGTTTGGGCGTTTTCAAAAGCAGCTGTCTTCGCTGGAGGCGGATAAACTGCTGGAGGTACTGCCGAATTTTCATAATATCGCCTTTCGCATGGCTAACTTGCGTGCAGCAATGGCGGTTAATGCCGATAATAGGCTTTTGGATGTGGAGGACCTGCTGTTTGCTATATTTGAACGAGAAAAAGCGATGTCGAAAATTAACGATATGGCTTCGTCGGGATTGCTGCCGCTGCGTGTTATTCATAACGATACGAAATTTAATAATGTGCTGCTCGATCTTACTGGCCAGGTGCAGTGTGTTGTGGATTTGGATACGGTAATGCCGGGTTATGTGGCCTACGACTTTGGCGATGCAATCCGTAGCATTATTAACATGGGGGCGGAGGATGAGGTCGATTTATCGAAGGTGCAGTTGGAGGTTTCTTTCTTTAAAGCATATACCGAAGGCTATTTGCTGGAGGCACGTGACTTTTTAACGAAGATGGAGCTGGAATCGCTGTGGGAGGGGGTGCTGCTGTTGCCGTATTTGCAGACCGTACGTTTTTTAACCGATTATCTTAACGGTGATGTTTATTATAAGGTGCATTACCCGAATCATAATCTGGTGCGTACCAGGGCGCAGTTTACCTTGCTTTTGCAGCTGGAAAAGCGCGCGGAGCTGTTACAGGAAATATTACGTTCAACATACGCAAATTCCCTGTATCTTTAAGCACTATGATAAAACATATTGCGGTGCCGAAGCTGTCGGATTTATCGGGCGACATGAGCTTCGCGCTACTGAACACGAAATTACAGGGTTGTGCTTGGCATGTATTGGATCAGGTTCCTTGGCCGGATCAGTATCCGTATTTTCCGGCTGTACAATTTCGGCTGGCTTATACCGCTAGTTGTATTATTATTCAGTATCAGGTGGAAGAGGCCTTTGTTAAGGCGCAGCATATCCGGGCAAACGAAAATGTGTTTGAAGACAGCTGTGTCGAGTTTTTCGTTTCGCTGGACGATAAAAAGACGTACTTTAACTTTGAGTTTAATGTCTTAGGGACGGGCATAATTGGCTATGGTCCTGCGCTGCGGACTGATCGTAGGAGGTTGTCGGCCGAACAAATTGATCGGGTTGATGTTTTTACACAGCTGGTAAAATTAAATGGTCAAAAAAAATGGGAAATTTTTCTGCTCATACCTATCGATATAATGACCAGCGAACCAATCGTTGGTAAGGTAGTTTACGCCAATTTCTATAAGTGTGGCGATGGCCTGCCTAACCCACATTATATTTCCTGGAATGCTATACAAACTCCAATGCCTAATTTTCATCAGCCCCAAAGTTTTGGATCGTTGTATTTCGAGCCTTAGCGACACTTTTAGCAGCTTTTTGCTGCGCTATTAACTTCAAATGGCGCAGCATCTATACGGTATTTATTTGTATAAATGCTGCGCCATACCTGCCCTAAAGGCGCGCTTTTTCGGATTAGTCGTTTTAGTTATTTTAGTTATTACGCTTCTTAAATTTGCTGTACGAATCCGAAATATAGGCTTTAAGGTCTTCCGGACTTGCTTTTTCCACGAAACTTAAACTGGGCCTGTAAAGCTCTCTAAAGAGGGCAATATCATCGGGGCTAAGGTCGGTAATACTGGCGATAAGATTGCTCGTAAAGATACGGTCTACTTTACGGTTGTTTTGTTCTAACAGTAGCAGCGTTAGGTTGCTGCGCGCCTGGCGTGCCGAACGACCAAATATCCGCGATGGTGATATCCGTAAGCCTCCTTTTTCCTGACTTGCATCGGTTACTTTTCCCGCATTTTGGGCTTTTGCAATTTCTTGTGCCAAGCGGTTATCGGTTAATCTTTTCACCAGTACTTCGTCGATATTCATAATTCGCTCGTCGCGGTTTAAATAGATTCTACGAATGCTGTTTTCGTAATAAAAAATGGTGTCTTTGATATATCCAGTAGCATAGACTTCAAAATAATCGTTCACCCTTCCCGATAGGGTAAAGGCCCCATCTTTCTGCGTTTGCGCTTGCTGCTGGGTGCGGATATTTTTTATCGTTGCGTTCCAAAGGGGTTCACTGCTGCTGATATCCAGTATAAATCCTTTTATGGTTTCTTGCGCCAAAGTTTTTGTGTTAGGGGCAATGCATAGTACAATAAAGGCCAAAGAAGCAAGTAGGCTTTTTTTATTTAGTTTTTGAGTTTCCATATATTATTTTCCGGGTTTGTGTCTGGATATACGTTTCTAGGGTCTACTTTCACCTCTTTTAATTTTTCTGTGCTGTTGAGTTTAAAAGTCCAGCTGTCGTTGCGCTCCCATATTTCTACCGGAAGTTTAACGGTTATAGCTTTACCACTTTCTGTTGTGGCCTCAATTTCAACCGGCATAGCGAGCTTCTGTAAATTGGCTACAGTTATTATGGCTCCTTTTGCAGGGTTCATTTCGGGGTATCTTACCTCGGTTATAGCTTGGTCCAGCTGCCAGTTATGCTGAAACAATCCTCTCCAGAACCAGCGTAAGTTTTCTCCGGTTTCGTTTTCTATCGTCCGGAAGAAGTCGTCTGGTGTAGGGTGTTTATAAGCCCATATTTCAATATACTTCCGAAAGGCGGCATCAAAACGCGCTGCCCCAATTATTTCATTGCGTAACAGGTTTAAGGCATAGGCTGGTTTATAATAAACCAGTAACCCGATATTACGCTCCTTCATATTTTGCGGACTGTTAATCACAGGTTCCAATTTTGGGTCGAACATGGCATAGGTCAGGAAATTTTTATTCATCCGCTTCAAGGCATATTCTCCTTTGTTAAATGCCTCGGTTGATATGGAATTAATAAAGGTGTTAAAACCTTCGTCCATCCAGCCGTGCAGGCGTTCGTTGCTGCCTACAATCATTGGAAACCAGTTGTGACCAAACTCATGGTCGGTTACCCCCCATAATTCGGATGCTTTTGCTTTGGAACTACAGAAAGAAATTGCAGGGTACTCCATTCCACCAACATTAGACGCTACATTTACAGCAACAGGGTAGGGATAGGGAAACCATTTGTTGGAGTAATGTTCAATGGCAGCTTTGGTATATTCTGTAGATCGTTCCCATGCATTTCCGCCGAAGCTTTCCTTCGGGTAGGCCGATAGGGCTAGCGCCGTTTTTCCTTCGGGAAGGTTAATCTTAGCGCCATCGACCATAAAAGCAGTCGACGATGCCCAGGCAATATCGTGTGCATTTTTTAAGGCATATTTCCAGGTTAGCTCTTTCTTGTTGGGGCGCGATGTAGATTGACTTACTTCATTTTCGGTGCGTATAAAGATTGTTTTGTCGCTATTTTGCGCTTTTTTATACCGCTCCAGTTGTGTAGGGGTCCATACCTCCTCGGGATTTAACAGCTCGCCACCCAGTACCACAATATGATTGGCAGGCGCGGTAATTTCTACCTTATAATCGCCATACTCTAAGTAAAACTCTCCCGGACCGGTGTAGGGGTCGGTATTCCAACCGGCGATATCATCAAAAACACATACTCGCGGGTACCATTGTGCTATGGCGTATATTTTACCATCGCGGCTGTTCAATATTCCAGTACGATCGGCACCATATTCGGGTATTGCAAATTCAAAATCCATGCTAAATGTTACCTTACCACCATTGGCTTTAAGCGCTGCTGGCAGATTAAGGCGCATGCGGGTATCTGTAATGCTGTAGGTCGCTGCCGTAGGGCTATCCGAAACCTTTACATTGCTCAGTTTATAGCCTCCCTCGAAGGCGGTATGCGTGCTGCCATAACGGCTGTCGGATAGGGGTATGGTCGCTTGACCTCTTGAGGTGCTGCTAAACAAATTCTGATCCAGCTGCAACCAAATAAAATCCAAGTCCTCCGGACTGTTATTGGTGTAGGTAACCTGAACCTGCCCTGTAATACGGTCTTGCTGATCGTTTAATCTTGCCTTAATATCGTAACTCGCTGCATTTTGCCAATACATGGGGCCTGGTTTTCCGGTGGCACTGCGGTATACGGTACCGTTGTTTTTATAAAAATTGGGCCCAAATGCTTCGCTGTAACTGTAGTTACTCTTTTCTTGTGCTATGGCTTGCAGGGATATGCTTCCCATTAAAACATATAGCAGGTGTTTCCAGCTTTTTCTATGCATTATTTTTGAAGTTTATCGGTGTATAAGGCTTCATCGAATCCCAGGATGATGCTGCCGTTCCATTCTATAATGGGTCTTTTTATCATACTATTGTTTTTCAGTAGAGCGGTATTTGCTGATGCAGCATCGACGACAAGGGCCTGTTCTTCTGCCGGCAATTTTTTCCAAGTTGTCCCCTTTTTATTGACCAGAAGCTCCCAGGTTACTTGTTTTTCCCATTCCTCGAGTTTGGCTGCAGTAGCGGGTTCTTTCTTAAAATCATGAAAATTGTACGCTATCTGCTTTTCTGTCAGCCAATCTAAGGCTTTTTTTACTGTGTTGCAGTTTTTTATTCCGTAAATTTGTACCATCTTTCGTCTATTATAAATGCCTAAATATATTAAAACTTATTGTGATGCAGGGGCGCGAAGTGTAAAAAAACTTAGTGTATTTTGGACACTATATTTCGGTATTTGGAAAAAAGCTTTAACTTTAGCACTGATTTAAAATAAACTAAAATAATATAACATGAGCCTAAAAGATTATAAAGGTGTATTGACAGGGGATCAAGTTCAAGAATTATTTGAAATTGCTAAAGCAGAGAAATTTGCTTTACCTGCCGTAAACATCATTGGTACAAATTCCATCAATGCTGTTATGGAAACAGCGAAAGCTGCAAATTCACCGGTTATTATCCAGTTATCTAATGGAGGAGCACAATTCTATGCCGGAAAATCATTAAACAATGATGGTCTGCAGGCGTGTATTCTTGGTGCGGTATCTGCTGCACAGCACGTACATTTATTGGCAGAGCATTATGGTGTTGCCGTAATCTTGCATACCGATCATGCGGCTAAGAAGCTTTTACCTTGGATTGATGGCTTATTGGATGCAGGCGAAAAGTTCTTTGCACAGCATGGTAAACCTTTGTTTTCTTCGCATATGTTGGATCTTTCCGAGGAATCTATCGAGGAGAATATCGAAATCTCTAAAAAATATTTGGAGCGCATGAAGCCACTAGGTATGACGATAGAGATCGAATTGGGTGTTACAGGTGGTGAAGAGGATGGTGTTGATAATTCGGATGTGGATAGCTCAAAATTATATACACAGCCGGAGGAGGTTGCGTATGCATATGAGCAATTGTCGGAGGTTTCGGATAAATTTACTGTGGCGGCAGCATTTGGTAATGTGCATGGTGTTTACAAACCTGGAAATGTGAAATTACAGCCTGTTATCTTGCATAACTCGCAAGAATATATCCGTGAGAAGTTTAACCTTACGGCAGAGAAACCGGTTAATTTTGTGTTCCATGGTGGCTCGGGTTCTACACCGGAAGAAATTGCAGAAGCGATCTCTTATGGTGCGATTAAAATGAATATCGATACGGATATGCAATGGGCATTCTGGGATGGTATTCGTGCTTACGAAGCTAAAAACCACGATTACCTGCAGGCGCAAATTGGTAACCCGGAAGGGGAAGATTCTCCAAACAAAAAATATTACGACCCACGTGTTTGGTTACGTAAAGGTGAGGATGCTTTTGTTGCGCGTTTGAAACAAGCCTTTGAGGAATTGAATGCGGTAAATGCAAATGATAAATTGTAATATTTACTTGTATTATAACTTAAAAATAGCCGTCCACAGGATGGCTATTTTTTTGTTCTTTTTTTATGTTTTCTCGTATTCTTTAAGGTATTTGATTTTACGTTTTCTGTAATGTCCGATTGCATGGCGGTTGTAAAGGGTTGGTTTGACGGGGTTATTAGTGCACAGCTTAATGCTTAGGCTACGCTGCTATGGCATCGCAGTGAACCTGACGTTAGCAGCGTTAAGTTGAAATGGTTCTTCAATGCGCTTAAGCGCTCAGGGTATGGCCTGTTGCGCTGAGGTCAATTTTTTTGGTTACCTCGCTGAATAGGCGTTTAATGGCTATATCGAGGTAGTTTGTGGTATTGGCAACTCGTGTTTGCTTCTTTAAAATATATAAAATCTGCATTTCAGGATACGGACACCCTTGCGCGGGCTATTGTTTTGACATTGGAATTGGCAATGGTCATTTTTGGTGGCGCTGTGCTGCTGCTGTTTTTGGAGTAGGCGATAAGGGTGTATGTTTTGAGTTCATCTAGCAGGATATCGCCTTCTAAGCCTATGCGTGTGATGGCTATAACAGGGCTTTGGTAGGTCTTTTGCTTTGCTTTTTCTGTTTCAATGTTTTTGCTATTTTTCATTTTTTTTTACAGTGTTTTAATTATTAATGCTATATATTTTGATTTAATAAATTTTTATTGTTTAATTTTTGATTTCCTAAGCCTAAAAGGCTTTTTTACGTGTTTTTATAAGCCATTTTTTTGTTTTTTTATGTTAAGTATAATTTGTTTGGTATATTTTATATAGTTTATTACATTTTTGTGTAAATGTATATGTAGTTTAATAGCTGTTTGTGTAATTAAATGTAAATATGTAGTTAAATCGTTACTAAAGATTGTGTATTGAGGAAATTTATTTCCGAAAACATATTAAAATGAGCTGAATGCGGATGTATTTTCTTTGTGGTTTTATTGTTTTTTATTTTTAATGCTGTAGGAGAGTAAAAGTGTTGTTGTATGAGGGTATTGGTTTGTTGTAGGGGATAATGCTTTGGACTTGTTTCAACAAAAAAAGAGAAGATTGCTTTTTAGGGCTTTCTTCTCTTTTCCTTGTTGTTATGTTGTTATTTTGTTATCAAAGTAGCTTAACCTTATTCTTTCTTTTACTGTTTTTTGTGAGTCTTTTATAGATAGCCAAGGTTATAAATTCCAAAAACGGGCATCCTGCTAAAAATATAAGGCTGTTAACAGTCGGCGGTTATTCCGCAATGCATCGCAGTGGTCGACTTTGCTGTCGATAACCATCGGTTAGTAGCGTTAAGCCAAAAGTTGTTTCCAATGCTCTTAAGCGCCAAATACCGGCAGAACTTGCAGAGCTTGTATAGTAATTTACATTGGTGCCACGATTCTGTAAACCAGATGGAGCTGTGCTATTCGTATTCATTATTCCCTGTGCAGGTAGTACCAGCCATATGTTTTTATTTCTTTTGCTGGTTAATACTTTTGCTGCATTATAATGGGTGTTACTTTCAGCAAAACTTCCTTTGTTTGTTGCGGTAACATTGGCTACTAATTGCGCCATTTGCATTCTTGTGGGTACCCTAAATCCTGCAGGACAGGGGTCGGTGGCCGTTTTAACTGGTGCGAGCTCTGTTCCGGTATTCCATGCCGTGTAGGGGGCAGCTGTGGCGGTCCAATTTGAGTTTTCGGTAATGCTTGTTGGTCCGGCAACAGCGGGGAGGCGGCCAAACTGATAATAGTTACCATGCAGCTGGGAAGTGATTGGGCTTTGATTGGGGTCTTGATTTATTGCGACACCAACATTATGCAGCGCCCATATTTGTCCGCCGATCTGTGCTGCGGGTATACCTTGGTGTACCAGGTATTTATCGTTTGGCGTGATTTTTAGGGTTAGGTTGTACCTTACACCGGGTGTAATTTTAAGGTTTGTAATCGCTGGAAGATTGGTCTCGGTAATCTCTCCGACGGTAATTTTGCTTACCGTAAGTGTCGTATTGGTATTTTCTGGGGAGTTTATCAAGGTAGTTACCGAGTTTGTTGGGTTTGGTGTAAACAAGACGGGTGCTGTAACATTTGCTACAGGCCTGGTTATAGCAGCACTTGCTAGCGAAATATTTGCGAAGTTTTTATGCGGACTGATGGTTGCTTCAAATGCGGTCGGGGTATAGCCAGTTGCGCTGACATCAATTTTTGTGGTTATCTCGCTGAATAGGTGTTTAAACGCTACTTCTAAGTAGTTAGTGGTATTGGCAACCAGCGTTAGCTTCTTTTTAAAGTACATAAAATCTGCATTTCCGGGTACGGACACCCTTGCGGTGGCTAATGTTTTGACATTGGGGTTGGTAAAGGTCATGTCTGGTGGCGCTGTGCTGCTGCTGTTTATGGAGTAGGCGATAAAGGTGTATTCCTTGTATTCATCTAATAGCAGGTCTCCTTCGGTGTCTTCATTTTGATGGCTGTAGTTTTTTTCGGTTATATAACCACCATTCGGGTCAAAGACTACGATTTTGTATTTGACGTCATTTTCTAGGAGATCTATTATAATATCGGCTTTTGTGGACGGATTTTTGTCCGCTTGTTGGCTCGGTTCTGGTGTTAGTGTGGCTGTCAGGTAGTAGTCTGCATTAAAATCTACGGATACGGTTTGTCGGTTTGACAAAGGGTAATCGGTAAAGGGAGTGCTGCCCGACTTGAAATTAATTTCGTCGTCGAAGCTGGCTCTGCTGATGCGCACCTTAACCCTTCCATTATCGTCGGGATTATAGTTTTTGTCCTCCTGTTTGGCGCAGGAAAACGCTAACAGGCTGCACAACAGCAGAACTGCTGGTATAAGATGGCCTGTGTTATGGAATTGTCGTATCCCTAGGTTGAGTTTCAAAATATTCATAATAATTGTTTTTTTAGGTTACCATTCTATCGTTGTGCTTACATCTTCCCCTTGTTCCCATTCCGTTACAATTTCTTCAAATTCAGATGTCGGATTTAAGGGGGCAGATTCTATGGCAAAACCACCTTCTAAGCCTATGCGTGTGATGGCTATAACAGGGCTTTGGTAGGTCTTTTGCTTTGCCTTTGCTGTTTCCATGTTTTTGCTATTTTTCATTTTTTTACAGTGTTTTAATTATTAATGCTATATGTTTTCTTTGAATAAATTTTTGTTGTTTTATTTTTTTGATTTATTAAGTCTAAAAGGCTGTTTTACATGTTTTTATAAGCCAATTTTTGTGTTTTTATGTTAAGTATGCCTTGTTTGGTTAATTTTATGTAGTTAATTGTAATTCTCTGTAAATGTATATGTAGTTTAATGGCTGTTTGTGTAATTAACAGTAAATATGTAGTCCAATCGTTACTAAATATTGCGTATTTAGGAAATTTGTTTCCTAAAACATATTAAAATAAACTGAATGCGGATGTATTTTCTTTGTGGTTTTATTGTTTTTTAATTTTTAATGCTGTAGGCGAGTAAAAGTGTTGTTGTATGGTGATTTTGCCGGTTTTTCTAGTGATGTGGCTAGTAAAAAAAAGTTTATAGGCCTTAGCCCCTAAAAAAAGAGGGCAAAGGCCACAGATTTAAGCCTGGGAGAATGGATTATTTGTGTAGTACAACCAGGAAGCATTCAAATACAGCAAGGAAATGGGTTTACTGTGCTAAAAATATTTGGGCTCTTTTTATGGAAGATAGTTTTTTCGTGCGCAGCACTATGCTTTTTTTTGGGGGGGAGGGTATTGGTTTGTTGTAGGGGATAATGCTTTGGACTTGTTTCAACAAAAAAAGAGAAGATTGCTTTTTAGGGCTTTCTTCTCTTTTCCTTGTTGTTTTGCTGTTATTTTGATATCAAAGTAGCTTAACCTTATTTCTTCGTTTACTGTTTTTTGTGGTTCTTTTTACAGATAGCCAAGGTTATAAATTCCAAAAACGGGCATCCTGCTAAAAATATAAGGCTGTTAACAGTCGGCGGTTATTCCGCAATGCATCGCAGTGTTCGACCTTGAAGTAGATCGCCATCGGTTAGTAGCGTTAAGCCAAAAGTCGTCTCCGAACCTATTAAGCGCCAAACACCGGCAGAACTTGCAGAGCTTGTATAGTAATTTACAGTGTTGCCACGATTGTCTATACCAATTGGCGCATTTGCTGTGTTCGTATTCATTAATCCCTGTGCAGGTAATACCAGCCATATGTTTTTATTTCTTTTGCTGGTTAATACTTTTGCTGCATTATAATGGGTATTACTTTCAGCAAAACTTCCTCTGTTTGTTGGGGTAACATTGGCTACTAATTGCGCCATTTGCATTCTTGTGGGTACCCTAAATCCTGCAGGACAGGGGTCGGTGGCCGTTTTAACTGGTGCGAGCTCTGTTCCGGTATTCCATGCCGTGTAGGGGGCTTCTGTGGCGTTCCAATTTGAGTTTTCGGTAATGCTTGTTGGTCCAGCAACAGCGGAGAGGCGGCCAAACTGATAATAGTTACCATGCAGCTGAGAAGTGATTGGGCTTTGATTGGGGTCTTGATTTATTGCGACACCAACATTATGCAGCGCCCATATTTGTCCGCCGATCTGTGCTGCGGGTATACCTTGGTGTACCAGGTATTTATCGTTTGGCGTGATTTTTAGGGTTAGGTTGTACCTTACACCAGGTGTAATTTTAAGGTTTGTAATCGCTGGAAGATTGGTCTCGGTAATCTCTCCGACGGTAATTTTGCTTACCGTAAGTGTCGTATTGGTATTTTCTGGGGAGTTTATCAAGGTCGTTACCGAGTTTGTTGGGTTTGGTGTAAACAAAACGGGTGCTGTAACATTTGCTACAGGCCTGGTTATAGCAGCACTTGCTAGCGAAATATTTGCGGAGTTTTTATGCGGACTGATGGTTGCTTCAAATGCGTTCAGGGTATAGCCAGTTGCGCTGACATCAATTTTTGTGGTTATCTCGCTGAATAGGTGTTTAAACGCTACTTCTAAGTAGTTAGTGGTATTGGCAACCAGCGTTAGCTTCTTTTTAAAGTACATAAAATCTGCATTTCCGGGTACGGACACCCTTGCGGTGGCTAATGTTTTGACATTGGGGTTGGTAAAGGTCATGTCTGGTGGCGCTGTGCTGCTGCTGTTTATGGAGTAGGCGATAAAGGTGTATTCCTTGTATTCATCTAATAGCAGGTCTCCTTCGGTGTCCTCATTTTGATGGCTGTAGTTTTTTTCGGTTACATAACCGCCATTAGGGTCAAAGACTACGATTTTGTATTTGACGTCATTTTCTAGGAGATCTATTATAATATCGGCTTTTGTGGACGGATTTTTGTCCGCTTGTTGGCTCGGTTCTGGTGTTAGTGTGGCTGTCAGGTAGTAGTCTGCATTAAAATCTACGGATACGGTTTGTCGGTTTGACAAAGGGTAATCGGTAAAGAGAGTGCTGCCCGACTTGAAATTAATTTCGTCGTCGAAGCTGGCTCTGCTGATGCGCACCTTAACCCTTCCATTATCGTCGGGATTATAGTTTTTGTCCTCCTGTTTGGCGCAGGAAAACGTTAACAGGCTGCACAACAGCAGAACTGCTGGTATAAGATGGCCTGTGTTATGGAATTGTTGTATCCCTAGGTTGAGTTTCAAAATATTCATAATAATTGTTTTTTTAGGTTACCATTCTATCGTTGTGCTTACATCTTCCCCTTGTTCCCATTCCGTTACAATTTCTTCAAATTCAGATGTCGGATTTAAGGGGGCAGATTCTATGGCAAAACCACCTTCTAAGCCTATGCGTGTGATGGCTATAACAGGGCTTTGGTAGGTCTTTTCCTTTGCCTTTGTTGTTTCCATGTTTTTGGTATTTGTATTCATATTTTTAGTTCTTTTAGGGTTATTTTTTCATTAAAAACTTAAATTATAAGCCACTTTTAAAGCATTTTGCTGGTATACACTGGTCTTTTTTTCTATGATGTATTTTATCAGGTCTTTTACACTCTGTATGGACTGTATATTTTTTATTTCTTTAGGGTTATGTTTATTTTGATTGTAAATATATGCGGAGTTAGGAGTTGTATGCTTTATTAAATAGAAAATATGTAGACTAATCGTTACTAAATATTGCTTGTTGGCGTAATTTGTTTCTTTAAACGTGTTGTGGTGCACTTAATTCAGCTGTATTTTATCTCTAGCTGTGTGTTTTTTTAATTTTTAATGCTGTAGGAGAGTAAAAGTGTTGTTGTATGGTGATTTTGCTGGTTTTTCTAGTGATGTGGCTGGTAAAAAAAAGTTTATAGGCCTTAGCCCCTAAAAAAAGAGTGCAAAGGTCACAGATTTAAACCTTGGAGAATGGATTATTTGTGTAGTTCTACCCGGAAGCATTCAAATACAGCAAGGAAATGGGTTTAGGGCGCTAAAAATATTTGGGCTCTTTTTATGGAAGATAGTTTTTTCGTGCGCAGCACTATGCTTTTTTTGGGGGGGGGAGGGTATTGGTTTGTTGTAGGGGATAATGCTTTGGACTTGTTTCAACAAAAAAAGAGAAGATTGCTTTTTAGGGCTTTCTTCTCTTTTCCTTGTTGTTATGTTGTTATTTTGTTATCAAAGTAGCTTAACCTTATTCTTTCTTTTACTGTTTTTTGTGAGTCTTTTAGAGACAGCCAGGGTTATAAATTCCAAAAACGGGCATCCTGCTAAAAATATAAGGCTGTTAACAGTCGGCGGTTATTCCGCAATGCATCGCAGTGGTCGACTTTGCTGTAAAAAACCATCGGTTAGTAGCGTTAACTCAAAAGTTGTTTCCAAAGCTGTTAAGCGCCAAAAACCGGCAGAACTTGCAGAGCTTGTGTAGTAGTTTGCCCAGCTCCCACGATTCTGTAAACCAACTGGCTCATTTCCTGTGCTATTCGTATTCATTATTCCCTGTGCAGGTAGTACCAGCCATATGTTTTTATTTCTTTTGCTGGTTAATACTTTTGCTGCATTATAATGGGTGTTACTTTCAGCAAAACTTCCTCTGTTTGTTGGGGTAATATTGGCTACTAATTGCGCCATTTGCATTCTTGTGGGTACCCTAAATCCTGCAGGACAGGGGTCGGTGGCCGTTTTAACTGGTGCGAGCTCTGTTCCGGTATTCCATGCCGTGTAGGGGGCAGCTGTGGCGTTCCAATTTGAGTTTTCGGTAATGCTTGTTGGTCCAGCAACAGCGGGGAGGCGGCCAAACTGATAATAGTTACCATGCAGCTGGGAAGTGATTGGGCTTTGATTAGGGTCTTGATTTATTGCGACACCAACATTATGCAGCGCCCATATTTGTCCGCCGATCTGTGCTGCGGGTCTACCTTGGTGTACCAGGTATTTATCGTTTGGCGTGATTTTTAGGGTTAGGTTGTACCTTACACCGGGTGTAATTTTAAGGTTTGTAATCGCTGGAAGATTGGTCTCGGTAATCTCTCCGACGGTAATTTTGCTTACCGTAAGTGTCGTATTGGTATTTTCTGGGGAGTTTATCAAGGTCGTTACCGAGTTTGTTGGGTTTGGTGTAAACAAAACGGGTGCTGTAACATTTGCTACAGGCCTGGTTATAGCAGCACTTGCTAGCGAAATATTTGCGGAGTTTTTATGCGGACTGATGGTTGCTTCAAATGCGGTCAGGGTATAGCCAGTTGCGCTGACATCAATTTTTGTGGTTATCTCGCTGAATAGGTGTTTAAACGCTACTTCTAAGTAGTTAGTGGTATTGGCAACCAGCGTTAGCTTCTTTTTAAAGTACATAAAATCTGCATTTCCGGGTACGGACACCCTTGCGGTGGCTAATGTTTTGACATTGGGGTTGGTAAAGGTCATGTCTGGTGGCGCTGTGCTGCTGCTGTTTATGGAGTAGGCGATAAAAGTGTATTCCTTGTATTCATCTAATAGCAGGTCTCCTTCGGTGTCTTCATTTTGATGGCTGTAGTTTTTTTCGGTTACATAACCGCCATTCGGGTCAAAGACTACGATTTTGTATTTGACGTTATTTTCTAGGAGATCTATTATAATATCGGCTTTTGTGGACGGGTTTTTGTCCGCTTTTTGGCTCGGTTCTGGTGTTAGTGTGGCTGTCAGGTAGTAGTCTGCATTAAAATCTACGGATACGGTTTGTTGGTTTGACAAAGGGTAATCGGTAAAGGGAGTGCTGCCCGACTTGAAATTAATTTCGTCGTCGAAGCTGGCTCTGCTGATGCGCACCTTAACCCTTCCATTATCGTCGGGATTATAGTTTTTGTCCTCCTGTTTGGCGCAGGAAAACGCTAACAGGCTGCACAACAGCAGAACTGCTGGTATAAGATGGCCTGTGTTATGGAATTGTTGTATCCCTAGGTTGAGTTTCAAAATATTCATAATAATTGTTTTTTAGGTTACCATTCTATTGTTGTGCTTACATCTTCCCCTTGTTCCCATTCCGTTACAATTTCCCCAAATTCAGATGTCGGATTTAAGGGGGCAGATTCTATGGCAAAACCGCCTTCTAAGCCTATGCGTGTGATGGCTATGACAGGGCTTTGGTAGGTCTTTTCCTTTGCCTTTGTTTTTTCCATGTTTTTGGTATTTGTATTCATATTTTTAGTTCTTTTAGGGTTATTTTTTCTTTAAAAACTTAAATTATAAGCCACTTTTAAAGCATTTTGCTGGTATACACTGGCCTTTTTTTCTATGATGTATTTTATCAGGTCTTTTACGCCCTGTATGGACTGTATATTTTTTATTTCTTAAGGGTTATGTTTATTTTGATTGTAAATATATGCGGAGTTAGGAGTTGTATGCTTTATTAAATAGAAAATATGTAGACTAATCGTTACTAAATATTACGTATTAAGATAAAAATAAACCTTTCAGTAGAAAAAACTTGTTGTCTAGCTCTATGTATTGGAGCATTAAAATTTTGGAGTATTTAAGAAATCTTAATTTATACAGGGCATATCGGACAGCTTAATTAGATGACTTTTTGGGATAAATGAAAGCAGTTTAGTAAGGTGATATGCTTGCTTATTATCTTTTGAGCAGCTGCATTCAACTTCTTTGCGATGAGGTAGCTTTGATAGGACCTTATAGGGGTAGTTGCAAACATTTTTCTTGTCCGTTTAATAACCCGTATTGTTTATAAAATAATGAGAACCGAGTTGTGGGTTGTAATTAATTGTGAAATGCTGGAATAAGTACAGCTAAAAGTTGTGGACAGATAATTAAAATCCGTTAAAATAGGGTTTCGATAGAACTGTTGTTATATTTTTTTAAGAAATAATATAATTTTAAAACTTACCTAATTGAATAGCTAAGGAAGGGTTTAGTAGCGTGCAGCCGTATTTTTCCCGGCAAATTATGCGCCGCAATTGCAACCCTGATTTTTCTTTTTATGCTTATGATTTGCTTTTTTCATGAATAATACAGACCTTGCAAAAAAAATCTTTAGGGGTGCCTTAGTGCTGAGATTATACCCTTAGAACTTGATCCGGTTAGTACCGGCGAAGGGAAAAGAGAAGTGCAGCTTCCTTGTTGCATATGTATTTTTGTAGGTCTATGTGTTGAGAACTGACCTAAAATTCCATCCTTCTATATTCAAGTTCATTTCTGAAGATTAGTTAAAACATTTTGGAAATGAAAATTAATGTAAACAACCAAAGCAGAGAAGTGCAGCCTTCGGTACGGTTATCCGAACTGATGGATGAGCTCCTGAACGGTAGCGTCCAAGGGACTGCTGTAGCCGTAAATGATGTCTTAATTCCTCGAAGTAGTCAATCGTCGTACCTCTTGCAGGAAAACGATTCCGTATTAATTATCACTGCAGCACAAGGAGGATAGGTTATGGCAAAGCAAAAGGACTTTTTTCCTACTCAGGAGGGGATTACTACAGGGCCGATTTCAGGGTCCCGTAAAATTTATGTGCAGGGCAGCCGCCCGGATTTAAGGGTTGCCATGCGCGAGATTAGCCTAGCAGACACGCGCACCATGGACGGTACTTTAATGCCAAATGCGCCGGTGGTGGTATACGATACGACGGGTGTATATACCGATACGCAGCATACCGTTGATATTTATGCGGGTATTCCCTGCATCCGCCGGCCGTGGATTTTAGAACGTGGCGACGTTGAGGAGCTGCCAGCCATTACTTCGGCGTATGGCAAGGAGCGCCTGCAGGATGACTCCTTAACAGCGATACGTTTTCCGGATTTGCGTAAACCTTTACGTGCAAAAACGGGTGCTAATGTGTCGCAGATGCATTACGCGAAGCGGGGAATTATAACGCCTGAAATGGAGTATATCGCTATTCGCGAAAACCAACGCATTGATGCACTTTATGATACATTACAGGATAAAACGTTACTGCAGCAGCATGCAGGTAATAGCTTTGGTGCGCGGGTTCCTAAGAGCCATATAACCCCCGAATTTGTGCGCGAGGAAGTTGCTGCAGGAAGAGCGGTTATTCCTAATAATATTAACCACCCCGAGTCGGAACCTATGATTATTGGGCGTAATTTCTTGGTAAAAATAAATGCCAATATTGGCAATTCGGCCGTTACATCGTCTATTGAAGAAGAGGTTGAAAAGGCCGTCTGGGCTTGCCGTTGGGGTGCCGATACGATAATGGACCTTTCTACGGGCAATAATATCCACGAAACACGGGAGTGGATATTACGTAATTCTCCTGTTCCGATTGGTACGGTGCCCATCTATCAAGCCTTGGAAAAGGTGAATGGTAAGGCGGAAGACCTTAGCTGGGAGATTTTTAGGGATACATTGATAGAGCAGGCAGAGCAGGGGGTATCGTATTTCACCATTCATGCTGGGGTACTATTGCGCTATATTCCGCTGACGGTGAAACGCGTTACGGGTATTGTGTCGCGTGGCGGCAGTATTATGGCGAAATGGTGTTTATCGCATCATAAGGAGAATTTTCTGTATACCCACTTCGAGGATATCTGTCAGATTATGAAGCAATATGATGTGGCTTTCTCCTTGGGCGATGGTTTACGCCCCGGCAGTATTGCCGATGCAAATGATGCAGCACAGTTTGCGGAGCTCGAAACGCTTGGTGAGTTAACAAAAATTGCCTGGGAGCATGATGTGCAGGTGATGGTCGAGGGACCCGGACATGTGCCTATGCATCGCATAAAGGAGAATATGGACAAGCAGCTTCAAACATGCCACGAAGCACCATTTTATACCTTGGGTCCGCTTACTACCGATATTGCCCCGGGTTATGACCATATCACTTCGGCCATCGGTGCTGCGATGATAGGCTGGTTTGGCACGGCGATGTTATGTTATGTGACGCCAAAGGAACACCTCGGTTTACCGAACAAAAAAGATGTTAAAGATGGGGTGATTACGTATAAGCTTGCTGCCCATGCGGCAGATTTAGCCAAAGGGCACCCGGGTGCACAATACCGGGATAATGCCTTAAGTAAGGCACGCTTTGAATTCCGGTGGGAAGATCAGTTTAACTTATCCCTGGACCCGGATACGGCTCGATCATTCCACGACGAAACCTTGCCTGCAGAGGGGGCTAAGATTGCGCACTTCTGCTCCATGTGTGGACCTCAATTCTGTTCGATGAAAATTACGCAGGAGATTCGTAAGGCCTCGGAGGATGGTATGTTGGAAAAATCAATTGCTTTTAAAGCGAATGGCGGTGCGTTGTATAGCTAAAAATAATAGGTTATGCTATCGTTAATTTATGCCGTATTACCCGAACAACAGCGCAGTAAAGATGGCGCTGTTGTTCGGGAACTTTTCGAGGAGGGCTTGGATGCGCTCTATATTCGGCGTAAGCTGCGGCCCCCTGATATGGACTATTGGAGGGCGAATATTCCCGAGGAGTACCAGTCGCGCCTGATATGGCCCGCCGATTGTTTAGCATGGCATATGCCGTTTAATAACGGGCGTTTTCATTTTAAGGAGTCGGAATATTTGGGTAACGACGCTTACCTTAGGTTGCCCAAGCTGGCGGAAAAATATACGCTATCGACATCCGTACATAGTGCAGACAGCTTTGCCGCATTAGGTGGGGCTTTTGACGCCGTATTTATCAGTCCGGTCTTTGCATCGCTCAGCAAAAGCAATTACCCAGCGATGCCTTCGGAAGAAAGGCTGTGTATACTTAAACAGTCGAACCGTGCAAAACGTATTGCGCTCGGTGGAATCGCGCTGCCGCGTTTACAATATGAAATGGACGTATTGCGCGATTTTGATGGCATCGCTCTGCATTCCGCTTTATGGGATGCGAATGATACGTTAGCTTATTTTAAAGGGATAAAAGCATTATGGCAAAACAGATAGAACGTTTACAATATATTAGTCAGGGACGTACTGCTACAGAGCAGTTACAGGGAATACAGTTTGTGTTGGATGCCGGTTTGAAATGGATACAGCTGCGCTGTAAGGACTTTACAAACGAGGCTTATTTGGATCTCGGGTTGGAGGTGCAGCAGCGTTGTAAGGTCTATGGGGCTACGCTGATTATTAATGATCGGGTAGACTTAAGCAGGCAGCTTCATGCCGATGGCTTACATGTGGGGTTAGAAGATACTGCAGTAAGCATTGCCCGAGACATGTTGCAGCCTGATACCATAATTGGAGGTACCGCAAATACGTTGGCCGACCTGCAGCAGCGGGTACAGGAGAATTGCGATTATATTGGTTTAGGGCCTTTTACCTATACGTCGACGAAAAAAAAATTAAGCCCTGTCTTGGGCTTATCCGGATACCAGGCCCTTTTAAAAACGCAAATAACTGCCAATGTTCCTGTGATAGCTATTGGCGGAGTGCAGATAAATGATGCTAATATATTGTTGGATAGCGGTCTATATGGATTGGCTATGTCTGGCGGTTTGCTGAATAGTACCGCAACCGAGATTAAACAGTTACTTCGGTATTTAAACACTTTATAAGATTAGGATGTTAAAAATTGCAGATCAAATATTTAGTTCCCGTTTGTTTTTAGGAACAGGGAAGTTTGGTAGCCTAAAGGTTATGGCAGATACCATGCAGGTTACCGCCACGGAAATGGTAACTGTAGCGCTAAAAAGAATGCAGCTAAATCATGAAACTGAGGGTAATATACTGCGGCATATTCCGCAGCCGGTAGCGCCGCAGCGGGGTATTCAATTGCTACCCAATACCTCCGGGGCCCGGGATGCCAAAGAGGCTGTTTTTGCTGCTCAACTTGCGCGTGAAGCGATGCAGACGAATTGGCTGAAACTGGAAATACACCCCGACCCGAAGTACCTTATGCCTGATCCGGTAGAGACATTAAAGGCTACGGAGATTTTGGTTAAAGAGGGCTTTATTGTGCTGCCCTATGTGCATGCCGACCCGGTGTTATGTAAGCGCCTAGCGCAGGTTGGTGCTGCCGCGGTTATGCCTTTAGCGGCACCTATTGGTAGTAACAGGGGCATATTGACCGAGGAGTTTCTGCGTATTATTATAGAGCAGGCACAGGTACCTGTGGTTGTAGATGCCGGATTGGGGGCGCCATCGCATGCCGCCAGGGTTATGGAGATGGGGGCCGATGCCGTATTGGTAAATACGGCTATTGCCGTGGCTTCGGATCCGGTGCAAATGGGTCTAGCATTCAAATGGGCGGTGGAGGCTGGTCGTAAGGCTTTCGAACTGGGGTTGCCCCAGGCATCGCAAACTGCCGAGGAGAGTTCGCCTTTAACCGCATTTTTGCAGTAAGATAAGGTACTACTATGTTTCAATCTATATTCACACAATACCGCTGGGAGCAGGTGTACGCGAGTATCTATACGAAGCGGGATAGCGATGTACGTGCGGCATTAGCCAAGACGCACCGTACTATCGAAGATTTTAAAGCGCTTATTTCGCCGGCTGCAGCACCCTTTTTGGAGGAAATGGCCCAGCAGAGTAGGGCTTTAACGCAGCAGCGTTTCGGAAAGACGATACAGCTTTATGCTCCCTTATACCTGAGCAATGAATGCCAGAATATTTGCACTTACTGTGCCTTTAGCATGGACAATAAGATTCCACGGCGTACCTTAAATGATGCGGAGATTTTGCTAGAGGCGCAGGCACTGAAGGCCATGGGGTACGACCATGTGTTGCTGGTAACCGGTGAAGCGCATAAAACAGTGGGGGTAGCTTATTTACAAAATGCCATAAGACTATTGAAGCCCTTGTTTGCCAATATTTCCATCGAGGTACAGCCATTATTGCAAGCTGAATATGAGCTCCTGATTTCCGAGGGCATATATGCCGTATTGGTGTATCAGGAAACGTATCACCGCGAGGTTTATAAAGACTACCATCCCAAAGGGAAGAAATCGAATTTCGACTTCCGCCTGGATACACCCGATCGCTTAGGGAAAGCCGGCATACACAAAATCGGATTGGGCGCGCTTATCGGATTAGAGGACTGGCGGGTAGAGAGTTTCTTTACGGCGCTGCACATGCAATACCTGGAGGAGACATACTGGAAAACCTTATACTCCATATCGTTCCCACGCTTACGTCCTATATATTGGGAAGATGGTGAAGACAACCGCCTGCTGCCGAATAATTTTGATATGGATAATCGTGCTTTGCTGCAGCTTATATGCGCTTATAGGCTGTTGAATCCTACCGTCGAATTGTCGCTCTCCACACGCGAGCAGCCCTTGTTTAGGGATCATGTTATACCGCTGGGAATAACGAGCTTAAGTGCGGGCTCGAAAACAAATCCTGGAGGTTATGCGGTGGATCCACAAACGCTGGAGCAGTTTGAAATATCCGACGAACGTAGTCCGCAGGAAATGCTCGAACGTATAGAAGCACATGGCTATGAGGCGGTATGGAAAAATTGGGAACCTATACAGGCAACAGCTGAAATACCAGCGGCATCAGAATATCCTATCTAAAATCTGTTGAACATGCAAAGCCTAAATCTCAACCTAAACCTAAACCTAAACCTCAACCTAAACCTAAACCTCAACCTAAACCTAAACCTCAAGCCAATGGAACAATATAAAAGACAAATACTACTACCAGAATTTGGTCTTCAAGGCCAAGAACGGCTGCAGTGTGCCCAAGTCGTCGTCGTCGGTGCTGGTGGCCTGGGCAGCGCGATACTTCCGTATATCGCTGCTGCTGGCATCGGTAAAATTATACTGCTAGATGGCGATACCGTAGAGCTATCCAATTTAGCACGTCAAGCTAGCTTTGGCTTAGCTGATATCGGAAAATTTAAAGCACAAGTCCTTGCCGAGCAAATCAATACCCGCTATCAAAAAGATATTGTGCAGCCGATATGCGCATACATGGATGGGGACAGCGACATGCCTTGGCTGCAAACGGCAACGGTACTGGTCGATGGTACGGATAATTTTGGGAGTAAGTATAGGCTGGCGGCTTTGGCACAGCAGTGGCAGCTGCCTTTGGTGATGGGGGCTCTTGGTGCTTGGGAGGCTCAGCTGGCCGTTTTTAACTACCATACACAAAAGCAGTATAGCGATATATTTCCGGAAGCTAGTGATCAGGGGAGCTGTAGTAACGGTGGCGACGGCGTTTGGAGCCCATTGGTGGCCGTTACAGGGGCATTAATGGCTAATGAGGTGCTGAAAATCTGCGCCCGAATAGGTAAAACCTTCGCAGGGAAGCTGCTGTTGTACAATGCCTTTGAAAATAGCTATCGTAGTCTACAGTTTGACACAGCCATGCCAGAGGAGGGGGCAACCGAACAACAGCAGGTAGAAGCTGTTGCTGCTGCTGTGGATACCGAAAGACTTAACCAGTGGTTGCAGCGTGGACAGGCGGTTTGTATTGATGTGCAGGAGATTTATGCACATGCCGAGCAGCCTTTGTCGACCTGGAATATTCCGCTGTATGATCTTCCTAAGGTATGGAGGGAACAGCTATACCATGAAAAACGGCATATCGTTTTTGTATGCCCTACAGCAAAGCGTAGCAGAATAGCTTGTACCTGGCTTAAGGCATTTATGCCTTGTTTTTACCATGTCCTATAGCTTTCAGTTAGTTTAGGTCTAGGTTTAGGTCTAGGTTTAGGTTGGGTTTCGGTTGGGTTTATGACTGGAATTTAAATATTATAGTGACTTACCTTGTTTGTCCCTGAGCTTTTAGGCAAATAAAAGTTGAGCCGTAGAGAAAATTACTTGCCATCAATGTTCCTGAACTTTGATGTAATAAAAAAAGAACATATGAAAGTAATTGATAAAATCTACATCGACGGAGCGTTTGTAACGCCACATGGTACGCAGGTATTGGATTTATACAGTCCTATTGATAATACACTAGCTGCTCAAGTACGGTTAGGGGATGAACGCGATGTGCAGCATGCCGTGCATGCGGCGCAGGCAGCATTTAAACATTTTGCAAAAACCTCCAAGGCGGAACGTATTACTTACCTGGAAAAATTAAGGGATGCTTTTATCCGTAGACAGCAGGAGTTAATTGATGTTATGGTGCAGGAATATGGCGGTACTTTGCAGTTTTGTACTATGATTATCCAATTTGCTGCACATGATTTTAACGCGATGATCGATACGTTAAAGGATTTTGAGCTAACGCGTAAAATTGGAACGGGAACGGTGCATCTACAGGGCGTTGGTGTAGCTGGTATTATTATTCCGTGGAATATGAGCAATGGTTTTATCGTAACCAAAGTGGCAACGGCCATTGCTGCGGGCTGTACGGTGGTTATAAAACCGAGTGAGATGAGCGCACAGCAAACGCAGCTTATTGCGGAAGTTTTCCATGAAGCGGGGTTGCCAAAGGGTGTTATTAATTTTGTAAATGGCCTTGGTGATGTTGTGGGTGCGGAGATTACACGCAATCCGGGGATTTCTAAAATATCTTTTACCGGCTCTACGGGTGTGGGTAAACTGATCGCTAAAGGTGCAGTGGATACGATGAAAAGGGTAACGTTGGAGCTGGGGGGAAAATCGCCGAATATTATTCTTCCAGATGCGGATCTTGAATCGGTATTGCCGGTAGCGGTAGCGGCGGCATTTTTAAATTCTGGACAGGCTTGTGCGGCGGCAACGCGTTTATTGGTTCCTAAAGAAAAATTAAATGAGGTTAATGCAATTGTGAAACGTATTATCGACGGCACTAAGGTGGCTGATCCGCGTGATATGGATACGCAAATCGGACCTATGGTTAGTGTGAAGCAGTTTGAACGTGTACAGGAGTATATTGGAATTGGAATCGCAGAGGGAGCGCAGTTGTTGGCGGGTGGCCTTGGTAAACCTTCGGGATTGGAAGCGGGTAATTTTGTGCAGGCTACGGTATTTACGGGGGTAAACAACAGCATGCGTATTGCGCAGGAGGAGATTTTTGGCCCTGTACTGTCGATTATACCGTATGATAATGAAGAGGATGCCATAGCTATAGCAAATGATAGTCCGTATGGGTTAGCTGCTTATGTTGCTTCGGCGGATCAGGATCATGCGTATCGTGTTGCTGCGCAGCTGGATGCAGGAAGGGTTTGTGTGAATGGCTTGGCACACGATTCTTTATTGCCTTTTGGTGGATTTAAGCAATCTGGTATTGGCCGTGAGTATGGTGCTTTTGGCTTGGAAGCTTACTTGGAACCGAAGGCTGTATTGGGTTTAGGTTAGGTTTAGGTAGGTCTAGGTTCCTTGAAGGAGCTTTTTAAGGGGGAGGTTATTTTACAATAGCCTCCTTTTTTTTGTTTAAAAAGAGTACATTGCTTTTTTTACGAATCTTAACATACGATTGATACATGGATGCTATTGTACTGCATAATTTTGGTGGCGTTGAAAATTTTAGTTTAAAGACAGTGGAGGAGCCCGTTCTTGATGATTTTTCTGTTTTAGTACAGATTAAGGCAACGGCTTTTAATCCGATTGATTACCAAATGCGAATGGGTTCTACGGAAAGTAAGCTCTTACATTCACCGATTTTAGGACGTGAGTTTGCTGGCCAAGTCATTGCTGTTGGTGCTGCTGTGAAGCAGTTCGAAGTTGGGGATGCTGTTGCAGCTTATGTAGGCAGCTTAGCCTCTAATGGCACTTATGCGCAGCGTATCGCTGTGCCTGAAGCCTTGCTGGCGAAAATTCCGGAGCAGCTGAGTTTTGAGGAAGCAGCGGCTTTACCTATGGTAGGTTTAACGGCTTTGCAATGTGTAAGTCGCTTGCAGCTGCCTACAGATGCGGCTGTTTTCATAACGGGTGGATCTGGTGCTGTAGGATCGATGGTTATACGTTTGCTGAAGGCGGCGGCTGTTGATAGGATTTATACTACTGCGGCTAATGAAGCGCGTATTGCTGATCTGCAGTCTTTAGGTTTATCTCCTGCTTGCATCATAAACTATAACACTGAACCGGTGCGGGAGACACTGCTGCAGCGCCATGGTGTTTTTCAGTATGTTATTGATTTGGTCGGGGGTGCACTGTCTGAGACTTGTGCTGAAGTATTGGATGTCTTTGGTACGTATGTTGATGTAACGTCTTTTACAACGGATAAGGCTCGGGCCTTGTTGTTTGATAAAGCGGCTTCGTGTATGCATATTGCCAATTATGCCATGGCTTTGCATAAGGGCGTGTCTGGCTTTGCTTCTTATGGCGATGGACTACGGAGTCTTTTTGCGGCGATAGAAAATAAGGCGATCTCACCGCTTCAGGTTAAATGTATTGGGGGCTTAACGGTGCAAACGGTGCAGCAGGCGCACCTGCTTATGGAAAACAATGACGCTAGGGGTAAAAAGTTGGTGATGTCGGTTGCTTAGTTTTTCTGCGTTTCCCTGTTTTATGTATGGTGCGGGTCAATGCCGGTTTGTTTATAGGTGAAAATAAAAAACAGTAGCCTGGCGGTACGGCGTTCTTGCCGTTTGTTAGCTATAGCGGCAGCATTTAGGGCTTTGGTTTGAATAGTTAGGTACTCAAGTAACGCCTTAATGCTGCTGTATTGTATGTTCTTTCTGTGCTATGATTGAAGTTTTAAAACCATATAGCTGTCTGATTCTAGGTATTTTTGCGCCTTACTGCTGTCTACAAAGCCGTATGTAAGGTATAGGTTATAGGCCGCTGCTAGTCGTTTTGTGGTGTATAATACCAGTTCTCTGGCTTGTAAGGATTTTGCTTTCTGTATAGCAAACTCTACTAAAGCTTTGCCGAATCCTAATCCTTTGTATTTTTCGGTAATGGCCAGTTTGGCGAGTTCATATTGATGCGCTGTAACCTTGTATAGGGATACGGTTCCGATTACTTCATTATTGTAAAGGGCGATATAAATAAAGCCGCCTTTCTGGAGTACATATTCTTCGGGATTTTCTATAAACTTCTCGTCTTCTGGTTCTACGGTTAGGTATTTTTCCAGCCATTCCAGTGTCAATGCTTTGAGCTGACTGTAGTATTTTTTTTCGTAATTTACTAGGGTTAGGGTTGGTGTATTGCGCATGTTGCTGACTTGCTTTTTGGTGATTTGGATTTTAGTTCAACGCAAATTTAATGGGTTTATAGAAATGTAAACTGACAATTTGTTGATGTATTACGACAAATTAACTTAGGCTTTCTTGTGACTAGCACTGGCATATAACGTTCCAGTTTGTTTGCCGATTCTTATGGTATTCATCTGCTTAGCTGTTACCTGTTGCCAAACAGAGCCGTGTATAATGGGTTTTTATAATACCTGAATGGGGACTGCTATAGGGGAGGCCTATGCGGGTCGTATTTTTTTTATACCGGTAAAATAAACGAATATATAGGCTTGGAAAATCGTTTTTCCGGCGTTGTAATTTATGCTGTCGGCCTTGTAGTTGCAGCGGCGTAAAGGTATAGTGGTTTTTTGCCTTAGAAATAACGGCAGCATATTTAAATTAAACCCTACAGGTTTAGTTACTAAGCGTAAGCGCCAACTAAATCTGTAGGGTTATGGGGATGATGGCTTAAGGCTGTAAGAAAGCCTTAAGGCAGCCCTTATTTCTCGATATCCTTCAAGCTATTCATCTTCTTGTACTCCAGGAAGCCTTTAATATCTTCAAAATGCTCACGTACCCTTTTATTGCCAAATTCAAAAACCTTATTGGCTAAGCCATCCAAGAAGTCCCTGTCGTGCGACACCAATATCAGCGTGCCATCAAAATCTTGCAAGGCATCTTTAATAATATCCTTGGTTTTCATATCCAAGTGGTTGGTAGGTTCATCCAGAATAAGTACGTTTACCGGTTCTAGCAATAATTTTATCATCGCCAAACGTGTTTTTTCACCTCCGGAAAGTACTTTTACTTTTTTAGTGGTATCATCACCACTAAACATAAATGCCCCTAAAAGATCTTTAATTTTAACACGCACATCGCCAACGGCAATTTGATCTATTGTTTCGAATACGGTAAGCTCCCCATCCAATAAGGCGGCCTGATTTTGTGCAAAGTATCCTATCTTGGCATTATGGCCTACTTTTAAGGAACCTTCAAAATCAATCTCGCCCATAATCGCTTTAATCATCGTCGATTTACCCTCGCCATTTTTACCGACAAAAGCGACTTTCTCGCCACGCTCAATTACCATCGAAGCCTTCTCGAAAACGGTATGGTCGCCATATTTTTTTGTCAGCTCTTCTACAATAACAGGATACTGCCCTGAACGGGGTGAAGGCGGAAACTTTAACCGTAGGGCAGAGGTGTCTACCTCATCAATTTGAATAACCTCTAGTTTCTCCAGCATTTTAACGCGCGATTGCACCTGCAGTGTTTTGGAATAGGTACCGCGAAAACGATCTATAAACTCCTGGTTGTCGGCAATAAAGCGCTGCTGTTCCTCGTATGCCTTCTGCTGATGCTGGCGGCGTTCTTTGCGCAGCTCAAGGTAGTGGCTATATTTTGCTTTGTAGTCGTATATACGCCCCATGGTAACTTCGATCGTACGGTTGGTGATGTTATCTACAAATGCACGGTCGTGCGAGATTACAATCACCGCTTTTGCAGCGTTTACCAAAAAGTCTTCTAACCATTGTATACTCTCGATATCCATATGGTTGGTAGGTTCATCCAAAAGAATAAGGTCCGGTTTTTTTAATAATATTTTCGCCAGCTCAATACGCATACGCCAACCCCCGGAGAATTCCGATGTCTGCCGCGTAAAGTCGCTACGGTCAAAACCCAATCCTTTTAATACCTTTTCTACCTCCGCATCATAGTTGGTCTCTTCGATAGAATAAAACTTCTCGCTAAGCTCGGATACACGCTCGATAAGCTTCATGTAATCGTCGCTTTCATAATCGGTACGGATGTTGAGCTGCTCGTTTAACTCTTCCAGCTCATCGCGCATTTTATAGACCTCCTCGAAGGCTTTGGCAGTTTCCTCGAATACCGTTACATTATCTTCCGTAAGTAAATGCTGGGGTAAATAGGCAATAACCGCTTCTTTAGGTCCCGAAATATTGCCTGTTGTTGGTTTTCCTGCACCGGCAATAATTTTCAATAGGGTAGACTTTCCGGCACCATTTTTACCCATAAGGGCAATTTTATCGTTCTCGTTTATTGAAAAGGAAACATCGCTGAACAGCGTGGTTCCTCCAAAAGAAACAGAAATATTATTTACGTTGACCATAAAATTAATTAAAACTGCCAAAAAAGGCAGTTAAGTACTTGATATTTAATTATTTAGAATACTATTATTTTTAGCAATTAGATTGTGTAATGCTTATAATATCACATATATTTGCTTATTTTGCGCTATTAAACTTTACAAATAATTTACAACTTATAAAATTTTTAGCATGGCTTCAATTTCAGCTACTATTCTTAAGCATCATAAAAAACAGAACGGTACTTGGGCTGTTAAATATCGGATAACACACCAGGGTAAATCTGTTTACCTAGACACTAACTTTGTTGCTAAGAAAGAAGATTTGGACACGAAGTTACGATTAAAAAAGATTTTTATTGACAGATATTTAAGTATTGAATTAAATAAACTTAGGGATAAAGTTAATTCTTTAGGGGTAAGATTAGCGTTGATGAGTGTTGCTAATGTTAAAACTTTTCTTACCAAGGCCGAGCAAGGTCCTTTAGATTTTTTCGAATATAGTTTAGAATATCTTGAGCGTATTAAGCATCGTGAAAACTCGTATAAACAAAGAATATCTTCCCTTCAACGACTTAAGGAATTTGTAGGGGGTGATGTACTTTCGCCTTTTGATTTTAAGGTAAAGTTTTTGGAAGAATTTCAAGATTTCCTAAAAATTCCTTTGCGTAGTGACGCTATTAAAAGAGGAGGTAGATCTAATCAAACTATAGCCAACACGATAAGAGATATCAAGGTGATATTTGATACTATGAAATTGAAATACAACGATTATGATAATGGCATAATTTTAATCCCTAATGATCCTTTTAAATTATATAAGCCTGTAGTTAAAACGGTCTATCGCAGTGTAAAGATCCATCCATTGCTGCTCTTCTTCTGGATCTGACCAATCCCAATTGTGACCTGTTATAAGCAGTAATAACTCGATCTCTTGTTGTGTTTTTTTACTGATTTTCATACTTTAATGTTTTGTATAATTATTATAAGAACAAAGTTCATTAACACGTACTACTAAAAAGAATATTAGCACCCCAAATATGGTTTTGACAGGTGTAAATGAAATATATGTGTCAATTATAAATTCGTATCATTCATTGCTGGCATATTAATTTCTTTGACACAACTTGCATTTGATGTAGAAATAATAAATTTTAAAGAATTAATTACATCTTGTAATGGGATTAAGTTTCCATCAGTTTTTTTTAATACTGTCGCTACATCCTCGTTATTATCAAATTCCGTTGCTAAATATCCCAAGTTTATAATTGAAACACCTATTTTGTGACGACGTAAATTTTCTCGCAAAGAATGAACAATTCCTCTTAAAGCAAATTTTGAAGCAGAAAAAGTCACTTCTTTTCCATTGTGATTATCCAATCCCCAAGTTGAACCAATTAAAATAACTTTTGCATTACTAGATAATTTTAAATTATTTAAGAGTGATTGAATATTTACTATACAAGATGTGATATTAGTATTTATTATATTATTAATTTCAGATAGAGAATTTTCTTCAAAAATATATTCATTTGAGAAAGCACTATTTTCCCATATACCAACATTATATATTAGGTAATCAATAGCTGAATTTTTTAATCTAGCTTTAATAGTTTCAGATGAAATTTTAGGATTAGACAAATCAGTCTGTATCCAATTTACATTAGTTTTTTCTCTTAAAAAATCAGGTTGAGTTCTTGAAATTCCAAAAACTGTATCAATGTCTTTAGGTAAATTTATTGTAATGGATTTACCTAATCCTTTACTAATTCCAAATATTAAGTATGTTTTTTTATTCATTATTTTTGAATTTCAGTTAATGAGAAATAAATATCGAAGAAGTATGTGTTTAATTGAACAAAAAGTTCTATTTCGACTGTGCTTACCCAATACTTTTTCAGGTTGTTAAAATTAATGGAAAAAAACAATATAAAAAGCAACGGCTTAAACAATTTTCAACTCTTGATACTATATATTTATTCCTAGATTTTGCAAATTGAAAGTTAAATGATGCCTTTGTGCATCATTTCGATAAATCTAATTACACCTATTTATTAATAAATTCAAGTGTCACTGATTTAGATGGAGTTAAAAATATTGCATCAGAAATATTTGAAGATTGTATGAACTAACCCCTCCCGCAAGAGGGGATTTTTATTTCCTATAATTCCTCACAGCCCATTTATGTTGCTGCCTACGGTCTTTTTGCTGGCGATCCTTGTACTTGTCTATGTTTCGTTGGATAATTGCGGATTCCTTTGCCCAAGCATCTCCTGCTGTGGACGCAGCAAGGGCTATCTCCTCTATGCTATTAGAAAAATCTTTAATACTTTCTACACACGCACACTGAAGCCTTGATATAGAAATGGACACTAGAATAATTTTAATTATTAAATTTAAATCCTTCTAAGGAGAGCTTTTTAATGTTTCATAATTTTTAGTTATTTTGTGAATAGATGCTTTTATTATGAAACTATATTATCTTTTGATAACAGCTTGTTTACTGACAATGGCCGGAAAAGATACTCAAGCCCAAGAAGTGAAAAAAATATCCTCTACGTATGTTAGTCTAAACGGGATGCACCCGGATAAGTTTTTATTTGAAGATGATGTGATTACTGTGAAGTTTTTAAAAGCTGGGGGAAGACGTATCGATTTTGAGTTGTTTAATAAATCTGATAAAACGATCGATTTTCTTTGGAACGAAAGCTATGTTGTTTTAAATAATCAAACTTTGCCCGTAAGTAATTCAGGTGCCAACAGCGTAAAGCTTCATACCTTTCATAGTGAAAGTGTAGATGTAAATAAACCTCAAAAGATTGGCCCTAAATCTAATTATGCAGCCTATGTGCATTCAAATAATGCTAATATTATAGATGCATTCGCAGCAAATAAAGCAACCAAAGGAAAGTCTGGTCCATTAATTAATAGAGTTGTTCTGGCTTTATTAATCAATGGCGCTAAAGTTGAAATTCCTATTTCAATTGAGGTTTATTCGAAAAAGCCTATCTAATTACTTCCACAGGCCTTTTCTTTGTAGGCTGTTTTTAAAACGGTCTATCGCAGTGTAAAGATCCATCCATTGCTGCTCTTCTTCTGGATCTGACCAATCCCAATTGTGACCTGTTATAAGCAGTAATAACTCGATCTCTTGTTGTGTTTTTTTACTGATTTTCATACTTTAATGTTTTGTATAATTATTATAAGAACAAAGTTCATTAACACGTACTACTAAAAAGAATATTAGCACCCCAAGTAAGGGCTTATAATATTTTAAGTCGTTTTTTTCTTGAACCTTGACTTTCAACAAATATCTATAACAAAGAAAAGAGGGGAGAATATTTACAAGTATAATAATAGGACAATATTTTTTGTAATGTTTTTTGTGGGACATGATGGCTATTAAGCTTTAAAATTTAAAAATCGTATCATTGTATGTACATAATTAATTACCTCATGGAAGAAAATCAAGGTCACACTTTTTTTAAGTTTATTATTGATTATTGGTCTCAAATCGCCGTTATTATTACAATTTTAGTTGGTGGCATAGGATATCTTTTAAAGATAGGGTTTGACTGGGATTTAAAGAAAAGGGAAATTAAATACTCAATGATCCTTACTAAGAGAACTACTGCTTTAGAGAACTTTATAAGTAATACTAATGGATATCAAACGTTTTTCAACAATTTGCCTTATTATAATGTTGGTCGCCAAGAAATAGAGCCGATAAAAATTGATGAGATGGTTGACAAGTATAAAACCCCATTTTACAGATCTTATGGTGCCTTTAACATATTTGCAGAAGTTAAAGATAAGTCGACTATTAAAGAAGTATATAATTTATTATTAGACAACAATAAACATTTGAATAAATTACTGTTTTCTAATTTATCACAAAACGAAGGGTACCATCCTGATGACTATTTTGGAAGTATTGTAGAAAATGGTAAAAAAATAGACGTTTTAATAGAAAAATTAATTATATCGACAGGATATGGTAAATTGTAATTAAGTAAATAAAAAGTACCTCGGTCTGACTCACTTATTCTGTTGCACCTATTTTGTTCCTCTTTTTTGTTACAATCATACTGTTACTCCTATTTGTTAGAACAAAATGTTAAAAAAGTTACAATTCGATAAGTATAGTTATAAAGAGCTACATTGATGTAAATAAAATAAATAAAAAAAATAAAGCAAAACAAAAAATAGTTCTTTTAGTGGCTTAAAATAAGCGTCTAATCAAATGTTTGTTCGTATGGTACGGTAGACTTCCCTGTTTTTCAGACCAATTAAAAATGTTAAATTAGTATGTTAAACATTATGAAGAAGAGCAAGTTTTCAGAACATCAGATTGTCAATATTCTAAAGGAATATGAATCAGGTAAGTCGACACGCGACATCTGTCGCGAGCATGGTATTACAGCCTCCACGTTTTAACAATGGAATCAAAAGTATGGTGGTATGGATGCCCAACATTTGAAAGAAGTCAAGGCATTACAAGAAAAAAACAACCGTTTAAAGCGGATGTTTGCCGATTTGAGTTTAGATCGTCGTATTTTAAAAGATATTATTGAAAAAAAGCTTTAAGGCTCTGTGAACGTAAGGAGCTGGTTGAGGGTATCATTGAAGCAAAAGGAATCAGTATTCATAGGTCTTGTAAAATTGTTTTTATGAGCCGTAGTATGTATTACTATGCCCATAAAAAAGATGACCGGATCATTATTGATAAACTTATGGATCTCTCCACACAATATTATTCTATTCCCGCAACAAGGTTGGTGCAAAAAATACAAGAAGTATTGTTACACAGAGCAAAACCAAAACGCATAAGAGCAGATAATGGTTCAGAATTTATCGCTAAAGTTTTTAAAGATTTTTGTAGCGATCAAGAGATAGAAATACAGTATATCCAACCAGGAAAGCCTGCACAAAACGCATATATTGAACGTTTCAATCGTACATTTAGAGAAGATGTTTTAGATGCTTATTTATTTGAATCCATTAATCAGGTCAATGCCTTAGCTTATGAGTGGCAAATTGACTATAACAGTAATCATCCTTCAGAGGTGGGTTAATCCATAAATACAGGAAATATATGCGATTATCAGCAGGTTAGAAGTACGAAATCATACAAACAGTCAGACAGCGTGAAATCGGTGTAAAACGTACTTTAGATAGTTTTGGGATTACACGTAGCACTTTTTACAGATGGTACCAGAATTATCTCAGAAGTGGCTTTGATGGCTTGGCAACAAGCAAGAGAAGTTGTCGTAGGTAGTGGAATAGTATCCCCCAAGAGCAAAAGAATCTGGTTGTAGAAATTGCATAGGAACATACCGAGTTGTCTTGCAGAGAATTAGCTTGCAAAATAACGGATGAACAAGGTGTTTTTATCTCTGAATCAAGTGTTTATAGGATATTAAAACAAAGAGATTTGATTCCTGCACCCAATCATTTTTATCATCCCGAGCAGCTCATCGAAGCTTTTTCTTAGCTTTCTGATAGCGCATACCTAAAAAATCGAATGCATATACCGTAGCTACGATTACTACCACTCCAAATACAGTCTGCTTGTTACGATAAATAAAAACAACTTGACAAATTTTCCTGTTGTGCTGCATAACTTAAGCGTTTTAGTATGTAAGCCCGGCTAAAATGTGCTTTGGAAATTTATATGGTTATAAATATGAAGTAGGTATAATATGTTTTTATATATAGCTTTCCATTAACGACATAAATTTCGCATTGATTTTTGACCCTTGATATTACCAGGATATATTGATTTGAACTGCTTTTTTCTTGGTTCCCCTAGTTTACTTTGTTTCCTTACTTATGTCGCTGGTAATAAGGTTTGTGTGTGCAATTTTTGTGTGGGGGTTTATAGTTTTAAGGCACATTAATCTATACAAAACCCATACTAAATTTAAAAATCTATGAAAACAAACACTTTTAATTTAGCGTTAACGATAATCTTGGTAATGTTTTGCGCTTGTGATCATTCAATCCTTACTGGGGATTGGATTGATAGAGCGAATGAGAATGGATTAACTAAATCATCAAATGAACCTCGTTCTCCTGATGATCCAGAGCTTTTTACCAAAGGTATACCCACAATGTGGTATAATAAATATGTTAAAACCACAAATACCCCTGAAATCATGGAATCACAAATGGTAGATGGCCTTAGTATAAAGCCGGGAAAATCATATGACTTTCCCATACAAATTAATGCCGAAAATTATGCGTTAATAGGTAATAGCAATGGAAATTTACTTATTAAAGATAAAGTAAATAATACTATTTTGTGGGAATCACAGTCCACAGAATATAAAAATAATGCTAAGTATTATTTAACTTTTCAGTATGATGGTAATTTGGTTATCTATCGTACATATTTTAATAATAGTGGTAATAGAGAAGCGATTTGGGCAACAATGAATTTATACCTTCCATCTGGAGATTGGAATGGAAGCTACCCCAGATTGTTTGAAAAGGCATTTTATAAATTTCAAAAGAATGGCAACTTGGTATTGTATTGGCAAACTGCTGAAGAAAAGTTTATGGGTGTAAATAAATACCAGCCTATAGTGCATACAGGCACCGCGGCCGGAGCGATGTCTCCGTTTCTTGGTTGTATTTCAAGGTATACTACTAATTTCCCTGATTGCCAACAAATTTTTATGAAAGGTATCCCCAAAAAATGGTATGATAAATATGTGGTGTTAGCAAATAATCCTGAGTTAACGGATTCCCAAATGTTGGATGGCACTATTATAAAGCCTGGAAAAGCATATGACTTTCCCATGCAAATTAACGCTGGAAATTATATGCTTATAGGTGAGTCTAATGGGAATTTATGCATTAAAAATAAATTAAATAATAAAGTTTTATGGGAATCACGGTCTGCGCAGAATGGGAGCCAATATAGTTATAAGATGATTTTTCAGAATGATGGCAATTTGGTTATATATCTTATAAACCAGTATAATATGTCCGATAATAGCGCAATTTGGTCAACGGAGAATTTATATCTTCCATCTGCAAATTGGAATGGAAACTACCCCAGATTGTCGGAAAGCGCATTTTATAAGTTTCAAACAAATGGCAACTTGGCGTTGTATTGGCAAACTGCCGACATAATACATGATGCTGTAAATAAATACCAACCTATAGTACATACAGGAACTGCTTCCGGAGCGCTGTCTACATACTTTGGTCAGATTGCTGATAATACTAATAAGTTTACTAATAATTGATGTTTTTATACATCACTATTAAATTTTCATACTATGAAACAAATTTTTTTATTTTAGCATTCACATTAATGGTGTTAATGTTTAACTCCTGTGATAAGTCAATAATTACAGATAATAAGTTGACCACATTGAATAGAATAACAATGGATTGACTTAATCTTCAAGTCAATCTCGGGCTAGGTATACCCCAATCTTTGGTACCAAGGGCATAAAAAAATGGTGTGACGAGTAGGTTAAATACTCAAATTGTCGGAAATGATATTTTATAAGTTTCAATCGAATGGTAACTTGGTATTGTTTTAGCAAACTGCTGAAGAAAAGTTTATCCGTGTACATACGTATCAGCCTATAATACATAGAGCTGCCGCGGGTGGACATAATGCATCAATATTTGATGAAATTGCCATGGACTCTAAATAATATGTAATACGCGTAATTGAAGCTGTCTTTAAGGCAGCTTCTTTTTTTTACGGATTTTTTTTCTTTCCAATAGATGATTTTTGTCACTTTTCTATATTTTTTGGGTTTAATTTTTTTTGTTGAGATTAATTTTACATAACTTCAACTTGTGTTTTTGGGTTTAGTTGGTTGAATTTTTAAAATAACGGGCAGAATTTCCGTTATAATATTATTAATCCAATTAAATACTACTCTTTTTTAATGCTTATCTAGCATTTCTATATTCACTTGTTGTGGGGTGAGGTCTTTTGACACATTATCTGTCATTTTCAAGAGTACTATTTTATTAAAATGATAGAAAATTAATGTAAAAAAACCTTTATTATGGATGGTTGTGTTCCTTTTTACCACAATTTGTGCGCTAGCACAGGAACAGCCTCAAGTGGACATCGGCGGAGCCGTACGTTTCAATTACAATTATTCTACCTGGAAACAGGGACAAAAAAATCGGGGAGGAGATTTCGGATATGATATATTCCGAATAAATACGAAAGCTGCTTACAAAGGTATTGATCTGGATGCTGAGTATCGGGTGATGACAATTAGTGCTGGTGGTGGTGTGTTAAAACATGGCATAATGGGCTATGCGCTGAATAAAAAGGATAAAATCCAACTCGGCCTATTGCCTATTCCTTTTGGAAATACGCCCGCAAATTCGAGCTCATTTTTTATGAGCATGAACTTTTTCTTAGGGCTGGAGGATAGCTACAATATGGGGGCAAACTATAGACATATTGGTGATAAAATAGACTTTAGCTTTGCTTTCTTTAAGAATCCACTGGTGCAGGATTATGGCAATAATAGCGACCTTTCGCCTAAGCGTTATGGTTATGATGTCGGTTCTATTGATGTTGATGGTGATGGAAAGATGTCTTTCCGTAATAAAAAAATTAATCAGATAAACGGAAAGGTGGATTATAAGTTTGGGGATGATAATCTAAAAGTGAAATTGGGCTTATCTGCGCAGTATGGTGGTTTGTATAATTTGGAAACCGAAAAGACAGGGGATCATTATGCTACTGCTGTTCAGGGTATGATGGACTGGGGTAAGCTGGGGCTCAAAGCACAGTATACGATGTATAAATATAACACGAAAGCGCCTGCAACTGAATCGAAAGATATGGTTGCTATGGTGGGCTTTGGTGGGGCTTATTTAATTGCTGCCGAGGCGGATACGTATACATTTGGACTCTCTTATACCGTTCCGGTCAACTGGAAGCCGATTTCGCAATTGTGCTTTTATAATGATTATGCCTTTATGAATAAAAAGGTGTCTGGTTTTAAAAGCTCACAGATGAATGTTACTGGGCTGTCTTTTTCCGCCGGACCAATATTAACGTATATCGATTTTGCCGCTGGAAAAAGCCAGTCTAATTTTGGATATGAATCTATTTATGCTTTAAGTAATGGTACAGGCCAGGATAAGTGGCAAACACGCTTTAATATTAATATCGGGTATTATTTTTAAACCTTAAAAAACGGGGTAGTACTTATAATAAACATATTGTTGTACAATAGGATAAAACAATTGCTAAAAATATTAGTAATTGTTTTATTTTTGTGGGTACTTATGCTTTACTTTTTAGTAGGGCTAAGCAAAAAACAATTTGTTATGTTACTCAATGTACACAGTTATTATAGTTTACGTTATGGCACCTATAGTTTAGAGGAGCTAATGGATGAAATGGTTTCCTATGGTTATGATACCGCTGTGCTTACCGATATAAACAACAGCAGTGGATCTTTGGATTTTATCCGTAAGGGACAGGAGAAGGGGTTAAATCCCTTGGCTGGAATGGAGTTTCGTGAGGGCGATATATTTCATTTTGTGGCTATCGCCCGAAATGAAAGGGGGTTTGAGGAGATTAATGCTTACCGTACCGCACTTAATATGGAGGGGCTTACCCTGCCAGAGCGGGCACCGGAGTTTAAGGATGTCTTTATTGTGTACCCTTTTGAAAAGATGGGCTGTTTTGCGTTGCGCGATTATGAATACATTGGGGTTCGTCCGGAGGAATGCAGCAGGGCTGTTTTGTTGGGTACTACGGCATTAGCGCGTTGTGTGGTGCTGGCTCCCGTGAGTTTTAGACGCGACGATTATACCTTCCACAAGCAGTTAAGGGCGGTAGATCATAACGTATTGATTTCGCAGCTATCGCTTACTCAGGTTGCCACTGTTATGGAGCATTTTATCCCTAGAGCACAGCTTATGTTGCTGTACAAGGCCTTGCCTCAGGTTTTGCAGAATACATATCGGTTATTTATGCAGTGTAGCTTTACAATGGATTTTACTGCTGCAAAAAATAAGGCCAGCTTTACCGGGAGCCATTATAGTGATAAAGCGTTATTACTTAAACATGTGATGAATGGGTTTGCTAATCGGTATGCAAAAACGGATATGGTGGCCCAGCAGCGTATTCAACGGGAGCTGGAGGTGATTGAAAATCAACATTTCGCTAGTTACTTTTTGATTACAGATGATATCTGCCGTTATGCGCGGAATAAGGATTTTTACTATGTAGGGCGTGGCTCTGGTGCTAATTCTGCGGTGGCTTATTGCTTGGGCATTACGGATGTTGACCCGATTGCATTGAATTTGCCTTTCGAGCGTTTCTTAAACCCTAAACGCAAGAGTTCGCCAGATTTTGATGTCGATTTTAGCTGGCGCGATAGAGATGATGTGTACGATTATATTTTTAAACGTTACCAACCGGGGCATACGGCACTTATGGGGGCCATGAGCACCTTCCGGTCGCGTAGTATCTTGCGGGAGTTGGGCAAGGTGTATGGTTTGCCGAAGGCAGAGATCGACCGTTTGCTGCACGAACCGGATAATATGTTAAATAAAAATGAGGTTATAGATACGATTTTAAGTGTGTATAACCGTATGGAGGATTTTCCAAATCAGCGTACTATTCATGCTTCGGGGGTGCTGATTGCTGAGCAGCCTTTGACGCTGTACTCGGCATTGGATAAACCGCCAAAGGGCTTGCCAACGGTGCAGTTTGATATGTATACGGCCGAGGATATAGGTTTCGAAAAATTTGATATCCTTTCGCAACGGGGTATCGGGCATATTAAAGATTGCCAGCAATTGGTGCTGCAGAATAAAGGGCTGTCTATTGATCTGGAGAACCCTAAACGATTTTTTAATGACCCACATATTGCGGATCAGTTGCGATCGGCTAATACTATAGGTTGTTTTTATATTGAAAGCCCTGCAATGCGGCAGCTGATTACGAAGCTGCGCTGCGACAATTACTTGACGCTGGTGGCGGCTTCTTCGATTATACGCCCGGGGGTTGCTAGTAGTGGTATGATGGCGGAGTTTATTAAACGACACCATAATCCTGGTGCGGTAACATATCCGCATCCGGTGTTTAAGGAGCAGCTGTCGGAGACGTATGGGGTGATGGTGTATCAGGAGGATGTTATGAAAATTGCGCATGCTTATGGCGGATTGGATATGGCGGATGCGGATGTGCTTCGGCGCATGATGTCGGGAAAATACCGCAATAAGAAACATTTGGTTGAAATTGAGGATAAGTATTTTGATAATTGTAAGGCTAAAGGTTATGACCTTAAGGTGAGCCGTGAAATATGGCGACAGATGGAAAGTTTTGCCGGTTATTCGTTTAATAAAGCGCATTCGGCATCGTATGCTGTAGAGAGTTATCAAAGTCTTTTTCTGAAGACATATTATCCCCTGGAGTTTATGGTGAGTGTGTTAAATAATTATGGGGGCTTTTATAGCCGTAAGGTGTATGTGAATGAGGCTCGTCTGGCTGGAGCAAATATTTGTTTGCCTTGTGTGAACCATTCGGTTTATAGCACTTGTATCGAGGGGGTTGATATTTACTTGGGCTTTGATGAGGTACTGCACCTGGAAAAGGCTTTGGCCTCGAGTATTGAAACCGAGCGACAGGCTAATGGTCTGTTTACGGGGTTGGAGAATTTTGTCGCCCGAACGGGGGCGGGCATAGAGCAGTTGCTCATTCTGATCCGTGTAGGGGCGTTTCGTTTTTTGAATATCGGAAAGAAGGAGTTGTTATGGCATGCGCATCTATTGGTTAGCAAAAAGCAGCAGCATAATAGCGGCAATATGCTTTTTCAATCGGATATACATATTCCTGTTCTTCCGCAACTGGAACAGCATAATACGGAAGATTATTACGACGAAATAGAGCTGTTGGGCTTTTGTGTTTCAGGGTCTATGTTTGATTTGGCAAAAAGTTCGTATCGTGGGGATGTTATGGCGAAGGATTTGCTGACCAAAGCGGGGCAGGTGGTTCGTATGGTGGGCGATTTTGTGGCCGAAAAATATGTGCGTACAAAAAAAGGGGAGCTCATGAAATTCGGAACTTTTTTTGACTGTGAGGGGGTATTTTTTGATACGGTACATTTCCCCCCGTCTTTGGCCGAGTTTCCTTTGCGTGGTGCAGGCGTTTACCTTATCGAAGGGAAGGTTACCGTAGCTTATGGTTGCGCTGCACTGGAGGTGATACGTTGTGCCAAGATGCCTTTAAAGGTTGATCCGCGCAGCGAGTAAACATACAAGAGTCGGCATGTACATGTGCTGTATCATGCCGACTCTTGTATGTTGCGGTTATTTGTATAGGATCTCTGTTAGGACTTTTTTAATCGAACAATGTGGTCTACTCTTGCCATAAAATAAATCGATAATAAGGTCACCACAACGAGTACATAACCGACGATATTATAATGCTCCAAGGGGCTATTCTTATCCTGCTGATGTACAATAAGTCCGGCGATTACGGCTGCAATACCTCCGGCAATCTGCTGTAAGGAGGCGTTGACGCTCATAAAGGCGCCTCGATCGGCTGCATCTGGCACTGCAGATGTTAATGCCGATGCTGGTACAGAGCGGCTAAGGATACCGATCATCATACATACGTTGGTCAGCAATACCAGGTAAAATGGCGTGGCCGAAAGGTTGGTATAGATAATACAGACGACAGAAAGCCATATTGCAGCGATGCTGAATAAACGAAGTTTACTAACGCTATCGCTGATTTTACCGACTATAGGCATAATCACTAAGGCTGAAATACCCGATACCATAAATAAGGTAGGCAGTTGCTCGGTTGCTACTTTAAGGTTATTAACAGCGAATATTGTGCCGTAAGGCATCATCATAAAACCGCCGATTGAAAGCATGGCTGTCGTCATGAACCCGATTCGGTAATTTTTATTTTTAATTGTATTCCATAAGTGTGTAAATACATTCTTTTCTTGCTGCAGTGCCAAATGCTCGCGTACAGGTTTTAGCTTCCAGGCGATTAGTATAGCAATAAGCAAGGCAAGGATGGCAATAAGGAAAAATGGCGCCTCCCAACCCCATAGGTTGGCGAGGTATATACCTATAGGAATACCCAATACCTGAGAGGCACCAAAGCCCATTTGTACGAAGCCCATAACACGACCTCTCTTTTCTAATACAAATAAATCGGTAATAATCGCTAAAGAGATCGAGCCTATAACGCCGCCAAATAGTCCGGTTACAATACGCGCCGCCACTAGACTATAAAAATCGTTGGCGATACCGCAGAGTGCTGTCCCTATAATAAAGCCGATGTAAAAAAATAATAACAGTTTTTTACGGTCATACTTGTCGGCAAAGCCTGCGGTCAGCAATCCAGAAATCCCTGCACTAAAGGCATAGGCAGAAACGACAATTCCAAATTTCGAGGCCTCCATATCGATAGATTTTACCAGTAAATCACCTAATGGCGACATAACCATAAAGTCTAGGATAACGGTGAATTGTGTGATGGCAAGAATAAAGATAACGAGCTTTTCGTAACCTGTAAAAGATAGTTTTTGCTTGAGTTCCATGTGTTTGTGTCAGAAAAATGCAGCGCAATATTAATGAATATTATTTGTTTTATAGCGCAGTATGGTATCAATATTTTTGCGAAACGGTGAAAATAAGGTATAGGTAGGAATAAATAGAAGATAAAACGTCGCTTTTGCAGGGCTGCCAGTTTGAAAAATAATATTTGCTAAAAACGTAACAGTATAGACAATTATTCTACTAATATGCTATTAATATAAAATAAAGAAAAAATAGGGTGGAATATAGTATTGAAAATCAGAATATAGGGCTTACAAAATTTATAAAACGGTTGTTTCTGATTGCGTTATCTTTTATCGGTGCTTACGTTATACCGCTGGTTTTTCTGCCTTACTCGGGCTACTGGCAGCGCTATGAGCGCATGTCGACGCAGGAGCTGTTGCTGGATGTAGGGTATAACTTGCTGATAGCTGTGGCACAGGTGGAGATCAGTATTGCTATCGATAATTTCCTTAATAAGAAAATGCCCTGGACGGCAAAACCCATTACGCGTTTGGTTGTACAAACGCTTATGCAGGTGTTTGCTATGCTGTTGATGCTGATTATCGTTGCTGTAGCTGTCCTTGCTTTTAGGGGCGATAGCTTTGTTAGTACCGGTACCGAGGTGGTGGACATACGCCAGAGTTTATACTTGTTGCTTGCTTTTGTTGGTGTCGCTTTAATGATTAGTGCACTGAATACGGGTAGCTATCTGCTCGATAGTTGGAAGGCAGAAACTATTAGGGCCGCGGTTTATAAAGTTAAAGATGCCGAAAATAAACAGCTCTTGGTCGAAGCTGAACTCGAGGCTTTAAAGTTGCAGCTGGATCCTCACTTTGTCTTTAATAATTTAAGTGTGCTTTCGGAACTAATTTTAAAGGATCAGCAGATGGGGTATCGGTATACGGAGAATTTTGCTAAGGTATACCGTTATCTGCTTACAAATGCAAAAAAACCTTTGATAACGCTACGCGAGGAGCTCCAGTTTATGGAGGCGTATATTTACCTGGTACAGCATAGAATGGGGGCAGGGGTTGCCTTTACGTTGGCGATAGATGAGGCGCAGCGGAATCTTTTAATTCCACCGGTTACATTACAGCTGTTTATAGAAAATGCGGTTAAATATAACCGTACCGACGAGGAGGAACCTCTGCAGGTAGTAATTCGTTCAGCAGGGCCTGATAGCGTGGAGGTAAGCAACAATAGATTACCCCTAGTCTATCCACCGCGTTCTACGGGGCTGGGCCTGCGTAATATTATGGGGCGTTATGCTTTACTGACCGAAAGAAAGGTTGAAATAGTGGAGCGTAATGATTTTTTTGCCGTAACAATACCTTTGCTTTAATGGCTATAAGAGAGAATATAGAATGAATTGGATAAAAAAAATAGTTATTCTGGAGGACGAAGAATTGAATGCGGAACGTATTCAACGTTTGCTGCTGGAACTGCGCCCTACCTTTGAAATCGCTGCGGTGCTACCGAGCGTAAAAAAGACCTTGGCTTGGTTTGCCGAACATAAAGAACCGGATTTACTAATCATGGATATACAGCTCAACGATGGCTTAAGTTTTGAAGTTTTTACGAAGCTTACAATCGCTTGTCCGGTGATTTTTACGACAGCATATGACGAGTATGCCGTTCAGGCGTTTAAATATAATAGTCTGGACTACCTGCTGAAGCCGGTTGATAAGAATGATCTCTTGGCTGCAATACAAAAGTTTGAGGCTAATAATCTACCGGCGTTGGAGCTGCAGCAACAGCAACAGCTTATGGAACAACTGCTGACTTATATGCAGCCGAAAACGTATAGAAGTCGTTTTCTGCTGCCTTATCGCGACGGTTTTAAAAAGGTAAATGTTGTGGATATAGCTTTTTTTAGCACCCAGACGAACGTAACCTTTGCTAATCTATTTTCGGGCGAAAAGGTTATCGTTTCGCAGACGCTGGAGCTCCTGGAGCAGGAGCTTGATCCGGCGGTTTTCTTTAGAGCCAACCGACAGTATATTGTGCATGTAAATGCGATAACAAAAATTCATAATTATTTCCATGGCAAGTTAAAGCTGGATGTTGTAGGCTATAAGAATGAGGAGATTGTGGTTAGCAAAGCTAAAGCGACGACCTTAAAGAAATGGTTAGATTTTTAGACCTCCATGGCGGCGAGGACTAGCGCTAAATTAGAAACAGATTATAATTTCGCTATTTATGGATTAGTTTTTTCTAATTTTAAAGCAGCGATTTGATAGCTTTTTGAAAAACTCTTACTTTCGTTTATTGTATTGTATTAATTGATAACGAACTGCAGAGTAATGAATTTAGGAACACAAGAAGTATTATTAATCGTAGTGGTTATACTGCTGTTATTTGGAGGTAAAAAATTGCCAGAACTAGCTAGAGGTTTAGGCCGGGGTATCCGTGAATTTAAAGACGCCTCGGAAGGTGTCAAAAATGAAATCTCCAAAGAGATTGCCAGTATAGAGAAATCGGCCACAAAATCTGAAGCCGTGTCTGCGTCTGCTGCACCAACAACAACGGAATCCGTAGAACCAGTAACGGTTAAAACGGAAGCACAGGCTTAAGGAATTTTATTTTTATTAAGAGAGGTAGACAGGTTATCGCATAGCCTGTCTTTTTTTTTACAAAAAATCTGTATAAAAAAAAGGTTTTCAAACGGGGAGAATGAAAACCTTTTATAACCAATTATAAACCTAAATTATGATAGTACAAATATAGTGTACATTTTACACTAACGCAAATTTTTGTACACTATATTTGGTATTCTTTTGAAACTTGTAGTTATACCTCTACGCTAGTTTTGCTACCTTAAATTCGGGTTAACCTGTGTTTCCTTAAATGGAATAGGCAAGTGATAGGCGTTATCAAATGGCTGAAGTTCCATTTTGTCTTCTGGAATAGCTAAATCGGCCGGAATACGTTGAATAGTTAAGCCCAGTCTTTTTAGGTCAAAATAGCGGTGCCCCTCAAAGGCTAGTTCTATATACCTTTCCTTTACAATGTCATCGATACCGATGTTATGGGCAATTTCATCGACCTCCCGTGCTGCACGCAGGGTATTCAACGCTTCGTTTGCTAAGGCCTGCCGATTGCTTTTCAACGCTGCTTCGGCACGTATCAGGTACATTTCTGCGGCGCGGAATACTTTGACATCATTAATAGTATGCGCATAAACATTACCGGGATACTTCAATATCGGGCTGCTATCTTCGTCTTCATCCTCATCCTCGTTCGCATTATCCGGCTGTTCCAAGAATAAATCTTTACGTATACCCACATCTTGCTGAGCAAAATCACTCAGCTTGTGCGACGGATGAAAAAGAATCTTACCAGCGCCATAGTTAAACCATAACGTATTTGGCCGTATTGCATTTGCGTGGTTACGTTTTAAGCGAAAGATAACTTCCGCATTATCCTTATCTTGCCAGATATCCATATAATTATCCGCAGAGGTTAGGTTATGCTGCTGTAGAGCCAGTTCAGCATACTGTGCCGCCTCGCTGTAGGCTTTTTTGTACAGCAATAAACGAGCGGCAAAAGCATGTAAAGCAGCGCGGTTAAGTCGATAATCTACTGTTGGTAAATCTTCGGCTTGCAAAGCCTGTTGCAAATCTGCCCAAGCTAACGTATAAAATTCCGTTTGTGTCGCCTTGGAAGGTTTCGCACGGAGGTTCACCTGTGTAATATAAGGCACGGCCGTACCATCCTGGCTGTCGTTGTATTTTCCGAATATTTGATAAATACCGAAATGTACAAAACTCCTAAGGCCTAATAATTCGGCCTTCAGCTGTTTAATTTTTTTGCTGTCGCCAGCAGCATCCGTTGGCACACGGTTTATATTCTCCAAAAGTAGGTTAATACGATATACAGTTTCATAGCCACATTTCCAAGCATTGAATAGCACGTCATCCTCCGACGAGTATGTCCATCTATAAAAGTTTGTTGCGAAGCTGTTAACACCACTGTTGTCATTGTCCAGGCGCAATTCGTCGGCCATGGCGCCAGCAACAAGAAGGTTATGCTCGTATTCCAAGCCTGCGTAAACACCCATTACGGCAGCCTCAAAGTTAGCTATATTCGCAAACACCTGCTCGTCGACTAAATTGTCTTTCGGGTGTAGGTCTAAGGTTTTATTGCAAGCTGTAAAGTGGATTAAAAAAAATGCTGCAATAACATGTAATAAAAAGCGTAGATTTCTAGCGGTCATTATATTAGAATTTTAAGTTAACACCAAACGTGAAGGTCCGAGGCAGGGGGTATTCATATTGATACCAATTGTTGTCATCTTCCGGATCCTGTCCTTTCCATGGCGTCCATGTAATTAAGTTTTGTCCCATTGCAAATACACTAAGCTCCCGGTAGTATTTCCCTAACGCTTTTATTTGCGGCAGCTTATAGTTCACCTGTAAACTACGCAGTTTAATGTAATCTGCAGATTGAAGCTCTCGGTCGGTCATAAAACGGGCATACTTAGGCGAAGGGTTGCTACTATTATCGCCCGGGTTTTGCCAGAAGTCCAGCATAGACCTCGACTGGTTGTAGATGCGGTGGTTGCCATCTGCGGCAGTGCGGTACAATTCGCCCGTATTTAAACGATACATCCCTTTTATATACGTGAATAGTGCACTTACCGATAGGTTTTTATACCCCAGCTGTGCAGTAAAACCACCTTTTAATGGCGGGTCAAAGGAGCCTTTCACCAACACCGCATTTTCAGGGTCAAAAACATCGGTGGTATTTCCATCTGCATCGAGATACAAAGGAGCACCGGATTGCGGGTCTACACCAGCCCAGCGCACCATATAAAAGTGCCCCAGTTGATGCCCCACACGGTGGATGGAATAGTCCTCGGTAACAATCTCCTCCTCATCGCCCAAGCTTAAGATGCGGTTTTTATTATAAGCAGCATTTATCCCTAAACGAAAATTGAAATCCTTCTGCCGTATAATATCCGCTGTTAAGCGCAATTCAACACCGCGGTTTCTTATTTTACCCATATTGTCGGCAATAGATTCGAAACCACTGGTTAGCGAAAGATTTCTATCTACAAATAAGTTGCTTGTAACGCGGTTGTAATAGTCTACCTCGGCAACTAAGCGATTATTCAAGAAGCCCAATTCTAAACCGATATCAGCCACGTTATTCATCTCCCAGTTGTAGAATGGATTTCCTGGGCTTACAGGCACGAGCGCATGCTGCCCGGCATACTGCGATACAGCATACAACCTGCGGTAACCGAAGTCGCTCGCAAAACCCGCCGCATTTCCGGTAAGCCCGTAGCTGGCACGAAGGCGCGCCAGGCTAAATATGCCCAGATCTTTTACAAATTGCTCTTCGCCGAGGTTCCATGAACTACCGAAAGCGTAGAAGAATTTATTGCGATTCGCGACAGGCACACGCGATGAACCGTCGTGCCGTAAACTGGCGGTAAACGTAAACCTGTTGCCATAGGAATAGCGCAACAACCCAATCTGTGATAGCAGTACGTTTTCGGATGCGCCGCCTTCAATTGTGGGAATAAGGTTATTATCCGTACTACCAGGTGTAATGCCTGCAGGGCTATTGTGTAATCCCGGAATAAGGCCATAACCTGTAAAACCATAGTTGTCCAACCTGGTCTTGTTGATTTCTGCCAACCCAATTAACTCCATAAAGTGCTTATTCCAATTTTTGCTGTAGTTAAAGCCGATATTGGATAATAGGCTGAAGTAATGGTTTGTTTGCTGGGTATAAGACCCGCGTTCCCCTTGCTCTACCAAGGAACCAAAATACGTGTCGGGCAGGATGATATGTTTATGGTTTATCTGTTGAAAATCTATACCCGATGTACTGGTAAGTTTAAGGTCGTCGGTGATTTTATAGCTGAAGTTTCCAGAAATAACCGATTTATACTGCCTTTCTCTACGGCTTACATCTTGATACATGCTTAAGGCGTTGGAACCAAAGCGATTGGGGCCGGTCTGCAGCTTTCCATCGCTGCCGTAGGGGCGTTCATAGGGTAGGGCGAAGTACAGGGAGGCTACAGGGTTGGTTTCGCTGACATCAAAATCCGACTCAGAAATTTTATTGTCTGTGGTGGCTAAACTTACATTTACACCCATCGAAAAGCGATCCGATTGGTAGGAAATATTGTTATTCAAGTTTATGCGCTCTAATCCCGAGTTATAGAGTACCCCCTGTTGGTTAAAGTAGGATAGCGACGAGAATACCTGTAGGTTTTCCTTACCCGCAGAGAGGTTAATATCATGCGATTGTGTGCGCCCCTTGCGGAGTAATATTTTACGCCAGTCGTTGTTTACCGTACGTAAGTCGTTTAACGCTGCCTCGCCAGCCGCGAAATCCTCCGCTGTTTTTGGCAGCAGTGCGCCATTAACCAGCTTGTTGGGGTTATTTTTGGAGAACGCCCATCCCGGGAAATTCGGATCCTGCAGCTTTTCTTCAAACGCTAAACGCTCGTCGGTATTCATCATATCCCATTTGCTGTTGTTTACCTTAGCAAAACCCTGCTGCCCTGTATAGCTGATGCGTGCTTTACCATCTTCCCAGGCGGTACCTTTTTTGGAGGTGATAACAACGACACCATTGGCACCACGGGAGCCATATTGTGCGGTGGCCGCCGCATCTTTAAGCACGGTAATATGCTCAAAATTCTGTGGGTTTAGGGTCGCAAACGATCCATCGGAAATGGGGATACCATCTAATATATATAAAGGCGAGGAGTTTTCATCCTGGATAGAGCCTATACCGCGTAAAGTAACCCGGCCGGCTGCTCCGGGCTGCCCCGACGGCGACGCGACATACAAGCCAGGTATCTGGCCCTGCAGGGCTTGGTCAAAGGAGCTTACAGGCATTCTGGCGATGCTATTTCCTTCAATGGTGCTAATAGAACCGGTGGTATGCACGCGCGACTGTTTGGTATAACCCGTAATAACAACTTCGCTCAGTTCTTTGTTTTCGCTAGCTAGGTTGATGGTCCATTCTGCTTGCTGGTTGTTAATTTTCAGCGTCTGGGTCTGGTAGCCCATCATGCTTACCATAAGGTTAACGAAATCCTTATCCAATGGAATAGAAACCTTTCCATTGCTGTCGGTTACATAGGACTGCGCATTTAACGGGTTTACGAGCACCGCACCGGGAATAATTTTCTGGTTTTTTTGGTCTGTGACGGTAACGGTAATTGTTTTTTGCTGTGCATGAACGAGCAGGGGTGACCCTGATACTAGCAATAAGCACATACTTAAAATACTTTTTCGACGCATGTAATATCTGATATTTTAATGGTTTAAGGCCTATCCCTAAACCATTTCAAATGTATAGATGCGGTATTAGAAAAGAATTTTATAGAGTTTAATAACCCATTAGAAAGGCATTAGTTTTTTCTAATGTCTTAGTCTAGGGCCTACTATTTATGTGTTTTTTTCTTTTTTGATATATGGCAAACGTACCGTTACAATGGTACCTTTATTTAACTCGGATTCTATCCTTAACTGACCTTTATGCAGGTTGATGATTTTCTGTGACATCGACAGCCCCAGGCCATAGCCTTCCTGGGATAAGGCATTTTTTGCTCTGTAAAATGGCGTGAGCACTTTATGGATATCTTGCTTCTGTATACCAATACCCTGATCGACGACCTCTATTAAAACAGCGTTATCTTGCAGTATTAACCGGATATTTATTTCCTCGTAATTGGAGAATTTACCGGCATTATGAATCAGGTTGGATAAGGCTATTTTTAGCAAATTAGGGTTTCCATTTACATAGATATTGCCGAGTCCTTGCGGGGCATCGATATCCAGGGCTGCCTGTATCTGCGGTTTCGTATGGAGTATATCGTGTATACTCTCCCAGTAAAAGTCTTCAAACAGAAAGTCTTGGGTTTTTAACATTTGAAAATCTACTTGTGCTAAATCCAGTAGATTATGGATTAAATCGTCTATACGGTTGCAGTTGAGTACAATATCTTGAAGTACCTCCCTGTATTCGAGGATAGATCTTTTTTTGCGGAGGGTAATTTCTGCATTGCCCATAATAACGGCAATAGGGGTTTTAAGCTCATGGGATGCATTGGAAATAAAGGATTGCTGCGTTTCAAATGTTTGCTGCAGGCGCTCAAAAACCTGATTTATAGTTTCTTTTAATGTTTCAATTTCATCATTTTTTACGCTGCGCAGCGGCAGGCGCTCATTCAGTTTGCTGGCTTCCACAAAACGCATATGGTTGATGATACTGTTGATGGGCGATAATATCCATCCGGCGAAGACATTGCCGAGAATAATGGTAATTGCGATAGCAAGTACAAAGCTGATAACCATGGCATACAACAGTTCCTGTAACGATTGCATACCATAAATATTTGCCGCTGAGGCAATAATGACAAAGTCGCCGGAGTTGTCTTTGTATAAAATACCTACGGCAGGAACCCGATCGCGCTCGAACTGCACTAAACCTTTTTGAATGATCTGGTCAATGACAGCACGCTCATATAAATAACCATCCTCCTTAATAAAAATAGGCTTGTATTGCATATCGTACACGCGAATACGTTCTGTGGGTAGCGTCCGGGGGTATTTTTTCAACACCTCCTGATACTCCTCCGTCGTAAAGTTGTCTGAAGCCAGGTAGGTATGGCCGATGGTATACGCGCGATCTTCCAGACGTTTGTAAAAACTGGCCTGAATATCTTTCGACACCAACAGGTAAATTGCCGTCATCACGACAATTAAAAGGGCTGCAAACAGCAGGGAGAACTGTAAAATTAGTTTTCTTTTTGTTTTCATTTAGTCTCTTTGAGAATATAGCCCATACCTATCGCGGTATGAATTAAGGGCGATGGGTGCCCCTTATCGATCTTCGTTCGTAGGTAATTAATATACACATCAATAAAGTTAGTGCCTCTATTGAAGCCTATTCCCCAAACGGCCTCCGCAATTTGCATACGCGACATCACGCGGTTTTTATTGATTAATAGGTACTCCAATAGAGCATACTCCTTTGCTGTCAGTGCAATTGGCTGTTCTGCCCGCGTGACACGCTTGGTGAAGCAGTCCATCACCAGATCATCCGCACTGTATTGAATCGCCGACAGGGTAGTTTGTCCGCGTCTGGACAAAGCTTTTATGCGTACCAGCAGCTCATCAAAATGAAAGGGCTTTGTAATATAGTCGTCTGCACCGGCATTAAAGCCCGATAGTTTATCTTCTATGGTCGCCAATGCGGTAAGCATAATAATTGGAATATTGGACTTAAAATTCCGTATCTTCTTGCACAGCTCCATACCATTTAATTCGGGCAGTATGCCATCGATAATGAGCAGGTCATAGTGGTTTTCTAAGGCTAATTTTAAACCCATTCTTCCATCGTAGGCTACCGTAATATGATGCCCAGCTTCTTCAAGTCCTTTTTTTATAAAATTCGATACGCGTGCATCATCTTCTACCAAAAGTATAATCATAATATTCGTTTTTCATAAGTATGCACGGCTAAAATCCCATTATTTTACGTAGCTTCGAAATAGGTTAGAAAAATCTAATATGGACTATAGGCTGTTAAACGGCTATTTCTGTCGCAATAGGGACTAAAAGATGTGCTATTTCGCCAATCGCCTATACTATGGGTATAATTGTATCGCTATTGCGCTGGGCATACACAGGCCGTATAGTTTTAAATTCATTAAAAGAAGATTAGAAAAAGAAAGCTTTAAAATGGCTTTTTTCTTATTATTGTAAAATAAAGATTTATTGTATTGAAAGATTATCTGCTGTTTTTGGATACCGAAACATCGGGAATTCCTTTGCGTTGGGATCGTAGTTATATGGACGACAGCAACTGGCCGCATGTGCTGCAGTTGGCCTGGAAGCTTTATGATATCGATCGTAGGGAGGTGAAGCAGTTTAATGCCTATATCTATGAACCCGAGGTGAGCATAGATGCCACCGCTACTCAGGTTCATGGCATAACGATAGATTTTTTGAGAACGCATGGCCTAAGGCGTAAGGAAACCTTGCGAAATTTAGCTTATATCATTAAGAAATATGACCCTATTATTATAGGCCATTTTATTGAGTTGGATACCTTGGTGCTTAGCGCCGAGTTTTACCGTTCCGGACTTCCGAACCCTTTTGTGGGGCGCGCTTTGTTTTGTACCATGCTGAATAGTAAAAACTATGTGGTAAACCCTTCCATAAAATTCCTACGCCTGCCACAATTGTATGAATTTCTTTTTAAAACCGAGCTTACAAAACACCATGAGGCAGCGCATGATGCGTGGGTTACCGCGCAATGTTTCTTTGAGCTTTGGGACCGACAGGAGATAACTGAAGAGACCCTCGACGAACAGCGGTTAAGTTTTAACCGTAAGTTCGATTTTTTGCAGATACCGATTAACAAGAAAACATCTTAACCTTATAACTTGACCATACTATGTACGAACTCTTACGAAAGACTAAGCCTTTTGACCTGCTTCCGGAAAGTGTATTGCAAAGTTTAACAGATGTACTAATACAGGTAACCTATCCTAGAGATACTTTAGCATACAGACAGGGCGTCACCGAATTGCAGGGTGTAGATATTATTGCGAAAGGAGAGTATGAAACATTCTTTTTTGATACCTCCGAAAATCGAAGATCGGTAGAAATCCATCAGGAGGGGTATTGCTTTGGTGGTATTTCGGTGTTGTTAAACCGCACGAAGGCGCTGAAATCGGTGATGGCAAAAAAAGGTACTGTTATTTATAAACTGCCTAGTAAAGATTTTATTGAGCTATGTAATAGCTATGAAGATTTTTTCCATTATTATACCATGGACTTCGGTACGCGGATGTTGGACGAGGAGTTTTCGCATTTCGTGAAAACACCGGCTTCTTTTGAGCAGAGTTATATTGCTGCCGAGCAGCTGTATTCCAGAAAAATCGATGGTATAGTGTATAAAGACATTGTATCCTGCCCAGCAGAAACGCCGATATTTGAAGCTGCACAGCATATGGCCGCTCAGAAGGTGAGCTGTCTTTTTGTTACCGATGATAGCGGTATCATTGGTTATGCTACGGATATCACGCTACGGGATAATGTTATCGCTAAGCAGGTGGATCCGAAGGCAGCCATTCGCTTGGTCATGGATAACCCTATTGTTAGCATTTCGCATCAGGCGTATTTGTATGAGGCTGTATTGATGATGTTTCGCACCAAAACCCGCTATTTGTTGGTCGAGAAGGATGGTAAGTATGTGGGGTTTTTAAGTCGCAACAGGCTGCTGGCCGAGCAGGCTCAGTCGCCTTTGGTATTTATACAGTCAGTAAAGCTTGCTGAAAGTATTGGCGAACTGCAGCAGAAGTGGAAGTATGTGCCTGATATTATCAATCAGCTTTTGGGCCGCGGTGTGCATGGAAAAATTGCCAATCAGGTGATTACTACCATTGCAGATACGATCGCTGTCAAGGTTATCGAGAAGGTTATTCGCGAACTGGGGCCGCCGCCGGCAAAATTTGTGTTTATGGTTACGGGAAGTGAGGGGCGGAAGGAGCAGACTTTAAAAACAGATCAGGATAATGCCATTATATATGAGGATAAAGCCAATGAACAGCGTGAGCTCGTACGTGCTTATTTTTTAAAGTTTGCCACGCAGGTATCGGATCAGCTTAATGCTATAGGTATTGTGTATTGTACGGGTGGCTATATGGCTAGCAACCCCAATTGGACGCACTCCCTCTCGCATTGGAAGCGTAATTATAAAAATTGGATTGATGAAACGGTTCCGGAAAATGCCATTAAGTTTTCAACGTTTTTTGACTGTAGAATGCTGTATGGTGATGCTGCAATTATCCACGAATTAAAGGCCTTCCTGCAGCAGGAATTGCAAAAACCGAACGAGCGCTTCTTTGCTTTTATCGCTAAAAATGCGTTGCAGTATGAGCCGCCACTAACGTTTTTTAATACCATTAAAACGCAGACAATCGGTAAAACGGAGGTCTTTAATATCAAAAATGCCATGACACCTATCGTAGACTTGGTGCGTGCTTATGCCTTAAAGAACACGATCTTCGAAGAAAATACCGGCGAGCGGTTGCGCAAATTAATGGAATTGGCTGTATTTACCGAGGCGCAATATGAAGAGTTGTATCAGTCGTATTATTACTTAATGGCGCTGCGCCTGAAAAGCCAAGCCAACCAAATTATTGGCGAGAAGGTCGAGCCTGACAATATGATTCGTATCGATTCGCTGACAAAAATTGAAAAAGCTACACTTAAAGAAATATTTAAAACTATTCATAATTTTCAGTTGGGCATCAAACAACGTTTTACACGAGAAATTTAGACGTATAGTTGCTGTTGATTTTTAAAACCTCCGTGCAAATGCAAAAAATAATTGCCTATATACAGATTTAATTTCTTACCTTTGCCGTTTTTGTGTTTTAAATTTAAGCAGAAGTAACATTATTTTATATAGTTGGCATAGCTAGGATTCGTCGTAGATATGCCAACTATTTGTTTATCTATACTATAAAAAATGATTGCAGATATTGAAGATAAGGCGATAAAAGAAATTTATCGAACCGCTATTATTCAACAGACCGCTTATTGGTCTAAGGTGAAAGAAATGCAAGGTTTAACTTCTAAAGCCTATGATTTCAGGGTTAAAAGTGCCGATCTATTTGTAGATGCCAAGGAGGATGCATTTATTGTGGGCGATTTACTTATTCTTATCCAAAATTTAGATGCCGACCATTGTTTGGCTTATGTGCCTTATGGGCCAGAAATAGAACCATCCGAGGAAAATCAGGGTTTCTTTTTGGAGCAGCTTTCGGAAAGCTTGCGTACTTACCTGCCCAAAAATTGTATTTTAATACGTTATGATCTTTCCTGGGAATCGCATTGGGCTAAGGACGAGGATTGTTACGACCTGCAGGGTAACTGGTTGGGCGTTCCCGAGAAAAGAATACAGGAAATACGGTTGAATTACAATACCGAAAACTGGAATTTACGTAAGGCAAATACGGATATTCTGCCGTCGAATACAATCTTTATGGATCTGCGGAAAGATCAGGACAGCCTGATGGCAGCGATGAAGCCCAAAACCCGTTACAATATAAATTTGGCTAACCGTAAGGGGGTAACCATCAAATCGTTGGGAATGGAAAGCCTGCCGGTTTGGTATGAGTTGTATAAGGAAACCGCGCAGCGGAATAATTTTATTCTAGGCGATATTAATTACTTTAGAATTGTACTTACCGCCAAGGCTAATGATACGGAATCGCCAGCACAAGTGTATTTGCTTGTCGCCGAGGTGGATGAAACGCCATTGGCCGCGATGTTTTTGGTGGTGTCGGGAAATCGCGGAACCTACCTGTATGGGGCTTCGGCAACGCAAAATAGAAATTATATGGCTACCTATGCCTTACAGTGGAAAGCCATGCAGATGGCCAAGGACTTTGGCTGTGTGGAGTATGATTTCTTTGGAGTCTCGCCAACAGCCGATCCATCACATCCGATGTATGGGTTGTATCGTTTTAAGTCTGGCTTCGGTGGCGAAATTTACCATCGTTTGGGCTGCTGGGATTATCCGCTCGATAAGCAAAAATATAATATCTATTCTTCCATGGAATTTAAGAACCAAAGCTATCATTTGTAGTTTTTTAAGCTTGGCCATAAAAAAACGCCTAGGGAGGGGATCCCTAGACGTTTTACAAACCAATTATTAACCTAAATTATGAAATATACTCTAGAAACGTTGGATTACTGGTTTTTGATACATCCAATGCTAATTTTTTTTTTACTTTTTGTTTTTCTGATATTTACATGACAAAACAGCGCGTAGGGTAGGCCTAATAGGTTTTTGGTCTGTATGATCGGACCTTGCCAGACCTACTATTTAGCCTAATGCTTTGATCTCATAAATGTGGCTTGGAATTATAACGTAGAGACTATATTTTTAGCAAAAGTATAGGGCTACATGCTATACGTTACAAAACTATAATAGAAGAATAGAATGGAAAATTATGCTGTTGTATTATCCATAATGGCGGTAATGATTGGGTTATCCGGATTGGCCGATAAAATTAAAATCGCTGTACCTGTAGTGCTCTTACTGGGGGGTATGGGAATCGGGTTTCTACCGATAATGCCTGAATTGGACTTAGACCCGGAGATTATAATGCTTCTTTTTTTACCGCCATTATTATACGATGCGGCCTTTAATATTTCCTTTCGAACGTTTCGGACGCATCTCAATACTATCAGCACCTTAGCCATAGGTCTAGTTTTTCTAACTACGGTAGGTATTGCGGTCGTGGCTTATTACCTTATTCCTGGCCTAACCTGGCCCTTGGCTTTTGTTTTAGGTGCAATTTTATCGGCTACCGATGCTGTTGCCGCCATTGGTATCACCAAAGGCCTGGGCCTTACCCATAAAACGTTGACTATTTTGGAAGGCGAGAGTTTGGTGAATGATGCTTCAGCATTAATCGCCTATCGATTTGCTGTGGCAGCAGTTACTGGTATTGCTTTTAATTTTTGGAATGCCAGTTTACAATTTATCCTGGTGTTAGGCGGAGGTTTTTTATTGGGCGTCCTGGTGACGCAGATTCTGGTTTTTGCGATACGTTTTTTTCGCAAAAATACCTTGGTCATTATCAGCTTAATGGTGCTCATGCCTTTTGTTACCTACCTTATTGCCGAGCATTTCCATGTATCCGGGGTCATTGCCGTTGTCATATTAGGCTTGGGAATGTCGCGTTTAAGTCGCTCGCGTTTTCCCGAACATATTAAGCAGCAGTCGCGCAATTTTTGGGATGTAGTTATCTTCTTATTAAATGGTTTGATTTTCTTGTTAATCGGTTTAGAGTTTCCTTATGTGCTGAAGCGCGTTCCTGCCGACCAGGTATGGTACTTTTTGGGCTATGCCTTTGTTATTGCTATTGTAGCTCTAGTAATCCGTATGTTACGCGTTTATAGTCAGCAGCATACCTTGCAAAGGGCATTCCTGGGAAAACGTAAAATTAGTAAGGAGGCCCTTTACGATTCTAAAACGAGCTTTATTCTAACCTGGTCGGGTATGCGTGGTATTGTTTCGTTGGCGATTGCACTGGGTTTACCTATTATTCTGGATAACGGGCAGGCTTTCCCGATGCGCAACGAAATTATTTTCCTTGCTATTGCTGTGGTATTGTTTTCGCTAATCGGACAGGGCCTTACTTTACCTTGGATTATAAAACGAATGGATGATAAGGAGGAAACGGCGGTTAAGAATTCCTAAAATAAGGCGGGTCTTAAAGTCTAGGTTATGGGTATAGGATACCTGTCCTATTTGGCATTACCTTTTATAAGTGGAAAGGCAAACAGGGGAAGTCTGTGTTGCCTGCGTTAGTGTTGTTGTTGGTTTTCTGCGCTTGGGAGTGCTGTAGCACGGCTAACCTTTCGGCTTAGCTATGGATTGGTTGGAATATGGCGTGTAGGCCTTGAAAAACAGTACGGTATTTATGCTGATCATCAATGACCGGGAATAAAAAACGCCGTAGGCGGGGAGCCTGCGGCGTTTTAACTAACCAATTATTAACCTAAATTATGAGCTACAAATATAAAACTATTTGTAAGACAACTAAAAGGGTTTATTATAGGTAACAACAATTTAACAATAGCCTGATTTAGGAACCTGAGTAGGGGATTTTATACGCTTGGTGTTGCTTGGGTTGCATCTATAAAAAAATCCCCTTGAAGCATGGTATGCCAAGGGGATTTTGTCCTGATAACGGATGCTTGCAACTTTTTATTGACTGTAGATCGCGTTTTTCAAGGTACTTTATGATTGGTGTACCGAGATGCTATCCTTTGCTTTTTTGAGTATTTCTTCTGATATTTCTTGTATAAGTTTATAAGTCTGTGTAGACCCGCGTAATACTCTCCCTTCAGGAAGTGCTGGTTCGACGTGAAATTTTAATCTTGTTTTTTTCCATTCTATTGGATATTTTTTCAGGTGTTTTGGAAGATGTTCCCGTATTTGGTTGTTGGTGAATGTTCCTTGAACAGGGATATGTTCACTTAGAATTATTGTAACGTGAGAGATTAAATCGGATCTTACATAACCTTTGTCGGGCTTACCCTCACGTGATACTGCAATTTTTTGTAATCCTGATTGCAGCATGTATAACTTGGGAACGGGCATATCGGGATTCATTAGGTCGGTTGCTCTTAAGCCATACATGTTTGCTATTTCAATTATGTCGTCTAGAATAGGCTTTTGTTTTCTGTTATGTATACGCGCATATTTTAGTGTGCTCCATTTTAAAAAGTTACCTATTATCGTTTTATTCAGACGAAAATGTTTCCGAAGTTTTTCTAAATTAGTATAAAACACAATCTCATCTGGCACATTTTTAAACTTTCGATTTGTTTTCATTGTCATATATCAATTTAATTTATTATATTTGTGTTGTTTGTAACTGTTTGATTGGTAGTTTTTTTTAGGGTTTTTATTACTATAAATAAAATTTTTATTTCGTTAATTACCTGAAGGTGGCTCATAAATTAATTGCAAATTTTTAGCAAACGGGACAAGTATTCTTTTAGTTGTAAATATTGCTGGGTACGGATAGCACTAACCGCATAACAGGCAGCCGTTACAACGGCACAACGTCACAACTACACGAGGGTCAGCAGAGCAGGGTTGCATGGACTTGGACATGGTCATATGCAGATCAGACTCGGATGGCTTAGTCTTTACAAATGACACAGACGGCACAGACGGCACAGAAAGCACGGGCGACACAGACCAATGGCTAGTAGTTGTTTGCTGTTGCTGCTGTTTTTATACTTTATAATTTTAATTTATAATATTTTCCAATTACAGAGCTTATAGCATCGTTTGCAAGTACAGCCTATTCTTTATGCGCTTTATATTTACATTTGATTGTATTTTTACCTAAATAGAACATCGACCTTGGTTAATAATATCTATACACCTTTCCTTTTTGCAGGAGGATGTATTTGTTTGTTATCAGATTTTTAAAAGTAGTAAAAATTTACTCTTGTCGCAAATTTTTTGCCTTAAAATTTATTAACGGACTGCCCGTGTTCCGACAATTCTATTTTTTTATGCTTACAAATAGTTTGCTTTTTGTATGCAAGATCTTGTTTTTTATGGTATATCTATAGGTGCTGGCTTTCAGGGTTAGTTTTTCCTGTATCGGCTTTAATATATGCTGAATAGAAAAAATTACTTATCGGAATTGTTGTCGTTTTCGTATTTAGGTATGGATCGATTGGTACTGCTGGGCTTTGGTTTTCTGTTTTTGCATAGTCCATTTTATCAAGCGATGTCTTTTTCCTGCCGGTTAATTTCGGATAACTTATCTTTTCGTATACCCCAAACTTTTTAGTTTATATGCTGTTAATAGGTTAACAATTACTATTAAACAGTTTTCAATTATGAACATCAAAAAAAGCATTGGTTTTTTCGGAATTGGGCTTACTGTAGTTTTTATGCAGTTTTCCTGTAAATCCAAAATTTCGGATTCAGATTTAAAGGCAAAGGTGGAAAAGGCAATTCAAGCAAACCCTAACGTCACGGTTGCTGTGAATGAGTCTGTCGTAACTTTGAGTGGTAATGTTTCTTCGGAGGCTAGTAAGGTTGCAACAGAGCAGGCTGCGAGAGATGCAGACTCCAAGCATATTAAATCTGTAGTAAACGCCATTAATGTGGTGGCACCTGTTACGCAAAACATTACGATTAACACGAGTGATAGTGATTTAGCCAATAAATTAGTAGATGCAGTAAAGGATTACCCTACGGTTACGGCAAGTGCTAAGGATGGTATTATTACCGTAAGCGGAACTATTGAGCAGTCTCGTGTTCAAGTTTTAAAACAGTCTTTGGATGCTTTAAACCCGAAACGGGTGGATCTTTCTGGATTAACGATTAAATAAAATATTAATTAAGCTTTATTATAATTATATGGCCTTAACAACAAAATATAAAGTACTGTTGGATACTGCAAATGCATCCAATATTGAGGGTTTACAGGTACAAGAGCTGGATGGGGTGCTGCATATTCGTGGTACAGCGCCTAGTGCAGATGTTAAAAATAAGCTCTGGGATGTTTATAATCAGATAGACCCTAATTTTCTAGCTGGGGATGTGGTTATGAATGTCGATGTCTCTACTGCTGTAGCGGGAAGTCAGGTAAAAGTGATTACCGAAAATTCGAATCTTAATATCCGAAAAGGACCTGGTACGGACCAGCCTATTATTGGGAAGGCAGCGAAAGGAGAGATTATTAATTTAATAAGTCGTGCTAATGACCAGTGGTGGTTGGTGCGTACAAAAAACGGCGAGGAAGGTTATTGTTATGCGCAATATTTAGAACCTCTACCTTAGTATAGAGGTAGAGACTGACCGTTCCTTACACTAAAAGCGCCAAATGGCGCTTTTAGTGTATTTGCCTGCTGTCGGTTAATAGAACGATATGGCTTTACAATCTGCTTAGGTATTTACGCTTGCCATTTTTTGATGTTGCAAGGGTAGTAAAGCTTTTAGTACTTCTGTTTATCCTGTTTTTCCTAGTGTGGCAGCCATAAAGCCCATGCTGCCAGCTTGCGCTGTATCTTTGGGCCTCCACCTGACGCGATTAGGTCCACTAAGCCAAATTACATTATCCCTATAAATTGCCATGCCCTGAAAGCTAGCCGGTATATGGGCTTAAGGTTTAAGGTACGAAGCTGTTGCGCCTGTATAGTAAAGTGCGTGCTTAGTATCACAGGACGGTTACCTATAAAGCTAATCGCTTCAGATTCCACCACTACTGCAAAAGCGCTAAAACTTCTTTTACTTCGTCACGAAGTTGTTGAAGTTCAGTTTTTAAGTGCTGCACTTCTTGCTGTAAGTCGAGTAAAGAGGCTTGGGTTTCAGCGTTGGGCGCTAAGGGCTGCTCATAATCCTCCGCATTAAATTCGCTGAAAAGATGTATATAACGCGATTCTTTTTGCCCTGCTTTCTTTGGTAGTAATTTTATATAGCCTACCGGGTCTTCCGCCAGTTTGTTTAAGGTTTGTTGTACCTCATCTAAAGATTCAAATTCATACATGCGTCCGGCGCTGTTGTTTATCTCACCAGCTGTAAGTGGGCCTTTTAAAAATAATAAGGCCAGAACTACTACCTCCGAGGGAACCAAAGGATATTTTATGGCCAGATTGTGTTTATACTTAATCACCCTGGAGCCACCGCCAACAACCGTAGAAACAAGACCTTTCTTTTTTAGGCTATCAATCGATTGTATCAAGAGGTCTTCACTATAATTTACTACGGGTTTTCGCGATGTTTTTTGATTACAGGCCAACAGTAAGGCGTTGCTGGTTAACGGATAATTTTCTGGCGTTGTTTTAGATTTCTCCATAAGCGCCCCTAATACGCGAATTTCTTCCTTGTTGAGGGTAGGTATCCCCAGTACTTCGTCCATGTTCTTGTCAGGTTTTTGATGTTCTAATATAGCAATTAATTATAAAAACAGGGTAGTTATGTGGAGGAATATACCGGACGGCAGATTTTTAGTTTCCTGCAAAAAAAAGATGTACATACTATAGTTCTTTGTATTTTCGTGTTTTTAAAGATAGAGAAATTGCTGAAGATTGCTTATCATAAAGTATATAACCATCCGCTTCCCGAAAGGCATCGCTTTCCGATGTTGAAGTATGACCTTATTGCAGAACAGCTGCAGTACGAAGGACTGGTAACTGCCGACAACTTTTTTGCACCTGATTTGCTGCGCTATGAGACTGCATGCCTGGCACATAAGCCTTCTTATGTAAACGCTGTTTTTAACTTGCAGCTGGACCCTAAGATGGTACGCCGATTAGGATTTCCGTTGTCGGAGGAGCTGCTGATCAGAGAACGTTGCTTGGTCGACGGCACCCTACAGTCGGCCTTATATGCCCTGGAATATGGGGTTTCTTTTAACGTTGCCGGAGGAACGCATCACGCGGGTTACGACTATGCTGAGGGTTTCTGTTTACTCAACGATCAGGCAATTGCGGCTGCCTACCTGATTGCACAGCAGCGGGCAAAAAAGATTTTGATAATCGATTTGGATGTCCACCAGGGAAATGGTACAGCCCATATATTCTTAGCTCGTCCTGATGTTTTCACGTTTTCAATGCATGGCGAAAAAAACTTCCCCTTTATAAAAGAACGTTCCGACTTGGATGTTCCCTTGCCGGATGGAATCGACGATGCCGCCTATCTTGCACGATTGGCCACACATTTACCGGATCTGTTTACGAGGCTGCAGCCAGATTTTGTCTTTTACCAAGCTGGTGTTGATATTTTGGAAACCGATAAACTCGGGAAACTAAAACTTACCCCTCAAGGTTGTAAACAGCGTGACCGTATGTTGTTGCAGGCATGTCGCGACAGGGATATCCCGGTTCAGGTGAGTATGGGAGGGGGGTACTCGCCAAATATAAAACATATTGTTAATGCACATGTAGAGACCTATCGTGCGGCAATTGATATCTTTGATTTTTGATCTTTAATTAAAATAAAACGTTTTTTACTTTCAACTATTCACATTTTAAAAAATACCATGTTTTTTCATCAAGACGCTTTACTCGATAATTTATCCATACATCATGTTGGCAACAAAGTTAATGACGAGTTTTATATTCTTTCGGAAGAACCTATAGACATCCATGCTGATGAGGTTCTTCCCGACCTTTTGATGCAGTATTTTATGAAACCTTTTGCCAAGCTGACCGAGGTATATCGCTTTTTTCATCCGAATGAGGAATTGCAGCTTAACGAAGTTTTTCATTTTACCAAGCGTTTTTTTGACGGGGATTTGCCCTTTCATGAATATTCTCAGCAGGTAACGAAGCATTTATACGAAGTTTCTGAACATCCGAAGATAAAATCTGGTGAGCTGTATGTTGTAGCCTTAAAAAATGTGCAGATGGAGGGAGAGGAGTTGGATGCCGTAGGGATATTTAAATCCGAAAATAAAGAAGCTTACTTAAAGGTATATCCACAGCAAGGTGGTTTTCAGGTAAATTATGAGCAGGAGGCCATCAACATTAATAAACTCGACAAAGGGGTGGTTATTGTGAATACCGAAGCTGAATTTGGATTTAAAGTGCTGGTTGTCGACCAAACTAACCAATCGGAAGCGGTGTATTGGAAAGATGACTTCCTGCAGTTAAAATCGCGGAACGATAGTTATCAGCAGACGGGTAACCTCATGAAGGTCTATAAAAACTTCGTTACCGAGAAACTGGATGAGGTTTTTGAACTGGAAGCTGCAGATAAGATTGATCTGTTAAATAAATCCATGAATTACTTTAAAAATAAAGAAAGTTTCGATATGGATGAATTTCAGGAGGAGGTAATCAGCAACCCGCAGGCTATTGATTTATTTAAAGATTATAAGCAAAATTTTGAAAATGAATTTGATATGCCATTTCAGGAGAATTTTGATATTGCTACTCCAGCTGTAAAAAAAATGCAATCGTCGTATAAATCTGTCATTAAATTAGATAAAAATTTCAGCCTTTATGTGCATGGAAAAAGGGAGTATTTAGAACAGGGCTATGACGAAGATAAGGGCATGAACTATTATAAGCTCTATTATGAAAATGAAAGTCAGTCGTAATACGCCAAAAAAACTATATGGGGCAATATTACTGTTAGTTGCTGTAATAATCGGGATGAACCTGTTTATGCAGCACCCCATATTAGTAGAAACGTATTATTCCAGAAAATTCTATCCTGTATTTTCATACCTTTCTATACTCTTATTTTCTAGCTTGCCTTTTAGCTTCGGCGATATTTTTTATGGCGCTGTGCTAGTTGCTGGCTGCTGTTGGATATATAAAACCCTGCTTTTATGGCGTAAAAAATCTTATAAACAGTTGTGGACTAATGTGCTCGGATTAGGCGTTGCGTTGCTGTCGTTGTATGTTTATTTTAATTTGAATTGGGGCTTAAATTATTATAGATTGCCCCTTGCTACCCAGCTTTCATTAAAAACCGATACCCTTGCGATGTCGGATCATTTGGCCGTGTTAGATCGTTACATCGAGAAAGCCAATAACCTTCGTGCGCAGATTGATATTGAAAAGCTGTCTAAAAATGGGGTAGCCCGGGATATCGAAGGTTATGTGCGCAAGGATACCTTGTTTTCTGCTGTTTTGGCGAAATCGCAGATTCAGTTGAAGAAGCCTGTATCGAGTATGGCGGTTTCCTATTTTAAGGTTACAGGATACCTTAATCCTTTTACTTTGGAAGCGCATATCAATGAAAATATGCCAGCACCATCGTATCCATTTGTAATGGTGCATGAGTTATGCCATCAGATGGGGATAGGTTTCGAAGATGAGTGTAATTTTATTGCATTTTTAACGCTGAAGGATCATAAAAATCCCTGGTATGCTTATGCCGCTTATTATGAGGCTATCCAATATCTGCTGATGCCTTTAGCGTTTGATAAATCGTTATTTTCATCGTATCGCAATAAGCTTTCTGACGGTATTCGACAGGATCTAAAAAATGAAGCGCTGTTTTGGCAGCAGTACAGCAGCTGGGGGGACAAACTGTTTTCCTGGTTTTATACGGGCTATTTAAAGCATAATAACCAACCCGAAGGCATGCAACGCTATAGCATGATGAGCAGATTAGTAATTGCCTGGGAATTGCAGAACAGGCCTTAAAAAACTGGATCGAAGTTGGCCGGCCAACTTCGATCCAGTTGAATTTTAAAATAACTTTATCCAGGCAGCAAAAGCTTGCATAAAGTTTGTTAAGAATGCAATTGTCTTCGGATCCTTGCATTCGCCATTTTCTTCCAATACATCGGATACATGACCAAAATAAGCCTCTGGCTGCTGCATGGTGGGCATATTTATAAATGTTAGCGTCTGGCGAAGGTGATGGTTTGCACCAAAACCACTGATATTACCCACAGAAACCGAAACAATACCTGCAGGTTTTTTATCCCATTTGTTGTGCCCGTAGGGGCGTGATGCAACATCGATAGCATTTTTTAAGACGGCAGGCATAGATCTGTTATATTCGGGTGTTACAAATAAAACAGCGTCGAGGTTTTCAATGGATTTTCTAAACGTAATATATTCCGGTGGTATCTGATCTAAATCATCGAAATCCTGATTGTAGAGTGGAATATTTGCGATATCGATAAACTCAAAGGACAATTCCTTAGGCGCTATTTCAGTTAATAATTTGGCTACTTTTTTATTGTATGACTCCTTCCTTAAGCTTCCTACAATGATACCTACCTTTTTTTCCATAGTTTATTAAAGTTTAATTGTAGGTATATAACAATTAGCGATGACAGATTGTTTTATTGCTGCTTACTGGACGGCTATACATTTGCATTGTGCAACCTGGGTTGCACAATGCAAAATAAAAAGCGAAAGACCAGATCGACGGATGCTATTCCTCGATAAGTTCCAGGATATCTTTTATCAAGGGGTAGGTGTTGAATTGTACCGATTCCAAATGTTTTGGATTTACCCATTGTGCCTCGGTAATGTCTTCTTCGACTTGAGGTACCAGCCTTGGAATTTTATTAACCCCCATATTGTACCATTTAGTTTGTTTTAGCACAAACTTCCCCTTCATATAATAGGTATGGTAAGTGGTAACCAATTTTTTGCCGAGATAATTAATATGAATTCCACACTCTTCCTCGACTTCGCGCACTGCGGCATCGCGCATTTTTTCATTTTCTTCGACTTTTCCTTTAGGTAAATCCCACTTTCCAAGCCTGTAGATAAATAAAATTTCACCTTCCCCATTACGTACAACGCCACCAGCAGCATAGATTGTTTTAACCTTGCTAAATAGGTCTTTGGCAATATCAAGTATATCTGGGTGCACAAACAAATAAGTCGTTGGGCTGTTCTTAGTAGTAGTGTTAAAAAGTTTTTCTAGATCAAGGTCTTGTAATCCAATAGTTTGAATGTTTTTTTTGATACGAGGAGCAAAATCTGCTAAAATAAGCAGGCTTTGGTTCATATAAATTTTATAAATTTGTGCCATGAATAATTTAAATGAGGTTGAACAAAAAGTTGCTGAATCCTTATTGCAAATTAAAGCAATAAAATTACAACCTAAAAATCCTTTTACGTGGGCTTCGGGTTGGAAATCTCCAATTTATTGTGATAATCGGATTACCTTATCACATCCATCTATCCGTACCTATATTCGACAAAAACTTTCGCAGTTAATTCAAGAAGAGTTCGGATCTGTAGATATGATCTCTGGCGTAGCTACGGCAGGAATTCCACAAGGTGTATTGGTTGCTCAAGATTTAGGACTTCCTTTTACTTATGTGCGTAGCAGTGCAAAGGGGCATGGCCGTCAAAATTTAATTGAAGGCGAGGTTGTTTCCGGGCAGCGTGTTGTGGTTATAGAAGACCTAGTTTCTACAGGTAAAAGCTCTTTACAGGCTGTAAAAGCCCTTCGTGAAGCTGGATGTAATGTGGTGGGCTTGGTGTCTATCTTTACCTATGGCTTGGATGAAGCGACACAAAATTTTACGGAAGCTAAATGTACTTTCCATAGTCTTTGTAACTACAATGCCTTAATTAAGGTAGCGGTAGAGAAAAGTTATGTGTTAGAGGCTGATGTGGAATTATTGGAGCAGTGGCGTGTTAACCCAGCGAACTGGGGTGCCGGTGAATAAATAATACATAAAAATTTTTAATATGGCTATTTTTCAAAATTCTATCGTTCTTGATAAACCCATTCAGGAGGTTTATACATTCCTGGCAGACTTGAACAACCACGAGCAGTTGATGCCTGAGAATATCTATAATTGGTCTTCAACAGCAGATGAAGCGCGTTTTACCATTAAAAACATGGCTAAATTAGCGCTACAGGTTAGTGCTCGTGTGGAGAATAAAGAAATAGTTTGTGTTCCTGTAGAGGAGACCCCTTTTGAGGTGAAGTTATCCTGGCAGGTCGAGGATGTTAACGCGGGGCAAACGAAAGCAACTTTTGTAATTGATGCGCAGTTGAATATGATGATGAAGATGGTAGCTTCAGGACCACTTCAAAAATTAGTGGATCATCAAGTTGCCAGCCTTAAAGAATTATTGAAATAGTTTAAACCGTTATAAAAAAAATAAAAATCGTTAGTTTTTTTGCTATCAAAAACAGCAGAAAAACTAACGATTTTCTTTTTTAGGGTAACATATTGTAACAAACGAAGCTTACGCTTCGCCATATATGGCATCGAATTCCTTTTTATATTTCGATAAAATGACCTTGCGCTTCATTTTTAAAGTGGGTGTGAGTTCATCGTTTTCAATCGTAAACTCATTACGTAAGATATAGGGTCTTTTAATCTGCTCCCAATTTCCAAAATGTTGATTAGCCTTACGTACTTCGGCATTTACCTTTTTTACGATTACATCCTGCTTTAAAAACTCTTCTCTCGGCATGGCGCTAACCTCAGGCAGGTTAGATTTTGCCCAGTCGAGCAGATTATTGTAATTCGGAACAATAAAGGCAGACGCAAATTTTTGTCCGTCGCCAACAACCATCACCTGTTCAATAAAATCGGATTCCAGAATTTTCTTTTCTATAGGTTGAGGAACGACATATTTGCCGCCAGAAATCTTAAACATCTCCTTTTTGCGATCTATAATACGAATAAAGCGCCCCTCTTCCAATACCCCTATATCACCTGTATAAAGCCAGCCATCCTGAATAGTCTTTGCGGTTTCTTCCGGGTTTTTATAATAACCCATCATCACATTAGGCCCTTTAACTAGAATCTCTCCGTCGGCGGCGAGTTTAACCTCTACATACTTTACAGGAGGCCCTACAGTACCGATTCGGGTACCCTGTATATAATGATTTACAGCAATTAAAGGGGAAGCTTCGGTTAGTCCATACCCTTCGTAAATCGGTATTCCTGCAGCCAATAATACACGGGCAAGTTTGGGCGATAGGGAAGCAGAGCCCGACGCCACTGTTACGAGCTTTCCGCCTAAGGCTTGATACCATTTATTTAAGACCAGTTTACGTGCAACAGCAAGTTTAAGCGCATAGGAAAAGCTACGATTCTCCGGGTTAGGGTCATACTTTTCACCTACAGCAACCGCCCAGTCGAAAATTTTACGTTTTGTCCCTTGTAGTTCATGCCCTTTTTTCATAATCTTTTCGTATACCTTCTCCAGAATTCGAGGTACTGCGGTCATGATATGTGGTTTTACTTCCCCCATATTTTGGCCAATTTTATCCAATCCCTCGGCGATATATACCGTAATACCAATATAGAGATACGTGTATATCACCATGCGTTCGTAGGCATGGCAGGGTGGCAAAAAGGTTAAACCTCTACTATAGGACTGCAAGGGTGTAATTTCGCGAGCCGACATTACATTGTACATAATATTCGAATGCGATAGCATTACTCCCTTAGGGTTCCCTGTAGTACCGGAGGTATAGATCAACGTGGCCAAGTCGGTCGGCAATATACGGTCGCTGCGTTCTGCGATAAGGGTATCGGCCACCGAAACCCCAATGGCTTTAATCTCATCCCAATGCCGAACATCCTCCTGTTTATCCATACAGAAAACATATTTTAAGGTGTAGATATTACTCTCCAGACCTAAAATACGGTTATAAAGGTTCTTGGTTTGGGTTACACAAAGTTTAATTTCGGCATCATTAAAAATATACTGGTAGTCGCTATCCGAAATATTGGGATAGATAGCCACCACAATGGCGCCAATCTGCTGAATAGCAAAGTCCATAATATGCCATTCCACACTGCTGTCTGCAATAAGTGCTACTTTTTCTTGGGGCTGCACGCCCAGTGCAATAAGACCCTTAGATAGCGCATTTACCGTTTCTAAGAATTCATTAACATAAATGGGGGTCCATTCTCCGTCAACTTTATGGGAAAACATAGCTAGCTCCGGAAATAATTCCTGTTGCCGCCGGGCTAAGTCAAATAATCGTAAGGTTTGTTCGTTATTCATAAAAGATAAACTATAATGATATTCCAGCTGTACAGCATCCTAAAGAATACAGGTACTCTTGCATATGCATATACAGCTACAGGCGAAATAAAGTTTGCAAATGTAAGAAAATAGTAAAGATTAGGTAATATTTGGTTGCACATAGAATACTGCCTGTTGTATTCCATATCGGTCAAAATATACTAGTTATTTTTGATAAACTAGCGGTATTTATCATTTATATTTAAAAATTTTAGGAATTAAGGAATGGATTTTTGTATGTACAGATTTAGCCATATCTTTAGGCCATGGAATTGAAATTGAAAAGACCGCTAGCTTTTTTTGACCTGGAAACAACAGGGGTAAATGTAGCTACAGATAAGATTGTGGAGATTGCAATTTTAAAGATTATGCCCGACGGTACGGAATTAGTATACCAAAAGAAGGTTAATCCTGAAATGCCAATTCCTGCTGCATCTTCTATTTTTCACGGTATCTACGATGACGATGTCAAGGATTTGCCGACTTTTAAACACTTAGCCGCAGAGGTTGCTGCTTTTATTGGGGATGCAGATCTGGCCGGATATAACTCGAATAAATTTGATGTTCCCTTGTTGATGGAAGAATTTCTGGCCGCTGGTGTGGATTTCTCCCTACATGGTCGCTCTTTTATTGATGTGCAAAATATATTCCACCAAATGGAGCAACGTACCCTAAAGGCAGCCTATAAGTTTTACTGTGGCCAGTCTTTAGAAAATGCCCATCAGGCGGAGGCCGATGTTCGTGCCACCTACGAGGTTTTAAAGGCACAGCTTAGCAAGTACGAAAATGTGGAGTTTGAAGATAAACACGGCGTTATTTCTCAGCCGGTAGTAAACGACGTAGAGGCTTTACATACATTCACGAATTTAAGTAAACCAGCAGATTTTGCTGGCAGACTTGTTTATGATGAGGAGGGAGATGTAACCATTAATTTTGGAAAACACAAAGGCCGTAAACTTGTTCAGGTTTTTGATATGGAGCCTAGCTATTATGCTTGGATGCAAAACGGTGACTTTCCCAGGTATACTAAAAAAATCCTCGAGGAACAGTGGAATGCCTACCGTAGCTTAAAGAAAGAGCACAAAACTAGCCAGCAAAAAGAAGCTACAGAAGATGTTTCGGTTAAGCAGGGTAGTGGTGCTGTTAATAAGCCTGTTATGAAAAACAAAACGGAACCTGCAAAACCTATTACTACAGATATGTTAAAAGGATTGCAGGATAAATTCAAAAAGTAAATTACAAAATATTAGATGAATACTACACAAGAAATAGAGCACCTAGCGTGTTTAATAATTGGTTCTGGACCTGCAGGTTATACCGCAGCAATTTATGCGGCGCGTGCAGATCTGAAACCGGTGGTTTATACCGGTATTGTTCCCGGTGGTCAATTAACACAGACGACAGAGGTGGATAACTTCCCTGGATATCCTAACGGTATCACGGGCCCAGTTATGATGGAGGATTTACGTGCTCAGGCCGAGCGTTTCGGCACAGAAGTACGCTTCGGTTATGTTACAAAGGTTGATTTTTCTACCTCTGGGGGCGTACACACGGTAGAAATCGATGCTGTGAAGACGGTGACTGCCGATACCGTAATTATTGCAACGGGTGCAACGGCAAAATGGCTGGGCCTTCCATCGGAGGAGAAGTATAATGGTTTTGGTGTATCTGCATGTGCCGTTTGTGACGGCTTTTTCTTTAAAGGTCAGGACGTGGCTATTGTAGGGGCTGGAGATACCGCTGCCGAGGAAGCTACCTACCTGGCTAAATTATGTAAAACCGTGCATATGTTCGTCCGTAGGGATGAGTTTCGTGCCTCCAAAGCTATGGTAAATAGGGTGTTAAATACGCCGAATATTGTGGTGTATTTCAACACAGAAACCGAAGAGATCTTGGGTGATGGTCAAGGGGTGACGGGTGTGAGAGTGATCGATACGAAATCGCAGGAATCTCAGGTGATTGATGTTACCGGCTTTTTCGTTGCCATTGGTCATAAACCGAATACCGAATTGTTCCAAGGGGTATTGGATATGGATGAAACGGGCTACTTAATTACCCAACCTAATGTGACGGCAACAAACATCCCTGGTGTATTCGCTTGTGGCGATGTGCAGGATCACGTATATCGGCAGGCGATTACTGCGGCAGGCACAGGCTGTATGGCGGCGCTGGAAGCGGAGCGCTATTTGGCTAGTAAAGGCGAATAACTGCCTGGTCATAAAGTATACGAAGGGGGAAAACATTTTCCCCCTTTTTTTGTTCTACATACACATTTTTACGGGTGTGCTATTACTTAATAATTTTTCATTTGACGCCTTATCATCGAATTCAACAATTGTTTGAGAAATATGCCGAACGGCTACAGCTAACGGAAAAGGAAGATTTATGTATTGATTTTTTAATACAATTGGTCGCAATATTCAGACCTAAGCGAAGGCATATGCCTGCCGTAGTGGATTTGACACCGCTTATCGAATTCCTACAGCAGCATAAGGAGGCTAATGTTATATTAAGCTTTTATGTACATAACCTTCTTAGGGACCTTGATTTTGACCAGATTATTTCAGATGCTGGAATTATAAAGTATGCCGATTTTCGGAGTGAGATTCATAAACGCCTGTTAGCAAACATTTTGCCCGAGCAGCCTCCAAAAAATACGTTGCAGTATGTATTAAATCAAGTATTCTATGTACGTAAGGATATCGAATGGTTGCTGCTGATACCTAAGGAGCAATGCTACCGGTTGTTTACGCTATTGCAGTTCCATAATATATACGACAAAACTAATCCATTTGAAATTAAAGAGGTTTTGTACGGTATTGAAACCTTATTACATCGCATTTCGGGTAGGGCAATGGAAACGGATATTAATAAGATGGTTCCGGAGTTTCAGAATTTTGATAGCCCTTTTATTGCCATAGGTCGTGAATTTGGCGAGCTTAATGAGCGTTTTTTAGCGGGAGAAATAAAATACCTGTCGGCTGATGATTTGCAGTATAAGCAGCTATTGGTGTTACACAAACAATGTGCGCAATTTATTGATCAGGCATTTTCAAACTCCCACAAGTTTGGAATCTCTATACAGGTAAACCAAACACTTTTACGAATGCGGCAGCAGTTGCAGCGTATAAAAGAGTTACTACCCTTTTTAATTATCGAATCTGAAAAGGAAAAGAACAAAAAAACTATCGATTTAGCCATTCAATTGATAGACTATAACTGCCGTAAAAATAATATTCGCAGATTGATTGGACAGAGTACACAGCTCATTGCGTACGAAATTACCCATCATACTGCACAAACAGGTGAGCATTATATAACCAATAGTCGCGCCGAATATTGGAAGATGTTCCGCTCGGCATGTGCGGGAGGTATAATCGTTGGCGCTTTATGCATTATTAAGCTTTTACTGGGCAATGTTCATAGCAGTGCATTCGGACATGCGCTGCTCTATAGTTTTAATTATGCCGTAGGTTTCACCAGCATTTATCTCGTAGGCGCTACCTTAGCTACAAAACAACCCGCCATGACGGCCTCGGCTTTGGTGGAAGCCATGCAGCAGCAAACTACGGCCAGCGAAAATACGGCTATACAGCGCTATTGGAATTTTGCGGTTTTCTTTGCACGTCTATTTCGTTCGCAGTTTATTGCATTTATTGGTAATGTAATTATGGCATTTCCAGTAAGTTTATTCCTAATATGGGGTATTGATAAACTATTCAAAGTGAATATTGCCTCAGCAAAATGGTTTACGTTAATTCAGGATTTAAGTCCTGTAGATTCACCCGCTTTATTTCACGCGGGTATTGCCGGTATATTTTTATTCTTGTCAGGCATTATTGCAGGCAGTGTTGCCAACCGCGACAAGTATCATGTCTTGTATTACCGTATACAGGAGCATCCCTTCTTAAAAAAACGACTTGGCAAGGAACGAACAAATCGTATCGCAGGGTTTTACGAACGGAAATGGGCCGGCATTATATCAAACATTTGGTTTGGTGTTTTTATGGGATCTACGGCTACAATTGGCGTATTTCTGGGTTTAGATCTGGATATCCGCCACATCACCTTTGCCAGTGGTAATCTTGCTTTAGGCTGTTATGGCCATAATTTCAAGCTTACCACTGACATGTGGCTGTGGGGGATTGTCGGGATTGGCTTAATTGGTTTCATGAATTTTGCCGTTAGCTTCTCCTTGTCTTTGCTATTGGCTTTCCGTTCGAGGAATCTCTCTGCTACCGAATTTTGGCGCATGGCAAAAGCGGTATGGCTCTATTTTAAAGTCAACCCTAAATCCTTTTTCTTTCCACCTAAGGATTAAATACCAGTACAATAAACAACACAAATAGGAGCAGGTGCATAATGCCCAGGAAAGGCGATGTACGTTTGCCCATAAAGGTTATCATGCTTAACACCAGTGTCACCATAAATAAAAGTGTTTCCGTTGGCGATAGGCCCAATTGCACCGTCTTTCCGGAAATCAAACCAATTGCCAACACTGCAGGCACTGTTAATCCTACTGTGGATACAAAAGCACCATGGCTTAGGTTTATAGTGCGCTGTAATTCATTGTTTAAGGTTGCTTTAACTGCAGTCATAGATTCAGGCGTGAATACAATAACCGCAATAATAATACCCCCTAACTGTAGCGGCAGTTGGGCTGTCGCGATACCATAGTCGACCACAACCGCCATGTTGTGTGACAGCAGCACAATAGGCAATATCATAGCGACGAGTATGAGCGAGCGTAACCAGATTTCTTTCTTTTGCCCCGCATGCCTAAGCTGCTTACTGTTGCGCACATTTTTTAAGTCTGCCAACCGCTCTGCATAGCTAATTTCCATAGCACCTGATTTCGGTTGTATAAATAAATAACTATATTTTGTGGTTTGAAAGAATAGAAAGAAGGCATACAGGACAACCACAGATCCCGCAATAAATACCGCCTGTGTGCTGGTGAAAATACCGTTGCCTGCTCCTTGGACAAAATTTGGTAACATTAATGCAATACCGCCCAACATAATTATCATAGCCATATAGGTGAGTGTACCTTGTGCATTATAGGCCTGATCACCATATTTTAATCCGCCGGCAAGGAGACATATTCCCATGACGAGGTTGAGTATTATCATCATAACTGAAAATATAGAATCCTTACCAATAGTAGCCATTTCACCTGGTCCTAACATTACGGCGGCAATCAATATAACTTCAATGGAAACGATGGAAAGGGTAAGGATTAATGTGCCGTAGGGTTCACCTAATTTATGAGCCAGCTCATCGGCTTCCTTTACGACACCAAATGCAGCTGCAATTATGGTAAATAGCAGGAGGCCGAATAATACTGCCGCAGTAAGTAGATTTAAATTAGCGCCTAAAAAATTATTTCCCCATAAGTAAAATGCCAGTACGACCGCCCATACTAAAGCCAGCCGGATTCGGGTTTTTACCGGGAAGATGGTATCCACAAGGGTTTCGGTTGTTACTTGTTTATGTGTCATATTTAAATTTGTTTTAGGATTTAAAAACTGTACAAAACTAACCACAACATCATGCCCCACACTTATCCTAAGATAAGTAATTGTTTTATCTTTCCTTCCGTATTCTACTTAAGCTTACAGGTGTGATACCTAAATACGAAGCAATGTGCTTTAAGGGTACTCGCTTTAATAAAGATGGCTGCTGCTCCAGTAATTTATCATAACGTTGTTTGGCCGATAAGAGCTCCCTGGAAATTAGGCGTTCTTCTACCTTCAGCAGCTCGTTTTCGGCCAGTTTGCGCCCCCAATTGGCTATATGAATATCTTTTTCGTAAAACTGTGTTAACGTATGGATACTGATTTTGTATAAAACACAATCTTCGAGTAACTCAATATTTTCATAACTACGGGCATTCTGTACGTAGCTTTTCATGGAAAGAATGGCTTCTCCTTCTTCACCAAACCAAAAGGTAATCTCTCCATCCTCATGATCCGAGTAGGCCCGCACAATACCCGATTTTATTAAGTAAATAGCGTGTTCAACTTTATTTGCTTTTAGTAATATTTTACCTTTCGTTAAGCTCATCTCCTCTATATGTTCTGCTAATAAAGATCTGGATGATAACGGTATATTGTATATCTTATTAATAATCGATTCAAGTGTCATTCCCTGCTTGTTTTAGGCTTGCTTTAATATAGGGTACTATACCTGGGTAAGCATTCAAAAATACTAAATTATTTAATATTTTTTCCTTAAACGCAAGCCTTTGTTTTATTGTTATAGATAGTCTAAAAAATATTTTGATATAGAAAAAAGTAGTTTATATTTGCGTATGGTATAGAATAGAATAGAGGGCTATTCTATATACGCTTAAATGTTATAACCAAAATTTAAAACCAAAATCTTTATGCATGTTTGCGATTATTTTTTACAAAGAAGCTGGAAAGTTATAGGCCTGTTGCTATGTCTTTTTAGTCTCACTTTTGTAGCTGAAGCCCAGACTAAATCTTTCGATTTAAAAGGGCAGGTGCTAGACAGCGTCAGCCAACTCCCTATTCCTAATGTTACCATCTCGGTAAAGGGGCGTACCGCCCGTACAGGGACGGATAGCCAGGGTTTATTTCTACTTAAAGAGGTCCAAAAAGGGGATGTCTTGGAGTTTACTTCGGTAGGATTTGATAAAAAAAGTCTGGTCTTGGAAACCGAGGGTCGCCTGATGGTTTACCTATCACCAACCAGTGAAAATGTGGAGGAGGTGACCGTTGTAGCTTACGGTACTCAACGAAAAACAAGTATGGTAGCTTCCATTACTTCCATTAATCCTAAAGAACTTAAGGGCCCAACATCCAACTTAACATCGATGTTGGCAGGCCGTGTATCGGGAATGATTGCCTACCAGCGTAGCGGAGAACCTGGAAAGGATAATGCTTCGTTTTTTATCCGCGGAGTAGGATCATTTGGTGCGGGTAAGGTAGATCCTTTAATTCTTATCGACGGTATTGAGTCTAGCAATACCGACCTTGCGCGTTTACAGCCGGATGATATTTCCGGGTTTTCCGTATTAAAAGATGCAGCAGCAGCGGCTTTATACGGTGCGCGTGGTGCCAATGGTGTGGTCTTGGTTCTCACCAAATCTGGTGCTATTAGTAAGGCTAAGTTTAATGTTCGTTATGAAAACTCGATCTCTAGTAACACACGTAACTTTAAATTTGCGGATAATATTACCTATATGAACATGGCCAATGAGGCTGTTTTAACACGTAACCCGGAGGGAACGTTACCCTATTCGCCCAATAAGATTGAGCATACGGAAAGAGGTGACGACCCGTATTTATACCCCAGCAATAACTGGATTCATAATTTAATTAAGGACTTTACCCGAAACCAAAGGTTAAACTTTAACGTATCGGGCGGGGGCAATCTGGCGCAGTACTATATTGCCGGTACCTTTAATTCGGATCGTGGTATATTACGCTCGGAGAAAAGCAATAACTTCGACAATAATATCGACCTTAAAAATTACTCCTTACGTTCCAATGTTACGTTAAATATTACGCCTTCTACAATTGGTATCGTGCGTACTTATGCACAGTTTGACGATTACAGAGGCCCTATTGATGGGGGTGGCGAAGTATTTAAACGTGCGATCTGGTCCAACCCGGTTATGTTCCCTGCAATCTATCCGTCTTCGATGAATCCGCTGAAAACACACCCGATGTTTGGTAATGATTATATTCCTAGAACCCGTAATTTTTATAATAACCCGTATGCACAGATGGTGTCGGGCTTCCAGGAATACAGTACGTCGAATGTAAATGTTCAGGTAGAATTAAAGCAGAATTTCGACTTCTTAACGAAGGGTTTATCGGCGCGTTTAATGGCCTACACACAGCGTTATGCGCACTTTGACCTCCGCAGAAACTTTAGTCCGTTTTTCTACAATTACTCGGCTTTACCGGGAACGGATATGAAGGTGCTAAACCTGTTAAATGAAAACAATGGTACAGAATATTTAAATTACTCTCCAGGTAACCGCGAGTCAAATTCAACTTTATATGGAGAGATGTCGGTAAATTACAATACCACGATCGGTACAGATCATGAAATTACGGGTATGTTGATCGGTATTATGCGTAATTTTATTACCACCAAAGGAGGTAATTTACAAGATGCCCTTCCTGCACGTAATATAGGCCTGTCGGGTAGAGCAACCTACGCGTTCCGTAATAAATACTTGGCAGAGGTAAACTTCGGTTATAATGGTTCGGAGCGCTTTTCAAAACATGAACGCTTTGGTTTCTTCCCTTCCTTTGGTTTGGGATGGAATGTACATGAGGAGAAGGCTTTTGATTTTATTTTACCTGTGGTTTCTAGGTTGAAAATTAGAGGAACATTTGGTTTGGTAGGTAATGATCAGATCGGTAATGAATGGGATCGTTTTTTCTACCTTTCGCAGGTAAATCCGAATGACGGAGGTTATGGCTACTCTTGGGGTAGCAACTGGGCATTCTCTCGCCCGGGGTATTCTATCAGCCGTTATGCCAACAATAATATAACCTGGCAGGTTACCAAAACTATTAATGTGGGTTTTGATCTTAACTTAAAAAATGGTTTTGGCGCAGTCTTGGATGTGTATAACAACAATACCAGTAGAATTTTAATGGGCCGTTCAAATATTCCTTCTACTGCTGGTTTCCAAAATACGGTGCAAGCGAATATGGGTAAAGCCAATACGCGTGGTTTCGATTTAGCATTGGATTACAACAAGACTTTTAACAGCGACTGGTGGACACAATTACGTGCCAATATGACTTATGCTAGAAGTAAGGTTGTCCATAACGAGGAGCCCGATTACCCTGCCGATTTAAAATACCTTAGCCGTATCGGCAAGTCCATCAACCAGGTTTACGGTTATGTTGCAGAACGTTTATTTGTCGACGATGTGGAAGCGGCAAACTCACCAACACAAAACTTTGGCGATCTTTTCCCTGCTTTAGGTGGCGATATTAAGTACCGTGATTTTAATGGTGATGGCAAAATTAGTTCTTTAGATGTGATGCCTATTGGTTTCCCTACTGTGCCGGAAATTATTTATGGTGGTGGTTTTACTGTAGGCTATAAAAATGTAGACTTATCTGCGTTCTTCCAGGGGTCAGCACGTTCGTCTTTCTTTATCGACCCTAAGAATGTTACACCATTTGCATTTAATCCGGACCCTAAATATGCGGGTTCACAAAATGGATTGTTAAAAGAAATTGCGCAAAGCTACTGGTCTGAAGATAATCAGGATATCCGTGCGATGTGGCCGCGTTTAACCGACGGTTATAATAACAACAATGGCCAGACTTCTACGTGGTGGATGCGTAACGGGGCTTTCTTACGCCTTAAATCTGTTGAATTGGGGTACAATGTGCCTGCAAAAAAATTGGAACGCATGCGCATTTCGAATTTACGTATCTATGCCAATGGTTTAAACTTGGGCGTATGGAGTAAATTTAAAATGTGGGATCCAGAAATGGGTGGTGAAGGTATTGGTTACCCTATTCAAGCGGTATACAATATTGGTATTAATGTTGGTTTTTAACGGAGGGCTTATTCATGAAAAAATATTCTAAACTTAAAATATTAATTTTTGCGGGTGCATTGTCTATGCAATCGTGTAACTTTTTAGATGTGGTGCCTGATAATGTGGCTACCGTTGATAATGCTTTTACTATGCGTAGTGAAGCGATAAAATATTTAGCAACTTGTTACCACTATCTCCCTAACGACGGCGATCCGACGCAGAATATCGCTTTCCTTGGTGGCGACGAGTTTTGGTTAGATTTGCCTACCGTAAGTATAAATGGCTATAACTGGGCCGTAGCTCGGGGTAACCAATCTGCAAACTGGGTGTATGGTAATTACTGGGATAACTCGATGTATAGGGCTATCCGCGACTGTAATATCTTCTTAGAAAATATTCGCGACTTAACAAAGGTGCGCGACTTAATGCCCGACGAGCGTAAAGCTTGGGAAGGTGAGGTGCTATTTTTAAAAGCATATTATCATTTTATGCTGATGCGTCAATACGGACCTATTCCTATTTTGGATACTAATTTTCCGGTGGATATTGATATTAATGAGGCCAAACCTCATCAGCTACCGGTGGATGATGTCGTTAATTATATCGTAAATATCTTAGACGAGGCTATTGATAAGTTACCGAATGCGGTGCAATCGCCGGTAACGGATTTAGGCCGTATTACCAAGCCTATAGCCTTGGGTATTAAGGCCAAAATATTGTTGTATGCTGCAAGTCCTTTGTTTAATGGCAATACCGACTTTGCTGGATTTTTAAGTAAGGATGGTAAGCCGTTTTTTAACCAGACTTTCTCGCAGGAGAAATGGACTTTAGCAGCAAAAGCTGCCAAGGCTGCTATCGATGCTAACGAATCGTTGGGTGTGCAGCTGTTTAAATTTATAAGTCCTACTTTTAAATTATCGGATACTACTATTACGCAAATGAGTATCCGTAATGCGGTTACGGAAAAATGGAACAGTGAGATTATCTGGGGCAACTCGAATTCTAGAACCTGGCAGTTGCAGTATTCTTCTATGGCACATATTGACCCCAACCATGCGGGCAATAATGGGGTACATGGGGTGTTGGCACCTACGATTAAAATTATTGAACAGTTTTATACGCGAAATGGGGTACCTATGGATGAGGATAAAACACTTGACTTTACCAATAAGTCGCAACTTCGTGCGGGCACGCAAGCAGAGCGTTTTAACAATATTCCGAATTACCAGACAGCACGTTTGCACTTTGATCGTGAAAACCGTTTTTATGCCAATGTGGGTTTCGATGGTGGTATTTGGTACATGGAAAATAGCCCTACACGTAGCGATGAAAACACCTGGACAACAGAATTGCGTTTGGGAAGTTTTGGCTCGGGTTTTTCTATTCCGATTACGACGTATTATCCGAAAAAGTTGGTCAACTGGAAATTTGCATTTAAAGATGGAAACAGTAGCCATATAGAGGAGTATCCTTGGCCAATGCTGCGTTTAGCGGATTTGTATTTGATGTATGCAGAGGCTTTAAATGAGGCTGAAGGTCCTACAGCGGATGTGTTTAAATATGTAGACTTGGTTCGCGCCAGGGCGGGTTTAAAGGGGGTTAAGGAAAGCTGGGCGTCGTATTCTAAAAATCCGGATAAACCAAACTCGAAACAAGGTTTACGTGATATTATTCAGCGTGAAAGGAATATTGAAATGTCTTTTGAGGGCGCGCGTTTCTGGGATCTTCGCCGTTGGAAACTGGCGGCAGTGGAATTAAATAAAAATATTACCGGTTGGGATCGTAACCAGGATAAAAATCGTCCTGAATTGTTTTATAAGGAACAGACGTTTTTCTCGCAGAGGTTTATAGCGCCGCGTGACTATCTGTGGCCTATTGCCGAAGGTAATTTATTGACGAATCCTAATTTGGTGCAAAATCCAGGATGGTAATCGTTTTTTAACTTTAATTTCCAAATTCATGAAAAATTTTAAACATACTATAAAATCGGCTTTACTTTTAGGATGTGTATCCAGTATATTGTGGAGCTGTAAAGCGGATAAGGGCTGGACATTAATTGAAAATGATGGCACCAAACCGGGTGTATTATCGAATGTTTCGGTGGTTAATGGCCCTGGAAAAGCGTTAATAAAATATGATCTCCCGGATAATGTGGAGGTCCTTTATGTCAAGGCCGAGTATACCATGGCGTCGGGGCAGGTGCGCTCGGTAAAATCGTCGCAGTACAATACCCAAATTACAATTGATGGTTTTGCGGATACTTCACCGCAGGATATTACCTTGTATACGGTTAGTAAGTCGGAAGTCAGTTCGGATCCGATAACGGTTACTGTAAAGCCTACAACCCCGATTTACCAGCTTGTTTTTAAGGAGTTGGAGGCATCGGCGACTTTTGGTGGTGTACGCATAAATTCGGTGAACGAGAATAAAGGTAATGTAGTGATTGTTCCTTTGGTAGACTCCTTGGGAAATGGTGATTATGTGCCATTAGAGTCTGTTTTTACCAGCGACTCGGTTATTGTTAGCAATGTACGTGGCTTTAAACCTAAGCCGCTGAATTTTGCCTTTTATGTGCGCGATCGTTGGTTGAATAAATCGGATACCTTATTCAAAACCATCACACCTTTTGAGGAGAATTTGTTAGATAGACAGCAGTTTATTCCATTAAATTATCCTGGCGATGCGCAGTATCAGTATGGTACGAATATGCAAATGATTTTTGACGGTAACATGGATCCAAACCGTTGGCCTAGTCTGTATACGGTGGAAAGTGCTGGCGCTCCGGTTTCCTTGACCTTTTCGTTAGGAAAAGAAGCGCAAATTAGCCGTGTGGTTATTTTCCCACGCCGCGAGGCTGGCTTCTACGATAAGGGTAATATTCGTGATTTTGAAGTTTGGGGTAGCAACAACCCGAAAGAAGATGGTTCCTGGGAAAGTTGGGATCTGCTAGGTACTTACACGGTACGTAAACCGTCGGGTACACCGTCGGGAACTAATACGGGGGCGGATGAGGATTATGGTCGTGCCGGCTGGTCTTTCGACGTTCCAAGTAATGCACCTAAATACAAGTACTTACGTGTGCGTAACTTACGTAATTGGAGAGGTAGCTACTTTATTCAGATGGCCCAATTGCAGGTGTGGGGAATCTATTAATCATTTAATCGAAAAATCATGAATTTTAAACATATATTGTTACCATTAGCAGGGCTTTCACTTATGGGGTCCTGCAGTAAAATGAACGACTTTACCAAATCTTTTGATGGTAAGGAAATTGTATATCCGGCAAAAATGGATTCTATTGTGCTGCGCTCGGGTAAATATAGGGTGCAGTTGGAAGGGTTCTTTTCCGTAAACAGGGGTGTTTCTGCGGTGCGTGTTTACTGGAATAACAAAAAGGATTCAATTACTTTTCCGGTAACTTTAACTTCGAATATCGACTCCCTAAAAAAACAAATTAACAACTTGCCGGAAGGGCCGATAAACTTTGAGGTTCGTAGCCTTGATGATAAAGGTAATTTCTCTATCCCTACGTTTATTACAGGCAATGTATATGGCGACAGGTACCGCGCGGGGCTTGTGGATAGGCAGCTTTTAGGGTATAGCTTTGTGGCCGGCCAAAATGTGGAGTTGGATTGGCAGAATGTATCTACGTATATGGGGGTTCCTTGTATACATTTTACGTATAACTCCAAATCAGGGGCTGTAACGGATAAGGTGATCGTGACAAAAGCACTCGATGAAAAGACAAAAATTGCCGATTACAACTTGGAGGGGGATATTACATACCAAACATGTTACAAACCAGATGCCCTTGCAATTGATACCTTTGTCGTAGGGACACCGAAAAAAATTCGCCCGAAGGGTGATATCACTGCTTGGTACTTACAAAATTTTAAAAAGCCATTTTCTCCGGGAAGTTTTAGTGGCGAGCGCTGGGGAACGTTGGAGTATTGGCAGACGAATACTGCTGCTAAAAATCAAAATGGTGGCTATGGTGGTTATGAAAATGGTGATGCCGTGATGCAATGGGAAACAGGATGGGGAGGCGCACAGCTGATTAAAAATGGTAAAACCGAACAACAGGCAACGTTTTGGCCTGGGAAGTATACGGTTACAACCGATCCTGAGACTGGCTACAACAACAATTCGAGCGTGTACCTTGTATTGGGCAGTAAAGCGGGGATCCCTGACCTAGCGAATATAAGTCAGGCAAAAGCGTATAATGAGCTGAAAAATTCGGAAGGATTAAATTTTGAAATAAAACAAAAAACAGATTATAACTTCGGTCTTTTACTCAATATGGTGAACGAGTATGAGTATGTAAAGATTAAGGAGTTTAAAATAACCTTACAATAACAAACAAAAAACAATGAATCGCACAAAATTAAGTATTACTTTACTGTTGGTCTTAGGCGGAATTTCGCTTAGCCAGGCACAAAAGAAAACGATGTCAAACAAGCATCTGGTATTGGAGTATAACAGCCAATCGGGTAGTTATTCCATTTCTAAAAATAAAGATGTTTTTGTTAAAGACGCTATTTCTTATGTGGCTTTGGCGGATGGCTCAACCGTGAGTTCTGCCGAAATTATCGGTAAAAGATTGACGGCAGAAAAAGCTATTAATGACGCTTTAGGGAAAGGGAAACAGTATACCTTTACGGGTAAAACAAAAAACGGAAAGGAGATTAAGCAGCATTTTTACCTTTATGATAATCAAGATTTTGTTTTGGTTCAGGTGGAGGTTAATGGTAAAGCATTGTCGTCGAATAAGATGGTGCCGTTGCAGGCTAAAAATCAAACTGGACAGTTGGGCAGTGCTTTACACCAAATTGCTATGCCATGGGATAACGACACTTTTATATCCTATGAAAATGAGTCCCTTAGTACTTCAAATAAGGTGAGCGCCGAAGTAGGGGTAGTGTACGATAAGCATTCGAATAGGGGTTTGATTTTAGGTTCTTTGGATCAGTCGACCTGGAAATCGGGTATACATATCCAAGGGGATGCTAAAAGTTATAATTTCTTAGAGGCGCAGGCGGGTTTTGTGGATGTTACTATCACACGCGATTCTATGGGGCATGGCTTTGTTAAGGGCGACCAGTTGAAATCTCCTTTGTTTTTCGTCGGCTTACAGAACGATTGGCGTAAGGGTATGGATGTATTTGCGAAAACGCATAATACGCTGTTCCCGGCTTACCTTAAAAAATGGGATAAAGGAACGCCTATCGGCTGGAACAGCTGGGGGGTTATTCAAGAGAAGTTATCCTTTGAAAATGCTACCGGTACTGCCGATTATTTTGCTAAGCAGATTCCGCATTTCCGCAATCAGCAGGGGGATGCGTATATTGACTTGGATTCTTTTTGGGATAATATGGTGCCGGGTGGTATGTCTGGCGACTATACAAAATTGAAAGAATTTGTTAAATATTGTAAGGATTTAGGCTTGAAACCTGGAGCGTATTGGGCGCCTTTTACTGACTGGGGGCATGGCAGTGGTCCGAATCGTAAAGCGGAGGGTAGCAACTATACCTTCGGCGAAATGTGGACTAAAACGGCTAAGGGGTACCACGATCTGGATGGTGGCCGCGCTTTGGATCCTACGCACCCGGGTACGCAGAAGCGTATGGATTATATCTTAGGAAAACTTAAGGAATGTGGTTTCGAGATGATAAAGATAGATTTCTTATCGCACGCCGCCATTGAGTCTACAGGTTTTTCAGATCCTAAGGTTACAACGGGTATGCAGGCATATTCCGTGGGTATGAAACATTTGGTGGATGTTTTGGATGGTCAGATGTTAATTTATGCTGCAATATCTCCTTCTTTAGCAACGGCGCCTTTTGCGCATATGCGTAGAATTGCCTGCGATGCTTGGCATACTATCGACCAAACTCAATATACGTTGAACTCGGTAAGTTATGGCTGGTGGCAGACGCATATTTATGAGTTTATCGATGCTGATCACTTGGTTTTTACGGGCGAAGGACCGGAGGTAAATAAGGCTCGTTTGTTGTCTGGATTAGTAACGGGTACAATTATTCTTGGGGATGATTTTTCTAAAAAAGAAGGATGGCAACAGCAGATTAATGTGTACTTACAGGATAAAGAATTGCTGAATGTCGTAAATGATGGCCGTAGCTTTATACCGGTTGGTTTTGCTTCTGGTAAAGCGGCAAACGATACGTATGTGAAAAAAGTGGGTAATAGTGTTTATATTGCGGCGTTTAACTTTAAGAATGAAGCAACAAACTTATCGCTGAACCTTAAGGACTTTAGCCTAGAAGGAAATAAAACTTACCAGGCTAAAGAGTTATTTACAAAAGAACAGGTAAATTTACAACCAACAGGTACGGTACATTTCAAAGAGGCTGGTGCCAAATTGTTCCGTATTGACCTTTAATTAGGACCAAAATTTTATGAAGAAATCAAGTGAGGCGGCTTACGCTTTGTTATTTGCTAGAATTAAAAAATTAGAAAGTTTACAGACCTTATCTAAGCACGAGTGTATTGTGCAAGGGGTATTGGATGCTATTGATGCCAATGAATTGAAAGTTCACGACAGTTTGCCTTCGGTAAATATGCTGATAAAGGAACTGGGCTTTGCCAGAGAGACTTTTGTAAAGGCGTATCGCGATCTTATTGCTCATGGTATTGTAGAATCTAAAAACCGTAAGGGCTATTTTGTAATCAGCAATAACACAAGCATGCAGCAAAAGGTGGCTGTAGTGTTGTATGCTTATGACACCTTTCAGGATACGCTGGTTTCGGAATTAAAAGCTAATATTTCTGATGATATTGTGGTGGATCTTTTCTTCCACCACAATAACACAGAAACTTTTGAGGATATTTTTAACCGTATTAACGGTCGTTATACGGTGTATGTGGTGGCGCCGATAGAAAATGAACGCTCGAAGGAGTTGTTGCTGTCTATTTCGCCAACAAAATTATTGCTTATAGATCGTTTTATGGATTTAGGCGATGATTATTCTTTTGTGGCACAGGAGTTTGAACAGTCGGCTCTTAAAGTGTTCTCCGATTTAAAACCTAAATTGGAGCGTTATGATGAAATTGTTTATTTCTTCCGTAAAAATACGGCGGAACCTGATGCGCTAAAAAGTGCGTTTATGAGCTTTCTGAAGGATAGCAATTTGAACGGTCGCATTGAAAAGAAATATAAGCAGGGTACCCTGGAGAAAGGTAAAGTTTACTTTACCATTCATAACCCTGAGCTGTACCTTATGTTAAAAGAGGTGGTACAGAAAAAATGGGTCTTGGGCAGAGATCTGGCTATATTAGCACACAATGATGATGTTATTAAAGAAATTATCTGTGGTGGTATTACTACGTTTTCTACAGACTTCGCACGTATGGGCGAGCTCGCTGCGCTATTTATCAATACGCGTTATATTATACAGGAATTTGTGCCTACAGTTTTGTACGATAGGCAATCTGTCTAATCTTAGCGTGTAGGGGTATGGTATTACTGAGTTTTTGTTTTTTTACAAGCATCGTTGCCCTTTGGTCTTTCTTAAAGTTTAAGGGAAAGTATAGTAAAACACTAAACGGTTTCTTCCTCGCTGGAAGAAGTAATGGGTTTGTAATGGTGGGGGCTGCCCTGCTGTTAACAAATTTAAGTGCCAACCAATTTATTGGCGAGAATGAATCGGTTTATATCAACAACCTTTCTGTTATAGGCTGGGGGGTAAGCTCGGTCTTGGCCATGTTGTTGGTCTCTGAATTTTTGTTGCCTATTTATTTTAAAAATGGCTTTCGTACGGTGCCGGATTTTTTGTCGCTCCGCTATAATAATGCTACAAAAACCTTAGTTTCTATTATTGTCTTATTAGGTTATATGGTTAACCTTTTGCCTCCGGTATTGTATGGCGGCGCACTTAGCTTTGCCTCGATGTTTGACTTACCGGGCTATTTTAATATCTCGTATTGGCAGAGTATTTGGATGCTGGTTTGGACTTTAGGGATTATTGCGAGTGGTTATACCATATTGGGTGGTCTGAAAATGATTTCTATTTCAGATATGACGCTGGGCATTGGGTTGTTTTTTCTGGCTTTGATTATTCCTATTTATGGCTTATGGCATCTGGGTGATGGCAGCATGATGGTGGGGTTAAAAACCATATTATCCTCCAAAACGGAACACCTCAATGCGGTTGGCTCGCATAGGGATGCTGTGCCTTTTAGTACCCTCTTTACGGGGATGATATTAATCAATTTTTACTATTGGGGCATGGAGCAATATATTGCGCAGCAGTCGCTTAGTGCCAAGAACCTTGAGGAGGCGCAAAAAGGGATGACTTTTGCGGCCGGGGGTAAGTTGTTGATGCCTTTTCTTATTAATTTGCCCGGCTTGTTGGCGGTACATATTATTCCAAATGTGGTTCCTACGGCGTCGGTATTTCCGGAGTTAATTAAACATATTCTTCCGGATATTTTTGTCGGTTTTTCGCTTGCCTTGGTATTTGGTGCCGCTATGACTACGTATACTGCCGGGTTGCAAAGTTGTGGTAGCCTTTTTGTTTTTAACATTTACAAACCTTTATTAGCACGTAAAAATAAACCTATTTCCGACGATGAATTATTAAAAAAAGGGAAGTTTTTTGAAATTATCGTTTCTCTTTTTGCCATGGTAATTGCGCCGTTTATATTATTTGCACACGATGGCTTTTATACGTACTTGCAAACGGTTTCTGGCTTTTTTAATATGCCTATTTTTACCATTATGCTGATGGGGATTTTGTCGAGAAGTGTGGCGCCACAAATGGCTCAGGTAGGGCTGTTTATATTTATGCTGGGTTTCGCGCTGTTGAAATTTGTATTGGATATTGACTTACATTACTTGCATATTTTTGCCATTTTATTTGTCGTTGTCTCGCTTATTATTTATTTGGGTAGCCGATTTTTGTACCCGCAATATCATAGTGATTTTAAAGTCGACTTCTCTAAAGCTGGCCGCGAATCGTATTGGAAAGGTCGCTATCGCTATGCCTTTATATTATTGCTCTTAATGGTTGGGCTGTATGTTTTGCTATCTCCCATTGGGGTGGCTTCTTAGGCAAATTTCTTATCTTTATACGAACAGCGTTGCTTGAAAACGACTTAACATCTTTTTATCTATATATCTTTATAACTTTACATCTATACATCTATTCAACTTATTAACATATGCCTATTAAAAAAAATATACTTTTACTTTTAGGGTTGCTTTCTTCGGCTGTAGGTTATGCTGAAGTGACCTTGCCTGATGTTTTTGGCGACAATATGGTTTTGCAGCAGAAGCAAAAAGTAAAACTTTGGGGAACGAGTAACGGTGGGGGTAAAAAAGTAAAAATTACAACGGGTTGGGATAACAAAGCTTATGAGGCGATAGTGGCCGACGACCAGACTTGGTCGATAGCGGTAAAAACACCGGCTTATGGTGGCCCTTATACGCTGAAGTTCGATGATGGCGATGTGCTGCAATTGAATAATGTGCTTATTGGTGAGGTTTGGTTCTGCTCGGGGCAATCGAATATGGAAATGCCTCTTGCAGGATGGGGAAATATACAGAACTTTAAAAGGGAAATTGCGCTGGCAAATTACCCTAATATTCGTTTCCTTCAGGTTAAACAGGCTACGGCGGAAGTACCGCAGCAGCATGCAGCGGTGTTGTGGGATGGGTGGAATGCGGTGTCGCCAAATACCATACCTGATTTTTCGGCTACGGCTTATTTTTTTGCGCGCGAGCTGTATGAGAAAACGGGTATTCCTATTGGTTTAATTCATTCTTCCTGGGGAGGCACTTTTATTGAAGCTTGGTCGAGTAGTCAGGCTTTAGCGAAATTTGATGCTTATGCATCGGGCATAAAACGCCTGGAAAGTAAAACTGCAGAAGCGGATTACAAACAGGAACTGGGATTATGGAATCAGCTGCTAGCGGAGAATGACCTTGGCTTTAATCGGTCTACGGGTGGATGGACAGCGAAAGATGTCGACGATGCGGATTGGAATACGATATTGTTGCCACAGCCCTTTGATAAGGCGTTGTACCCGGGCTTGGATGGTATCGTTTACTTCCGTAAGACGGTGAATATTCCCGATAATTGGGTGGGTAAAGAGTTACAATTGTCGCTGGGACCTATAGATGATAATGATTTTACGTTTGTTAATGGTACTCGGGTTGGCGCCACGGAGGGTTTTACACAGAATAGGAATTATGTAATCCCCGCGGCTTTGGTGACATCAACGGAGGTTAAGATTGCGATTAAGGTTTTTGATGGTGCCGGCGATGGGGGCTTGTATGGCTCCTTGGATCAACTTAAAATTACGGGGCCTGATCTGCAGGAGTTATCTATTGCTGGGCCATGGAAGCTTAACGTTGGTTTGGATTTGAAGAAGATGCCTGCTATGCCGTCGGCTATTGATGGCCCTAATCGTCCTACGGTTTTGTTCAATGCAATGGTAAATCCTTTTAAGGATGTTGCCATTCGGGGCGTAATCTGGTACCAGGGTGAAAGCAATGCCGAGCGTGATGTGCAACGTTACAGGCAGCTATTTCCGGCTATGATTCAGGATTGGCGTTCCAAATGGCAAAATAACAGCCTGCCTTTTTACTTTGTACAATTGGCAAATTATAGGGAGAAAACCGAACAGCCTAAACCTTCAGCCTTTGCCGAAATACGCGATGCGCAGGCTAATACATTAAAACTTAACCATACGGGGATGGCGGTTATTGCGGATGTGGGTGATGCGTATGATATTCATCCTAAAAATAAACAGGAGGTCGGTCGCCGACTTGGACTTATCGCCTTGCGAAATCTTTATGGTAAGCATATTACGGCACAGGGGCCACAGTTAAAACGTTACCAAATTAAAGGCGACCAGGCTGTGCTGACTTTCGATCCGCTGGGGAGTTTATTGGTTCATCAGCCTACTGGCGTTACGTCGGGCTTTACGCTAGCCGGAAAAGATAGGGTCTTTTATCCTGCAGCAATTAAGGTGATCGGCAATACTGTTTTTTTAACGGCCAAAGAGGTGCCGCATCCGGTTGCTATTCGGTATGGATTTGCGGACAACCCGGATTTAAGTATTTTTAATAAGGAGGCCTTGCCGGCATCGCCATTCCGTACCGACGATTGGTGGGATCAGTAATTGGATTAAAATAATGATTTTTATAGGTTTGAAAAGTGAAAAAGCGTAATGGCTTTTTCACTTTTTTTATTTTTAACGGCTGGTTTTCGTATGGCTCACAGCAGGGTTGGCAGACTTACATGTTTTGTTTACAAGGGGATAATGTTGACTTAATATTTAATTCTTTGTTTTGGGGAAATCAAAATTAGGAATGAAACCAAAACAATTTAAGTATCTTTTTAAGGGTACCCCTTTGGGGATCTGTTTAGCCGTTTTGTGCTGCATGCCGCCTGAACAGGTTTGGGCAAACACTCTTGGTCCAACGACGGTTTCCGTTAAACGGGGTATAATGGAGGAAGTCATGGAAGGAACCGTTCGTGATGTGGATGGTAATCCCGTAGATGGCGCTACTATTTTTAACGATAGCAATAAGCAGGTTTCCAGAACAGATTTTAAAGGTAATTTTAAAATTAAAGCTTCCCTGGGTGATAGGATTCGAATAACGGCATTGGGTTATGCTACGCAGTCGTTAACCTTGTCGAGCAATAAAATGGAGATTTTATTATCTCGCGACAACTCGCAGTTGGATGAGGTGGTGGTTACGGCCATTGGTATTAAACAGCAAAAAAGACAGCTGGGCTATGCTACACAAGAGGTGAAGGTGGATGTTTTGAAAGAAGCAAAAACCATGAATATCGGCTCTGCTTTATCGGGGCAGGTGGCTGGCTTAAATGTAAATAACCCTACGGGTATTTTTCAGGCGCCAACGTTTAACCTGCGCGGACGTACTCCGCTTATTGTGGTCGATGGTGTTCCTGTAGAAACGGCATTGTTTGATATTCCTAGTCAGAATATAGAGAATATTAATGTGTTAAAGGGTGCCGCAGCATCGGTGCTTTATGGTATACGTGGCCGCAATGGTGCTATTATGATTACTACGCGTACCGGAAAAAGTGAAAACTTAACGTTTACGGTGGGCTCTAGTACGATGTTTTCTGCGGGCTTTACTGTATTTCCGGAATCGCAAATGGAATTCGGTTCGGGCTCCAACGGAAAATATGAATTTTGGGACGGCAGTGACGGTGGTATTTCCGATGGTGATATGACCTGGGGGCCCAAGCTTAATACCGGACAGAAGATAGCGCAGTGGAATTCACCTATACGTGATAAGGTGTCGGGTGAGGTTATCCCTTGGTGGGGGGATGTTCGCGGAACAAAATATAACGATAAAAGCCGATACGAACGTGTTCCAATCGATTGGGTGTCGCATAATAACCTTAAGGATTTCTTACGCACGGGTTTTGTATCGGAAAATAATGCGACTATATCGTACCGAACGGAGAAAGTTAGCTTATTTAGTTCGGCAAAATATGCCACGCAGACGGGGCAGGTTCCTAATACAAAATTAACAACGGGTGGTGTAAATTTGAATACCGCATACCGCTTTACTCCTGAATTACAGTTTAACCTTAATGTATCGTATAATAAAGTTCAGTCGCCCAATTATCCCCGCTATGGGTATGGCCCTAAAAACCATATGTATACCATTTTGTTATGGATGGGTAATGATGTGAATGGTCGCGAGTTGAGCGAGCATTTGTACATTCCTGGACAGGAGGGCTACAGACAGGCAAACTATAACTATGCTTGGTATAATAACCCCTATTTTGCGGCTTATGAGCTAAATCAGAAATACGACGATGATATCATTCATGGACAGTCGGAATTATCTTGGAAAGTTACGCCGGAGTTTACGGTTAAAGGTCGGGTCTCGGCAAGGCAGAAATCGAATTTTAGTGATTTACAGAGCCCTAAATCGTATATGAATTATGACGATTCAAGAAACGGGGATTATAAAAATTGGAGCAGTAAACAGTTGAATTTCGACGCGGATATCTTAGCGACATACGACAAAAAAATATCGGAAAATTTTGGCTTAACCGTGAATGCTGGTTCGTCGACCTTCGACCGTACGCAAAGAACGCTGTACCAAACGACCGACGGTCTTGTGGTTCCTTTTATCTATAGTTTAGGAAATACCCAAGGTCCGGTGAAGGCAACATCGAATTTTAATGAAAAGGTTATCCGCAGCTTATATGGCGCTGTTAACTTAAGTATCTTTAAGTCTACGTATTTAAATTTTTCGGGAAGAAACGATTGGTCGTCGACTTTTAATAAGGAAAATCAATCTTTCTTTTACCCGAGTATATCGTTAAGCTCGGTGCTATCGGATTATTTTAAAATGCCAGAGCAGATAGATTACTTGAAGGTCTTTAGTTCTGTGGCTTGGGTATCCAATGATTTTAGTGCGTATGAAATCAGTCCTACTTACAAAAAGGATGTTACCTATGGCTCTATTCCTTCAGTAGATTATCCGCAAAAGTTGGTGAATCCGTATTTATTGCCAGAGAAGTCTAGGTCCCTTGAAATTGGTACTTCACTGGGTTTCTTTAACAATAAGTTGAATGTAGATTTTACGTATTACAATATATCCGATTACAGCAATATTATTAACCTGCCCATATCTTTAGGGTCGGCTTTCGCCAGCCGTACCATCAATGGTAATGTGTATACTACCCAGGGTTATGAGGTTACTGTAGGTGCTAATATTATTAAAAACACAAATTTTGAATGGAATACTTCCCTGAACTGGACACGGATGGTGAAACGTCTGACCGAAATATATGATGACAACCCTAAATTTGGTAACCTTAAATTAAACGATCGTGCCGATGCGTATTATGCTACAGCATGGGAAAAAACACCGGAGGGAAAGGTAATCTTAAACGCTAATACGGGCATGCCAATTCGTAATCCTTTTCCGCAATATATGGGTTACTTAAATCCGGATTGGCAGTTTGGGTTCTCCAATAATTTCCAATACAAGGGTATACAGGTTGCGTTAGACATCGATGGCTCCATTGGTGGGGTGATGAACTCGACAACAATAGAAAAAATGTGGTGGGGAGGAAAACATCCGGCTTCTACCCAGTACAGGCAGGAGCAGTATGATGCTGGGCAGTTTATTTACGTGCCCGAGGGTGTTGTGGTAACGGGGGGAGAAGTGCAGCGCGATATCAATGGTAATATTACTTCGGATACGCGTACCTATGCCCAGAATACACGTGCCGTGGATTGGCAAACTTGGGCACAAAATTACCCGTACCAGGCGCGTGTGACAACATCGGAAAGTAAAACATTTGCCAATGTATTTGACCGTTCGTTTGTAAAATTACGCCGGCTGTCTGTGGGTTACGACTTTAATAAAGTGCTTAAATTAAAACAGCTTAAAGGTTTAGATGCTTCAGTTTTTGGCTACAACCTGGCCATGTGGAAAAAAGTTCCTTATATCGATCCTGATTTCGGTATTGGCAACGACGGTGATTTACAAGATCCTTCAACACGTTATATTGGGGTATCGTTCAACTTTAAATTTTAATGGTATAGCATTTCATGAAAACTAAGATAAAATATATGCTTCTAGCACTGGGACTTGTCGGATTTGCTGGTCTTCAGTCTTGCCGAAAGCTTTCGGATATAAACCAAAACCCTAACGAGGCGGCAACAACGCACCCTCAAGCGCTTTTAACTAAGGTGCAGTGGGATGCTTTCCGTACCTGGAGGGGTACCGGACCGCTGTATGCGCTAAAAATGATTGTGCAAACCGATGGCGAGAATGCCAATCAGATTTACAATTGGCAACGTGGTAGTTTTGACCAGTATAAACTGCTGCGTAATGTGACAAAGATGCAGGAAGAGGCGGATAAAATTGGGGTTAAATCGTATTCGGCATTGGCTAAGTTTATACGGGCGTATTACTTGTATAACCTTACCCTTACCTTCGGTGATATTCCATATTCTGAAGCTGCCAAAGGGGAGAGTAATAGCATTTATATGCCCAAGTATGATAGCCAAAAAGATGTCTTTATAGGTATTCTGAAAGAACTGGAGGATGCGAATACGTTATTAAAGGACGATAATAATCCGATTCAAGGGGATATTATTTTAGCGGGCAGAGGCGCTAGCTGGCGCAAGTTAATTAATGCTTTCCGCTTAAAGGTTTTATTAACGTTATCCAATAAGACAACAGATTTTCCTTTTAGTATTCCCAATGAATTTGCCAAAATTTATGCGAATGAACCGATTATTAACGATGATACTGGGGCTGATGATGGTCAGCTGGTGTTTTTAGATATCGATGGCAACCGATATCCGGAGTTTAATAGCAGTGGTTACGGTTCTGGCATGTATATGGATTCGACCTTTATTGCACGTTTGCAGGCTTATAAGGATCCTCGTCTTTTTGTTGTGGCCTCGCAAACACGCTTGGGCAAGGAGCAGGGTAAGGCGCTGGACGATTTTTCTTCGTATGAAGGTGGCGACCCTATAGCGCCTTATGCGCAGGTGAATGCAAAGGCTGTAGCGGGTAGGGTGTCGAAGGTACATGACCGATTCCCAAATTATGCGGTGGGCGAGCCTTTATCTTTATTGGGGTATGCGGAGGTGCAGTTTATTCTGGCTGAAGCTGCTGTACGTGGATGGATTACGGCGGATGCTGCCGACTTATACAACAAGGGTATTACAGGATCTTTCCTTTTTTATGAGCGTTATGCTAAATCTAAGGAGGGAAGTTTAGCGGCTTTTGTCGCAAAGGATCGCTTAACGGCTTATTTATCACAAGAAAAGGTTAAATTAGAAAATGCTTCGTCGACGGAGGCTAAAATTGAACTTATTATGCTACAGAAGTACTTTCGTTCTTTCCATCAGGGTGGGTATACGGCCTATTTCGACCATCTCAGAACGGGATATCCTTCTTTCAGGAAAAATGCTAACGTAAAAGTGGCTTACCGTTGGATGTATCCGCAGGATGAATATAATACGAATAGTAAACATGTAGCCGATGCCATTAAGGCACAGTTTAATGGTAACGATAATATTAATCTGCCAACTTGGTGGTTAAAATAAAATAATGGAGTCTAGAAGAGCATTTATAAAAAAAGCTTCCCTCTTGGCGGGAGCTACGGCAGCATTTAATTTTCTGCCCAATTCTATTCAAAAGGCGCTGGCAATTGATGCTCAGGAAGGATCGACTTACCTGGATGCGGAGCATATTGTCTTCTTAATGCAGGAAAACCGTTCTTTTGACCACTGCTTTGGTTCGTTAAAGGGGGTACGTGGTTTTAATGATCCTAGGGCGCTGCAATTAAGTAATGGTTTGCCTATCTGGGTTCAAACCAATAAAAAGGGCCAGCATTTTGCTCCCTTTCATTTGGATATTGTACGTAGTAAATCTACATGGATGGGTTCTTTACCGCATGGTTGGAGCGACATGGTTGCGGCAAGAAATTATGGACTCATGGACAATTGGCTGGATGCCAAAAGCCCGGGGCCAGCAGATTTTAAAAATATGCCCTTAACGATGGGGTATTATAATCGTGCTGATATTCCATTTTATTATGCTTTTGCCGATGCTTTTACCGTTTGTGATCAACATTTCTGCGCTTCATTAACGGGTACGAGTGCCAACAGATCGCACTTTTGGTCGGGCACGGTACGCGAAAATCCACGCGACCCTCATTCGATTCCGCATGTCGATAATGGCCAGATAAATTATAAGGATGTAGGCTGGAAAACATATCCCGAACGATTAGAAGAAGCGGGAATATCTTGGAAGGTGTACCAGAATGAATTAAGTATTCCTGTGGGTTTGGAGGGGGAGGCTGAAGAGTGGTTAACAAATTTTACCGACAATAATTTGGAGTTTCATAAGCAATATGGGGTGCGCTATCACCCGGCGCATGTGGCTTTTATGGAGGAAAAAATCCTGCAGCTGAAAGCGGAACTCCGACAGATGGATGAGGCTGCGGACAGGGATAAACAGAGGCAGCTTATCGCAGGTTTGGAGCGGGATATTGTTAGGTTTTCTAAGGAAAATTTTAACCTGTTATCGCCACAGCAGCAGGCTATTCACCGTAATGCCTTTGTAACAAACAAGGGCGATTTAAATTATCATAAAACCAAGAAGATTGCTTATAACGACGGACAGAGGCTGCAGGAGGTGGAGGTGCCTGCGGGCGATGTTTTCTACCAGTTTCGTAAGGATGTGGATGAAAATAAACTCCCTACAGTTTCTTGGCTCGTGGCTCCATGTCGTTTTTCTGACCACCCGGGCTCGCCTTGGTATGGCGCTTGGTACCTGTCTGAAGCCTTAGATATTTTAACCAAGAATCCGGAAATCTGGAAAAAAACCATTTTTATCCTTACTTACGATGAAAATGATGGTTACTTTGACCATGTACCTCCATTTGTACCGCCCTTGACGACGGACCCTGATACTGGTGCGGTATCGAAGGGTTTACGCACGGAGGATGAGTATGTTACGCAGGAACAGGAGCGTACGCGTACGGGCAAGGCGGAAAGTATTTTGGAAAGCCCTATTGGCTTAGGGTTTCGGGTACCCATGGTGGTTGCCTCGCCTTGGACAAAAGGGGGATGGGTGAATTCGGAGGTTTTTGACCTTACATCTAATATTCAGTTCTTGGAGCACTTTTTATTTAAAAAAACGGGTAAGAGAATTGTTGAAACGAATATCAGCGATTGGCGCAGGCTGGTTACCGGCGACTTAACTTCGGTATTCCGAAAGGTTGAAAAATCGGTTGATTTAAGTCGCTTAAAGCCACTGGACCACGATGCGTATATTGAGCGTATCTACCGTGCACGATCGCAAAAATTTCCGTCGGATTTTGTGGAAATTCGGGAGCAGCAATTGGACGAAATTCGTGTGCATGGTTTACAGGGGAAAGACAGGGCGGTACAAGAGCCTGGCACGAAGCCATCGAATGCTTTACCGTACCGCATGGAGGTGAATGCGCGTATGGATGGGGATGGTTTACAACTTGACTTCGCTGTACAGGAATCGGCAATTCCGCGTCATAAGGTTATGGGCGTACCTTTTTATGCTGTATCGTACCAGAGTAAGGTAAAGGGAAAAGGGCAGGTATGGAATTTTGCAGTGCAGCAGGGTAAACCGGTTTCTTATGCTTGGAACTGGGAGCAGTTTGATACTCCTGTCGTAAGGATGCGGGTGTATGGTCCGAATGGTTTTTATCGTTCTTTTACGGGGCATCGTGCTAAAAGACATGAGATATCGGTAAAGCAGGATCTTAAAAGCAAAGATTGGGTTTTGCTTTTTGAGAAACATAATATGGATTTCAGTTATCGAATTAAGGATAATAGTTATGACTTATTTGCGCCACAGGTTGTGGAGAGCTCATTTTCAGGGCCAACAGTGCTTTCTTTTGCTAAAAGTAAGGGCTGGTACGATTTGGAAATCACTTGTCTGGAAGATCCGGACTTTAGCTTCCATTTTGCGGGTAGACTGGAGAATGGGGCGCCGAGTATTACGGATCCTTTAATGGCGGGCTAGTATCCTGTACTAAGGGATAATAAAATAGCTGGAACGCTAGCGTTCCAGCTATTTAAATTAACTTAATTTTAAGTCGCTGTACCTTGCCTTCTTTTTAGTGGAAGTTTATCGGCGTTCCTACAGCTAAACCGTTGTTTTTAGCCAGTACACCGCACATATGAAACAATAAACGTGCTCCCACATTACCATCCCAATCGGTATCGCCAGGGGCTACTTCTACTAGATCTATACCAATTATATTTTTACCAGACTCGGCTAATCGGTTTAAAGCATATACCGCTTGTTCGTAAGATAAACCTCCCGGTACGGGGGTACCTGTATTTGGACAGTACCATTGGTATAGCGCATCAATATCAAAACTTACAGCGACATGTTGTGGCAATAAGGCAATTGCTTCATCCATCTGCTGCTGCCAGGTTTTTCCTTCAAACTGCGCCTTTTTTAAATCTGAATCTGTAAATACTTTAACCTTATTTGATGATTGTACAACAGCTACTTCTTGCTCGCAGAAATCCCGAATTCCCACTTGCACAAGTTTCGTGATTTCGGGTAGCTGTATGGCATTGTACATAATCGAGGCATGGGAGTAGGTAAATCCCTCGTATGCGATGCGTAGGTCCATATGGGCGTCGAAATGGAAGATACCAAAATTGCTGTGTTTTGTCGCTAAGGCTTGGTAGTATCCTAATGGTGTGGAGTGGTCGCCGCCCAGAAGAATAACTTTCTTACCCTTCGCCATCCAGTCTAATACGCGTGCTTTAAGCTCGGCATTTAAGGTTTCAGAGGCGGCATTAATGCGGTCCAGGTCTGCCTTTAGTAGGCTGTCTTTTTGAATGTCTTCACCACGCTCTAAGGCTTCAATAATGGGCTGCGCCATGGCTTTATGGCTATCGCTTTGTGTTTTCCAATGTTCTGGCCCTTCATCCAAGTAGATCCCTAATTTCCATAGTTCCGGAAAATCCTGGTGCAGCAGGTCTACCTGAAAGGAGGCATCAAGGATGGCTGCCGGCCCTTCGGAAGCGCCTGCACCATAACTTACGGTTACCTCCCAGGGCACGGCTACAACAACGATTTCACTCTCTTCTGCGGCAAAAGGTAATCCATATATACTGGCATCTGCTAATCCGGGTTGTGAAGGATCAAAACCCGCGATTTTTTCTTCTTTTGTTGACATGAATATTCTGTTAAGCTACAAAAATAAGAAAGCCAAAGGGAATAATAAAATGGAACTGCGTATAGGGCTTAGGCCGATATTTCAGGTTGCTTAAAAACAGTTTTTTCTTTATTAATTTTAAAATTTTAATTAAATTTAATACCTTGAATTTGTGCTGCTTAACCTTTACCTATGCTAGCCTATTTTCTAAACCGATACTTTTTAATGAGTAGATCCTGATTTCGTAAGCAGGACTTTATGGTTTTCCCTTCGTGGGGTTGCCATCGGTCAAGGACTTCTTTTTAAGGTTGTTAGGCTGGATCTGTGTTGGTTGTGGTTTTTAGCGATGCAGGTTTTACATTTTTTCACTTAACCTCTAACGAATTATGAACTTTATTTTAAAAAGGGTATGTCTTGTTTTTACCTTTCTCTTTATTTTTATTTCTTTACTGCTTGCGCAGCCGAAGGATAGGGAGGCCGCAAAAACCGAATATCCAATGTTCTGGACTTGGCTCGATTATCGCCCTGATGCAAATTTTGATTCTATTTGCCGCGCCATGAATTTTTTAGGGATTGATGGGCTATTGCTGAATGCTCCTTCACCTCAGGCTTATCGTAATGCTATTCCGATTGCGAAAAAATACGGCATTGAGGTCTATGCTTGGTTATGGACCATGAACTTGGAGCACGACCGGGAGCGTATTCTTAAAGCGCATCCGGATTGGTTTGAGGTAAACCGGAACGGGGCGAGTTTAGCCGACTCCATGGCTTATGTTGGTTATTATAAATTCTTATCGCCCGTTTTACCGGAGGTACGGAATTATATAAAGGAAAAAATAGAGGAATATACTTCCATTGATGGCTTAAACGGGATCGCAATTGATTATCACCGTTATGTGGATGTGGTTTTACCTACGACATTATGGCCGAAATATGGGATCGTCCAGGATCGTGAATATGCTGCTTGGGATTATGGTTATCATCCGGAGGCGATCAAAAAATTTAAAGCTGCGTATGGTTATGACCCGCGTGCGCAAACTGATCCTTCTACTGACCTGAACTGGCGGCAGTTTCGCTGTGACCAGATTACGGAGGTGGCCAACCTTATTGCCGAAACGGTTCATAAAAGCGGTAAAATTATGGCCGCATCACCATTCCCTACACCTAAGATGTCGTCGCGGATGGTGCGCCAGGATTGGGGGAAATGGAACTTGGATATCGTGTTTCCGATGGTGTATAGTAATTTTTATACCGAGGATGTTAGTTTTATCAGTGATTGTACGCTGGAAAATGTTCGGGATAAAAAGGCGGAAACAACCTTGTACTGTGGATTAATGGCTTCCAACAGTAGTAAAATACTTGCAGACATGGATGCTGCCTTGCGAAGTGGCGCCCAGGGGGTTGCTATTTTTACCGTACATGCTATAAAGGATCCTCAGCTGAAGGCTGATTTTAGGGCATTTACCAGCCAGGCAAAGGCTGTACGTGCGGCAAATAAGGGGGTTATGCCACTGGATAAAACCATAGAACTGGAGGTTGATCCCTTTAAAAAACCGGGTGTAATGAAGTTGGTGGAGCGTAAAATACAGCAACTTATTGCCGCTGACCGGCTAACGGATGATATACCTGTCATTCAGCTGTCTGATTACACCGACGCTGGGAGTTATGATGTTACTAAGCGATATTTGGTGTCGGAGAAGAATACGGGGAAACAATTTTATGTTACTTTTTATTTTTATGGCGGTATTTTATCGGGTTGGAATGTGGATGCAATAAACGGGTAATGGTAATTGGATTGTTTATGCTTTAAATGGGCTAATTTTAAAATTTGTATGAAGTTGTGGTTGTCGCTTGCTTTCTTCGGGTTGCTGGGTATGCTGCGGGTATGTTGTGCGCAGGTATCGCCAAAATATTTGGAGTTGCATAGAATGGATGCTGTGGTATTAGAGCCCGCAGCGATTATAGCGCTGCTTGATGAGCACCGGGTTTCGTATAACCAAATTGAACAGTTGAATTGGCCCAACTTTCCTTACAGTCCTGTAGTACAATTTCGTATGGCTTATAACCGGGAGGGTATGTTGCTGCATTTCCGTGTGCACGAAAAAACTGTTCGTGCGCTTACGGAATATGATAATGGCAGGGTGTATGAAGATTCTTGCCTTGAATTTTTTGTTATGCCGGATAGCGCAAGTACGCTGTATTATAATTTTGAATTTAATGCTGCCGGAAGGTTATTAGCTCAGGGAGGAACGCTGCACGACCGTAGGCTTGCTGCGCCTGCAGTGCTGGCTTCCGTTTTGCGGTGGTCGTCGCTGGGGGATCGTCCTTTTCCCGAGAAAACAATGTCGACAAGCTGGGATCTTACGGCTTTTATTCCGCTAAATGCTTTATTTTTACACGATATTACGGATCTTCAGGGTAGGCAGTTTAGGGCTAACTTTTATAAATGTGGCGATAAATTGCAACAGCCTCATTACTTATCGTGGAGTGCAATTAACACCCCTAAACCGTATTTCCATGCACCTAAATTCTTTGGGCATTTGCGTTTTTTATAGGGGTTATTTGTTGGTAGTTGTTAGTAATCGATTTAACGTTAAAAGCAATATTTTACGCATTAAAAGGCCAGTAAATAGCATAATTTTATTATCTTTAGGCGGATTTTTAGAGCCTTCGCCGGCTGGCGGGCTTTTAATTTCTATTTTACGAAAATTTAATAAAATTTCTATAGAAACTATGTCATCTAAGATTATCTACACCAAAACGGATGAAGCGCCTTTATTGGCTACCTATTCATTTTTACCTATTGTACAAGCTTTCGCTAAAACTGCGGATATCGATGTTGAACTAAGAGATATTTCCCTTGCTGGTCGTATTCTGGCGAATTTTAATGCGTACTTAACTCCTGAACAGCAAACTGCAGATGCATTGGCTGAATTGGGGCAGTTGGCGACAACTCCGGATGCAAATATTATTAAATTACCGAATATTTCGGCTTCTATACCTCAAATAAAAGCGGCAGTTGCGGAGTTGCAAAAGGCAGGTTATGCGGTGCCAAACTATCCGGACGCGCCTGCAAATGCGGAGGAAGAAAAAATTAAAGCGGCTTATGCAAAAGTTTTAGGATCTGCAGTAAACCCGGTTTTACGGGAGGGTAACTCGGATCGTCGTGCGCCTAAAGCGGTTAAAAATTATGCGAAAGCTAACCCACATCGTATGGGTGTTTGGTCTGCTGATAGTAAAACAAAGGTGGCTTCCATGCAGGATGGTGACTTTTATGCTACAGAGAAGTCGTTGACGGTTGCCGAAGATACGCAGTTTAAAATTGAATTTGTGGCTCTTGATGGTACTGTAAAAGAACTTAAAGGCTTTGCGAATTTGAAAGCTGCTGAGGTAATTGATTCGTCGGTTTTAAATTTGGCTAAGTTAAAGTCTTTTGTAACTTCGGCGTTGGCAGAGGCTAAAGAAACTGGTGTTTTATTGTCGGCTCACTTGAAGGCTACCATGATGAAGGTTTCTGACCCTATTATCTTTGGTGCTATTGTTGAAGTGTATTTTAACGATGTTTTCGCAAAATATGCGGAGCTTTTTAAAACATTGGGAATAAATAAAAATAATGGTTTAGGCGAAGTTTACGCGAAAATTGCGGGCACAGCACAGGAAACGGAGGTGAAGGCTGCGATTGATGCGGCTATTGCAAATGGCCCGGACTTGGCCATGGTGAATTCGGATAAAGGTATTACAAACTTACATGTTCCTTCGGATGTTATCGTGGATGCTTCTATGCCGGCGATGATTCGTATCGGTGGTAAGATGTGGGATAAATCGGGTGCTGAACGTGATACCTTAGCAATTATTCCTGACCGCTCGTATGCGGGTGTTTATGAGGCTGTTATTGCAGATTGTATTGCTAATGGTGCTTATGATCCGCGTACTATGGGTTCTGTTCCTAATGTTGGTCTTATGGCGCAAAAAGCTGAGGAGTATGGTTCGCATGATAAAACATTCCAGGCTGCTGCTGCTGGTACTATTCGCGTGGTAGATGCAAATGCTACGGTTTTAATGGAGCAAGCTGTAGAGGAGGGAGATATTTTCCGTATGTGCCAAACCAAAGATGCACCTATTCAGGACTGGGTTAAATTGGCCGTAAACCGTGCTCGTTTGTCGAATACTCCGGCAATCTTTTGGCTGGACGAAAACCGTGCGCATGACAGAGAAATTATTAAGAAGGTAAATACGTATTTAGCAAATTACGATACTGCTGGTTTGGATATTCGTATCTTATCTCCGGTAGAAGCGACGAAGGTTTCTGTAGCGCGTATCCGTAAGGGGGAAGATACTATTTCCGTTACGGGTAATGTATTGCGTGATTACTTAACCGACTTATTTCCAATTTTGGAGTTGGGTACTTCAGCAAAGATGCTTTCTATCGTTCCGTTAATGAATGGTGGAGGTTTGTTTGAAACGGGTGCCGGTGGTTCTGCACCTAAACATGTGGAGCAGTTTTTAGAGGAAGGGTACCTGCGTTGGGATTCTTTGGGTGAGTTTTTAGCTTTACAGGCTTCGTTTGAACATTTGGCTCAAACTCAGCATAATAACAAAGCGCAAGTTTTAGCGGATGCATTAGATGAAGCGAATGCTTTGTTCTTAGCGAACGACAAATCTCCGGCGCGTAAAGTTGGACAGCTGGACAACCGTGGTTCTCATTTCTACTTAACGTTGTACTGGGCACAAGAGTTGGCGAAACAGACTAAAGACACTGAATTAGCGGCTCGTTTTGCTATTTTAGCGAATACTTTAACTGAAAATGAGGCTAAAATTAATGAAGAGTTGATCGCTGCACAAGGAAAAACGCAGGATATTGGTGGTTATTATTTCCCGAATGATGCGTTAGCGACTAAGGATATGCGTCCTTCGGCGACATTAAATGCGGCAATTGCGGCATTATAATATATACCTATAAAAGTGCCATCATTGCGATGGCACTTTTATATTATTTATTAATGTTTGAAGGTGTCGCAGGGCTTTACCAGGCAGACCTTCTTGTTTTAATTAAAGGAGATTAAAAAATCTTCTGTTTTTACACGTACTTTTTTCAGGTTTAATAACCAGTCATTGGTTTCATCGCGATGACCAATAGCGAGTATAGTTACGGAACGTAAGCCATGTTTTTCTAATCCTAATAGGGCATCTAACTGATCGTTAACAAACCCTTCCATAGGGGTCGCATCCACACGTTGTTCGGCGGCGGCGGCTATGGCAAGACCGAAACCTATATAGGCTTGGCGTGCTGCATGTGCAAAATGCTGCTCCGCACTTTGCTGTGCTAAACCGCTCCATAACATGTTTTTGTAGTCGTCGGATGCGCCAGCAGGTAAACCTCGCTCATTTTCTTGTTGTGCAAATATTTGGTCTACACGTTCTTTCGTGTAACTATCGTATGCAGCAAAAATAAGGAGGTGAGAGGCGTCTACAATCTGACTTTGATTGTAGGCTATGGGCTGAATTTTTGCTTTTAGCTCGGGGTCGGTAACTTGTATAACTTTAAACGGTTGTAATCCGGATGAGGTGGGTGCCAAGCGTGCCGCTTCAATAATGTAGTCTACTTTTTCTTGTGCTACTTTTTCTCCAGTCATTTTTTTTGTGGCATATCGCCAACTTAAATCTTGTAATAAACTCATTTTAAAAAAAATTAAATTTTAAATTCTAAATGCTACTTTTTATGTATTAGTGTATAAATAAAGCCTTCAATAGCGTCGTTTATGGTTGCTGCTGGAGGATGTGTAATGCTGTTTTTAGCTAATAATTCAATCGCTATAAATCCGTGTAGGATGGACCAAAATGTCTTTAACTTCAGGTAAGCTTCATCGGTAGTGTGCTGATTCTCAATGAGCAGGTCGGTTATTGCAGCATATATCAAATCTGAAGTGGCGCGCATTTCTGTATTGCTGTTAATTGCTTCGCAGGCTGGAATTCCTAAACCAAACATAATGCGGTAATGGGCAGTATGTTCGCTGGCAAACGCCCAGTAGCTATCTCTTATGGCTCGAAGTCTCATCGCCCCTGGGGTAATTCCTGAAATGGATTGCTCTATCTTTTCGGCAAGTATAGCGAATCCTTCTTTGGAAAAATGGGCCAAAATCGCTTCCTTATTTTCAAAATGTTTGTAGATTACAGGGACACTAAACCCAATTCCTTCCGCTATTTTTCGGATGGATAACGCCTGCCATCCTTCTTTTATGATAATCTTCCACGATTCGGAAATTATATTTTGCTTTAAATCAAGCTGTTCTTGTACGCTATTGCTTTCTTTTGACATACATGTTTAAACATCTAGTTAACAGTGTTAGCAAATGTAAAGGGTGGTTTTGTACTTTTAAAATATTTTTAACTTTTAGACTTTTTTTTGACAATTGCTATTTCACCTTGCAATTACCTATCTTTATAAGGTAAATTTTCGGGCATGAAACATAAAATTTCTTTAGTTCTAGGAAGTGGGGGTGCAAGAGGACTGGCACATATTGGTGTCATAAAATGGTTAACCGCAAAGGGCTACGAAATAGACGAGATCGTGGGTTGCTCTATCGGTTCGCTGGTAGGGGCTGCATTTGCGGAAGGTAGAATCAATGAACTAAGTCATTGGATGAGCAACCTAACCAAAAGAGAGGTGTTTCGCTTAATGGATTTTACGGATCCTCGATTTGGTATTTTAAAAGGAGAAAGGGTTTTTCATACCTTACAGGATGTTTTTGAAGATATGGCTATCGAAGACCTGAAGATAAAATATACCGCTGTAGCTACAGACTTAGTTGAAGGAAAAGAAGTTATCTTTCGTGAGGGTAGTATATATGCGGCGATTCGTGCATCCATTGCTATTCCTGCTGTTTTTCGTGGGGTAGAGCAGAAGGGTAGATTTTTGGTTGATGGTGGGGTTTTAAATCCTATCCCGATCAATTATGTACAGGAGACCAATACGATTACTGTGGTTGTTAATCTGGATGGTGCGCCAAATGGGGATAATGAGACCCACTATGCCAAATTGAATGCTTTGGGTATATTGCAGGAATCGTATATCGCCATGCGTAGGCGATTGTCTAACATGAGCTTGGCTTTGTATAAGCCTGATTATGTTGTTGATGTGCCGCATAATATGGCTGGAATTTGGGATTTTGATCGGGCTTCCGAGTTAATTGAAAGTGGATATGAGCTTGCCGAAAAACAGCTTGTTAGTCTTTTAGCCTAAAAAACAATGTATAGGCTTAGGCTGGTCCTTTAAAATCCAAATTTGTCTTTAAAATTCCTACCTCCACCTACAGGATGGCTATTCTTTACCTAAATATTTGATTATTATCCTGGTTTACGGACAATTAAATGCTGTAAACCGACTAACTATCCTAAAGTATAGGTGTGCATTTTTCATTTAACTCTATATTAGCAACCTCATAGTAATGCGATTAATATTTACTTATTAGCTTAATATTTACCTTTCGCGCATTTTTTATGAAATATGGTATTTACCTTTTAATTGTTTCTATGTATTGTTTTAATATATGTTTTATGAAAAAAATACTCTTCACATTTTGTTTTTTGTTAACTCTTTTAGTGGCTTGCGATGATTACGATCCTTATAAATTAGATGACCCGAAAGTATACAAATGGAAAATAGATAGCTATTATTCCGGGTCCCGATTATTTCCTATTTATGGACAAAAAAGAACGAATCCACCAAGAATTTTAGCTGCTGTGGAGTATGTAGATTTAACCTATTCGGATTTGTTAAACCTTATTGAACAAAAAAAGAAATTAAAAAATCAAAATTCGGATAAGTATTACTACTTTACATTTACAAAAGTGAATTAATTTTAAGTGCTATTGTAACTGGACTTAACACCTTGCGTTATTGCGCCCACCTGTAATCATCAATTACCTGCATATGCAACACTAATTATTCCTGGTAATTTTAGGAATAGACTATACTGCATTAATAATAAGGGGTAATGTTGCTGAGGCTGTTTTTAATGGACACCAGTAAATCTGGCACTTAAACGCTGAAGGCCCTACAAGCCTAAGGTTTAGCCGAGCCAAATACGCGCCACAGAAGAATAAATAAAATTGGTCATCTATCAAAGGATGACCAATTTTATTATTTCTTACGGATAGATACTGCATTTTTATGTGCCTGCAGCCCTTCCAATTCGGCGAGTGTTTCAACGACACTGCCTATATGTTGCAAACCTTCTTCAGATATCTGTTGAAAGGTTATTTTTTTTACAAAAGAATCAACAGAAACGCCAGAGTAGGAGCGTGCATAGCCCGATGTAGGTAGCGTATGGTTGGTACCTGAGGCATAGTCGCCCGCACTTTCAGGTGTTAAATGGCCCAAAAATACAGATCCTGCATTTAAAATATGGTTTGTAACGGTTTGCCAGCTATCGGATTCAATAATCAAATGCTCTGGCGCATAATGGTTAGAAAATTGCATGCCCTCAGCTAAATCTTGCACTAAAACAGCATATGAATTTTCAATGGCTTTGGCCGCAATTTCACGTCGTGGAAGATCATCAATCTGCTGCGTTAATTCTTTATTAACAGCGGATAGTAGTTTTTCATCCGTGCTCACCAAAACCGCTTGGCTATCGACACCATGCTCAGCCTGCGCCAATAAGTCGGCCGCAACATAAGCTGGATTTGCAGTATGGTCGGCCAATACCAATACCTCCGATGGGCCAGCTGGCATATCAATACTTACATTAGTCATACCTTGAACCATAGCCTTCGCTTTAGTTACAAATTGATTTCCAGGGCCAAATATTTTATCCACCTTAGGCAGGGTAGCGGTACCGAAAGCCATCGCCGCAATGGCTTGGGCTCCACCCGCCAAATAGATACGATCTATTTTTAACAACAATAGACAGTAAGCTACAAAGCCATTTATTTTACCCGACTTTTGTGGGGGTGAGCATACAACAATTTCTTTACAACCTGCAATACGCGCCGGTACTCCCAGCATCAAAAGGGTAGAGGGTAAAACCGCAGAGCCACCCGGAATATATAAACCTACCTTTTCTATAGGACGCACTTCGCGCCAACATTTCACCCCAGGCATAGTTTCAGTAACACGCTCCCGACGTAGCTGGGTACTATGAAATTTATGGATATTTTGAAAAGCAATTTCCAACGCACGCTGCTGGTCACGGGAAATTGTCATGGCCAGTTCTTCAATTTCTGCCTTTTCAAGATACAGTTTAGAAAGCTCCACTTGGTCAAATTTACGCGCAAACCCAATCAGGGCATCATCACCAGACTGCACTACATCTTGAATTATAGTTTCTACCGTCTGCTGAATGGCATTATTCGGGTCTGTATTTCGGCGAATAAGATTTTGAATATCCGCAGGTGTAAGATCTTTATATTGGTAAGTTTTAAGCATTATAATATTATTTTTTCAATAGGCATTACTACAATTCCTTGAGCGCCTGCTGACTTTAATTTATTGATTTTGTCCCAGAAATCATCCTCTGAAATAACCGTATGAACGGCCACCCAGCCTTCTTCGGCTAAAGGAACCACGGTAGGGCTTTTTACACCCGATAAGAGCTCGGTGATTTTGGGTAAATTTGCTTTTTCGACATTTAAAACCACATATTTTGTTTCTTTAGCCATCAGTACAGACTGAATACGTTGCAATAGCTCGCATAGGATTTCATTGTCCGCAATGCCATCACGTCCGATAAGAATAGCTTCTGATTTACGGACATCGGCAAAAGGCTTTAGTCCGTTATTTTTCAACGTGCTTCCGGTAGATACAATATCGCATATCGCATCACTAAGGCCTAAACCCGGAGCTATTTCCACCGATCCGGAAATAGTCTGTATATCTGCATTGATTTTGTATTCCGTTAAGAATGATTTTAGGATAACCGGGTAGGAGGTGGCAATGGATTTTCCGTCTAGATCTTTGAGGTCCTGAATGGTGGAGTCTTTAGGGATAGCAAGTTTCAGCGTGCATTTTCCGAACCCTAAACGCTGTAGATACTGTACCTTAGCTTCCGATTCATCGATTACATTTTCACCAACAATACCTAAATCTGCAATTCCTTGTTCTACATATCCAGGAATATCATCATCACGAAGAAATAAAATCTCCAGATTGAAATTAGCAACAGTCGTTATTAAGGAACTTTTATAGTTTTCAAAATCAAGTCCACAGTTTTTTAAGAGAAGTACTGACTTTTCATTTAATCTACCAGATTTCTGGATAGCAATTTTAAGATTTTTCAAAATAGTTGGTATTTAAGGTTGAACGTATTATTAATTATAAAATAGTGCCGGGGAAAATATTGCTTCACGTAGAAACACATAGAGTTACATATCGCCAAAATGGCGATGATGTTTATGTGTGTAATGTGATAACAATTGTGGCATAATTAATAACAATGCCCAAATGTAGAGTTTTAATTTTTTTTATCCAAATTTTTCCCAAACTATGAATGCTACAGACGTTACGAAAAAAAATGGTTTCCAATAGGAATGTTCATGTTAACAAAATAGGGCTCGCTGTCATTGTTATAAAGCGACCAGTATTTTTTTATGCTGTGGATGCTAGTTTAGCAGGCAGCTAAAAGCCGCTATTGGATTCATAGTGATTTAGCGCTACAGCTTGAATTGTATAGTTTTTAGTAAAATTTAAAGCCATTAGCTTGCGATATTTATGTCCCAATACCTGGAAAGAAATAAATACGCCAAGCATTTTGGGTTAGGGAAGTAGACATATATTTTAAACTGGCATACAGTTAGTTACAAAAGAGACACAACGGGAATAAGACAATTTAATTATTCTATTTAACATAATATAAATTATATGACTTGTTTTATAAATTATTTTATGTTAAATAGACTGTATTTTTAAAGTTTGTTGATTCTGTAATAAAACCTCCAATATGTGATACTTGAGTCTGTATTTTTTGTTGGTAAAACACAATAAGCTAAAGAAATTAACAGACAAATCAGACCGACTAACCATCAGGTTTTAGGCTTATAAAAAAATAGCAAACCTATACGGGTTTGCTATTTTTACTCATTTGTTTTTTAGGCGTAGTTTAAAACTAAGCGCTTGGCCAAATCCCCTCGTAGGTTCCACCACCGTAATTTATTTTTTCTGCACTGACCACAAAGCTGATTAGCATACTATTTCCGTCTAACGAATTAAAATCTACGCTATGTTGAATCACATAACCATTCTCCCAGTTTAAGGTAATCAATGTTCCTTCATCATGCGATTTATTGAAGGTCACCTCCCCTGTTGTTGGTTTATATTTGCCATTCAACAAGCTTTCCAAGATATCCGATTTATCTGTAGCCTCAACCGTAATCTTTATAATTGCATTGGATGGATCTGATGCTACACGTCCGGAGACATCTACTGCACGATCTACATTATAATGTAGTCTCAAAACTTTTTGAGCGTCACCTTTGTTGAATTTCAACACCGCTCTTGCATTATTCTCTGCCATAATAAGTTGTTTTTAATGGTATATTAATTGGTTTATTAGCAAATTTATTAAAGCCTATATCGAATTCCTACAATATGCCCTAAAACCTCAAAAAGTATCGTAAAACTACGATAGCCTAGTATAATACTTTAGGATAATGGGGTTAAACATCACTGCTTTCTATACCACAACACAGCACCTCGTGTTGTAATTGATCTTGCACCTTTAGGGCTTCTTGCAATAGATCGCCTTGAAAACTATACAGCTCAATCAGCCTGTTCTGCTCTGCTTTTTTTGTCAATTTAAGATTATCATTTAAGGTTATAACATCGTATGCATTGGGGTCATAATTTTCTAGTAGCGACAAACCACGTAAAAATAGTCCAAACATTTTATCAGCTTCCAAAAAGGCATGTAACTTTTCTTTATGGTAAATAACGGAATCAAAACTGTGCATGTAATTTTCGAATTCGCAACCGAAATGGTCCTTCTGTAAGTTTTCTTTTAGCCGCTCCCACTTTCTCGCCAATTCTTTCTCATTTTCAACGGCTTTAATATGACCATCTCTAGCCACCGTAATTAGTAATACATCAAATATATAAGCACATTTTCGAATTAATGCCGTTATATGAGGATCGTCGAACACAAATTTCTTGCATAAGAACTGGTATAATGTGGTTTCCTTTTTAAAGGTTAGTTGCTGTACCCACACCTTGCGCGTATACTTCTTAGTAAGGCGTGGATTTTGATGCTGTAATGTGCTTGAAAACTGGTATACAGCAGATAGCAGTGGATTACTATGTACGCTCGATTCTTTCATGGTAATTATTCCACTTGTAGCCCCCTAAAACTCCTCACGCAAATTGTTACTACGTGGCTTCATGCCTAATTCTGAAATTCTTGCTGACAAATGTAAATAGCTATTCCTTAATTTTCTCAACAGCAATTGACTATCATAGCCTTTTACTAGAACTTCCTTTATCTTAATCACCTTAAAATCAGTCTCCTGTTCGTTTTTTACACCTGTCTCCTCCTCCTTATCCCTTTTGCTATCTTCGATGAGCTGGTTTTGGGCAACTCGTTTTTTTCTTTTTTTAAGAAGGCTATCGTCGATAAATTTCCACTCCTGCCCATCTCCAAAAACATATCTCCGCAAATAATCTTTCGCATTTAGCAATACCTCGTCGTCTTTGAGGTTGTAGCGTACTTTTTGTTTTTTCGACGGGGGGAATAGACTATGAACTGACGAATTACTGTTCATCTGAAGCATGCTTCTATTCTCCCTTGTCGGGTACAATAGTTCATGATCATACTTGTTTATTTTTAGGGGATATTTTTCATCTATTTTACATGCAAACACTTGATCGGCATCGCCGGCTAGCACATTGCGAAATAGGGTTTCCATAAAATGCAATGGTATATAACTGTATTCTTTCCGGACATAGCGCTTTCCTTGTGTTTGGTCTTTTCTGTACCAATACCCTTTGATATGCTCCTTAGTAATGGGTATTTCTTCAAATCCAGAAAGGTATGCGCCACCAATATCACAATGCGCACCTGGAAGATTTTTTTCTATAAGAACCGATTTAGACGAACCCGCTGGAACCTGCATCCGTGTAAGACTGAAGTTTATCCGGTATTCATCCATCGCCGTAAAATGAACGGCCTTTTGAAATCGCCCTAGATTATTTAACTGCAGTTCCGCTACATCATCCTCGAACTGATTAAAATTAAGTAAGTGCGCACCGACTTTTGCACCCAATGATAGGGATTGATTATTAACCTCCTCATAGCTCGATACGGTATCATAAAGTCCAATAAAACGAATACACAGAATAAGGCCTTCTAATTCCTCTTTCGATAAGATTCCGTTTTTCAACAATAAGTAGCCTAGATATCCAAACCTAGGCAGCTTATTGTTTACGGTATATAACACATCTACCTCTTTTTTATCCCTATCGTAATAGAGCGTTTTATAAACTTTCTTGTATTCAACTCTGCTTCGATTATTTGACTTGTTTTTTACTTCAACAACCCTTTCTAGTTTTTTTTTGCTTGTTAATTCATCATCTATAGCCCTGCGGCTGCCGTTAATTTCATATAAAAAATTGCGTGCAGCAGCAGCGCCACGGCTAAATCCAAAGATATCTAAGGTGAGGCTGGTGAGTTTTTTTTCTTCTTTTTCACCACTGGTATTTACAATGTTTTTTAGTTTTTCCACTAATTTTTCACAACCCCTACGGACTTTCCCTCGTATTCCTGTATCGCCTGAGCCCAATAGGTATCCCTCCGAAACATCACCTATTTTAGTAATGGTTTTCTTTAGCTGCGCTGGACTTTGACTGGCTATATCAGGAGGGACTTCTACTGTTCCTATGCCCTCTATATAAATTGCATAATCTTTCTTACAAGCACTCCATTGTCGCGCAATATTTGTATAGTCATTTTGATAACTGATACTGTCTTTCGCATGACCAGCATTTTTTTTATATACTTTTTTTTCCCAATCTTTAGCCGTATTGCTCTGTACGGCCTCCCGAATTCGGGTATTCTCTTTGTTATTGAGTGTGCCGTCAAAAAATATACCGAAGGACGGCTGCAATTCTTCCTTTGGAACCACAACTTTGCCGCTATTATATACAAATGTTTTTCCCATGGCTATTATCTTTTAATTTCAAAAAATTCCTCATCATCATGCTGTATTAAGGCTATTTCCTTACCCTGGCTGTTACGAAGTAGTACTGTAGCATAACTATTGGGTATATTGGTGCGTACCAACATTTCTATTTGGGTTGTAGTATCGGATGCACAGAGTTTGTGGAATGCCTGAAAGATTTCCTGCTCATTGAACCGAAAATAACCGGAATATCTTCGGCTGTCTTTTGCAAACCATGAAAAACCTATGCTGCTTGGAATGGCGAAGGTATCAGTATCCTGTACCTCTTGATAAAAGAGTTCGCTGTTTTTGGTAGACTGTATATTGTTTTCATAGAAATATTTATTTCTTTCGCCATTAAAATAGTTAAAACTATAGTCTCTCATTTTTCCCTCCTGCTGAATCTGAAAAATTGGCCTCCAATGGTATTTCTTACGGTAGCTATCCCAAAGACCAAAGGGAATGGGTTTATTTTTATTCGCTTCCTGTACTGCTAAGGGGATAATGCTGTTTGCATACATAACGCGCTCTACTTCTGTTTCTTCAAAAATAAGATGTGCCGCACCGTCTAATCTATTGATCTCAGACTCCGGAATGACAGTTTTTTCCGCTTGGTAACGCCCGATTTCTACACGATGCCCGGGGCCTGAAGCCCATACGACCAGCACGCCTCCGGGGGCAAAACCAACGTTTACCTGATCAAAGTGGTCCGCCAATAAATTACCCATAGCTCCTCTTCTTTGTAACGGCTCCTTAAATACACGCACAAGTTTGTCGTAATCTATAGGACAGTTGGCATAATAAAACTGGTTTTCGGCATAACTGAGGTACTTGACATCCAATTTATTAGGCAGCGATTTAGCACCACTACTCATCCCCGAACCGGGACTTCCCCAGCCGTTACGTCCAGAAATAGTACCTCGAAATAAACTTACAAAACCTCCGCTGGCGAGTTCAAGTCCACCCTGATATACTTCTGCGGGATAACCCAATGGAGCATTGGTGCCTTCCTCCCATTTAAATTGTTCTATGGCCATAGTCGTTTCCTTTTTTTGTTGCTGACAGCTTGCTTGTTGTGCCGAGAGCAGCATAAGCAAAAGCAGTTGTTTGATGTATTTCATAACTGTTAAATTTAGAGGGCCGAGTTACTTCAATTGATTTTCCCATAAAAGCCTGTCTTTCCCATGGTTATTATCTTTTAATTTGAAAAAATTCCTCATCATCATGCTGTATTAAGGCTATTTCCTTACCCTGGCTGTTACGAAGTAGTACTGTAGCATAACTATTGGGTATATTGGTGCGTATCAACATTTCTATGTGTGTTGTGGTATCGGATGCACAGAGTTTGTGGAATGCCTGAAAGATTTCCTGCTCATTGAACCGAAAATAACCGGAATATTTTCGGCTGTCTTTTGCAAACCATGAAAAACCTATGCTGCTTGGAATGGCGAAAGTAATGCTATCTTGTACCTCTTGATAAAAGAGTTCGCTGTTTTTGGTAGACTGTATATTGTTTTCATAGAAGTATTTATTTCTTTCGCCATTAAAATAGGTAAAACTAAAGTCTCTCATTTTTCCCTCCTGCTGAATCTGAAAAATTGGCCTCCAATGGTATTTCTTACGGTAGCTATCCCAAAGACCAAAAGGGATGGGTTTATTTTTATTCGCTGCCTGCACTGCTAAGGGGATAATGCTGTTTGAATGCATGACGCGCTCTACTTCCGTTTCTTCAAAAATAAGATGTGCCGCACCGTCTAATCTATTGATCTCAGACTCCGGAATGACAGTTTTTTCCGCTTGGTAACGCCCGATTTCTACGCGATGCCCGGGGCCTGAAGCCCATACCACTACCACGCCTCCGGGGGCAAAACCAACGTTTACCTGATCAAAGTGGTCCGCCAATAAATTACCCATAGCTCCTCTTCTTTGTAACGGCTCCTTAAATACACGCACAAGTTTGTCGTAATCTATAGGACAGTTGGCGTAGTAAAACTGGTTTTCAGCATAACTGAGGTATTTGACATCCAATTTATTAGGTAGCGTTTTAGCACCACTACTCATCCCCGAACCGGGACTTCCCCAGCCGTTGTCTCCAGGGATTGTGCCATGAAATAAACCTACAAAACCACCGCTGGCGAGCTCTAGTCCACCCTGATATACTTCAGCGGGGTAACCCAATGGAGCATTGGTGCTTTCCTCCCATTTAAATTGTTCTATGGCCATAGTCTTTTCCTTTATCTGTTGCTTACAGCTTGCTTGTTGTGCCGAGAGCAGCATAAGCAAAAACAGCTGTTGGGTGTATTTCTTGTATTGCATTATTCTTTATTTATTTTAGCGTCTATTTTACCTACAACTTGAGCGACACCAGCACTTTGAATTAATACATCTCCGTCCTTAGCTTTATGGGTGGTTGTGGAGGTAACTTCGTCTAAGTTTCCCGCAACACGTATGATCTTATCGCCTTTGATATTTTGATGATAGGAGTCGGAGATAAATCGATGATCCTTAGTAACGGTTACTGTATTACCATTCCCAATTTGTGTGTCCATATTATTTCCCACAGTTAGGTTCATATTTTCTCCGGCATGGATAGTAACGTTTTTGCCAGCATTTATGGTGAAATTCTCCGGTGCACTGAGGCTAATATTCTTATTACCATCCATATACCATACATTACCGCTGGGGTCCTTAATGGTAATGCTGCCTTGGTTTTCATCGTCGTCAATTTGAATGCTGCAACCGCTGCGCGTTATTATCGTTTTCAGGTGATTCTGTTTATCGCCACCTAAACCTATTCCACCATGAAACAAGCCCCCCATAACATAGGGCCTATCAGGGTGGCAATGCACAAAGCCGACCATAACTTGGTCGCCAATTTCAGGAACAAATACAAAACCTCGGTTTTTATCAACCTTCTGACTACTGCCAGCATTGGGGCTAAGCACACGAATCCAATCGCTACAGTCGGCATCGCCTTGCCAATCGAAGCGCACTTGTACGCGTCCTCTTTCATCTGCATTGTTAATTACGGTAGCAAACTGTGGCTCGGCAATAGGCACAAAAAATTTTTTCTGTGGTAAGTATCCTGTATCAGCACCTACAGCTTCAAAATCGCCAATATAATTCCCCAATTTGTCAACAGTATGGTTTACAGCAGTAATCATCAACCTGGTAAAGTAGGTCGGCTCATTGGTTTCTGCATGAAGCATGTCCATATCGACAAGGCAACCCGGATAAAGAAAAGGTATTCTTGTGCGTCCTGTCGTTACAAAACTATTGACTGAAGCACCACCTGTTTTGCCCTCTTGCTTTGCATCCAGGTCTTTCGTCGTTCTTGCTCTTAGCGGAGCCACAACCAAAGAGGGGGTACTAAATATTCTTTTAGAAATATCGCTCGCCGCTTTCCCCAAAGATGATACATGGTTAATCGTACTAGGTCCTGTAAAAAGCCTTTGGTTTTCATAACTATTATACCCATAGTAGCGATAATTAAGGTGCACCGCTCTTATATTGATGTCAATTTTGTCGACATTTTTACCATAAGTTAAGGGTATTGGTTTTTCCGAAAAAGATAATTTTCCAAATCGGATACAGGTGCCGTCATAGTAAAACTGCTGTCCATAAGATTCAGCAAGGCGCACCAAATAATTGTAATGTGTTTCTTGGTACTGGCAGCTGTAGGCTACATTTTCATAGGTAGAATTTATCTCTACCGGATACTTATCGGTTTCAAGCCCCTGTTCGATTACGGTACGTACAATATTATTTATGGAAATAATCGTGTTTCCAGCAAAGCTTTGGGTATGGATGGCGGCATCTAATAATATGGTCGGACTAAAGCCAGATAGCACAATATTGCCGTGGTTTCTATTTTCGCGACATAACCCAACTTGGGTTATTACACCTACAAACTCTTTTTCAGGCCCATTGATAATATTTTTTAGCTTAAAGGTTACGAGTATACGTTTTCCCAAAAGTTTTTGTGCATTTTTTAGATGTTGGTCTTCCGGTCCGTCCAAAGCGTCGTGGTCTAAGATCAGTGTAAATTGATGGTGACCAGAGACGGTCTGTTTTAGGTGGAAGTTTTTGTAATATAATAGTTGCTTCCCTTCTACCACAATGGTTATTTTTACGAGGTGAGATATTCCTGATATCTCATTTTTTGCCATCAGGCTGGCATTGCTCTTCTGCCCCTGACCTCCACTATCCTTTTTTGCCATATGCGTTACTTTTCATTTTTTTTTAATCTTTTTATTATTCCTGGAATAGTAGTATTCCATTTATATTTCACCGCTAGGTTGTCTTCCAACAGCTTATGCCCATTCATGGGCATTAAAAACAGGTATATGGAATCATGGATTTGTCTTTCATAAAAAAGTTTTTTATCGCTTATAAACCGTATCGGAAATTTGCAATTTTTATGTTTGCCGCCGGATTTTATAAATTCGCCACGGTTCACCTGATACAGGAAAAAGATGGAACCACCTCTATAGTCGGAGCACTCTATTCGCTGTATGTCTGTTGTGAAGACCACAACAGCAGATTTACTTACAGCCTCCTTTAGGGCTATAGTTACAACGCGCATTTCCTCCACAGGCTGCGCCTCCTGGAAGAGGTTAATTGTAGCGTACCTGCTATCCGTCTGTTTGTCTGCTGTTGCCCTTGATTTATACTTTTTAGAACAGGCAACACCCAGGCTGATAAGTAGCATCAGTGTTATACGTTTCATATAGGGTTAAGCATAGGTAATAGGTAGGCAGCATAGCCGTATGGAATAGAAACCTGAAAGCTGTCATCCATCAGTTTGCTTGCCTTTTTAAATGTTATTCCTGCACATATTCTGCCTCCCATTCATTCCCATCATCCCCCTTATGACCATCGAGTTTTATAACAAAGGATTTGGCCGGAAAATAGGGAGTCATCCGAATATCTAACCAGACCCTATCTTTTTGGTGGCGGTCTTGCTCAAAGCGAACAATCTTAAATTTTTCGATTAATTTGTCGGCACCTTTAATACCATCCAGAAAACGGACAATCTGTTTTCGAAGATCATCTTCATTTTTTGCAGTCCAGTTTTCAAAGGCCCTACGGTTTAGAAAATCCAGGAGCACCTTGGTTACATAATCAAAAACGCGGACCACAGAATAGGTTTGTAAACCTATGTTATCCCCTGTAAATAATGTTTTTGCAGAAAATGCCATAATTTTACCGTATTCATTCACCATGGGTACCAAACCCATCTTTTCTAATTGAGAAATTTCACTTTTCTTAAGTTCAAACTTTACAGCATCGACCTCGTTTATGCTGCCATATTTTTTACCTGCAGCAGCCTGCGACATTAATGTAGAATGGATTTTTCCCGCTAAGGAGGTGGATGGCGGTAGGTATACATGGTCCGCTTCCCCTACCTCCTCTGCTTTACCCCGACCGATAATCCAGTTACATGTCATGATAACATTGCTCCTATGCAGCTCTCCACCCGTAAGATTCGCGCTATAGAATAAATCAATTACATCATCCGGTTTATCAAGATCAGCGAAATCCGTTACTAACATAACCTTGTTCTCATTACATACCTTCGCCCATTTTTCTACGACCTTATTCGATCCAAAGTAACCTGGAGCCACGAAGATGGCGTAGTTATCTCTCAAATCTAAACGATCGTAATACTGCTTAAATTCATTGGCGATATGGTTTATAAAGAGTGGATTATCAATATCAGAAACTTGTGCTAAAGAGGCATTTATCAGATGAACATTATCTACCCGATCCAATTCGGTATTTTTATAAAATTGAGCAACCGTTCTATAGGCAGTCTCCAGATCTCTGGTTTGTTCTAAGGTATTTTTTAAGTTCTTTTTTAGGGTTATTTCGGCTGTTGCCGATTTATTTTTGCAGTCTTCTACCATATGCTCCACCAGCGCATTGGCACTTAGCAGATCAATCCAAACCTGAATCTTCTTAAGAAGATCTTTTCTTTCGGCGGCTTTATTGCTGTCGGATAGGAAAATCTGTTTCCTTGCTTTTCTTTCGGCGTTCATATTGGCAATGCCATCGATTACGGATTCCATAAAACTAAAACCGCCTAGTTTTGATAATGCGCTAATATGGCTATCATTTTCCAGCAGCTGTTGTTTATGTGGCGCTGCTGCTGCTGCTGCTGCTGCTGTTGTTGGTTGTGTTTTTGACATAATGTTTGTTTTAAATAGTTCGCTGTTATTGCTGGCCTTCCAGTTCGGAAACGACCGATTTAAGCGTTTCAATAAATTCGGCTTTGGCCTCCGGGTTAGCCAACATATTTTGCAGTACCTTATTGTTTCGCAATTGTCGGATAATGGTATTGTATTGTTTCTGCGCTAAACTCAGATTATTTAAAAACTCGGAGTTCTGTACTAAATTTTTGGGGGTAAAATCGCCCAGGTTTTGAAACGTAAAATCTTCGTTAACTGCATCTCCATCAGCAGTATCGTGTCTTATTGCTACTACAGGTTTGAAATAATTAAAAACATCAGCAATCGTTTTTAAGTCTTTTACTATTTCTGGGGAAGTCGGCTCCTCTGTTGTTAACTTGCTAACCAGTAGGGTTTTATTTTGTTGTATTTCCTGGATAGCTTCATTGGTGTCTACTTTTACTTCGTTGCCACCAACACCATAATTGAACATTGTCATAATTTTTGGATTTATAGGGTTATTAATTTTAGGATCTCGCGAACCAGATGCTAAGTTTTTGTTACGAAAAATAGCCTTTATGCGTTGTAGAAGTTTTCTTAGATCTATCATTTGTAAGACTACTTCTATGCTAATCAAGTAAACTCCAGCCTTTCTTAACCTGTGTTTTGGGTGTAATATCGGTATCATTAACGATGATATTTTCTTTTACCTGACCGATGTAATCCAGGTTACTCAGATGGCTGAAAATGCGCTCTAAGCTGTCTAAAAGGAGCTTAATAGCCGACATATGCTGCCCGCAGTTATTGTGATCATAGTTAATCTCGGCCACCATAGATAGCTGATTCAGCAGGGCATGTGGTGGCACTTCACTCCATTCAAAGGAATAATTTAACATCTCCTCCAACTCTGCATTAGCCAATACTTGCGTACTGTTGTATATATGCAAGGCAAGGCTGGAGAAAATCGCAATCATATGTACCGGTGGTTGTTGGGGCACCATATTTCTATAACTAAAATATATATTGGCGATATAATCTATTATCGTGCGGCATAGGCCTTTCACATTGATCACTAAGGTGGTATTCTGATTAAATTGCAGTGCTTTCTTTATAATAATAAGCGCATACTGTTGAAGTTTTCCCATCGCATCGGCAAAACTTTGGTAATAGCTAAGCAATACCGGATGACTATGCAGACTTGTGCTGGGGGGGATAAAGTTTTTATCCGCTTTAGCTGCATGATCATCAATTTCAACCTTACCAATAATCAGGTAATTACCACCTGTGGCGCCACTTTTTAAATCATCCTCAGCTAAAAGCTGTATTGTATATTTCGATTGGGTATAGGGATGTCTAGGTGGAGTTTCCTCGGGATCGATATCCCCAAAGGGTATTCTGCTATAGGGGTTTGCGGAAATAAGCACGTAATAGGCTAATTTATTTTGGCTGGTTTTACCCTTACTAGTATTAAGTAACGATTTAAAATTAATTTTATAATCTGAAAGCTCAATTCTATACCCTGCTTCCGTTATTGCAGCACAATGTCTGACGACAATATGGACATCATTCGTGGCCGTATTAACCACCTCGAATATCGCCTCCTCATCTCCTTTTTTGAACCCTATAGGCAAGAGGCCATAGTTATAATTCGTACAGCGTAAGGAATTTGTGTCCCGTAAACTGTCTAGAAAGAAGTTGTCGTGAGCGTTGAGATGCTTTTCCGATATTTTCATCCCATCCGTCCAGTTTATTGCGAAGTTTTTTAGGTTCTGAATCATAGCTATGTAGGGTTTATTGGGTATCGATTAAAATTAAATTTCATTGTTAATCACTCTTTTACAAAAAATAGTACTGTGCTTTGTTATTTTGTTTTCCTGCATTGTTTTGTCGAAATCAATAAATTTTCTAAAATGAAAAATTGATTTTTTGGTATAAAATACCCAGGAGTAAGCCTCGTCATTAGCGTCTAGCAGCTGAATGGGGCTTGCCGGATATTTGTGATTGTAATCATCCACAACCCTATAAAACCAATGCCCTACAGCTAGCACATCATAAGGGGCTTTGGCATCTATTCTAGACTTTTGGCCTTCGGCTGTTGTTTTAGTTAATTCCAGGGTTATTACGATAAGGGTTGATGATTCTAATTTGTGAAAGTCAAAGACATTATGAACTTGGGTATGCTGCCAGGTCTTATAGATGGTAAAGGGGATAGTAATGTATAAGATAAAACAGTAATAAAAGGAGAGCGGTATAAGGAATATTGTGAGGGATGTGGCAGCCATAAAGGCATACCCTTCAAAAGGGCTTAATCCATTAAATATCCAATAAAAAATATACCCCCCTAACAATAAAGCTATCGTAGTTAGGATGCCATTAAAGAGCATTATAAAACCTAGTGGCTGCGATTTGCTGTAAAAAAAATTCTGTAGTAGATTGACGTTTAACATACCACAAAACATATAATACAACATACAGATTAAATACCAAAAAGGATTAAAGGTGTTTCCTGAATAGCCCAAAAAACCCGGTAGCGCAAGGCATATCCCGGCAACCAGTAAGTAGGCTACGATGACTTTCCATTTAATGGATGGCAATTTGATTTTCATATACCCCAGGATAACGGCAAGTAGTATAATTACTAGGGGTACTAATATGTATTTCAGAAAAATGACTTTTATAACTTGGTTATCCATATAAATAACTGTTTTTAGGTGTTGTGATTTTCCGTCTTATAGGTACGTTGTGTAGCCCAACCTATTGGTATCCTGGCTTTTACTTACTACAAAAGAATCCGTATTTCGATTTGTTAAGAAGGCCTCTTCGACCGCAATATTGGCGGGCACAAAATGACTGTAAAGGACGGATAGCAACGTTCTAAGTGCCGATTTTGGCACATAATTCGCCATCTCTGCATAAGGAATAGGCCCATACTGTATACACCAGTTTCTGTTGCCATCAAAATGTTCACCACTTAAAACCATGGATATGCCCAGGTGAAAATTGGAAAGAGAAACACTGCTTGTGCCGCTTTGAAAGTCCTTCACCTTATTGGGAACAAAGGTTATTGTTACCGGAATATTCAAAAAAGCAGTTAAACATTTGGCTAACCAGCTGGAATTGCCTTTAACACGATGGAAAAAAGGAAGCAGGTGAATAAAGATCTTTGCGGTATTAGGGTCAACAGCACCCAGTAAAGACCAAAGCTCTTTCATAACCTGTAAAAACATGGGCGACTGATCCATGGTTTCAAATGCGTGTTCCTGCTGGAGGGCATTACGTGTTACGAAGAAAGACTCTTGCTCAAAAGGCTTGAAGAAGGTGCGCGCAGCAGCTTCTACTTTATTTTGTTCGTGGATATGTGATCTAATCGCATCAACATGGCGAGCGGAATTACCGCGGTATGGGGCATGAAAAACCCCTTCGGGGAGATAATCATAAATTCCGTCTCGACAGGAAGATAGTTCAACAATAAGCGCGTCCAACGCGTACCAATGACTATGTACACCTACAATATCTTTTTGAATGGTTCTATGGCTACCTCCCATGCGATTTAAAAATACCTGCTCTATATTGGTAAAATATTTCATCAGGTTTAAGGCGATTACTTCAGCCTTATAATCTGTAAACAGGTTATTCTGTATTGCCCAGTTGCCACTTATATTATACACCTGTTTCATGATCTCCATCTATTACACGAACGATATATTCAATTCCGTCAATTCCTCTAAGCATAATTTGATGTTTTAGCGTCTCCGCAAGATTGTTCCAATATCTTGTCCCCATCCTGTTGTACGCCTTCGGCGTAATCTCCACTTCTATAGTTTTAATAAACCCTTCTTTAGGTTTACTGCTAATGATAGTTCCTCTTTTTACCTGAATTTCCGCAATATCATCTGCTACCAGGAGGAAACAAAAGCTTTTAATATCTTCCATAGAAATAAGCTTATTCCTTGTGGTTAATGCATATTTATAGGCCTGAATTGCGTTTGTTCCTTTTTGGGCTTCGTTACCTCCGGTAGTTGGGGTTAATAAAGTAATCGACTGGTTTGTAATAACCTCCGTAATTCTAGGCTGCGTAAAGCAGGTACCCATTGGTATATTATTGGCTAAGGTGCAATTGGAAACCCAATACGCTGCCTTCAAATATTCTGTATCCGCAAACGGACTTACGATAGCATAGTTAATTTCCTGCATGGTAGTTTTTTCAGCTTGGGAAACGCGCTTATCCAATACCCGCATTTGATTCGTCATTTTTCGTATGGCCTCTACAACTTTATCTCGGTCTAAAACTCCAAAAGCAGAAACTTCATCTCGAGTTAACTCCAGTAAATTTGCCGTCATATCCAACGCATTACGGTCGTTAAAACGTTCCATCCCTCCTTTTCTAACGGTAAACTGTCCCGTAACATCCACCTCCTTTGTATTTTGAAATGGAATCTCCGAATACACATGGCCAAAGTTATCCTCCACCTTATCTACAAATAGGAAATGTTCTCCCACAGCGGTCGACATAGGAATATTATCGGCCATAACATTCAATGCATACTCCTTACTTTTCCATTTCCGGTTATAAATGGGGAAGGCATTTAAAGAAAATGAAAAACCAGCAAGAATATCATGCGTGTATTGTGGAGGAAACTCCATCTCCAACCACAGCATTTGTTTCCCTTCAATACCTGCCATTGCCTCCCTGAGGTCGTGCATAAAGTGCAATGAAGGCGGTAGCAGCCCGGTAAGCAGGCTTGCCTTTAAGCCCGATATCTCAATGAATTTATCCTTATACGTATTTTTAATATTTTCTTCTAAGAGTTTCTGCAGAGAGTTTTCGCTAAAAATCTCTAAATATCCCGCAGTAGATTTTTGCGTACAATAGCTTAGGCCCGCTGTAACTTCCAAGAGTTCTCCGGCAGCAGTAACCGAAATAAAGGGCAATAATTTATATACAAAGTCTATATAGCCATGTGTTGGGTTTGTACAGTACAATGCTAATTTTGTCGGGAAATGGTCCCCAGAAAAATCGGTTGCATCAATACCGAGCATAATTTTATTCGGGCGTAATGTTGTGGAAGGTAGTTTTGCCAGGACTGTTTTACAGGAGCCTTCCGTAAAAGTAAAGTAGCACCCTGCGGTTATCATAACGGCAGTTTTCATTTTCACCAGCCTCACCTTATCCACCGGAGTAAAATGAATATCGACCTGATTATCGGGTTCCGATTTTTTGAATGACGGTATTTGCTTTTTTATAAAAAATTCGCTGTATGCTGGTAATTCCATTATCGAGTCATTCGGGTAACAGTAGGCAAGGGCATGTCCAGGTTGTGGATGGGTATATATCGAAGGTGTAAGGAGTTTAGCCAGTTTTTCCAACACCCTGGAGTCTGCGTTCTGGATTTCATGATTGACCTTAAAAATTTCCATAGCAAAAGCGTCGATGAGTAGCGATACCAATGGGTCCATATTATCACTGCTTTTTAGTCCCCATATTTTTACAGCATTCCGTAACATACGTTCCTTAATTGCTTCTTTTGAATAAGCGGTTGTTTTTTCATTTATCATACCCTGTTTTCGAATATTTTTTTAAAAAAGTGCTGCTACAAGTTTTAATCTATAGACATTGGACTCAAATACAACTCCGTCATAAAACTGAAGTTCTCCCCACTATCGGTTAATTTTGCATTAATGGCAATTTTCGCTTTCTTTCTTATCTCACTAAACATCTTAGTTTCATAAGTATGGGCAACATACTCCATATGAATTTCAATTTTGGGGGTATTGATGCGTTTTTCATACCTACCTATTTGTTCCTTCATACTCTTTATAAAAAGCGCCTCCCATTCTACGGTAGTCACCGCATTATCAAACTCCAAATCCCAAACGGCATTACCAAAATCCAAGTCATATCTATGCTCCCGTTTCTTTGTCGTTATTAATAGCATAATATTTTGCGCAATACTCTCAGCATCGCTACAGACCACATCATTGTGCTGCTTGTTAATAAGCTTCTCCGTGTCTATCGGTATATTATAATTTAGGTGTATCATAATAAGGCTGTTTACAGGTATATTATAATTCCGGCGAGGAGATATGCCAATGGACTATTTTGTCGGCATTATTCCAGTCTACTGTTATGGAATAGCCATTCATCAGTTCCTCTGCGAGAATTTTTTTTGATATGGGCCGTGTTAGCTGTGTACGTATTACGCTACTGATCTGGCGGGCACCATAACTGCTGTTGAACCCCGCAACGGCAAGATTTCGCATGGCCTCCTGGGTCATAGAAAAATGAATACCCAGGTTATGCAATGCCGTAACCAAGGTTTGTACCTGTATTTTAAATATTTCGGTTGCTGTATCTTCCGTTATAGGAGCAAATGGGACAATTTCCGTAATGCGGCCTAAAAATTCAGGGCGAAAATAACTGCACATTATTTGTTGTAGGTCGGCAGTGGCAGGGGTTATATTTTGGTTGAATTTATCAGCAATTAGCTGACTTCCGATATTCGACGTAAACAAGATCAAGGCATGGCTAAAATCCCCCTCCTTCCCTTGTTTATCATGGATTTTGCCTTCATCCATAATCTGTAGGAATAGGTCAAACACAGACGGATGCGCCTTTTCAATTTCATCAAACAGGACTACGGCATATGGCTGTTGACGTATTTTGTTCACCAGCAGGCCCCCTTCTTCATAGCCTACATAGCCTGGCGGTGCACCATATAATAAGGCTGCAGCATGTTCCTCTTTAAATTCCGACATATCATAGCGGATCATAGCCGTTTCATCGTGGAATAATAACTCGGCTATTGATTTTGCCAATTCCGTTTTACCAGTTCCCGTAGGACCAAGGAAGAAAAAGGATCCGATAGGTTGTCCGTTTTTTTTCAATCCACTGCGGTTTTCAATAATAGCATCTGTAACAATTTTTAAAGCATGGTTTTGACCTACAACTCTTTTTCGAAGCAGTATCTCCATATGCTGCAGTTTTTCTTTTTCCTGCGCTTGTATATGGCCAATTGGAATATTCGTTATGCTGGCCATGACCGCAGTAAGCTCAAGCTTGCCGACTTGCAACCTTGGTACACGAGCATCGATCAGCAGCTTGGAATACACCTCCTCTAGCACTTGCTGGATAGCATCTGCTTTCATGGAGCGATGCAGGTTAGGCTGCTCCTTTAACGCCCCCCACAGTATAGGGCTTATCCTATTTTGTAACTGCCCATATAGCCCATGCAACTGCCTAATTCGTTCTTGTTCATCGGTGAAGACTGTTGTAAAAAGCTGGTCAAATTCATGTTTCCAGGCGTGCAGCTCTTTTACTGATAATTCGTTCAGAATCTTTAATGCCGCCATTGTACGGTCGAGTAAATCTATAGCGGCATCAGGAAGTTTTTTACCTTTAGCATATCTTTTTGCTAATCTTACACATTCAGCCAAGGCACATTTATCCACATCCATGGTATGATGAGCTTTGAAGTGCTCCAGCTGCAGTTCCATCATTTTTACACAGGTATCTTGATTCGGCTCCTCCAAAGCCAATACTTCGAAACGCCTGTTAAATGCCTTGTCGCGCTCAATTATTTTTCGATATTCGTCTTGTGTAGTCGTACCAATTACGGTTATCTCCCCGTTTGAAAGTTCAGGTTTTATCAAGTTTCCCAGATGCCCTGCACTACCCTTTTCGTCCAAGAGGTTATGTATTTCGTCGATAAATACAATAGCCTTATTCATTTTCTTGCAGACTGCTAAAACAGCCATTAAGCGATCGTCAATTTCACTTTTATAAGCCGTTCCGGCACATAAACTCGGCAGATCCAATGCAATAATCAAGGAAGAGCACAACATCGCCGGTACATTACCCTGTACAATCTCCAGTGCTAAACCTGCAACCAAGGCAGTCTTGCCCACACCAGGCTCACCAATTATTAAAACATGGGGTTTACTTTTTCGGCATAATACTTCCATAAGATTACGCAGTTCCTTTTCACGACCTATAATACGTTGCAGTTTTCCGGCTTTCGCTTTGGCAGTTATATCCTCCGCATACTTAGGAGTACTGGTAAATAGCTTATGTACTACCATAGTATCGTTAGCCGGCAAATCAGCATCGGTATGCATAAACGCCTGTAATATCTCATGTTCCCTTAGGGGGAGTGATTTAAGCTGTTCTGTAGTGTAAGCGATATTCGGCTTTACGAGGGCTGCAAGCATACATAAAGGCGTAATTTCATCCAGTCCGAGTTTTAAACGGATGGTATCAGCCGCTTCAATTATACTAGCAACAATACAATCCTGCGCAATGTTTGTAGGAAGATGTACCGATTTTGGATATTCCTCTATACGTACTTCCGTCCAATCGTAAATATAATTCGGATCCTGGTCTATATTCTTCAAAAAATCACGTAAATCCATCTCCCGATGCATCAGTGCCTGCAGTAAATGCGAAGCACCATAATGCATATTTTGATTTTCTTTTGCTATAGATTGTGCTATATGAAAGAGCTGTTTTAAGGTTTCGTTGGTTATGATTATGCTCATTTTTAGATAACTCTTATTATGTGTTGAAAAATTAAATGCAATGGTATCCAATTTCTATTTTCAGTCCAGTGAAAAAACTCGACCATAACCTTATTCTTAATGCTACCGGATAACCGGCCTAATTCATCCGCTACAGTAGCGTAACGAATTCTTACTGTGCGGCGCTAAAGCCCAAAACCCGTTTTTAGTTGTGGGATGTAGTCCGCACTAAGCCAAAAGAAAACCTTCCCTTTATGTGCTATATGTAAGGAATCATCCTGTTTAGCAATCTGAAGCTTTGCGGCTATATCGCCAAATTGGACGAAATAGTTGTAAACCATTTCGGGACGTATTTTTTTATCCTTTATCCAGTCGTTGGCTGTTTTTTCCATGCCGGTAGTTTCCGTCAGTAAAAAGTCAAACCCTGTTGATAATCGGATTAATTCGCGCATAGGCAACCGTTTAAGTTTGGCTCGTTTTAACTTCTTTGCGGCATACGGATGCTCAGCGAGAATACGCAAGTAAGTACGTATGGCTTTACCTTTGCGAAACTTCCCCTTTTTCGGTACAACAGCCTGATATACTTGGTTGTAAAACTCTCTTAACTGCTCATACTCCAAGGAGTTTAGAAACAACCCTGGTTGTACTACATGGGGTAATGAATCCTGTTTTACAGTGAAAGATTCGCGTAAAAGTAAGCTCGTATTTCGGTTCAGAAAGGCGGATGCAACATCCGTTGGAATACGGATTTTTGTATCCTCAAAATGACGGGTATAAGCTGTAGATAAGCTGGTGCGCTTTAACCCAATTGAAGAATGGAAAAAACGTATTAAACAGCTATCCATGCTTTTATTATCGACAGTAACCTGTCTGAGTAACGTATCGAGTGCCATCTTGAGTATTCCTACTTCCATCACGTCCCCTTTTTTGGGAAATACCACTAAGCCCTGGGTCATACTCTGTTGAGGAAAATCGAGCATATATACGCCATTATGGCCTGCAGATATGTTATACTTATTTACCGATAAGATTGTACGCTGATCGACAAGGGTGGCTTTCTTTTTTGCAGAAATATTACCCGCACTCTCTAGAACGGCGTTTTCTGCCAAAAGCACAAAATCTGTATATGCATCTGCCATTTTAGATTGGGTCTGAAAAAATAGGGCTCTGGCATTACTTCTTGAAAGTGCATGAATAACCATGTTACTTTGCCTTAAGCTTGCTGTGGAGCCTATGACCACAATTAAGTTGGTCTCCTGCTGCGCATCAACCAACATATTGGCGGCTGCGTTTATGCCTTTGTCCAGGGGCTGAACAATAGTTGTATCTTTACCGGGTACATGTTTTTGTTGCTCGTCAAGGAAATGTGTAATTGCGTTATAGTCAGCATGTAGATCCGTATGGAAGGCTTCGATGTTGTAGCGACTTTGTTTGTACACTACAGCCCCAAAATTAACGGCTGTAAAATAATTAGACCGACTGAACTTCAGCTGTAGTTCCTGCAGTAGTGATTTCACAACGGCAGTATAGGGTTTGCTGTATCCACTAATATCAAGCACAAAGATGATATTGAGTTTGCTGTGGTTATCCAGTAATTCGAGGTAGTTATTATAATAAATCGGTTGCCCAAAAACATTATAAATTCTATTCTTAGCGTAACTAAATAAAGGTCTAAAAACCTTGGTGCTGCATTTTAAATCGCCGGTATTTTGTATAGGATAAAGCTGTGTTAGGCTATTCGCTGTTTTTAATACTTTCTGGGTAGATGCAGCTACGTTACAGCAACTATCCGGGTAAAAGGGCACAATCTGCAAGGTGTCGTTTTTTGTTTTTACAGCAAATCGCTCTCCCCAAACCGACAACATATGGCGACTTATCCATCCCATTGTAGTGTGCTGTAAGCTATCGGGCATTAAATGAGGGTCTGTACCAATCAAAAATCGTTGCCCATCTGCTGCTTGTTTATAGATATACACGATAGACCCCAAGCCTATTTTCTTTCCAGTTTTGTGGGTAAGATCGGGAGTAGCATATATAAAAGCCGAATCTTGCTGTATATATTTTTCGGGCTGCAGCATAACTTCTTTAGCGTTAATAACAACAGCAACTTTAGCCATAAAACCCGTAGATGCGTTGATTATTCCGCTACGCCAAAGCAATACCTGTTCTTCAGGAATCCAACCTGTGAAACGAAGATGCTTAGACCGCGGTACTTTCCCATTTTGGATGAAATCAGGCTTATAGGCGGTAACCTTATACATACCGCCTTTCTTTTTGAGGATAATAAAGGGATCTAGGAATGTGCACAATTTGTTATGGGCTTGATGATCGGATGTCGAAGTTGGGAAAATGCGGTTATGGGATCGGTCGGAGAAGGCAATCCAATCCTGGCCTTTACGCGAGAAACCAGTATCGTAATACTGGCTATCCATACTGGTGTAAAATGTTGGATGCGGTGTTATTAGAACCTTTTGCAGCGAGCAGCCCCTTGCAAGAAGAAGGCATGCAAAACCAAAGGCCAGGATATATCTAAATGTGCGGCTCATTTGTCTTGGATTATTTCAATTTGTGTTACACAATTCATATCATCATCAAAACCCACCTTAACACGTTCTATAATCCTATTTCTATCAAACTGTAAACCCGCACAGTAATAGTAAAAGCTATTTATTTTATTGCTGTTCACTTTTACAGGTGTATTTTCCTGCTGGCAGAGGTATTTGGTTAATAGGTATTTATAATGCTGATTAACCTGCGTGCTGTTGGCAATCTGTTGGAGGTGATACTTAAAGTCGTCATCAATCTTGTTGTACATATCATCTACAGAAAGCGAGTCGTTTCGAAGTTTAAAGGAAGGCAAAACCCGTATTTGCTGTGTTATAGGATATGCTGTTTCATCGGTATAGAGCGTAACCGTATAGTCGCCCGGTGTTTGGTATGCATAGATAGCAACCTTCTCCCTGGCATCTATGGTATGGCTATCGCCAAACTTCCAAACAAATACCTTAGCATATTTGCTGTGTGCCCTAAACACCACATTTTCATATTGCATAACCTGATGTGGCGCCTCCATTGTAGTCATGGAGTCCATTAGCTTTTCGCCGGCTTGGGGCAATACTGTAATCGCAAATTCTTTGGTATACTGCCCATTTAAAGTCAGTTTTACCTGGTAATAACCCGGTTTTTTATAAAAGTAAAACCCGCTGTCATTTACCGAACTGTTTCCATCCCCGAAATGCCACTCCTTTAAGGCTGTAAATGCAGATTTATCGGTATAAAATAAAGTGTCACCCACGGACAAGGTACTGGGATAAACGTTTGCATCAATATCACCTGCAGAATGAAAAAACGTCGATTGCAGCCATAATCCTGTCCATAGCAGACTAAAAAATACAGCCCCTAAAAGGAGTAAAACTTTTAAATGGTTATGTTTTCTATAGGCTTCCATAGGCTACTTCCGTTTACTGAACACTTCTAGAGAGTATTGCATTTTTCTTTTGGGCCAACTGTTGTTCCTTATCTTTAAAACCGATTGCACACTCTTCATACTGCTTTTCAAAGAGGGTTATATTTTCCATTTTTTTGACTGCAATAATCTTGTCTTCGAGATACATTTTATAGAATTGGGCCATTTGTATATAGCCCTCTTTTCTACTATCGTAAATGCCGCTGTTTTCAAAGCTATTTGCTATCGCGTTAATGCTATTTTTAATATCATGCGCAGCGAAGGGATGCAGGCCGCTATCATTCAGAATATGAATTTTTTTATAGGTGTTATGTATTAATGGAAACACCAGATATTGCTGTCGTGAAAATTTGTTTCTCTCGGCCAACATTTGTATTTCTAAAACATCATTTCCGGATAATGGTGTAGCAAACCTGCGGGAAATAAGGTATATACCGGCACCAATAACAAGCAGCGCCATGGCCAACAGATAGGTAAACTGATACTGTTGTTCTCTTTTTGATAAAGTATTTGCGCTGTTCATAGCTGCTTTATTTTACTTGGAACCTCCGTGTTGGATCCTGCTCGATTTCTGCCTTTACTTTCTTAATACTGCCCATACATTCATTTAAATTTCTTAAGGCCATACGTTCTTTCTCCGAAATCTGGAATATTTCATACTTCAGCATAAGCATAGCGTCTAACTGTTTTAATAGAAGGGCATAGTGCTTAAATTCCGAAATACTATCCGCTCCAATTAGCTGATTAGTTTGCTGAATATTTTGCGTAATGTATTTTCCCAGTGCCAGGTCATTGGTCACCTTCCCGGTATTCCATAAGCCCATCAGGTAAAAAAGGCTGTCCATTTTTAGCTTTAACACATACTGCTTGTTAAGAATGGATTGGTAAGCAATAATGTCTTTCTGAATATTTTTTCGCTGCACATCATAGCTATAAAAAAAGAGATAAATAACCAAGAACGTTAGTATGGTGAATAGGGCAAAATGAAGCATAAATATACATAGCGCTCTTCGCTTGTTCCGGCTGTTAGCTATCGTAGTTTTACTTTTCATGGATTAATAGTTGGTTTGTTTATTGCTGTGTTGGTTTGTTGGCTGTAACGGCATCCGAAAATGTTTTCCCTATATTTGTTTGCTCTAAATCATCTTTTTATGCATATACAGCCACATACAATTAGCCTCTCTATCGCTGAATCTGATTATTATTTTAAAGAGATATTGGTTAATAGTTTACTTTGTAATCCGTTCTACCGTGTACTAAAAAACTGTAATAATGGTCATGAATTATTAAGTCAATTATACTTTCGGCAAGAAAATATTTTTATTATAGACCTGTTTATGCCGATTATGAGTGGCATGGAAGCCATTTCAACGATACGTAAATCAGGCAACAGCACGCCTATACTAACCTATTCTCCGACCTATCAGGACGATATGTGTCAATACCTATCCAAATTTCCTGACGTTTATTATTGCCAGAAGAAAAGTGTTGTAATTCTGGATTTATTGAAAAACTACATCTTAACCCATACGCAGGAGTATGCGAACTACCTGAAACATTGGCAACTGCAGCCTACTGCGGTACATGGTTATTTTCAAAGGCAACAAAAAGCCTGGTATACTGCCTCAGTAACAGAAATACAAATTATGAAATTATGCTATGAAGGACTAAGTAATAAAGAAATAGGATTATACCTTAATTTGAGTAGCAGATCTATAGATACGTATATTGCAAACCTGGTCAAAAAATTAGGTTTGAGAAATAAAATAGACCTTATCCGTTTCTGTGTCGAACAGGGCTATTATAATTCCAGTACATAACAATTTCATTAAACAAAATTTCAGTTATTGTATTTGACAAATTATGCCAGCTATATGCTAAAGAACAAGTATTAAATTATCTAGATCACATACAAATGAAATAAAATTAATTTACTACAACAAACAACAATCTGAAAACTTGTTCGTGCTTAATTCCTGCAAACATCTTAATGTCTAAAAATATATAGGTATTCCATACATTTAGATAAAAACAATATTAACCTGTATATTAATTAATTATAAATTTTCTTATAACGCTAAAAGTTCTGTTTTAAAACATTGTAATTTATGTGCTTTCATTTGGTTGTTTTGAAAACTAATGATAACAATCATTATTACATCCCACAAAAATTCGATCCTTTAACCATCAAAACAGAAATGGCTCTTTCTTTAATTTGCAATGTTGAAAAGTTATTTATCTATTTTCCAACGCTTGGACCAAATGATAAAATATAATTAGTTATTTTGTAAAAAAACATCGGTATGTCGTCAAAAGCAAATAAGGCAGAAAAAACAGTGTACTTCAGTATACTGGGAAGTTTTGGTCTGGCCATTATAAAATGGTTGGCAGGATTCTTTGGACATTCCTTTGCGCTAATTGCAGATGCTATAGAATCCACAACAGATATATTTTCGTCGATTTTGGTTTTATTGGGTATAAAATATTCCAAACGACCGGCCGATAAAACACACCCTTATGGACATGGCCGCATTGAGCCACTTATTACCTTCATTGTTGTAATATTTCTGGTAATTTCTGCTACCGTTATTGCACACCAGAGTATCCTTAATTTGCAGACTCCACACGAGCTTCCTAAACCCTGGACCTTGTATGTTTTAGGTGTAATTATCGTATGGAAGGAGGTTAGCTATCAGATTGTTATGCGTCGTGCAAAGGCATTAAATAGTACTTCCTTGCGTGCCGACGCCTGGCACCATAGAAGCGACGCTATTACTTCGGTGGCTGCCTTTATCGGAATTTCCATCGCCTTATGGTTGGGTGAGGGCTATGAATATGCCGACGACTGGGCGGCATTATTTGCTTCGGGCTTAATATTATACAATTGTTACCACATCTTTAGACCTGCATTGGGAGAAATTATGGATGAAAACTTATTTGAGGATATTGTGGCCTTTGTGCGCGAAAAGTCTTTGGAGGTTAATGGTGTGATGGCTACCGATAAGTGTTTTGTACGTAAAGTAGGCATGTCGTATATTGTAGATTTACATGCTGTTGTAAGCGCAGATTTAAGTGTTAAGGAAGGCCATGATATTGCCCATGCCTTAAAAGATTATCTAATGGATAACCTCAGTGATATAGCCAATGTATTTGTGCATATTGAACCCTTTGACCCAAGTAAAATTACGATAGATTAATAGATTAAAAGCTATCAGCATAGGCAAATAAACTAGGTGCCCCACCAGTATGCAGGAATAATATGTTCTCTCCTTTTCTATAATAACCATTTTCAATATCCATTAGCAGTCCGCTAAAGGCTTTACTGCTATAAATCGGATCCAAAAATATACCCTCAGTTTTAGCCAATAACCGTAGGCAGTCGATATGATAAGGTTCGAGTATGCCGTATCTGTTGCCGGTAAAAGCCTTATGCAGGTTGATTTTCTCCGGTACCTGGCTTTTATATTTAATTAGAGTTAAGGCTTCCTCTACAAAGGATAATGTTTGGTGTTCCAAATTTTCTTGCGTAGGATTGGCCTGGTATCCTGTAATTTTAACAGCACTTCCGGTAATCAACTTCCCCAGCTCCAACCCTGCCTGTGTGCCACCTGAGGCCGTTGCTAAAGCCATATGGTCAAAATACGTACGTCCTTCTTTCTGTTGCTCCATAATTTCTATGTAGGCGTCTAAATACCCTAACGTACTTAAGGCCGACGAACCGCCAATAGGTATAACATAGGGACGCCCCCCCGCTCTTTTTATGGCTTCAACACGCTGCTTCAATGCCTCGGTAGCATTTTCACCTTGGCTAAAGAAATGCGTTTTGGCCTGAATAATTTTATTCAGCAGGCTGTTTCCATTTTGCGCATAAACGGTGGAGGATATAGCAACTGTTTTTTTAAGAAAGAGCTCGGTTTCAAACCCGTGCATATTAGCCAGTAATGCGGTCATATGTGCATGGTTGGATTGTAGGGCGCCCATGGTTAAAATATGGGTTGCCTTATGTTTTTGTGCATCACCTAAAAGGTATTCTAACTTACGAACCTTGTTGCCACCAAAACCAAATATATTGTGGTCTTCTCTTTTGAAATAAAGGTTTACACCTAAAGCTTTACTTAACACCGAAAGTTTATGTATTTCGGTTTTTGAGGTAATAAATCTTAGCTTGGGGAACTTTTTTAAATTTATAGCTTGCATCATATTGTGTATAACAGATTATCGATTAACTAATTATAGGTATAACAATATAAGCAATATTTTGGTTTAGCCTAGGTTTACTATAAAAGTGTTTCTTTAAGGAATATAAAAATAGCAATCCCTAAAATAAGGTACCCTAAACTACGCTTTAGCTGCTGCCCATTGAAATAACGTGATATATAAAAACCAAGAAACATACCCAGCAAAAGTAAAACCGTATAGGGGGCTAAAATTTTCCAGTCAAAAAGGGGTATTTTTTCTATATCTCCTGCCATGCCGAAAAAAGAATTTATGCAGATAATCGCTAATGATGTGCCTACAGCCCTATGCATGGGCATTTTGTAAAAACCAATTAAGGCCGGAATGATCAGAAAACCTCCACCCGCTCCTACAATGCCAGTTATCAAACCTACTCCTGCACCTTGAAGAATGGTCGTATATCGACTTGGTTTTCGGTCATTAACAGCTGTTCGCTTTTCAGATGGTTGGATCATTTTTAGGGCTGATAACAGCATTACCAACGAAAAGAAGACCATGAGGATCGTATTTTGATGGATAATCCAGGGGCCGATAAAAAATACTTTAGGTATAAGGGGAAGTATAAATTGCCGTGTAAGAAATACGAGGATTATGGAAGGTATTCCGAAGTCTATAATCTTTTGGTAATCAATTAGCTTAAGTCTGTAGTTGCGTATAGAACCTATAGCTGCGGCAACACCGATCGCAAAAAGAGAATAGGTGGTAGATAGCGATGGTTCTACCTGCAATATGTAAACAAATACCGGAACCGTAAGAATGGATCCGCCACTCCCCATCAATCCCAAAGATACTCCAATACACAGCGCTAATAAAAAACCTAAACTTTCCATATTTGTTAAAAAGTCTAAAGCTAAGTAAATAATTAAACGGAGGCTGTATCTTTTGTTACATTCCTTTTTTCTAAAGGGTAAAATCGCTGAAAGCACAATTCTTTTGTATTTTTTCAAATATCGACTTGTTTTTAGTAAAAAAAATGTAAATTAGCGTCAGAGAAAATGAAAATTTAACAAGTAACAATGCTCAACCTTAAAAACTTTATTAATTACGTTGAGAAACGTAACCCCAATGAGTCTGAATTCTTGCAGGCAGTAACTGAAGTCGTTGAAGATATAATTCCATTCTTAAATGAGAATTATCCTGAATATGAAACCTTAAAAATTCTTGAAAGATTAGCTGAACCGGAGCGCGTGGTATCTTTCCGTGTTGCTTGGCTGGATGACAGTAATACTGTGCAGGTAAATCGTGGTTACCGTGTTCAGATGAATTCGGCAATCGGTCCATATAAAGGTGGATTACGGTTTGCACCGGATGTGAACTTAAGTATTTTGAAATTCTTGGCTTTCGAGCAGGTTTTTAAAAATGCGCTGACTAGTTTGCCTATTGGTGGTGGTAAAGGTGGTAGCGACTTTGACCCTAAAGGAAAGTCGGACAATGAGATTATGCGTTTCTGTCAATCTTTTATGACCGAGTTGTACCGTCATATTGGTGCGGAAACTGACGTTCCTGCCGGTGATATTGGTGTAGGTACCCGTGAAATTGGTTTTCTGTTTGGACAATATAAACGTATACAGAATAACTTTACAGGCGTGCTTACGGGTAAAGGTGTAAATTGGGGTGGTTCTTATATTCGCCCTGAGGCTACGGGTTATGGTTTATTGTATTTTGTAGCGTGTATCTACGATTATATTGACCAAAATCTGGAAGGTAAAACGGTGTGTATTTCAGGTGCTGGTAATGTTGCTTTTTATGCGGCAGAAAAAGCAATTGCGCTGGGTGCTAAGGTTATAACACTATCCAATAGCAGTGGAACTTTATATGACGAGGATGGTTTTACGCATGAAAAACTGACCTATATTGCTACTTTAGGTCGTAATATAGATAAGTTTACTGAGAAATATAAATCCTCCTCTTTTCATGCAGGCGAAAAGCCATGGCAGTTTAAATGTGATATCGCATTGCCATGTGCTACCCAAAATGAACTCAACGGAGATGATGCTAAAAAGCTAATCGAAAATGGTTGTAAGTGTGTTGCTGAAGGGGCTAATATGCCATCCACAGCCGAAGCTATTACTGTTTTCCATGCCGCAAAAGTATTCTTTGCACCAGGAAAGGCAGCTAATGCGGGTGGTGTGGCCGTATCGGGCTTGGAGATGTCGCAAAACTCTATTGGGCAGCAATGGACGTCAGCAAAAGTGGACACACGTTTAAAGGCTATTATGGAGAATATTCATAAAACTTGTTTACGTTACGGTAAAGAAGAATCTGGATATATTAATTACCTAAAAGGTGCTAATATTGGTGGCTTTGTGAAAGTGGCAGAGGCGATGAAATCGCAAGGTATCGTTTAACCCTGTCGTTAAGAATATAAAAGGTGACCTACGCTAGTTCATAGTAAGTAGGTCACCTTTTTTTGTGGCCGTATCCTATCCTTTTGATCAACCATTACAGGTATTGCGAAGTATAGGTGGAATTTAATTGTCGCCTTGGCTAGCGACATCTTTAAGCTTTCACTTCCGACTTTTAATTTTTACATTTGGCTTTTTAATTTACAACATGAGAACAATAGCAGAGTTACCACATCCGGAATGTAAGATTACCATCTTTGGTATGAACCAAAAGTTTATTATCAAATTTGAGCAAGGCAACTTGGAGCAGTCTTTTAAACTCGCTGAAACTGACGTTACCGAAGGTGTAAATTCTGTCTTTGAAATCTTGGATGAGACTTTTATAACCCAAGTTCTGCAACAATTTAAAGCCATGCGATCTGGCTTTATAGAAGCCTACAACAGGTATAATTAAAATTCAAAAAGACCTTGTATCAACCTGACAAACAGCTACTTAAGACTGGGGTAGGTATGTTTCAGAATTAAATTTGGTGTATTTTGCGCTGCATAACACAGGTGGCGGTTACCTGCTCAATAAAGCATACCACAAGACCGACAAAACACATTGATAAACAGCGAGATAAATATCGGCTCCAAATATTATTTGGCCAGCTCTTTAATCAATTTTGGTAACGCAACGCTGGCCGGCGCTGCGATCTGCCGAACACGGTGGTGTAACCTTAAATTATCTACCTGTGGGTCGACCACAATAATTTCACAGTGATGCGGAACAGCATAAATTAAATTTGCAGCCGGATAAACTTGTAGAGATGTACCAACGACGAGCAAAATATCCGCCTCGCTCACAACCTTACTGGCGACCTGCATCATAGGTACGGCTTCACCAAACCAAACTACATGGGGCCGCAATACAGAGCCTAAAGGGCATAGATCGGTCATCTTAAGGGTATCGCCGCTGATGTCAAATACTAATTTTGGATCTTTGGATGACTGAGATTTTAATATTTCTCCATGTAGATGTATGATCTGTTTGCTGCCCGCACGCTCATGGAGATCATCGATATTTTGCGTTACTATATATACATCAAAATATGGCTCCAATTCCACAAGTGCTAAATGACCGGCATTGGGCTGTGCTTGTCGACAGGCAGCACGGCGCAAATTATAAAAGCGCTGTACCCGCTCGGCGTCGCGCGCCCACCCCTCTGGCGAAGCCACATCTTCTACCCGATGGCCTTCCCAAAGACCGTCTTGCCCGCGGAAAGTCTGCAATCCACTTTCTGCAGAGATGCCTGCACCAGACAATACAACCAATTTTCGTTTACGCATACATTACTTTTTTTCAGGTAACCCTGCCACAAAAAAACGCATAAAATCTTACAATTTTATGCGTTGTATATACTTTTTTAATAACGACTTGACTTACTTTACAAAGTAGCGATGTTCTATTACGGTGACCTCATCTTCTTTATTGGTCATCTTCTCCAAAGCAGACTTTGCCGTACAATGCCCTGTAATACCGCGATAAATTAACGCTCCACCAATGCTAAGGCCTGTTAATGCGCTAATTGGATTTTTGATAATTTTCTTTATACCTACTCCGAGAATAAAACCTCCTGCTACAACAGATAATATTCTTTCTGATGTACCTACATTTCCGTCGATACATTTCTCGTCGACCTTTGCTTTAAGCTTATTCAGTCCGTAATTTATAAGTGCATTCATAGTGTTCTTTTTTATGTAAAACAAAAAATAAACAACAAAGTTTGATTCTTATCGGATAATCTTTCTCCTGCAGGCATGTGCAGCTTCAAAACATATTCCAGATAAAGGATTTTGCGAAAAGATTTATACTTCCTAAATTACGCCTTTAAAACCATACTATGAACGTTAAGAAATATTCTGGAGAATTGGTACCCTATAAACCGGAGAGCCTCAGGCATTCCTTGTCGAGGTCTGGAGCAAACGACACGGAGGTTACACAGGTCTTCCAAGCTATACAACATAAATTATACGACGGCATCTCTACTCGGGAACTATACGAGCTTGCCTTTAATTATCTTAAAAATCAACGTAATACCTATGCTGCCCGATACAGTCTAAAAAAGGCCATTCGCGATTTAGGCCCTGAGGGGTATCATTTTGAAAAATGGATAGCCAAGTTATTTGAAACAGAGGGTTATCAAGCCATTACCGGACAAACAATACAGGGGCATGCCGTAACGCATGAAATCGATGTTATTGCCGTTAAAGGCAATAAACTACTGGCTGTAGAATGTAAATTTAGAAATGATATAGACGCTAAAATATCCGTTACTACGCCCATGTATTTTATGTCGCGCGCGAAGGATATAACAGGTATTACATATAACTTTTTCAATAAAAAATTAAAGATTACTGCGACCTGGCTGGTTACGAATGCCTACCTTACCTCCGACTCCATAAAATTTGCGGCGTACTATAAAATGAATTTACTCGCCTGGGATTACCCTAAAAATGCGAGTTTAAAGTTAAAGGTCGACGACAACGGACAATATCCTATCACCTGCTTAACATCGCTGGATGCTTTGCAAAAAGACACCCTGTTGAAGGCACAGTGTATACTCGTTAAGGATATCATACATAATCCAAGGTACATAAAGTTATTATCCGTCGATACAAAAACAAAAAAAGCTATTCTTGCAGAGGCCTGCGAACTGATAAATAGTCCGCTCGTAGGGGTTTAAGACTGATATTAGCCATTTAGCCATCTTTGTAAGGCAAACTCCGTTAATAAGTGTGCTAATGTATACGTTTTATAGTTTTCCTTTGTGAGCCATACCACCTCTTCCAGCTCGGCGCATGGCGTTATAGGGGTATTTGCGCGTCGCTCCTTTAATAGAAAAATATAACCACACACGCTCTTTCCGCGCTCATTTGCAGCAGCAGTGCGATGTGTGCCTAAGAAGTGGTATGCACTTTCCGGAAGCTCGAATTGCAGCTCCTCTTGCAGTTCGCGAACTAGGGCTTTTGCCGGCGTTTCTTGGGCCTCAATTTTTCCTCCGGGAAGCATATAGTATGAGCTTCCCTTTTTACGAACCACCAATAGGTCGCCATTAAAATTTAAAACCATTGCAGAAGCAATGGTTATTGTATTATTATCAGGGTTTAACATAATATAGTATTGTAAACCTATGCAGTTTACAGAAAATGCACAGGTTTATTTTTTTAATCTCAGAACATAGCAGGTGCCACCCAAGATATGCTTTTGGAAGGCCGCATCGTCAAAAGATTCGTCCGTATGACCAAGACCGGTATAAAAAACACGTCCGCCTTCAAACTCCTGGAACCAAGCTATGGGATGAAAATCGCCCATTTTACCACCCTTATATGAAGTTTCGTCCAATGTCATTAACACGCTTAATTCTGATTTTATATCCTTAAAATCGTACCATTCATCCTTATGCCACCAAACCTCTGGCAGATGCTGGGTAGCGGGATGTTTTCGATTTATTACCGCCATCTTAGCGTCTTGCACTTCAGGATGTGATGCAAAATAGCCCCCTACAAGCTGCCCATACCATGGCCAGCTGTGCTCGGTATCTGTTGCCGCATGAATACCGATAAACCCCTTGCCAGCATGTATAAAGTCTTGAAAGGCCTGTTTTTGTGCAGCGTTAAACAAATCGCCGGTGGTACTTAAAAAAAGTACGGCATCGAATTGTCGTAAACTGTCGGCACAAAAGTAATTTGCATCCTCCGAGGCTACCGTACGTATACCATTAGCGTTTAGCACCTTCGTAACGGTTGCCACACCTTTTGGAATACTGGCATGCCTAAAGGCCGCAGTTTTACTAAATATCAAAACATTTTTCTGCTGCTCGCGCTGCTGTGCAAAGACTGTAGTAGCCATGCTGCACAGGGCAATCATAAGGGTTAGGTGTACTTTTTTCATCAATAATATGGTTAATAATTAGGTCGCAACGGCCAAATAATAATCCAGTGCACCTTTAATATCATCCTCCCCGACAAATACATTAAAAGTACAATCACCAATGCGGTTTAACAAAGCAAACCCAATCTGGTTGGCCTCATTCTTTTTATCATTTTTCATCAGTTCTAAAAATGCCTCATACCGATCTGTAGTATAGACATATCTAGGGTAAAGCGCCAGAAATGTTTGGGTAATATCGGCAAGTTCATCCGCCGACAGGCTACCTTGTTTATGGGAAAGCCAGGCTTCACAGATCATACCTATTGCAATAGCTTCACCGTGCGATAAAGGGTCGGCATCATTATATAAAGAATACCCCTCAATGGCATGGCCAATCGTATGTCCAAAATTTAAAATCTTGCGTAAGCCCTTTTCAGTAGGATCTTCTAAAACAACAGTATTCTTAATTTGCACCGACCTATAGATCAATTCCGGGTCTATAGCATCTGCCATAATATTTACCTGTTTACAAGCTTCGTATAAATCCTTATCCTGAATTAAACCATGCTTAATAATTTCGGCAAAACCCGATAACAGCTGTCTGTCATCCAGGGTAATAAGGAATTTAGAACTTATAAATACGGCCTGTGGCTGGGTAAAGGTTCCGATAATATTTTTAACGTTATCCAAGTCAATACCAGTTTTTCCACCCACAGAAGCATCTACTTGTGCCAATAAAGTGGTTGGTATTTGCACAAAATCAATACCTCTTTTAAAGGTTGAAGCAGCAAAACCTCCCATATCGGTAACGACACCGCCACCAAGATTTAACATTAGTGCCTTTCTGTCGGCACCAAAATCCAACATGGTTTTCCAAACACCAATGCAGAAATCGATATTTTTATTTTCTTCTCCGGGGTCCACCTCAATAATATCATAATCAATAAGGTTGGGTACTGCCGCCAGCAGCACCGGCAAACAGTGGTCGTTCGTATTTCTATCAACAAGAATCAGAATTTGCGAATAATTACGACTCGCAATAAAATTTTCTAAGCTGTTTAAATTTTCTTCAAAAAATACCTGGTATCCTAAACTTTGAATGGCTTGCATAAATAAAAAATGAGTGCTTAAAGATAAACAATAAAACCTATTGCTATGTAATAATTATATGATCTGTACCGTTTGTCCTTCAAACGTTACAATATCACCTTTACGCACCTTTAAGCGTTTTCTAAAATCTACAACGCCATTATATGTTACCAACCCCTCTTCTACCATACGCTGCGCCATACCGCCGTGCTCTACCCAATTCATTGCTTTTAATAATTGGATCATGGGAATAAATTCACCTGTTAATGTAAACGTTTGCATAAGCAAATTTACATATATTATCAGTTTATTTCAGGTTTTTCAGAAAAACTATCGTTCCGAATAGTTACATTTGTGCCATAATGACTTAAATATAATGGTAACACAAGAAAGTTCAAACCTGTTAGATTTTGATAATACAGAAATAGCTTTTAGAAATAAAAGTGACAAGGATTTAAACAGAGCCTACTGGTTGTTTAAAATGGTAGCTTCCAGCACTTTAATAAAAATCGGAACACCAATAACAAATTTCTCCTTAACGATCGGTCTCCCTATACAAGGTATTATTCGCAACACCATTTATAAGCAATTTTGCGGTGGCGAAACGATTCAAGGTTGCCATAAAGCTATTGCCGACCTTGGCAAAGGTAACGTAACAACTATTTTGGATTACTCCGTAGAGGGGGAAGAATCGGAAGAAAGCTTTGATGCGACCTGTAATGAAGTGCTCTCTTCCGTAGCATATGCCCGAACAAATAAACTTATTTCCTTTTGTGTATTTAAACCTACCGGTGTCGGACGTTTTGACCTTTTGGCAAAAATTGATGCTAAAGAGGAGCTTACAGCTGCCGAGAAACTGGAATATGCAAAGTTAATAGCGCGTTGTGACAAGATATGTAAGGCATGTTATGATGCTGATGTGCCTGTACTTATAGATGCCGAGCATTCCTGGATTCAAGACAGTATCGACGATATTGCACGCGAAATGATGGAGAAATATAATAAAAAGGCGCCTATTGTTTATAATACCTATCAATTGTACAGGCATGATAAGCTCGCCTCTTTAAAAGCGGATTTGGCCTATGCTGAAGTGCAAAATTTTCATTTAGGGGCAAAAATTGTTCGTGGAGCTTATATGGAAATTGAACGCGAGCGTGCTGCAGAGAAGGGCTATACCTCACCTATTCAACCGAATAAATCGGCTAGTGATACCGATTACAACGAAGCGATATTATTTTGTTTAGATCATATTGATAGAGTTGGTTTAATGGCGGGCACACATAATGATCAAAGTTGTATGACCTTAGCAACCGAGATGGATAAAAGAAATATTCCGCACAACCACCCTAATGTATTTTTTGCACAATTGTTAGGCATGTCAGACAACCTTTCTTTTAACCTTGGTGCGGCAAACTATAACGTAGCCAAGTATATGCCATATGGCCCGGTGAAGGCAGTTATGCCTTATCTGTTTCGCCGTGCACAAGAAAACACATCCGCGGCCGGACAAACAGGACGTGAGCTCAAATTAATTATCAAAGAAAAAGAACGCAGAAGAAATATTAAATAAGAATACGCTCCGGGATATAGCTTTTTTTTTATAGACCGGAGTGTATTGTATTATATATATAATAATGACCTCAACCGAAAACTTAAAATACCTTAAACTTACCGAATTAGCAAAATCATATAAAGCTTTACTTTTTGATGTAGACGGTACATTGGCAGATAATATGGCGGCACACAAAGCTTCTTATGTCGCGGTAGCGCAAGAATATGCTATCGATTTAGACCCCAATCTTATCGACGAAACGGCGGGATGGCCTACCGTAGCGGTTGCCGAGGAAATTGCCCGTCGTTACCATAAATCATTCGATTTAGAGGTTTTTTCAAAACGTAAGTCGGCTATCTTCATAGAGCGCTTTATTCAAGATACGAAGCCTATTCGCTATGTACAGCAAGTTTTGCTCGATAATTATGGCCTTAAAAAGATTGCCGTAGTTTCAGGTGGTTCGCGCTCAACTTTAAACATCACCCTAGCTGTAATTGATGTTAAAGATAAATATCAAAGCATGGTATGTGCCGGAGATACGCCTAATGGGAAACCATCAGCAGAACCATTTTTACTGGCTGCACAGCAGTTAGGTGTCGATCCAAAGGACTGTTTGGTTTTTGAAGATGGCGACCCCGGTGTGCAGGGTGCAATTGCGGCAGGTATGGGTTGGGTACGTATCGACAAGTTGTAGCAGGTACATCGCGATTTAGCCTAGCATTCAGCAATTAAGACTTTTACTATACGCTATTGGGGGGTTACGTATTAAGTAAATCCAAAACTAGTTTTGAAGCACTAAAAGTTGGTCATAATACGTAAACCACCATTGGTGTAATCCATATCGGCACGTCTATATTGCCCTACAGGCAATTTAACATAAGGCTCCACAGAAACGCCAAATCTGTTGTTTACTTTTACTTTTTTTCCTAACGAAAAATTCACAAAACCATTAAACCCATTGGTACTCACATTTTGCTCAATAGTTTTGACGGTCTTCGTTGTTGCCTTCGTTAACTCGGATTGCTGTTTTTCGGAATTTGGATACCCATTTTGAAAACTTTCAAAATTCACATTATCAACAAATTGGGCATTACGCTGCTGATTTACAATAGCAGAATACGATACCCCTGCTGCTGCATAAAACATTTTACCTACATTATACTTCACCTCTAAAGGGATATCAATAGATTGCACAACCCCAGAAATAGCGTTTACATTTGGCAATACAAATTCATTGCTTTTCAGTTTTGAATTGCTTATTAAATTTACCCTATCCAAATCCACCGACTCCGAAACATGCACCGTTGCCGCACTCGAGGGTTGATGTGGGTCTTTCAACACACCAACTTGATAGGTGTTATACGATGCTCCTGTGCGTACACTTAAGTTTTTGGTCACCGTATACGCTAATGCCAAACCTCCAGCAAAATTCATTTTATCTGTTGTCGCTGTTGGCGACACAAATAACGCAACATCAAATTTATTCCCTAAGTTAAAACGTTTATGATTTTCCGTATGGTCTAAACCTTTAGAACGCAAGCCAGAGACATCCATTCCTGTGCTAGCCAACAGCGAACTTTCCGTCGTAAAATCCTTTATACGATGTACTTCATTAACGGGTTGAACCTTACGCTCAACAAGTGGGGTTACAGGTTTTACCTGTGCAATATGGAGACCTTTTGATAGCTCCTGCAGGTCTTCTGTATCCAATTCTGGTAACAGCGATTTATGGATCTCAGCATTTCTAATCGGCATCACATCGGCACGCATACCTTCGGAAACACTAGGCTTATTTGTCGCATAAAATTCACCTCTATGCAAACCATCTGTATGGTTACTTTGCGGCATCAAAGCTGCCGGAGTATCGGCCGCCCCCGCCTTATCGGATTCCTTTTGCTGTGCAGGATGGGAATTTTCGGCGATACTTGCTTCACCTCTATCCAAGTGTAACATACGCTGGGCAACAAATAGGCTACCCACCCCCAACACCGCGATAACGGCAGCTGCGGCATACCATTTACGCAGGGATCGATGGGGCAATAAAATAACCTGCTGCTGCTTTTGCTGCTGCTGAAAACGCTCCCAAGCCCCCTTCCTATAAGGAAGGTCTTCCTGCGCTTTCATTTTGTGAATAATTTCTTCTATTAACTCTTTATCTTTTTTCATTTAAATCGTCCTTTTAAGAATGATTTATTGTATTTAATAAGGCATATTGTTCTGTATAGGCCTTTCGTAGTCGTACTTTTGCCCTAGTTAAATAGGTACGCGAAGTGCTCTCTGGAATATTCAACATTTGGCCGATTTCCTCATGCGAATACCCTTCGATTTCATATAAATTAAAAATTGATTTTTGTATGGCTGGAAGTGTATTTAATAAGTTTAAAATATCCTTTTCTTCCAAACTAGTAGACACAGGAACCGCATGTATAGCCAAATCCTTGTCGGTATAATCGTCCAAGGAGTAAACTTCTTTTTTTGACCGAAGTTTATCAATAGATGTATTTACGGTGATCCGAGCCATCCAGCCTTTAAACGTTTTTTCCGCTACCTCCGAATCTTCATCGACTTTAAAGTCCTTTATTTTCCGAAAGATTTTAACAAAAGATTCGTTCACCACATCTTCAGCTTCCATCTCTTCGGCAATATATCGTAGCGCTACCGCCATGAGGTAACCATAAAACTTTTTGTATAGAAAGGATTTACTACGCTCCGTATCCTCCAAGGCACACTCCTCCAAAGCCAACCAAAAGGTTAACGGGGTTTTCTTCTTAAAGTATCTTGGTAGCAGGCTCACGAAATAATTTTACGCTTTTAATTTATTTTATACGACTAAAATAGACAAATTGTTTCAGCCCACCTAAACTTCACCTTTCATTTCAAATTTTAAATTTTATGTCAAAACGCATGTTAAAAGTATTTCGCTACATGCATAAATAAAAATTTATAGGTATATTAAGGTCTATTTATTACTCACGCTAAAACGTAAAAGGTTTTTAGTTATTTTTAATTGCTCAATTTTTATCCCAATGAAAAATATACTCCTACCTACCGACTTTTCAGAAACTGCAAATACAGCATTTCTGTATGCTTTAAATCTTGCCCATCAACTTAAGCTTAGGCTTTTTGTGGTCAACACCTACATTACGCCTATATTATCTGCTTCCCATGCCGGACAGCCGGAAATGCTGGCTGAAGTATACCAGCAGGTGGAGACCTCAAGACTTGAATTTTTCAAAAATCAGGTACCTCTACTGCGTGCCTTAGCGGAAAAACAGGGCTTACCACATGAACAAATTGTTTTCTTCTTTGAAGAAGGAACCGTGCTGTCGTCCGTAAAAAAACTGATTGCAGAGGAGGAAATTGATCTTATAATTATGGGTACTAATGGGGCCTCCGGATTCCAAAAAAGCTTTATCGGTACCAATACTGTCGCCGTTATTAATAATGTGAAGCTTCCAGTTTTGGCCATACCGGGCCATGCAAAGTATCAACCTATTAAAAATATTGCCTTTACAACCCTATTCAGAGATAAAGATGAGCCTGCATTACAAGAGGTGATATCCATTGCTGAAGCCCTTAAAAGCAAAATCTATTGTGTCAATGTTATGGGAAATATCAATGCTCCCGGAGATTTGCTTTATTATGGAGAAACATGGAGCCGAAAATTTAAGTCTGCTGATTTAGATTTTGTTTTTTTGGAAAAGAGGCAATCTGTGGAGGATACCATACATGCTTTTATTCGGGAAAACAACATGGATTTACTCGCTATAGTAAAACGTAACCGAAGTTTTTTCGACCGGTTAATTAATGCTAGCCTCAGCAATAAATTTGCTTTTCATGCGGAAACACCCATCTTGGTATTTCACGAAGACAATTAGGTATTGTTTTCCGGTTACTGGTAAAGAAGGTTTCCGCAAGCAGAAAAATTATATTAAACAAAATACATAGCTATCTTTGCTTTTAAATCGTATAAAGCAATATGGATATAAGTCAATTCATTAAAAAACTTACCGCCAACGGAACCCTAAACGAGCTAGTGAAAAAACACAGCCTTATTGTAGATGATAAGCTGCAGACACAGGGTGTTCTATTTTTTATTTATGACGGTAAGCGGGATGTTAAATTATTTATCCCAGCTCCCTTTCATCTTGAAGTTTTAGCCCAAGCGGAGGGGTTAACAAATAAATTGGTGTTACAGCATAAAGAAGCCATGTTATTGCAATAAGAAGTAAAAACGTAGCTTATTGTAACACAATTGTAACGAACAATTGCATCGGGGTTGTTTTTTATAGCCGATCGGTTTTATTTTTTTTATTACTTTTAATATTATTATACATACCAACAAGCTAAACTTTAAACATTATTATGAAAAATTTGGTCACCACGATATTATTGTCTTCAACCGTATTAATGAGTTGTGCCAATAGCAATTCCACCAAGGAGGATAACAGCGCTGCTGCACAAGACAGCATTTTACCGCCTGTAGAAACGCAAAAAGCAAATACCAACTACAAGCCTGCATTTGCTGGGCAGACGCGGGTTGCAGGTGCGAAAACGAAAACGCCTTTCGAGGGCAAAGTTATTGCACAGGGGTTAAAATCACCCTGGGGAATTGCCGTTCTTCCTGATGGTAGATTACTTATCACCGAAAAAGAGGGTACCTTACGTATCGTTACTAAGGATGGCAAGGTTTCTAATGCAATAACGGGGTTGCCAAAGGTAGATCCTGCAGGCCAAGGTGGCCTTTTTGGCATTACCCTTGATCCTAAGTTCAGCAGCAACAAAATGCTGTATTGGGTATTTACACAGCCCGTAAAAGGTGGAAACCTAACGGCTGTCGCCAAGGGGAAGCTTGCTGAAGATGAAAAAACTATTCAAAATGCAACAGTAATCTATCAGGCAGCACCGGCCTTTAATGGTAAATTGCATTATGGTGGAAGAATACTTTTTGATAAAACTGGGAATCTTATCGTGACCACGGGCGAACGCTCAGAACTAGAAACTCGACCGCAGGCGCAGGATTTAAAATCCGCTTTAGGAAAAATTATACGCATTACGACCGATGGTAAGCCGGCAGCAGGAAATCCTTTTGCGGGAAAAGCAAATGCACTTCCCGAAATTTACTCGTACGGGCATCGTAATGTTCAGGGTATTGCTTTCCATCCACAAACTGGCGATCTGTGGTCTACCGAGTTCGGTCCACGTGGTGGGGATGAGCTGAATTTAGTGAAACCTGGAAAAAACTATGGATGGCCTACCATTACCTATGGCATTGAATACTCGGGTAAAGAAATTGGTAATCCACCTATACAACAGAAAAATGGTTTGGAGCAACCCGTTTATTACTGGGATCCTGTATTATCACCTTCCGGAATTGCTTTTTATACGGGCAAAGGCATTCCAGAATGGAGTAATAATTTATTTATTGCGGGCCTAAGCAGCACACATATAGCACGATTAGTTCTTAAAAATAATAAAGTCGTGGGCGAAGAGCGATTGTTAGCTCGAGAAGGGCAACGTTTCAGGGATGTTGTGCAGGGTAAGGATGACGCGTTATATGCAATCACAGATGCTGGTAGACTTTATCGCATTGCTAAAAAATAATTATTATAGTACTTAAAAATACCTATAAAGCCACAATTTACTTCCTACAATATGTATTAATTATTGTGGCTTTATTACCTTGTGCAGTCAAGGCTTCGACATGGAAAACCAGCGATACGGACTACGTATCGTTAGTGAAATCTAAAAGTAATAGCGTTAATTTTTCGTATGCCTGTGCACTGGACGAAACCACAGTTCGCAGCAAGGGTGTTACCACAACAGGTAAGCTACACCTAAGCCCTTGCCTAGGCAGCACATTTTCCTTTAGGTTTTTATGGACTAAATTGCCTGTGGCGGAAAACCAATATTCCAACGCAAAGCAAATATTTACCCCCCCTATTCCTTTATATTTAACCCATAAACAGCTTCTTATATACGCTTAGATAAAGTATGTAGTCTAGTTATTTATTTTACTATTTACTTTATTTATGAATTCAAAAACTTTAATAAATCCATACTGGAGCAGCATGGATTATACACTTCCGATACGTTTGGTCATTGGATGGACCTACTTCTCTGCCTTTTGGAGAAGGTTAATTTTAGAAAATAAATTGATGATGGATGAAGCCGGTTACATCGGCGAAAAATTCAACCACTTCCTCCCCCATGCTTTAGGCATAAAACCTATAATTGAATACCTCGTTACACACCCAGAAGCACTTTGGTATGCGATGGTAATTTTTACAATCGTCGAGGCTATTGTAGGTTTATGTATGATGCTGGGGCTGTTTACGCGGCTCGCCGCGTTGGGAACCTTTATGCTTGCCATGGGTATATTATTAGGCTCAGGATGGATCGGCACTACCTGCCTGGATGAGTGGCAAATTGGTGTCTTGGGCATAGCCTGTGGATTAGCAGTATTCTTGTCGGGGTCGCAGCGTTATGCTTTAGATGCTTACCTGATAAACAGAAAATATAAAATAGCAGGCTTGAAAATCTTCCCATACCTCGCTTCAGGACCGATATCCAAAGCTGGGTTATGGAACAGGCTATTAATTTTAGGTAGTATAGGGGTCTTTTCTTTGACCTTGTTTACCAATCAACATTTTCATGGGGGTGTGTTCGGTAAACTGCATAACAAATCGGTTAGTCCAGAATTAGAGCTTTCACAACCATTATGGGACGAGGATACGCTGGTTTTCCAAGTGCATCGCACCGAAGGTGCTGATGTGTATGGTTCATTTTTAATTGGAATAACACTGACGGATGCTACTGGACAAACGCTGCAACATTGGGGCATGGAAGATTTAGCCAATTTCAAGTCTGAAAACATACATAATTATTATGTCAGTAAGGTTAAAACGGGTGCACATAGTTTACTTATTCCTTTAGGAGCGCGCGCCGATTTAAGGCTACAGCTTTCGGCGAAGCAGTATCGTTCGATGGCATCTCATGTTATTCTTACGGATATCAGTGGAAAAACCTGGCAGTTAAGGGTAAATAATTAATTTAGGTTAAGTAGTATTCTACCTTTAATACCTAAATTTACAAGAATAGAAAGGAAAAAATTATGAAAACAGTTTTTGAAAACCTGGAACTTGTTAAAAATAATGAGACCAAAAGATTTGAATTGACTTATGAAGGTGCTACCGCTTTTATTGATTTTAAAGAAACAGCATCACGGATTGCGCTCATACATACTGAGGCCCCATCAGCATTGGCAGGTACAGGTGCTGCGGCAGCTTTGGTAGAAAAGACCCTAAATTTTATTCAGGAAGATGGGCGTAAATTATTACCCTACTGTCCGTACGTTTTTGCTTTTATAAAACGTAATCCCGAATGGAAACGTATTGTTGACCCTGATTTCCCAACCTATAGTAGCCTGTAATTTTTAATGGATTACACGTCGGTATTAGTTTTGCATTCCTATTATAGGTGGTTGATTTTAGCGATAATAGCCTTCCAATTTTGCTGGTTTGGCTACTATCGCCACTTCGACAGGGTGTTTGCCCGCAAACACTATATGCTTTTGGTTGTACTGACGCTTAGCTATAATATCCAGCTCCTACTGGGCTGGATATTATTTATTAAAAGCCCTTTAGTGCATGAATTTTGGAGTAATTATGCGTTGTATGTAAAACACCGGCAAATGCGCTTTTTTGGTATGGAGCATGTTACCGTGATGACGATATGCATCGGCACGATAAATTATTATACCTTTCAATGTTACCGAAAAATTGGTCATAAACAGGTATACCATTACCTGTGGAAACGCTATTGTTGGCTGTTTACCCTTATCTTATTATCTATTCCCTGGTCTTTTTCGCCACTTACCAGTCGCCCAAATTTTAGATAAGCTCTAGGTCTTGTTAGTACCTGTATTACTGCCTGCTGTTGATGCTTGCAGGGCTAACTCCTCCTTGGTTAACGGTGCTGCAGGAATGGTGCCTACCTCCCGCTCTACCTCTGTAGATTGAACATAAACTGCATATTCTGCGGGTTCTATAGCTATTCCCTTATAGCTTGCATACTCGCGTGTGAAAACTGCGCCAAGATATAAAATAGCAGCCGTATAGTATACCCATAGCAAAATTATAACAATCGCCCCTGCTGCTCCATATGTAGACTCGGTACCGGAGCTTTGCAGGTACAACCCGATAATAAATTTGCCGATTACAAATAATATGCTCGTAAATAAAGCGCCTGCACGAACCGTCTTCCACTGAATATTAACATCTGGAAGAATCTTGAAAATAAACATAAACAGGGTGAAGATAATTCCGAAAGTCAAGGTAAAATTAATGCCTTGCAACAGGATAAGGTAAAGACCAGGAAATTGTTGCTGGATAATGTGTGTCAGACTTAATATCAACCCGTTAACGATTAGTGTAACGACCAACAGAAAACCTAACCCTATAATTAGGGACGACGATAACAACCGATCTTTTATCATCTTTAACCAGCCTTTTTCAGGTTTTGCACGCACATGCCATATCCGGTTGATGGAATTTTGAATATCGCCGAAAACGGTTGTTGCACCAATAACCAGTGTTATAATACTGATTATTAAAGCGGTATTTGTTTTTCCGGATAAGGCTAAATTTTGAATGATAGATTGGATTTGCATGGCGGCATTGGCACCTAAAATGCCATTTAACTCGGCAAATACCCTACCCCGGATCGCATCTTCGCCATAAAAAATTCCCGCTAAGGAAATCATTAACACCAAAATTGGCCCCATGGAAAATATGGTGTAATAGGATAAGGATGCCGAATATTTCATGCCATCCTCGCCCATAAAACCCGTTATGGTATTTTTGCCAAGGGTTATAAACTTCTTAAAAAAACTGTCTTCGTTGATCTTATTTGCCATTTTCTATATAATTACGCTCTGCTGTTAAGAACAGCAGCGCGTAAAAATAGTTTAGTTGACGGGTGATTTATGCAAAAAATTATAGCCCTCCATAATCAAAGTTGTGATTTCACGGTGCTATTGTAAACATTTCTGCAACAACTGTATTCTTTGGCACAATCCTTGTAATAAGATGGTTAGCTATAAATATTTATTTATACTTATAGATTACTACAACTTCCTTCCAAGCTCAATAATAGGTGCGTTATTATTGGGCTTCTTTTGTTTGGGATAGTGCCAACTCCTCACGTTTTACTTTATTTATTTTGAGCTGCAGCAAAATTAGTGAAGCAATTAGGCTGACAAGCGCAATTATGGCTAAGCCCCATATGGAGGAGGATACTAAATCCACACTTCCACGCTCTATAATCATTGTTCTAAACACATGTAAGTAATGCGTTAACGGAATAAATTTAGCAACGGTTACAATCCATTCCGGCATTTGGCTCAGGGGCCAGGTAAAGCCACTAACAATAAAAGAAGGGGTCGCGATAACCATTAAAATTTCCGTTGCCTTTAACTGGCTCGGTATAGCGATACTCACCAGTATACCGATAAAACTTACGGCAAGAAGGAAAAGTAAGGATATGCCAAAAAATCCAATACCATCGACATGCAGCGGCATTCTGTACCATATGGAGTAGCCGTAGTAAAGGAAAAATATAAAAACGGACATTAAAATATAGGGCATTATCTTCACCAATATCAAACTGAAAACATTGGATGATTTCTGTACGAGCTCCTTAAAAGTTCCATTTTCAAATTCAGAGGCAAAACTTAAGGCCAATGCCAACATCATTACCTGCTGCAAAACTGTCAATAAAACTCCGGGAAGCATAAAATACAGGTAGTTACCACTTCGTATATTTTGTTTTATAATTGTGGTTTTAAAGGGTTCAAATTGTTGTGCTGCGACATACGCAGGGACACCTTTTTTCTGCTGTGCTTTTATTAATATACCGGCTTTTAATGTTGCAGCACAGGTATTAACAGCCAGCATAGCATAATTTGATGTCAATGTATTTGACGAGTTTACAAATAAGGTAAGCTCGGTACTGCGGTTATAGTTCACATCGGCAGCAAAATTTTTAGGAATCTGAACGACTACCGTTGCTTCCTGCTGCATGGCAGCTTCGTGGGCCTGAAAGGTATCATCCAATAAGTTAGCGACATATATAATTTCGCTCTCATTAAACATATCGATCAATTGACGGCTCAAGGGGCTACGATCTTCATCGACAACAACAATGGGTAAATGGGTGACTTTTCCTTTTTTGTATACACCACCAACAAGGATGCCATACATAATCGGTGCTCCTAAAAAGAGCACCATTAATACTTTGTTGTTAAAGAATAAAAGAAACTCACGTTTTAATAAGTGCAAAAATACCTTCATAAGATGCTGTTAATTTACTCCTTCACTAAAAATGTAGCCTTCGTTAATAGATCCTTACCTTCTGCATTGTTTACCGGTGTCAAGCGTATTTCAAACAGCGTTTCCTGCTGCTCAAAATCGGGATAAGCGGTACTGATACTTGCATAAGAGCTCAACGGTTTAATAGTTTCTACCTTTGCTTGGATGGTTTTGTTGGAGAGGTATGGTATGGTTACCGTCTTCTCACTTCCCTTGGCGAAGTCTTTCACACGCCCCTCAGGTACGGTAACGCGTAGGTATGTTCCATCTAAAATATAGCCCGAAACCAAACTGTACCCTGCTAAAGCCAATTCACCAACCTTAAGATTTATGGTCTCTACGGTCATGTCTTGTGGCGCAATTATATAACGCTCCTTCGCGGCAACGTCTACTTCAGACACGGCACCTAAAGCACGTTCTTTTTGTCCTAAGGCCATTTTTTGCTGCTCAATGCGCGCGCCATGCTGTACATCGGCAAGCTCAGCCTGTGCGGCCAGGTACTGGTTCTTGGCCCCTTGGTATTTAGCATATACCTCGTCGTATTTCTGCTGTGCTATTAAAGAGTCTTTTAGTAAGTTACCCATACGATCGAGCGACTTTTGCGCAAAGTCGAACTGCTCCTTTAAGCCATTGACCTTAGCGCGCAACTGTGTCATTTGTCCGTCGGTAGCTCCCTTTACAGCCATATCATACTGCGCCTGTGCAGCCTCTAATGCACCCTGCGCTTGTTTAGATTTAGCGTCTACCTCGGGTAATTCCAATACCATAAGGGTATCACCTTTATGCACCAGTTGCCCCTCCTCTACTAATATGCGGTGAATCTTTCCCGGAATTTTGGTGGTTACCGATAGTTGTTCCCGTTCGATTTTACCCTCCAAATTTTTGATCTTTTTGGCCGGATCATTGGAACAGCTCTGTAAAAACAATAAAAAACTAAAGGTGTATACTATATTTTTCATAATTATCTAATAATAAATTGATATAAGTTGCCATTAGACTTTAATAAGGTTGTCGCGGCAGTACGCTGACTTAAAATCTGGTTGTAATATGCTAAGGATTGTTTGTAATATTCATTTTCCGCTTCCAAACGTTCGGTAACATCCTGTAAACCTTCCTCAAACTGTCGCGATGCTAAAAACAGGTTGTTTTGTGCAATGGTCATTTGCTGTTTATTGACACTGGTTTTTTTTAAGGCTAGGTTGTAATCGGCCAGGGTTTTGCGCTGTAATAAACTCAGCTTCTCTTTGGTATCTTCAATTTTATTGGCATTGATAAGAATATCCATTTTTGCTTTTTCAATATTCACCTTATGTTCCTTACCTTCAAATATATTCCATTTCATACCTAAACCAACCGTATAGTTTGGCGCCATCCTGAAATGGTTTCCCCGCGTTTTAACATCTCCCACAACCGGTGCATCTTTTATTGTAATACGCGTATCAAATAGGTTGATATAGGATACATTTCCAAAGGCTAATAATAGCGGTAGCTGGGCTCCTTTCTCCTTTTTCAACGCATATTCATAGGCTTTTTGCGAAGCCTGCAGGGCATCCAGTTCCTTACGGTTCATCTGGCTGGCTTCATCGAGGTTCAATATTATCTCCTGCAGCTGGTACGATACGCCTTGTACCTCCTCCATAGGAAGACCGGTTAATTCTTCCAGTTTATAGTACAGCAGCTCTCTGTTGCTCGCTACTTCGGCTCTTTTACTTTCGAGCTCCAGCATAGCGAGTTTAATTTTATCTCTATCGTAAGGTATAGCGAGGCCGTTGGCTATGGCTTTCGTGACCTTTAGGTGTTCCTTATTTAGCCTTTTCTCGGAATCGGAAATTAACAAATCCACCTCTTTCAGTAGCATAAGCTGGTCAAACGACAACACTATTTCTTGGGCAATAGCATCATAAGAGGCTTCTAAAAGTAGATTTTGTGCTATAGACTTCTGTTCTAATGCTTTTTGCCCGTTACTAATCTGCAAGCCACTAAATATTACCTGCGTCGCTGTTACTCCTGCCAGTGCAACCTGTGACGATAACCTGGAGCGCTGGCTTCCTTCAAAAAGTGTAATACCAGTAATGGGCAGCGTTTGTGTGGGTAGATCTATATCAATGGTGCTGTTCATATATCCATACATACCATTCGCCGTAACCTTAGGCAAGAATTTGCCTTTCACACCTTCTCGATCCAAGTCTGTTTTTTTATTCTCTAGCTTGCTATTTTGAATGGTTTTACTGTACGTTATGGCATTAGAAACCGGGTGCTTTAAAACATCCAACTGCTGTGCCTGGGCGGAGTAGGTAAACTGTGCTAATAAAATACTTAATACCGACCATTTAATTTTTTGCATATAGATTCGTGTTTATGTATGTATTAGTTTAAACAAATTTAAGGCATATCTTGTTTTACAATATATTTTTTAAAGTCTAAAAATAAAGATTATTCTCGAATTTAATAGACTTAATAGTGTTATCGGATGGAGAATGACGCCACTTTAGCGTTGGCTATCTTAAATTAATGCTGTATCTTTACCCAAGCTTTAGGGGTATTCTGATACAGAATTGAGAGAGTCCCTTGGAACCTGATACGGTTGATACCGGCGTAGGGAAAGGCAGTTTTTCTGATTATAGTGGCATCATATATTCCGTAACCATTGGAATTATAGCTTTTTAAAACCTGTTCTTCAGTTAGGCATAACACGTCCTCCTATACGACCACCGATAGCTTCCGTATTTAATTCCTCTATAGCAGCTAAATTGTTTTTTATGGAAAAATTGGGAATTTTCAATCAGTTAGAAATAGTAAACCAGCAGGCACCGATTGTGCATAGTATTACAAACTTAGTGGTCATGAATACCACGGCGAATGCATTATTGGCGATTGGCGCCTCACCAATTATGGCGCATGCGCAGGAGGAAATCGTGGAGATTATCGGGATTTCTAATGCCTTGGTTATTAATATTGGTACGCTAAGCAATACGTGGGCTGAAGTAATGGTTGTAGCCGCACAGACGGCCAATGAAAAACAACGCCCTTGGGTCTTAGACCCTGTGGGGGCGGGTATTTCAGCGTTTAGAAATGCATCCTTACAACGCTTACTAAACCTAAAGCCTACGGTAATACGAGCAAATGCCTCTGAAATACAGGCCTTGGCCGACTTTAACCTAAGTAATACTAAAGGTGTTGACAGTGCCAGCCGTAGTGATGAGGCCCTTACTGCCGCAAAAATATTGAACAAAACGTATGGTTCAATTGTTTGTATTTCTGGGGAGGTAGATTATATTGTATCGCATAATACCATTGTTGAAGTCCACAATGGTCATGCTATGCAGACCAAAGTAACAGGCATGGGCTGTACAGCCACCGCCATGATTGCAGCCTTTTTAGGTACCGGCAACAATTACCAACAGCAGGCAGTTGCTGCAGTCGCTATTTTAAGTTTAGCCGGCGAGCTGGCTGCCGGCATAGCTAAAGGCCCTGGAACGTTGCAGCTGCACCTATACGATGTTTTATATAACCTTTCTAAAGCTGATATTATTGATAACTTAAATCTTGTACATTATGCCTATTAACCCTTCATTTCCCTATCCATTATATTTGGTAATATCGGAAGCACAATGCTTGCACCTTCCCTGGCTTCAGGTTGCTGAAGAGGCGATTCTAGGTGGGGTTGATATTATACAACTGCGGGAGAAAAACCTGCCGGTTAAAGATTTTCTTACAAAAGCGCAGGCTTTAAAAAAGATTTGCGATAAATATGGTATCCCTTTGGTTATTAACGATGTTTTGTCGGTCGCAGTAGATGTGGATGCCTGGGCTGTACATGTTGGCCAATCGGATACTGCCCCGCTTGATATTATTGACTTATATGGCCACCGCTTTAAAATCGGCTGGTCTTTTGAAACGTTAACGCAAATGCAGGGGGCTAATTTCGATGTGGTAGACCACTTAGGTGTGAGTCCAATATTTAAGACAGCGACAAAAACCGACACCATCAACGAATGGGGCATTGCCGGCATGCAGCAGCTTGCAACGACCATAAGCAAACCCTTAATTGCGATAGGTGGTTTACATCAAGGAAATGTGGAGGACGTTTGGAAAAGTGGCGCCAATAGCATTGCCGTAGTATCGGCCATATGCCATAGCAAAGATCCACGAAACGCTGCCGCCAACCTTAAAGCTTTACTACAATGCGTAAAATAAATGGAAACATGGCTTCGGTATTAAGTATTGCAGGTTTTGACGGGAGTGCAGGTGCGGGTATTCAGGCAGATTTAAAAACAATATCTGCGCTGGGTTGCTATGCAACAACGGTGCTTACCGCCCTACCTATTCAAAATACACAAGGTGTACGCACCATATACAGCATTCCCGAAGATGCTGTCGCCGAGCAGATAGCTTGTATTTTGGATGATATTTATCCGGAAGCTATAAAAATTGGTATGGTGCATAGTACCGCATTAGTAGAGGTCATACATAAAGCCTTGCAAGGCTATACTGGGCCAATTATCTTCGATCCCGTCATGGTATCCACCTCAGGCAACAAACTGATCGAAGCGGATACCATTACGGCATGCAAGGAGCTGCTATTTCCGCGCGCCGCATTGCTCACCCCAAATTTAGATGAGGTTTCCGTATTGGTCGGATATCCGGTAAATCAGAAAACACAGATGCAACAAGCGGGCGAGGAGATTTTGGCTTTAGGCGCGGCGGCTGTACTGGTGAAAGGTGGTCATTTAACGGATGATGAACTTCAATCTGTCCTTATTCTTAAGGATGAAAAACCGGCCTACTTCAGGTCCCAAAAAATAGATACTAAAAATACACATGGCTCTGGCTGTACCCTATCCTCGGCAATAGCGAGTTTCTTGGCCTTAGGTAAGCCCTTGCCTAAGGCGGTAGCCTGCGGACTTGAATATACGCATCAGGCGATTTCTGCCGGCAAAAACTTAGGTATAGGTCAAGGAAATGGTCCTTTACATCATTTCTGGAAATGGGAGTTGCTGTAATCGGGCTACACTTACCGTATAAAAGATAAAAGGGTATCCCCCATACGGGGATACCCTCTTTATTTTAAAAGCGTAGTCCTATACTGATATACGGTAAGGTGGCTTCCTTAGAAAAACCATATGCCACCTGCAGCAGCATAAGATCGGCAGGTATAAGGTATATTCCACCCCCATAACCGCTATGCCACTGGTTAGATTTCTCCTGCGCCATCCAAACTCTACCCACGTCATAAAACCCTGTAACACCGATTGTGCCTGGTATAAGATAGGAATCGAAGGTGAACACCTTCGCACGAAGTTCCAGATTGTTATACGCCATACTATTACCAGAGAAACGACGGGAGTTATACCCGCGTAAGCTATTTTCGCCACCCAACTGTGCATGCTGAAAGTAATAGGCATTTCCCCAAACTTTATCATAACCTGTACGATTGGCGATAGTAAGTACATCGTTGGCCATGGTATGGAAGAAGGCGAAGCTATTCGATAGGTAGGTATGCTGGCGTTTAATTTCACCAACCTGCCCTTGCCATTTTAGACTACTAGTCCAGTGAATACCTTGTTTAGGGTTGTCCTTGGTATCACGGGTATCATAATCGACCCCAAAAACTGCTCCGGTAAAAAACTTGCTACCATAAACGTCTTCCGAAGGGTGCTGAGCCGCAAATTCGCCCAGAAAACGGTTTTCATTTACTTTTTTGTAGCTGTCGTAGAAGCTGGAGGCCGAACCGTAGCGGAAGTGTAGATTTTTAGAAGCTTTATACACCAATACAACATTCGCGTTTACCAAATCATATCTGCTGCGGTAATAATGTATACCGGCACCCTCACCTTTCTGGAATACGGTTTTATTGCCATAACCAAAGAAGTTGCTTAGATTAAAAGGGCCCTGCGAATTTATATCAACAACTAAATCCTGCTTATCAAACACCGACTTAAAGATACCCTCATATTGTAACATAAACGACTCCCGACCACCGAGGTAGTTGGCCATAAAGGTATGTTTATAGGCATAAGGTTTTTTGCGGAAGCCTTGGTTTTCGATGATATAGCCAGCGCCGAAGATCAATCCACGATCTACACCGTAATTTAAATTTACCAACACTCCCTTCCGGTCATAGACAAAGTCATCGTAGGTGTACCTGTGGATGGCTGTATCATTCTTTAAGCGGTACCGTAGCCCTTCGTTTAAAGGCAGCCGGTTGAGGCTGGTATCTTTATCGTCGTATAGGTATACCTTACGTCGATTTGCAAAGGATTTTTTAACCGTATAGCTGTCTTCACCTTTTCCACCAATCAGGCGCAGCTTTATCGCCGTTTTCCCCGAACCATGCAGGGTATACTCGTCTTCCCCATCCATCCCATAAATTCGGATCTCGCGGGTATCTGCAGGTTGAAATTTACGTTTATATAAAACCTTGCCCGCTGATCCATCTTTCTTTTTATTGTTCACCTGCACCGTTACCGAACCATCCTTATGGTAATCCACATCGATAAATTCATTTTTCGCTGATAATGGAATATCTACATCCCGAGCCAACGATTTATAATATTCCAGACCCGTGTTAAGGAGTTCATCGCGGCGCGACTTAATGTTATGTATTAATTCGGCACCACTTAATTGGACCACCGTATCGGGCATCATGGCTATAGACTGCCCTATTAAACTATCTGTTAAGGTAGATTGTATATACTCAATTTCATTTTCCCAATCTCTCTGACTCAAGCCATTCAGAAAGAAACGGTCAAAGTGTCGGGCATTAAAATTCCAATGCGGTACGTTCCGTATATGCGGACTAAATGGCTGTAGATGGGCTTTTAACCACTGCAACGATAACAACACGGGAAATACACCAGATGTCTTGTAATACACCTTATCCCTATCGCGGGGAACGGGTGTATAGATCTTCTTCCCTTTCTCCTTTTCTGGATCCCAGCGCCAGTTATCCTCATGGCGATCCCAATCGCCCAGCACCATATCCAGCAACCGTGCCCGCAGGGTTAAAGATTGCTCCACCTCCGTATCATTATCCGACAACACTTTACGGATGACCTTAGCGGTATTATCTGTTTTACTATCCTCAAAAGGCATCCGAGGCTCAAACATATACGCCCGATTTTTAAAGATATCCCGGTATTCCCCCAGTCGCTCATCGTCGCCCACATATACCAACTCAGGGCTGGCATGCGGAATACCGAGCGCGACATTGAAGGGCGGCACCGTTAAAGCACCGAAGGGGTGGGTAATAGAGATCTGGTCCTGTACAATATCTTTAATAATAGTATGTCTTAAATTTTCTGGCAAACTGCGTTCGGGATATTTTTGAATAGATCGTAAAACCCATTCTCTGCCATGGGCATCTACAAAACGTAAAGACTGCGTTTGCATCCCCCCACCCAACTTTACAACATTCAGGCCGCCATGCTCCTTACTTAAATCCATGACGCGCATTTTAACCGGCGTATTATAAAGCTTCCTATAACTGTCGCCAAACCAAAACCTACGGAATTTACCGACCTGATCATAGGCTGGCGCAATCAGCGCATAGGTGCTATCTGCTGTTTGCTCCTGTCCTTGTGCCGGCACCTGTATAGCCATAAGGGATAAAAACGCCAAAAAACCTGTGTACAGGTTTTTTGGGCGGTAAATCTTAAACGAATAAGCGGGTGTAGGTAATTTTTTCATTCCATAACAATTAAGAACAGACGTCTATACGAAGGGCTTTCAGTCCACTTACCCCTTGTAATTCTTCCAATTCAAGATACTCAATACGTTTGGACATAAGCCTTCCATCCGCATGCAGCTGCAATTTAGTCAATATTGTGTCAATCTCCTCTATACCATACAAAACTATAGCTATTTTTCCGGGCTGTACCAAACGCTCTCGTGTTCCTTTTATATGTACCTTATCAATGCGTTTTTTAATAACATGGTACCGGATGTTATACCCCCCCTCCACATCAAAGCGTTTTTCATCCTGACGGAAGGAAATATCTATGGTATGGGGATGAATAATAACGAGCTGTGTCGTTTCTAGCGGTATAGGTAAGGTTGGCGCAAGTTGTTGCACCTTCTGACTGATTCGGGCCATGGATAATATTTGCTGCACACGAATGTCATCCAGCATGCCTTCATCAAAGGCAATATTCGGCGACAACGATTGTCCGATATAAAAATCGTATTCAATGCCATCTGTTCGGAACTTCTCAAAATAAGCCGGAAATTGTTGCTGTATAAAACAGTTTAGTTTACCTAACTCCTCACTTACTAAGGAATTAGTCTGCTGTAGCGAAAGCTCAAATTCATCTTGGAATTTATTTTCCCTGCAGCCCGAAAGATAGCAGTCTATATTCGCGTCCAGCTGCGCGTCTATACCACGGATAGCCACCAAAAATACAGGGACTTCATCGTTAAAAAAGTTAGCGATATCCTGCATGTAAAGGTCACTGCTATCCTTCAATAACATACCATAAGTCTGCTGTATCCTATTCTCGAAACTCCGTAAGGCGTGGAAATCCTGAATCTGCTGTTTTATATTTTCGGGCACTATTTTAACAAGAAGGTCCAACTGCTCTTTACCATCTTTTCTAAAGGCAATGTTGCGCAGCACGGTAGAGTTTTTTACGTCTATAGCGCCATACAAGGGATAAACATTAGGAAAGACAATACGCTGCATCTGCGGATTTTCTATGCCGTCGACCAAATCTCGGAGGTACTGCGCTCCAGCAACATTAAACCGCCATTCTACGGCCGGTTGTAAAGCGGTAAAATTATCAAGTATTATGGAGTCCAGTCTATTTTTAAACTCCAACCGCAGATCGTATGCTAGCTGTGTTAATACCGGAAAAAATGGCGACAGCTGTGCCAATAAGCCCTTCTCCAAGACTACCGTATCGAAGGTATATAACTCTAACAACCCCACCACTTTATCGTTATGCCGTAGAGGAAAGCAGATATACCCGTTTACAGCACTCGCTGCCAAGCGTTGCACAATTGCGCTTTCCTGCGTATCCACCTGATGGTCTACCTGATAGAATATGGTATAAGGATTTTGTAAATATCTGGAAAAATTTTCTTGCCAATCGTCTTCATTTTTTGATAACGACGAGGAAAACAATAAACTACGCTCCGATACATCGACTTTTAATATAGGTACACCGTTGAGATTAAAGATCGGAAATAAGCTACATTGCAACTGCGAACTACCGAGAATATTTTTAATATTTTCGTCGACCTCGCTAAAAATAGCATGCCGTTGGTAGCTGCTTAAGTTACTGATCATATACTGAAATTTATTGGCCGTATAAGATACGGTGCAATCGGTAATTTTCAGAATAGAGAACCCAACAAAAGTAAAGCTATCAAAGTTTATGCTATCCAAAAGCGGCTGTAAATCCTCGAGGTTCGTCACCTCCTTCTCCCGAAAATTGCAAAAATCTATATGCGGTAAATCGCCTTTAACGGCAACATCGACAAAGGAAAAATCAATATTTAACTGATAATATTTTTTTAAACCATTGGCCAGTCTCCTTTCAAATATTATATCCTGCTGCTCAATAGGAATATGATATAGCCTATTTAAAATTAAGGCATACATGGTCTTGTTAATCCAAGTGATCTTTTTGAAGAACGAGGTTAATTCATCCTCCTTTAGCGGAGTAATGTCGCTGTTTAATAACTCGTATATATACTCTGTTCCGGCAATAATCTGCTCCGGTATCGCAGTTGCAATAGCCCATGCCCCCTCCTTCTGCTCACCCAAATTATTTGTTAAACCATAGATTAAGTCAAAAGCTTCCGTAAAATCAGCAATATTGGCGTAAGATAACTCCCCGTGAATGCCAATAAGATCCGATATTTTCGTTTGTATTAACCTAGAAATTGCGGCACCGGGTGAACCTGCAGGAAGGTTCGTCTGCAGGTGCCACAACAACTTACTGAAGGAAAGTTCAAAATTTGAACCTACAGTTTGAATAAGATTGCCAATATTTAATGATTTTGTAATTACCATATATTAAATTGCCAAACTAGCGTTTTAAATGTTTTTCAAAAGTCTGTGTTGCTGTATCGTTTTCATAAATATAATAGCGAAGCAACAAATCGCCGTTATCTAACAAATCAAGGGTACAAAAGCCCTGCTTTTCATACGCATACACCAAGCCCTTGCCTTTGTAAATCATAGATGTTTTCGACCCTGAACCACTAACGATCTGGGTCTTATTATTCTTTTCAATAAACTGTAAACCATGGTCGTGCCCGGAGATAAAAATAACCTGGGGATACTTCTCGGTTATAGCGGTTACCTTTTGGATTAGATTTTTATATACGGGGTGCGGCAGGTCTTCAGCAGAACGAAAAGCTGTAGCGCGAAGTAACGGATAGGCTGACCCCACAACGGGCAAAGGTAAATAAAATTTTCTCCATTTTTTTGTCAACGGAAATAGATGTTGTTTCCAGGAGAATTTAAGACCATGCTCGCCATACGATACCATAGGATGATGGCACATTAACAGCACGGTTTGGTCGGCGTATGTTTGCAATAGATTATCTAGATCGCTGGTAAACCGGCTTAACGCCTGGTTATACAAGTCCGTATTTTTATAGTTCCCGGGATAGAGCAGGTATTCACTATCGTAAACAATGGCAACGACATGGTCGGTAAGCGGAACCGCTACTGGACCCGTAGTGCCCGCTTTGGGAATAAAATGAAGATCCTTATCCTGCTGTGCTTGTAAAAACTGCTCCTGGGCTTTTACTTTTTCTAAGCCCTGGGGCCCCGATTTATCCCAATCGTGGTTGCCGGCCATAAAATATACCGGAGCCTGAGCTTGGCGGAAGGGTGTAAACTGCTTGCTAATAATATCCTCTGCGTGGCCCCTACCATTGCTATCTACGGGCATACCATGTTCATAAATATTGTCACCCAGGAAAAACACATGCGTCTTAGTCGGAATAACCATAGCTGCAGCATGATGCAGTAACCCCTCTTGTTTGGGGTTTATCTCGCCAGCATCACCAAAGAGGATAACACGCCCATTTACCTGCTGCGCATAAACTGTGCTAAATCGGACGAATAAAAATATGTACAGGAGTAAATAACGTGATTTCATCTTACTTCAAATTAAATTTATAGAGCTTACCATCCGTAATATCGCCACCTTCCGAGCTGATGTATAAATGGCCAGTACTGTCGAAAGTAATACCTTCCGGCTGCTTATAATCCTTTCTTTTAAAGCGCGCGATATGCTTTGGAGTAAAAGTACTATCCAGCACAACAATAGCACGGTCTATAGAAGATAATACATACCACTCCCTGGTTAGCTGCCTGTAGGCAATAGCAGAAGGTTTAAAGGTTTTTGCCATGGACCTATCTAAACGCTGTAAATCATCCATATCTATAGAAAAGGAGGATGCTAAACGTAATTGATCATCCGGAAGTATATCAATTTTATAACCAGTCGTACGTTTCTCCTTACGGTCTACCTTACAGACTTTACAAACCGCGATTAACTTTTGTTCTGCAGGTGAAAAAGCCAGGGCTTCATATTCTCCTGCTGGCAGCAGTTTGTTATGATGCTTAAGGCCATAAATCCTTCGGTTAGTATCTAGACCGAAACTAAAAATACTCCCATCACTACGTAATACATAAAAGCTATCCCCATCGGTTGTAACTTCCTCATAATCGCCATTCTTACCAAATGTCACGGTCCAGGCTATTTTGCTATTTTCAAGATCATAGGCATACAAATTACCGGTTTCATCTTCAATAGCGAACAGCAAGCCAGGAAACTTAGGATGAAAGGTGATGCCCGATATCTCTTCCAAAACCCGGGGTAGCAGGTCAATTTTTGGCGCAGACAAATCGTAAGGGAAACGGCTATCTGTAGGGCCGTTTTGTTGCTCCGTACTCCCGATTTGCGCACAGGAATTAAACATGGGCCATCCCAGCAGAAAGATAAAAATATACAGTAGAAAAGGATTATATAAAAATCGCATGCTACTAACTTATAAGGTTATAAACACAATAATAAAGGCCAACATGGAAATCACCAGACCAATCATAAAAACGCCATATGCATAACGCAAAAGTTTATATTTACGCCCTAAAACCACCCCCTGAGAATACACATCCTTCGTCATCATGCCGTATAAAAACTCGCTATCCTGCATAACCTTATTCATTCCGAACTTATAATCGGTTAAGGACATTTTATAAAAATTACCAAAAAACAAGAGATTAACGGATTTATTAGCGACATCCTCCTGCTTAAAATAGCCGTTTGGAATTTTGGGAATAGTAGATAAAATGGATAACACCATCGTTAACACAATGGATATAACCAACATCAAGGTTGGTATTAAGAGATGTTCGTTGCTATCCAGCTTTCTGAATAGTACAGCCACCACCACGGATAATATAATGGAATTTACCGTTAATAAGATATTAGCCTTATTGTCGGCCATATCACTTAAGCGCTGATTATTGGTCGACATTATACGAAACATAGTTTCTATACCCCGCTCAGGACGTGTTCCTTTTTCCGCCTTACCGCCAGCTTTAACATTGGATTTAACAGCTACAGCGCTCTGCTTATCCTTCTCCTTCAGCAGCTTCAAATTATGCTCCTTACCGGCATTCCGATGTTCTTGTGCATAGGTCGTATGGTACACATGATCTTCCATTAATTTTATAGTCTGCTGCCGCCATGTATCCTTGTCTACAGGCGTGCCACTTAGAAATTCAACTTCTTTACGCATCAGTTTATTGCGTTCCGAAAAGCGATCCCCCCCAAGGTGGAACAAGTCCGCATCACACATTATTTTTTCCAATAAAGTTGTGGGCTGCTGTGGCATCCGGGTAGCCCGGATACAGGCTTGAACCTTTTCGATTAGCGCGGCTGGCACCCCTTTTTCACTGAGGTAACGGGCCGCAAATATAGCACCACGCTCCTCATGCCCCGCAGGGCCACCGGTTAAGTAACCAACATCGTGAAAATACGCTGCCGTTGTTAACACAAAACGATCGTTTTCATCGAGTTTATAATATCCAGACATCTCCTGCACAGCATCTACGACGTCAGTAATATGTTGCGTATTATGAAAGCAGAAATCGCGTTTACAATCAAACTTTTCGGCGTAATCCTTTAAGTAGATTTGTATGTCTTCAATAAGTTGCTCTTTAACCATATAAAAAAGACTTTTTTCTAGTAATAAGGAAGTAAATATAATTGTTTTTAATGTTTATCAGGTTTTTTTTTAGGCTTTGAATGTGATGTTTTTCTGCACTATACCTGTAACACGGATTTTTAGTATAACGGAAAAAATAATTACATCGTTTTATATTTCTACAATCAATTCACTATATTCGCATAATTCTAAACAAAAATACCTACGCTACTAAATTTACTCGTCTTCGCAATACGCTTCACTGTGTGTTTGGTTGTGTCTTTCGCTAAATCCAAAAACAAAACCACAATCGCACAATTAAGCACATTTTACCTCGAAGCAAGAAATGGCCACCCTGGATAATGCATGGGTGGCCAATTTTGTTTGGTAATATTTAAATTATATCTTTTATTCAGCAGAACTAGGCTCGCCTTGCATAAGCGCCCGGATTTTACTTCGATCTTTTTTAGGGATACTGATTTTTCCGGATAATGCCACCTTAACGCGTAATCGCTTGTATCTTGTTTTGCCGAAATGGTGAAAGAAAACGTAAATCAAGGTTAATATTCCGGTAATAGCCATGTAACCAAATAGTGATTTTGACGCCGCCAAAATACTATTTACTTGCAATTGGCTGTATTTACTAAGTATGGCCCCCTGATTGAGGCTGATGTTTAGGTTTTGGTTCAGCGTAATCCCGTCTACATAAACCGATAAATTACCCAGCATTTGCTGCTGTAGTTGGTAGTGTAGCCATGAAAATAAGGCCGAAAATATGCCCACAGCAATAAAGGTTCGCCACAATAGTATTATACCAATAGCCGACAGTAGTTGGGTAAGATCTAATTTATCCAAGGTATAAAACCATATGGTCACAAATAGTACTCCGGTACCATAACCTTTAAGAAACATCGGCAATAACCAACTTTCATAGTTAAATGTTAAAACCATAGAAAAATACATCGTTATAGCATACAAGGTAAATGCAGCAAAGCCCGAAAATAGCAGCATACGTATAGGCAGATTTCTATTAAACCACTTTACACCTACAATCCCGGAGACAACTAATCCAGGAATCATCATCAGGTTTAAGGATGCATTTACGACCGGCATATAGCCCAGAATACCGACAGAAAATATATTTTGTATGGATGCTGCTGCCAAAAACATGCCCATTAATAGCAACAGTAACATCCCATGGCGGACATTATTTTTCTGGAATGCGGCAAAGCTTATCAAGGGCCGCTTAATCAGCTGCTGGCGAACAACAAATACAAAGAAGCTTACACTAAAAAATATAACCGCGCCAACAATTGTAGAAGAGGAGAACCAGTCTTGCTGTCTTCCAAATGCCAAAATATAGGCCAAGGAGAAGAATGATAACACAAATAAAAGTGCGCTTTTAACATCTACATAATGCAAGGGAATTTTCTTCATAAAGCGATCGTTGTGCTGAAATACAATGCAGCCCAGCGCTGTCGCAAGACACAAGGCAGCCAACAGTATATAGGCCAGCTGCCAGTTGTAATGATACGACAGCCAGGCGATATGGAAGCCAGAAACCTGGGTTACTATTAACACCGCAATATAGAATATGGAATAAAATCGGCCTCGGTTTCCATCAGCAGATAGGATCGCCATTAATGGCAATAGCACCTCCATCATTCCCAACATCTTAAAAAAACCTACGATAAAGCTGCCTACAATAATAAGAACAGGATTTAGCGTGCTCCCCATACCCACAAATGTCAGTCCGATAGCGCATAAGGATGCCACCAAGATTTCTTTGGTGCGAAAACGAGCCTTTAGACGGATGTACAGCGACATGGAAACCGCCATACCGACAACATGCACATAGTTGGCCATAAGGAAATCCTCCGTTAAGCCTGCCGTTCCGCCCACCATATATGTAATATTTGTGGTATAAACGCCATTAATACCGAAAAATACCAGCGCAATTAGTATGATAAACAAAAGCATAATAGGTTTCGGAACCCAGTTATGAAATAAGCCTTGATTATACATATTTATAGGTTAAACAGAACTTATTGTTCCAATAAAATGTTCATATTCATGCCAACACGAAGTTGCTCAATATCTTCTTTATGATTACCTGCTGTAAACTCGATACGCACGGGAATACGCTGTTGAACCTTCACAAAATTCCCGGTCGAGTTGTCTACCGGCACCCCGGCATAACGCGAGCCCGTAGCGGCAGATATCGCCGTAACAACACCTTCAAACGCCTTACCGTTTAAAGCATCCGCACGCATACGCAATGTAGTGCCAACTTTAATTTTAGGCATTTGCGATTCCAAGAAATTTGCAGTTACCCATTTGGTATCGTTCAGCACAATGGTCGCCACTTGCTGGCCTGCCTGCAATAATTGTCCTTCGTTTATAAGTCTACGGCCCATAACACCATCATATGGAGCCGTGATTATGGTATACGACAAGTTCAGTCTAGCCATATCCAGGGCAGCCTTACTGCGCTTTATATCCGCATCATTAAGTCCTAAACGTGTTTTCGTTTCCGATACAGAAAGGTTCGTTGTGTTTTTCTGGTTTACAACAGCATCATAAGCGGCCTTCGCAGCGATGTACTCCGTTTTCACTTGGTCGTACTGCTGCTGGGTGACGGCTTCTGAAGCCAACAGATTTTCATACCGGTGCATGTTCTGCTCTGCATTCCACAAACGCGCCTGCGCGCCTTCCCTATTCGCGTCTAAGACAGCGATGTTATTGGCAACTGTATTAACAGTCGATGAGGTTACATTTTTTGCCGCCATCGCACTCAAGTAAGCCGCCTCAGCCTGCTCAACCTGTGTTAAAATTTCCCTGTTATCCAATACCAAAAGGGTATCTCCTTTTTTCACTTTCTGGTGCTCGTTAAATTTTATATCATTTATATAAGCCGATACGCGAGTATTTATAGGGTTTATAAACTCCTCTACCTGTGCAGATTCTGTATAATTTTTGTCGCCTATATGAAAATATTTCACAATTATTGCATAAAATCCTGCTGCAATAACTAAAAAGGTGACGGTATTGATGATAATAATCTTTCTTTTAGCCCGGCTTGATTTTAGCTGTTTACTGTTGATCGCAATTCCGGCAGGCTTAGGCTTTTTTTCTATCGTTTTATTTTCCATGGTTTATTTTTTCTTATCTTTTATAGGCTTCCAATAGCTCTTTGCAGGGTATAATATTGGTACAAAACATTTACCTGGGCGTTGGTATAATTCAGCTCAGCCTCTAATTTTGCATTTATAGCGTCGGTCATTTCGGCTAATATGGCAAGTTGATTTAAATACTTCGCCTCTATAATTTTATAATTCTCCTGTGCTAAGCGTTGACTTTCGAACAAGATCTCCGAGTTTTTTAGCGATTCTTGATATTTTATATAAGCCGCGTTTAGAGCCATTTCTATGTTCTGTTTTACCAAAACTGCCGCTTCGTCTGCCTGTTTTTCTGTGATTTTAGCGCTTTTAATCTTGCGTTTTGTTTTGTAAAGATTATCTATATTATAAGATAGCGATAAACCGACCATCCAGTTATTGGCATACATATCCAGGGCTGGACTAGTATTGGTATACGGGCGTTGCATTTGGTAGCTTCCAACGGCTGATAAAGCCGGATATTGATCGGTGCGCACAATTTCGGTATTTTTCTGTGCGAGGTCCTTATTTTTTTCAGCCTTTATAAGGGATGGATGCTGGTCTAAGGCCATAGACAGCAGATGGTTTTGATCTTCAACCAGCGGGTTTTCTTTAATAACCTCGGTAGGTACAATATGCGTACCTTCGTTTAAGCCTAGGGCTATGCCAAGATTATAGTTAACTATAGCCAGGTTATTCGCTACCACCAATTGGGCCTGTTCTAGATTTTTTAATACCAATTCACCACGTATCACTTCATTCCGCGTTACTATACCTTGGTTATAATATTTGTTCACATTCTCCAAACGTAGGCGTGCCAACCGGGTATTATTCGCATAAACCTTAGCTTGGTTTTGCAGTTTAACCAGATCAAGATAGTTGGAGGCTACTAAAAACTTTATGGCCTGCTGGTCGTTTTGCAGATCCAATGCCGCCAATTGCGCCTTAATCTCTGCCGCCTGTATTCCTTTTTTTACCAACCCTCCCTTATAGAGTAACTCCGATGCTTGCACGGCGTAAGAGTTGGCAAAGTGGGGAATATCGACAGTTCGTACCTTAGAAAAATCTTTATCCAGAAATAAAACATTCCCTAAATATCCCGCCGAAGCTGTGGCAGCAATATTTGGTAACTGCTGTAGTTTGGCAATTTCTATTTGCTGTAGCGCTTGGTCATGGTTGGCCATGGACAATTTTAGCTGCTGATGGTTTAGCATAGACAGCTCCATTGCCTGATGGATGGTCAGTTCTTTTATGGTCTGCGCTTGTGCTGAGGTCTCCGCGATAACGGCAGCACTAAAAATTAAGGGTACGATATATTTTAATACATGCATTGCTGATCTACTTTTAACTGTGCAAAAGTAGATTTCCTTATAAAGGAAAAAAATGATTATTCAGCTTTAAAAGATGTTCAAAAGTAATATTGTGTTACTTTTTCATGTTTCTATATGCTGTAGGACTTATTTTAAGATGTTTTTTAAAGAAATGTGTGAAGGCATATTGATCACTAAACTGGAGTAACTTTGCAATCTCCCCCATACTAAGTTGTGTGCCTAAAAGTTGAGCTTTGGCTTCATTTAGTACGTACTCGGCAATAATCTGATTGGCAGAGCGCCCGGTTTCTTTTTTTAGTACTGCACTAAGGTGGCGTGAGCTGAGCAACAAGGATTGGGCATAAAACTGTACGGATTTTGTTTTCAGGTAATTTTCGGATACCAAAATAAAAAAATCATATACCAGTTGCTGTGTACGCGACATTTTACGATTTTCATCTTGGTTATTTAGGGCTATTAGGCTAGCTAAGTGGTATAATATTACCGAAAAGTAATTTTCTATAATCTCTTTAATATAGCGGATATGATCTGAACCATTCAGGTAAAACGATAAAATCTCGAGATTCTTTAATAAAATCTGCATTTGCAGGTCGGTAACTTTAAAATTACGAGACAATTGCTTGCGTAAATTATCATACACCTTTAGCTTATTAAGTTTTATATTACTATGCACTAAAAAAGAAGGCTCGAACACTAAAATTTGCATCTTTATCGTATCGCTAACCTGGATAATTTCATAAACTACATCTCTATCCAATAATACGATGGATGGCGCTGACATCTCTATGGGTTGGATATGTTCGTTGTAGGTTATACTCCCTTGGGTAAGAAATATTACGGTCGACCGTAGTGGCCGATAAGGTCGATTTAATACCATAGATTGTAAAAAATGTGCTTCGGTTAATATTTGTAGCTCATCAAATTTATGTACATTACCTGTATCCATAGTTATGTTTTTTCGTTTCCCCTTTTTCGCAAGTTTAATCATTTTTGTCAGGGTTCACAATTGGTTAAATCGCAATCTTTTATCCCAACTGCTATTAACAAAAAAATAATACATAGATTTAATAAACCTATTCTGTTAAATTATTATCTTTATACGATCTAAAATAATTAACCTCGTATTAAAATGTATGTGCAAAATTTTCGGTAAGCTTTATCTTTTTTTTAATCGTTAATACATAAAGTAAGGTATAAATCTTAATATATTGAATTGCTATGAGAAGTCAAGGTTTCAACGCAATCTTTGTGTTAATCATCTATTGGATGTTGGGCATTTTGTTTTTACAATTTGGAATGAATGATTATTTCCAACAGGAATTCATGAATACAATGTCGCTGAGCGCGGGTATACTTTTATTTGTAGCCCCAATTCTTTATGCAGTATACCATTATTCACGTAAGACGCCATAAAAGGTATAAAAAACACAATAAAGCACTTCATCCTGTACATAATTTGCGGCATATGTAGCTTATCAAAAAAGACTGTACCGCGTTAAATACACTCCAGCCGCCCAGCCGCCCAGCCGCCAGCACACCAATTATAATTAAAGTCATCATTTCCTGTACTTTTAATCACAAAATATACTTAACAAGACAACCAAATTTACTTCAAAGACACAATAGCGATGCGTTGCTTAAAATTTAAGTTTGTCATCGATATTTTTTTAACCCTTTATTCCTATAATAATGCGAACACGAGAAGTTACTATGGAATTATTAGCTACAAACGAACTACCTTCAGTCGACCTTACGGCAGCAGCAATTATTAAAAAAAGACACTCCCACACATTGGATTTGGTGTAATTGTTTTTTTTCAAAATAACCTGTTTTATTACCTTTTTTATGGTAAATGTTGAAAATATTGAGGTAGACGGATTATTTCATATTAATACTTCTACAGGTACCGCTACATATTCAAATCTTTCTAAAGCTTTAGAAGCGGAACTGATTGCGTGTATTGAAAGAGATGCATTTTCAAAATTTTGGTATTTACAAAATATTATAAATTACTTAAAGCTGTCTACCCCGTTTACTATTAGCCAATATGCTAATAATAAAACCATTTCCAAGCTTTATAAAAATTCGAGCGTTAATATTGTTGCTTTTGATTTATCAGCATTTTCATATTGCCCAAAATTTGCTCTTAGTATTTATTTAAAAAAGAGGTAAAATATATCAAAGTATTGGACCGGCTTCAAGATTAGATAGAGAAGAAGCACTAATATAAGCATGTATAGAGGCTTAATTAACAACCACGTCGTCTTATAACAAAACCGCTGCAAATACAGCGGTTCAGTTTTTAAAGAGGGTAGTAAAATTGCATTTTCTAAACACTAAACAGGCTTATACAGAGCGAAAGCGTCTATCTAATCTAAGAAAAGCGGTATTCCAAAATCTTACTTATGCCAGTATTGCAGGTAAAATGGGTACCATTAATGGACTTAACTGCAAAAAGACTTTACCTTTATATGAATCGGAAAAACCGCTTTGTTAAAAGAACGAAAATCTTTAAACATTTTAATTTTCTACCTTAATTAAAATTTAATTGCTTAAACAGTTTAAAGATACATACCTGCCTGCTATAATAATTTTATAATTTTTCTATATGCCTGGCTTAAAATTGCCAAAAACCTTTTAGTAAGACTTAGTGAAGCATAAAAAAATAAAATAAAAGATAAACTTGTTTTTCATTTGTAACAGCCGACGAAAGCCACAGGCGGAAACTTTCTTCCAAAGCTCACACATCCCCTATGCTATTGATCCGCAAACAGTTATTTCAAAAAAAAACTAAGCTTACTTCGCTAAATAGATAATGTTATGGAATAATAGCGGTAAATTGCTGATACCCTAGCCCCTAATAATAAAAGATTTGAGGTGTAGTTTCCATAAAGACACAATAAAATCATTTTTTTTTCGTATTTTACCAAAAATAATTTTTTAACGATTGATTCGTATGTTATGCTTTTAAATCAGAGGTGTTGGATAACAATACTAGCACCTATAAAATATATGGCCAAGAGCTCGTTAAACCTATTATATATACGTATTAGTGCAATTATAATTAAACTACTTTCCTCAAAAATGTCTATTCATTACCAATAATCAAACCTTAGATTAAAGGCAAAGTACTAAGCGTGCAGCGTTTTTATTACGATTAAGATTAAGATCAACATCAAAAAATACATAAAATAATAATTTAAATTACATGTTACCATATTACCAGTTTCTAAAACAATTCTCAGATAACCTCCATCAGTTATTTACTAAAACCAACAACATCGATCAGTTAAGTACACAACGTGGACTAGACAAGGAAATGTGGTCTTGTATTATGAAGGATAATCCACTTTCGGTGGCAATTCCGACAGAATTTGGAGGTAGAGGGGTGCAAACGAAGGAATGTTTGGGGATTTTAGCTGCTGCGGCATATGAATCTTTACCTTTGTCTCTTACCTTTGGTATTAATATTGCCCTATTCCTAGAGCCTTTAGCGAAGTATGGCGGTGAATGCAAGGCCAAAATATTCAACGATTTCTTAACGCATAAAAGTATGGGTGGCTTGATGATTACAGAGCCTGAGCATGGTACTGATGCTTTACATATGCAGACTTCCTTTACGCCTACAGAAAATGGATATCACCTTTCAGGCCAGAAACATTGGCAGGGATTAACGGGTTTAGCGGACTTCTGGATCGTGGCGGCGCGCGAGAAATCTGAGGATGGTAAACTTTCTCGTGATGTGGATTTCTTTGTTGTCGATAATGCAAATCCGGAACAGCAGATTCAGGTTACGGAGTATTATAAAAACTTGGGGTTATATATGATTCCTTATGGGCGTAACCTAATTGACATCGATGTCCCTGCAGACCAAAAATTGATTAAACACAGTAGTGGCATAAAAATGATGTTGGATATATTGCATCGTAGTCGTCTACAATTTGCTGGTATGGGCATGGGCTTTATTCAACGCCTGCTGGATGAAACCTTAGCGCATTGTACAACCCGTAAAGTCGGTTCCCAAAAACTCATCGAACTGGATAATGTGCGTTACCAGCTATCGCGTATTCAGGCAGCCTTCACTTTATGCTCGGGTATGTGTGCCAATAGTGTGGCAAAAAGTTCAATTGATCATGATTTATCGGATATGGGACTGGAAGCGAATTGTACTAAAGCATTTTTAACGGATCTGATGCAAGAGTCTGCACAGATTGCTGTTCAACTTGCTGGTGCAAATGGCTATAAATTGGATACCGTGGTTGGTCGATCTATTCTGGATAGCCGCGCCTTTCAAATTTTTGAAGGGGCCAACGAGTTATTGTATACGCAGGTTGCCGAAGCTGCTTTAAAACAAATGCGTGTCGCTAAAGCAGAATCTTTAGCTGCTTTTTTAATTGAAGCTTCCTATACGCAAAAGAGTGCTCCCTTATTTAAGGATCTGTTGCGATTTAATGTCTCCGGGGTTTTAAAGCAACGTCAACAGGTGGCAATTGGTAAGGTTATCGCTCGCTTGGTATGTTTCCAGTATGTTCAAGATATCACAGAAAAAGGTTTCCGTGAGGACTTGTATGCGTCCACAAAGCTCCATATTGAAATGGATATTAAAGAGCTTTTATGTGACCTGGAGGATTATAACAATGCAGACATCGTTGAGGATTACAAAGCTGATTCCGATTGGCTAGCCTTTGTATAATAAAAGACAATATAATGCCCCATACAGTGAATTACTTATGGGGCATTTTTATTTATAAACCGAAGCTTGTTTTTACGGTAATATTCGCTGTTTTATGGCGTGAGGTTGTGTTGAATACGCCGCCATACGAATAGTCTTCGTTATCGTTTTGCCCGGTAATTTGGAATATCCCCAAATCAGCTTTTAGCAATGCTCCCAACGAGCTGCCAGCCTCCTTAGCAATATTTTCTGCTCTTGCACGTGCATTTTTTGAGGCCTCCGCAATTAACGCTAGCTTTAGGTCTTCTAATTTGGAGTAGTAATAATTGGGGCTGTTGGACGACAATTCTAATCCCTGGGATATCAATTCCGAAATCTCGCGCGATACATTATCAACCTTATCCAGTTCTTTAGATTCTACCGAAACACTTTGGATAAGGCTATACCCGGTAAAGGTATTATAGCTGTTTCCACGCTCGTCGGTATTATAGGAGAAGTCTTTCGTGATGCTTACTGCACTAAATACGATTTCACTATTTTTAATGCCCTTATTGATTAAGAAATTTTTCACCAATTCCCTATCTTGTTTAAGTTGATCCGATGCGGCACTTAAATTCATCGACTTTTGGCTAAAGGAAGCAGACCAATTAACAAGATCAGCTTCAAAGTCTTTTTTTGCATTTCCTGTTACATTTATGGTATTGCTAGCCTTATACTTATATTTAAAGGCATTCCCTAAAACCAATGCTGCGGCGACAATTCCGATGGCAGCGATCACACTAATAATAACTCCAGTAGATTTCATATATTATTTTTTTTAGTATTATATAATAAGCGTGCCAAAATTGTTGTTTAAAGACATTCGATATTTGTTTACATTTGGTCATTCAACAATCCGTTTACTAACATGAAGAAACAATTCTGCACCATATTAGGTTGCGCTTTAGCCTTAAGTCATGCCGTTGCTCAGAAAAAACCCTTGGATCATAGCGTTTATGATCTGTGGAAGAATATATCTTTCCATGATATATCAAAATCTGGAGACTATGTTTTTTATACGGTAAGTCCACAGGAAGGCGATGGCTATAGTCAGCTTAAAAATAACCAAAATAAGTTATTATTAAATGTAGACCGTGGCCAAAACCCTAAACTATCTGAAGAGGAGAAATTTTTATTGGCACTTATAGCGCCGTATTACAAGGATACACGTGAGGCTAAAATAAAGAAGAAAAAGGCAGATGAAATGCCGAAAGACTCTTTATTAATATATGATATAGACAAAAATGCACCCACCAAGATTGCGGCGGTAAAAAATTACAAGACTGCGACAAGATTAAGCAATTACGTGGCATATAGTCAAGATTTAAGCCTCCCGCAAAAAGCGGATCCTGTAAAAGCACCAGATAGCTTAGAAAACGGAAATAAAAGCAAAACCAGTGCTGCAACGACAAAAGCTACAAAAAAAGATAATGTGCTTATACTGCAAGCCTTAGCTTCCGGAGATACGGTGCAATTTTGGAAGGCCGACACGTATACCTTTAGTAATAGCGAGAAATATTTGGTATTTAATAAAAAGGTTGAAGGAAAAGATAGCACCAACATACAGGGTTTATACCTTTATGACATCCCTAAACAGCAGCTTAAAAAAATAAGTAACGGTAAGGGTGTCTATAAAGGTTTTACCTTCGACGATAAGGATCAGCAGTTGGTATTCCTTGCCGACAAAAGTCCAGAGAAGAGTTTATTGCCTAATTATAAGGTATACTACTATAAACCGGGATTAGACTCGGCAAAAGTTCTCGTTGAGCAGCAAACAGCAGAAATTCCGAAAGACTGGTTTGTATCTGGAAATGGTAATTTACGTTTTAATGAAAAGGGCGATCGTTTATTTCTTGGCTTAGCCCCTATTCCTCGGGTGAAGGATACCACGCTGGTAGAGTTTGAACATGCTAAAGTGGATATCTGGAACTGGAAGGATGATTATTTAATGCCTCAGCAGTTAAGTAATTTACGCCGCGACCAAACGAAGAGCTACGATGCCGTCTTTGACTTTAATGGACACAAATTAACTCCGCTGGTGGATCAGACCTTCGATCAAACATTTACTACGGAGCTTGCCAATGAGGATTGGATTTTGGCAACATCAACTTTTGGCAATCGCGTGGCTTACCAATGGCAGGCCTACCAGGAACAAAGTATTTTCCTTGTCTCTACAAAAACGGGCGAAAAAAAACGCATTAAAGAAAATTGGGTTGGCCAGGCTTACTTAACACCAGGTGCAACGCAGGTATTGTTGTATAGCTCTGTTGAGGGTAGCTGGTCGGCTTATAGTACGTCAACGGGTATTGAAACGCCTTTAACTACTGGTCTTCCGGTTTCTTTTATGGATGAAGAAAACGATATGCCTACGTTCGCATCGTCCTATGGTGTGGCAGCCTTTGCCGACGATAATAAGGGGGTGTATATTAATGATCGTTATGATATTTGGTATTTCTCGTTTGATGGTAAAATCAAGAAAAATATAACACAGGGCTACGGAAGAAAAAATAATATCGCCCTGCGATTGGTCAACCTGGATAGAAAAGACAACCCGCGGAATCGGTCTTTTAAAATTTCAGGTAAAGCTTCGCTATTGTTGAGCTGTTTGAATGGGGTAACTAAGGAGAATGGTTTTTTCGCTTTGGATTTAGCAAAAAATATAGCACCAAAGCAGATTATTCAGGATAAATTTACGTTCCGTAATGCTAAAGCGGATGCTAAAGGGCAGTGGATAGTTTATACCAAGGAAAATTATCAGAATTCTCCTGATATTTTCCTCAGCCAGCATTTTGCTAAGGAACAACGCTTAACGGATATCAATCCTCAGCAAGCAGATTATAACTGGGGAACGGCAGAATTGGTGCACTGGACCACGCCTAATGGTTATGCTGCGGAGGGTATTTTATATAAACCCGAAAATTTTGACCCCAACAAAAAGTATCCTATTATAGCCTACTTTTACGAGCGTCTATCCGATGGATTGTATACCTACTCGGCGCCAGCACCTACCCCTTCACGTTTAAATATCCCATTTTTTGTGAGTAACGAGTATCTTGTTTTTGCGCCGGATATCCGCTACCAAACGGGATTTCCAGGAAAAGCTGCCGAGGAGTACATAAACTCTGGGATGGAGTTTCTTGCGAAGAATGCTTGGGTAGATGCCACAAAAATGGGTATTCAAGGGCAAAGCTGGGGTGGTTATCAGGTTGCTCATCTGATTACTCGTACGCAGATGTATGCCGCAGCTTGGGCGGGTGCACCAGTTGGAAACATGACGTCGGCTTATGGTGGTATTCGCTGGTCTACAGGTATGTCGCGACAGTTTCAGTACGAGAAAACCCAGAGCCGTTTGGGCAAAACCTTGTGGGAAGGCTTAGATCTTTATTTGGAGAACTCGCCATTATTCCATCTGCCGAATGTAACTACGCCACTAGCAATAATGGCCAACGACAATGATGGAGCCGTACCTTGGTACCAGGGAATTGAACTGTTTACAGGTTTACGACGTTTACAAAAGCCCGTTTGGATGCTTAATTACAACGGCGATGATCATAACTTATTATTAAGACAGAACCGTAAGGATATTCAGATACGGGAAAAACAATTTTTTGACCATTTTTTAAAAGGGATGCCTGCGCCCGTTTGGATAAAAGATGGGGTGCCAGCAATAAATAAAGGCATAGACTGGGGGTTAGAGTACTAAAACATACTAAAATAAGGGTCATTTATGTATAAATGACCCTTATTTTTTACACAAAAGCGCTCATAACTTTTTTTTATTGAAAAATTTTAACAAAAAATTTCATTTTTTGTGAAAAAGAAAATACTTTTGAAGTATATAATCATAAATCAACAAAGAAAAGATGTCCAACCTAAGATTCGAGTCGGTAAAAGAAGCTACTTCTAGACCAATTTCTTCTAGTGTAGTGCTAGAAACGAAAAGTGCTAAAGAAATTTATGGCAAAAATGTGTTCTCTATCAAGAAAATGAAAGACTATCTTCCGAAAAATAGTTATTCGGAATTGGTGAATAGCATTGAAGATGGGCAAATTATAACACGTGATCTTGCAGAGTCTATTTCGCAGGCAATGAAATCTTGGGCCTTACAGCATGGCGTATCCCATTATACACACTGGTTTCAGCCACTTACGGGCTCCACAGCAGAAAAGCATGATGCTTTTTTCGAACCTGGTGATAATGGCGAGGCCATTGAAAAATTTACCGCCGATGCTTTGGTGCAACAAGAACCAGATGCTTCTTCGTTTCCTAATGGCGGAATTCGTAATACATTTGAGGCACGTGGTTACACTGCTTGGGATCCTTCTTCTCCGGCCTTTATTTATGAAACTGGTGCTGGTAAAACCTTATGTATTCCTACAGTTTTTGTTTCTTACACAGGGGAATCATTGGATTATAAAGCACCTTTATTAAAGGCTATAAATGCTATTGATAAAGCGGCTACAGATGTTGCTCAATATTTTGATAAATCGATTACTAAAATAACGGCTTCTTTAGGTATTGAACAGGAGTACTTCTTGGTAGACTTAGCTTTATATAATGCGCGTCCAGACTTACAGTTTACAGGCCGTGCCTTATTCGGACATATGTCTGCAAAGGGTCAGCAATTGGAAGATCACTACTTCGGTGCTATTCCTGAACGTGTGTTGGCTTATATGGTAGACCTTGAAAACGAAGCTCTAAAATTAGGTATTCCATTAAAAACTCGCCACAACGAGGTTGCACCATCACAATTTGAATGTGCACCTATGTACGAAGAGATCAACTTGGCTATCGACCATAATCAGCTGTTAATGAACCTTATGGAGCAGGTGGCTACACGTCATAACTTTAAGGTTTTATTACACGAGAAGCCTTATTCTGGTGTTAATGGCTCTGGCAAACACAACAACTGGTCGTTAATCACGAATACGGGTGTCAACTTATTGTCGCCTGGTAAAACACCGAAAAATAATTTGATGTTTTTAACATTCTTTGTTAATACGATTAAGGCGGTTTACGAAAATGCAGATTTGTTAAGAGCATCTATTGCCAGCCACAGTAACGACCACCGTTTGGGTGCAAACGAAGCCCCTCCTGCTATTATATCAATCTTTTTAGGTTCTCAGTTAGACGAATTGTTGGAAGAGGTAGAGTCGGCACGTGTGGCTAAGAAGGTTAAAGCGGAGGCTAATTTATGGCATGGTATTCCGAAGGTTCCTGAATTGAAATTGGACAATACGGATCGTAACCGTACCTCTCCTTTCGCTTTTACAGGCAATAAATTTGAATTCCGTGCGGTAGGATCTTCTGCAAACTCGGCATTGCCAATGACCATCTTAAATGCTATTGTAGCAAACCAACTTATAGAATTTAAAGTGGAGGTGGATAAGCAAATTAAAAAAGGTACGAAAAAAGATCTTGCTATCTTAAACGTCGTACGTAAATATATTAAAGATTCTAAAGCGATCCGTTTTGAAGGAAATGGCTATAGCGAAGAGTGGGCACAGGAAGCTGAAACGCGTGGTTTATCGAACATTAAATCTACGCCTAAGGCATTAGATGTTTACGTAACAGAAGAATCTATAGCACTATTTGAGAAATTAGGTATCTACTCTAAACGTGAGTCTGAGGCTCGTCATGAGATATTGTTGGAAAATTTCTACAAAAAATTACAGATTGAAGCACGTGTTATCGGTGAGGTAGTGAATAGCCAAATTGCTCCGGCTTGCTTCACTTACCAGAACGAGTTGATTTCTAATGTTAAGGGGCTTCAGGATTTAGGTTTATCCAAGGAATCTTACTCATCGCAGTTGAATTTGGTTGAACGTATTTCTAAACATGCCAACGAAATTTTGGAAAAAGCAGAGGCTATGCGTCAGGCGCGTAAACAAGCAAATGCTATCGAAGATTTACGCGATAAAGCCATTGCCTATGACGAGGTGGTAAAACCATACTTCGACGAAATCCGCTACCATGTTAATAAACTGGAAAAAATTGTCGACGATGCAAAATGGCCTTTACCTAAGCTTCGTGAGCTATTGTTTATTGGAAAATAATCAAATAAATAGACAATTTTAAATAGTTGTCTTTGAAAAGCCCCAAAAAGTATGCTACTTTTTGGGGCTTTTTTTATACCAATAAGTTTAAAGTTTCACTGGCTCACACTTCTTTTTCTGTTCCTTTTACGTTTGGCCGTCTACCATATTACCCATTTTTTTTTCTTTGGTTTAAATGTAGATCAATCGCTACATCCTGTCGCAATTGCTATCATCATATTCTATAATTTTCTTATATTCACCTAACAATCAAGCTAACCGATAAAAAATGCATTTTAGAAATGATATACAAGGTCTTCGTGCCTTGGCTTTCCTGTTTGTATTCGTCTTTCATTTATACCCAAACCTGCTACCCGGAGGGTTTATTGGTGTAGATATGTTTTTTGTCATCAGTGGGTATCTTATTAGTTCAATAATACTAAACCAAAAAGAAAAATCAACATTTACATTTACGCGTTTTTTTGAAAGTAGGTTTAAGTGTATTGTACCGGCTTATTATGTGTTTCTTCTTTTTGTTTCTGTTGGTATTTATTTCCATTATCTACCTTCTGATTTACTAAATTTAAAACAAGCACTCAAGTATGCCGCCATTTTTGCCTCTAACTTCTATTTTGCAGCAGGAGATTCGTATTTTGGTGCCCGCTTAAATGAAAACCCTTTACTTCATACCTGGTCTCTGGGTATTGAAATGCAGTTTTATTTTTTACTTCCATTTGTATTAATATGGATAAAAAATAAATACTTACCTTATATTGTTGGCGGATTAATAGTGTTTATCACCGCTTTTACACAATATAAGTTAGATGTGGACGGATTTAGTTCGGGCTTGTATTTTAGTTTATACACGCGGATTCCCGAATTTTTAATCGGTGTATTTTTAGCACTGACCTTAAAAAATGGAAGATTAAACCATATAAACGGTTTTGTTACTAGTGCTGCTGGATTCTCAATTTTACTACTTAGCCTTTTCTATATTAATGAACATACTCCTTTTCCAGGGGTACTGGCGCTTTTGCCATGCCTGGGAATCGCACTGATATTAATTGCTAAAGAAAATCCTATGGCTAAATTTCTATCTTCGAAACCCTTGGTCTATATCGGTAATCTTTCGTATTCCTTATACCTCTGGCATTGGCTGTTTATGGCCATTATACGCTACAAAAACGGCTTATATTCGGGGTATACTTTTACGCTACAAGAGTCTTTGTTGATAACGGTATTGACCATTATAACGGCATGGCTGTCCTATAATTTGGTAGAAAACACCTTTAGAAAATTAAGTAATAGGCGGTTTTTGATAGCAATTTCTCCTGTAGTTGCAATGTTCGCCATTTCAACTTTTTACCTAAGCATTTATGCGGAAAACAATAAAATTCCAGCCGACTATAATGGCGCGAGTTTTGCCCTCCAATCTCATTATGAAAATAAAACTGAAGTAATCGGTGATAGCTTTGCTGATGGTAAGAATATATTTTTATTTGGCGATAGTCATGCTTTGGTTATAAAACCTTTCTTTGATGAACTAGGTAAATCGGAGAATTTTAAAGTACGAACTTTAACTTGTGATACCTACCCGGCTTTAGCAGGTTTATCGGATAAACATATTCTAGCCACAGAAAAACGCTTTTATGACTACTCTCGAAGCTTAGTGGACGCCACGAATAAAGAAATTCAACATAGTGACGTCATCATATTTAGCACAGTTGATATCAATAGGATGCCAGAAATGCCTGCTGCCTTGAATAACCTGGCCTCGAATCTTCGTCAGGATCAATCTTTAATTTTGGTTAAAACCTTTAAGACCATAACAAAAAATCCTGTTCGCGTAAACCAAGGGTATGTAAAAAATAGTTCGGAAAAATTTTTAGCGCAGGATCGCCGTAAAAATGCCATTACTTTAGATTCCATTGCTGCTCTGCATAAAAATGTATACAGCATAGATTTGTCGGATAGTAATGTTTACCAAGATTTTCCTTACTACAGGGATACTTTGTTGTATTATGATGCCAATCATATCAACCAGAGGGGAGCGAGATTGCTGGCCAAAGATCTCGAAAAAAAATATGCAGATTTAATACATACTGTACTAAAAAAATAAGTGGACTAATATGCGATTTTGGCATGCATCATCGTGCAGCGCTGTATTAACGGTAATTTGTAGCTGCTTTTGTATAAACTATAGGGTATCTGTTCGTATCGCTAAGGCGTTTAAATCTACGGGATATTCCGGGCAATTTCACGTATACAGATAAGGAACAGTCTTTAAGGATAAGGATCTGCTACGACATAATTTCATTGTTTTGCGGTTATAAACAAATCATCGTGATTTTAACGCTTTTAGTTTTTTTCGGTAGGTTCATGGCTTATGGATTAAAAATTTGTACTGCTTCTTTTTATTTTCCCTTTATAATCTTTATTTTTCACCATGAAAATAATTGGAATTATTCCTGCACGCTATGATTCCAGTAGGTTTCCAGGCAAACCTTTGGTCGATATTGCAGGGCAGACTATGATACAGCGTGTTTATAATCAAGCAAAACATGCACAATCGCTAGCGGAGGTTATTATTGCGACAGATGATGACCGTATTGCTAACCATGTGCGGTCTTTCGGTGGAAATGTTATAATGACGCGTAAAGATCATCAATCCGGAACCGACCGCTGTGCTGAGGTGCTGGAAACCATAAGTGGCTTTGACGTGGCCATAAATATTCAGGGCGACGAACCCTTTATAGACCCTCTGCAGATTGATCTCTTAGTGTCATGCTTTGACCGTCAAGAAACAGAAATTGCTACTTTGGTACGTAAGGTGGAGAGCAAAGAGGAGCTGTTGAACCCGAACAAGCCTAAAGTTGTATTAAACCGTAACGGACAGGCTATATATTTTTCGCGGCAGGCCGTACCGTATTTACGTGGTGTAGCAATCGAAGAATGGCTTAATTACAGGCCTTTTTATAATCATATCGGCATCTATGGTTACCGTACATCGGTACTTAAGGCACTCACCGCCTTGCCTGTAAGTGATCTAGAAGCGATGGAATCTTTAGAGCAGCTACGCTGGATTGACAATGGTTTTCAGATACAGACAGCGATTTCCAATCATGCTAATGACGCTATCGATACGCCTGAAGATTTAAAGTATATTATGTATAAGTATTTCGAAGGGTAATTCTTATAATGCCTATCTTTGCGCTATGAAGAAAAAGAAACCGAATACAGTAAAAAAGCCGGAATTCGCACGCCCAGTTGAGCAGTACTTTTATGAGTTAGATCAAGTTTTTACCCAAGGCAATAAGGGGTTGTATGCCCTGTTATTGGCCTTTGCTTTTTTTGGTGTAATGGGTATTATTTGGATGATTCCCTTCCCCCAATTTGAGTTTATGGTAAAAATGAATGCACATACATTTTTAAATTGGGGCTCTTTTTTTATTGCTATTGTTGTTTACCTATACCTACGTTTAGCACCAACATTGTCGTATGCAATTTTATTGTGTATTGGCGTAATGAGTTTTTTTATTGTACAACTGGAGTATATCGAGCGTGATGGTGGCCCTGCAGTCTTACTTGTAAGCCTACTCCTTGCCTTGAGCTCTATTACTGCACTTTGGTTTATCGCCAATAAAGAATCTAAATTTACCCCAAAAGATTTCAAACGTCTTTTAACCATCGGCCCCATATGGTTATGGTCTAAGGTATTTGAAAAGGTGAAACTAAGGTATTAAAAAGTATAATTTAAATAAAAGAGTGCCCAGAAATACAATGCCCCCAAAAAGTTAAACACTTTCTGGGGGCATTATTAATAAAAGACACCTTTTTAGTTAAACTTATTTTTCACTCTTTCGGTAGGCATAATAAAATACAATCGGAATTACAGTAAACGATAAGATCAGACAGATTATCAAACCACCCACAATCATAATAGCCAGGGGTTTCTGAATTTCAGATCCCATACCCGTAGATAAAGCCGCCGGAAGCAGGCCCATAGATCCCATCAATGCAATCATTACGACCGGGCGAATACGACTTTTCACGCCCGTTTTTATAGCCTCCAATAGCGGTACTCGGTGCTGCATCGTATCGCGTATAATGCCTATAAGCACAATCCCATCAATTGTAGCTACACCAAAGAGGATAATAAACCCAATACCTGCAGAAATACCAAAAATTGTACCTGTAGCCCATAACGATATAAAACCACCAATAAATGCAAAGGCTAAAGTTAGCGATGATATAGCCGTATCTTTTAAATTACCAAAATTGGTATATAACAACAATAAAATCAACAGTAAAGATATCGGCACTACCAAAGCCAGCTGTTTTGCTGCGCGTTCTTTACTTTCAAACTCACCCGCCCATTCCATATAATTTGCTTTCGGCAACTTCACCTCTTTGGCTACAACTTTTTTGGCCTCGGCGATGGTGCTACCTAAATCGCGCCCTTCAATACTAAAGCCCACACCGATATAACGGCTATTTCCTTCCCGATATATAAATGCTGGCCCTGTAACATAGCCTATTGTAGAGATCTCCTGCAGCGGAACATTCTGCCCGTTACTGGTAGGGATAAGAATATTACCAATTTTTTCCGGTGTATCCCGATAAGCTTCCGTAAAACGGAGTACCACATCAAACTGACGGTCCCCTTCGTAAAATTTTGTAGCCGCCTGTCCGCCGATAGTCATCGCAATAACAGCTTGAACATCCGAAGTTGATAATCCGTATTTCGCCATTTTCGCATCGTGCAACTGAATACGCAATTCCGGAAGGCCGATATTTTTATACACATTGATATCCGCAATACCCTTGACCTTTTTAATCGAATTAGCAACCTTATTAGCGTATTTCTCCAAATCATATAAATCGTCGCCAAAGATTTTAATAACCAAAGAGCTTTTTACCCCAGCCACATACTCCTCCACGTTGTCCTGAATAGGCTGACTAAAGCCGAAGTTAATTCCCGGATAATGGTCGAGCTTCTCGCGCAGCTCCTGAATTATCTGCTCTTTACTAACCTTGCGCTTCCACTCCTTAGGATCTTTAAGCTGCACATTAAATTCAATATTAAAGAACCCCGTAGGATCGGTACCATCGTTGGGTCTTCCAGTTTGTGTCAATACAAAATCTACCTCGTCGGTATGCTCCATCATAATTTTTTTCATCTCCTTAGTCAGCTTTACAGACTCCGAGAGATTTACACTATTAGGTAAAGTAGCACGGATATAAATGGCACCCTCGTTAAGTTTAGGTAAAAACTCCGATCCATAATGCATAAAATGCACCAAACAGCCCACGAGAATAGCGATAAAGGTGGCTAGAGTCGCCTTTTTATACCTAAAGGTAAAAGAAAACAAACCATAAATTGTACGTTGGAAAAAGCGCGTAATTATGTTTTCCTTTTCGTCGATATTTTTGGTAAACAGCAGTTTACACATGGCCGGCACATAGGTTAAGCTCAATATCAGTGAGCCCACCAACGCATAACCCAAGGTAAAAGCCAATGGCGTAAACATTTTACCCTCCACTTTTTGGAAAGAGAATATCGGTAATAAGGCTACAATTAAAATAATCAAGGCAAAGAAGATATAAGAAGCCACCGAACCGGCACTCTTCTTAATAATACCCATTTTACTCATTTTGGCAAAACGCGCCGGACCTACTCTATGCGACATCGTGGCGAGCGCCACAAATACCGTTTCCACAATAACCAAAGTACCTTCCAAGAGTAAGCCAAAATCTAAGGAACCCATAGAAATTAAATTCGCTGGTAAGCCCTGTATGCGAAGCATAATAATAGCAAACAAGAAAGACAACGGTATTACCGAAGCCACAATAAAGGTAGACTTCCAATTATATAGAAACACAAAAACAATTAAAGACACCAGCAAAATACCTTCAATTAAATTTTTAGACACCGTTTTCACGGTGTTATCCACCAATTTGGTACGGTCAATTACCGTTTTAATCTTTACATTATCAGGCAAAGTACGCTCATTAAGCTCGTTCACCTTCTCCCGCAAGCCAGCGATAACATCCGATGGATTTTGTCCGCGCAACATAATAACAATCCCTTGCACCATATCGTCCTTATCGTTATAGCCCACCTGCCCTAAACGCGGTTTACTAGACACGACAACCTCGGCAACATTTTTAATTAAAATCGGTGTAGACCCATTCAGCTTAACCGTAATATTACCGATATCATCAATTCTATCCAGCAGGCCGACACCACGAACCACATAAGCCTGATCGCCTTGTTGGATAACGTCGCCCCCCACATTAATATTCGATTTAGAAACAGCCTCATACACATCTAAAGGTGTAAGGTCAAAATTCTTAAGTTCCGTAGGGTTAATCTTTATTTCATAAATCTTCTCCTCGCCACCGAAGCTAACCACATCCGCCACACCCGGAACGCTCAACAACTCCCTTTCAATAACCCAATCTTGAATGGCCGACAGCTCCTTTATGGGCAGGTCACTTTCCAACACGTAACGAAAAATCTCGCCCGTAGCACCCGATGGGGGTTCAATAGACGCATCAGCACCCTCCGGCAGGGTAACGCTATTTAACTTGTTCGATACATATTGCTGTGCATAAAAATCTTCGACACCATCTTCAAACTGTACCGTAACTACGGAAAGTCCAAACAAAGAGATAGAACGGATATTAGATTTATGCGGTATACTATTCATCTCCTTAGAAATAGGCAAGGTGACCAGCTTTTCCATTTCCTCGGCGCTTCGACCAGGCCATTGCGTAATAATCCGCGCCCGAGTATTGGTAACATCCGGGAAGGCTTCAATACCGGTATGTTTTAAGGCATAAATGCCTCCAAACAGCAAAGCCATGACCGCAAATAAAACAAATGTAGTGTTGCGCAACGAGAACGTTACGATATTCTGTACTAGTTTTTTCATGTATATTATAGATTACAGGTTTAAGATCCAGACGCTATATGTCGGATTTATCCCTTAATTCACCTGTTCAAAGATCAATAAAGCATTCGATCCAATCACCTTCTCACCCGGGGCTAGTTTCTCCTGTATAAAAGTAAACTGCTCATTGCTACCAATTTTTGTAATTTTTCGGGCTTCCAGATGGCAATCATCCTTATGCACGACAATATATTCCTTGTTATTGCTAAATACAATCGCCTTGTTAGGAATAGCAAAAGCATTCCCTAAAGAATTTTTCTTATCGATAATAATATCCGCGCTCATGCCTGGCATAAGGTTTAAATTTTGGTTTTGCAGCACAACACGGGCCTTCAGTACATGCTCATTATCGTCAAAAACATTATAAATCTTATCAATTTTGCCGGGATAAAATTTATCTGGATACGCAATAGTACGCACCTGCACATTATCACCCAGATGAATATTACGTAAGTTACTGGCGAAAATATTCACCATCACCCACACCTCCTTCAAATTAGAAATGGAGAACAAAGGGTCAGAATCGACCGTAATACTTTGCCCCGGGCTGATAGATTTCTGAATAACATAACCATTTTTAGGTGCCAGCAACTGGAAAGTGCCATCCCCCGTTGCGCGATACAACTGCAAAGACTGATTAATACGCTCCAGTTCAATAGTAGCATTATCCAGCTCATGCTCAGCTTCCAATAATTCGGGTGCCGATATCATCCCATCTTTTAATAAATCCTTCTTCGTTTGCACCTGCTTCTGGGAAAGAGCAATCTGATTCTGCTGTTGGCGTTTCTGCTGGTAAAGCTCTTGTATCTGTGTAGACTTTATGGTCGCAAGGACCTGTCCTTTCTGCACATAATCACCTAGTTCAAACCGTACCCCCTCTACAATACCCTCCAATAAGCTTCTAAAAGAAACCATATCATTTTCATTATAGTCGACCTTTCCAGGAACAGTAAGCTGTTCAGTAATTGGCTGCTCGGAAACCTCTAAAATTTCAGTAGACTTCTTTAATTGTTCATTTAAGCAATACCCCTTAGTATCCTCTACCTCAACCTTTTCTTCCGACACCGTTTTACCCGCACAACTCGAAAACAACAACAGTAGCCCCAACGCACTAAGGCGGCTAAAATTTTTAATACCTGCTAAACCTGCTAAACCTCCTAAACCTCCTAAACCTGCTTGAAAAGGTAAAACCTGACGGCGATTAAATCCTATATATTTCATAATTAAAAGTCCCTCCCTACAATATACTGTAGTTCTTCGTATGTATTTAAATAGTTCTCCATAACCTGCAAGTAGGCCACCTGCGCCTCCCGAAAAGCCTGTGTAAAATCTATAAATTGCAGTAAAGTAACCTGATTACTCTGCAAATGCTTCCGGTAATTTTCAAGAATCAGCTGCTGCTCCTCCGACTGCTGTTTATTCCAACGCGTTAATGTTTTTTCATACTGCAGCAGCTGGTTACGTAATTTTAAAACCGTATTCTCCAGCTCCATCTGTATACTCGCCTGCAACGTTTTTTCTTGATCTACGCCAAACTGTGCCGCCTTAATATTCCCCTTATTACGGTTAAATACCGGCAAGTCCATGCTAAGCCCCAAGCCCACAAAGTCCTGCATAATATTTCCCCCCCTGTCATAACTCATTTGCACAGTAAGATCAGGTGTACGCTGCGCTTTTTCCAGCAGCAATTGCTTATTAGCCATTTCCACCTCATTCGCCTGTTTTTTAAGACCAATATTTTGAGTCAAGGCAATATCCATTAGATTAGCAGGTAAAGCCAATGATTTGTTAGAATCCGATTTTGGAAATACAAGACTATTAAAATCTAAGGATGGTAATTGCGTTAAAATGCGAAGCTGTGTCAGCTCATCCTGACGTTCAGCCTCCAGATCAGCTTTTTCCTTTAAGAGACCCATAAGCTCCGTTTGCACACGTAAGAAATCCGCTTTCGCAATATTTTGCTTTTCCGCTTGGCGCTCATACTGTTCGTTTAATTTCTCAAACAAATCCAACATTGAATCCAACCGCAAGCCCTCCTCTTTTATACGGGCAAGGTTATTAAACGTCTGGCGAAGGTCTTTTTTTAGCTCCCGCAATAACTCCTCGTATTCAAAGACGGCCGTATTTTTCTCCAATCCTTTAATAGCGACCCTTTTCTTCCTTTTACCCGCGGTCTCGATAAGCTGCTCCAGCTCAAATGCTATCTGCTGATGCGTTCCACGATTACCACCAAATAAGGCAGGGAATGATTCTGCCGTCCGATTGCTCCATAAGTTAACTTCAGCAATACTAAGATTAGGATTACTCCATAACCTTTCCTGCACAATAAGCGCATCAGCCTTGCTGATATTAAATTTACCAGCAAGGAGCTGATAATTATTTTTTAAAAACTGATCTTCTAAATCCTGCCTCGAATACTGCTGTGCATGTGCCACAGAAGCTATCGATACAACGAGTGCGGTTAATATAGTTCTATTCACGTTCTTCAAAATCATTTAGTTGCAAAGTTATTTCCCCCACATTAAGGCAAATTTTAAGGCACATTAGAATACCATTAGAAATAAAAGGCTATTTCTATCGCTATTCCAGACTAGCTAAAACACTTAGGCCATGCATCAAGACATACATATAGGTTAATTTTAAGTTGTAAAGATACAGCACCACCAATGCTACCAGGGTTGCAGCTTAATTCATAGCAAACCATAGTGATCTCATAATCTATTTATTAGTTAATATTAATTAAATTTTTAATTTACATTGTAAATTTAACTCCATAAAAATTATACACCTCCAGAAGGCTTTACTATTTATGAATAAATTAATTAAATATACTAGAAAATCCATGAATTTAAGGCAGTTCGGAAAGATTAAAACGACAACAGCATAACCCTAAAAACCAGGGTTAAATTCGAATACTAGAATGTGATACAGAAAATTTTGATAAAAAAAAGGCCGTTCTAAAAGAACAGCCTTTACAAGTAAACCTAAGTCTTTTTATTTTTTATAGTACTTCAATGCTTCCGGTAGTAATGTTTGCAACTGAGCAATTCTACGCGCATCACTCGGGTGTGTACTTAAAAATTCTGCCGGTTGATTACCTGATTTAGCATTCGCCATTCGTTCCCAAAATTTAACAGCCTCCCGGGGGTCGTACCCTGCCATGGCCATAATAATAAGTCCGGCTCTATCTGCAGCTAATTCATCATCCCTGGAGAATTTCAACATACCCAAAGGTGCACCAATACCATACAATTGATTCATTACCATAACACCTCTATTATCACTAATAACCGATGCTGCACCCAAAACCTGCGCCCCTAAAGCTAAGGCCATTTGATTGGAAGCCTGAGCGACAGAGTGCTCCTCAATAGCGTGAGCAATCTCATGCCCCATAACCGTAGCCAAACCCGCATCGTTGGCGGTTAAAGGCAATATACCCGTATACACGGCTACTTTTCCTCCCGGCATACACCAGGCATTAACCTCCGGACTCTGCACCAAATTAAATTCCCAGTTGAAATTATACCGGCTGGCAATACCCTTTTGATTTAAAAAGCGCATCGTAGCCTCGGCTATATTATTCCCCACCCGTTTAACTGCGGTTGCCTGTGCGGTACCGGTAACAACCTTGGTTTTGGTATCCTTTAAAAACTCCTTATAGGCCAAGGAGGCCTGCTCATTAATGGTATTGCTATTTACCAGACGCAAGTATTTACGTCCCGTAATGGCTGATGTAGCACAGCCCGCTAATGTTGCGCCCAGCAACAAAAACATTGCATACTTACTTATTGTTTTCATTTACCCTACTATTATTACGCTAATAAAATGTTACCCTCAACTCTTTCGTTTAAAGAGATATATTTTTGATTCATGTCCCTTTAAAAGCCTTTCAATATTCTTTTGATGTGTTATCAATATCAATGTACAGATGGCAATAGCATACAACATAATCGACGGCACAGTTGTTTTAAACACCAGCGCCAAAGAGATCGGAAATGTAAAACCCGCCAAAATAGAACTTAAAGACACATAATGTGTAATTAGTAAACATAAAATAAAAACTGAAACACAACATAATGCCGCTGGCAGATGTATAGCAAGGACCATTCCAAATAACGTCGCTACGCCTTTACCACCCCTGAAGCCCGCAAAAACAGGAAATAAATGCCCCAGCACGGCAATAACGCCTAAGGCCAATTGAAAATTCACAAAATGCGGCGAGTTATAATCCCCCACAATTCCCGAATCTAAAAGATAGGGTAAATTTGTTGCTGTCCAGCCTTTAAAGATATCAACAAACATCACAATCGCTCCCGCTTTTTTCCCCAATACCCGAAAAGTATTTGTTGCTCCAGCATTACCACTTCCATACTCCCGTACATCAACCTTATAAAATGCCTGTCCAAACCATACCGCAGTAGGTATCGAGCCAAACAGGTAGGCTAAAACAACAATACTTATTAAATAAATTGATATCATCAACTAAAAACTTCTTTATTTTATTAGATTAGCTTTGCCTTTAAACTTAAGTCCAAGCTTCTTACCGAATGCGTTAATGCCCCTACGGAAATAAAATCAACCCCAGCAACGGCATAATCGCGGATGGTCTCCAAGGTAATACCGCCCGAAGCTTCCGTCACTAAACGGCCATTTACTAAAGCTACGGCTTCTTTAACAGCAGTAGGCGTAAAATTGTCGAACATAACACGATCCACAGCTTTGCAACTTAACAATTCATTTAACTCTGTAAAGTTACGCACCTCAACCTCAATGGGTATATCTAAATTATGTTTCACCTTATAGGCCTGCGCATTTTCTACAGCCTGAATAATTCCGCCAGCATAATCTACATGATTATCTTTGATAAGAATCATATCATACAGACCAAAACGATGATTCGTTCCACCGCCAATTGTAACGGCTTTTTTCTCTAAAAATCGTAATAAAGGTGTAGTTTTACGGGTATCTAAAACCCGTGTATGTGTTCCCTCCAGAGCCGATATAAAGGTTGCCGTACGACTGGCAATACCCGACATGCGTTGCATCACATTAAGTACCAAACGCTCGGCTTTTAAAATAGAATGCATCTTTCCGCGAACGAATAACACGACATCCCCATCACTAACTGTATCGCCGTCGTGAATAAATACTTCAACTTGTAAAGAAGAATCGACATAATTAAATATCTCGATACCTACTTCAACCCCTGCAATTACGCCTTTATCTTTGACTAATAGCTTTGCTTCTCCCAACTTGTCTTCCGGCAAAGAGGCTAATGAGGTATGGTCACCATCTTTAACATCTTCGTGTAAAGCGCGTTGTATAAATTCTCTTAATTCTTTCTTAAATGCTTGATCCATTTTCTTTGTACCAAATAATAGGCTAAGATGAAGAAAAAAAAGTATTCTCAGAAATAATATGCAATATTAGTAAGCAAAATCCCCCCTTTTAGCGAACTAAAACCTTATTTTTTTTCATCGACTTTTACCAAAATCTACAGGCAAATTAGTATTAGAATTATATATTTGTATGTGGACAAACTAAAACAAAAAAAAGTAGCCTTACTAATCCTGGATGGATTAGGGTATGGGAAAGAAGATAATTCGAATGCAGTATTAGCGGCAAAGAAGCCATTCTTAGACCGCCTATTAGCAAACTATCCTAACGCAAGCCTGGAAGCATCCGGTGAAGCAGTAGGCCTTCCTGCAGGACAGATGGGCAACTCGGAGGTTGGTCATATGAATTTAGGCGCCGGAAGAGTGGTATACCAAGAGTTAGGGCGTATTAATAAAGCAGCACGTGAAGGTGCTTTTAATAGCGATTCGGTTATTCAAGATGCATTCCAATACGCAAAGGCAAACCATAAAAACGTACACTTTATCGGTTTACTATCGGATGGTGGTGTGCATGCACATATTGAGCACCTTAAAGCGCTATGTGATGCGGCAAAAACTGCTGGTTTACAAAACGACAATGTGTTTATCCATGCGTTCCTGGATGGCCGCGATACCGATCCAAATGGTGGCTTAGGCTATGTTAAAGATCTTTCTGCACATTTACAAAATGCTGTAGGTACGCTTGCTTCGGCAATAGGGCGTTACTATGCCATGGATAGAGATAACCGCTGGGAGCGTGTAAAAGAGACCTACGACTTATTAACTAAGGGTGTAGGTACAGCTTCTCAGGATTTATTGGCATCCATACAAGCGTCCTATGATGCTAATATTACCGATGAATTTGTGAAACCTATCGTTATGGTAGATGCTGCAGGTAACCCTATTGCTACGATTAAGGAGGGTGATGTGGTCATCTGCTATAATTTTAGAACAGACCGTGGTCGTGAAATTACGATTGCACTTACGCAAGAGGCATTCCCGGCGTACGAAATGAAGCCCCTGGATTTGTACTATGTAACCATGACATCGTATGATGACACCTTTAAAAACATCAAAGTAGTTTTCAACAAAGACAACTTAACTAATACTTTAGGTGAAGCACTTAGTAGCCAAAATAAGACGCAGGTACGTATAGCAGAAACCGAGAAATATCCGCATGTTACGTTTTTCTTCTCTGGAGGTAAGGAGTCTGAATTCGAAGGAGAACGTCGTTTATTAATCCCATCTCCAAAAGTGGCTACTTACGATTTGCAACCTGAGATGAGTGCACAAGGTATTACCGACGCTATCTGTGCAGATATGGAAACCAATGCGCCTGATTTTATATGCCTTAACTTTGCCAATCCAGATATGGTAGGCCATACCGGTGTTTTTGAGGCTGTTATTAAGGCTGTAGAGACTGTTGATGCTTGTACGCAGCGCGTTGTTGAAACAGGTTTAGCGCATGGTTATTCTTTTATCATCCTTGCTGACCACGGTAACTCGGAGTTTATGGTAAATGAAGATGGTTCACCAAATACTGCACATACCACCAACTTAGTACCTTGTATTCTGATCGATCCAACGTACAAACATATTAAGGATGGCAAATTGGGTGATGTTGCACCAACAGTTTTACGACTGTTAGGGTTGAACATCCCAGCCGAAATGACAGGAAATGTATTGGTTGATTAATAAAAAAAGAATATTGCCCCTTACTTTAGGGCTTATCATTTCTTCTGGGGCTATGGCATGTTTTAATGCCTGCACCCCAGAAAAAAATAACGACATAAATACCCATGCTTCTGGAAAGGAAATAGATATCCCCCAGTTTTTTAAATCGGAAGTCAGTCGCTTAAATGCAACTAAGCCTTCGATTCAAAAAACAGTGGCCAAAGATGGAGCAGAAGAAACTAAAACGGTAACAGTTAAAGATTGGAACGTTGAATTAGCTAGTTTTATGGATGTCGATCTGAATAAAGTGGCTTATATAGGCACTTTTCAAAAAGATAGTGTAGCGGAAGTTGTGGAATATCGATTTGTTAAACCCGATCTCGACTTAAGTCGGATTCGTATAACCTATAACGACCATAAACCCGTGGCCTTTACCATAGAGAAGTCTACCGACAATCTATTGTATAAAACCACCGAACACCTGGAGTATAAACAGGGTGTAAGTTATAAAGTCGAGAAATTGCAGCAGGTAAAATTCTTCAACGAGAATGCCTATTCGATTATCGGAAAATTTTAATCAGGAGGCTGTCTTCCATAGACAGCCCATTCCTGCTAGTACCCATCGCCCCTACTTATTTCTTTACAGGCTGTATTAATAACGTATCAGCGATACTATTTTATCTGAAAATCGGGTTAAGCGCCCTTCGCCATGTAAAAAGGCTAAGCTAATAACAAAAGAAAAGCCCGCCACAGTGCCCCCCAGCTTTTCGATTAGTTTCGAAGCGGCCACTACAGTACCTCCCGTTGCCAATAAATCATCGTGAATTAAAATACGACTGCCCGCAGGAAAAGCATCTTCATGTACCTCAATCGTTGCCTGTCCGTACTCTAATTTATAACTTTCAGACACCGTCTTGTAGGGCAGCTTGCCCTGCTTACGGATAGGTACAAAGGGTACATTTAACCTATTGGCCAACATAAGCCCGAAAAGAAAGCCACGACTTTCAATCCCGGCAACCCTATCTATCGCTGTTCCTGCCAGCTGTTCGGCAAAGGCATCGACAATCTCGGTGCATAATGCTGGGTCTTGAAGGATGGGCGTAATGTCTTTAAAGACAATACCAGGTTTAGGAAAGTCAGGAACATCACGAATTACCTGTTCTAGTTTTGCTATTAACATAAAATCAAAATTCTAAATACGGCTCAATTTTACGCAAAAAAACAGTATCAATAGGTACGACAGGAGATAAACTTTTTAAATCGCGGTACTTACCGTGCTCTTTTCTATAATTATACAGGTACTTGGCCTTACGGTATTTGATATACGGATGTGTCGCCAATTCATTTAACGCGCAGCTGTTTATTCGAATTTTCTTTACATCGCTGGTATCGACGTATACATGTTTACCAATACTTTCATACGTTTCTTTTGGCAGTCCATACACCTCCTCCAGTTGAGAAAAATGATAAAATCCGCCCAGCGCCTGCCGATATTTTACAATACGCTGCGCCAGCACCGGCCCTATACCCTGTAAAAGCATCAATTCTACACTGTCGGCGGTATTTAAATTTAAATATACATTTTCCTTGGCCTTCCAGCCTGAAGATAGTGCAGGTTCAGCACTTATCTTCTCTGCTCTAGCCTTATATTCGTCGGTATCGGGAAAAATAAGGTAGGGTTCAATCCTTTGATAGGCAGATGCCGAGATCGAATATACCTTCGCGAGGTCTTCTTTTTTCCTGAATCTCCCTCCTTTAGCCTCATAATTCTTTATGACACGTATCTGCGCATCGCTGAAACCCAAACGCCTCCATTCGGCACTCGGGAGATTATTGGGATTAAAATAGAATAGCGTAGCCTTGTTTTTGGGCGGCCTCTGCGGATAGGGCTTGTCTTTACGGTCTACCTCCGCATAGTGCCTATTCCCAGGCTGCCTTTCATTTAAATTCGGGTATACAACTAGACTATCGCTGGGCAGTGTAGACTGTTTGTGTAGGCTTTTGTATACAACCGGGATGGCCATAGCTAAAACCAGCACTATAACCAACATAAAAAAACCTCTACACTCGCGGCGGTTCATTTTTAAACCTTTAAATAGATGATTCATAATTTCTATTATTCATACTTATGAAGAAAGGCATTAAACTAAATTTCAGTAAATTTGAGCCAAATTTTGATGGAAAACTTATGTATTTTATAAATGCCCCATTCTTCTTGCGTTGGTACTATCCAAACGTTACCTGGAACAAATCTCGTAACGATAAAAAGCTATATCTAACATTCGACGATGGGCCAATTCCAACGTTAACTCCCTGGATTTTGGACCTTTTAAAGGAAAAGGGAGTTGTAGCAACTTTTTTTTGTGTGGGCGAAAATATTATAAAATATCCTGAAATATTCCAGCGCATTAAAGCGGAAGGCCATCAAGTCGGTAATCATACTTTTAATCATCTTAAAGGATGGGATTACGACGATGCTACTTATTATGAAAATGTTATGAAATGCCAAGCGCTCACACAGACCAAGTTATTTCGCCCACCCTATGCCCGTGCGACAAAATCTCAATTACGCCTGCTAAAGGATAATTTTGATTGCATTTATTGGGATGTGTTGTCGGGTGATTTTGATACTACTATTACCCCTGAAAAATGCCTACAAAATGTATTAAAATATGGCAGAAATGGCTCTATTATTGTTTTTCACGACAACTTAAAAGCCACAGCACGCCTGCAATATGCACTTCCAGCAGTGATAGACCATTATAAAGTAAAAGGCTATCAGTTTTGTACGCTTTAGTTCAGAGAATCCATGCTAATTTTAACGTTATAATCCATAGCACTACTCACACTAAAATAGCCTAAGGCCCCATTAGATATGTTGGATACTGGATTTGTTGGAGCAGCATTCCCTGGGTTTGCCTTTTGCACTTCCTGCCAGAAGGTATAGGTTGCTTTTTCGATACACTGCCGACGGACCAAGACCTCATCGCCATAGGCGATGGTATTTTTTCGATTCGTGATGGTATGGGAAACATTTAATCCATCGTTATATTTATCAGAGAATACGGATATAAATTTAAAGGGATTTTGGTTTATGGAAATATCGTATTTATAATAGTTCTCAACTCCCGCAGGGTCATTAAATTTCATAACTATGGAATAATAGGTATCCTTCAAAATCTTATCCTCTGCAATACGTATAGAATCTACAGGCACATAACTGGGCATCTTGGCTTGCGCAGAAAATTCGTTATCACCGATGGTTACTTTAAGACGGTATATCAAATGCTCCTGTGCCGCAAAATTCGAATTGATATAGCGCTGCGCTTCTGGATTATAGTCAAATTTAAACAACCTTCCACGGGAATCGCTAACAAAAACCACCGCATTTGTGACGGGCTTAGCGTTAACCTCCTCGTCAAAAGCCACCGATTGAGAAATTCGAATAGACTGCTCTGCAGAAAGATTATTTAAATCCGCCTCAATGACATACTTTGTTTCCATGCTGTCCAAATCCAGCTGTATTACTTCTTCACATGACAGAAGTAAAATGCTTACAGTAAACAAATAAATAAACAATCGCATAGTTAAAATTTAAAATTCCAAGTGACGGATGGAATAATACCAAACAAAGCTATCTGATAGGCTTCTGTTAAATTTGGATTATCCTTTTTCTCTCTAAAATCAATAAGATACGCATTCTTTTTATGGTATGCATTATACACACTAAATGACCAGCTGGAGTGAAACCGCTTATTAACTTGTACCGGCTTAGGGTCATACGTCAACGAAAGGTCAAGGCGGTGATAATCCGGCATACGGTACCCATTACGTTCGGTAAAGTAGAATATTGTTTTACCATTCAAATTATATTTACCGCTAGGGAACGTAACCGCATTACCCGTATAATAAACAAAGGAAGCACCCAAGGTCCAATTGGTATTTAGATTATACGAGGCAACCACCGAAACATCATGCTTACGGTCTTGGCGGGCATTAAACCAATGGCCATCATTAATACCCTTAAACTGCCGTTCACTTCGGCCTACGGTATAACTTATCCAGCCACTAAAACGTCCCTTAGTTTTACGTAAAAAAAATTCCGCACCATACGCTCTCCCTTTACCATACAATAAATCACCTTCAATAAATTCATTTCCCTGCAAATCAGCACCATTTCTAAAATCTATCTGGTTGTACATTTTTTTATAGAATGTCTCCAGCGAAAATTCATAATTTTTATCCGAAAAATCAGTGAAATACCCCAAGGAAAGTTGATCTGCCAGCTGAGGTTTAACATTTAACGAAGTCAAGATATATTGGTCGGTAGGTAACGCAGATGTAGAATTCGTAAGTTGATGCAGATTTTGCGTTATACGATTAAAGGATGCTTTAATACTATGTTGCGGATGGATAATAAACGATGCAGAAAGGCGTGGTTCCAGGTTTACATAATGCTTTACTACAGCAGTACCGTACTTAGCAGTCTTTGTTAAATCGCCGGTATCATCAAACTGATAAAAATTCCCTGGCCCTAAGACCATAAAATCGGTGACACGCAAGCCATAAATTAAAGACAGGTAATCCATAGGTTTCCATTCGTGCGACAGGTATGCCGCTACATCAAGGCCTTTTCTTTTTGTAATCGCAAGATTATTGACGCCTCCATTTTCCTTGGCATCGATACTTGCTGGTGCGATATGCTGATGGAGAACATTAAAACCAAAATGGAGGCTGCTGTTATTACGGTGAAAGTAGGTGAAATCTTTCTTTAGATTAAAGTTTTCAATTTTGGAGGCTATACCAAAATCGACATTTTCGTTGGATACCTTCACATTATACTTAAAATTGCTATACATTAAAGTCGTATTGCTGAATAATTGCGAATTAAAAACATGATTCCAACGTAAGGATACGGTACTATTTCCCCAATCGAAGTTAAACAATTTACCGTAACCCAAATCATCACGCCCTAAATATCCGGATATATAAAGCGCATTTTTAGCATTAAATCGATAGTTTGCTTTGGCATTTAGGTCGTAAAAATAAAGCTTACTCTTATTGACCTTTTCATCGCCCGACAGCTTTAAGAACATATCTGCATAGGTGCGTCTTCCTGAGAGCAGGAAGGAGCTTTTACCCGCCACAATAGGCCCCTCCAACTTAATACGGGAAGCAATTAGGCCGAGTCCGCCTTCGGTCCTAAACTTTTGGTTATTGCCCTCCAACATACGAATATCGAGAACCGACGATAGTCTACCGCCATATTGTGCAGGAATACCTCCTTTATACAGCGCTAAATCTTTAATAGCATCCGAATTAAAAGTTGAAAAGAAACCCATTAGGTGCGAGGCATTATATACGGTAGCTTCATCCAAAAGAATTAAGTTTTGATCGCCAGCACCACCGCGAACATAAAAGTTTGCCGACCCTTCGCCACCTTTTGCGACACCGGGTAACATTTGTATGGTCTTGAGGATATCTCTTTCACCAAATAAAACGGGGAAATTTTTAACCTCATCCATCGTAAAACCCAGGATGCCCATCTGCGCGCTAGCGACATGGTCTTTTTTATTGGTCGCAGCCACCACAACTTCCGCTAGCTGATTGCCTGCAGGCCTCATGTCAATGTTTAAATGTCGGCCTGGCTCAATACTAACCTGTTCTGTATAGGGCGCATAACCGATATGGCTTACCCGCAAATTAATCCTAGGCTGCGCTACCGTTACAACAAAAAAACCATAGGCGTTCGTGGTTACCCCCTTCGTTACACTATCGGCCTGCACCAATGCCCCTATTAAAACTTCGCCGGTTTCCATATCCCTAACATAGCCCGTAAGCGTATATTTCGACTGCCCATGGGCGAAAGAAAAAAATAGAGCCAAAAATAATATCGGAGCAAGAAAAACTTTCATACTTAGCGGTAAAGCGGGAACTTAATTATTTCTAAAAGCATGGTCGAAGAAAGCCATTTGTAACAGTATAGATTGCGACCAATAACTCCAATCGTGCTTCCCCGGCATAGAAACATAGGTATGCGGAATATTGTAATACGTTAATTTTTGATGTAACGCTTGGTTTACCTGGTAAAAGAAATCTTCGGTGCCACAGTCGATATATAGTTTTAAAGTACCAGGCTTAATAAGATGCAGCATTTCCAGCACAGTATTTTGGCTCCAAAGGTCTTTGTTTTCAGCGAAGGAGGCGCCTAAACGTTCGGCAATCTCCCAGTTATTTGGGAAAGGTCTGAAGTCTACGCCCCCGGCAGTACTGCCGACAGCAGCAAACAATTCAGGGTGCCGAATAGCAAGGTAAAGCGCGCCATGTCCGCCCATACTCAGCCCCGTAATCCCCCGCCCTGTTTTATGCGTACAGACCCTATAGTTGCTTTCCACATAAGGAAGCAATTCTTTGGTAATAAAAGTTTCATACTGGTAATTCTTATCCTTCGGACTATCCCAATACCAGCTCCCATATCCACCATCCGGACAGACAACTTGATACCTATAGCGGTCTACCAGGGTTTTTATATACGGCACCATATTTACCCAGTTAGCATAATTTCCGGAATAGCCATGTAACAGGTATAAAGTGGGTATGGTTTGTTCTTTGGAGTTTTCAGGCCGCACGACTACCGTTGGGATGGGTTTACCCATACTTGGGGAATACACCTGAACCGTATCTACTGTGGCGGCGGTACTACGATTAAAAAATATAAAAAATAATAAAAGTAAGGCAATATGGTTAGTAATCATACCTATAAAGATAAGCATCTAAACCTAAAGGACGTTCTGAAATTGTATAAAAATATCTTTCCGTTAAGTCAAAACATATGGCCTCCCCCTGGGGTTCAATTTCATAGGGTATTTCTTTAAAAGGCTGCTTTAGCGTCGTTATAATGCCAGCACCCGATTTACGCTCCCACATAATAATGGACTTTAGGTTTTTTATCAGAATATATCGGCCATCCGTGGTAATATCCGCTGCAGTTGTAAAAGTAAAAGGAAGCTGCAGCAATGGTTCTAGCTCCTGAACGGTATCGGTAAGCGGTACTAAAGGAAACGAAAATACAGTAGACTTAAAGTCTCGTTTAGAAATAATATAGACCGTTAAATCCTTCGGGTCTACGAAGAGTGCCTCAGCGTCGCGTTTATGATCCTTATAACGGAAACGTAGCTGTTGTATAGCCTCCCTTTTCACCTGTATATCCACTTCATTGCCTTCATACCTAGGTTCTTTAAAAAGATATAAACTTAAGGTATCGCGTTTACCGCTGTTATTGCCCATATCGGCCAGTATTAAATAACTTTCACCACGAATGTCGACACGAGCAATATCCTCACAATCAACTACATTAACACCTTCCAGCGAAACCGTTAGCTTAAGGTTTGCCGTGCTATCTATAAGATATATACTGGCGTCATCTCCACTATCGTTATGCACCCAAAAATACCCGGGTTTAAAGGCGTATGGTATAATTCCGGAAACTTCATCAAGTTTTGAACTGGTAAGTTTACCTAGTTTATGTGGCTGTTGAGCTAAGGCTGCTGTCGACAGCCCAAAGCTTAGGAGCAACAGGAGATACATAATTTTCATCCTTCGTAGTAGTAATAATTAATAATTATTGTCTTTAATCATAGAGCAATGCTCCACTTACATTCCAAAAGCTAAAGCTATTACCTGCTTCAGGACCCTGTGGGATATGCACACGAATGGTATGCGGACCGGCTTTTAAATCACCAAGATCGATATATACAGGATTGGTAACCGTCGCTGGGCACCAGTTGGAGCGACTTAAATCGGAGGAGGATAAGCCATTCTCAAAATTGCCTGATACCGGATTGTACAAGCGATAACTACCACAGTCTACACGCCAGGGTGTAAAACGAAAAGCCTGTTTGCCATCCAGAAATATGCTGTTGGCTTTAGGAACAAACTCGTCGCCAGCCCACCAGCCACCGTGCCCGGTTGTAATATAACGGAGTTTAGCATTCTTGACATCCTGAGACAAGGTAAAATTAACCGTTAAACCGTTTTCATGGGCAAATAACGTAGCGTAACCTTGTCCTCCCATTTCCATTACATTGGTGGTATTGAACAAGGCCATAACAGCCCTGTTTAAGGCGTAATTTGAGGCGCCAGGATGTATGGTAAGCTCCAAGCTTACGGTATGGCCGCCTTTATCGTAATTACCAATGTAGGTGCCTATATACACTGTTTTGCCCGATAGCACGGGTAAGAATTCGGAAACATCTTGCCTATAGATTACACTATCCTGCCAGGTTTTACCCTTCAGCTGCAACCTATCGTTGAAATGTTTAACCCCAAATGGTGTAAAAAAACGCATTAACTCATAAATCGGAGCATACGAATCGGTACGCACCATGCCCCAATACTCTTGCGTATCACCCGCATCATAACGCGGCAAGGTTTTCATCCCATGGCGCATACCATCCAGGAAGCTTTGCTTCTGATCTTCGGCAATCAGAAATACCGAACCAGTCCGGTCATAAGCATCCCCATTGGATTTTTCTATCAGCTGTATAAAGGCTTGGCTGTGTTTAGCGACCTCCGGAATTTGAACCCGTTTCAGGATAACTGTACCTTCTGCAAAGCGCAATATGCTGTCTGATGGTATCCCGGGCTGAAAACTAATTTGGGCATTAGAAAATATGGGCACCTGTACAAATCTTTTTTTCCATAGCATATCACTATAGGTTAAAGCATCTAAAGGCTTGTTATACTTGCTCGTATGGACCTCAAAAGGCCAGGCATTCAGGGCTTCAACTTTAGTTGCCCGTAAGCCTGAATTTCCATTGCGTTCATAGGCAAGCACCAAACCCAAACCCACACCTAAGTCAGTAGGTCCTGCATAAAGACCTAGTTTATCGGTGTATACCAGTTCGATAGTATTTGAATTAATTACAGTCTTTACTTTTTTAGTTTTAAAACCAGCCAGCTCCGGACCCTCGCCTACTGGCGTAAAGGTGTAACGCCCAAATGCTCCCGAATCTATTTTGTATATTTTTTGCTTTACCGATAAGGTAGCCTCCTTAATAAGTACTTTACGCTGGGCATCGATAATCGTCTCTTCGTAAATGCTACCTGCCTTTCCCTCCAACACAGTTTGGCGCGTAACAAACGCCTTATCTTTAGCGGCAAAAACAATAACCGGATCTTGATCCAACAATTTTCCATCCTGTGTATACTGATAGGTTATTTTATACAAAGCCTGCGCACCAGCGCTGTATATAGAAGAAAAAAGTACAAAATAAAAAATTAAAAATCGCAGCTGCATAGATTAAGATTTTAGACATTTAAAGGACTTCAATATGGGTATTAGGCAGGGTCGGGTGTGCGGTACAAATCAGGCAACGCCCATTTTCTACCTCCCTATCGGTAAGCACCTCATTGTAACTCATCTGTACGGCGCCTTGAATCACCTGCGAGATGCAGGTGCTGCACATGCCCGATTTACATGAATATGGAAGTTTAAGCTTATGCTCTAATGCCACATCCAAAATGGTTTTATTATACGGTACCATCAACCTGTGATCCTCTCCCTTAAAACGTAAGGTGACCGCATAGGTAGTTTCATCCACTGGCGCTTCGTCCTTTTCGTCCTCATCTTCCTCCTCCTCGGGAAAATGGAATGTTTCGCGCTTGATATTATGATCAGGAAAACCCATCCCCAACAAGGTAAAGCGACATAAGTCCATATAAAACAAGGGGCCACAGGTGTAAAATATAGGCTCCACTCCGGTTACTACATGCGCTTTAACCAACTGTATAAGGTATTCCCGGTTTAAGCGGGCTTTAAGCAAATTTTTGGCATCCGACCAAATAAATTCAATATGTAAACGTTCCGGATAATCCTGCTGCCAGGCCAACAGTTCGTCGTAAAATAGCGTTTGCTTTTGTGCGCTATTGCTATATACCAAAACAACTTTACTATTCTTTTCTTTAATTAAGGCAGTTTTCAGAATAGACAATAAGGGGGTAATGCCCACACCTGCGGCAAATAAAAACACAGTTCTCGGAATCGCATGTTGAGGCTCATATCCGAATAAACCCTGCGGATCCATAACATCTATAATATCACCCACTTGAGTTTTATGGTGTAATAAACGCGATATCTCCCCGTTGTCTACTCGTTTCACGGTGATTTCATAATAATCATCAATATCAGGAGCACTGCTAAAAGAATAGGACCGTCGTACCTCTCTGTCGCCGAATTGAAAAGCTAAGGTTAAAAACTGGCCCGCTTTGTAGCGCGGAAAATTACCATCTAAATCCTTAAAACGAATGGATATATTGTTATTTACTAAGGGAATAATTGCTGTTACTTCAAATTTATACATATACGGTAAAGATAAAATTTAGATTGAGTAAATAAAAACGGATATAAAAAGAAAGAGCCACCATAAAGGCAGCTCTTTCTTTTTATATTGGAACGTTTATTACAACTTCCTTTTTACTTCTACTTGTTCGTATGCTTCAACGATATCGCCAACTTGGATATCATTAAAACGATCAATATTCAAACCACATTCGTATCCCTGTGATACCTCCTTAACATCGTCTTTGAAACGTTTCAATGAGGCTAAGCGACCTGTATGAATAACAACGCCATCGCGGATAATGCGGATATCGTTATTTCTGTTGATTTTTCCTTCACGAACCATACATCCGGCAATAGTACCCACTTTAGAGATTTTAAATGTTTCTCTGATTTCAACCTCAGCAACAATTTTCTCCTCAAACTTAGGTTCTAACATACCCTCCATCGCAGACTTGATTTCTTCAATCGCATCGTAGATAATAGAGTACAAACGGATATCGATCTGTTCGTTTTCTGCCAGTTTACGCGCACCTTGTGTTGGTCTTACCTGGAAACCTACGATAATTGCGTCGGAAGCAGAAGCTAACAAGACATCAGATTCCGAGATTGCACCTACAGATTTGTGGATAATATTTACCTGAATCTCGTCGGTAGAAAGTTTCAATAACGAGTCAGACAAGGCCTCGATAGAACCATCCACGTCACCCTTAACAATAATATTAAGCTCTTTAAAGTTACCTATTGCCAAACGACGACCAATCTCATCCAAGGTAATATGTTTGGTTGCACGCATACCCTGTTCACGTTGCAATTGTAAACGTTTGTTGGCAACCTGACGGGCCTCGGATTCACTTTCCATTACATAAAGTTTATCGCCAGCTGTAGGTGCACCAGACATACCTAAAATTTGCACCGGAACCGATGGTCCAGCCTCCTTCACACGCTCTCCCCTTTCATTGGTCAAAGCCTTAACTTTACCAGAGTGCGATCCGGCAAGGATAGCATCCCCAACACGTAAAGTACCACCCTGTACCAAAACTGTCGTAACAATACCACGACCTTTATCTAAAGCTGCTTCAATTACAGAACCTACAGCACGTTTTTTTGGATCGGCTTTTAATTCAAGTAATTCGGCTTCTAATAATACTTTCTCTAACAAAAGCTCTACATTTTCACCCGTCTTAGCAGAAATCTCCTGCGCTTGATATTTACCCCCCCAATCCTCTACTAAAATATTCATAGTAGATAATTGTTCACGGATTTTATCGGCATTAGCACCAGGTTTATCCACTTTTGTAAAGGCAAAAACAATAGGCACACCTGCTGCTTGCGCATGGTTGATAGCCTCTTTTGTTTGTGGCATCACCGCGTCGTCTGCAGCAATAACGATAATAACAATATCCGTTACCTTCGCACCACGTGCACGCATCGCTGTAAAGGCCTCGTGACCTGGTGTATCTAAGAACGTAATTTTACGGTTATCATCTAAATTTACGGCATAAGCACCAATGTGCTGCGTAATACCACCGGCCTCACCTTTGGTAACATTCGCTTTACGGATATAATCCAATAAAGACGTTTTACCATGGTCAACGTGCCCCATTACGGTAACGATAGGCGCTCGGTCTACCAATCTATCAACATTATCTGCTTCTTCCAGTTCTGCAGTTTCCTCATCTTCTGGTTTTATGAATTCAATCTGATACCCAAACTCATCGGCAACGATTGTCAATGTTTCCGCATCTAAACGTTGGTTGATAGAAACGAACATCCCCAAGTTCATACATGTACCAATAACTTTGGTTACCGGAGCATCCATTAAGTTAGCCAGTTCATTTGCCGTTACAAATTCTGTAACACGCAAAACTTTGGACATCAATTCTTGCTCCATTGCTGCTTCCTCTGCCGACAACGCTACATCATCACGCTTCTGACGACGTAATTTAGCGCGCTGCGCAAATTTCCCAGACTTACCAGCACCGCTTAAGCGTGCTAAGGTAGCTTTGATTTGATCTTGGATTTCTTTTTCTGACAATTCCTCTTTAGGAGCATCTTGTCTGTTATTATTGTGGTTATTACCGCGTCCTCTGTTGTCGTTCGGTCTACCACGTCCACCGCCATACTGGTTATTACCACCAGGACGGTTGTTGTTATTGGTGTTTCTATTATCGCCTAGGCGCCCTTGACCAGGTGTTCTATTCTGTCCAGCAGATGTATTATTATTGTTCTGCGGATTGTTAGAATTGTTCTGGTTGTTTTGATCGTTTGGCGACACAGGACCACCTGGTTTATGTGTACGCTTGCGCTTACGCTTGTTGTCCTGATTTGCATTTGAAGAGGAAGCTACAGGCTTCTCTTTTGGCTTAAAGGTTGGCAATTCAATTTTACCAACGACTTTAGGGCCCTCTAGTTTCTCAGAACGCGCTCTGATTACTCCATCATTTTTCGGAGCATCCGTACGGACTGCCTCACCCTTGTTAGAAGAATTGTTATCGGATTTGTTCACTTCCTGTTTTATTTCAGTTTTTACCACTGAAGGTTGTTCTTTTGTTATTTGCTTATTATCTTGACTGTTTGTTTTTTCACCTTCCTTAGGTGCCACTGCTGTAGCTTCCTTAAGTTCAGGCTGAGCAGGTTTTTCTGCTTTCACTTCCGGCTGAGGCTGAGGTTGAGGTGCTGGTGCTGGTGCTGGTGCTGGTGTAATTTTTTCCTGAATTTGCGGCTCAGGTTTAACCTCCACTTTAGGCTCCTCCTTTACAACAGGTTTAGCCTCATTTTCAACCTTTACTTCTGCTTTCGGTGCTTCAGGAGTTTTCACAACTTCCTGTACAGCTGTAGGCACTATAGGTGCTTCAACTTTCTCTTCTACTTTTGTCGGTTCCGTTGCCTTAGGGGCCGTATCTTTCTTAAATTTCCCTTTACCAAGATTATCAAGATTAATCTTGCCAACCACTTTAAGGTGTCCACTAGAACCCGTGTTCTCCTCGGTCTGTTCCTCTTTAGCAGGGGTAGTAGCAGATACATTCTTTACTAAGACTTCTTCACTCTCCTTACTATCATCATTTTTTGAGGGCGCTGAATCTTGAGGTGCTGTAGCATTACTTGTTACAGGGGATTCATCACGACGAATCTTGCCAATAACAATTTGCTTAGCTTCATCTTTTGCGATTTTATCACCTTGAAATTCGCGCAAAAGAACATTGAACATATCTGCAGTCAATTTTGTTGTTGGCTTTGCGTCTACATCAAATCCCTTTTTGCTTAAAAAATCCACCGCAGTTCCAATACCAATATTGAGTTCTTTTGCTGCTTTTAGTAAGTTTATGCTTTTACCTTCTGTCATCTAATTTTTTACCTCTAATATATTCTAGTCTTACAAAAATATGTTTTTTTTACACGTATTTAACAAATATTTACATTTTCCTTGGAAAGCTATTTGCTACAGGTCGGAATTATTCAAATTCCGCCTGTAAAATACGCACAATCTCTTGTATTGTATCTTCTTCTAAATCGGTACGTCTTACCAATTCTTCATGCGTTAAGGATAAAACAGATTTTGCACTGTCTAACCCAACACGCTTTAATTCGTCGATGATCCAGCCATCGATTTCATCACCGAATTCCTCGATGTCAACATCCTCCTCTACCTCATCATTTTCACGGTATACATCAATCTCATACCCCGTTAATTTACCGGCTAATTTAATATTATGCCCACCGCGACCGATCGCTAAAGAAACCTGATCTGGTTTTAAATATACCGCTGCTGTTTTATTTTCTTCATCAATTTTGATGGAAGTAATACGAGCAGGGCTAAGCGCTCTGGTGATATACAAAGAATGATTCGTAGTAAAGTTAATAACATCGATATTCTCGTTGCGCAATTCTCTAACGATACCGTGAATACGCGAACCCTTCATACCCACACAAGCACCCACCGGATCAATTCTATCATCGTAAGATTCAACAGCAACTTTAGCACGCTCCCCAGGTTCACGAACGATTTTCTTAATGGTAATTAAGCCATCGAAAATTTCAGGAACCTCCAACTCAAATAAACGCTGTAAGAAATCTGGCGCTGTACGCGAGATAATAATCTTAGGGTTAGCATTCATCATATCAACCTTAAAGACAACAGCGCGTATGCTATCCCCTTTTTTGAAATAATCCGCAGGTATCTGTTCTGTTTTTGGTAAGATAAGCTCATTGCCATCTTCATCTAACACCAAGATTTCTTTCTTCCAGATCTGGTAAACCTCACCAATTACTAACTCCCCTTCACGATCTTTATATTTTTTGAAAACTTCATCTTTCTCTAACTCCAAAACTTTAGATACAAGCGTCTGGCGAGCAGCAAGGATCGCGCGTCTTCCAAAGCTTTCCAAGGTAATTTGTTCGATAAAATCATCACCTACCTCTAAATCAGCATCATATTGATGGGCTTCTGCCAATTCAATTTCTAGGTCATCATCCTCCGAGAACCCATCCTCCATTACGGTACGTGTTCTCCAGATCTCCAAATCCCCATTGTCCGGATTTACAATAACGTCAACATTTTCGTCCGTACCGAAACGCTTACGGATCATGCTGCGAAATACTTCTTCCAATACCGTAATAACCGTTGGACGATCTATATTTTTAAACTCTTTAAACTCCTGAAAAGAGTCAATCAAATTAATATTGCTGCTGCTCATTTTTACTTAAATGAAATTAACACTTTTGTTTCTTTTATTTGCGCTATAGGGATAATACTTTCAACTAAAGCTGCTTTCTTACCCTTCTCTTTTACTTTTTCCTGAATCGTAATATTTTCTGCTGTTGCAGCAAGTAACTTGCCTTCGCGTTTTGTACCATCACTAAGCTTAACACGAACATCACGGTTAATGTTTTTAACATATTGACGCAACAATACCAAAGGAGCGTCGATACCTGGCGAAGAAACCTCTAAACGGTATGCTGTCTCAATTGTATTCTCTTCTTCCAAATGAAAACCAACATGCCTGCTTACAGCAGCACAATCCTCAATAGCAATACCATTATCACCATCTAACAAAATCGATAAGACCCCATTTTGCAGCATTTTAATGCTCACTATAAAAAGATCACTGCGGTCTGCTATCTTCTCCTGTACTAATTCTTCAACGCGTTGTTCAACTTGCATAATTTCCTATTATTCAATTAAAAAAGGGGGCATACGATGCCCCCTTCCTTTCAGATATTACAAAAGTAGCTATTTCTTTTGACAAAAGCAAAATATGGCCTTTTATTTTTTTCCATCAACCACCGAATTAATCGTTTTCTGCATCTGCGCCATCATGGCGGTTAAACCTTCCATACTCGGCTCTGCCGAAGGTTCCGGAAATTCTGTTGAAATAAAAGCCTTCGCTTTCCACACCTCCAATATTTCAGACGGTTCCACCCAATACGGGTCATAAAGTTTATTGTCAGACAACAACTTCAACCCCTTCTCCTCGTTAAAACTATAGGCAGCACGCTTATACACTAAACCATCATCTTTAGACACAATAACATAAGTCTGACCAGCTTTTATATCCATCCAATTTTCCAGGTACTCGCCAATAACAATGGCACCACTCTGCAAGGGCAGCATAGAGTCTCCAGCAATTTCAAATGCCCTGTACGTACCTTGTTTAAACATAGGTAAAGAAAATTTCGGCAGCTCCTTAACAAACTCCGGATCCGCATAACCATTTAGATACCCCGCACTTGCTTTAACAGGCACAAGTTCAATATTCTCCCGATTATCCTGACCAACGGTAATACTCAATACACGCAAGTTCGAAGAAGCCCCCTTAGCGGCTTGAGTCCACTTTTCGTCAATCGTATCGTTAGCAAGTTCATCCATCGTAAGCCCGTAAAAGTCTGCAATTTTTTTTAGCAATTCATATTTAGGTTCGGCACGATCTTCTTCATAAGCACCAATAGAGGCACGCTTAACACCCATAGCATCAGCGAATTGTTGCTGTGTTAAACGTTTCTTTTTTCTTAAAAACTTTAGGTTGCTCGATATATTTGACATAAGAATTTTTTAAAAATATTTTTAAATACTAATTTTATTAGTAATATTGTGCCAATAAAATTAGTAAAGAATATAAATAAAACCAAATAATTTAGTGGAAACCATGGAAAAACACCTTGTATACATTGTTACAGACCAGAATAGGGTTTACATAGAGGCTGGATACACCCAAGATATACAACTCACCTTCTTTGAGTTACAATCGGCATCTAGCCTGCTAATGGGGAGCGCCATACGTTTCAACAGAATAGTACATATGGAGGCGTTTGATAGCTTTTCAGGAGCACAACGGCGTAAAATAGAGATAAGCAGGTACACAAAAATGCAAAAGGAAAAACTTATCCGCCGTACTAATCCAAACTGGTTAAATATTGTCGCCAGCGAAAGGCCTAATGCAAAAGAAAAAGTCGTTGTATATGCCCAAGCTATAACAACGACTTAAAATACCATTTAAAGGCTTACAAACACTGCACTTTACCAACCCGGCGTAAAGTTCAGACCAAAAGTTCCGAACTTAGTACGTCCAGTATATAATGGAATAGCATAGTAAGGCTCTAAAATCATGGCACCAAAAACATTAATCCGCAAAGATACCCCAGCACTAAACATGGGAACCCTTACATTTTTATCATAAACCTGGCGGGTTTCACCATTTGTTTCTGTTACAGAGACCCTATCCGCGTTGCCCTTAGCCCACTTTATTTTACTATCCGAATTCCAAGCAAGTCCGGCATCTACAAAAATATTCAAATCGGTAAACAAGAAATCCGATTTTGCGGCTGCTAATTTCTCAGGACCTGTAAAAGGAAGCCTTATTTCAAAATTAGCGACTACTGTTTTTGATCCCATTAAATCCAGCATCGTATATTTTCCTGCGGGATCAAACTCCCGTGATTCATAGCCCCGCACTAAATAAGGATAACCGATATACAAGGGAAATAAAGCATCCTGATCTTTTCCTAAACGCATATACGAATAAACCCTGGCGGCAAATGTTAACGGTTTAATACGTTGATACTTTCGAAGATCTATATTTAGCGTAGAAAAATTGTAATCCCCAAAAGCTTGTTCAATGCCTAGCCGGTAGCGATAGCCCTGTAAGGGCGCCGTAATACCAAAAACAGTATTATCGCCAACCAAAGCCGCATTAATCTGCTCGATGGTAAAGGACTTTAATTTACCAAAACCTTCGATATTAACCAGCTCACTGTCGGACAGCTTTTTACGCTCATAACTATAATACCTACGTTTATTAGGGTCATAACGATCCGTAAACCGCGTTCCAGAAAAACTATACCGCGTAATACCTGCACCAAATTCTGCGCGGTGGTGTCGATTAAACGGATAGGCAACAAAAGCCTCTGCTTGCGTCTGAAAATTCCGAATAATATAGGTGTTACGCATAAGCTCCTTATTTCCCCCGATATCCTGCTGCTCGTAGTTTAAGAAGCCCGAACGATAAGGAATATGCGAAAGCACCGCACCCCAATTCCAACGGCCTCGTTTGTTGATGTAAGCAACTTGCGCGCCGAAGTCTTGTATCTCGCCATTAATACTTAAAGCGCTAAAAATCTGGTTATACCCTAGGATATCAGAAAACATACCCTGAATGCCTCCTACCATACCAGCACCATAGCGCGAACCTACAGCCATACCCACGCCCGAATTCGCCAGATAGTCTAATTTAAATTTGGGTGTATACGCCATATTCCTGATCTGTTGATCGTCGATGCGTGTGAAAACATTAAAATTCTGAAGATTGGTATTGACCACATTCACGCCGCGCCCGATAAAAGGCGGCAACATGGCGGCAGTAAAATCTATTTCCTTTGCATTTACCTGAACAGGCGTAAAATCTGAGGCACTGGCCTTAAACACCTCATATCTGTTTTTCTTAAAAAAGGAATATACGATTTCATCCGTCGAAGAAATACTCAAGGCGGGGGAATATTCGGTTATCCCTGATATGCCCGTAAAATAATCGGTTAACTGCTCCACGCTTCCTGCAACCAAATTATAACGATACATATTCCGAAAACCATCCCTATTGGAGAGAAAATAAATGGCTTCCCCGCTTGCAGAAAAATTCGGATTTAAATTATTCGCCCCCGGAAAGACATCCAAGTTCCGAACCGTACCATCTGATAAATCATAAACCGCTATACCCATAGGTATATCCACGGCTTTACGATCCGATTGCAGTGCCATACGATCGGTACTAAAAACTATATATCGGCCATCCCTGGAATAATTGGGTTGAAAATCGGAGAAAACATCATCAGTAAGCTGTGTAACCTTTTTAGTATTGAGGTTATAGGTGTATAAATCTGAATAGCCATTTTTTAAACCCGAGAAAGCCAGGTTAATCCCATCTGGCGCCCAGCTGATATTAGCAAACTCCGTAATATCGCCCATAGCTTCTACAAACAATGTTTTACCCGATTCGATGTCTATCGCCATTAATTTATTTCTGCCTTGATGGAATACCGAAAAAGCAAACTTCTTACTATCGGGCGAAAAAGCCCCGGCAGATTCTAAAAAACTAAATTCATCAATATCCTTATTCGTAAGCTTACTGCCTAGCTTTCGAAGTATGACGCCCGTTTTTGCATCTGCTAAATAGAGGTCTATTCCAAACAAATCCTTTTCCGATAAAAACACCAGATACTTGCCATCTGGCGATAACGTGGGCGACACATTTATCCGACCAGCATTGCTGCTATTGATTAACGACACCCCAATAGGTTTGGATGTGGTATCCTTGCCCAAATTGCGGTAGGCAGTTTCTATACTACTACGCCATAAGGTGGATAAGGTTTGTGCATCGTAACCAAAAACTCTTTTAAAAGCTAAATCATAACCATATTTTGCTGTATTCAAAAATAAGGGCATAAGTACAGTGTCGCCATATGTCGAACCTATAAACGACAAAAATGCCTGTCCGTAGCGATACGGAAAATACCGATGAGACTCCTCCGTAAGTTGCTTCAAGGAGGGAATATCCTGATTTACATAGGCATCGCGCAACCACATGGAGGTAAAGGCATCTTTTTTTCCGATAGCGAAATATTCCGCCATCCCCTCGATCATCCAAAGGGGTATATTCGCCATATTTTCTATACGTGTACTATCGCTACCATCCATTAATAAATGATACTGAAAGGCGTGCACCAGCTCGTGCCCCAGCACATGCCGTGTTTGCTGATTAATTTGCATTACAGGCATTACCACACGCTGCTTAAAGCCTTCTGTTACTCCACCTGTACCCACAGCAATCTCGCCCGAGATTGCTGTAGTTTGTTGAAACTCGGGATGATTGTTATAGAGAATAATTGGATTTTTACGATTAAAGGTGTCTCGGAACACTTGCTGATGTAGATCATACCAGACCTCGGCTTCCTTTGCCAGCCAACGCACCATATTGTCGTTGTCTAAATAATAATACAGGTTAAAATGTGGCGTATCATAAACCTTAAAATTCAGTTTCTTGTAACGCATTTTATTCTGTCCGAAATACTGTGCCTGCGTTGCCGGCACAGCACCCATAAACAGTGAAAGAAAGAAGACAAACTTAAGGATACAAGTCCAAAGTCTATTGTTCATAATTTATGTTATTTGCTTGGTATATATTAAAATTAAGGTTAAACCATCGTCTTAATTACCCCTATACGGCTACGGTTTCGTATTATTTCTGTTCGGGGTGCTCCGTATGCTCTTGACTGTTTGCATCAATAGTGCCCTCTAAACCCTCTAACCCTTCCAAATGATCAACATCTTCCGTTTCCGTACTGTCGCTAGGCGTTTCAACACGAATACGTGGGCTAGGACACTTGTAATCTTTGGTAATAGCTACTGTAGGTTCTGGAAACTTACCAAAGGTAACACCAAGCTCTGGGTGTTTATACAACTCTTCCAGAAACATTGCATAAATCGGTAAGGCCGTTTTCGAGCCCTCCCCTGTGGCAGAGGATTTAAAGTGTATGCTTTGTTCATCACAGCCTACCCAAACACCTGTTACCAAGTCTTTTGTTACCCCCATATACCAACCGTCTACATAGTCCGAAGAAGTTCCTGTTTTTCCACCAATTTCATTATTATTTCGAAACAAGTCCCACTCCCATAACGCTTGTGATGTACCACCGGGTTCTTCCACGGTACCGCGTAACATATAGGTCATTAACCACGCATTCTCTGGCGAAATAACCTGCTTCTGCTCCGATTTAAAGCTTGCAATTACATTCCCATCCGCATCCACGATTTTAGATACCAGAATAGGCTCTGTACGTTTACCCGCATTCATAAATGTGCTATACCCTCTTACCATTTCTAAAACCGACACATCATTGGAACCCAACCCTACCGATGGCACCGATTCCAATTTGCTCTCAATACCACATTGATGTGCAATATCTACCACCCTATCCCATCCCACGGCCTCGGTAACCTGTGCGGTTATGGTATTTAAAGAACGAGCCATAGCCCAGCGCAGAGACATTTCACGATGTGAAACCGACCAATCGGCATTCTTAGGCTCCCACACTTCATGCTCTCCTTTTTTATTTGTAAACTCAATTTTTACGGGTTTATCTTCAAACTTATCACAAGGGCTCATTCCCGATTCCAAGGCAGCCATATACGCAAAAGGCTTAAAGGTCGATCCTGCCTGTCTTTTGGCTTGATTTACATGGTCAAATTTATAGTAATGGTGATTTATGCCGCCCACCCATACCTTAATTTCACCGTTATAAGGGTTCATGGCCATCATCCCCGTATTTAACATCATAATATAATGTTTTAACGAATCCATGGTCGAATAGTTCACCTTCTCCATCCCCTTCCAAGTAAAAACCTCCATTTCTTTTTTAACCTTAAGTGCGGCAAAAACAGCCTCCTCATTGTTGTTGTATTTTTGCATTAACGCGGAGTACAGCGGCAATTTCCGGGCATGATTTTCTAAAAATCCAGGTAATATATTCCCTTCTTTATCCCGCCAAGGGTCATCATTACCCCAAACATTCTTCAAACGCCGTTGTAGCTCCTCCATCTTCTTGGCTACAACATCTTCTGCAATGGTCTGCATGCGCGAATCAATTGTGGTGTAGATTTTTAATCCGGCTTTATGAATATCAATCTCATTATCTTGGCTCCACTTATCCAACCAGCGCTCTACTGCAGCCCGCAGGTAAGAATCGTTGGCATCTTTTTTATCCTGATAGTTAAGGTTAAGATTTAGGGAATCTTTAGACAAAACCTTCATATCATTACTTTTTAAGTAGCCTGCTTTTTCCATCTGCGACAAGACAACATTCCTACGTTGTAGCGCATTTTTAGGGTTTCGTATCGGGTTATAAATGGTGGTTCCCTTTAGCATGCCCACCAATAAGGCGCTTTCATTAATAGTTAAAGCACTCGGAAGCTTGTTAAAATACCGTAAAGACGCCGTTTTAATACCATAAGCATTATTGCTGAAGGATACCGTATTCAGGTACATGGTAATAATTTCCTTTTTAGCATACCTGCTCTCCAATTTGGAGGCCGTCATCCACTCTTTATATTTTGTAATCAGTATACGTATGCCAGGAATTTTACTTAATAAGCCCTGAGAATGCGCATAGCGCGTTTTAAAAAGATTTTTTGCCAACTGCTGGGTAATGGTACTGGCGCCTCGCGGGTCACCCTTTAAGGTTGATGCAGCGCCAGACACCAAGCCCAAAAAATCGATGCCTCGATGTTGATAGAAACGAACGTCCTCTGTAGCAATTAAGGCATTTAATACATGATGGGATATACTATCATAAGGTACGGGATCACGATCCTCCTCAAAATACCGACCTATGAGCACCGAATCTGCGGTATATAGCTCAGATGCCACATTTAAAGTGGGCATAACGATATCTTTTTTTGTTGGAGAATAACCGAAAAGGCCTAAAAAATTAAGCTGTATAGCACAGGTAAATAAGACCAGACTATAGATAGCTATAACTACAAATCTTAAGATTCGATTTTTAATACGTTTAAACATAAAGTAAATATGAATAAAAGTTTGGAATAAATATAATTTTCGTTATTTATTATACCGTTAGCCTATAAAAATAATACTTTTTGCCAGTGGAACATAGGGTATTAAAGCTAGGCTTACCCCGCAAAATAATGTAGTAAATATTCTAGTTTTATTGTCTTCATTCGCCTATATCTATACAATTTTTCGGTTTTAATAGCTACATTTACACGAGTAATTCAATTAACATATGTTAAAGCAAACCTTACAACAAAAATTATTACAAAAACTATCACCCCAACAAATACAGTTTATCAAGTTGTTGCAAGTTCCAACAGCTTCTTTAGACACCCGTATAAAAGAGGAATTAGAAGAGAATCCTGCTTTAGAAGATGGTAGTTTAGCCAATATGAATGACCCTGTTGAAGATTATCCGGACAAAGATCCAGATGATTTTGACAGCAATGAAGAAAGTTATGATGAGGAATTTAGTGTAGAGGATTATATACAAGAGGACGACTATAAAGATTATGGTGCTGGTTTTTCAGGTGATGATGAAGAGGACCGTAAAGAAATGCCAATTGCCATCCAGGATTCTTTTTTCGAAAAGCTACAGAATCAATTGGATCTTTTGGCGCTTACCGACAAACAGTATATTATCGGTAATCAGCTTATCGGAAGTTTGGACGATGACGGCTATTTACGCCGTCCGATATTATCCTTAATCGACGATCTCGCATTTTCCCAAAATGTAATAGCCGAAGAAAATGAAGTGCTGGATATGTTGCAGGTTATCCAAGAATTTGAACCGGCTGGTATAGGTGCACGAGACCTTCAGGAATGTTTATTGATACAGCTGAAAAAAAGGGATTTAAACAACCCCATATTAAAAAAAGCTATTGCGGTCGTACAAGATTATTTAGAAGAATTTACAAAAAAACATTATGATAAAATCGAAAAGCAATTGGATGTTAACTCGGAAGAGCTTAAGGATATTATCAATGAGATTTTAAAGCTTAACCCAAAACCGGGCGATTCTTCTTTAGTCGCCGGAAAACAGCTGCATATTATTCCCGACTTCCATATATCTAATAATGACGGTACATTACACCTAACCTTAAATGGTCGAAATGCTCCTGAGCTGCGTGTATCAAGGTCCTACCAGGAAATGTTTGAGCACTATGAGAAAGCCGAAAAGAACGATAAAAAAATGAAAGAAGCGGTACAGTTTGTTAAACAAAAGCTCGATTCGGCAAAATGGTTTATTGACGCCATCAAACAACGGCAGCAAACCTTGTTAAAAACTATGAATGCTATTATGGAGTTTCAATACGAGTATTTCCTTTCTGGCGATGAGCGTTTGTTGAAACCTATGATTCTTAAAGATATAGCAGATAAAATAGAAATGGATATTTCTACGGTTTCACGCGTGGCAAATTCAAAATATGTGCAAACCGAATTTGGCACCTTTTTACTAAAGTCCTTCTTTTCTGAAGCCATACAAACCGAGTCTGGCGAAGAGGTGTCGAATAAAGAAGTTAAAAAAATATTGGAAGAATGTATCAGTAATGAGGATAAACGCAAACCATTGGCTGATGAGAAATTAACAGATATTCTAAAGGATAAGGGCTATAATATTGCCCGACGTACGGTGGCAAAATACCGTGAAGCAATGAATATTCCTGTTGCCAGATTACGTAAGGAACTGTAGCCGTTTGAAAAAACGGCTATAGTTTTATGTCGGTAATACCTATATAAAATTTTACGACAGCAAGGCTTCCTATACCATGAAAGCTTCTTATTTTACATACTCCCTAACAAAATAACCTAAATAAAACCAATCTTTGGCTGTTAAAGCCTCTCTCGGAATAAACTCCACACTTCGATCAGTTAGCACAATATCGCATTTGCTAGCAAAAGCACTGGCATATAAGTTACTTATTAAGGCTTCCTTTAGAGCACTTATAATGATGGTATTTCCAGAAATTTTCATAATGCAAGGTCATAAATAATGCATGAATAATTTTACGGGTTTCCGTAAAAAACAAAAATGCTTAGGACACACAGGCAGAGCTTGCTGTGAAATTGCGTTCGAGAACTCGATACGCATGTTAAGGCCATAAGATTACCGCAGCAGTACTGGTACTGGTACTGGTAAATTACCGAAGATGGCTCATACAAAAGAACAACAGGGCAAGCCTTATCTGCCTACCCTGTTGTTTTAACCTTTAGCGCCAGCCTAAACCTGGAGCAACATGCTCTAAAATAGAGGATAGAACATGTATATTATAGTCTACACCTAAGGTGTTGGGTATCGTTAAAAGAATGGTATCAGCCTCTTGTAAAGCTTCATCCTCTGCAAGTTCTTTTATCAGCTTATCCGGTTCAGCAGCATAACTTCTACCGAAAATTGCCTGTTTATCCTGTTCGATCATGCCAATTTTATCGCTTCTATCCGCTTCCTGTCCAAAATAAAGACGGTCCTGGTCGTTTACCAACGCAAAAATCGAACGGCTTACGGAGACCCGTGGTTCACGTGCATGCCCTGCATTTTTCCAGGCTTCTTTATACAGCCGTATCTGTTCCGCCTGCTGTATATGAAAAGGTTTCCCATTCTCATCATATTTTAACGTAGAGCTTTGCAGAAACATGCCATTCTCGGCAGCCCACACGGCGGTAGCATTCGAAGCAGCCCCCCACCAAATACGATCACGTAAACCCTCAGAATGCGGCTCCAAGCGTAGTAATCCCGGTGGATTGGGGAACATAGGGTAAGGATTCGGTTGTGCAAACCCCTCACCTTTTAACCTACGTAAAAACTCTAATGCATTCCGACGCCCCATATCCGCATCAGTTTCACCCTCAAAAGGCTCATAGCCGAAATAGCGCCAACCGTCTATAACCTGCTCCGGCGACCCTCTACTTATGCCCAATTGCAACCTACCCCCAGAAATTAGGTCCGCTGCTCCGGCATCTTCGACCATATAAAGCGGATTTTCATACCGCATATCAATAACCCCTGTGCCAATTTCTATGCTGCTTGTGCGGGCACCTATTGCGGATAATAAGGGAAAAGGTGAAGCGAGTTGGGCGGCAAAGTGGTGCACACGAAAATAGGCCCCATCCACACCCAACTCCTCTGCGGCAACCGCCAAATCTATAGATTGTAATAAAGTGTCTGCAGCCGTACGCGCCTTATATGCAGGGTGGTTTGCCCAATGTCCAAAAGATAAAAACCCGATTTTCTTCATACGTTATTAAGTGGAGTTTCAAAAAATATAATTAAAGTTAAATAATATAGATTAAAAATGAAGTATCGATTTGTTTTTATATGGTCAATATTTATCGAAAATCTGAACTACAAATCCCTACAATTTAAAAAGCAGCCATTTAAAAACTTTAAATAACCACAGCGTTAGGTTTCTACACAGTATCGCCCGCTTGAAAAAGCAGACAATTGCTGTTATGCATCGCGGATGGGATCTAATTTCGTGGCCGTAAAAACTTTCATCGGCCAGTTCAATCTATAGCTACCATCATTCTGTGCATACACGCCTAAAAGCTCATGTGCCGCCTGTAAACAATCCGCAGGCGTTGTTGAAGTCATGGCGTGAAACTTATAAATAAAATCCCCAATATCTGCTTCCTTAGCAAAAGCCCACTGCAGTGGAAGATCGTAAATTTCAGGTTTGGAGAACCCGTTTAATTTACATAACGTAGTTGTAAAACCATCGCTCCAAAAGGCAACCTCATGGCCGGTAGCACAATGCTCTGCCACATGCCTATCAAAATAATCCGCGAGTTTCGTTGAAGACCAAACGTCAGCAATAACCAACCTACCCTTGTCTTTTAAAATACGGGAGAAATTCTCCAATGCTTTTGTTTTATCAAAACAATGGTGTAAAGCACCGAAGCTCCACACCGCATCCACACAATCAGCGGGTAAAGAAATCACATCTGCTCCTTCATTTAGTATTTCAATATTCGATTTTTTAAGTTTCCGAATACCTTCCAATTGATCTATGGAAGGATCTGAAACAATCAACTTCCCGGAAGTTAACAGATCAGCAATAGCACCCGAAAAATAACCACTTCCAGCACCGGCTTCAAGAATAACCTCCTCGCTTTTTGGTGCTAAATATCGAAACATAACCTGCATATCGCAATCCCGCGCATTTGGATAATCCATAAGCGCCTGCTGATACATTTGAGAGCGTAGTCCGTCAAATAAAGTTTTGTTAGCCTTCATTGTTGTATGGTTTAGTTTAAAATTGTGTATAGGTTAGACTAAAAATAACAACAATAAAATTATCAAATAGTTTTCTAGAAAATAACCCCTCAACCTGATAACGATTAAGGTTGAGGGGCAATAAAGGGGCAACAAATAAAATATCCAAGTCGTTACATAGGCTCTCCTATAAATCTGCTATACACCTTATATTATAAGCCCTTCTATAATTTTTACTGTTAACATTAGATAGATTAAGTTTAATGTTAGGATCATCTTTGAATATATTTACCACATCGACATAAATGCTACCGGAATAATCATCCGCAGAGCTTGTCCAGTAATGCCCCTCATGACCACGATCCCAATTGGAGGAATTTCTTTCGCTAAAGTATCCTTGCAGCGGAAAATCCACCTCTATAGTGCTCCATTTACTTTTGAACACCTTGGCAAAGGTATATGTATCCAAACTATTTTCATCGGACCCTCTATTCTTTTCAACTGTTATATTGTCGATCAAAATATTAAATTCAGATATTGTAGGAACTCGAAATCCCTTCGGGCATGGGTCAAGTTTAGATTTAATAGGCTCTTCTTCTGTACCACTATTCCAATTCATTGTTTTTTTTATATCCATCCATTTCGTATCTTTTTCCTCATACACAGTAGCTTTGGCAATTATATTTTTATTAGCGTACTGAAAAAAATGACCATGATGAACCCCTAATGGATCAAATTTAGGGTCGGAAGGATCAACACCTAAATTATCCATCATCCATATCTGTCCATGAATTCGGAACGCTGCTTGTCCTTCATGTCGAAGCAAGGCATCACTTGATTTTTCAAGTTTTAAGTTTAACTGGTACCTAACACCAGAAGATAATGCAAGATTATCCAGTGTTATCGTATTTTTTACTGTTAAAGGCCCAGCTTTTAACGCTAAAATATTAAAGGAGACATGACCATCGCTGTGAAGGATTGTAGGTGAACTGATCACCTTTTTAGCCCCTAACTTCGGGAAATCCACAGCAATAGGCAATGCCTTTTCTTGCTTAATAAGATCCCCTGTCGCTAAATTTATCCAGACATTATTATGATGTCGGCCAAATGTTGAACGCAGTGTTGTAACGGGCTGAGCAAGCTGGCATGCATCTATCGTTGTGATTATTTCACTGAATTTGCAGTTAAAAGTTGCCTTAATTAATTTCGTTTTATTTACTTCTTGAACATCTGTTAGGTCTACCCTCGTTTTAAAATACAAAAAATTTGAATATTTATCTAAAATAAGTTTTGCTGAAGCCAAGGTTTTAGAATTCGGATTAGGAAAGGTTATGCTCGGCACATAACTTGTACTACCCGTACTATAAGCCACAATGGTATATTCTCCTTTACTGACTAACGTTATTCCCCCATTTTCTGCTTCTTTTTTATAATTATAGATTTTCTCGGTCACCCAACGGCCATCTTTATCAAAAACAACAACATTATACATCAAATTATCAGGCAAATTTGTTCTGTTATCGATTACTTTATCCACAGAAACAAGTTTCCCAGTTAAGGCATAATCTTTATTTATTTGCACTTTAAAACGTTTACTTAAAGGTGCTATAGTAGTATATTGCGCTTGTGAAAATAAGTACATGAATACGGACGTAGTATCTGTTTCTGGATTATCCTTTATCGGAGCACTGGTGTCCAATTGTTTATTACACGCCCAGGCACAAGAAATAATAATAAAGAATAGGTAGAACCAAAATCGTAATTGTCCAAGAGAGACCTTGTTTTTATGTTTGCTTTTCATATTTTAGATTTTATTCGGTTTAATAGCTCCGGGAAATCTCGGGAGCTATTAACTGTCAAGTTTTGTAAGGTATGGATAGATGTTATATAACGTGACAAAATTAAATACATAATACTGTCCTAGGTACTATACATAAAGACAGTTTTACCTTGAAAAGCAAATTCTACATCAATAGAAAAGTAAAAAAATAAGCTTAAACACCATAAAACCTGCTATTTATACAAACAAATAGCATAACAAAAATTATGTTTTAGTATTCAATACTACCTAAAAGTATAGGTCTTTATGGACATTTTGTTTGTATCAAAAACAATAAACATGCTTTTAGAGAAAATTTAAATTCGTGCTCCCTATTTCAAATAAAACCCTGCAAGACCAGTAACGTTCGAATCCCGATGTAAAAAGTGGTAATATAAAAAACAAGTTGTTCGTATCAGTTCTTCATAGCATCCGCAGGACCAATTAAGAACCTTTATTCTAAAATATAAAGTCCCTACATATACAATACATAGAGACTTTCAGCATTTTACGGGGTAATAACTAGATTCAATTTATATTTAATTCCAGGAGTAATTTTTAGATTTTTGTAAGCTTCATAACTTTTCAGTACATACTTGCCCACAACTAAATTAGAGAGGTTATAGGTCACGTTTTCATCGGCATGAATTCGTGTTGGTAAACTGGTTACGACCATGGCATTCAAGCTCAAAAAATCTACACCTGCGTTTACAGAAGCCTTCGAACGACTAAGCTGCCCACTGTTAAGTTGGACAGATACCTTATTATAATGCGGACTAAAATTGGAGTTAACTTGGGTTATAAGTTCTCCTATCTTACGGGCATCTATAGTTGTGGTTATCTCCGAAAATTTATGCTGTAACTCCACCGGAACAATTTTCGTATTTTTAGTAGGTAATTTTACAGTTGTTCGGCAGTATACAAAATCAGCCGTTCGGTCCAGTACAAGTTCTGCTGTGCCCAAAGTTTTATATTTATCATCCTTAAATGTGATATCTGGTAAGTTTTTTCTGCTGCCTACAGCATAGATTATAAAAATATATTCCTTGCCTACAGGTAAAGAAAACAGACCCTGCTCCCATTCTTTTTTATAGGTATAATTCTTTTCACCAATATACTGGTTATCCGCATCAAAAACAGCTACCTTATACTGCATATCATCAGGCAAATGGCCCTTGAGTTCGCTTATGTTACTTTTAGTTGATAAAGAATAAACAGGTACAAGTTCGGCTGAAAGTTTAAAATTTTTAGTTAATAGTCTTGAAGGAGTCTGCAATTTTAGCGGCGTTGTAACAGTTATTTCATCTGCGTAATAGTCACCAGAAATTTGTATATAAACTTCAGCTGAATCCGTTTTGCATTCTTTTTGATTAACATCGGGTCCGAAAATGGAATCTTCTTTTTCCTTATTACAGGCATAAATAACCCATACGAAATTAAATAAAAGAAAAATTTCACGAAATGTAAACTTCCCTCTTTTACGTGTTTGTTTGTTTTTCATTGTTTTTTTAATTGTAGCATTTATCCTTGGTTATAGATAAAAGCAAATAGTCCATAAATTTAGTTCTGCGTTAGTATTGATAATTGATACTAAAAAAAATCAACACGTAACTTCTTCAAAAGTAAATACTTTAACGAGAGATAGCCGCTGTACTAAAGAGTGGTTTTCAGCTTTAACAAACGAATAAAAAACAAATAGTAAGAAGTATTAGGCCATTTTGGGTCAGGCTAACTAATTAAATTAAAAAAATGCTCCCCCATAAGACGCTATATTAGACTTTAAAACTAGTCTAAAGGATAGTATACGAACCACCGTATTGAGCCCTACGAAAGGGCTCCTAAAAGCTAAGATTTAGTTATTGGGTTTTCTTATTTCCGGATTTACCACCTGAATAGTAAACGGTTGAACTGCTTTTTTCTGGCTGTTTGAAGGCATTTCTTTTGTACTACCATCTCGAACAGCCCGATAATGTGGCGACATAAGTTCGATACCAGCTTGATGAAAAACATCCAATATATTTTTATGAAGCTCCGAATAGATTGCTAATTGTTTATTAGGTTCTTTTGTATAAGCATTTAATTGATAAGTGACATAAAAATCATCCAAACTATGTTGCAAAACAAATGGGGCAGGCTGCGTCTCCAACATCGATGTAAGCGATATAGCTTTATTAGCTAATTCGTGAACAGTTTTCCAAGGAACCTCATAGGAAATGGATAGTTTAGTATGTATAATTAAACCATCGGTATCAGCTTGAGCACTGTAGTTTACCGTATGGCTACTTAATATCTGCGCATTGGGTATAGACACCACCTCATTATTTGACGTTAGTATACGCGTTACCAAAAGGGTTTTTTCCATAATATCACCGCTCACTTCGCCAATACGAATACGATCACCAATAACAAAAGATCGCATATAAGTCAGCATTAGTCCCGCTACAATATTGCCTAAAGCTCCTGCTGAGCTGAATGTAAACAAGATTCCAATAAATACCGAAATACCTTGGAAAATCGGTGAATCTGAGCCTGGAAGGTAAGGAAATATAATTACCAAGAAAAAGGCGAGTAATAATACCCGTAAGATCTGATAGGTAGGTAGCGCCCAATCGCTATAAAAACCTTTTATAGTAAGGGAACCAACTTCCAGCTCTTGCGCAAAAAATTTAAGTACCCTAAGTAAATAGTGAAAAACGAAGTAAACGACAACGATAGTAATAAGATTTGGGAAATAATCAATTAATGCTAAGGCTACTTTTTTTAATGGCGATAAGAAATAACCAATTAAAACGGATGCATAACCCTTTGTAGATGGAAATAGATTGAATAATATAGGTAGCGCCAAGTATACAATGGTAAAAATAAAAAACCAACGTAATAGTCCGGTAATAAACCATATAAACTTAAGTTCTTGTTCTGGAGATATAAGCATATAACCCCGAACCATTACACCTTTAAAACGTCTTTTTCTCCCTTTTAAAAGTTTATGTTTTAACCAAGCCATTAATTTTCCCAGGCCTACAATAATTAATGCCACTATACAGACGACCAAGATTGCAATGCCAGCTGAGGTTAATAATTGCTGTACACTATGTTCACTTCTATAGGCATTTATAGCCTGTTCAATAGATGCTCGATATTCCTGTATTAATTCCTGAGGCTCTTTGTTTGCCCACAAAGCATCTTGCTGGTTAACGCTCAGAATAATCTGGTCTTTCCAATACAGCAGCCAGTTGTCTTCGGTTTGCTGTATTTGAAGTGAGTCTGTCGTAAAAGTATGATTTGCTTCCAGCTGCTGCACCTGTTGATTGATACGTGCAGCCCGATCTGCTGGCGAATAGGATCCTAAGGCTGTAAAAATGGTAAATAATGTATCCTGAAATGGAGCAACGGGCACACCAGCATTGATAGCGCGTAAGGAATCTACTTTAAGTCTCCTTTTGGCGATAAGTAAAGAGTCTCTACTTTTTAAAAAACGCAGCTCCTCCAAAAGTTTACGTTTTTCATCCAAGTCGGTCCTCCTGGAAGAGAGCATCTGCTCCTCTAAATACACCCTGCGTAAAGAATCATCGTGTTGCTGCTTACGTAAAATTCCTAAAGACTGCTCCCCCTCCACAAATGAATTTTGATTTTGGGTTTCTTGTGCAAAACCTACATGCTGTTGCGCACCAATCAAACAGTAAAATAGTAAGCTAAGCATATAAAACTTCATAGTTATAGATTAAAGTAGTTTAAAATGTAAATGGTTTTCCTAGTCAATACCTAAGATTTGAACCGAATTGCCTAGGTAATTTTTTAAGGATAAAGGTAGACAATTCAGCTAGGTAGCACAAATAAACATTGGAAAAAGAGCTTGTCAATTAAAAAGCATCGCTTCAAAACAATAGTGCATAAATCCCCGTACTGTAATATAAATTGAAAGTTTTACCGTAAAAAAAGTATGTTTTTAACTAATATTAATTAAATACCATACTTTCGACTAGTACTACAAACCCCTAAATGCTACTAGATTTGCCGACCCTGCATATGCATTTTATGCAGGTTTAAATTAATAGTAGAAATATGTTAAGAATTATGTATTTATGGAACGGTCGCCGGAAAAAATCTAGGCCAATTGAAAACCTTATCCACGTATTTATCGCTGCAAATTATAAATTAAATTTAGTTGACATTGGCATTTATGGCTGGACTTTAAAGTGGATTTTAACGCTATCCTTTTTAAACTTATACAAAAACCTTTGATGGAGCAACTATGACATGCAGCCTACAAGACTAAGGAAGGTGTAATAACATTTTACCCTCTAGACAACTTGTAATGGCTATATGGTTATTATTCTAAGGAAACTGCCCTTATTAAATTTGTATTTATAACTGTTTTGTAGATATAAACCTACAATACCAATCATCCTAAATGCTTACGATGGATTAAATCCTTGAAATCCTTTAGCTTTAATTTGATTAATTTAAACATCTACCAAAATTAGAAATTTATTACATTATTAAATATAATAAACAGATAAGCAAACCAAGTTCCTTAAAATCAAAATCTACCAAATAAATTATTAAAAAGGATAAAATTTAAGTATTAATCAAAACCAAAGCCTATGACATCGTTAAGAACACTAACCGGTATTTATATACTATCGACATTTTTTGCGCAGTTAGGCCATATTACTAAATTTAAATGTAATGACTTATGAGAATTTTAATTTGTAGTAAATACGAAATTATAGAATTTGGTCTGTATTCATTAATAAAAGAATTATTCCCAGCCTCTGTAGTTTTTAAGGCGAAAGAAAAATGGAATATCCTGGAATACTTAAAATTTAGAAGTGTTAACTTTATGATTATATCTTCAGAGATAATAGTGAAGGATGATGAAATCATAGATATCGCCCGACTTAATTGGCCAGATTTAAAAATATTGTTTATCTTCTCCATGGAGGATCAAATGTTCATACCTTATTACATTAATCGCGGAATAAGCGGTTTTATTCCACATAATATTTATTTCGATCATCTTAAGCAGGCTTTATTACAATTTTTAAGATCGGGAAAGTTTATTCCTAAAGATTATCTGGAAAAACAAACGCCACTTAAAACAAAAATTGAATCAGAGCATTTAGTTTTACCCAGTTTAAACGGCTTATCTAAACGAGAAATCCAAATACTAAATTTATTAGTAACAGGAGCTAAAATTACACATATCGCTAAATCGTTAAAATTAAGTAACAGTAGTATATCCACCTATAAGCTAAGAATTTTACGAAAATTGGAAATAAAAAATATTGCTGACCTAAAGATATTTATGAATAAAATATTTGGATAAATAAATCTAGACAGACTATAAAAGCGTAAAAAAAATTGATTTAAAATCTACTAATTTATATACTCCAATAATTATACTAAAAGAATCCGTAGAACTTGTTTCTACAAGTTATGCGGATTCTTTTGATAAAATAACGGTATTTTTACGACCTAATACTATTAGGGAGTATCATCTATACAGCGAATGGCATGAGCTATGTTTTTTGGAGATACCATGCGATCATTAAAGCTCCATGCTGATAAGCCTTTAATTTCATTCTTGCCGGACTCCATATGAGCCGTAAATAAAATGGTCTCATTTTTATTGTTAACGCTTGTTGTACTCGTCCAATAATCCCCTACTACTCCTCTAGCTTTAACTTTTTTATCATTGTTGTCTTTCTTAATTACCTGAGCATCCGGATAGCCAATACTGCCCTGCAAGGGGAAAAAAAGTTCTATAGGGCTAGATATTTTGCTTGTAAATACCCTATACGAATTAAAATCATTAATATCATCCGCATTTCTACATGTACCTTTATTTCTTTCAATGGTACTTGCAAATAACTCCATGTATTCCTGTGCAGTTGGAATTCGAAATCCTTTCGGACAAGGGTCATTTTTTGTTTTTTTCGGTCTTTCTTCTGTTCCAGAATTCCAGGCAGCATTAGTTTGTCTGTTATTTTCCAACCAGTTTCCATTGACACCCGTAAATATTCCATCCGCAACAGGATTTAATCTCCCCCATTGATAATAACAACCTAAAGAAGCTAGATCTGAATTTCCTGAAACAGCATGTCCTAAATTCTCGTACATCCAGGTTCTTCCATTTATCATAACGCCTTGCTCATTAAAAATTATGACATACTTATCCTTCGGGAAAATAGTAAGTTTTAACTCATATTTAAAGCCCGGTAAAATTTCAGGATTTTTACTAAAGGGCACGATATTAGTCTTTGTTGAGGATCCGAGAACAATCTTATTAATAGTATATGCTACTTTGTTTGCTTTGGTCGTTATAAACATCGGTTTACTTGTGATAAGGGTGTTATCTACTTTGGGAAATGTTACACTTGATTTCGACGTATTTCCCGAAGGTAAAATTGAACCATCTTTTACATGTATTGTAGCCATACTTGTAAAGGTATTAAAGGTGGACATCAATCCGCTTATCTTTTCCTTAGTACGACGCGTATCAACAACTACGGTCAGTGCACTTAGCAAATGTTTTAATTCAATATTTAGGGAATTAGAACTTTCGGAAAGGTTGACCCCGTCTTTTCTAAAGAACATAAAATCATCCTCAACATTAACATCCCTTACTTCTGCTGTATTTATGGTTTTATTGGCTGAGGAGGTAAATGTCAGGTCAGGAAGCGATGCCGCGGACCCGACAGCGTATACCACAAAAGAGTAGGTTTCGCCAGTCTCCAGCATTAAATAATCGTTCTTAGCGTCTTCCCCAGCGATACCATCTTTTTCATGAACCAGATTTCCTAATTTATCAAAAACTGCAACCTTATATTTAATCGTTTTATTAAAATTGCCTATAATATGGTTTTTTTTATCCTGTTCACCCTTTTCGGTAGAACTAAAAACAGGTTTTAATACGGCGTGTCCATAATATTCTTCATCGATTTTAAAACTTGCCGTTTGTTCCTTCAAGACTTTAGTCTTATTTGTATACGACATAAGGTCTCCAAAATTGTCGCCTGCAAAATTTAAATAAACCCGTGTTTGTCCAGCTGTATGCTCATTTTTAATATGGTCCAGCTTCTTACATCCGTATATTACTAGCGTAAGAATTAATACCGTAATGCATGGCGTGAAATAAGCCCATGAGCTAACTTTTGCCCTCAAATTTTTCATATAATATTATCATTTAATTATGCTACCAGTCAAAAGTTACCGAGATATCCTTGTCCACTTCCCAAATTTCATGCAAGGCGCCTGTCATATCTGTCGACTCCACCTCAGTTTCTTTTGGAGGTGAAGAACCTGCCGATATACTGTTTTCTAGTTTTACAGATATTTTTTGGATTGTGGGTTGTCGATATTTTTTTTTCATGTTATTTTAATTAAGGTTTTTAAACGTTCATCTTCTGAAATTTACCATCAAAGCTTACCTTCCAATAAAACTTTACTGGACAAATATATTTGGCAGCATTGAATTCATTACCCTCCTTAAGATCAGTTGATTCCCTAATTAGGGTCAACTAAAAAAACAGGGTATCCAAAATAAACCAACAGACTATTAATCAATACATTAAAAACTAAAAACAAAATACTAGAGACCCTAAAAATCCTAGCAGAAAGGCTAGAACTAACATAAAGTATAGGATAATTCGGGAGTTTTGTAACTATATAAAAGAAAGGCCGATTAGCTAAAGTTGAAACTAGCTAATCGGCCTTTGACCTATTTTTGGATTTATGGGCTGTTATTTCTTTACCGCAGCATGTATAAACTTATAAATTGCTTTCTTAAGACTAGAAACACTATACTCTAAGCTCACATAACTATCAACATTTTCATAATTCATATCCAGTATATTTTTCTCAAATGGTACGAGTACCATACATCTCAAATCGGGATTCACCATTTTCATGTCTTCAAGTAATTTTGGATATTGATCTAAAATTTCTGAGGAAATAAAGCAAAATGAGATCTCAATCAACGGTAAATCGGAAAAAATTGATTGTTTATGTTTTGCAGAATATATAATTGACTCCGGAAAAAGCCCATTAATAATGCTATTGAATCCGAATTCAACAATACTAGATGGACAACTAACAAGAATTTTCATAATACTGGGTTTGATTCTATAAACTTATTCTAACCCAATATTAAGATAATAAAGATATTTTCATGTAAAGAATTTGTTTATATACCTTATATTACAACAAAAAAAACAAATAGTTTCCTGTAATTGTAAATTAACTACCCTTTCTACTATTTAAATCATCTTTATATTTTTTCGCCATGGTTTCTTTCAACTGTATATCATGCAAAACTTTTGCAGCCTGAGACCTTGATTTGCTCCCAATTTTCAAATATAAATTAGAGATATGATACTTTACAGTGCTTATTGAAATAAATAATTCTTCAGCAATAAAGCTATTTGAATAACCGAGTGACAATCGTTCCAGTACTTCAATCTCACGACTTGTTAATCCATACTTTAATTGGAGATTTTCATAGATCTTTTTCGAAATCATCCCATTTGTAGTGCTATTATCTGTAGACTGTACAGAAGTGTTTCTTATTTTTTCAATAAACTCCTGTAATTTAAGCCGATATTTCTCATTTTCGCGCTCTAATTCTTTTATGTTGAACAAAATAACAAAGCTGATTATCAAAACCTCTATAATGCTACTCGTTTTAAAAACCGTGATATTTACAAAGTCTAAAAATGGTACAAGGTTTGTCTTATTGAGATAAAATAACAAAGCAATACCAAGTAATAGCGTATACGTATAGACCAAAACTTTTATAGATTTTCCCTGTTTATATTTTAATACAATACCATATAAAATATAATATTCAAATGCTATTGACAATAAAACTGCCGTATGGTAAATAAGGTTAATGCGGGTAAACAGGTAACTTGCAAAAATAAGAAATAGAAAAATATTGATAAGCAGAATACGCAGATAAAGTGTAGGATTAATTCTTCTTAAACCTATAAAGTTGACTTTAAATACTGAAGTCGCCATCGTAGATATCGGAACAATAAGCGTAAGTATATTATCTAAGATCCAAGTATTTTTGGTTATAAAAACAAAAAGCCCATCTTCATACAGCATAATTAATATAATGGTTAACTGTGCAAGGCTATATAAAACAAACTTGGCATTTTTAAAACTTATGGCAAATAGGAGATTCATTAAAATACACATTATGGATAAACCATAATATAAACCCAGCCCCAGAAAACCGACTTCATTATTTGCCTTAAAACTACTTTTTTCTTGAATCTCAATATCTAAATCCCTAAAATAATCACCTTCAATAAAAAAATAAATTTCAGGGACCTGTGTATTAATGGTTAACCTGGGGTATCTTCTTAAAATAGTCTCTTTGGTTTTAAATGCATTACCTGCAGAATCGACACAAATCCACTTATGATTTTTATAGCTGTATAGATATATTTTAGCGTAATGCGCAGTTTGAAAACGAATTACAAGGTCTTTACCCAATTGTTGATTTGCTAATTTATGTTTCAAGATAAAAAAACCATGTGGGTCATCATAAATAGAAGTATGAGTAAAGTTTGTAGGTGAAAATTCAACCTCTTTAAGGATAGAATCCATTGTTTGAGGTAAATATGTCTTCGCTTCAGACACTTTTACGATGTTTAAGAGTATAAAAAATATCCCTAACAGTACTTTGATATAAATTTTGGAAATGTTCATAATATCTAATCTACAGCACCTATTATTTTCAAAAAAAGTTACAAATCTATATGATGATACAGGTTTTAATGGCCTCATAAGAATCGATATTAAAGGACGGTATCGGATACGTCCGTCTTTTCCGTCCATATGATAAAACTAAGGAGCAAAACAGAGGCTAATAATAACAACAAACAAAAAATGGTGAGTTTTTTTAGGTTTATCTCTTCTTTCATCTTATCTATTTTTTTTTACGCCATATTTTCCATGCATTCGGTTTGTTCAAAGCTATTTTATATATAAAAAAATATGTACTTACGCCAGCGAAATACAGCTATCTCATAATGTTAACAATTCAGTTTTACTGCCCTTAGCGTCTTTGGTTGTGGAAAATAAACCTAAATGAAATCCAAGGATCAGACAGGCAACTAATGCCTATTAAAATTCTACTTTCGTTTCGATGCCATAGGCACACAGTAATCGTTTTTATTTCGTAATATGTAGTTAGAATATGGGTAATACATGAAAAAGAATCTCATAACAATAAAATTAAGTTTAACATGGTATTAGTTTTACTACTAATAATATACGTGTAAAACAATATTTACACGTAATACAAGTTTTAACGAACTGCTTATGTAAAATTTAAAAGATAGCCCTAAATTTATGATGATTTTTTAGGGCTATTCTTAGATTTAACTGAATTAAACGTTCTACAAAAACACTAAACTTTTCAGTGCTCGCAGTACTAAAAGAACTATGTAAATCTTTATAACCACAAAACTAACGGCTTTTGCTAGTATTACGCACTAGCCAAAAGGATAGTTCAATCGCATCCGATGATAAATAGTGGAAAATAAATATCTACCTAAAAATTTAAAGACGCTCAATTACAACTAATTATTCGGAATAAAACAAGACTTGTAAGAATAAAACTATAGATCGACAAAATGCGGACAACTAGCCAAAAAGATAGCTATTCGTTTATAAAAAATTTAACTTGTAACTACCCTCAGATTACTTCATAAACCATCTAAACGTTTACCCTAACCATTCACCCTGCCAAATACGATTTATACATTTTTTTGCATAGTAACACGTGAGGTAAAATTTACATGCATTTAACCCATCAAATTTGAATACAGTTTGGTAGTAAACATTTGAAGGTTTCTATTTTAAATTGGCATCGATATTTATGATAAAACATTTTAGCTTAAACAAGGTAAAAAAAATTTCTATCCCAATAAGGATACTAGACTATAGGCCAGTACAGCAAATTATTAAAAAAACTAAATTCACAGCAGTATAAAGAGTACAGGCATTTCGCCAGCCAACGTACATACATAAATATAGGAGCACTTTCGAGGTTGGTTGAAATCTAAAATTAAAGGTATCCGATTTAGGTTTTTCCATTTTTAATGCTAAAAAATATTAAATGCAAAAGCACAATTATAAAATAATACAATTAACAGGAAACGAAAACTATCAGCTGCCTGGCAGCATAATTTATAAATCAGCAAGTGAAGGTTGATGGTCTATATTCAACTGCCTTCCAATAAAACAAAACAAACACTATGATCTTTAAATCCATTAAAATTAGTATGATTAGCTATTTTTTTAACGCCTACTTACTACTATGTAGTATTCTAATTATTTCTTGTGAAAAACAAACGGTCACAAAGTTTGAAAAAGCCGATCCTATACTAAATCAAACACTGCTTTTAGAAGACAGCTTATTCATCCATAAAGGTTATCCTGCAGCACGTATTTACGGGCAAGTATGGATGAGACATAATCTTGGCGCGAATTATACGGCAGATCCTGATCAGCTAGGTTTAATACCGCATAACCATGGAAATTACTACCAATGGGGAAGGAAAACGGCAGTTGCTACAGGAAGTTCCATACAACTCTCCATCAATTTGTTAAATAAAAACCTAAATCTACCCCTGGACACCTGGAACAGCGGAACGGAAATAAATCCGATAAAAACAATCCATGATCCCTGCCCTCCAGGTTATCGTATCCCAACAGAGCATGATTTTACAGAATTACTAAATAATACCAGCAACAGCGATATAGGTACCTTCACGAATGGTGAAGAAGAATATGGTTCTGCAAAAATATTTTCGAGTAAAAATAAAGCTCATGTGCGACTTACCTTTCCAGCACAAGGTCATTTCACTGTATATAATAGCGGTCCATATCAGATTAAGCGTAGAGGTTTCGCAGGTTATTATCACTGCAGTTCAACTTTTGACAATCGGCTCTATTATTTAAAATTTTTTAACATAAACAAGCGTTTTGTTAACGATCAATTTTTAGAGTCGTATAACCTAGCGGAAGCTAAAAACATTCGGTGTATAGCGGAGTAATTGTAGTAAAGCGTTAAATAAATTTGTAAGGTCTGGTTTTAACCTAATAAGTATGGTAAAATATTTGGAAAAAAGCGCATAAAGAATATTGTGATACTGTGAATCGCGTTCCTATTTTTTATAATATTTCCTCTTATGGTACAGGTTAAAATCACAACATTTAATAAAAACTGGGGTTCTAGGATATATTGCTACAACCTCAGTTTTAAAATAAAGGCCGTTGTCTTAAAACCCCTGCATTTTTTAAACAATTTTATGTTGCCCTATTTCCTAACACCCAATCAAATCTATTTTCGTAAAGCAAAAAATTATGCTTCCATAAATGCGTTTACGGGCTTTAAAATTTACCATTTTAAATATTTTTGTAACTATTACCATACATTATTTATTTAAAAAACATTTTGCAGCATATAACACGGGTATATTCGCAAAAATATAAAACATAATGATATAATTTTTAGAATAAAACTATGCAAGCAATTAAATCCCCTGCTATTAACTGGATTTCACCAGAAAAGTTAAATTTTATATAAGTACATTAATTAAGTTAAAAAAAAGTAAAATGATTAAAAGTAAGGTAAATTATGCTACTTTCAACAAAAGCACCTTGCTCCTATAGATGAAATTAGCTATTCAACTAGGATTAGAATTTTGACTTGCCATGGAGTAGGCACCGTTAATACGCCCAAAAGTATCGGAAGTAGTCTACAGCATTAAAAAAAATTGGAAAAAGATGGGAAAGAAATTTTGAATGGCAGTAAAAAACATATTAAATGATGAATTATATAGCATGTAAACATAAATACAAAACTATTATTGGATTTTGTATCCTGCTTTTTATCGCGTGTTGCAAACAAAAAAGCATAACCTTAAAACCCGAAAATAATGGTATGGTTCGTATAGAAATTAATAATGCAACTTTTGAGGACGAATTAAACCTTAAATATAGGAGATCTTTTCAGCGTCTACCGCCTGTGGATTCCATCCAAACTGCAACAGTAGATTTTAACAAAGATTTTTATTGGACAGCAACCATAAAACCTGAAAATAGCCTAGCAACAAAAGGTAATGTTGTGGAAATATCCCTTCCTAAATGGGTAAAGTACAAAGTGGTAGTATTTGAAAAGAATGGAAATTATTTAACCGAACAAAATTATACCTACGGAAAAGAAGACGAGAAAACGAATCTTTTATTGCAAGAAATAAAAGAATATGTCTTTGTCGTGTATTCCATAAATAGTGTTGATGAGCTACCCGAAATTTGTTTTACTGACCAAAAAAATAAAACTTTGGCAACAGCGTATGTACAAGTAGAAGGAAATAGTGATTTTATGTATTTCCGAAAAAACCTTACACTTAAGGCTAATATGGTTAACTATTTAAATGTGGTATTAAAACATAAATTTAGTGAAATAACGACCGTGTTTGATGTTAGTCGCACCGGTTACAAGTTAACAGGTTTAGCATCAGTATTTAGTCCACACTATACACTTGCTAACGTAAACTTGGAAAATGGCACTATTAATCGCTTAGGAAATATTTCAAAGTCAGCACTTATTTTTACAGCAAATGAAAGGAATAGTTTTAACACAATAATCAATGCGGATATAAGTAAAAACATATCTTACACGATATCCAGTATAACTATTGGTCCATTGGTACAAACTGATTTCAAACCTATCCAAAATCTTAAGGTTACACCGGGTGTAAAATATACCTTAAAATTAACCTTAAACCCCAAAGATGTATACCTAACGCACGCAGGATATCCTGCGGCTCGTATTAATGGTGATATATGGATGCGACATAATCTAGGGGCCGAATATTCGGCAAATCCAGATAAACTACCCATAACAGCAAACAGGCATGGAAATTATTATCAATGGGGTATGCATACAATTGTTGCAAACGGCGACTCAAACTTTCCTATTACCAATGCTATAATCAGAGATGATTATTTATCCGCAAAACGATGGAACGCCGGGACCATAGATACGCCAATAAAAACCGCAAATGACCCTTGTCCAAATGGATATCGAGTACCTACACAACTGGAGTATGATAACCTTCTTAAAAATACGGTTAATACTACAATAGGTAGTTTTATTCTAGGGAATACAGCCTTTGATTCGGCTAAAAAATTTACGAGCAAACGTAATATTAAGGTGTTTTTGACCTTCCCAACACAAGGTAATTTCTACATTGACTTAAGAAACAACTTTTCATTGGAAAATCGAGGTAGAAAGGGTTTCTACCACAGCAGTACGCTCTACGGAAATAATGTCTATACCCTATTTTTTAATAAGAATGTAACTTATCGATCTTATCCTCAGTATTTATACGCTAATACCTTAGCACAAGCCAAGCCCATACGTTGCATTGCGCAGTAGGTTTAGACATAGACTTATAAATAATTTTGCGAAGATATTGCAAAAAAGAAATTAAATTTAAAAAATAATTTAGAACCAACACAAAAAACGAGAAGAAAATCCAGTGTATTTACTTCTCGTTTTTTTATAACCCTTTTGGCATCATTATTAGCAGGTCAATAGGTTAATTAAAAAAATTAATCCGAACAATAAAAAACACTTATATCCTAAATAGAAGCATAACGAACAATTAGTTTACATTCTACTGTAAAATTACCCTATACTTTTGAATAGTTTATAGTTCACAGTAGTACTTGAAATCACTTGCACTACACCACATTAAAACACTTTATATCAGTAGTTTAAAATTATTTTTACTACTTTTTGAATACTAAAATTCCAGAAAAAATAATTAACCATGCAAAAGTATAGTTATAAATAAAACCACAACTAGTAATTTTAATTTAAAATTGATTTTTACTTAAAATATTTAATTATTTATTATTAAAATGTTTTTCTTAAGACCTAAATTACAAGCTTTATAAATATCATGACACATAACCCTAACTCCACCCCCACACGAACCTCTAGTAATAGGTTCAGTTTGCAAATACCCATTCACCTTCTGTATAAAGTAAGTTACAAAACTATTTGTCCATCCGAAGGTCTTTCATCCATGCCAGTCTGTGTCCTTATCAAGTTAAACAAATGCAGATATCGCGCGAATAAGTATCTACAAATTGCATTTAAAAGAGCCCGAATCGCCACCTGGTACATTAGAATTTACCCTCTTTTTAGCAGGTTACTGCATGTTCAATCTACCATCAAATCTCAAAGAGTAGCACCAGTATTGACCAACAAGGTTGGTTGTTAAAAAGATACAGGTTTTTACTGTTCGCTGAATAGATTAAAAAGGTCTAAAAAGTTTAAAATTGAAAGGACGATTTGGTGTAACATAGCGTAAAATAATACAATCTCTTTATCTAAAGACAGCGGCGCTGTTAAAGAAATTAACAATCAAAGACTGTAAAGATTAACTTACATAAAATATAGCTTTAAAGATAAATTACATGCTTACTAATTATCTTTAAATAGAAATCACCACAAGAATAAAAGCGATGTACATAATCAAGAAAAAAAATAAAACTACGAAGAAAAGATATAATCAAAACAACCAGACCTTGACATTTTTAGTACTGAACCACAGCATTATAATCTCTTCCAAAGCAAAAGGTCTAGCTTTGCTGCATTTCCAATACGATTCACCGAAAAAGAAAATAAGCAATAATAAACCCTATTTTTAATCTATTTAATAGTAAAACAATGCTTCCGACCGACAATGATTTTATAGCCTTATATGGCCTCTATTTACTCCTATACCTATATATGTTCAACCTACTTCTATTTCACAAGAGACTAAGTAAAAAATTCCTTATCAGCTTACTTATCGTTTCGCTTGGCATGAATAGTTTATTATTTTCAAATCCTCAAATTTTTAAATACGGAGGTGCTATAGCCGTATTATTTTACGCCTTTTTCTTATTTATCGTTAAAGTAATTATTCTACTTGTTATGCATTTTATTGCAAATACAAGAAAGAATAAGTAAAGACCTAAAATAGCTGTTAATCATTGCGCTAGGCATTAAAATAGCACACAGCGACAACAACAAAAGGAAATTTTCGGAGTTAATACTAGGCGAATGCTAAAGTATTAGGCCTTATTACAAATCTTAATATTGTAGTATACCCATCACTTTTACATAGATTATATTTCTTATCCCAAACCAATACCGAATGCATCAACCTATATTTTGTTTATTTACCAATAATTGCTAAGCAAAAAGCAGTTATCCCTGTTACTTTTTAGGATTTACGAGAGGAGTATTTTCTCCTTAAGTGAAACTTTTGGATTTGCCGATCTAAAATAAGACGCGCAATACGATGTCCGGCCGTCTCCAATTTATCCCCAATAAGCAATGCTCTTTTCACTTTATCCTCATTAATATCCAATCGATACAATAAGACCAAAAGCCTATGTAATTTAGAAGGAATTAACTCGTTGATATTTTGTGCTAATACGTCAATTACATAGGTATAAAGTGCAGTGCCATCCTTAGGCAAAACATCCATAAATTTTAAAGACATTAAAACATCTTCTAAGTTTTCTTTATTTTTTATATCCGAATTCATCGATTTTAAGTTTGTTCAATCCTCCATTAATCCTTACCCGAAAAGTTTCGTAATTGGTCGTACGAAAAATCATACACGGATGGAACAGCAGTAGGAATCTCGCGTTTTACAATACAATCCGGCGTTAGATTTTCCAAATACATGATTAAAGCCCGTAAACTATTGCCATGTGCCACAACGAGCACATTCATTGATTTTTGAAGCTGCGGTAGTATAAAAGATTTAAAATACGGTATAACACGATTGTAGGTATCCTGCAAACTCTCCCCTTTAGGTGGTGCGTCAGCAAAAGCACGGCGCCATAACTGCACCTGTTGTTCACCATATTTTAATGCCGTATCGGCTTTATTTAAACCCTCCAGTTCACCATAACGCCTTTCGTTCAATGCGACATCCATAAGTATAGGAAGATCTACCCAGCCATTGGTTTCCCTAATAATCTGCAAGGTATGCTGCGCCCTACTCAATTTCGAAGTAAAAGCAAGATCCACCTGTATATTTTTTAACTGAAAGGCAGCCATTCTGGCTTCCGCCATACCAGCCTCACTGAGTTCAACATCGCGCCAACCCGTAAACCTGTTTTCTAAATTCCACAGCGATTGGCCATGTCTTAACAATATCAACTTCATAAGCTTTTAATTTAACTACCACAGGCCATACAATCCTCCGAACTGTCTAAACTGCAAGACGAGGATGATGTTACGTCCCTATTTAACTGCGTCACGTCCACTGTAAACTTTATCGCATCCGCTGCCGCTTGCGTACGTAAGTAATACATACCCGTTTTAAGTCCGCTTTTCCAGGCATGGAAATGCATAGCCGACAATTTTGCCGCATTCGGCTCGGCTAAAAATAAATTCAACGATTGCGACTGACAAATAAACGCCCCTCTATCCGCCGCCATATCTATTATATCCTTTTGCCTAATTTCCCAAACCGTTTTATAAAGCGCCTTCAACTGATCCGGTATTCCAGGTATATGTTGAATAGAGCCATTCGCAGCAATCAATTCATTTTTCATGGCAGGATTCCACAGCCCAAGCTGAATCAAGTCTTTTAAAAGATATTTATTAACCACAATAAATTCTCCGGATAATACCCTACGGTTATAGACATTCGTTGTAAACGGCTCAAAGCATTCGTTGTTGCCCAAAATTTGCGAGGTGGAGGCGGTAGGCATAGGCGCCAATAACAAAGAATTTCGAACACCAAACTGAATAACCTCCTGCCTTAGGCTAGGCCAATCCCAGCGATCCGAGGGCTGCACCCCCCACAAGTCGAATTGAAATTTCCCTTCCGATAGTGGAGACCCCTGAAAACTGTCGTACGGCCCTAATTCTTTAGCCAACTCCATAGAGGCTTCCATGGCAGCAAAGTACAAGGTTTCAAATATCTCTATATTCAACTTTTTAGCCTCTGCACTATCAAATGGCAAACGCAAGTGCAAAAAAACATCCGCTAAACCCTGAACGCCTAAACCAATTGGTCGGTGCCTAAGATTCGCATTTTCTGTTGCTGCAACAGGGTAATAATTAGCGTCAATGAGCTTATTTAAATTTCGGGTTACAATTTTGGTCACCTCATAAAGTTTGTGGAAGTCAAAGGCATCTTCCAAGACATAAGCTGGCAAAGCCAAAGAAGCCAAGTTACAGACCGCAATTTCATCTTTCCCTGTATATTCCATAATTTCAGTACACAGATTAGATCCACGAATAATACCAATATTCTGTTGATTGGATTTACTATTAACGGCATCTTTATAACACATAAAAGGAGTACCTGTTTCCATTTGTGCTTCAACAATTGCCGCCCACAACACGCGGGCCTTAACCTGCTTGTTGAACCTCCCTTCGGCCTCATAGCGCTGGTAACAATCGTCGAAGACAGTGCCATAACAATCATCTAATCCGGGAGCAACATTAGGATCGAACAAAGACCAATCACCGCCCTCCTCCACCCTACGCATAAATAAATCCGGGATCCACAGCGCAGGAAACAAATCCCGGGCACGCATTTCCTCCTTACCATGATTTTTGCGCATATCCAGAAAGTCAAAAATATCGGCATGCCAAGGCTCTAGATACACCGCAATAGCACCTTTACGTTTACCTCCCCCTTGATCTACATAACGCGCAGTATCATTAAACACCCGCAACATCGGAATTATTCCATTGGAAACACCGCCCGTACCACGAATATAACTACCTGTAGCCCTGATATTATGTATATTAAGACCAATACCCCCGGCAGATTGAGATATCAAGGCACAATCTTTTAAAGTATCAAATATTCCCTGTATGCTATCATCGGCGATTTTCAGTAAAAAACAAGAAGACATTTGAGGTTTCGGGGTACCCGCATTGAACAAGGTTGGTGTAGCGTGGATAAACCACTTTTCGCTCATCAAATTATAGGTTTCCAATGCGGCAGCAATATCAGATTTATGAATTCCCAAGGCTACCCGCATAAACAAATGCTGTGGCCGTTCGACAAGTTGTCCGCCCATACGCAACAAATACGATCGTTCTAAGGTTTTAAATCCGAAATAATCAAAACTATAATCGCGCTCGTAAATTATACTACTATCAATCTCTTGCGCATGCTTACATACAACCTGGTAAAACTCCTCCGATATTAAAGGGGCATTACTGTTAGTTTGAGGATCTCTATACGCAAACAAGAGTTTCATGGTTCTTGAAAACGATTTCAAGGTATTCTTATGCAGGTTACTAACAGCAATACGTGCCGCCAGTATCGCAAAATCAGGATGCGTCGTGGTGTAAGCTGCTGCCGTTTCTGCGGCAAGGTTATCCAGTTCACAAGTAGGCACACCGTCATAGATACCCTGAATTACCTTTTTAGAGATTTCTATCACCTCATTTTCCGATACTTCGAGACCATAAATTAGCTTATGAATCCGAGTTTTAATCTTATCGAAATGTACCTTTTCCTGCTTTCCATTTCTTTTTAATACAAACATCCTATACTTAATTTAATAATTACACAGCCTGCCCCTAAAGGCATTAAAAATCTTCATCCAGGGAGAAACCCTTAGTTGTAACCTCCCTATTTTTGACGCCCATTTTCTGATATTCGCCCACCCGTCTTTCAAAAAAATTAGTCTTCCCTTGCAGAGATATAAGCTCCATAAATTCGAAAGGATTACTCGTATTCCACACTCTGCGGCAATTTAGAGCCAGCAACAACCGATCTGCAACAAACTCAATATACTGACACATCAGGCTGGCATTCATACCAATTAACCCCACCGGAAGCGCATCCGTAACAAACTCCTTTTCAATGGCTACAGCCGCGATAATAAGTTTATGAATTGTCTCTTCAGGCAATTTATGCACCACATGTTCCGTATACAGAAGGCAGGCAAAATCACAGTGCAAACCCTCATCTCTACTAATTAATTCATTTGAAAAAGTTAAGCCAGGCATCAACCCCCTTTTTTTAAGCCAGAAAATGGCGCAAAAACTACCCGAAAAAAATATACCCTCCACTGCTGCGAAAGCAATTAGTCTTTCTGCAAAAGAGCCAGTTTCTATCCAACGCAATGCCCAATTCGCTTTTTTCTGTACACAGGGAATAGTATCTATGGCACCTAGCAAATAATCCTTCTCTGCAGCATCCTTTATATACGTGTCGATGAGCAAAGAATACATTTCAGCATGGATATTTTCTATCATAATCTGGAAACCATAGAAACAGCGTGCCTCGGCATACTGCACCTCATGCATAAAATTAACGGCCAAGTTTTCATTCACAATACCGTCGCTAGCCGCAAAAAAAGCAAGTACATGAGCGATAAAAAAACGTTCATCAGGATTAAGCTTATGTTGCCAGTCGATAATATCAGGCGATAAATCCACCTCCTCGGCGGTCCAGAAACTTGCCTCAGCCATTTTATAAAAACTCCAGATGTCGGGGTAATTTATAGGGAAAATAACAAAACGATCCTTGTTTTCTTGCAGCAAGGGTTCAACCATATCCCCTCCTTTCCAGGCCAATACACGTAGGCGAAAAACACCTACCGCTCAAGTGCGTATTCCTAAACGGTTTAAATATCCAAGGCTCAAACATTACCCATCTCCTTACGTGTTTGCGAAATAGTTTTTTGTCCGACAGTCCAGCCACAGGCTGTTAGCTCATCCGTTTGCAAGGCATCCAAAACACGCAGCACCTCCTGCACATTACGTCCAACATTCATAGGGTAAATGGATACCCATTGGATAATACCTTTGGGATCAACAATAAATGTTGCCCGATACGCTACTTTTTCTGTAAGCTCTAAAATGCCCATACTTTCAGCGAGAGATTTAGAGGTATCTGCCAACATGGGAATTTGTAAACGGCTAAGTTGAGGATCATTTTTTCGCCAGGCCAAATGCACATATTCAGAATCTGTTGATGCCCCGATAAGCAAAGTATTCCGTTTCTCAAATTCAGATTGATGGGCATCAAATTCAACGATTTCAGTCGGACACACAAAAGTAAAGTCCTTGGGCCACCAAAAAAGCACCGTCCATTTACCCAGTGCCGAAGCATAAGTATGCTGAATATCCATAATTTCTGTACCATCATTTACGGTAAATACCGCCTTTTTAACAAACTCAGGCAAACTATCCCCCACGGTTAATGGACCTTTTTGCAAAGCGCTATCCGGCTGTCCGGCTATTATTTTTTTTATTGAACCACACATATTAATACAATTTATATTACAAATTTTTAGTTTAACAAGTTAAGAACAGCATACCTTGCTGTCGTTCAGGAAAAGGCATAAAAAGTAAAAGCTAACCTTAGCCCAATAAATTTTCATTGACAAAATCCCAATTCACAATTTCCCAGAAGCCCTCCACAAATTTGGGGCGTGCATTTTGGTAATCCATATAATATGCGTGTTCCCATACATCGAGGGTTAATAAAGGTTTTCTATTATCAACTAAGGGTGTACACGCATCCCGCATAGGAACAATTTCCAGCGTTCCCGCCTTACTCAGGGCCAACCAAGCCCATCCAGAACCAAACAGTTTAATGGCTGTATCCGAGAATAAAGCTTTAAAATTTTCGAAACCACCAAAATCTAAAGCGATACGATTTGCGATCGCACCTGTAGGCACACCTCCAGCATTCGGAGATAAACAGCGCCAAAAAAAACTATGATTCCAATGTTGGGCAGCATTATTAAACAGCGAAATATTGCCACTCCGATGCGCATGTTTAATAATATCCTCTACGGGATCCTGCGCCATAGGCGTATCCACCACTAACGCATTCAAATTTTTCACATAAGCTAAATGATGCTTTCCATAATGGTAATCAAAAGTTTCTTCAGTAAGAATGGGCTGCAAAGCACCTCTATCATAAGGCAACTCAGGCAGGGTTAAATCAATTTTCATATGCTCTTCTCTTTAAAATTATAGTGTTAGTTGCTCAAATTCTACTCCTTGTTTTATTAATAACAAGAGTAAATCAGATCAAACAACCCGTATTGCAAATCTAATATTTTTGTTAGACTATTCTAACTTTTTAAAAAAAATAAAATTTATCTCCTACGCACACCCATTTGTAATCCACATAAGAAGAAAGAAAGATACATTTCGTTATATAAAACCGCCTTTGCAAAATTTTGAAACAATCCAATTATGGATTAAAGAATAAAAATTAGAACGAATACATTGGTGCATGAAGGCCTAGGAATACGATAAAGAATCAAATCTTAAAAAAGATATAGGATAACCCAAAATAACTTTTTGAGGGAAAGTTATTAAGGGTTATTCCTATAAATTAGAAACTCAACCTACTAAGATTCACTAGGGCTAGCGAATCAGTTATACTAAACAATTCGAAACAAATGTAAGGGCTAGACGGATTAACGAAAACTAGCTAAAAGCATAGTTTGGTTGTTTTTAGCTATTTTAAACAACTATTTCAGACGATTGAAAACAGGCGTAAAAACCTGTTTTTCATTGCTTTAAGTGTTTTATCTGTAGTGTTTTTTTTGATTAATAAAAATTACTTCAAACCATGCGATACTAACCAAATGGCTAGGTTAATTTCAACCCGCTCAAACCTGTTTTCAATGCCAACAAAAAAAAATCATACTCTATATGTATCCACTGCAGGAAAATTTGGATATAATCTTAAACAATAAAGCCGACCCAAAACCTTAAATGCCTAAATTACTTCACAACAAATCAAGAAGTTATCGGCTATTTCTTCAAACAATACAAATTATAACAATTAAAACTCCTCATCTAGGCATTGTAGTTTTATTTTTTTATCAGTGTGATTATCCAAGCGAAGAAACATAAAAGAAACTAACCCTAGACAATGCATCAAAAAATAGATAAACCGCCTAAGACAAATAAAAAAAATTAACTTTTTCACATATTATTCTCAAAAAAGAGAAATTTACCTGCTGGTTACGGTTTCCCGTTTTAATTTAATGACCCAGGGATTTACTTTTATCTCAAAGTATTTTATACTTTATTATTTTCATTATTTGGTAAATAATGTTTTGGTAAACAGCCGCTTTTATAAAAAAAAAAGCGGCTTTACTCCTTAAAGTAATTATAGCTTAAAAATATACCTCTTTAAAAACCACAAAGCGCTAACAACCTTCCACAATACCAATACGTTTTTTTTTCACGGAATAGTCCACAAAAATCAAAAAAAGATAAAACCTAACACTCAACTCCCCGACATTCCCTGGATACAGACATCCCTTCCATATCGAATACAATCTTATCCGTATAATAAACAGGTAAAGCTTTGGGCCCTATAGCAAGGATTTTTTTTATTCTAAATACGATTAACCTATCCATTTATAATTTCAAACCTCCTTTAAATTATAAAATTATATTTTACAGCATACGGTTAGAATAACAACTAAAGTTAAACCATGTATTAACCTACTATCTATAATTTCCCGTTAGTGTAAAATTTACACTACATTTTTCCGTAAATCAATCCACCAGAAACCATAGATTAATGCATAAATTTCACCCTAAAACCCTGATTAATGTACAAATACAAACATTAACACAAAAATAAGAATGCTTAGGAATTCAATGTTTTTATTTTCTTTATAATTAATTTTTAGAAAATTAAGCTGAACCTGTTAAAAGTAGGCAGTACAAAATGACTTACTTGCTGAATATATCTAAAAAAAACAAACCCCATCAAAACCTATTAACAACTGCTTTACAGCATTTTAAGCATATTTTTACAAAAAAAGACAAAAGTTGTGTACAGACTAACATCCTGCTGATTTTAATGAAATAATACAGGTTTAAGTATTCTTAATTGCTGGGAAATGTAAATTAAAATTGACATTATTTTTATAAAATAAAAATGTAGCGTATTTACTACATTAAGATTGGTTTTTAATTTTAGAAGAATTTATTTTTCTTTTCAAGATTATTTTTTGACCTAATATGCGTTCAAAAATAAATAACTTTGATTTTTTTTATCCTAAAAGATAATATCACAGTTTAAATATTAGTCAGATTTTACATAAAATTTTATAATATATAATTTTTGTCACTATCTTTACATTAACTATTGAAAAATATAATAACAACCATAGTGAAATTATTGAAATTACTAGGCTATGAAAAATTTTAAATTAACCAGGTGATAACATCACTTTACAACAAATTTTATACTGTATATATAGATAAAAGAAAAAATTTCGATAAGGAAAATTGAGGCACATATTTATTCGCTAACCTGCGATAAATGAGGCCTCCCTGAGCGATTTGAATCATAAGTTCCATATTAAATTATATGTAATAAGGACATATTTTGCCTATAATTTTTGAAGGAGGAAAGTCAATTGATCAGCTATTATACGTATACGCTGAAACGATATAAAACATAGAGTAAGTAGTAAAATTGGAAACATGAATATGAAAAATAAGCAAAAATTAAAGTATTCTCCCCCAAGAATCGAGGAGTATTGTCTTGAAGTTGAAAGCGGTATAGCGGCCGGATCTAACGTAGTTATTGAAGATACCCCCGCTCCAGAAGTAACCGACTGGGAGGAAGGTGCTGGTGGCAGTATATTTAAAGATTTCTAAACGTAGATAAAACTACTTTAAGCATTTTAAACATGAAAACAAAAGCTAAACAATTAGTAAGTTATACCTTAAAATTTGGAGCCTTACTAATTATGTTGTATACAGCAAGCAGCTGTAAAAGGTCATCAGAAAGTGACCCACTTACCATTACCGAGGAGGGAACGGTACTCGTTAAAATCGACGGTGTCGACGAACGTAGTGAAAATATACAATTGGCTACGAAAGCTAGTTCAGGTATTTTAAAGGAACAACCTCCTGTACAGACTACCAAACTGAAGCAAGGAAACGGATTCGATATGGTAAGTATGTATAGCGAAAATAACCCTAACCTTCCTATTGTTTCAGGATCTAACCAAGGTTTAAGCGCAAGCTTAGGTAATAAAGCTGTACTTTCGCTATCTGATACGATAAAATACCGCATATATTTCTTTAGGAAGGAAGGTAACGAGTATAAGTTTGAAAAGTCGGAATATTTTAACCCAGGCTCTGAAAGGCCTATAGTCTTACAAGCAGGCGCAACGTATAAGTGGGCTGCAATTTCATTTAGCAGCAAAACTGAGCCGCCTCAGTACATTCCTAATCAACCCTTTAGATTGCCAGGTAATAGGGATATATTGTACACGAATTCAACAACCGATTTAGTTGTTGAAAATACACCTTCTATTCGCTTAACGTTTAAGCATCTTTTTGCACGCCTAGACCTGGAAATCAATACCAAAGGGTTATTTGCTCCTGCAACAGCCGCAACAGTGACGGTTACAGGTTTAGATTTAAGAACCGCAAATTTCAATTTGTTGGACGGAACATACTCAGGTAGCCTCTTAACCGTACCTCAGACCGTTAACTTTAGTACTTTTGTACCTAATTCGGTTGGGGATGTACGCAAAGCTCATTTTTATACCGCTGGCAATACCCAACAGAGCTTAAAAATCTCGATGACTGGTTTAAAAGTTAAGTTGGACGATAATACAACCATACGTGATTTTGGGACCTCCGTAATAGAGGAGACTTTTAATTTTACACCAGTGGGCGGTAAATACCATCACTTTTTAATTGCCCCGGTAGAATCGCCACTTACTTTTGAAAGTGTTCAGTGGTCCAGAGCCAATTTATACCTTGATAGTATTAACAATCCAGGGAATCATTATAGATTTTTTCATACAAACGAGTTTAATAGTACTAGCTATTATGCTGACAGCTACTTTAGCTTTAAAGGACATATACCGCGTAAATTAGCTTCCGGAATTGCAGCAGATCAAAGAGATCCTTGCGCATTGGTGTATCCAGCGGGGCTATGGAGAACACCTACAGCGGACGAACTTAATAAAATAACAAATAGATCAGGATTATTGGGCAATCTTTTAGGTAACATTACGGATTTACTTGGTATAGGTGCAACACCTGGAGCAGAAATTGGACCAAAAGGTTTATTTGTTACCTCAAGATACATACAGTTTACACCGACTGAGGGTGTATCATCCTATTATGGAGATGCTAATTCTGGCACAAATAAATTAAGATTTGTTTATAATGGTGTTATGCAAAATGTGAGCTTAGTACAAGGTTTGATTAATCTAAACCTTGGTGGCTCTTATGGCAATAATGCAGCTTTTTGGACACGTGAAGAGGGCATTAATCTTTTAGGAATTGCTGGTATTGGCGCATGGAGTTTTTCGGGTTATTCGGCCGGAGTTACACGAGATACGCCTGTTGGTGCTAAATCTGTGAACCTTTTGAATATAGATTTACTCGGCTTAAATCTTGTTGCCTCATCCCTAATGAACGTACGTTGTGTTCGCGATGCGACTTGGCAAGTCAAACATAAACAACCAGGATACAAACCAGACCCTGTTTATATAAATAAATAAGCAGTAGAGATACAGTATAAAGGCGCCATTTGGCGCCTTTATAATTTAATAAGGTTATCTTACTAGGCCCAAACAATCCTGCTTTCTTTTGGCGTAAAAATTGTGGTAGTATATGGAAAAGAAAGAGTTATGAAAAATACAGTCCTAATATCGATTTTTGCGCTATCTTTATTGGCTTGCCAACAAGGTAAACCACATAACAATTCTTCCGCACCTAGCGAGGAGCAACTTGAAAACTACGTAGATAGCACGCATACTGCACAAAACGTGTTGGATTGGGCAGGTACATATACCGGGACTACTCCCTGTGCCGATTGCCCGGGTATAAAAATTAACTTAAAAATTAATAGGGATCAAACATTTGTACTCAAGTCAATCTACTTGGAGCGTCAGGATACCCTTGATCAAAAGGGGACGTTCAAGTGGTTAAATAATGGATCGACCATTCAGCTCGAAGCAGAAGATTTAAATACCCAATTCAAAGTTGGGGAAGACCAGTTACTACAACTAGATCAAGCGGGAAATGAAATTAATGGTGCGTTAGCAAACTTATATATCTTAAAAAAACAAAAATAACCCTCTTATTTATAAATGCATTTTCAGCAGGTTTTTAACCTGCTTTTTTATTTTTCAATGCTTTAAATTAAATATTCACGAAATAAAAATAGCATCTCTTTTAATTCCTGCATTGTAATAGAGGCTGGTGTTACAATTATAGGGTATCTTCGACCATTCCTTATTTACCAAATCATACAACACTAATTTTTAGCTATACCACAGCAAAGATTACCCACCTTCTAAGTTTATGCTTACCATAAAATACTTAAATTGAAATCTTATTTTTTGGCGGAATAGAAGCGCAATATGCCATATATCACCAAAGTCAATAAAAACATCATAAATACAATGGCCTGCGCGTATGCTGCTGAAAGCAGACTGAACCCCCAGAATACGGATTCTTCACCATGATAGTATGATCCTACGACAAAAACAACGCCTAAGCAAATAGCAATCTGCTGCACGGTAAGGTATACAGCAGAACCTACCCCGATTAAAGATGGATCTAAACTTCGTAATGCTAGGGTCATTAACGCAGGCAATACCGTACCACAACCCAGGCCATAGCCAAAAAATAGCCCGTGTAAATATTCTACCGGCACAGGATATGCATCCATAATAAAGAGATGCAAGAGTAATGTAGAAAGCATTATAGCTAAACCCGAGAGCAACACAACTTTACCGTATTTTTGAATCAGAGAGCCTGCAATAATACTGGCTAGCACATAACCAATTCCCTGATATACAAAAGCGATACCTGTTGCTGTAGAGCTAAAATTCCGAACCATTTGTAAGTAATTGGAGTTTATAATAAAGTAAGAATCTTGCACCATATAGTAGGCCAAAGCTATACCCAATCCAAGGGTAAAAGACCTATTTTTAAACAATTCAAAATTAAGCATGGGCTGTAGGTTTTGTTGAAATAATTTTTTCTGTGTTTTGAAGAAGCGAAATAATAAAATAAGCGCCAATACAAACAATAACATCAATCCTAATGGCCAGTGAAGCTCGGGCCCCACAACCAACGGAAACAACAACAACACCAGCAATAAAAACAACTGAACCATAGCTTTGTACCCCAATTTTATGGTAGGTATTGCCGCATCCTTAGCAATAAAAATAAGTGTAGCAAAAATAGCTAACGCCCCTATTGGAATATTAACCAGAAAAATAAGTCGCCAGCCTTCCTCCAACCACTTTTGATCAGGCAGAATACCCCCCAACAACTGCCCCAATACCGATGCTATACCTGCTACACTACCATAGATACCCAATGCGCGCGTCCGTTTATGCAGGTCTGGGAAGCTCAATGTTAATAAGGCGATTCCCTGCGGCACCATCAATCCAGCACTTATTCCCTGCATGAGTCTTCCTGCTAAAAGGGTAAACATATTTATCGCCATGCCACATATCAAAGACGATAACGTAAAACCCAACATGCCCAAGACATACAACTTCTTCCTTCCAAACCTTTCACCAGCCTTTCCAGCATTAATTAATAAGCTGGCATAGCCCATAATATAAAGAATGATAATCCACTGTCCGTCAGCATTCGTTATATGCAGCGCATTCTGTATACGCGGTAGCGATACATTGAGGATAAAAAGATCCAACACAAATAAAAATACTCCAATAGCGAGGATAAAAGTTTGAAATATCTCTTTGCTGTTTAATTTCATGGCTGCATTTCTAAGTTAAAAAGGTAAATTTAACCCAACAAAAACAAGCAATCAAGTAGTTTAAAATTATGTACCTGGTACAGAACTATGTACTAATATTCGTTATAAGGCAGTTATGGAAACAAAAAATAGTAAACTTTATGAAAGCTGTTGTGATATTAATGGGATATTTAAAATTATTGGAGGAAAGTGGAAAGCAATTCTCATCAAAAATATCGCTGAAGGCTGTCCAAAGCGGTTTGGCGAGTTACGCCGTGAGCTGGATAATATCACACAGACCAGCCTTTCCTTGCAACTTCGGGAACTCGAGCGCGATGGTATTATTTGCAAAAAAGTTTATGCAGAATCACCACCCAAGGTAGAATATAAATTAACTCAATTGGGGCAATCGTTATTACCTATTATAGAAGCATTGGATAATTGGTGGCAAGCCTATAAGGGCTGTGAAGAATCGCCATGAACAACAAAATAGAAGAATCGGGTTTATACTGAAACAGCACCTATCGGATTCAGGGAAAAAGCCTCTGCCGGATAGGTGCTGTTATACGATAGATATTAAAAAGAAGAAATAAACCCAAATATGATATTTCTACCCGGATTATAAACCCCCAGTGTAAGATCCTTATGATCTAACCTGCCTGGCCTTAAGCGGCTTAGCGCATCATAGTATTTTTTATTCAGCAGATTATTTCCTGAAACATAGAGCTGCAGTTGCAGTCCCATCACCTTCACCCCTGTTCCTATGGCCGCATTTAACAACGTATAACCTGCGACAGCCGTTTCAAATTCAGTATCTACACGATTTTGTTTCAAAAAATTATCTATGCCCACCTTTAAATAACTCCCGTTCCATCTCTTAAATGAAGGACTGAACTTTAAGCCATTTTTTATACGACCGGCTGGTATAAAAGGCAATGGCCTATCGAGCGTTTTATTCTTAGCATACGTATAGGAGAACAAATTTTCGAAAGTTAGCACTGGCAGAATGCGCAGGTTAAAATCGCCCTCAAAGCCAGAAAGCTGGGCATCTACCTGCCCATAACGATAAATGGCCATACCTGAACTGGTTTCATCCCCAGGTTTAGAAGATATATATATATAGTCATTAATAAAGTTAGTGTAAACGCTTAAGCTTCCGGAAAATACCCCCCGATTATAATCTACACTGATATCCGACTGATAGCTTTTCTCAGGCTTTAAGTTAGGGCTTCCAATTTCATAACGAAAAGTCCCCTCATGCTCGCCATTGGAACTTAATTCTGCCGGATTAGGAGAACGGAAGGCGTTGCCAATATTCATTTTCACGTTTAGATACGGATTGAGCTGATGCGTTAATCCCAATGCAAAGCTAACATTAGAAAAATCATTTTTATAACGATCGAAGGCTTCATCTTCCTTTATATACGGCTCCCCTTTCGTGAATCTATAATCATAACGTACCCCCGCATTCGCTGTCGTTTTAAGCCATGATTTCTTCAGATAAGCAAAAGTGCCCGTCCCTAAAGAATGGTAATCTGGCAGCAGAAACTCAGCACCCTTATTAACATTTTGCGAACCGTCGATGCTGACACCAAAAACTGGTTGCCAGCCCTGCATCTCATTTAAGCTATATTTTGCATCCATAGTAAACGTATGCAGGTCTAAGAATAAATTGGGAACAGGATTATCCATTTCCCGACGTTGGTTGTTTTGATAGCCCATATCCAACTTCAACGTTCCAGCATTAAAATGGAGTTGGTTATTCCAGGATAATTTGTAGTGGCGAATATCCTGTTTCGGAAAAGCCAGTCTACGGTTTTTATAATCAGGACGTGTAAAAGGCATACCGTCAGCATCGATATAATTTCCCTGAGCGTCGAAATCAGGTTCATAAAACCCAATATTATTTCTAAAAAAGGATGCATTAATATGCGAATACCCCCAAGATTTATTCAGGCCCAGCATGGCAGAAATATTCGTTTCATTAAAACCCGAGTTTGGAAAATAACCCCTGGGCGTTTTAAAGGAATACGCATTTTTATACGTACCTCTACCCCGCCATACAAAACCATTCCTATTTCCTGTTAACATCGCCGACGAAGAAGTTAGGCCTGCATTTGTGGAATAATTTGACAGCAACTCGCCCTTTATACGACCGTTTTCCGGAACTAAAGGTTCCAAAAAATTAATTACCCCTCCCAATGCATCCGAACCATACATCAGTGATGCTGCCCCACGCAGTATTTCCACCCGATCTGCTCCATACTGATCAACCTCAATTCCATGCTCATCGCCCCATTGATTACCTTGCTGTTTGATCCCATTATTTATGGTAACCACCCTGTTAGAAGATAACCCACGGATCACAGGTTTGGCAATAGAGGACCCCGTAGTAATGGCCGCTACACCTGGTGCAAGTTTCGCTAAGGCATCGATTATGTTTGTTGCTGGCTCTAAAAGTTGTTGCTTGTCGACCACCGTAATAGACGTACTGTTGCGCCTACTACTGGAGCTTACAATGCCAGTCGTGACTATAATCTCGTCCAAAGACACATGCGCAGCACCTAACCGAACGGATAGCAAATTTTTGACGTTAAAATCTACTTTTATGCTTTGTGTTTGATAGCCTAAGCCACTAAACTCTACCATATGCTGCCCTTTGTACCCCGCTGGAAAGCTAAAATTTCCCAACATATCGGATACAAGCTTAAGTTTTAAGTCTGGAACGGTAACCGTAATACCAGCTATTGGCTCCCCACTTTTATTATCGAGTATACGCCCAGTAAAGGAATTAGCCGACTGTGCAAAAACATCAATTACAGACGCAGCAGCTAATACGAAAAAAAATATCTTCTTCATAAATAACATAAGTACCCTATACCCTTATATAAGGTGTGTTCAAAAATGTAAAACATAAAAATAACATGGTAAAATGGCATACCTTACCACGTGTTAATCGAATAATTACATATTGGGGGGACCTCGGGTAGAAAAGGAAAAGGGAGTAGACATACTACCCATAAAATCAATAAACTCTTCCCAAGAGCTATACCAAAGTATGGGAATACGATCGAGCTTAAATTGAATTGTGGCGTCAAAAAACTCAAAAAGATAGTTTGTACTAAACGTTCGGATTTCGTTTTCACCATGATGATGCTCTGCACCTTTTTTACCGATAGGATAAAAATGACGGTGTTCGATAACCTCTCCCGATGGTAACACATGAAAATGCAAAAACACATGGCTACAAATAAGCCAATACGCATACATAAAACCGACTAAGGCCGTTTTATACATACGAATTTTACTTACTTTGGTTATAGGCACAGCCAAAGATACCAAAAGTATGAAAAGCAACAAAATTGCACTAAAGATTTAATATAATTTTAATAGGCCTTAAGCTAAATAATTAAAAACGGTAAGCTTCACGCTCAACGCGCAGATAAGCCGAAAGTACAGTGGCTAGTCTTTGTATCTTATTAAAGATACCACTAAAATAAACTCCCGAAACATTAGGGTCAAAAAACCTAATCTGCAAATAGGTTACATTAGCTTCTTGGATCCGCAGAATCGTACCATCACCGTCGATCATTAAGTATTCTCCAATGGTTGCATTTAAAAGATTAAGTTCATCCGCTGTCCAAGCAGGCAGCACATAACGAAAGCAAACCCGATTAAACTGAGCAGGAACTACAAGTTCAAAGTCAGAACGAAAACGTACATCCTGCGCAAACATATGTGCGAGATCATACAACTGCGTAACGAACAGATCCAAGCCTTTCGTACCGTAATTTTTTAAAAGGGTATAAAACTGAATATCCGCCTGGTCAAAGCTCGTACTAGCCGACAAACGTACTTCTTCTAGGCTTGCTTTTATACATAAGGACCGGGCTAAATTCATAAAATGAGCAACGGACGGCTGTGTAGTTTTTAACAGAAGAAAGTCTTTGCGTTGCGGAAATATAAATTGGCTATAAATCTCTATCCCAATAGAATCTGCATGTGCAATACCTGCAAGCTTATTCTGATAAGCAGTCGAAAAGATTGCAGCACCGGCATATAAAGCGTCAACATGAAACCAGAGGCCATAATTAGCACAAAATTGTGCCATAACCATCAGATCATCCGATGTGCATGATGTATTGGAGAGTACGGTTCCTAGGATAGCCATAACAATTTTGCCTTGACTCCTTGCTTGATTGTAATACTGCTGTAAAAGCATTTCATCTAACAGTACTGCATTAGGTAAGGGCAAAACAAATATATTTTCTTGGGGTATACCCAAAAGTTGTATAACCTTCCCCAAGTTAGCATAGGCTGCAGAAGACACAATAATAGCTTGTTTATCAACCGATACTGCATCACGCAATTTCTGCTGCGCCAACAACAATGCGGTAAGTAAGGCTAAGGTTGCCGATGTGCAGCCATGCCCTGTTGCATTTTGCAGGTATCCAATTTTTTGGCGAATCACCTGAAGTATCTCCTTTTCCAAATACGCATTTAAAGGTATATTAGGAAAGGTATCCTGCTTTAAAAAAGTTGAAATTAAATGGATTTCATTTGATTCATGCGGAGTAGACAGGCTATTCTTTACGGAGGCTTTCAATTTATGTAGTTTAAAAATTCAACTTTATACCCGAATGGCGTAGCCATAGTACAGCTACAGCAAATTTCTAGCTAAGCGCTGCGTGCAGCAAAAGTAAATAATGTATTCAGGTCTTTCATTATCCATATTTCCCGGATAAGTTAAAAACTCAGGGTATTAACTGTACAAATTTCCTGAAGAGCAGCTTTATACAGCATAAATACAGCTACATATTTTTAGGTTAGCCAACTAGCTTGATAAACTGGAACTTACAATTTTGTGTGATCAGTGTAACACACACCCTATCAAAAAAAGCAAAAAGGTTACCCACTGCTTTGGTTGAAATTCTACAGGAATATATTTTGCTTATTGCCATAATTTAGAGATATTGCTTAAACTTAAAAGCATCAGAAAATGAAAAAAATTGGATGGATAGGATTTGGAAATATGGGTAAACCCATGGCACGTAACCTTTTTAACCGTGGGCATATGCTGAAAGTATACCGGCGGCAAAACCATGGTGTGGCTGCTGAAACTGAGGCAAGATTTACGTTCACCGATTCATTAGCGGAGCTAACAAATGCGGTGGACTATATCTTTTTAATGCTCCCTGACGATACTGTATGTACAGAAATTGTAGGCAAGCTTATTAAAACTGGCTTAGATGGAAAAATAATCGTTAACATGAGTACCATCTCTGTTGCTACCGCGCAGTACCTAGCACAAACCATTTCAGACGCAGGATCTGTATATATTGAGGCACCAGTATCGGGCAGCGTAAAGCCTGCTGAGGCAGGAAATCTGGTGATTTTGGCTGCTGGACCTGAAAAGGAGGTATTGGATTTACAACCGCTCTTTGATATATTGGGGAATAAAACAATCTATCTAGGTGCTATAGGTCAAGCAGCACAGGCCAAAATTGGAATCAATTATTACATGTCGGTGCTACTGTCTGGGCTAGCAGATACCCTAGTGTTTATGGAAAATAAGGGTATTGATAATAAAAAAATGTTAGAGGTGATAAATGCGGGAGCTTGCGCCAGTAGCTTATCACAGATCAAAGGAACGGCAATTTTGGAAGAGGATTATTCCGCCGCCTTTCCATTAAAATATATGGTTAAAGATCTCCACCTTGCAAAAGATTTGGGGCTAAACTCGGCATTAAGTGCTGTACAATTGCAGGCTTATGCGGCTGCTAATACCTGCTATGCCGAGGAGGATTTAATTGCAATACACAAGTATTTCCGTCAAAAACAGCACCGCTAATAATGAAAACTACTTTCATAATAAGTTGTTAAAAAAAATAATAGCCTTAATCTTTAGAGTTAAGGCTATTACTGTGTTAATATAAACTTTTCTGTGGGCAAATTGTCCTCCACACCAACAAAAAAACTTTTAAAGTTAAACTTTTCCAATAACGATCGCGAGGCCAAATTATCGGGATCTATAATAGCAATAATAGGCATGTTTGGGTAATGTTCAGCAGCAAGGGACAACAATTCCTGACAAATCAGGGTGCCAATCCCTTTTCTTCGGTAAGCCTTTTTTAAAATATAACCCAATTCGAGCATGGACTTATCTTGGGCATAGCGTTCTAATTTACATTCGCCAATAAATTCTGTATTGTAGCCGATGAGCTTAAAATATCCCAGCTCTTCCTCTTCCTTATTTATGGCTACCATCGCATTAAATTTTTCCAATGCCTGATCAGGTGTTAAAATTTCGCCAGTAATATATTGCATAATCTCTTCATCAAAAACCAGGGTTTGAAACCATTTAAAATCATCCGCATTATACTTTATCCGAGAAATATTAAAGTCCATAAAATATCTATTAGTAGGCTTAAAAAAATAAAGATAATCAAAATAATAATTTTAACACCAGACCTTGGCATTAGCTCGGAGGGTAGTATTTACTGGTACTAAATTTAGTATTACAGTAAAATACAGTATTAAAAACTAAAAGTATAACCGAATAAAATTCGGATTTAAAAATAGAGTTAAAGAAAATTAACACACTAAATTGCTCATAATATTGTTGTACAACATTTAAAATCTCAAATCGGGTAAATCATAAACTATACTTTAAGGTAGTTTTTAAGTTTCGATTCTTTAAAAACTTAAAAATCGCCATAAAAAAGAGCTCTAAACGCTATCTTAAGCTATTTTACACCTAAATATTCAATTTATATAAGCACTTGGCTGTGCAAACTATTCTTTTGTCTAGCCTTCGCATTTATACGATATATTTATGTTTGGAACAGATCTAGAATAGCAAACATCGATGTTTACAAAATTTTAACAATTAACTAACTATGAAAAACATTAAAACCCATCCAAACAGAACATTATTTGGCAAGGTATTATTATTTACACCTATTTTATTTATTTTCGGATGTAAAAAACCTAATATAGATATTGTTAATGTCGAGGAACAGAAAGCACCACCGGATGAAATAGAAACCATAATTGAGCCTGAACGCGACAAATTCCTTATCCATAAAGGTCAATATGCAGCACGGATTAACGGAACCATATGGATGCGTCTTAACTTGGGTGCAGATCTTTCAAGTTCGAATCCAGACGCCATCCCCATGTCGCTGGAAAGACATGGGGATTATTACCAGTGGGGTCGAAAAATATCAAGTGCCAATAGTTCGTCAGATTTTACGGTTACCTTCTTTGGCGACGATGCTCCACCCAACGACGCTTGGAATGCTGGGAATGAGACGCACCCTATAAAAACAGATAATGACCCTTGTCCGCAAGGGTACCGCATTCCTACAAGGATGGAATTAGAGGATCTAATTAAATCCACCGAAACCATAAATATTGGAAAGCTTAGCCACGATTTTAGAAATTATGCTGTTGCAAAAATTTTCACGAGTAGAAATAATAACAAAGTAAAACTAACATTTCCATTCCAGGGTTATTTGACGGTTCGATATGGTCCAGATAACAACTATTTGCCTTCTGGTATATGGAATAGAGGTATTGAAGGTTATTTTTATTCAAGTAGATCGACCAATGCAACGTTTATTTCAGTATTAAAAATAACAGAAAATAATGTTTGTATAAGTAACATGACTTTTGAAAGAAAGGTTAAATTCAAAAGCGCAAATATTAGATGTGTTGCAGAGTAAAACAGATTAGCTAAATAGGGATTATCAAAATGATCCCTATTTATCCTAATCCAATGTCTCCTAAAAAATAAAATTTGCTAGCCCTGCTTTAATATTAGAAAATATGAAATAGTGGCGCAGTAAATGAACACAGTAGCACGACTAACTTGGTATGTATGTATTTTTTTAATGTTGATACCATCAAATTTTTTAATTTTTTAAACATTACCAATTATGATAACCTATAAAGCCCCCTTTAGAAAAATTTTGTGCACAAAGCTATCTATTCTTTTAGGCTTGCTCATTAGCATTTTTGCCTGTAATAAAAAGGAAGATGCATCCGATACAAGTACAGCAAACAAAAAAAGGGATAGATATTTAATACATAAAAATATTCCTGCTGCGCAAATCGACGGGTTGATATGGATGCGCCACAACCTGGGAGTGGATACAAAATTAGAGCCCAATCCAAAAAAAATCGATTCTAAATGGCATGGTAATTATTACCAGTGGGGACAAAAAAAACCTTCTGGAAATGGGGTGGCAAATAAAGCGACATTCTTTAATCCCAGCAATAATCCGCCAAATAATACTTGGAACGCAGGTACGGAAGAAAAACCCATAAAAACCAGTTCTGATCCTTGTCCAGATGGCTATCGTATACCAACAGTACTTGAGTTTGAAAGACTCATTAAGGCTACGAAAACGGTAAATTTAGGAACCTTCAAAAGTTTGAACAGCAATTTTGGAGCAGCCAAATTGTTTGTGAGTAAAACGGATAAACAGATATATCTCACCTTTCCAATTCAGGGTTTTCTAAAGGTAAATCATCAAGAAGTAAATGAGCCTCCTTATACTGATCGCGGTGTAACGTCAAGAGGTTATGCAAGTTACTACTTTTCAAGCTTTTCATCAGACAGTCATTTTATTCGTGAATTGTTTATAAATCAAGGAACAACCCTGTCCATAACCCCTGGGGATAGAAAAAATTACGCTAAAGCAAATAGTTCAACGATTCGTTGTATTGCAGAATAATCTTGGAATAAGGATGTGATAAGCTAATGTCCACTGGAAAGAATAATTACGTAAATTAAATGCCATTAAGTATAGCGCATTTTAGCATAATTTTTATGCAGAACTAATTTTTGTGTAAATAAGACGAGCAAATAAACGTTAAATTTTATTAGGCTGCTGGCTACAGGTGCAATACACAATAATGGCATTTAATTTAAAAATAAATCTGTTATGGCTAAAATAACGGTTAGAAGTAATAAGAAAACCGTTATTAGCCATAATTTATGTAGTTTGATAATATTCATTGATAATAAGAATAATCTTAATTTTTTAATAAGTTTCAAAATTCGTAAAGTTTCTACTAAAAATTAAACTTCTGAAAGATTTACCTATTATCCATGATTAATTAATGAATAACTTAAAAAAAACTATATATGTAGTTTAATAATTACAAATCGTATCATAATGTTTTAGATATAGGCTGTATACTACGGATGGTCTATACCCTAATGAATTGGACATAATGACACTATGTCTTAGTATATCAACCTGTTATCGATGGATTCATAGGTCATATCAACCAATATGGGTACATTTTGCGTAGTAAACTAAATAAAGCCAAAAGGAATTTGCGTACTATCAAGTCGTATTCTCTAGGATTATAAATAGCGACTCGTATTCACGCGGCATTGGAACGCTGGAGAAAGCAGAAATTTAAGGGAAGTATGAATGCCAGTTACCCCGAATACATCCATTGATACTGTTAAGAAAATGTATGGTATCGCTTGTCTCGAATATTGTTTAATACAAAAGCCGTCTCTTCAAGGAGACGGCTTTTAATTTACCATTATCTACCAAATAATGAATAACTAGTGTATTAATAAGCGTTAAAATCAAAAATAACTAACCTGTAGAACAACTAAAAAAGGGAACCCGTAAAGGTTATGTTATTTAACTTTAAACTCGCCCATTTTTTACTGACGTATACAACGAACATTTAAGGCGAAATTACGGTTACCCGTTCCAAAGCCGGTGCTAGCGCCGTTATCTGCATCTGTAAATATGGTACGAATAGATGTATTTGCCGGGTTATTTACGATGCTTGCAGTCCAATAAACACCACGCAAGGATCTGTCTGTTAACGCCTTACTGCTACCATCAAAATAACCTGCAACAGGGAATGTAAGTTTAACATTATAATCGCGTTTACTACGCAATACCTTCGCATTCGAAAATGCCGACCCATTGGCGGTGTTATTTGTTCTCCAGCTGTTACCTATATTGTCTGAACTTAAGGCAGTAGTATTGGCGATTAAATCATCCCAATCTTCCTTTGTTGGAACCTTCCAGCCTGTTGGGCATGGATCATTTCCTGTTTTCAGATTTCCCCAGGCCGTCGCAATAGGATTAGTGCTGCGCCAGTTCCTGGAACTATTTGCGCCTACCATATCTGCATCCCCGACATCGATGCTCGCCCCCCATTGGTAGTAATTACCGACTAATCCTTTGGCAGCTACATCTGGATTTAATGCCGTATTGGCCCCCAGGTTATAACGCATCCAAATTTTATTATTTATTTTTACTGCAGGATAGATGCTGTTATTGATGGCAACGTCTAAATTTTCATCCAGCCTAACATTCGGTTTAAAATTCAAGACTAGCGTATAGTTTTTTCCTGGACTTATGGCTAGGTTTTCGACAATACTAGCTACATCCTTCCGCAATGGTCCTATGGTAATAGCCCCAATGCTCAGCCGTCCATTATTAATATTGTTATTTACAATAACTGGAGTTGAAGTCACAATGGCTTCATTGAGTTGAGGAAACAGCAGCGGCACCGTATTCGAACTGCCAGAAGCACTGATTATACCCGTTTGGAAATTAGCTGTTGCCGCAGATCTGGTTGATGCTATACTGCTATTGCCAACTGCTGTAAACTTATAACCATTGGTATATGAAGCATCTAGTACAATGGTAAAGCTGCTTAATTTATGCTTAAAAATAATATTAAGGTTGTTATTTGTCGACGACAAGTTTACCAGGCCCGAGTTGAACAACATAAAGTCTTCCTTCGCATCCACAGGGAATGCTGTATTAATTTTTGTGCCCTTTAGATTTACCGCAGCCAATGTATTTGTATTATTGGAATAGGCAACAAAATAATATTGACCTGAGGTTAATGTAAATTCACCCCCATCTTCTAAATTTACAGCACCGGAACTATTGATGGTATAAAATTTATCTTCCATATAGTTTCCATCTTTATCGTAGACCACTAAACGGAATTTGACCACTCTTTGAATAGGCGTCTGCACGATTGCGGCTTTATTGCCAGAACTAGCCTTGGTTAAGGTCCTGTTTTGGGAATCTGAATTTATAGCAGCTGTAGTTAATAAGGCTTCAATAACATAGTCGTCATTGAACGGAATGTCTTCCAGGTACAAGTAATCTTGTTTTGCATTACTTTTTACAGCAGCTCTATTTAAGCCATTATTATTCGAGCTTAAATTATCAAACTCTTCTGTCGCTGCAGAAACTTTTAGCGACACGATACCCTTTTCTTCCAAACTGCTTTCGCTTTTCTGGCATGCGTTCATTAAAACGGCCAAAAGAACCAAAACAGCGGTATTTCGAATTTTAAAAATCATATTTTTTTTTAAATGTTTAACAAAACTGTAGGGAGTTCCAATTTGCGGCAGGCAAAGGGATGCTTACCTCCAAATTACCAATCAAAATTTTCTTGACGCTCTTCATGTTCCCATTCCTCTTCAATGGAACCCGATGGGTTGGTCGGTAAAACTTTAGTAGCCGATCCCGCGGCAAAAGTATTTTCGCTTTCAATTCTTAGTATAGTTATACGCATAGGACTATACTTAGCTTTCCTAGAAGGAAACTTTATTAATTTTTGTTTATTCATATTACAGATGTTGGTATGGTAATCCCCGGTCGACTCCAAAAAAGAGCAACAAAAATTAGTAGTTACACATGTAAACTATTTATTTCTTAACCAAGGCTTCAAAAGCACTCAAAGACCATTGAGCATTATTAAAGTCCATATTATTAATTCTTAAACGCGGCGCAAAGTTATTGATTAGACAACTATAACAGCTATGAAAAATGGAAAAAATACTTTGAATATAGGAAATGCAATGACAAGAATATTAATTGTAGCGAAAATACTACACAGTGAATTACAACAATCTTTTGCACCTTTGTACGGTTTGATACGTACAGCATAAAACAGTAAAATGACAGAAAAGCAGTATCTTTTATTTAGCGGCCATGAGGTATCGAAAGAAATTTCAGCAAATCCCGTATTCGTTAATTTTTATGAATTTTTACTTGTTGTCAAGACAGTATTAAAAGCCAATGGAAGTTATACCATGAAGGTATATTTTACGGCTGCAAAAAAATTAGACCAAAATCACATTTTCCTGCAGGCAGACTATCTTTTCTTTAATAGCCCCCTATTATCCCCGATTTTTTTTAAAACTATTTTTAAAAACAGGAAGGGAACACAGTATGAGTTTTCCATTACTGCAGCACAGGCAAATTACTTAAAACAGGTTATAAAAACCATTAGCACCCATACCCCTACTTGCAAAAGACGGTATGAAGATTTGTTTGTTAAGAGTACCTTAAACCATTTGCTCCTATATTTTATTACGGTTGTCGAAAATAACAACAAAATACAGTTTTCAAAGAAAAACACCAACAGCATAAAAAACACTGTTGTACAACGCTTTAACAAACTTTTAAAACAGCATTATAAGACGGAGAAAAAATTAGACTTTTACACCGATTCCTTAGCCATCAGCAGCCGTACCTTAGCCAACTACAGCAAGGCTGTAACCGGGAAAAGTCCAAAGCAATTGATGGACGATTATATTGTAGCAGAAGCCGTATATCTACTCCAAAATACCGATTGGAGTGTCAAGGAAATAAGTATAGAATTAGGCTTTAATGAAGTAAACAATTTTTACACCTTTTTCAAAAAACACCTTAAATCTACGCCTAAAGCCTTCCGCGAGAAACGGTAAATTACCGCTATTTGTTATATTTACCATATGATAAATTCTGGCACAGATGGTAGTAAACATATCGTCATTCTTGTTCCCCCACAAACATCTATTTTGGATGTTGCAGGTCCGTTGGAGGTATTTTCCAAAACTACCGAATACCTACGTATGGCAGATCCTACCCGACCAGATTATTATTGTATTCACCTGATCTCGATGAGTGCCTGCCTCATGCTGCCGAGCAGCTCGGGGATGCCTATCGTTTGTGAAGGTACATTAGATAGCATTCATTACCCTATTAACACGGTCTTAATAGCCGGACGAGGAGGTTATAGAAATGGAGCCCCTACCGAAATAGTGCAGTGGTTATGTGCTATTTATACTAAGCAGCCTGAAGTTCGTATCGGCTCCATATGTGCCGGTGCATTTATCCTAGCGCAAGCGGGATTGTTGGATGGCAAAAAAGCAACTACACATTGGCAGCTTTGGGATACACTTGCCGAACAATATCCCAAAATAACGGTAGAAAAAGACCCTATTTATGTCAAACAAGGTCGTATATATACCTCGGCGGGCATCTCTACCGGCATAGATCTATCCCTAGCTTTGGTAGAGGAAGACCTCGGAAAGGAAATCGCGATAGAGGTATCTAGAGTTTTAGTGCTTTACCTTAAACGCCCAGGTAACCAATCGCAGTTTAGCAATATTCTACAGACACAAAAAACGGATTATAAGCCGGTGGCTGATAGTATAACCTGGATTCAGGAAAATTTAAATCGTGCTATTACCATTGATTTTCTGGCCGAAAGGGCAGCTATGAGCAGCCGAAATTTTTCACGCGTTTTCTACCGTGAAACCGGAATTACGCCTGCGAAATTTATTGAAAAGAGTCGTGTAGAATGGGCTAGAAGAAGGTTGGAGGAATCGAATTTATCACTGGATGAAATTGCTGTGGAGTGTGGCTTAGGCAATGCAAATGGCTTGCGGCGACTCTTTAATCGTCACCTGCAAACCACGCCCGGTGTTTACCGGAAAAACTTTAGTTAGCTACTTGCAGCATGCTATGCTGGCTTAACATGCCTATTTTTATATTTTTGCGAAGTATAATAGGGTACGTATCATTTGAGAAACAAACGACATTTCATTATCATACCAAGCTACAGTCTTTACAAGTTGCCGGCCTGGCGCACCTACCACATTTGTTTGGGTGGCATCGAATAGTGATCCGAAATTACAACCCACAATGTCGCTGGATACGAGCTCTTCTTGGGTGTAACCAAACGATTCATTGGCATGTTTTTTCATGAGTTCATTTATTTCCTGTGTGGTTGTATCTTTTTCCAATAGGGTGTACAACTCCACTACAGATCCGGAATGTACGGGCACCCTTTGTGAAGAGCCATCCAACTTTCCCGCTAGCGCGGGTATGACCAACCCGATGGTTTTGGCAGCGCCCGTTGTATACGGAATAATACTATCGGCTGCGGCTCTGGATTTCCGGAAGCCATTTTTAGGATCCGGAACATCCATCAGGGGTTGTGAATTGGTATACGCATGGATGGTGCTCATCTGTCCTGAAACGATGCCATACTCCTTATGTAGTATATCGGCCAGGAGTGCTAAACAATTCGTTGTACAAGAGGCTGCACTTATCAGCATGTCATCTTTCGTTAGGGTGCTGTGGTTTACATGGTAAACAATTGCTTTGACATCCTTGTCGGAGGGTGCTGAAATTACAACTTTTTTAGCCCCGGCTTTTAGATGTAATGATGCCTTTTCTTTTGTTTCAAAAATCCCGGTACACTCCAGGACCACATCAACATCCAGTTTCTGCCAGGGCAAGTCTTCCGGATTACGCTCCGCAAATACGGGTATCGTTTGTCCTTGTATGCGTAAAGCTTCTTCATTACTACTAACATCTTCTGCGAAAACGCCTTGTATCGAATCGTATTTAAACAAATACGCTAACATTTTCGGACTGCTTAAGTCGTTTATGGCAACAACCTGTACTTCTGCATTATGAATTAATTTTCGAAGGGCCATTCTTCCGATTCTACCGAATCCATTTATTGCTACTTTAATCATGGTATGTTATATTTTATAGCGACTAAGGTAGTTAATACGGTATATGTCTCAAATGACAATATTCATTCAATTTAAGACAATATAAATAAAATGTACTTGGTCTTACTGCCTTAGATTTAGGACATATGCCCGTTATTTCCTATCCAAAATAGGCTGCCGGGCGTGTACCTATTTTTTCGTTCATGGTATTGCATTTATTTTCGTAATTTCAACATTACAAGCATAATACCTGGCGCATAATAAAATTTGGGAAAGTGACTTGGCGGAATAAATTGGGGGTAGCAGTAAACTATTTGCCTCCAACCTTTGTTTATTTACTAATGCAATACAATATATTCATAACTTAATAGTCTAAAAAATGAAAAAACAATTAATCTCAGGACTGGCACTTATTTTATTATTCGCATCATGTCAAAACTCTTCCGGCGATAAAGCCGCTACAAATACAGCGCAGGAGGTGTCTGAACACAAAGGTGAAAACTATGCGTTGGAAACAGACAAGAGTACCATCAAATGGACTGGCTATCATAAAGGTGGCTTGAACCCACGTTATGGCATTTTAAAGAGTGAAGGAACACTTTCCGTTGAAAACAATCAACTTACAGGTGGAACTTTTGTTATCGACATCAATTCTATCGTTACGGATACTAAATCTGTGGATCCTGCAACCTCAGGTGGAAAAAAAGCGTCGGACTTAGACACACATTTGAAGAGTGCTGATTTCTTTGATACCGAAAAGTATCCTTCAGCAAAATTTGAAATTACCAGTGTAAAACCTTTTGACGGTGAGCTGGATAAGAGTAAAATCGATGGCGCAACAAATACAGTTAGTGGTAATTTGACCATTAAAGATAAAACTGTAAATGTCACCTTTCCCGCAAAGGTTACCCTTTCTGGTGATGAAATAACCTTTTACTCCAAATTTTCTATTGAGCGACAAAACTGGGGCCTAACTTATGGTACCGAAGGTAGCCCGGAGGATTGGATGATTGCTAAAGATATTGACCTGGAGATTAATGCTACAGCAAAAAAAACAAACTAAGGCTCAATAATTTATTGATGCACAATACAGTATTCCAGGCTATAGATTTACTATAGCCTGTTTTTTTTTGAGTTGAATGCCTGTATATAATAAGCTGGATTTATTGTTATTGCTAAAGAAGAGATAAGGGTTGCCTTGCCATTTATTTTGCCCCTATACTTGGATTAATGCTGTTCAGCGTAGGATTTTTATTATAGTATTATAAAAAATGACTATTTTAGTGGAAAACCCGTAATGACCAAGATTAATCTTATACTTTTATGATGCGCTATTCTTTTCCACGTTATGCATTTCTTATCCTTAGTAGCATAATTCTGTTGTTCGGTTGCACGGCACAGCCATTGGAGGAAATCTATCATGTTAAAAATGAGCAAGATGATCTCAAGGAACTTATATTATCCAGCACCGATAATGGTGACCAGGAAGTTGTTACGGATCAGTTGACCTATGCGTTAGAGGTGCTGGAGGGAAATGGGGATTATACAGCCTCTATATCGGAGTTTGATGGAGATCCAGACGCAAAGGTTACCTTCGACAGAAATAGAATAACGGTGGATATCCTTTCTCTTCGTAGTGTATTGGTAACGATTACGGATAAAAAAAAGCAAAAGGCTTCCTTCCGTGTCCGGTCAACGCATCCTTCTTTACATGTTCCTAATTTCAATACGCATGTTGAAATTGGCGATAGCATTATACGAAATGATGTTCAATTTGGAGCTGGTGGCCCCTATACGCTTACCCATATCCGGGGGGATGCTGCTGATGCGGTCATGGTAAACAATGGTATTAAGGTGGTAGGAAAAAAATATGGGAATACCTATTATAAGATCGCAGATAAGCGTGGAACCGTCACAAGATTTGATGTTATCAATCCGCTAAACATTAGTTTAACCGATGATTTTCTACGGCTGGAGCTGAATAATACTATGACAACGTGGATTAATTTAGGAGGTTTAGGAGGTGTAGGGTGGATTATAGACAATTCTTTTGGTGCTGTTATTCAGAATTTACGAATTATCCGGTTGATTGATTCGAGCACTTTGCAACCTGTAGATTATGAGTCTTTATATATAGAAACTTCTGATCATGCCAAGGGTATGGAAACTATTTATTTAAAACACGAGTCGGGTAAAACTGCTGTAATCCAAGTGCAAATTAAATAAGCGGTATCTTAAACCTGTCTTTCCGTAATTAGATTTTGTTGCCTGTTGTATGTGGTATTTGGCATCCTGCTGCGGGAAAGCCGGGCTCGGCCATGGCGCAACTTGCTCTTGTTGGGCTACGCAGTATATGGCTTTATGTGTAGCTTACGCTGCCTTTTCCGGGAGGTTAGCTAGGCTTTCCTAAGCCAAGAGATCCTATTTTTGCATTTTAACCCATGTTACATAGACTGCATTTCTATGTAACGAATTGGCTACAATTCTTTTTTTTATCCTTACAACACTGCGTAGCGCTTGTTATTATTGTACTACAGTGATCATCGATTACCAAAATCAATTAGCCAAGTATATATATAAATTGCATGGTGGCGGCCTAATTTTGGCAGCCACTTTGTTTTTATAGCTTACGTAAGGGGTATCCAAATCCTGTAAGAGTGTATCAATAATTTATCCTACTTCCATAACACCCCCCCCCACCTCTCAACCCTAAACCCTAAACCCTCACCGTTACAAAAAAATTTCCACCTAAACTAAAGCAAAAAAAATAGCTACCCTACGGATAGCTATTTAACATAATATTTTAATCTTAAAACTTGTAAAAATATAGGTTATATCTTTTCGACAAATGTAATCTGGTTTCCTTGCTTAGAACGTGTAAATTGATATTTAACTTTTTGATTAACCGCTAATACCATGCCCGCTAATCTATCGTTAAAGTATACAGTTTCTAGGGATTCGTTATCACGAATAAAGCCGTATTGACCAGTCTCGTTGTAGTAGGAAACTTTTCCAAATAAAAATTCGTCTTCGGTGGTATCAATACGTTGGAGGTCCTCTTCTTTAAAAACGTATTTTTTAACAGGTGGAGTATCTGAGATATTACCAAATTCATCGACATAAGCAAACATCTCTTCCAATGTTTTTCCCTTGTCGTTATTGGATTTGCTTAGATTTTTTTTCTCCAGCTTCTCCTGTTTTTTGATTTGCCTTTTTTTTGTTAGTTCTTTCTTCTTGAATGTAAGTTGACTTTTAGCCATTTAATAAGTTTAAATATGAATAAATAAAGGAGGGAGATAGATTCTTAGAAAAGCAGAATGGCTTGGCGATAAGAATTAAAGTGCCTCAATAGATTTTACAAAGATACATAAAATTATTCATAATTAATAGGTTACTCGTTATTATGTAGTCTTTCCTACCTTTAATTGTCTTAAAGCACTTTTTTTGAAAATTAATGGCAGTCGTTTTAATCGGGTAAAGCTTGTGTTATGACTCCTACCCTCACCTTATTGCTGCATTTTTAGCGTTTATGAACGGTCTTGAACTACGCGCCGAAGTTGCTGCACTACTATATTCGCCAAAACCAAACCAAAATGTTTTATTTGGGTATCTATGTAATGAAATAATGGTAAAAATATTTGGCGCTTTTTTCCTATTTTTTAGGTCTATAAATTCTTCTTGATGCGCATAAAAGAATAGCTATAAGCATAGGATTAACCTTCAAATTTTTCGAATTCCTCCAGTATTCTTGTGGCAATGAAACTGTTTACAATAAAGAGTGACGTAAATCAATTTTATTTTTTAGGCATGGGTGCTTTTTCATTACGGGAATGGTTTATGCGTACTCTGGGCTTTGAAATGGTTAGGCCTTTTACTGCTGTAGATATTATTTTTTAACCCTGCTAAAACAATAAAACTTTGCTGTTGTATGGTTTATAGCGATTTTAAGTTTTGGCCTACACGTACTCCTTTATAAATACGGAGATACCCTACTGTTATGCGGGCCGTTCCTGGCTTATGTGAAATTACAATTCCATTTAGGATTCTCTTAAAATTAAAATCCGTAATATTGACCAGAATAATTATAAATCAATTATGCGTAAAAAGTTAATATATTGTAAAACGTTCTGCAGTATTTTTATGGCTAGCCTTGTAGGATTTCAGCATAACGCTGTTGCCCAATCCGAAAGCAATGCTACAACACTATCCACATCCAACCTGCAAACCATTTTAGAAAATAATCGGAGCTATTACATGTACGGTAAAGTTGCCGACTATATTCCGGAATTAGGAAAAGCAGATCCTAAAGGCATAGCACTGGCCTATATCGATAAAACTGGTCAACAATGGAGTGTAGGCGATGTGAAGCAAAAATTTACCCTGCAAAGTATTTCGAAAACCATTGCTTTAATGCTCGCTATACTGGAAAATGGGGAAAAAAGTGTATTCGATAAAATGGGGTATTACGGTTCTGATAAACCTTTTAATCACTTTGCGAATTTAGAAACTACAGGCAAACCCTTAAACCCTATGATGAATGCCGGGGCAATTTTAACGACGTCCATGATCAGTGAGCATGGCGAAGTAGCCTTCGAAAAAATCCTGAATTTAGTACGCTTTATTTGCAATAACCCGAGCATAAACTATAATTCCGATGTTTACCATTCGGAGAAAGAAACCGGAAACCGCAACCGGGGCCTGTTTTACCTATTAAAGAATGCGGGTTTAATCCATGGAACAGAAGCGCAACTGGACAGCTATTTTAAGCAATGCTCGATTGAGGTAACGGTTGAGGACCTGGCAAAAATTGGTTATTTTTTTGCCAATCAATGTGTCCGATTTGATGGCGATCGTACCTACCATAATACGGAGCTGTCCCGGATTATTCAATCGCAAATGTTGATAGCAGGCATGTACGAATTTAGTGGCGAGTATGCACGTACCGTGGGTTTACCGAGTAAATCTGGTGTCGGTGGGGGTATTATTGTATCGGTTCCAAACCGAGGTGGTATAGGCGTTTATAGCCCCCCATTAGACCAGCATGGCAACTCCTTGGCGGGGTACCATATGTTGATAGACTTTGTTAAAACCTATAATTTAAGCCTATTTTAGTCGAATTTGCTTCTACAATACGCTAACTTCTACAGCTAGCGTATTGTAAACTATTTTATAATATGCGGAACAAATCTACTCTTATCCGTAGTAATGGGCATATCCGATTCACGAAAGGATATTCCACAAGACTCCTGTCCAATCAGCCAGCTTCCAATAATTGAAAAACCGCTGTCTTCCCGATGTAAGTTGGCCAATTCCTGATAAACATACCCTTCAGCACCATACGCTCCTTCCGTAGCATAAATAAGCTCATTATTATAATAAAGTTCTACATTAGCCCCTTCCCGAGCCAGAATAGGTTTCTTAACATAATGCTGCAGATGCGAAGGTCGTTTAAAATACGCCGCCAGAAGGTGTGGATGATTCGGGAACAATTCCCAAAGGATTGGAAGTATAGCTTTATTAGACAGCAACATCTTCCAGGATGGCTCTATCCATTGTGTTTTTAATACGTCATTTATGATATGGACCGCAAAATCCTCCCTGCTTAACCATTCCCAAGGATAAAGCTTAAAAATAGACCTTATCGGCCTATCCTCCAAATCAACAAAATTAGCCCCATTCCAACCTATATCATCGATGTATACCAAATCTGTTGCTATACCTGCTTGAATTGCTGTATCGCGTAGGTACTCTACATTTGTTAAATCTTCTAAAGTCTCCTTCGCACAGGCGAAGTGCAGCAAATCGCCTTTTAAAAAAGGTTTTAGCATTTTCCAACTGGCAATCAGTTGTTCGTGGATACTATTGAACTGATCGGTTAATTCGGGGAAATAATGCTTTTTCCAATACCATTGTACAATCCCCGTTTCAAATAAGGAGGTGGGTGTATCGGCATTAAACTCAAGCATTTTCAAGGTTTGCGCTGCAGCATCATAAGCGAAATCAAAACGCCCATATATGGAGGGTTCATCTTGCTCCCAGGACCGCTCTATATGATGGATCATAAAGGCTGGAATATGGAATGGCGCATAGTGTTTGTTTTGAATAATATATTCTACAGCAGCAAGACACATCTCCCACAGCTCGTTCGTAGCGGTATACAGTAGATCTGCCTCCTTGTTTGTTATTTCATAGTAATAATCATCTACCCAAAATGGGACGCCATCCAGGCTATGATACCCAAAGCCAATACCCTCCAACCGCGTCTTCCAGTTGGGGTCCAAACGTACTTTTTTAACCTGCATTAAGATCCTGAGGTATGTGTTGAGGAATTGTTTACCGTTTTACCAAAACCACCACGCTGCGCTTTGAAAGCGGCCGCTTTACCGGCATTGGTGCCCGACACTGAATTTGGATGTAGGCTGTTATTGGCATAACCTAACATGCCACCCATATGGCGAAATGCCATAAACCATAATAGTGAAGAGCCCATTCCTCCGGCATGCATCGATGAGTTGCGGTTATAATTATCCGTTACTTCCGTATAAGCAGCGGTTGAATCGGCACGCATAAAAACACGCTGCTTGGAATCATCTGCAGTAGGAACTGCCTGACCGCAAGAGGCCAATACAGACGTTATTAATACGAGTTGTATATTTTTAGATGCTTTTTTTCTCATATTTTATTGAACAGTTACAAAAATCGGAACATGCCGTAAGGAGCTTGTGTCCGTTGAATTCCATGTTTGTGGCTTCGCCGCAGTTATCAAGGTATCCACTTTTTGGGCTACATTTTCACCGTTATACCAAATATTCTGTTTCGTTATATGGAGAATGGAATCTCCTTTTTCAAGGGTCGTCAAGGTCACCTCGCGTGCAGACTTCTTATCCAGCTGTTCCAGATTTTGTGTTTGCTCGCTGTTACAACTCCACATCAATAACACTGCAAAAAGGGCTAAATTATATTTCATCACCTGTAATAATACAATTTTTTATCTGCTATATCGAATTTAAAGTGCAAAAAACACCCGGTATTCTACATTTTAAACGCTTACAGCCCTATATTTTACATTTTAACAGTAAAAATTAGGACCTACCTTTACCACAAAAATTAGTATCGCCTTCCTGAAAAAACCATAAAATTATTTAGTTTTAACGGATATATGACTTTAAAACATTATTTCAAGGCGCATTTAGCATGGCTTTTTAAAACGCCTGCATCAGACCGCTCAAAGCGGCAGTATACCAAGAGCCACACCTTACAAATCGATGGCAAGGTCGATTTACATGTATCGGCAGCAAAAGCCTTTAAAGGCGACCCATCTTTACACAATCCGGAAGATTTGCTGTTAAGTAGTTTAATGTCTTGCCATATGATGTCGTACCTTTATGTTACATCCCAACATAGTATCGATATGGTAGCCTATAGCGACCAAGCGGAGGCAATTTTAGAGAGCTACACGGATGGTAGCGGAAAGATTGTACAGGTAAATTTAAACCCTATTGTTAAGCTGGCCGATGCTCAACAAATAGACCTTGCCCTATCCCTGCACCAGGAAGCCCATAGGCTATGCTTTATTGCCAACTCATGCAACTTTAAAGTGGAGATTAGTCCGCGCTGTATCCTGATAGCCTGATCTTCCCTTACAACAAAATAGCTGCTGATTAAATCATGAATACCTCGCCTACGAAATCGACGTCCTCGAGAAGCTCTAAGGCTTCTGGAATTATAATGATGGTTTCGAGGTCAAGTAATACGAAACCATTTACTTTTGGTTGAAGGGTGAAAACATTAAGATTTTCCACCTTCTCTGGAAACCAATACACCCGAGGAATAGATAAATCGGCATTGGACGTTAAAAGATTGTACCCCTCTTCGTTTAGTTTCTTTAAAGCATCACGACTAAGTTTTTCAAAATGCATAATTGTTTAAATATTTTTCACAGATTTATACTTCGTTACAACTCTCTTGTAATGATAACGCCTCCATCTTGGAAATGTTTCATTTGGCCCGCTGTAAATCGTCGGATAGGTTAAAAAACAACAAAATAAAGTGAATTTAGCTAGCATAATACTTTTAGCAGGCCAAAAAGAAAAGTTTTAGCATAGCCGTTTTGGGCATTTTAAAGCTTAGAATTTGGATGATCTGTAGTACAGCACCGGCCATCGCCACTTTTCTAAATGGCGGAGAGAAGATAAATCATGTGCAGAAGGTAGACTCAAACCTATGTATTCCTGTAAAGCTTTATCGCTGTAATCCTGCCAACCATCATAGCTTACCTTCCTGTCGTCAAATAGAATTGCTCCGCGGTCTGCCTATTGGGATATTTGTTTCATAACAATAAAAAATAAGTAAAAACTGTCATCATGAACAAAACAAAATTAACCGTATTCGCAGTAGCGCTGGCTTTTATGTCGGCAGCAGGGAACCAAACCATGGCACAAGAGAAACCCGTAACCTTTGGGGTAAAAGCCGGAGCGAGCTTATCTAGCTTCGCTGGTGATCTTAAAGATACGAAATCGGCGTTGCGCTACCGGGTTGGTCTTACTACTGATATTGCTTTGAGCAACAATCTTTTTATTTTAACGGGTTTGGATTTTCAAACCAAGGGGGTAAAATACGCTTCTAAATCGGGATCTGATGTGAAGTATAATCCTATTTATGTGCAGCTACCGGTAAGCTTTGCGTATAAGTTTGATGTGGGCCATACCACTAAATTGCTGGTTAACGCGGGGGCTTATGCGGCTTATGGTATTGCAGGTAAAATAAAAAATGACCCGAATAAGGACAAAGAGTCTATATTCAGTAAAAATGGTTTTAAGAGACTGGATTACGGACTACTGGGCGGTGTTGGCGTGGAGTTTGGAAAGTTTGCCGTTAATGCGGGTTACGAATATGGCTTACCTAATATAAACCATGCTACCGGACCAAAAATTAGCAATAGAAATCCATACCTGACTGTTGGTTACAAGTTTTAAAAGGTTTAAGGTTTAAGGTTTAGGTTTAGTAAATCGGCTTACTCTGGTAGGTTGTTGGAAGTGCCCAAGGTTATGGGCACTTTTTAGTTTTTAAAGTTTCTGGATACCTTTGGAGGGTGTGTTTTACTTGCTGATTAGCTTTTTATATACCACAGCATTTAAAAAGGCTTCTTTTCTATGTTTTGAAATGGGCAATTCTGTTCCATTAACAAATAGACGTCCGCCATGGATCTTATCAATATGGTTGATGTTTACCAGAAAGGAGTTATGTATCCTAAAAAATTGATCCTTGGGTAAGACTTCCATAAGGGAAGTCATCGTTTGATGGATAACAAATACGGTATCGGAAAAATGTAACTTCAGATAGTTTTGCATAGACGCGACAAATAAGATGTCTTCCCAGTTTATTCGTTGAAAAGAATCGCCCTGCCGGATATACATATCAAAGCTCTTACCATCATCCTTTGCATTGAGTACAAGTTTGGATTTAAACTGGTCTATAGCTTTTTGAGTGGCTTGAAAGAAGCGCTGAAAAGTATAGGGTTTCAGCAGGTAGTCTACTACGTTTAGGCGAAAACCATCCAGAGCAAACTCGGAGTATGCAGTGGTCAGAATTGTTAGTGGTGGGTTTTGCATAGATTCTAACATTTCTAAACCGGTAAGACGGGGCATATTTATATCGAGAAACATAAGGTCTACTTCTTGCTTTTTCAGCACTTCTATCGTCTCCATTGCCGACAAGCATGTGCCAACAATTTCTATGGACTCCATGTCTTGCAGGTAGTCTATGACCCCTTCTATGGCATTTTCTTCGTCGTCGACAATGAGACATTTAAGCTTTAAATCAGGTTGTTTGGAGATGATATTCGACATATTATAGAGTTATAGACAATACAATTAAAAATTCGGTCTCTTTTTCCGCTATGGTTAAGTTGTACTTATTCGGATACAATATTTCAAGGCGTTTTTTGATGTTTTCCAGGCCTATACCTGAGGCTTCTTTTTTAGCAGACATCGACAGCTCAGCGTATTTAGAGTTCTTAACCTCTAAAACAAGGAGATCATCTTTTTGTTTAATATCAATTTTAATATACCCTTTTTCGGTCTTCGATCGGGATACATGTTTAAAAGCGTTCTCTATAAAGGTTATTAATAATAAGGGGGATATTTTTGCTTGGTCTTGCTCTATATTGCAATGAAACGTTACATCGAGGTTATTTTTCCACCTTACCTGCTCCACGGCTATGAAATTTTTTAAAAAGTCTACTTCCTGACGGATGCGTATATATTCTTCCTTGCCACTATACAATTGATACCGTAAGATATTGGTATACTGCACCAAAAGTGACGAGGCTAACTCGGGCTCTTTACGTATCAGGATATTCACGTGGTTTAAAATATTAAACATAAAATGCGGGTTAATCTGTGCTTGTAGAATCTGTAATTGAGACTCGATAAGATTTTTCTGCAACCGTAGGTTGGCTTCATAAAATCGTAATCCACAAAAGCCAAAATTTATGAATATGGCCAATAGCATGGAGCCCACAAAATCTTCAAACAGACTGTCTTTACCACTGAATGTTTCTGATCCCGGAAAGATTTGAATCCCTTCCAGGTAGGTGAATAGACGCAGGATAAAAAATAAAAATAATCCGTTTATGAGGGTAAACAGCAAAAACTGAAGTGCAAAATAAAACATGCTATTTTTTTGCATCGCTTTCCGTAATACCGAGGTACTCAGATAGGTGGTCAGTGGGTAGCTAAATAGTACCACGGATAAACCTATAAGCATAGCTTCATAAAGCGGCATAATCTTCACACCAAACTGAATGGTAAAGATAACAGCTACAGCCAGCCATACGTAATTGACAAATCGGTTATAGCTCTTATGATAGAAAATTTTCATATACAAAGGTATTTGTTTTTTTATTGGATAACGGACCAACCGTCAAAGGGAAATGGCCAACTATCAAATAGACTTCAGCAGGGATCTCTTGATCAGGATATTTGCTTCCAAAATAAACGAAAAAGAATACAACATGAAATTTAAAGCCCTTTTAATCGCGATTTTATCGTTTGCATACGTCAATAGTCACGCACAGATAACACTCAAAACGGAGTACCTGGGAAAATCAAGCTACTGGCTTGAAAAGAAAAATAAGGATCCGCGCGAAAAAGTAGGCGATGCGGAAGGTTCGGCTATGGTTTATTCTGGTTCCGTTAATATTCCGCTGTCTGTAAAAACGAATGCCGATCAGAAGCCTATTATCTGGGGGCTGGGCATGTCGGGTTCGTATGTAAAATTGAAAAATGAAAATTTCACCGAGGACTTGGTTATTGATGAAATCGTAAATGCAGATATCGGCTTTTACCATAAACGGCCCATAAGCAAACGCTGGACTTTAATGGCGAGTGCTGGCGCAGGCCTGTATACGGCCACAACGGACCTTTCCCAAATCCGCGGTAAGAATATTTTAGGCTCGGTGAGTACTTTATTTATTTACCGCATGCGTCCAAATTTGGAAATCGGTGCTGGTGTTGCTGTTAACAGCACATTTGGTTACCCTATGGCTTTTCCGGCTTTGTATGTGAACTGGACAATGCAGGGTAAACTGGATTTCAAACTTAATATGAGCAATGGCCTTAACGTTGCCGCGGGTTATCACGTTAATAAATTCTTAAAAATGTCTGTTATCGGAGAAATGAATGGGCAGATGGCCTTACTGGAAAAGGATAATAAGGATGTTATGTTCTCGCATTTGTATATTGTTACGGGATTGCGTGCCGAAGTTAAGTTAGGGAAGCGTGTTTCTATTCCGATTACAGGCGGTATAAATGCCGTTCGTCCTACGACCTTTTCCGACCGTACATTACAAGGGATGTTTAAATCTAAAGACAGTTATTATTTTCAGACCTCCCCGTATTTCGCTACGGGCTTAAACATCAAAATCTAATTTCTACTTCCTATACACTACAATATATGAAGGCGGTATACATGCTTATAGGAATGATGCTGGTTTATAGGCCGGTATCGGCGCAATGGAATTTACAGCAGTGTTTAGTTTATGCGCAACATAACAACCAGGAGTTGTTAGCCAAACAGGGACAGCTGCCTGTTGCTGGTTTAGAGAAGAAAATCGCTTCCGCTAAATTTATTCCGGAGGTTAATGCGGTTTTGGAATCAAGTTATTATTGGAAAATACCTGTGCAAAGCTTCCCGGGTGAGCTGTTGGGGTTGCCGGCAGAGCGGGTTGCCATAGCTACGGGGTCTAAGTTTTCCGGAAATTATGATATACAGCTAAAATGGACAGCATTGGACTTGCTAAATTGGCAAGATATAAAATTGCAGCGCTTAAAGGAGGAGGCGGTACAGCATGGGGTTGCCGCTTTAGAAAAACTGCTTTTACGCCATGTTAAGGTTTGCTTTTACAGTATGCAGATCCAAAGGAAAAACTTGGACTTATCCAAAAATATGCTGCAGCAGCATGCTCGAATCCATGAATTGATGACGCAGCGGTTTGCACAGGGTGTTCTTGATAAAATTGCCTTTAACCAATCGGCCTCCATTTTAGCTGGGTATCAACAGCAGCATGATGAGGCAGACATCGTGCTGCAGAAAGCTTTGTTGGAGTTAAAATTTTGGATGGGCTTTCCCCTAGAAGATTCATTGGAAATTCAGGATGCGGAGCTTGGGCTTTCATTAACAGAAACTGTGTCTAGCTTTAGCGCCCGCAACCTCCCCGATTACAACGAAAAAGAATCCGCCGTTAAGATTGCCTTTCAGCAGTGGCAGCGCAGTAAGTACTTTAGGGTACCGCAGCTGTCGCTGGTAAGCAGCTTTGGACAAATAGGATTTGGCGATGGATTTAAGGAGTTTGCCAGCTTGGCTAAATGGCATAATAAGGGGTTCGTGGGGTTCCAGTTGCGGCTGCCTCTATGGAATCCACAGGTGCTTAGGCTACAGAAACGCGACCGTATGTGGTATCACCAAAAGACGCTTGAATTTACAGCCTATAAAATGCAGGAAAATCAGCGTTTTGTACAGCTTCAGCTGGAATTGCGAAGAAGCCTGAAGGCTTGCCTTACGCAGCAAGGAAAACGTCAATTGGCCGAAGAGAATCTTCTTTTATGCAGCAAAAAAATTGAACTGGGTATTATTGATATGTTACAATTACAGCAAATACAACAGGAGCTGATGGCCTGCATACGGGAGGAAAATAAGGCTAAATTGGCTTACCTACAGCATTTAATGGATTTAAATTATTTACAAGATGATACACTATAACAGGCCTGGAGCTAACCTAAAATTAAAATTATATTTCATTTTCCTGCGTTGCTGCCTGTGCTTAACCTGCCTAACCTATTTGGCAGCTTGCCATACAGATAGGCCTTCTTACCGGCTACAGTACCAGCCGTTGAATGAGGCTATTTATGCCGCTGGCGAAATACTACCATACCCCTATGCTTATGTTGAAGCAGGTACAGACGAAATATTAAGTCGTTTGTTTGTGCAGCAAGGGGATGTTATAGTTGCGGGTCATCGTGTCGCGCAATTGGGTGCAGCAGAACAGCATAAGCAGCTGCAGGTATTGCAACAGCAGCTGAACTTGGCTACAGCGGCTGCCTTGCCTACCTCTCCTATTTTTATGGAGCTGGAGGAAAAAATAAATAATGCAAAACAGCAGTATGCAATGGAACTCAAAAATGCGGATCGTTATGCGAGCTTAGCTAAGGTCGCTGCCGTATCGCAAAAAGATGCTGACTTTTACCTACAGCAGGCGGTAACTGCCAGGACTTTATTAGCGAATTTACAGCAGCAGTATCAGGCAAAAATATCGGATTTAACGCAGGTTAAGCTTCAAATAGAAAACGATATAGCACAGGCTGACCATAAGTTAAGCGCAAGAATATTACGTAGCAGTATTAGTGGTAGCGTATTATCGGTTTTCAAAAAAGAGGGCGAGTCGGTACGCACTGGTGAAAAGATTGCGCTTATCGGAAAGCAGGACAGCTATATGCTGAACCTGCAAATTGACGAAAGGGACATCAGGAAGGTAGCTGTTGGTCAGCAGGTGGTTTTTGAAACGGATGCCTACCCTAACCAACAGTTTAAGGCGCGTATCAGTAAGGTGGAGACCATGGTGAGCCCTGCCTTAAGGACCGTTAAAGCTGAGGCTGTAATTTCGGGTAACCCTACCTTTATACCTCAGGCAACGGTGGAGGCTAATATTATTGTACGCCAACATAGGGAGGCTTTGCTTATCCCTTCGGAATTTTTATACCCTGGCGACAGTATTGTAGTGAAAAAGGGTAAACGTATGGTTTTACAAAAAGTTACTACTGGCGCTCGCAGTGCCGGTAATATCGAAATTGTTGAGGGCGCCCTGGCCGGTGATGTAATCTTTAAAAAACACGGAGTATGCTGCGTAACAACAAAGTAAAACTTATGCTTTTTGTAGCCTTTACCCAATTGAAGGACAAAAAAACGCAAACGTTGGTAGCTACTGGTGGGGTTGCCTTTGGCATTGCCATTTTCATTTTCCTACTTAGCTGTGTTAAAGGTATTAACGACTATATTACTGAATTATCGCTGGATCAGTATCCCGACATACGCTTGTTTAATGATATGCAGGTGTCCGAAAATTCTGTTTTGAGTAAATTTTTGCCCGGGCAGCCTACTGTGCTGCACCATGCTAAACCTAAAGCTTCACTACCTTACCTAAAGGATGGTCTTATTGCCTCGCGTGAAATGGCGAAAAACCCCAATGTCAAGGCCGTATCTCCAACGCTAAAGGCGGCTATTTTTTTCCATGTGGGCAGTATTAAGGTAAGTGGTGAAATTGTAGGTATAGATTATGGTATGGAAAATACCTTTTTTGATCTGGACCGTAAAATTATAGGTGGAGATCCGCATAAGCTGGATTATGTGGCAAATGCTGTAGTAATGGGTTATAAGCTTGCTGAAAAATTTAACCTTGCTATTGGAGACCGCATCGGACTAACATCTGTGGAGGGGGTTACTTATACGGCAACATTAGTCGCCATCCTTAAAACTGGTATCCCCGAAAAAGACAAAACCTTGTGTTATGGAAGTTTAAAAACGGTGCAAAATAGCCTCCAACTACCCGCTTCCTATGTTTCGGAGATAAGCATTAAGCTGCTTGACCGGTCAGATGCCCCGCAGTTTGCCCTTCAGTTTGCCAATAGCTATGGCTGCAAGAGCTCGAACTGGCTTGCCGACAATCCTTTTCTTTTTGAGGGCGAAAAGATGAATCGTATTATCTTTTACGGTATTGCGGGTAGTATTTTGTTGGTTGCAGGGTTTGGAATCTTCAATATTTTAAATATGATGATTTACGAAAAAATGAAGGATATCGCTATTATCAAAGCTATAGGTTTTTTGGACCTGGATATCCGCGCTATCTTTATGATCCAAGCCTTGTCTATAGGCGGTGCCGGTGCGCTACTAGGACTGTTAACGGGGTTGCTGCTGTCTTGGTTAATGACTTTTGTTCCCTATACGAGCGATCTTTTTATCTCATTGGATCATTTTCCCATGCGTTTTAACCTGAACTATTATATCATTGGCTTTTTCTTTGGCGTATTTACTACCGCTGTAGCGGGTTATATGCCTTCCAGAAAAGCTGCTCAACTGGACCCTATTGCTATACTACGAGGATAATATGAAAGCTATTGAAGTTAAAAATCTAAACAAATATTTCTATACACCGCAGAAATTCAGGGTATTGAAAGATTTAAATTTTACAGTACAACCGGGCAAACTTACAGCTATAACTGGAAAGTCTGGTAGCGGAAAATCGACGCTATTATATTTATTATCGACCATGGATAGCGATTTTGAAGGCAGCATACGTATTGCTGGCGTAGCGGTGCAAGAGTGTAACAAAAATCAATTGGCCGCATTTAGAAATAAAAATATAGGTTTTATATTTCAGTTTCACTACCTGCTGCCAGAGTTTTCGGTTCTCGATAATGTATTGTTGCCGGCATTGCAACTTGGCCTCCAGTGCCGGCAAGAAATAACAGAGCGTGCAATGGAGCTCCTCCGCTTATTGGGTGTGGATAGCCAAGCCAACAAAAGAGCTTCCCTATTGTCGGGCGGCCAACAGCAGCGCGTCGCTATTGCCAGAGCATTAATTAATGAACCTGCGCTTATTATTGGCGATGAGCCTACCGGTAATTTGGATGTACACAATACCGGTATTGTGCTGGATTTATTTAAAGAACTGAGCCAGGAAAAGGGTTATACTATCTTGACGGTAACCCATGACGATGATTTTGCTCGTCAATCGGATTGCAGGATTCATATGATGGATGGTGAAATTGTACCCTAAAAGCCGGTATTATGGTAGTTGCATGCGGTATGAATTTACTGTTCTAACGCGGCTGGGTATAGGAATGGGGCCTTGTAGCCTTTGGGCAGCTTTGCTTCACATGTTTCTATGCTAGATGAGCTATTAGGTTTCGTGCGCCTAATTTGTAGTGGTAGAGTTTATATTAGCTAAAAGTTTTTTTTTTTTAGATAGGTAAAACTTAAATTTGACCAAGCGTAATCCAATGTATAAAAATTTACTATTATGAAAAAAGTAACATTCCTGAAAGCAGCCCTTGCTTTTACAACGGTATTTTTAATGGCTACCACCCAAACAAGTGATGCTTGCACTCGTGTGGTGTATAAGGGCCCAAAAAATACAATTATTACGGCGAGAAGTATGGATTTCACGATTCCAATACCTTCCAATTTATGGCTATTTCCTAGTGGCATTGCGCGCGATGGCAGCACAGGTGCTAATACCGTAAAATGGACTTCAAAGTATGGAAGCATGGCTACCAGCTCTTGGGATATTGCCGTTTCCGACGGTATGAACGAGAAGGGATTGGTGGCGAATATGCTGTGGCTGGTAAGCTCTAAATATCCGGAATTTCAAAAAGATGGGAAAGGGAAAAAAGGTTTAGCGGTTTCTTTATGGGCGCAATATGCGTTGGACAATTTCGCTACAGTGGCCGAAGCGGTAGCGCAGCTGCGCAAAGAGGAATTTGTTGTCGTGACGGATTTTATTCCAGGAACGGATAAGTTTACAACGGTTCATTTATCCTTATCTGATGCCACTGGCGATAATGCTATCCTGGAGTATATAAACGGTAAACTAGTGATACACCATAGTCCGGAATATACGGTTATGACGAACGACCCTATTTTTGAGGAGCAATTAGCCATTAATGCGTACTGGAAAGGAATACCAGGCAATATTTTCCTTCCAGGAACCAATCGTGCTGCCGATAGATTTGTTCGGGCATCTTATTATATTAATGCTATACCACAGACAGATGATACACGCGTTGCCGTAGCCGGAGCTTTCAGTGTAATCCGACAGTGCTCGGTACCCTATGGTATTTCTACGGAAGGATTTCCTAACCTATCGACAACGAGATGGAGAACAGTTGCGGATCAGAAAAACTTGGTTTATTATTATGAAGATGCGCTAAGTCCGAATGCGATTTGGGTAGATTTAAAAAAGTTGGACTTCAGCAAAAATGGTAAAATTAAAAAATTAGCCCTCGATAAAAACCAGATTTATGCGGGTGAAACTTCGAATCAATTTGTGGAGTCAAAGCCTTTCCAGTTTCAGGGCATTTAATATAATATTTTGTAGTACCGCTGGCAGTCGGAAGATTCATCTTCCGACTTTTTTTTGGTATAGCCGTAGACAATAGCGGCGCTAACCTGCCGCCAAAATATCATATTGTTGCAACTTTTATCAAATTAAACCATATATTGTGATATATTTTGATACTTTTGAGGCGTAATTAGTGACAAATAAAATGCAAAAGGAATGAAAGAGACAAAACTCGAACGCCATAATTTTATCTTAGGAAGGATTAAAAAGGACCGAAAGATTAGCATGACAGCTTTAGCGAAGGAGTTACAGGTCTCTGCGCATACGGTAAGGCGCGATTTAAAGGAGCTCTCCACTACCGGATTATTAACGGCCGTGCGTGGTGGCGCAATGGTTAAATCGGTTTTACCTTTTAACAGGGTTGACCGCAGTGGTTTACAGCTCAACGAAAAGACTATTATTGCTGAAAAAGCAGTTACGCTTCTCGCGGATGGGATGCTGGTATTTATGGATGCTGGTACGACAATTGAAGCCATTGCTGGATTTATTCCAGACAGTTTGCGTATTACCGTTGTTACGCATAGTTTCGCCATTGCCAATATATTGGCTTCCCACCCTGGTGTTAAGTTAATCTTTGCTGGGGGCGAGTTGTGCCCCGCTTCTTTTAGCACGCAGGGTTCGCAAACAATAGACACGTTTCGTAAAATAAATGCAGACATCTGTTTCTTGGGAGTTTGTAGCATGGATAGTGAGGCCGGCATTAGTGCCCGCACCTGGGAGGAGGCGGCGTTGAAACAGGTCATGTGCCGGCAGTCCAAAACTTTGGTCGCCGCAGCTACATTCCATAAATTGGGTCATAGAGACCCCTTCTTCGTCGTAGAAACCGGAGGTATAAATTACCTGATAACAGAAAAAACAGCCGATATGCCTGATTTTCTACCCTATAAACAACAAAATATACAGATTATATAGTTATCATAATAAGCCATGGATAAACAACTAATACATACAGGCATTTTAAGTTTTGGGATGTCTGGCCGCGTGTTCCACGCGCCTTTTATACATAGCAATCCGCATTTTAAACTGAGCGCAGTGGTGGAAAGAAGCAACAAAGTAGCGCATAATCACTACCCAAATATCAAAAGTTACGACAGTGTCGCTGAGCTACTGAAGGATGATAGCATTGAACTGGTTATTGTTAATACGCCCAATCATACGCATTTTGAACTTGCTGCCGAAGTTTTGGCTGCCGGCAAGCATGTGTTATTAGAAAAACCTGCTGTCGAGCGCTCTGCAGAGTTGGAAGAATTAGCATTGATAAGCGCCAGAACTGGGAAAAAACTATTTTTCTATCAAAACAGACGTTACGACAGCCATTTCCTTGCCGTTAAAGACGTCATTGATCGGGGTGTACTCGGAAAAATTCTGGAGGTTCATATACGTTTTGACCGGTATAAAATGGAGCTTGGCCAAAAGGATTTTAAGGAGAATAGCAGCTATACCTCGAGTGGTTTGGTCTATGATTTGGGGCCACATGTTGTAGATCAAGCGATATCACTTTTCGGAAAACCTCAAAAGGTTATTAAAACGACAGCTATGAATCGCATAAATTCTGTTGTTCCGGATTATTTTAATTTTCATTTGCGCTACGCCGACAACTTGCAGGTATTTTTAACCGGCAGCCTCCTTGTTGCGGACCCACAGCCGGCTTATGTACTACACGGCACGACTGGTAGTTTTACGAAGCCTATGGCTGATGTACAAGAAAAACAATTGATGGATGGTCTTCTACCGACAGACCCTGCTTATGGTATAGAGGCAGATAACGACGCAGGCAGGCTGGTTACCATTGCTGAAGACGGAACTAAAGAAACGGCATTCTTGCCCGCGTTTAAAGGCGATTATAACCTTTTATTTAATGCCATATATGCCAATTTGCGAAACAATACGCCTTATCCTATAACGTTAGATTCGATAAAATGGCAACTTGAGGTATTGGAAGCTCCCAATTTTAATGCGGCAGATTAACGACAAAAAAAAAGGGACCTCCATTTTGGAGATCCCTTTTTCGATACGATGCAGAACTAGTTGGGACAAGATATCCACTTTCTTCCTTTACCCACACCAATAATTACCGTTTCCCCATCTACCTTCTGGGTAACTTTGATAGAATTATTACCCGTTGAGTTCCATTTAACGGTATTAAATTTCGCATTATTTTTAAGGCGTAACTCCACTAAAGGACCGTTATTCGACTTACTCCCATATAAGGTAACCTCTCCATTACGACTAATCAAAATCCGTAATATAGGTGTCGCTGGGGTTCCTCGTAAGGCAAATACCTCAGGTATACCATTTAAGGTATACTCGGTACCATCGATAAACTGCACATTTCGTACGGTTCCTAGACCTGGATTGGTCTGAAACTGCACCTGATCTTCCGCTGATTTACCAAAAATATAGGTATTATTTACTTCCATATTAAACGCATTATCGAACTGCGTAATATCAAATAAGAAGCCATAATTTGCCTGTGGGGCGGTAAAGGTATTACTAATAACCTCGTTATTTTTGTAATATTTATTTTCATCATTCTTGAATATCCCATTATACGTGGCGCCGTCCTTTATAAACGCTGTAGCCTTATAATTCCAATTCATAGCATCCGATGTTACATCTTGTGTACAGACCTTAAAATTCAGCACCAGGGTGTAGCGGTGTCCAGGAATAAATTTAACATTCGGAATGCTTAAGTTTGTTTTCGTTGTACCGTCTAAACGAATAGAGCCTATTTTTAAATTAGCACTTGTAGTCGTAGGACTTATAAATATGGAACGTTCAGAATTTACAGATCTTGTTCCTGCAGGCAGGCTGGGAAATGTTATTTTACCGTCTAGGCTTGCCGTAGGATAACTTAAAGATTCATCCGCAAATTTTAAACTTGCTGTAGCTTTTGTAGGCGTAACTTGCACACCAGATAAGGATTCAATAAAGCCTGTCATACTGTTATCCAATTTCACGGTTGTCGTAATCTGGCTGAACTGGTGTTTCAACACCACGCTAAGCAGATTGGAACCTACATTTAATTTTAATGTCTTTTTGAAGAACATCAAATCTCCTGAAATGTCATTAAGACTAGCCGTAGCCAAATTAGATTGCCCCGAGATCGTAGGCAAAGCTGTTGTACTATTTACCGAGTAGGCGATAAAAGTATACGTTTGTCCGCCATCTAAGGCTAGGGGCGCTGTACTGGCCTCCTTCCCATAGCTGTAATCGAAATTCCCTTTGTGCACGCCTTTGCTATCGTAGATGGCAAGACGATATCTTACATTCGGGTCAAGCACTTTTTTTGTTTCCACAGCAGCAGCTTTATTAACGGCATTGGAAGCTTTTACTAAAGTAGTATTTGACGCTTGATCTTCACGTATTACCATAACATCCATGCTAATACCTTTATCAACCGGTACTGTAGCCAACTGAACTTTCGGCGCTGGGGCAGTAATAGCCTGCCTCTTCGTATTACCAACCGTGATTATTTCTTCATCTGCCTCCCCCACGGATAAGTTGATATTAACGAGTGCCGCTCCGCTTACTACGGCCTCAGAACTGGTCTTCGAGCATGCCTGTACAAGTAGCGTTGTCAAAGCCACAAAGAGATAAACGGTCTTGCTATACTTATTTTGAAATTGAATTAAATTCATCTTTTAGCGTTATTAAAATTAAAACCCATGTAATTATTAGAATTTAGACCAATCTAAATCTTTGGTCTCTGTCCCATCGTCGATCCATTGTTCATAGACCTCGTTGTTCATATCTTGTGGTCGTACCGATGCAGATCCTGCGGCGATACCTTCTTCCAGAAGCACATTAAAAACAACAATACTCGGGGAATTATATATTTTTTTCATATAACTTAATTCTTACGTTATTCATTTAAACAATATTATATTTGGTAGTGGTGTAGATTGCAAAATACTATTCGTTCTAAAACGGTTGCAAATATAACAATAGCCTGCAGTATATTTAATTATTAAAATATGTAATAAAATATTTGTAAAATATACGCCACAAACCATAATAGCATTGTGTTTAACAAAACAATCATAACTAATTTATTTTCAGTAATATAAGGTCATTTTTAAAAACTAAATCGTTTTTAAAAACCGTAAAATCATATTCAATCATTAACGTATAATTATCATAAAAAGAAAATTACAAGAAATTATATTTTATTTTGTAGTTTAAAAGCTTCAAAGCGAGGGGTAAAATTTAAAATTTGGGCACATGTATCTATTTCCTTTGAAACGCAGTAATGGGGCACAGCAAAAATTATTTTAAATCCTTCCACAGGCAAAATTTGACATCCATTAAAAAAGAGGTTCCAAAAATTGAAACCTCTTTTACAAGACGTGAATCGAGCGTTATCTACCTACACCTCACCACCTTACGACCCTTTCCTACACCAACAATAATAGTAGCGCCATCTACTTTTTGGGTCACCACCACCTGATTGGCACCTGTTTCATTCCAACGTACGTTATTAAATTTAGCATTATTCTTCAGGCGAAGTTCCATCAACGGACCACCGTTCCTTTTACTACCAAATAAGGTAACTTCACCATTGCGGCTGATTAATACACGCAACAATGGGGCTGCTGCTGTTCCTTGCATATCAAAAACTTCAGGGATTCCTTTCGTAGCATACTCTGTACCATCGATAAATTGGATATTACGCAAGGTACCTAGTTTTGAATTGGTCTGAAACTGAACCTGATCGTTGGCAGATCTACCAAAGATAAACTGACCGTTGATTTCCATGTTCAGGGCATTATCAAAACGCGTAATATCAAACAAGAAACCATAGTTTGCTTGTGGTGCCGAGAAGGTATTTCGAATGACTTCGTTGTTTTTGTAGTACCTGCGTTCATCGGTCTTGTAGATTCCGGTATACCATTTAAAGCCTTCCTTCCATTTTCTTTCCGGATAATTCCAGTTCATGGCATTTGAGGTTACATCTTCTGTACAGACTTTGAAATTCAATACAAGGTTATAGCGACTCCCCGGTGTAATTTTAATATTGGGGATTTTTAAATCTGACTTCTCCGTACCGTCTAATTTTAGCTTCGCAATACTCAGGTTTGCAGACACCGTTTTCGGACTGATTAACATCGTATTACCGCTAACTACATCGCGTGAACCTGCGTCGAATGCCGGAAATACAACCGGTACATTCTTGGTTGCATCGGCATATTGCAGTGTCTCGTTACTGAAACTTAAATCCGCATGTGCCCTACTTGGTGATATCTGGACACCCGTTAAAACCTCGATAGCCCCGGTCATGCTCTTATCCATCTGTAGGGTTGTAGTAATCTGACTAAATTGATGCTTCAACACTACGGCTAATAGATTTGTACCCATAGTTAGTTTTAACGTCCGCTTAAAGAACATTAAGTCGCCAGATATTTGACTAAGCTTAGCGGTGGATAGGTGTTTTTGATCGATAATATTTGGCAATTCTGAAACGCTATTTACCGAATAGGCAATAAAAGTATACGTTTGATCTGCTTCTAGCTCTATCCCATCATTTGGGTTTTCTTTACCATAGGCATAATCATAATTTGCAATATGTGCTCCAGCATTATCATATACGGCAACACGGTACCGCACACCGGGCTCCAAAGCTTTATTCACTTCTTGGGAAGCCGGAGAAACGGAGCTGTTAGCGGCTTTGCTTGCTGCGAATGACTTTTGCTGATCTTGCTGATCTTCACGCACAAGCGTAACCTCCATCGTTACATCGGGCGATATCGAAACCGAACTGTACTGAATTTTAGGTTGAACAGGCTGCTGCTGTTTGCTACGGCCAACGGCAACAATCTCTTCTTCGGAAGGTCCAACGGATAAATTTATTTTTACCTTCGTTTTACCTCCCGAAATTGCGTCTGACTGCGATTTTGAACAGCCTTGTATCAGGATACTCAGGAACAGTATACCCAACACTGACCATATCTTGGTTGAATTTTTTAGGGATATAGGATTTTTAGTAAACATAATTCTTATTTTAATTTGATTTAGGTTTTTCTTAAAATGTGGACCAATCGAGATCCTTAATTTCTGTACCGTCGTCTGTCCATTGTTCATAGACTTCGTCGTTATTATTTCCTGGCCGCACAGAAGCAGAACCTGCCGCGATGGTATTCTCCAAACGCACATTGAAGGATGTGATTTCGGGTGAGCTATAACTTTTCTTCATTGAAATTAAATTTTAAGTTTCTTTATTTTACAATTGTTTTATTCTATAAATTGCTGTATAACAGAATAGTATTTGCTGCTAAATCGGTACAAATATAGAAAGATAAAAAGCACTATTTAACTGAAGGAATATTTTTTAGCATTATTGTAAAACTTAAGCTACATTTTACCGTACTTGTCGTTAAAATAACTTATTGTAATTCAATAAAAACCATTAATTACTAATTAAACAATAGAAAAACAACAGCTTACGCAATCGGTTGACAACTAAAAACAGAGATTTATTTTTTCTTAAAATGAAATATTAAGACAACATTAAATAAACAGGAGGTTTTTTTTCCTTTTTTGTTCTTAATTTTACCTAATAATGCTACGATAATAAATTTTAAGGGTGGTATTTTTAACCAATAGTCGACCATTGTATATCCTATAAAAAAATTAAACAAACCAAGCTGTTTAAGGTAGGTTTTGAATAAAAAACCAATCTGCAAATCCCAAAATTTCCACTGCAGTATTGTCGGCACTACCGGTAGATCAAGGGCGTTGGTTTGAGGAATATACAGGCCCGAATAGCAGGTATTTTTCCGGGAGCAGGTACGACTTAGGTAATTTTTTGTAGCTAGAAAAGCTAAAAAAATCGTAATTTCATTACAGTAAACCCAACGAAAAACCTAACAAATTATACCTATGAAACAAAAACTATTCAACCCCATACTATTACTTTTTATGCTGCTAGCCCAGCTGAACCAGGCTTCACCGGCGGTTTATCAGAAAGATTACCAGGTTGTTTACAGTAAACCCGACGGACAGGAGGTCTATTTAAATGCCTTTTACCCCGTAATTAATGGCAATAATATAAATACAAAGCCTGTCCCGGCTATTATCGATATCCATGGCGGATGGTTTATCGGTGGCGAGCCGGCTCGGGATATCCCCCCCTTTCTGGCCGAAAAAGGTATCGCTGTATTTAGTATCTCTTACCGCTTAGGTGCCAACGGCGGCTTTCCACAAAATATCCGCGATTGCCGTAATGCCGTACGTTTTATAAAGAAACATGCAGCCAAATATGGTATTGATACCACACGCATAGGTGTTATGGGGGGATCTGCAGGCGGCTACCTGAGTCTTATGGTAGCCCAGGTCCCTGAAAATTTTGACGACGGTGGCCCCACCCCCGAATTGGTTGGATACACGGCTAATGTACACAGCTGCTTCAGCTATATTGCCCCTACGGATATGCTGCGCTTTTGGTACCAGGGGCCTGATGATATCCAAAAAGACGAAAATGGGACGCTGTTTTACAGACCTGTTAATGATGCATACCCCAACGATTCGCGGCCCCGGTTCAGGCTGCTATTTCACGGCCTCACGCCAGAAACAGCGGCTGGAACAGCGCTTTACAAAAAGTTAAGCCCCCTGCATTACATCCGCAAAAACATATGCCCTATTTTACTATGCGATGGCGATATTGACCCCATAGTACCCGGTCTGCACGGAAAAATACTGTATGAAAAACTGAAAGCCAACGGGAATGATGTGAGCTATTGGTTAACCGAATTGGGTGGACATCAATTTCCTGCAGGGCAAGAATTTGAAGAATACTTGATGCATTTTTTGAATCGAACCTTACTACAAAAGAAAACACCCCGGAACAAGTAGCGGAAAGTGGAAAGTGGAAAGTGGAATTGGTTATGTTATTAAAAAAGCCAAAGGTTAATGCTGCACCTTTGGCTTTTATGGGTATTTATTAGTGGTCGTGACCGCCCGTATTGCTGAGCTTAGCATGGATAAAAAAGGCCCCTTTAACGGCAATTTTTGCATCCTTGGGTAGAGCCACAACCGGGGTAATGGCTGTATACCCTAAATCCGTCACGCCTTTAGCGACCTCAATTTTTTCAAAATTCCGCGTATTATTCTTTTCTTCCTGGACAGGATCGTGCACCTCACCTTCTTGATGCTTATGCTCCTTATCCTCGGTAGTTTTGTCGGTCAACATATAGATATAAAACTTACCATCCGCTTCGACCAGTGCAGAAGAGGGCACCGCAGTTTGCAAAACATTACCTAAACTAATGGTTCCGGTAATATTCATACCATCAATTAAACCAACCTTATTACCCTGAACCGAGCAGTGCACGGCAACGGTTTTACTATCGTTTTCGAAGGACGATCCTATGGAAAAAACCGTCGCCGTATAGCTGGTAGTCGGATTATTGGTAATGGTAAAGTTAATCGCTTGTCCGATACTTATCTTCGGTAAGTCTTTTTCGAAAACATGTAAATCCAAATGCAGCAGGCTATTGTCTACAATTTCTAAAACCGGTGATGAAACATCCACATAGCTACCGATTTTAGCGAATACATTACTTACCGCACCCGAAATCGGACTGCTGACAACTAAGGCATTTTTTAAATTTCCCGCAGTTACAGCATTCGGATTTATACCCATTAGTTTTATCTGCTGTTGCAGCGAGGCTTTACGTGTACGCAACGCACTTAAGGAGGCTGTGGCATTCTGTAGGTTTCGCTTTGCCCCGGCATTTCCTTCATGCAACTCCTCCTGCCGTGCTAATTCTTGCTCGGCGAGGACTACCTGGCTCTGCAGGGTTAGGTATTCCTCTTGCAACTGAATAAACTGCGGGTTTTCTATGGTTGCAATAACCTGGCCTTTTTTAACAAAATCGCCCAGCTGCACGAGCAAGGTTTTTACCACTCCGCCATACATCGAGGTGGCATTCGCTTTATTGTTATTCGGCACTTGCAGCTCGCCATTGGCTTTAATAGTTTCCGTAAGGTTCTTTTGCTCGATGCTTCCCAGACGAATACCCACCGCTTGAATTTGCTCTTCCGTTAGGCTGGCGATGGTACCGCCCGCTTCCTCCTCGTGTTCGTGATCCTGTTCTGTCTTCGTCTCCTCCGACTCCGTATTCCGGTTGCTATTACAGCTGGTAAAGCCAATAAAACCGCCCAGGAGAATGGCTAGGGTTAGCATTTTTATATACTGTTTCATGGGTTTGCTCTTATTTATTGTTAAAGTAATTGTAACGAATGGTCGATTGGTTATAGCTGTTTAAGGCATCCAAATAGTTTTGTTGTATACCTATAGCCTGACTTAAATACTGGCTAAGTTCGGCGAAATTGATATCACCGGTACGGTACCCCAACGATGCCGCTTTTATAATCTCCTCCGCTTGTTTTAAACCAGATTTCTCGTAAAAATTAACCAGCGCCAGGTTCTTCTCGATATCGGTAAGCGCATTGCTACGGTCGGCATCGAGCTGCTGTACTTTAAAAGCCAGGGTCTTCTCTTCCACCACTTTCTCCGCTTCAGCGACCTTCACTTTATTTTTGTAAGCCTGTAATCCAAACAAGGGGAAGGATGCTGTAACCGAAAAACCCGTAAAAGGATCCTTTGCCCCCCATAAGCGCTGACTGAAAACACGACCCGAAAAGGAAGGCCGGTTTCCATTTTGCACAACCGCAATATTCGACGCCGCAACGCTGACATTCTGCTGCTGTAAGGCTGCCTCCGGATGCATCATACTTCCTTGCCCTTGTACACCCGGTATGGCTTCAAATTTAATCTTCGCTAGCGGCGCCTCCTCGGGTAGGTATAAAATTTCCGCATTTAAGAGCACCATAAGCTGCTGCTGCTGCACCCGCATATCTTTAGCATTCTGCGCCAGAAATGCTTGAACCTCGCGCATTTTCACCTCGGCGGCTATTTTATCCAAATGTGCGACATCGCCAGTTTTGTAGCGCAGCTCTGAAGCTTGAAACAAAGCCGCATATAAACTATCTAAGCGCTGCATTAACAGCTGTTTATCCTGCAGATACCATAAGGTGTAATAGGTGGTGCTCACCTCTCTTTTTAGGGTTAAATGAAGGAGATCACTATTCAGCTCTACGGCTTTAAGTTGCTCGTTAAAGAACTTCTTACGCGCAGCAAATAACCCGGGCCAGGGAATTTCCTGACTTACACCAACTTTAAGAATACCCGCCTTGTCGGAGGGCCTGAAATCCTCATTCTCGGCAAAGACACCTGTTTGAGGTATTTCAACCGCAGTTTTTATGGCTGCGGTGGCCCCCACTATTTCGGCCTGATTAATAGCTAACTGCCGATTGTTTGTCCATGCCATTTCGACTGCCGAACGGATGGATATACGCTGCTGTGCCTCTGCGGTTGCCACACCTGCAAACGCCATTATCACAAACCAGCCTAAAGCTTTGAGTCCCGACGCCATAAATTTAGTTTTTGGTTTAGATGAACTATTAAAAATTAGATACAATAAGGGCAGAACAAAAAGTGTTAGCACTGTAGCTGTAAAAATTCCACCAATTACGACTGTAGCCAGAGGCCGCTGCACCTCCGCCCCAGCACTGCTACTTAGGGCCATAGGTAAGAAACCCAAAGACGCCACCAATGCAGTCATAATTACGGGGCGCAAACGTGCCTCTGTACCTAAATAAACCCTTTCTATTAAATCACTAACCCCCTCCTTTTCCAGCTGGTTAAACTTACCGATAAGCACGATACCATTTAACACAGCTACGCCAAATAAGGCAATAAAACCCACTCCCGCGCTAATACTGAAAGGCATATCACGAAGCAATAAAGCCAGTACCCCTCCAATTGCACTCATTGGAATTGCCGTAAAGATAAGTACCGCCTGTTTTACGGAATGGAATGTAAAATACAGCAACATAAATATCAACAGCAACGAAATGGGAACAGCAATCAGCAAACGGTTACTCGCCTGTTGCAAGTTTTCGAACTGACCACCATAGGTAAAATAATACCCTATAGGCAGGCTTACCTCCTGGGCCAGCTTATCCTGGATCTCCGATACGACAGACTGTACATCGCGACCGGAGACATTAAATCCGATAACAATCCTACGCTTGCCCGCTTCACGGCTGATTTGCGCCGGTCCTAACTTATAGTCTACCGTAGCAACCTGCGATAGCGGTATCTGAACGCCCGATTTTGTGGGCACCATTAAATTTGAAACATCATCCATAGAACGGCGATTCGCCGAGTCCAAGCGCACGACCAAATCAAAACGTCGTTCATTTTCGTATACCTGACCGGCTGTTTTTCCGGCAAAGGCGGTACTTAATATATCGTTTACTTCTTTAATATTAAGCCCGTAATTCGCCAGGCGTACCCGGTCGTAGGTAACATTGATCTGTGGCAGCCCCGTAACCTGCTCCACCTGCGGCGCTGTAGCTCCATTGACACGTTGAATAACCGCACTAACCTGCTTAGCATAAAACGCTAATGAATCTATATTTTCACCAAATATCTTCACCGCAACATCTTGTCTGATACCTGTCATCAGCTCATTAAAACGCATCTGTATGGGTTGGTTTTTTTCAAAAAACACCCCAGGTATAACCTCCAACTTCTCCATTATAGCATCACCCAGCTCCTTGTAACTACGTTTTGTCGCCCATTCCTGCTGGGGCTTCAGTACCACCATAAGATCCGTAGCCTCCGGCGGCATCGGATCTGTAGGCACCTCTGCAGATCCCGTTTTACCCACCACCATTTTCACCTCTTCAAATTCTTTGATAATGCGCGATGCCTGCATGGAGGTTTCAATACTTTGCTTTAGCGAGCTTCCTTGCGGTAGGATACAATGGAAAGCAAAATCACCCTCTTGTAACTGCGGAATAAACTCGCCCCCCATTCGATTAAATAAAAAAATTGCGAATAGAAATACAGCTACGGAGATGGAGACAACACTATACTTTACACGTATTGCCTTTTTCAACAAGGGAGCATACCAAATCTGCAAACGACTCATTAGCCTGTCACTAAAGGTCGCCTTCTCTGGCATTACTTTAGGCAAAAACAACGCACACATCATGGGGATATAGGTAAGCGACAGAATTAAAGCCCCCAGGATGGCGAAGCCTACAGTTTTAGCCATAGGCGCAAACATTTTACCCTCGACGCCCACCAGGGTAAGAATAGGAATATACACGATAAGGATAATAATCTCACCAAAAGCCGCTGCCGTTCTAATTTTGGATGCCGACTCAAATACTTCGGCATCCATTTCGGACTGAGAAAGCCGATGCCTAGACTTACGAAGCCCGAGATGATGCAACGTAGCTTCGACAACAATGACTGCACCATCGACAATAAGGCCAAAGTCTATAGCCCCTAAACTCATTAGGTTGGCACTCACACCAAATACCCGCATCATACCCAATGCAAAAAGCAGCGATAAGGGTATCGCTGATGCAACAATAAGACCTGCCCTAAAATTGCCCAAAAAGATAACCAGTACAAAGATTACAATCAGCGCACCCTCAATCAGGTTTTTCTGTACCGTACTAATGGCTCTATCCACCAAATCTGTCCGATCTAAATAGGGCTCAATAACGATATCTTTGGGTAAAGAGTGTTGTATAGTAGGCAATTTATCTTTAACACGTTTTACCACATCGTTACTATTTTCACCTTTTAACATCATTACCACACCCCCTACAGCATCCACCTCCCCATCATAGGTCAAGGCGCCATAACGCACCGCATTCCCAAAACGCACTTCAGCTACATCGCGGATATAAACAGGAATACGGCCGGTATTTTTAACCACAATCTGTTCGACATCTGCTAAGGAAGATACCAGACCAATACCACGAATAAAATAGGCATTCGGTTTTTTGTCGATATAGGCACCACCTGTATTTTCATTATTTTGCTCCAAGGCGGTAAACACCTCAGGAATCGTGACATCCATGGCTCTTAAGCGATCTGGATTTACGGCTACCTCATACTGCTTAAGCTCGCCGCCGAAGCTATTTATTTCGGCAACACCTGGCGTACCATACAGCTGTCGGGCGACCACCCAATCTTGCAAGGTACGCAGGTCTTTAGCGTTGTATTTGCCCTCGCTGCCATCCTTTGGACGGATAATATATTGATACACCTCGCCTAACCCTGTACTTACAGGAGCCAGCTCGGGCCTACCAATACCCTTAGGAATTTGTTCCTCTGCTTCCTTAAGCTTTTCCCCTATAAGCTGTCGCGCAAAATAAACATCCATATCTTCAGCAAAGACAACGGTAATCACAGAAAGACCAAAGCGTGAAATACTACGTACTTCTTCAATCTTAGGCAAATTGGCAATGCTCTGTTCTATGGGAAAGGTTACCAGCTGCTCGACCTCTTGGCTGGCAAGCGTCGGACAGTTGGTAAATATTTGCACCTGATTATTGGTAATATCAGGCACAGCATCTATAGGTAGTTTGGTAGCGCTCCAAGCGCCCCAAATAATAAGAAATAAGGTCATTAAGCCCACAATGAACTTATTCTTTATACTAAACTTTATAATATAATCTAACACAGGGAGTTTTGTTAATAAATACTTTATTAATAAGCAGCACAGCCAGCTACTGGGTAACGGCTATGTATTAAAAAAAAAGAAAATATTAAACGCGAGGGGGTTGCCAGATACTGGTATTATACGTGGTTGGAACAGAAAAATCAGGCATACAAAGCTTAGTGATTTTAAATACCTGAACAGGTGTCTTGAATTCGATATACTTAAAAATCCCCTGTTGTATCGTAACGCCACAGCAGCTGCAAGAACAAAAAGGGGAACAATGGTCATCCCGATCGTCCTGATGCTGATGTTGCTGTTGTTGCTGTTGTTCTAGTTGTTCTGGCGGCTGCAACTGCTGTAGTTGCGCCAACTGGCCTACCATAGTATTTTCCGAACAGCGATTACTAGCATCGCTGCAAGGCACTAAAAATAGTGCCGATAAGTATACGGTCAATATTAGGGTAAACCATTTCATGCCAGTACAAATGTATATATTTTTTTTAATAACCTACTTTCAATAGCCAGCGAATTTTGCTACTTCCGTCAGCCCATCCTCATGAAAACGAACCCCTTAGTCGGTCAAGTTTACAGTAAGCAGATCAAAAGTAAGCCGTATAGATTAAAGCCAACACCGTTTACCTCTTTCACTGAGCGCTGTCTTAAAGGCTACAGGCTATAAGCCGCAAAAACCACTGGCCTTCAAAATCCGAGCTTCATGCCCGTTTATGGTAACCTAAGGGCATAATGTTATTTTTTGAAGACAGCTTTTCTTTTGCAAGCCTACAGCTAAAGGCTTTTAAAAACAAAACCTGCAGCATAGCCTTTTGCCTTATTAAATAGGCCCTATTCGTGTTCGAAAGCAGCAATAAGCTCCTTACGATACGTAGAATCTTTTTCCGACAACTCAAAAGATTTTTTGTACGTATCTACAATAGCAAAAACCTCGGCAGGCCTTCCCAGTTTATTGTCGAAAAACAGCTTAAACGTATACGTAGCAGATTTTTTTAAGTCTACCTCATTTTTATTTGAAGAGAAAACCGTAGGTAAAAGTGTAACTGTAGTCATTTTACCCGTAGCTGGTAAATTAAAAATTTCTCCCAAGGCTTTTACAAAGGTATCAGACTGTTCGCCGTTACTCGACAGCTTAAGTGCCCCCTTTACAAAACCATTTTTTTCGTCTACCTTACCGTCGACGGTAACACCGGGTTTGATGTCCTTTAGCACCTCCAAATTAAAACCTACAGTGTCAGACTTATATAAAGATTTAACCGCATATACGACCGATGAATCTGTAACCGATGAATCGGTTAGCCGGAGATAAAATTGCTCCTTGGCAGAGGGCGTCTCGTTTACCAACTGCGTAAGGGATAAAACCGTATTACCCGATTGGGTAGCAGATGTGCTGGTGCCCGTACTGCTATTCGTGCAGCTTGCCAAAAAAATTAGTCCCACCGTAGAAAGACCTAATGTACATTTACCAATATTCATAATGCTATCTTTTATTATTAAACAATTAAAATACAACAAAGTTTTATTTTATTAAAGCCGCATAAATAATTTCTATAGGGTGGAACGATTTACGCCCAGCCCCATCTTTTATCTGGTGCCTACAAGACGTTCCGGCAGCAGCAATAAGCACTTCCGGATCGGCCTTACGCACGGCTGGCAACAGCACCAACTCGGCAACTTTCATGGAAACCTCATAGTGCTCTTTTTCATAACCAAAAGAGCCAGCCATCCCACAGCAACCCGATGGAATAATCTCCACCTCATAATTTACCGGTAGCGACAATAGCTTTTCAGTAAAACCCACCAAATGATACGCTTTTTGATAACAATGCCCATGTAGTTTTATCTTACGGCTATTGGCTGTAAACTGTTCCGGATGAATATTACCCTTCTCCAGCTCCTGTACTAAAAACTCATCGATCATTAATGCATTTTTTGCTAAAGCCTGTGCGGCTTCCTGCTGCTCGGCATCTACCAAGGTAAGGTACTCATCACGGAAGGTGAGTATCGCCGATGGCTCTATACCAAGCAACGGGGTGTCGTCGGTTATAAGGTGCTGCAGAGCAGAGACATTAGCCTGCGCAAGCTTCTTTGCTTCTTTAACAAAACCCTTGGATAAATAGGTACGCCCGCTTTCCTGATGTGGGGGCAGCAGTACCTGATAACCCAACGCTGTTAACAACTTATAGGCCGTCTGACCGATTTCAGTATCGTTATAATTGGTAAACTCGTCACAAAATAAATATACCTGCCGCTTTGCGGAAACCCCAGGCTGCTTCCCCACCCATTGACGTAAGGGAGTGCCATGCACCTTGGGTAGTGACCGCTCAGCAGCAAAGCCTACAACCCGCTTTATCAGTCCGGAGAAAAAGCTATTCTGCGAAAAGAAATTATATAAAGGTGCGACCTTAGCCCCCAAGAGCTGTGATTTTGTAAAATTAGCAATCAGCTTAGAACGGAATGGCGCGCCATTGGCATCATAATAATGCTGCAAAAACTCGGCTTTCATTTTAGCAACATCTACACTAGAAGGGCATTCTGTTTTACAGCCTTTACAACTTAAACACAAATCCATTACCTCCTTAATCTCTGCATGATCAAAGCGATTGGTCTTCGTTGAATTCGTCAAAAACTGCCGTAGCATATTTGCACGTGCCCGCGTGGTATCCTTTTCATTTCGTGTAGCCATAAAGGAAGGGCACATTGTTCCACCCGTAATCTCCGTTTTACGGCAATCGCCGGAGCCCGAACATTTCTCTGCCAAACGTAAAATACTCTCCTCTTTCGTAAAATCAAAGTAGGTACGGATCTGTTTGCCATCGGTAACCTTATCATACCTTAATGCCGTATCCATCGGTGGGGTATTTACAATCTTATGTGCATTAAATATCCCATGCGGGTCAAATATTGTCTTTACCTCTTGCAGCAAGGCATACACCTGCTCGCCAAGTACTTTACCTATAAACTCCCCCCGAAGTCTACCATCGCCATGTTCACCACTTAAGGAGCCCTTATATTTTAACACCAAATCGGTTGTACGATCCAAAATCTGCCTGAATTGCGCCTTTCCTTCAGCGGATTTTAAGTTTACAAATGGCTCAATATGCAATTCCCCCGCTCCGGCATGCGCATAGTAGGATGCATGGACGCCAATTTCCGCCAGCAGCCGCTGCACATCGGATACATAGGCCGGCAGATCCTCTGGTGCTACGGCGCAATCTTCAATAAGATTCACCGGCTGACTGTCGCCGGGTAGATTACGGATCAGCCCGAGGCCAGCCTTACGGACCTCCCATACCTTATTCGTTTCTTCCTGCCCCGTAACCAAAGGGTACGCATACCCCAGCCCCTTGCGCATAAGGTCTTCCTTCAGGGCATTTGCCTTGGCAACAATCTCCTCTGCCGTGTTGCCACGGAATTCAATAATTAATAAGGCTGCCGGATCACCTTCAATAAAAAAACGATTGTACTGATAGGTTGGATGACCAACGGTAAAATCCAATATATACTTATCGACTAATTCGGAAGCCTCAGGCTGATGCGCCAATGCCACAATATTGCCCTGCATACAAGAAATCATGTCTTCAAAATGAACACACAGTAATCCCAATTCTTTGGGCGGCAGCGGCCGTAGTTTAATCCTGGCCTCGGTAACCAAGGCCAAAGTACCTTCAGAGCCCGCCAAAATACGGCACAAATTAAAGGGCTGTTCGGTATCTATAAGGCTATCTAAAGCATAACCGGTATTTCTGCGGGTAATATTTTTTTTGGGGTAGCCCGATTTTATGGCTTCTATATTCTCCTTGTTGACAAGCAGGTTATTCAAGCCGCGATAAAGCTGACCTTCTACATTCTGCAGGGAAAGCTTCTCAAAATAAGCGTCGGGTTGCAGGTCTTCAAAAACGGCCTGAGACCCATCGTGAAGGATAACATTTGCGGAAATTAAATTCTGCCGGGTATCGCCCCAGACAATGGAGTGTAAACCCGATGAATTATTGCCTATCATACCGCCCACCATAGCGCGAGAAGCTGTAGAGGTTTCGGGGCCAAACATCCAACCCATAGGCTTTAAAAAAGCATTTAGGTCGTCGCGGATAACACCCGGTTCCACCCTGGCCCAGCCCGCTTCAGTATTGACCTCCAAGATGCGGTTAAAATGTTTGGATACATCCACAACAATACCTTCCCCTACCACCTGACCGGCCAAAGAAGTTCCGGCTGTCCGCGGTATTAATGTTACTGCGTTGCGTTTTGCAAAGTCTACAAGTTTTAATAGATCAGCAAGGCTCTCTGGTATGGCAACTGCCAACGGCAACACCTGGTAAACCGATGCATCGGTGGCGTAGGCAACGCGGATAGTCTCATGACGTACGTCCTTTGGATTAAAATATAGTGTACCGTCTAGGGTCAATGCTAAGGTTTCTAAGGCTGATAACATGATTTTCTCTTTTGTAGCTAATAGATAAACAAATCTAAGGATTAGGATCAGTATTTTCGTAAATTAGGGTAACAATTGATATTATTATGCAATAAAAGGTTAAGATAACGCATAAAACCGCAAACAAAACCTGTTCATTCTTTGTAGCACCTGAACCGTATCTAGCCTATACCCATACGTAAAAAACCAGACCGTTCCGCATTTCGATGTATCGTAAACACAAAAGGAAAATTAAATTTTCACCAGACAGTCATATGTTGAATAATCGACTGATTTTATATTAAAATATTGAATATTATTCAAAATATACTTACATTTGCAGAATTATGGCAAAAATAGAAATATCTTTGGATCATGTAGACTATCATATTCTACGGATTATGCAGAACAATGCGCGAACTAATAATGCGGATATCGCACGCGAATTAGGCATGGCACCATCCGCTATTTTAGAGCGGGTAAAAAAATTGGAACAGAAAGAGGTTCTTTTACAATATAATGCCAAGATTAATCCATTGGCTTTAGACCAGAATCTGCTTTCTTTTATATTTATAAAGACATCCGATATTATTGGCGAACAGGGAGTGGCGTATTTATTAGCCGAGATACCTGAAGTTCAGGAGGTTCATGATATTGCTGGCGATGATGGTTACCTTATTAAGGTGCGCACTAGCGATGCTGCAGGATTGGTAGATTTAATGCGTAATACCCTCGGTAAAATTGAAGGTATTATTTCGACACGTACCACCATTGTTCTACAGACCATAAAAGAAGAACAGAAATTAGTTATTCCAACAAAAGAGTAAAGCGTAATATGAACGAACAAAACCCTTCCACTGCAGCCATTGTATTTGCATACCTTGTCGTATATATCGTATGGGGGTCGACTTTCTTTTTTATCGAGAAGGCGCTGCACTCCTTCCCTCCATTTGTGCTGGGCTCGATACGTTTTATTATTGCGGGTACGTTGTTGATGGGCTATTGCGGACTAAAGGGATACAAAATTTTTAACCGCGCTGATATTAAACAGGCTATGTTTGTAGGTTTCCTACTTTTGTTTGTTGATATGGCTGCTATTATATGGTCAGAGCAATATATCTCCAGTGGTATTGTTTCTATTATTTCTGCCGCTACAGCCATATGGTTTATTATTTTTGATAAGCCCAAATGGAAAGAAAACTTTTCGAGCAAACCCATAATTATGGGGCTTCTACTTGGTTTTTCCGGGGTCTTTATGTTGTTTGCGGAGCAGATTTTTGCACAGCAGGATTCTGCAGAAAAGAGTCAAAACCTTACCGCCATGGCCGTTATGACGCTGGGCACGATTGGCTGGACCATAGGGTCTTTAGCCTCGAAGTACAGCCAAAAGCGTAAACCTGCAATTGAGCAGACTGACAAGACAGAGAAAACGGAGAAAACAGATAAGAAAAAAGAAGAACCATTAAATGTAATGGTAAAAACCGCCTGGCAGATGGTTACTGCCGGCACGACGTTTACGGTGGTGGCGTTGCTAACGGGCGAGTATCAGTCTTTTGATTATACCAGGGTCTTACCCGCAGACTGGGGAGCCATGATTTATCTCGTTATAATGGGTTCTATTTTGGCATTCAGCAGTTATATCTGGTTGTTGCAGATGCGCCCGGCAACGGAGGTGAGTACGTATGCCTATGTAAACCCTATTGTAGCGCTTATGCTCGCACATTTCTTTACCAACCACCAGGTTACAGCACTGCAGATATTCGGCCTTATTATCGTATTATTTTCGGTTTTATTGATGAATTGGAATTTATACAAAAACAATCGTACCCTACGTGCGTTGCGCCATCGCAAGAAATTAAAGAAGCTGAAGAATATGGCACCTAAAAGTAGTATTCCGCGTATTATTGAAGTCGCAGAATTTGACTATAAGGAAAAGAAAAAACTGCAAAAAGATAAAACAGAAAACGAGGCCTAAGAGGTCTCGTTTTCTGTTTTATAGCGGCTAAGTTTAGCCTAGTTTTCCAACCACTACTTTGACCAGCTTATCGTAATCGAAATATTGATTTGCTATGGCGTACACCCTATCCGCATCCATTTGATCGATGATTGTGCTATAATGCTGGTAATAACTTAAGTCCATATCGGCTAGGTAAACGGCTTTAAATTTATCGGCATGTGAAAATATGCTTTCCAGACTTCCCAATAAAGATCCCTGCATATAGTTACGCACTAAATTCACCTCTTCTGTATGGGCTTTTTCCGTCCGTAGGATGTTAAATTCCTTTTCAATCTCATCCAATGTGGCTTGCGTAACGTCGACCCCAACCTCAGAGGCTAGGGTAAAGAAACCCGTATGTTTTAAATTGGCTACAGCCGACCCTATACTATAGGTATAGCCTTTTTCCTCGCGGATATTCCGCATAAGCCGGGAGCCGAAAAAACCACCCAACAAGGTATTTACAAACTGAACTGCTGGATAATCGGGATGTGTACGGTTGATACTGAGCCCCCCCATACGTATTGCCGACTGCAGGGCATCTTCCTTCCGTGTAAGCTTAAATGTACCGGCTTGATCGTTCAGTTGTATCGGGTTTACGCTGGAGACTGCGGTGCTGCCCTCCCAGCCGGTTGCAAAATTTTGCGCTACGACTTCTAGCAGGGCACTATCCACCTTTCCGGAGATAAAAAGCGTACAATTCTTTGGGTTAATTTGCTTATGGTAGAGCTGCAAAATATCTTCCCGCTGTATCGCATCAAAATCCGTAAGCTCGGGTACTGTACCGTATTGGTTGTCACCAAAAACGAAGGTATAAAACATGCGCCGTGCCAGCACATCATTTTTCTTCAAAGAAATCTGTAGGTTCTGTTTATTGTTGCGGGTATGGGTATCCAATTCCTCTTGCGGAATACTCGCATACTGCAAAATATCGCGTACTATTGGCAATACCGATGCAGCATATTTATGCATGGTATACACCGTTAATGAAGTATGGTCGAAGCTATATTCCGGCATCAGAAAGGCACCATAATAGTCTACTTTTTCGGCAATCTGCGCACTGCTGAGGTTCGAGGTGCCTTCTTTCAACATGGCCGACAGCATCGAATTTTGAAGGGGTGATTTTCCGTTTTCAAAGATATTCTGAAATACAAACTCAAACTTCACCAATTCCAGGTTGCTATCCTTAAATACAAAAGCCTGCAGCCCATTGCCATAGGTAATGGATTCGGGTTGTACAAACTCCAAAGCTTTAATAGCCCTAAAAGCCGGTGCAATTGTTCTATCCAACATGTTCTACTCCTTTCGTTTTATATACTAACGTCGAAGAATTTTCCTTCCTGAATAATGCTGAAGCGATATGCTGCAGTTCTTCGGCTGTAATTTTTTGATATTTTTCCACTTCTGTATTGTAATCTTCCGCCTTGCCCAACATCTCATAAAATGCCAAGTTCATGGCCTTATCCAAAATGGAAAGCTCAGCAAAGAGCAGCGTAGATTCGATTTTATTCTTCACCTTCTGTAGTTCGCGCTCTTCTACAAGGGTACCCTTCATCGTTTCAAGCTCCCTCCATATCGCATTCTCAGCCTCTTCCAGGCTAACGCCTTCAACGGGTTTACCCTCCACGACAAATAAATTGGCATCGATACTGCCTAAAACATAAGCGTTAATATCGGTGAACAACTTCTGTTGTTTCACCAAGGAGCGATATAAACGTGACGAAGATCCCCGCGATAGAATATCAGACAACAAATCCATACGTTGATAATCGTCCGACAAACGGTCGGGGCCGTGAAACGCAAGATACAGACTCGAAACCGGCACATCTGCCTCCACAACTTCCCTACGCGCTTCGGTCTGTTCAGGTTCTGCAGGCAGATTACGCGCAAAAGATTCTCCTGCAGGTATACCAGCGAACCATTTTTCAGCGAAGACCTTAACCGTAGCAAAGTCAACATCGCCAGCGACCACCATAATGGCATTCTGTGGGGTATAATATTTCTTGAAAAAAGCTTTAACATCCGCCATGGTTGCGTCTTCGATATGCTTTAGTTCCTTACCTATGGTGGCCCAACGATAGGGGTGCACCTTATACGCTAAAGGTCTTAATTTAAGCCAAACGTCGCCGTAAGGCTGATTTAAGTAACGTTGCTTAAACTCCTCGCACACCACCTGACGTTGTACCTCCAGGCTCTGCTCACTGAAAGCCAGGCTCAACATACGATCGCTTTCAAGCCAAAATGCCGTCTCCAGATTGTTTGCCGGAAGACTGATGTAATAATTGGTGATATCGTTGCTGGTAAATGCATTGTTTTCGCCACCAACCTGCTGTAAAGGCCCGTCATAATTCGGGATGTTTACCGAACCGCCAAACATCAGGTGCTCGAAAAGATGAGCAAAGCCCGTTTGCTCGGGCGATTCATCTCTAGCGCCAACTTTATATAATATATTTACAACCGCCATTGCCGTATTATGGTCCTCATGCACCAAAACGGTAAGGCCGTTATCTAGTTTAAACCGCTTAAATTGTATCATGTACTGCTATTAAAAACGGATCCCCCATTAAAACTACTTTCAACAGGTTAAATCCATGAAATTCCTTTTTTTAATACTGCTAAGGTCTGCTCCTCTGCCGACCCTGGTTCGGCTTTAAAATCATAAAACCAATTGGCTTGTGCCGGCAAACTCATTAAAATAGATTCAATGCGACCATTGGTTTCCAGGCCAAATTTTGTTCCCGAGTCGTACACCAAATTAAATTCAACATACCGACCACGACGCAGCAGCTGCCAAGACTTCTGCTCTTCTGTAAACGTTAGGTTTCTATTTTTGTTTACCAATACACTGTATGTCGGTGCAAAAGCACGGCCCAAATCACAGGAGAAGTCAAAAATCTGCTGTTCGCTGAGGCCCGTATTTTCTGGCGTAAGCTTATCGTAAAAGACACCGCCAATACCACGCGTTTCCTGACGATGTTTAATATAGAAATAATTATCCGCACGCGTTTTAAAATCGTTGTAAAAATCCGGGTGATGTTGATCACAGACCTCTTTCATGGCACGATGGAAAAACTGAGCATCATCGGCCACGACATAATGTGGGGTAAGGTCAATTCCACCACCAAACCAACGGATATGCTCATTAAGTTCAAAATACCTGATATTCATATGTATGATCGGCACATGTGGATTATTCGGATGGATTACAATGGAAACTCCCGTAGCAAAAAACTCATCCTCCTCTACAGCAAAGGCTTTTTTTATAGGTTCAGGAAGCTTACCATGCACAGCCGAGAAATTTACCCCCCCTTTCTCTATAATAGCTCCATTTTGAATAATACGGGTACGACCACCACCACCACCTTCACGTTGCCATTGCTCCTCTTGAAATTTAGCCTGTCCATCTAATTTCTCTAAAGCCACAGTTATCTCATCCTGAATCTTTTTGTACGATTCAGCAATATACTCTTTTGTAATCATCTAATTTAAATTCTTTGCTAAATGCGCAACTTCTGTCACGGCAGATTTGTGGTTATATAATACCTGATATACCATATTGCAGATTGGCATATTCAAATTATAACGGGCAATAATTTCCTGTATACAGCCTGAAGCATAGTAACCCTCGGCCACCATATTCATCTCCAACTGTGCCGATTGCACGGTGTACCCTTTACCAATCATAGTACCAAAGGTACGGTTACGGCTAAACTGCGAGTAAGCCGTCACTAAAAGGTCGCCCAAATACGCCGATGCATCGATAACGCGCTGTTCCTGATCGAGGGCATGCAGAAAATAAGACATCTCCCGAATGGCATTAGACACCAACACCGCCTGAAAATTATCACCATACCCCATTCCGTGGCAGATCCCCCCGGCAAGGGCATAAATATTCTTCAAAACGGCACCATATTCAATGCCTGTAGCATCTTTCGACACAATGGTATTGATATATCTATTTCGAAAAAATCCAGCCACAAAGGCTGCATTATTTTCGTCCATACAACCAAAAGTTAAGTACGACAATTTTTCTTGAGAAACCTCCTCCGCATGGCAAGGCCCCCCTACCACAAGAAGATCTTCTGGCGGCACCGCGTAAGTCTGCGTAATATAATCACCGACAATAAGATTCTCTTGCGGAATAATACCTTTTATAGCCGAAACCACCAACTTACCTTTAAAGTCATCCGCCGTAAGTCCACGTAATGCATCCTTAATATACGCCGCAGGGGTATTTAAAATCACAATATCTGCATGTTGTACGCTATGTTTAACATCCGTTGATATATGTGCGGCCGGTAATTTTATCTCTACAGCACTTAAATAGGTAGGGTTATGTTTATATTGATTAATATACGCTACATCCGCTTGCTTACGCACCCACCAGTACAACTCTTTTTCCGTGCTATTATCCGTCAGCATCTTAATCATGGCCGTAGCCCAACTTCCGCTTCCGATTACAGCAATACGATATTTCTTGTTTTCTTGCATAACCAAATTGTTGGCCAAAGATACTTAATATAAAATTAACTACAAGAAAACAACCTTTCCGCCGGTATAGATAATAGCTACAACCTGCTGATTTACGGTAAATCCTGAACGCCTAGCCTTGTAAATTGCTCTTGCAAGAACGATATGCAACTACCAGTAGAGCTTATTTTTTTGTATCTTCAAGCCCAAAAAACCGACTATAAATAATGACAAAAACAGAAAAAGAAAAGATGGTCGCTGGGGACACCTACTTCCCCCATGATAAAGAACTACAAAACCTACGGAAAAATGCACAGCGCAATTGTCAGCTGTATAATGCAATACCTAGCAGCAGCATGAAGCAGCGCAAGTCGCATCTTAAAAATTATCTGGGAAGTACAGGGGTATTTTTTTGTATAGAACAGCCCTTTTACTGCGATTATGGGTTTAATATACATATTGGCGAAAATTTTTTTTCCAATTACCACCTTACCATACTCGATTGTGCACCGGTGACGATAGGAGCAAATGTAATGTTCGGTCCTAATGTTTCTTTATATACAGCCGGCCATCCCTTACACTTTGAAACCCGCAATACCGGTGCAGAGTATGCGCTTCCCATTTCCATAGGTGATAATGTTTGGATTGGGGGAAATACGGTAATAAATCCAGGGGTAAGCATTGGTGAAAACACGGTCATTGGATCAGGATCCGTCGTTACCAGGGATATTCCAGCAAACTGTATCGCAGTAGGCAACCCCTGTCGCGTATTGCGTGCGTTATCCGAAGCAGATAAAGGGGTGGTTAGAAAAATAAAGGCATAGCTAAATTATATTCAAGAAGTTAAAACTCCTGCATAGAACATGCCTATAATGAAAAAATTGAAATGTTAAAATATGTTAAAATAAATTCTAAAGATAATATTCGATTATTATTTACGTTTTAATATCGAATAAAGAAATTTCATAATTTCATAATTTAGGTTAATAATTGGTTTGGTAAAGCCTTCAGTCTCCCCGATTGAAGGCTTTTATGTTATCCTCTACCTTTCCGACTGTAGAATAATATTTATATACACAAACAGATACGTTGCCCTTAATCAATTATCGGTTTAATAATATTAACGACTTTATCGCTTAATTTGGTAATATCAGACTTTAACCCGACCATAAAGGTAATCGCTTGAAAAGGGCGGTTTTGAATTTTATTAATATTATACATATACCCCAATTCGGCGCCCAGGAAAAAACCTTTGAACATGTAATCTGCACCTACTCCCATTTTTGTACCAAAAGCAATATTTCGTTTATAGGATACTTTGACAACCTCCGGTAGCACATTAGACCGTGGCTCGGTGCTTAGGCCAACCGTAGGGCCGACATAGGCATAGGTATTTAAGCGCTTCCATTGCCGACGCATACCACCTGCTAAGCTTAACATATACAAACTAGACTGACCATTTTCTATCATTCTATTGTATTCGGGATCAGGAATTTTCTGGTCATAGTTAAAAGACAACATATACAAGGTCGGCATCACATAATATTTAGGATTTTTAAGACTGATGTCTAAACCCATACTACCGGCAAACACCTTAGGCGACAATACTTCTTTGGTTTTTCCAAGAGGAAAAGCCAGTCCTGTGCCTGCAAAGTAATAAACCTTGCGGTAATGTATGGTGTCTACCCCCGTCTGCGCCAAGGCTGCAAGGGAAATAAAAAAGGTGATTATAAACAAAATGCTTCTTTTCATACCGCTCCGAACAAGTGAATAGTTTTTGTTCTAAAACAACAAAAGAAGCAAATAGTTTAGCCTTTATTAAAGATAGTTTTTGCTTTGTGGCCCTTGGTTAAAGATAAGGTCGACAATACTTAAATTTGGCATAAAGCCCATACGCTCCTCAAACACCTGATAATAAGGCTTTGGCGCAGCATATAGCGATGGTTTTTTCGGATGGATGAGTGTTCTGAAATCCATCGTATCATTTTCTACAGCGACATAGCGATCAGAAAATAGTACCGTTGGTTTTAGCTTCAATAATTTCAGCACAAGCTCCAACTGCTGTACATTAAAATCGAAGAGGAAATCAAACTTCTTATCATAAAAATCAGCAAAATCATCTTCATAATATTCAAAATAGGCAGACCCTCGATAGGCTGTCTGAATACTTTTCCAATGCAAACGTTGCCAATCATGGTCGGCGTTTATGCGCACATCCTTCATAGCAACCCTTTCTCTACGACCGTGTTGCACGGGAACGATTAAGTCCAACGTACCACTTGCGGTGCCAATAGCCGTACGACTGCGGTAGGTTTGTTTTATAAAATGCTCGTATCCGTCTATTACTATAGGCGAATCCTGCTGTGCAATGACATGAAAATAGGATACCGGCGGCAGGTAGTTTGCCGATAAAACAATAGAATTTGACATATTCAAAAAATCCTTTAAATTGTGGAGCAAAAGTAACTTTATTTAAGGATATTTGTAAACTTTTAAACGCTACACACCGTATTTAATGAGGAAAAGTATACTTTATTTCTTTTTATGGGCGCTTTCAAAACTTCCTTTTTGGCTGTTGTATTTACTGTCGGATTTTCTGTATCTCTTGGTTTACCATGTTTTTGGATACCGCAAAAAAGTGGTTTACAAAAATCTTCATAACTCCTTTCCGGAAAAGAGTGAAGCCGAAATAAAAGCTATTGCAAACGCTTTCTACCGTTATTTCCCGGATATTATCGTGGAGATTATTAAAATGTTTAGCATCACGGAAAAGGAGGTGCTTAAAAGAATAGAGTTGATTAATCCGGAAGAAGTTTACCGCCATTTTAACGCTGGAAAGGCGGTTGTCGGCGTTACAGCACATTATGGCAACTGGGAATTGGGCATACATCGCTTGTCGTTAATGACGCAGGAACCCAAGTTGATTATCTACAAACCACTTAACAATAAAGACTTCGATTATATCTATAATGCTGTGCGTACACGCTTCGGTGCGACCATGGTGCCTATGAAGCAGATTTTGCGCCATATTGTAAAGTTGCGAAACCATCCTCATATTAGTATGTTTGTGGCCGACCAGACCCCGCTATACCAGGAAACAGATTATTTTATGGAGTTTCTAAACCAGGATACTCTGGTGTATACCGGCACGGAACGCATTGCTAAAATGACTAACTTTCCGGTGGTATTTTGTGAAATCGGACGTAAACCTCAGCGCGGCCATTACTTCTGTAAATTTACAACTTTGGTTGAAAATCCGCAGCAGTATGCGGAGCACGAAATTACGGAGATACATAATAAATTTACAGAGGAAATAATACGAAAAAATCCTACGTATTGGTTATGGACACATAATCGATGGAAGAGACAACGAAAAAATAAAATATGAGTACTAGCCCGAAAGTCGCTGTTGTAATCTTAAATTGGAACGGGCGATACTTTTTAGAGAAGTTTTTGCCTTCTGTTTATAACAGTATATATGCCAACATTACCTTCGTATTGGGAGATAACGCTTCTACAGACGACTCGGTATCTTTTGTAAAAGAGTATTACCCCACTATAGAGGTAATTGAAAACGATAAAAATTACGGCTTCGCCGAGGGGTATAACCAAATTCTGAAGCAGGTTGATGCGGATTATTATGTGCTGCTAAACTCGGACGTCGAAGTGACGCAAAATTGGATACAGCCGGTCATAGACCTTATGGAGACGGAAAATTATGTGGCTGCACAGCCCAAAATTTTGGCCTACCACAATAAAGAAAACTTTGAGCATGCCGGCGCCGCCGGTGGTTATTTGGATTGCTATGGCTATCCGTTTTGTCGGGGCCGCATGATGCAGGTCTGCGAAAAAGACCAGGGCCAGTATGATAATCCGCAGGAGGTCTTCTGGGCCAGCGGTGCGGCCTTATTTATTAAAGCGGATGCCTGGAAACTGGCTGGCGGTTTTGATGGTGATTTCTTTGCACATATGGAAGAGATTGACCTCTGCTGGCGCTTAAAGCGCATGGGCTACCGCATTGGCTACTGCCCTGATAGTGTTATATACCATGTTGGTGGCGGAACACTAAACACAAGCAATCCCCAGAAGACTTACCTTAACTTTAGGAATAACCTGCTTATGTTGCAGAAAAACCTACCTTTTTTCCGAGCTGTTGGGGTAATTTTTATACGGTTATGGTTGGATTTACTTGCCTTAATCCATTTTTTGGTAGAACGGAAACCTAAGGATGCCTGGGCCGTTAGTCGTGCACACCAGTATTTCTTCTTGTATTTCTTTAGAAATGCACGTAAACGTAAAAAATATAAGGTTCCGGAGAATAAAACTGGTCGGTATAAAAAATCCATCATATGGGACTTTTATGTGAACAAAATACAGTGTTTCTCCGACTTGCCGACAAATAATTTCTACAGTAAGTAGATTTTTAGAACAATCGAATAAAAGACATCGACAAGCATGGTGGCTATACCTTGTTGTTGATTTTTTTATTGGTGTTATATTACTTTAGCCTTATAAAAATTTATTAATTTCGTTGCAGATGTCGCAGGATATAAAAATAAAAATTGATCAGCTTACCGCAGAACTGAATGAATATAATTATCAATATTATGTTCTCGCAAACTCTGTGGTATCGGATTATGATTTTGATGTTAAACTTAAGGAATTGGAAGCGCTTGAAAAAGCTTACCCGCAATTCCAAGACCCGAACTCACCTACCCTAAAGGTGGGTGGAGATATCACTTCAAAATTTCAAACAGTACAGCATCGCTGGCCTATGCTTTCGCTGAGTAATACGTATAATGAACAGGAATTACGCGATTTTGACCAACGGGTTCGAAAAGCCATTGGTGAAGAGGTGCATTATGTTTGTGAGTTAAAATTTGATGGTTTATCGATCTCTTTGACGTATGAAGATGGTAAATTAGTTCGTGCTGTAACACGCGGCGACGGATTGCAGGGCGACGATGTGACCCAAAATGTGAAAACCATTCGGAGCATCCCGCATCAGCTTAAAGGTAATGCATATCCTGAACGCTTTGAAATTCGAGGGGAGATTTTTATGCATAAATCTGCTTTCTTACGCTTAAATAAGGAAAGGGAGGAAAATGACGAACAGCCTTATGCTAACCCCAGAAATTTTGCCTCGGGAACACTGAAACTGCAGGACTCTGCTGAGGTGGCTAAGCGCCCTTTGGATTGTTTCTTGTACTTCTTGTACATGGACAATAGAAATAAGGTATTTGAAACGCATTGGAATAGCTTGGAGGCTGTACAGCAATGGGGCTTTCCTGTTTGTAAGGATAACAAGCTGTGTAGTAACATAGACGAGGTTTTAGCATTTATACAGTATTGGGATACAGCACGCCATCAGTTGTCCTTTGATATTGATGGTATTGTTATCAAAGTAAATGAATATGCCTACCAGGAAGATTTGGGCTTTACAGCGAAATCTCCGCGCTGGGCAACATCGTTTAAATTTAAAGCGGAGCGTGTAGAAACTATACTGAAGGAAGTTAGTTATCAGGTGGGGCGTACAGGTGCGGTAACGCCAGTGGCGAACTTAAAACCAGTACTTTTGGCCGGTACCACGGTAAAACGCGCCTCGCTGCATAATGCCAACGAGATTGCGCGCTTAGACCTACATCAGGGTGATACGGTATTTGTGGAAAAAGGAGGCGAAATAATTCCCAAAATTATCGCAGCAAATATTGAAAAACGACCGTTAAATGCAACGCCTATAGTCTACCCTACGCACTGCCCGGAATGTGGTACAGAACTGGTGCGCCAAGCGGGAGAAGCCGTGCATTACTGTCCGAATGAATATGGCTGTAAACCACAGATTGTCGGTAAACTACAGCACTTTATAGGCCGTAAAATGATGGATATACAAGGCTTGGGCGACGAAACTATAGAAACATTATACGCCCATGGTTATATCCAGCAGATATCCGACCTCTATGCCCTACACCACAAACAGGACATTTTGGTTGGTATGGATCGATTTGGACAAAAATCAATCGACAATATGCTGGCTGGACTGGAGGCTTCGAAGAAGAAACCTTTTGAAAAGGTACTTTTTGCCTTGGGGATTCGTCATGTTGGGGAAACGGTCGCTAAAAAGTTAGCTTTGCATTTTAAAAATATTCAGCTGCTCGCGCAGGCGAGTATGGAAGAAATATCGGCAGTGCCGGATATTGGTATACGTATTGCCGATAGTGTGTATAACTACCTGCATACGGATAGCCATATCGCCGAATTATCGAAACTACAGGAGTTGGGCTTGCAGTTTGCAATTGAAGAAAAAGAGGTTTTACGGGCGGGCGATTCCTTAACAGGAAAAACGTTCTTGATATCGGGGGTTTTTGCGAACTACTCTCGCGAGGAATTAACCGCATTGATTGAGTCGCATGGCGGAAAAATGCTGAGTAGTATCTCGGCCAAACTTAACTTTCTAGTTGCGGGTGATAAAATGGGGCCTTCTAAACTAGCAAAGGCAGAAAAACTTAATGTACCGATTATTTCGGAACAGGAGGTTTTAGAAATGATAAATCAATAAACTTAATAATATACATAAATTATCAGTAAAGAAATGAAGGAGATTCAGGGAGCAGGTGTAGCTTTGGTTACACCATTTCATGCAGATGGAACAGTTGATTTTGAAACATTAGAACGATTAATAACGTTTCAAATTGAGGAAGGCATGGACTATTTAGTGTCATTGGGCACTACTGGCGAAGTGGCTACGTTAAGCTCCGAGGAACGAAAACAGGTGTGGGAATTTACGGCAGAGAAAGTTGACGGACGCATCCCTTTGGTTGCGGGTATTGGTGGTAATAACACGGCAGAGATCGTGAAACAAATCGCCGAATTTAATATTCCTGGTTTTTGCGCTATCCTATCCGTATCTCCCTATTATAACAAGCCTACGCAAGAAGGTATTTACCAGCATTATAAGGCTATTGCTGCTGTAGCTAAGCTTCCAATTATCTTATATAATGTTCCGGGCCGCACTGGCGGTAATATCTCGGCGGCAACGACGGTGCGTTTAGCCCATGATTTTAAGAATATCGTTGCTATTAAGGAGGCATCGGGTAGTTTTGCTCAGTTTTCGGAAATTTTAAGAGATGCTCCAGAAGGCTTTGCCTTAATTTCTGGCGACGACCCGGTTACATTGCCGATGATGGCGCTAGGTGCGGTGGGTATTATATCGGTTGTAGGAAATGCTTACCCAAGAGAAGTCGCGCGTTTGGCACATCTATGTGCGCATGCTGATTTCACCGCTGCGCGGGTTATACATAACCGCTTATTGGCCATTACAGATTTGTGTTTTGTAGAAGGTAACCCGGCAGGTGTAAAATATATCTTAAAGCAAAAAGGTTTTGGTACGGATACAGTGCGCCTACCTTTGGTGCCTATTGGCGATGCCACAAAGGAAAAAATTAAAGCGCAGTTATAATTTAATTGCTACGGAAAAATTAAAAAAGGTAAGTCTTCATCCACTTACCTTTTTTAATTTTTTATTTTCCCTTTTTTATTTTCTACTTTTTTTATCTTTATTGAAAAAGATACGGTTATGAACGAATCAAACACAACAGCATCGAAAGTAAAAACTAAAATTAGATCCTTTATAGGTTGGCTTATGCTAATACTAGTCCTTGGATTGGGTATTTTTGTGTATTTTAAATATTACTTTGTATTTGGCGAAGGTGTTAAATCGGGTTATTTAAACTATGCCGTTAAAAAGGGGAATGTATTTAAAACCTATGAAGGGAAAATTATCCAAGAAGGCTTTGGTGCCGGTAGAACGGGGGGGCTTACCTCCAACGATTTTACCTTCTCTGTAGAGAACGACTCGGTTTTTCAGGTGTTATCTGAAAATTCAGGGAAATTCTTTGACTTACATTATAAAGAGTATCATGGGATATTACCATGGCGCGGGAATACGGTATATATTGTAGATAAAATTATACAAATGAAGTAATTTCCGCAAGGTTAATAAAAAGACAGTAACAAAATAAAAATTGGAAAAGGAAAAATCAGACGAGAAACTAAAACGCGGACTCAGTAATAGGCATATTCAGCTTATCGCACTTGGAGGCGCTATTGGCACGGGGTTATTTTTAGGTATTGGTCAGGCCGCAGTATTGGCGGGGCCTTCGGTAATTTTAGGATATGCAATTGCGGGAGTAATTGCTTTCTTTATTATGCGGCAGTTGGGCGAGATGGTGGTCGAAGAACCCATTTCAGGAAGTTTTTCCAGTTTTGCCAACAAGTATTGGGGCCCGTTTGCTGGCTTTGCCTCGGGATGGAACTATTGGGTTTTATACATCCTGGTAAGTATGGCCGAATTAACAGCAATAGGAGTTTATGTAAAGTTCTGGTGGCCAGAAATTCCATTGTGGGTATCGAGTATGTTTTTCTTCTTCGTTATCAATGCTATTAATGTAGCCTCCGTAAAGGTGTATGGGGAAACGGAATTCTGGTTTTCAATAATCAAGGTGGTAGCAATTATTGCGATGATACTCTTCGGGAGCTATTTATTAATTTCGGGAAGTGCTGGCGAAAAGGCAACCCTAGCGAATCTATATAACGATGGCGGTTTCTTTCCTAAGGGTTGGTTGGGGAAACTTGAAGACGGCAGTTATCAGGGGCTGTTAGCGGCAATGGTGATGATTATGTTCTCCTTTGGCGGATTAGAGCTGGTAGGCATAACCGCTGCCGAGGCCGAAAACCCAGAGAAAAATATCCCTAAAGCTACCAACCAGGTGCTGATACGTATATTAATCTTTTATGTCGGTGCATTGATTATCTTATTTTCCTTAATGCCCTGGTCGATGATTACCAAAGATACCAGTCCTTTTGTCGAGGTATTCAACGCTTTAGAGAGCTATCAATTTACGCTGTTTAACAAAACATTTTACTTTACTACGATTATTGCTAATGTACTTAATCTTATTGTGCTAACGGCCGCCCTATCGGTATATAATAGCTGTGTGTATTCGAATTCTAGAATGCTGTACGGTTTGGCTGAGCAAGGAAATGCGCCACAATTTTTGAAAAAATTAAACAAAAATAGTGCCCCAATTGCGGCTATTTTAGTGTCGGCAGCCTTAGTAGCGATATGTATAGTAATCAACAAGATAATTCCAGAAAAGGCCTTATCGATTTTAATGTCTTTGGTTGTATCGTCATTGATTATAAACTGGATAATGATTAGCTGGACGCACCTACACTTTAAGAAGCACAAAATAAAAGCAGGCGTTAAAACAAAATTTCCCAGCTTATTTTACCCGGTCAGCAATGTTATAGCGTTGGTATTCTTATTAGCCGTGTTAGTGATGATGTGGTTCACGGCCTTAAAAATTTCAGTGGAGCTTATTCCGATTTGGCTAGTTTTACTCTACATCAGTTACCTGCTCGTACAGCGCAATAAAAAGCTAAAAAATTCTAAGAATTAAAAAACGGGTGTCGGTCATTTAGACCGACACCCTTTTTTAATTCTACCTGGCCGCAGCTAAAGTACCTCTATAGTCATCGACTGCTGATGCTGTTTTCCGTACATATCTACAGCTTGCACCTCAATAGTATGTATACCACTTTTTAATTTAGGCAAATTCAACTGCCATAAATGCGTCGACAATTCAGGGTCGGAAGGCCTTTTTCCCGGTATCAATTGCGCGGCATTATCATACTTCAGTAATTCGTACATATACTGCGGGTCCGCTAGGCTAACATATTCCATTTCCTGCCAATTGCCACTATTAATACGATAGCTTACCTTATCCCCTGCCTTCCCCATAAAGAAGTTAGCATATACCTTATACCTACGCACTGTAGATGCTTTCACAACAGCGGGGCCAACAAGCTTAATTTGATAGCTCTCAGGCGCACCAGCGACTTTATAATCGAAGGCATACCTATTGTTGTCCACCCGCAATAGGGCATAACCCTTCGGCGTACCATCACGCATGGTAGAAACCGGAACCCCATCCGCATTTACCTGTCCAGAATACCAATCGCCCGATGTGGTACCCACATTGTACTCATGTAAAGGTTTAGCCTGTTTCCAGCCATCCTTGGCATCATAAAAAATCTGCTGTTGGAAATGAGTATGCGCCGATATTGCCATCACATTCGGGTAATCGGCTAAAATATCGAACAAACGTTGTCGATCCTCATTTCTAAATACATCCGAATTCTGGTGCAACAAGGGAATATGAAAAGCTAAAATCACCAACTTATCCTTGGGCACAAACTGCAAATCATTGGCTACAAAATCCAGTTGATCCTTTCGGAAACCTCCCAGATACCCCTTCCCCGTCCGGGGATTCGGATACAAGATATTATCCAAAACAATAAAATGTGCATTCCCATAATTAAAGGCGTAATTATTAGGTCCGAAATTCAGTTCAAACGTTTCATCAGACAAGGTATCGGTCGGAGCATCGAAGTTCATATCATGGTTTCCCATTACATTAAACCAGGGAAGTCCTAGCGATCCTATCAGCTTCTTATAAGGATGATGCAGGCTAAGATCATCGCCAACCAAATCGCCCATGCTTATGCCGAAACGTACTCCGGACGTGCTTTTTATATCCTGCACAATACCCTTATTAAAAAAATCAAGCTCCTCCTGGGTATAAGTTTGCGGATCACCAAAGATAAAGGCCTTAAAATTTGGGTTTTCCTCCTGCTTGTAAAGGGCAAAATCCAAGGATTTGGGCAGCTTACCTGTAGGTTTGCTTGTAGGGTAAAGCATTACCGGAGAGCCTTTCGGTTTGTGCAGGTAGTAAAACTGCGGATGGTTATCGGCATCTACTGGTAAAGCATAACCCGAAGGCTTGACAACAAAAATAATATTATCATCGGTTACCGGAAGTTCATATTCGCCCCTACTGTTCGTTTGTACGACCTGCACACCATTACTCACCGAAACATGCGCAACAGCAGAATCCATCTTATCGAAAACCCCATTTTTGTTGGTGTCGTTGTACACCCTCCCGCGCACCACATCTTGCGCCTGCACTGCGCCAGCAAAAAGCAACCCTGCAGCTAATAATACCTTATAATTCATATGCTATAGTTAATAGGTAAAAGTAGGGATACAACAAAAACTTTCGGTTAACAGCAGGTTAATTTTAAGTAAGGCAACCCCAAAAATAGACCCAAAAAAATAAGGCACGCCAATGGCGTGCCTTATTTTATTACCTAAACTACTAGGCTCTTTTGGAATACTCCTCCATCACAAAGGCCAATTGTTGTTCCTGCGTAAGATTCGAATTGTCGAGTACTATAGCATCTTCAGCCTGCCGCAATGGGCTTTCAGCGCGGGTGCTATCGATATGATCCCGGTGTGCCAGGTTAGCTTTAATCTCCTCCATCGTCACCTGCTCTCCTTTGGCTGTAAGCTCGGCAAACCTACGTTCTGCACGCACATTCGGGTTTGCTGTCATAAATATTTTAAGGTTGGCATCAGGAAAAACCGTCGTTCCAATATCGCGGCCATCCATCACAATATTACGGCGTTTACCCAACTTCTGCTGCTGCGCCACCATCGCGACGCGAACTTCTTTTATCGCCGATACCTCACTAACATTAGCCGACACCTCCATTAAGCGAATTTCCTCCGAGACATCCTCGCCATTCAATATTATTTCCGTGCGATCTGGATTCGGGACAAAATCAATATGTATATCCGTTAACGCCGCATTCACAGCATTACTGTCTTTACAATCCACTTTATTACGCAAAAAATATAAGGTCACCGCACGATACATAGCGCCGCTATCCACAAACACAAAATCAAGCTTCTTTGCAATCGCCTTTGCTACCGTACTTTTACCACAGGATGAGAAGCCATCTATAGCAATAATAAAATTCTTTCGAGCCATAAAATTAACTGTTACCTCCGATTAAAACCCCAGGTTTATTTACTAAAGGTATTTTGGAAAGGTTGTCATCGACAATGCTTTCCGGTAAGAATATATATTTTTTATCGTAAATTGTATCGTTAATATAATAACTTAACCAATACTCGTTGGTTAAACCAAAAACCTGTTGGTCTATTGCCTCGATTTTAACAAAAGCACTCGCTTCTACATCGCCGATAAAATGGCGCAGGGTTGTTGTCTTCACCTCTTTACCCTCCTTTACTCCATATCCCTTAGAAGTCACGAAAACATTCTTCAATGGTACCTTCTGTTCGTTTACGAGGTATACATACCATAACATTCCCGTTGGGCTATCATTTTCTAACACCACTGCTATCGAGATATCTTCGACAATATTCAACGGTAAATCCTTCTTCATTAGCTTATTTCTTTTTGGCAACAGTTTTAGCTTTTGTTGCCGTTTTTGTTGTTTTTGTCGTTTTTGTCGTTTTTGTCGTTTTTGTAGCCTTCGCCGCAGCTTTTGTAGCCTTCGCAGCTTTAGGAGCTTTGGGAGCTTTGGGATCCTCAGCAGCCCATTGCACTACCTGTTCGTAGGTAATGGTATTTACATCGGTACCTTTAGGTATTTTAAGATTCTGCTTACCAAAGCGTACAAAGGGGCCCCATCTCCCATTTTCGATCTGCGCTTCTGGATTTTCATCAAACACACGAATAACTTTCTCAATATCCTTCTGCCGCTTTTCTTTGATAATGGTGATACACTCCTCTTCGGTAACATCCAAAGGATCCACGCCTTTAGGCAAGGAATAGAAAGCCGAGTTATGACGTATGTACGGACCAAAACGACCAATTGCTACGGTCATTTCCTTTTCCTCAAAAGATCCTACTTTTTTAGGCAGCTTAAACAGCTCCATGGCCTCCTCGAAGGTAATGGTTTCAATCATCTGCCCTTTACGTAGGGATGCAAAACGTGGTTTTTCCTCATCATCGGCAGAACCAATCTGCACCAAAGGACCAAAACGTCCAACACGTACACTTACCGGTTTTCCAGATACCGGATCTATACCCAACTCCTTTTCATGCGTTGCACGGTCGGCATTGGCCAAGGTATCCTCTACCTCGGTATGAAACGGGCGATAAAAACCCTCCAGCATATCCGTCCACTCTTTATTACCCTGTGCAATCTCGTCGAATTCCTTTTCTACGGTCGCCGTAAAGTTAAAGTCTACGATACCTTTAAAATGTTCCACTAAGAAATCATTTACCAGTACCCCAATATCAGTAGGGAATAATTTACTACGTTCAACACCGGTCATTTCGGTGCGGGTAATTTCGTTAATAGTACCTTGCGTCAACGTTAATACCTGGAAATCGCGGGATTTACCGTCGCGATCTTCTTTGACCACATAACCCCGGTTTTGAATGGTAGAAATTGTCGGCGCATAGGTAGAAGGTCTACCAATACCCAACTCTTCCAATTTTTTCACCAGAGAAGCTTCGGTATAGCGTGCTGGCGGTCTAGAGAAACGCTGCGTTGCTGTCATTTCGTTTAACAACAAGTTTTGCCCTTTCTCCAAAGGAGGCAACAATGCATTGTCGGTATCCTCGTCGCCCTGCGCGTCGTTGTCCTCATCTGTAGACTCCATATACACCTTTAAAAAACCGTCGAATTTTAATATTTCTCCGGTAGCCGTTAACGCTTCGCTACGCGTAGAAATATCAATTTTTGCAACCGTTTTCTCAAATTCTGCTTCACTCATCTGCGATGCAATAGCACGCTTCCAAATCAGCTCGTACAGACGTCTTTCGCCATTATCGCCGTCGATAGAATGGTCCGAAAAATAAGTCGGACGGATAGCCTCGTGAGCCTCCTGCGCACCGGCAGCTTTAGTTTTATAGCGTCTGGCTTTATGGTATTTATCGCCGTAAGCCTTTGTAATTTCATCTTCCGCAGCCTGCATTGCCGTATCCGACAAGTTGACCGAGTCGGTACGCATATACGTAATTCTACCGGCTTCGTATAAGCGTTGCGCAACCTGCATCGTACGTGCCACCGAGAATCCTAATTTTCTACTCGCCTCTTGTTGCAAAGTAGATGTCGTAAACGGTGCTGCCGGGTTTCTTTTGGCAGGTTTCTTTTCTAAATTCGCGACATTATACTCCGCAGCTATACAATCTTGTAAAAACTGCGCTGCCTCTTCTTTCTTCGCAAAACGACTTGGTAAATCTGCTTTAAAAGACTCCTTACCCTTACCCGTATGAAAGATCGCTACAATTTTATAATTAGCATCGACATCAAATCGATTAACTTCACGTTCCCGGTCTACAATCAGACGCACAGCGACCGATTGAACACGCCCGGCGGACAACGAAGGTTTTACCTTTTTCCATAATACAGGCGACAGCTCAAAACCTACTAAACGATCTAATACACGTCGAGCTTGCTGTGCATTCACCAGATTATAATCAATCTTTCTCGGGTTCTCTATGGCCTTTAATATGGCAGGTTTTGTAATTTCGTGGAAAACAATACGTTTTGTCGCCTCATCTTTGAGGCCCAACGTATCGAATAAGTGCCAAGAAATAGCCTCTCCCTCGCGGTCCTCATCGGATGCTAGCCACACCATTTCTGCGGCCTTGGCCAACTTCTTTAACTCGCTCACTACAGCCTTTTTATCTGCAGGAACCTCATATTTTTGTTGAAATTTATTATCAGTATCTATGGCGTCATCCGTCTTCACTAAATCACGAATATGTCCATAACTGGACTTCACTAAAAAGTCACTACCTAAATACCCTTCTATCGTTTTAGCCTTTGCTGGAGACTCTACTATTAATAAATTTTTTGCCATTAATTACATTTAAAAGATTTTTGCAAATATTATTATTTCAAAATTGAAAGACAATAATTTTTATCACTATATTAAAAAAGCATTAAAATTTCCAATGCCCGGCTACCACATCCAATAGGTAAAATAACGCAAAAATAACCGAAGCTACACCATTCGTGGTCATAAAAGCACGGTTTACACGTGTTAAATCTGTTGCGGATACAATTCTATGCTGATAAATTAATAGTAAACCATAAAAAACAACCCCTATATAGTAGAAAAGCCCTAAATCTATAAACCATATGGGTAGTAACACCAACACAAAGGACAATACATGCAATACCGACGATAGCTGTAAGGCGCGCACAGCACCATAATTGGCGGGTATAGACTTTAGATTATGCGCACGGTCAAACGATTCATCTTGCATAGCATAAATAATATCGAAACCACTTACCCAGGTTAATACCGCAAATCCATAGCATATGGGCACTATATCAAAATGCCCGGCAACGGCAAGGTATGCCCCAACGGGTGCTAAGCCTAAACCCAAGCCCAACACGAAGTGACATAAGGGCGATATGCGCTTCATATAGGAGTAAAATAGGATAACAAATAAAGCTATTGGCGATAATAAAAGACATAATGGATTGATAAAATAGGTCGCCAAAACAAAAATAATGCAGTTTACCAGCGTAAATTGCAGGGCATTTTTGGCACTTATTCTACCCGCGGGGATATCGCGAATAGCGGTACGCGGATTTAAGGCATCAATATCCCGATCCAGGTACCTATTAAATGCCATTGCTGCATTGCGGGCTGTAACCATACACAATAACATTAAGGCAAACAGCTTCCAATCAAATTCATATACCGTAGTAGATATAGCTAAGAAAAAGCCTATTATAGCAAAGGGAAGCGCAAATATACTGTGTGCAAAAAGCACTAATGACAGGTATTTTTTCATCGTTAATTTTCTTCCGAAGGCGCTATAAAAGTCGTATTAATTTGATCTATAGTTTCCAATATGGGTAATAAACCCATTCTCGTTTCTGCGGACGTTAAAAACCGTTGTGGCACCTCTTCAAACCATTTTAGCAGCGCTCTTTTGAACTTACTGACATTCTGATCCGATTTTACGGACGATTGCTTATCGGCTTTCGTAAACACCAACATAAACGGAAGGCCCTTCTCGCCCAGCCAACAGCAAAAGTCAAGATCAATTTTCTGTGGCTCGTGTCTACTATCGATTAAAACGAAGATGCACTGCAAATTCGCTCTTGATAGCAAGTATTTACGGATAAACTTTTCCCAATCGGAACGGTTTTTCTTGGAGGTCTGTGCATAACCGTATCCCGGTAAATCTACGAGATACCAATTATTATTTATTACAAAGTGATTAATAAGTTGCGTTTTTCCAGGTTTCTGGGAAGTCTTGGCTAAGCCTTTACGACCTGTTAAGGCATTAATTAAAGAAGACTTACCAACGTTTGACCTTCCGATGAAAGCATATTCTGGAAGATTTGGGGTAGGCAATTTGTCTACCTGGGTATTGCTACAGATAAATTCGGCGGTTTTTACAAGCATAGACAAAGGTAAAATTATTTTACTAAAATTAAAGCTCCTGAGGTATGGAGCTCGTTAATGCCAGTCTTTTTTGTTATTTTAGCGAGCTATGCAAAACCTAATTTTAGACATACAAAACATTGTAAAGCAGTATGCCAATCATACGGCGCTCGACCATGTTTCACTAGCCATACCTGAAGGAAAGATTTTTGGTCTTTTAGGACCCAATGGAGCGGGCAAAACCTCTTTAATCCGTATAATAAACCAAATTACAGCACCCGACGCAGGACAAATTTTCTTTCATAATGAACCCCTTGCAGCCAAACATATCGGCAAAATTGGTTACCTTCCGGAAGAAAGAGGGCTTTATAAAAAGATGAAAGTAGGTGAACAGATGATTTACCTGGCACAACTTAAAGGCCTGTCGAGAAATGATGCCCGTAAAAGACTAATATATTGGTTTGATAAATTTGATGTCGGCAGTTGGTGGAATAAAAAAATTGAAGACCTCAGTAAGGGGATGCAGCAAAAGGTACAGTTTATTGCGACTATACTTCACGAACCCGAGCTTATCATTCTCGATGAGCCCTTTTCGGGTTTCGACCCGGTAAATGCTCAAGTGATACAGGAGGAAATTCTTGCTCTTAATAAAAAGGGATCGACAATTATTTATTCTACACACCGCATGGAAACTGTAGAGGAGATTTGTGATAATATTGCGCTGATCAATAAATCCAAAAAGGTGCTTGATGGCAGTGTTAAAGCTATTAAAGACGCATATGATAAACAAAGCTACCACATTCAATATGCTAACCTACAGGAGACGAACTCTCTGATCGGGGAGAACAGCCTTTTTACGGTGCAGGTTGATGATACGATGAATCAGCAAATTCAAATAAAACTGCAGCCTGAAGTAAGGCTAAATGAGGTCCTTGCCTTCCTAATGACGAAAGTAGAAATCCTGCAGGTTAAAAAGGTCATCCCTTCTATTAACGATATATTTATTGAAAAAGTAACCGCCACCGATATCGCATAAATCATGGATAAAATAATCTTAATTATACAACGCGAATACCTAACCCGTGTACGCAAGCGTTCGTTTTTGCTAACCACCTTCTTAGTTCCCTTATTTTTTATAGCCATGTATGTTGGCATTATATTCCTGACAAAAAAGAGCTTTGAAGACAGCCACGCGTATGTTTATGTGGTAGACAACACCCATACTGTTTCTGCGAAACTTAAAAACAATAAAAATATAACCTATATTGACGACAAAAAAGACTTGTCGACACAACTCGAAAATTTAAAACTCGCGTCGGATAATACGAGTATTTTGTTTATACCTGAGGATTTTTTTTCCGCGCAGAAAGTAGAATTCCTGTCGTCGTCGAAACCCAATGTACTCAGCCAGAAGGAAATCCGAAACGATTTAACCGGAATTATACAACAGTTTAAATATGAGCAACTCGGTATTGATACCAACAAACTAAAGGAAATAAACAGCGCTGTAGATATTGTAGCTAAAGAAATTACGGCGGATGGAGAGACCAAAGATAGCAATACAGAGGTCGCCATGGGGATAGCCTTGGCTTTATCGGTATTGGTATACCTGTCTTTATTTCTTTATGGATCGCAGGTTATGCGCGGTATTATTGAAGAAAAAAGCAATCGCATTATCGAGGTCATTATATCCTCCGTAAAACCTTTTCAGTTGATGATGGGTAAAATTGTGGGTATTGGCTTAGTGGGCTTAACGCAATTTATGCTTTGGATTATTTTTACTTTTATTTTGGCCACAGCAGCATCGACATTCTTGGTATCTAAAGAAGAACTCGGGCAGCAGATGGTTAACCGAGGCATGCAAACCGAGACCCTAGACAGCCTTAGTCATGCCGAGGGTACAGCACAGGAGGCGCTGTTAACGCCTGAAATGCTGGCGATGTTTCAATCTGTAAATTTTGGCGAATTAATTACCTGCTTTTTTATCTTTTTCCTGGGGGGCTACCTAATCTATTCGGCATTATTTGCCGCCATAGGATCTGCGGTTGATAGTGAAACAGAGGCTTCGCAGTTTACCATGCCCGTTACCATGCCCTTGTTATTAACCTATGCCCTATCCTTTAGTGTATTACTCAACGACCCCCATGGTAATGTAGCTACTTGGTTAAGTTTTATACCTTTTACCTCGCCTATTGCCATGTTAGTACGTATTCCATTTGGGGTGCCTACCTGGCAGATTGTAACCTCGGCAATATTATTGATTGGCGGTTTTGTCCTTACCACTTGGTTTGCTGCGCGAATTTACCGTGTCGGGATTTTGATGTATGGTAAAAAAGCTAGCTATAAGGAGCTATTGAAATGGTTCCGTTATAAAAATTAAACAAACGTCTTTAAGACGGTTTGAATTACAAAATTAAAAAATGTTATATGGGAAAACTCCTAAATTACTTAAAGTCAGGTACAGGAAGTGGTTTTTTATTAATAGGTTGTGTTTGTGCCGCACTGCTGTTGGCCAACTCGCCTTTACACGATGCTATTGCTAGGTTTACAGCTTATAATTTAGGCTTTGATTACGGTGCTATACAGCTTAAATATTCCGTAAAACAATGGATAGACGACGGCTTAATGAGCATATTTTTTCTAATGGTGGGTTTAGAAATAAAGAAAGAGCTCGTAAGTGGCGAGCTCTCCTCGCCCAAGAAAGCGCTATTGCCGATTGTCGCAGCCATAGGTGGCGCTTTCTTCCCGGCAATGATTTACCTATTATTTAATAACAATACAGCAACAGCACATGGCTGGGGCATCCCTATGGCGACGGATATAGCCTTTGCATTGGCGGTGGTTAGTATGCTGGGAAACAAAGTCCCGCTAAGCCTCAAGATCTTCCTGGCGGCATTAGCTATTGTCGATGACCTACTGGCTATTTTAGTCATTGCTCTATTTTACTCTTCGGATATTCATTTTACCTATTTGTTTATTGGATTGGCCATCTTTGCCTTACAATTGGGCTTAAATAAATTAGGAGTTAAGAACCTTTGGGCTTACCTAATTCCTGGCATTTTTTTATGGTATTTTATTCATCATTCAGGTATACATGCCACCATTGCCGGAGTATTAACGGCGATGTCGATCCCTAGTAAAGGTAAAAAAGAAGGCTCCGAATCACCGTTAGTTAGACTAGAGCATAGCCTTTCCACAGCTGTTAACCTTTTAATTATTCCAATTTTTGCGTTTGTCAATACCAGTATTGTTCTGCATGCTTCCATGTTAACGGGGCTGGCATCCTCGTTGGGCTTAGGCATTAGCACCGGACTATTAGTGGGTAAGTCGTTGGGAATATTTGTAACCTGCTGGCTTTGTGTCAAATTGAAGTTAGCGAACCTTCCATCAGGCGCCCAATGGCCGCATATTTTCGGTGTCGGGCTTTTAGGCGGTATCGGGTTTACGATGTCTATATTTGTTGCTATGTTATCCTTTACGGAGAATCATTATGTGGAAGAGGCCAAATTGGCTATTCTACTGGCTTCAACAGTGGCCGGACTTCTAGGATACTTTTTCTTACGTTTTCTGGGCCAGAAGAATAGCGAGGCTGCTCCTTAGTTTTTACGCTACAAGAACTAATTTTCTTACGTTTAATTTTAGTTTTAAATAAAGTATTTACTTAGATTTATAATACTAACATAATTATCAATTAATTAAAACTAAAAGACATGAGTAAATTAGATCAAAAAATTGCAGCCTATATCGCTGAAGCAAAAAAATTGAAATTGGATATTAGTGACGATTTGCTTACTGCTGTAACGAAAGGTTTAGGCCCTTCCATTTATAAGGCCGATGCAGAAACGGTATCTTCAGGCGATAAAGCGGAGCTTGATCGCTTAAAGAAAAATTTCCTTATTAAAAAATTGGGCTTACCCGACGACGATAAACTTGATAAAGCGCTACATGAGGTGATAGAAGCGGTAGGCAAATCCAACAAGAATAAATACCGCGCAATTGTTTATGCCCTATTGGTGAAGAAGTTCAAAAAGGAATCGGTTTATAAATAGCCCCGAACCATATTCAACCCAACAGCAAGGCGGTGTCCATAGGTAATACCACCTTGCTGTTGGGTTGAACTTATATCTCGCTTAACTTAAAGGTTTCTTTTAAGCGAATTCCCTTCTCGGTTTGTTGCAATGTACAGCATTCGTGAATGGGGTCGTGTTCCAGAAAAAGAATATAGTCCTTTTCCACAATCTCCTCCCAATACGCGCTACGCTCCTCCATGGTGGTCAATGGACGCACATCGTAACTCATGACATAAGGAATAGGAATATGCCCTACCGAAGGTAATAAATCTGCCATATAGAGGATTGTTTTATCCTTATACTGTATCTGTGGTAACATCATCGCTTCGGTATGACCATAGACATAACGGACATCAATATGGCTGTCATACTTTTCACCCTCCTGATGAAACTTCAACTGCCCTGACTCTTGTATAGGCCTAATATTCTCGGTCAGGAAGGACGCCTTTTCGCGAGGATTTGGATTTGTAGCCCATTGCCAATGCTTTTCATTACTCCAGAAATGCGCATTTTTGAAGGCCGGCACCAGCTTATCTCCTGCAAACTCAATTGCGCCACCACAATGATCAAAATGCAAATGCGTAAGAAAAACATCGGTGATATCATCGCTATGGAAGCCTTTTCGGGCTAAAGATTTAGCCAAGGTATCCTCGCCATGCAAATCGTAATAACCAAAAAATTTAGCCGATTGTTTATCCCCCAGCGCAGTATCCACGAGGGTAAGTCGATTGCCATCCTCAATTAATAATAATCGCGTAGCCCAGGAACAAAGATTGTTTGCGTCAGCCGGATTGGTAAGCTGCCAAATACTTTTCGGCACAACACCAAACATTGCTCCCCCATCTAACTTAAAAAAACCGGTATCTATGGTATGTAGTTTCATAAAATTAATGTTTAAATAAATACATCCTTTGGTATACACAAGCGCCATAAGCGTAGCATATGTGTCCTAGCTGCAAGGTAAGGGTTCTATGCAAAAAAACAAAGATTTACTCGGTAAGGCAACAAATCAAAGCCTGGGCGACCACAGGTGCAAGCACTGCAACAACATAACAAAGTGGGAAAGCTACAACCGCATTAAAATGGGCTTATAAACCGTAGCTGGAAACTAGCTCTCCCCAGCCTATAGATTATACAGGCTATCGCGTAGAATACGTCAGTTACTTCAGATCAAAACGCACACCCGCATAGTAGTTACGCATGGGTGCTGCATTAAAATAGCGACCTCCAAACGCATTGATGTCATTGCCTAAACTATACTTTTCGTTAAAAATATTGTCGGCACCAAAAAATAGATTTATCGCTGTATTTTTAGTTAAAGTGGTATTCCAGTTTAACTTAGCCTGCAGTACATTATACTTTTTAGCAAACACCGTATTTCCATCATCCAAAGGAAGACTAGAGGTATAATTATGAAATAGATGCAGCGTTAATTTTTGGGGAAACTCCAGGTGTACCACATTGGTATTAACCCAATCCGGGACGGCAGTAATTTTATTTTTAGAATAATCCTTATTAGCAACCCTATAATCACCGAAACGGTAATGGTTATACGCCAATGCAGCCTGCACCGTAAGCTCCCGCACAAAACCAAAGTTGCGCGGTTCCAACAGGGTAAGCCATGTACCTAGCTCCAGCCCTCTCTGCTTCATCTCGCCGGCATTCGAAAAAAACTCCGCACCATTCTCATCCAAGGCACGCACAATACCATCTTTCATCGTATACGTATACGCAGCTAAGTCTGCAATAAAACGATTGTTGGCTGTTTTAAACTTATATCCAATCTCGTAGTTTGTACCGCGCTCTGCTGCTAAATCAGTATTAATTGAACGATTCGACGAGCGTACTTCAGCCAAAGTAGGCGCACTATAGCCTTTAGCAATGGATGCCCGTAACGCCATAAGCCTGTTCAATTGATAAGATGTAGCCATACGCGGCATCCAAACGGCGTCAAACTTAATATCGCCCGTAGGGTTGTTAACCTCAGGGAAACGCTGCTTATAATGAATACTGTTTTTATTCAAACCCAAAGACCCCTCCAAATTCCAGTTTTTCAGCAGTTCCACTTGCGCGCGGTAAAATAAATTCCACTGCCTGTTATCCAGATTATCCATGGCCTGCTGCTTTCCCGCAACACCCGCTAGGTTATCATAATTATCAATTTTGTTCCAGCCTAAAGCACCTTCATATCCCAACTGCATTTGCCAAGGCATTGCTGCCTCAGGTTTAGCGTAGGAAAAGTAGGTGCGCACACCAAGATTGCGTTCAATACGTTTTTCAAAGTTCGTAATAAAGGGGTTCTTAAAATCCGTATACGAACCATACAGCGCAATATGGTGGCTCAACGATTCGGTCAGCTGTAGTGCGTTCGAAAGACCCCCAAATAGGGTTTTATTATAAATACCCGCTTGCTGCTCGGCAGCCCCAGGTATCTTCCCTGCTGCCGGCCTTGCCGCGCGCGGGTTAGCCTCATATTGACTTAAGGTAAGTCCACCTGGGGTATTGTATTTCAAGTCTGTATATAAAGCAAAAAGGCGTAGTTGCTGTATTTTACTAACCTGCCATTGGTGGCTTGTCTGCAAAGTTTTTTTATTTAAAGCCGTATTTTCCCGATATCCATCGGATCGTAAAAAGCTATGATCAAACGAAAACTGGTACCTATCACTGACCTTCCGTTGTACAGATAACTGCTCCTGAAATAAACCATAAGAGCCTCCAGTAACCTGCAGCTGAACCTGATTCTCCAGCGCGTCAAAACCTTTAGGCTGAATACGAATAACGCCACCCGAGTTGGCACCAAATAAGGAACCATCAGGCCCTTTTAAAACGTGAATAGACTGTATTCCTAGGGGGTCTAACAAATTAAGGTAGGTATTCCCCCCCGCATCGGTAAGGGCAAAATCATCGACATAAATCTTGGTATTCCGAATACCAAAGGGCGAGCGTATTAAACTTCCGCGCATTGCTAACCGGTAAGAGCCAGGAGAGCGTTCCTCCATACGTATTCCGGGCACCGTATTCAGCGCCGAGACGAGTGTTTGTGAGCCTTGTGCCGTCAGGGTTTTCGGACCCACAACCTGTGTGGAGGAGGTTATACTCATCAAAGACTGTGGCGCAAAATAGACCTTAACCGATACGGGCTGTAGATCGATATGTGTGGAGTCTTGAAGCGTGCTTTGTGATAAAGCAGAAAATGAAGTTAATGCTAAAGCAAAAAATAAAGTGCTACGAATCATTTTTTAGGATCGTCATCTATTAGGTAAAAGTAATGCGGCAAAATGGAAATTATTTATCAAATTACCAAATTGCCGCATTGCTAAGAATACCGGTAAGACCTATCCGTATTATTTATATTGTTCCAATACACCAATATAAAGTGGAGTATTCGTTTTGTTTTTGTCGCCTACAAGGCTAATAGTATAGTATTTTCCTGCTTTAAATTCAAATTTGCGCTCCAAGAGGGTATTGTTATTTGCATCTGTAACAATTATGTTCTGCATACCAGATACGCCAGGTTGAAACCAGGTATCCTTAATATTTTCCTCCGTAAGGATGGGATCTTGGACAGCACGATCTTTAAATATCGGGGTTTCCTTACTGTTGAAGTACACATTAACCTTATCGGTATTTTCGGCTAAATGGAGAAAACGAAGACCCGCGTTCGTATTACCTAAATCTTTTAATAAGGAGTCTTGGGTAATAATATGTTTCGCTTTTTTTCCTGTACCATACACAAAGGAAGTGTAGTAAGCCCCATTTTTAATGGAATACAAGGTATCCACGATTAACTCGTTATTTGTAGAAACAATACTAATTCTGCGTTTTCCGGCGTAGGCCAAAGCGGAAACGTACGATTTATAGGCTATATGGTCGGTATATTTATTATCAAAAAGGTAACGAACTGCAGGCGTGGGGGTGTACGCATTCATCATAGTAAATGCCCCTTGTGGCACATTAATAAGGTCGTTATTATTATCTTTCAGACAACTGCTTAAGGACATCATGCCTAATAAAGCAACAAAAAGGAGTTTAATAGTTTTAGTTTTCATCGTATTCTTTTTACATAAAATACGATGAAAACTTTCCCGACGCTACAGTTCGTTTTCTAATTCTTGATATTTTTCAAAATCCTGTGCTGCGCCAACTAAATCATGTAATGATTTTTTAATCTCCCCACGATATTGGTAAAGGTCACTATAATACGGGTTTAAACGTATAGCCGCATCCAAGTCCAACAGGGCTTCTTTTAAGAGGCCCAACTTTTGATACATATCCGAACGTAGTGCATAAGCGAAGAAATCCTCCGGATTTAAACCGATAAGTACCGAATAATCCTGGATGGCATTCGCCCAATCTTCAACAGCCTCAAAATACTGCGCTCTTTCCTCATACAACAAGGGATTACCGGCATCCAAAGCAATCGCTTGATTAAAATTTGTTAATGCCCCAGTAAAATCCGCTACCGCCAAGCCCAGTTTACCGAGGTACATAAAAACAGTGGAATGGTTTGGCGACAATGACGCCGCTAGCGATAAGTCGTTCAATGCGGCATCATAACGAACCATGCGCATGTAAATAGCGGCTCTAGACACCAAAACATCAGCATTCTGCTTCCGTGCATACGCCTGTGTTAAGTCGGCAATTGCCTCCTCGTAGTTAAAATGTTGTACCAACAACATGGCCCTGTTTATAAAAAGCTGAGGGTTCGTATCATCCGCTGCAATTTGTTTATTCAAGTCTGCAAGCTCCTCCGCTTCCAGCATTTGACCTGCATTCATACGCCATTCTAAATAGGTATGATAATTCGAATCCAGCGCTTTAGCGGCTTGGTAATCATAGAAAGCACCCTCTTGATCTCCTGTTTCCATGTTAAGCAAACTTCGGCATGCATAGAAGAAAGCCAATTTTGGCTGTTCTTCAATAAGTTTACCGTAGACCCCGATAGCCTGCGTCAAGTCGCCGGCAGCAACCATAGCGAAAGCCATAGCAGCCTGTTTTAATAAATCATGATCAGCATCGGTATGATGATATCCACGGTTAAATGGAAACAACTGTGATGACGCCAATAAAAAGCGCAAGTTATGGTTAAGATCTAGCATATATCCTATTCAAAGTAACGTTTTACAATTCTTAATTTATGGGTGTACCGCTTGAGGTCGGCATTAAATATCCCCTGATTATCCATCTTATCTATACGGACAAAAGCCGAGGCATGCACAATAGTATCGCGATCCAGCATAATACCAACATGCGTAATACGGCCATCTTCATTATCGAAGAAGGCCAAATCACCAGCCTTAATTTCTGTCAGAAAATCAACCACCGTTCCCTGTTCTGCCTGCTGCCAGGCATCTCTTTTTAGGGGGATACCGAAATGTCGGTAGACCACCTGACTAAAACCAGAACAATCAATCCCCTGGCTGGAACGCCCACCCCAAAGATAAGGGCTGTTGCTATAGTAGGCAACCAGCTTAGGCAGTTCCACATCAAAATCCTGCAGCGACGGAAGGCGTATAGCCCCTTGGACTACATACGACTGCTTTCCAATATCCAGGCCTTCTATCGACACGGGTGTGCCATGCAGCAAATTGACCCTAAGCTCTTTGTCGGCAGCGACGGCGCCCTTAATATCCACAATAAACTTTGTTCCAAAGCTGGAGGTTAAGATATCAAAAGTCCCCTTCTGTATCCAACCTTCATATCCTGTGTCCAGCAAACGTACACGAGAAAAATCCGTTGTTTCCTCCAATATTTCAAATACCTCTGCAAACAATACCTGCGACACCATCTCACTTCGATGTGCAGCCTCGGCACGTAGCGGCACAATACTTAGCTTACAAGCTGCAATTTTCATTACTTTTATTTATTTTTAAAACAAAGGACTAGCCCCTCTTGTTTTTACAAGCGAAGATACTTTTAATAAACTAAAAAATTATGGCATATTCAAAATTTAAACGCATACTGGTCGCATTAGACGACACCCCTTGCTCCTTGCAAGTGATGGAATATGCAAAAAATTTAATTGTAGATGGAGAGACCTCCATTGCGCTTATTACGGTAGTTCCGCCTACATCGCCTGCAAGTTATGGAGCCGACCCGCTACTGGGGCAGCAGCCCATTGTGGTGCCCGAGGTATCGGAAATACAGCTAAGCTCGGCGCAGGAATACCTGGACCGTTTGGCGCCAAATTTTGCTTCAGCGAAAGAAATTTTTACCTTCACCCGAATTGGAAGTATACGCGAAGAAATATTGCAAGTAGCCCAGGAATGGTCTACGGATTTATTAATCTTGGGCACCAATGGGAAAACAGGTTTTGAACACTTTCTATCGGGCAGCGTTTCCGAATCAGTAATACGTAAAGCACATTGCCCCGTTTTGGTAATACCAAGTAAAATGGAGGATTAAAAAGAAACAAGCAGCTATAGCTCTCCACCGGTAACGGTTTATCGCTATAGCTGCTTGCCGTATTATTGCTGGATTAAAACAGCAACAAACATGCTATCAGCCTGCTTATCATACCCCTTTATAAGCTCACTATGCTGTATCTGTAACCCATATTTCTGGGCTATAAATTCTACCACCGATTCATTTTCATCGCTATACACCGAGCAGGTAATATAAATTAAAGGTTTACCCGGCTTAAGGTGCGCAATTACATTCGATGCAATCTTCTTTTGTAAGGCCGAAAACTCCGCAAGCTTCTCTGCAGAAAAATGCGCCATCATCTCTGGCGTACGCCCCCAGGTTCCGGAACCCGAACATGGAGCATCTAAAATAATACCATCGAACTTTTCGTTGCCCAATATATCCGATACCGGATGCGAAAGATCCAGCACCTTTTTTCGGTACGGCTGTTTAATCTTGGCCTGCTCAAAACGCTCATCCAAATTACGTAAGATAGACAGACGGATGTCTGACACCAGTAAATTAGTCTTGGGGTTACGATCTAGAAACATTAAAGCCTTGCCCCCCGAAGCGGCGCAGGCATCCCACCAGCGTTCAGCAGGTAGGGCAGAAAAAAAAGTGCCCGTATACTGCGACGACAGGTCTTGTACTTCATAGCTACCCGCCAAGGCTTTTAACTGCTGCAAATTTGTACCATTCGGCAAGGCCAATGTCTGTGCTGACAGCACAGTATATGGAATATTAGCATGGTCCAAAGCATTACGCAGCTCATCCTCCGCTCCGCGCTTAATACGGATAAAAAGATGCGGCTGTACAAAACACCCTTGAATAAACAATTCCCTATCTACGGCAGGCGAAAGGCGGTCAATAAAGGGAAATAAAGCATTAAAATCGACAGCAAACCTTGTCCGGGCAATTTCCATCTTTTGCGAAATATCCAAGGCTATCGTAGCCGCTAATTCCGCCTCATAACAAACCAGCAAATCAGAAGACAGCTCGCACAAATACTCTGCCAGTTTCAACCTATCGATAAGCGATAAATTATTCGCCGCGTTGCCCAGTCGAAAGTAGTTGTAACAAAAACGGGAGGTCATCCGTCTATCGGATGACCCCATCTGTTTATTTTCTTTATAAAAACGTGTTAAATAACGCGATAAAGGCTCGCTCGCACGATACCCCTGCAGGGCACGTTCAAAATTTCTAATTTGCTGCCCTACGCGCCTCTCGTTTATACTCATATAATTTTATTGCAATTGAAAAGCACCATTACGGAACTCCTTAAAAGAAACCGCTTCGTTGCTAAAACCCCATTTCTCGTTGAAGGTAAATTTATAATTACTAAAAATACCATTATAAGGCTCAGCAGTAAGCTTATCCTTAATTTTATCCACCCCATACTTATTCATCAATCCACCAAAATAAAGGGCTGCATCGTAGCCTTTAAAAGCATGATCTGAAGCCGTAATGCCAAAGGTACCACTATACTTCTGCTTAAAAGTTTTCACTGCGCTAGTCCAGTTTTTTACATTACTCTCGGAACTAATAACAGGCGTAAAAGAAGAAAAATTGCTGTAGTTTGAAAAATCAAACCTATCCCAAAGTGGATGTCCAAACAATTTAATGGTATAATAAGACTCGTTATATTTTTTGGTAAGATTTGTTAACAAAGCGTTTAACTGCGTTTTATCTGTAGTTCCCGACACAATAATATTCGATCCGGTAACAGACAGTTTCTCGTTCAGCTGCGCTAAAGTAGACACCGTAATAATATTAACCGTATTCTTATGCTGTTTAATGGTAGCGAGCATATCTGTTAAAAACTGCTTACTATCGTTATCTGCGGTCTGATATACGATAATAATATCACCCGAAATAAAGGTCCGCGCTACCTTCGCTGCAATCGCATTGCTATGCGCCACTATCGGCGGCGTCAAAGATACCAAATTAGGAAGATTAAACTCGGTAGGCATAGTCGCAGCCAAGGGATTAATCTGCAAGGTATTTTTATCCTCCAACGCTGCGCCAAAGGCCTTTATCTCCGAAGGATATACCGGACCTACCACTAAGCCCGATTCGCCCACTTCCGAAGATAACGCTACAGAAGCACTGTAATTTGCATTATCACGCGAGTCCAAAACATTCAGGTTATAACTACCACCTTTTTGTGCCAACTCTTCCAAGCCCAGCTGAAAGCCCTGATAAAAATCTAACGCTAAGGCAGCACGTTTGACGTCCTTATCCGAAATCGCCTTCGGCGTAACCTGATCCAGCTGAAAGGGCAATACCAAAGAAATATTACGCGCTAAATTTTTTCTGTTTTTGGCATTCGTATTAACCGCGTTATTATGTTCTGTGGCAGCCCCTTTATCCACCTCTTTGGTGGCACCACCCACATTACCTTTATAAACTGGCGAACGCAGGGCTCCTGCTTTGGGTGTACACGCAGATACACCCAAAGCAACAGCTAATGCGAAAAAGAAAGATGATTTCTTCAATTTACTATTCCCACTCAATGGTTGCTGGTGGTTTTGAACTGATGTCGTAAACAACTCTGTTGATTCCTTTAACATGATTAATTATTTCATTGGAAATCTTTGCTAGCAAGTCATAAGGAAGGTGAATCCAATCTGCAGTCATACCGTCTAATGAACCCACAGCACGTAGTGCTACCACATGCTCATACGTACGCTCATCGCCCATGACGCCTACCGATTGTACGGGCAAGAATATCGTTCCTGCCTGCCATACCTTATCATACCAACCCGATTCCTTTAAGTTACGGATATATATATCATCTGCTTCCTGCAAAATTCGTACCTTATCTTCCGTAATGTCGCCCAAAATACGAATTCCTAAACCAGGACCAGGGAATGGATGTCTATTTAAAATATTGGCATCCACGTTTAAAGTCTTTCCAACGCGACGAACTTCATCCTTAAATAAAGTTTTCAACGGCTCGATAACCTGCAACTTCATGTAGTCTGGTAAACCACCCACATTATGGTGAGATTTGATCGTTGCTGAAGGGCCTTTAACCGAAATAGACTCAATAATATCCGGATAGATCGTTCCTTGACCTAACCATTTTGCCTCTACCCCATCCGGTAACTCCTTCTGAATATCCTTAGATGCCTGATCGAAAACATCGATAAATGCAGCACCAATAATTTTACGTTTTTGCTCTGGCTCGGAAACACCCTTCAACTTCTCAAAGAACAGATCCTTGGCATTAACACCTTTAATATTTAAGCCCATGTTTTTGTACGAGTCCAACACCTGTTCAAACTCATCCTTACGCAATAAACCATGGTCAACAAAGAAACAATGTAAACGTTCGCCAATAGCCTGATGTAACAACACTGCAGCAACCGTCGAGTCAACGCCACCTGAAAGCGCCATAATAACATAATCGTCGGCCAATTGCTGTTTCAATTCAGCCACAGTAGTCTCCACAAACGATGCTGATGTCCAGTCCTGCGAACAGCCACAGATATCAATTACAAAGTTTTTCAACAACAACTGACCATCCGTACTGTGCGTAACTTCAGGGTGAAACTGTATACCATACGTTTTTGTACCTTCAATATGGTAAGCTGCTACCTTAACTTTATCTGTACTGGCAATAATATTAAATCCTGCAGGCACCGCTTTTATGGTATCGCCGTGCGACATCCATACCTGCGATTCCACCGGTACCCCCTTCAACAAAGTGTTATCCGTATTTACAAACTGTAAGTTGGCTCTGCCATACTCACGGATTTCGGATGGCAATACCTCGCCACCGCTCGTTTGTGCAATATATTGCGCACCATAACATACCCCCAGCAAAGGAAATTTCGCCTGTATAGCGCTGTAATCTATTTGTGGGGCATCTTCCTGACGCACAGAGTACGGGCTACCCGAAAGGATTACACCTTTTACAGTGGCATCAAATTCTGGAACTTTATTAAAAGGATGGATTTCACAATACACATTTAACTCGCGAACACGACGCGCGATTAACTGGGTATATTGCGAACCAAAATCAAGGATTATTATTTTTTCAGACATGATGCAAAGGTACAATTTTGTATTAATTTTAAAGCTAAAATTTGGAAATTATACGGTTCAAACAAAAACGGCGATTCGCAGGCTAAGCCGTTTATTTATAGCTATAGAGGCCATTTTAGGCTGGTATTCAAGCGAGGCATTGCAAAGGCAAGGCACAGTAATTTCTTCCATAACAGCGCCCGGGTTAGGGCAGTGTGCTAATTAAAGTTAAAATCCTTTAAAAAAAAGCAATTATCAAGTATCTTCGCTACCAGCACGATTAACCCAAATATGAAATTATTTCTTCTCCTCCATTTAGTATTTTTTAGCCTTGCGCTGTCTGCACAAATTAAAGGCACAATACGCGATAATACCGGTAGACCCCTACAATCGGTAAGCATATCCATTGAAAACAGCTACCTGGGCACCTCCAGCAATACGTCGGGATATTTTGAAATTAAAGCACCAGCAGCTGAACGCTATACCCTAAGAATTAAATCACTAGGCTATAAAAGTAAAACAATTCATGTTTATGCAGGTGATTTACCCGTAGACCTACAGGTAATATTAACGGCAGAGGCCGTAGACCTGGAGGAGGTGTTTATCGGAAGAAAGACAAATCCTGCAGACGATATAATACGGAAAGCCATACTACAACGCAACAAAAACGCTGCGCTGCACGATAGCTATACAGCAGATTTTTATGCTAAGGGCTCATTTTGGACCCAAGAAACCCCCAAGAAGATTCTGGGTATAAAATTAGATGATGAAGATCTTGATTTGGATAGCACCCGGTCGGGCATTGTTTATCTATCTGAAACGGTATCACAACTTACGGTACAACGCCCGCTGCCATTGATTGAAAAAATTGTAGCCTCAAAAACCAGTGGCAACAGCAATGGTTTCAGCTTTAACAGAGCCCGAGGTTCCGAATTTGACCTATACCGCAACTACCTTTCCTTTGGCAGCGCCGCAGTGATTAGCCCCATTGCTGACCAGGCTTTTTCCTACTATTCCTTTACGCTTCTTCAAAGTTTTGAAGAGGCGGGCCAAACCATACATCAACTAAAAATAAAACCCAAACGTAGCAGTGAGCCTGTATTTGAAGGAACCGTCTATATTGTGGCAGACAGCTGGGAGATTTACGCTGCAGACCTCCTACTCTTAGGCAAGCGTATTTCGCAACCTGTACTGGACAGCATCAGCATTAAACAGCAATATAGCTACCACGATGTAGATAAACGCTGGTCCAAACAGCAGCAGCTCCTGGATGTCCGCATCAGCCTATTAGGCTTCAAATTAAAAGGCCATTTCACGCAGAACTTCAGCAATTACAACTATGCCCCTACGCTCCGCAAAACCAACGAAAAGGTATTGGCCGAATTTGTAAGCGATGCGAATAAAAAAGATTCCATTTACTGGTCTATAAACCGGAAAACACCCCTAAGCCAAGCAGAGGAACAGAACTATCGACGTATGGATAGTATAGAACGCGTACATAGCAGCACTGCCTACATCGATTCGATGGACCGGATAGCAAATCGTTTTTCGCCCTTACAAATCTTCACCGGTTACCGGTATCGAAATACAGCAAGCAATTACAGTATCTACTACAAGTCCTTGTTGAACCCGATGAACCTATCGTTCAACTATGTGCAGGGGTGGACTGTAAAAACATCCCTGGGTGCTACGATAGGTAAAGCGGATGCAGGTAAGTACACCCAGCTGCGTAGTACATTTACCTATGGGTTTGCCGACCAAAAGCTGTATGTTAATACGGGCATTAAACAACGCTTTAACACGAAAAACTATGCTACATTGCAACTGAATACCGGCGTCGATGCCAGCATGTTTAATGAAAATTTACAGGCGTTACCCCATACCAATTTGCTGGCGCATTTATTGTTTGACAGAAGTTATATTCAGCTGTATAAAAACACATATGTTAACCTTATATATAGCCAGTTTTTGCATCCTGATATTAAGGTAAAAGGACAGCTCGGTTATTTCGATCGGGGCAACCTCTATAATGCTACCCGATATACCTCCGATGATAATCCGGTCAAGTACCCCTCCAACAACCCCCTATCGGCCACAGATTACCACAGCGCACCTTTTTTAAACCACCATTTAACGAAGGTTAGCCTCGCATTTGACTTTAGCTTTAAGAGCAAAATAGATCGCCTCCCAAAACGCGATTATATAATGGAAGACACGAAAACACCAAAAATTCAGGTTTCCTACAGCCAAGGCTTTGGCGCCTCGATAAAAGACTACAATTACCAGGAGGTGATGGCGTCCATCAAGCAGGATGTAACCTTAGGAAATAAGGGCGTATGGGCGTATCATTTATCGGCTGGGACATTCTTTAATGGTGCCAATATGTCCTTTATCGATTATAAACATTTCAACGGAAACCGCACACACATGGACCTATTAGTCGGCAACCTGAACAGCTTCTTAAACCTACCCTATTACAGCCACAGCACAAACCACGCGTATTTAGAATGGCATACCGCGTATAATTTTAAAGGCTATATACTCAACAAAATCCCAGGTATCCGTGCCCTAGGCTGGCAAACGGTGGTAGGTTACCACGGTCTATCAACAAAAAACACAAAACCCTACCAGGAAGTAACGGTAGGGTTTGATAAGGTCGGATTCGGAAAGTTTCGTCCTTTCCGTGTAGACTACGTGCGCAGTATAAATGCCAGAACGGGTGCCGCCAATGGTATAATGGTCAGCATGAGCATCTTGGAATTAAGATAGTGCCTGCGTGGCTACTTACCGTAAATTTCATTGAGCTCGTTGGCTAAACGAATGCCACCTTTAAGTAAGCATGACTCCATAATATACTTGTAATCGTAGCTATAGCGGTAACTTAAGTTAGCGTTATTTTCCGCGTCTTTATAGATCTTATTCGCCAGCTCATGCGACTCAAATAAAACCTCTTCAAAGCTTGCCTTATAGGTTTTATATTTGGCCGCATTGTACACATCTAACACGGCTGCATACTCTGTATAGCTATACTTTTCAGCATCGACAAGCTCGCTATCCCAAACACGGTGTAGGTTAGTTTTTCTACCGAAATAAGTTACCTCCACCTTGTTTCCACCTTGGTCTTCCTCCCGACTTACGTGCATCGGCTGGTGCGCATCGCCAAACATATGAATGATATAGTATAAATCCTGCTTCTTTTTCTCCAACGGAAGGTTCCGATTGGTCTTAGCTTCATTTTTTATGCGCAAATAGGCTTTATACAAATTATTATCACCAGTACCCTGAAGCGCCACTTTAAATTGCTCAAAGTTTAAGTTCGATGCCGTATTAACAAAATGCCAGGATCCAGTAGTATTTAATACCGGATCAGGATCCGACTTGATAAAGTCTGCCCAGTTTGCCCAATACGCTAATTTTTCGTTACCAATAATTTTTTGGATGTTTTTACGCGCCTTTTTAGTAAGGTGACGATCTGCAATTTCGGCCACCACACGATGTCCTGTAGTGCCCCATGCCGCAGCCTTTTCTATGTTTAACACGCACATCACTGTTAAACAAAGACCTAAAATACCAAATTTTGATTTCATATATTCACTATTTAAAAATATCAAATGCATACTTTGCCATAGACCAAAACTCATCCAAAGCAATAATACGAGGTTTAAAAAAAGAAATTAATGCCGGCCAATCAGACTGCCGAAAAACAGAAACATTTGCCAACGACAGGTTAATACGGGCATTAGGCTTACCATATTCGTCGTAATAAACATCATCCCAGATCCATTCCTCCCCTAGCGTATCGGTTAATACCGTTTTCATTTCTACAAACTGGGCATACATCAACTGGCGTATCCCCTCGTCGGGGTGCGCAATTTCAATGCGAATATTGGCCGTTTTATTACTTACGTCCATCCGAAAAAACAAGTGTTTAATCCCTGTTTTATAATTCACCCAATTAACCTTTTCCATATCTGCAGATGGCACATGAACCATATACTGTCCAAATGCCGTCCAGAACTCCTCTTTTAAACGTTTTGCTTCCTCTCGTCCGTACATATGCGTACAAAAGTATAAAAAAACATTTACGCCGGTAAGGAATCGAATCACAACGGGCACAAAAGTTCGACAATCCTTTAACAGGCATCCCTTTTGGATAATAAAAAACCATCGCTCCAAAAAAGTTTAGACTATACAACACCTAACTACCAGGGACCAGGAAGCTGGAAACATGGGGAGCAGCTATAAGTTTTCAATTAGCGGCAAACAAAAAAGCACTAAATTGACTTATTAACATATACAACGCTTACGGTGTGGGCCGACTTTAGGATTTATATTTATTTATATATATTTATAAAGGAGGAGGACCTTACCTGGTAAGCAGAATAAAAAATCGTATGAACAGAAAAGAATCTTTATTATTAGTAACGGCAGCAGCTGCAGGAGCCGTAATATACAATATCTGGAAACCCATTAAAAGCAACCTTCCTGTGGTAGCAGATTTTGTGGTAGAAAAATATGTAGGCACATGGCATGAAATTGCACGTTTGGATTTCTATTGGGAGAAAAATCTGAAGGATGTTACAGCCACCTACACGTTAAATAAGGACGGGAGCATCCAAGTTTTAAACCGTGGTATACATGTACATAGCAACAAAGAAAAAACGGCAAAAGGAAAGGCAAAATTTGTGGACAGCCCCAATAAAGGAGCCTTAAAAGTTTCCTTCTTCGGGCCATTTTACGCGGCATATAATGTAATGCATATCGCTGGCGACTATGAGTATGCGCTCGTATTTGGGCAGAATCTAGATTACATGTGGATCCTATCCCGTACCCAAACTATTCCCGAAAACATTAAAGAGAAATACCTTAGCTATGCCCAACAAGCGGGCTATGACATTGCAAAGCTGGTGTGGTCTAATTAGCCGAAAATGCGCTTGTAAACTTCAAAATCTACGGTATAATCTTGCTCAATTAAGGCGGCAATCTGTTGCAGATGCTCTTCTGTAATCCTATTGCCAATGCCTTTATTATATAAGGTAGCCAAAAAATAGGCTGCCTCTTTTTTTTCATTCGCTGCAATAATATGATTATTGATATTATGATTCAGTACCGTCGCCGCAAAGGTTCCGAAATCCTCCAAAGAAAATCTTTTAAAGGTAGCAAAGAAGCTTATCATATATTTCTCGAAATCCGTAGATAACTGACTTTTAATCCGATTGTCCATAGCAAAAAAGCACCCTTCTTAGGGAAGGATGCTTACAAAGGTATTGAAATTCTTGACATTTTTTATTTCCTTACGCTAATTGCCACGCGACGATCTTTAGCGCGTTCCTGATCGGTGGCATTAGAAGGGACAGTAGCAAACTCAGAGCCATAACCTTCTGCATCTAAAACCTGGCTACCCAGGCCCTGCCGCGTTAAATAATCTTTTACAGCGTCTGCCCGTTGCTGCGATACCCTCTTGTTAATAGCCTCGTCGCCCGTTTTATCGGTGTAGCCGCCGATTTTAATCTTAGCATCAGGAAAAAGCCCCAATATAGCTGCAATATTATGCAATTGTTGTTCACTGTCTTGGGTAATATTAGCGGTGCCCGTTTCAAAATTAAGGTTATCGAAGTCAAACCATTTATCTTTTAGCTGCTCGGTACTTAATGTCTTATAATCCGACTCCAAAAATTGAATTAAGCGGTCTTCAATTCCCGACGGATAGGCACGCACGGTGCTGCCATTTGGCAATTTCACATCCACATAGTCGCGTTTTACAGCGATGGTATCGTGCAAGTGTATAGCCCCCGCCATGGTATCGCGAATTTCAGTGCCGGCAGTATCTACAGCGGTGCCATCCGTATGTTGTGCACCCGAACAGCCCCTACCAAAGAAAAACCAAGCAGCAAGCAGTACCAAAGGAATAAGAATCCACCAAATACCTGCTCCCTTTGTGCGCTCCTTTACCTGCTCACGGCTATGCACATAAGGTTCCTTTGCTACAGCTTTGGGCACCTCGGTAACCTGAGCCGGCTCCAGCTCTATTGGTGTTTCGGCTTTCGCAAACAACGAACCGAAAATCCCCAAGCCTAAAGTCGACGGCAAGGCCGCAGCAAAAGAAGCTTTATTATCGTCTAGGCTCTGTTTTATACGTCCCAAATCCCAGTTGGCTCCCTTGTGCGTAAGCCCCGCAATAACGGCAGGTAGACTGGCGCCTAATATTTTTTTAAATGCCGCAGCATCCAACCCTATAAATCCACCTATAGATTCCACAATTCCGGATAATTTATCACCAAAAATATTAGCGACCAGATTATCACTTTCAAACTGCTTCGTATCAGCCCCCTCATGAGCACCGAAATAACTGCTTGTTAATGCCCCTAAATTCAGCGATCCAAAAAGATGTTTAGCGCTATTTAAAAAAGTCGCCAGTCCGTTCTCCCCCGATCCTTGCAACCCCAATAGCAGGGATGGCACGGCCAGATCAACGCCTTTTTGAACCTGCTCACTGCTGGTGCCAATATGCGCACTAAGCTTATCGATAACATCGGTGTTAAAATAAGCCTTAATATCATTCAACAAATTGTTTTCCATTTATTTAAGATTTAAGTGAAACATTTATATTACCAACAACAAGTGTAATACTAAATTGTTTTACACCCATCAAATTCAGTATTAATATTAAGTTAACAGTAGAGCCTTACCTTTATTTCACAAAATATTAGTATCAATACCATGAACAAAAAAACACTGAGTTTAGTTTTCTTACTCCTCGTATGTATTGCGCCATTATTTGCGCAGAAACCCAAGTATATCTTCTACCTTATCGGCGACGGCATGGGCACCAACCAGGTGAATCTTACGGAAATATATTTAGCCGCTTTACAAGGTCGTATCGGCAACCAGCCGCTTGTATTTTCACAGTTCCCCTATCTGGGTTTAGCCTCCACACATTCAGCATCGCACGGCGTTACCGACTCTGGGGCTGGTGGCACTGCACTAGCGGTAGGGCATAAAACAAAAAATGGGGTTATCGGTATGGACAGTACAGGTACGGTTGCTTTAAAAAGTTTAGCCTACGCGGCCAAAGAAAAAGACTGGAAAGTTGGCATTGCGACATCGGTCAGCATAGACCATGCTACACCAGCATCGTTTTATGCACACAAGGTAGATAGAAATATGTACTATGAAATTGCTTTAGATATTATCCCTTCCCAATTTGACTTCTTCGCCGGATCAGGATTTCTAAAACCGCATACGACCTATGATAAAAAGGAGGCGCCATCCATCTATCCACAATTGGAAAAAGCAGGGTACACAATTATCAAAGGCAGACAAGCCTTTGTAAAGCATAAAAATAAAGGAGACAAAATTATCCTTACGGATGTAGACGGAACAGATAAGGAAGCCCTAAAATTTGCTATCGACCATAAAAAGGGTGATTTTACCCTTGCTGAAATTACCCAATCGGCTATTGAAGCACTTACAACAAATAACAGCAAAGGGTTTTTCTTAATGGTAGAGGGTGGAAAGATCGACTGGTCGTCGCATGCCAATGACGCTGCAACCACAATACACGAGGTGCTGGACTTTAATGAAACCGCAAAATTGGCATTCGAATTTTATAAAAAACATCCGCATGAAACGTTAATAGTCGTAACGGCAGACCATGAAACGGGTGGCCTGGGTATTGGAAATGGTAGCTCTACGTTAAAAACGCAGGTCTTTGCACAGCAAAAAATATCGCAAGGAGAGCTTTCAAAAAAAATTGCCGCGTTGCGTACGGAAAAACCAAATGCTGCTTGGGAAGATGTAAAAACGCTCTTGGGCACCCATACGGGGCTATGGACTACCATTGCTGTGACGGAGAATGATGAAAAAGAAATCCACCAGGCTTATACCACAAGTTTTGTAAACCACCACAATGAAACTACAAAATCGTTATATGCCTCGGATGATAAGATTGCGTCGCTAAGCATTGCCATATTAAATCGCATAGGCAGTGTAGCATGGTCTTCAAACGACCACTCCGCAGCCTATGTCCCGGTATATGCTATCGGTCAGGGTGCTGAGGTATTCCACCAGAAGTTGGATAATACAGATATCCCTAAAAAAATCGCCGAAATTGCAGGTTTAGACCTATAATTGCTACCACAGCATATTTTGGGATATGGTTGATGCTTCCACAGGTATCCATATCCCAAATTAAAAGAATTTATTAATTCAAAAAATTTCTTCTTAGCTTCGCATCAACATTATGTAAGTGATATGTGTACAGTAAAAAAATTATCCATTCTACTACTAGGTGCATTAAGTATCACGAGCTGTAAAACCCCGACTTATCTGAACAGCTCGCGTACCGCAACTATCTACCCCATCAACGCAACAATTGAAACGGATAGCACCATAGTAAAGTATTACCTCCCCTTTAAACAGCAGATGGAAAGTGAAATGAATAGACCTATTGGCTATTCCGAACATTTCCTCAGTAAAAGCCGCAGCGACGCCGAATCGCTGGCTGGCAACTTCTTTGCCGATGCGCTTTTAGCCATTGGTAAAAAGGTAGATCCCGAAGTACAAATCGCTATAGCCACAAAGGGTGGCATTCGCTCGGAGTTAAAACAGGGCACTGTAACCGTGGGCAGCATGTTCGAGATTATGCCTTTTGAAAATACAATTACCGTATTGACCCTTTCGGGACAGGATATTATAAACCTAGCAAATTTTATCGCTAAAACTGAGGGGCAGCCTATCGCTGGTTTCACCTTAAAAATTAAGGGTGATAAACCAGCGGATATACGAATTAACGGGAAAGAATTAGATGTTAATGCAACCTATAAACTGGTAACTTACGATTACCTGGCCAATGGTGGCGATTATATGGAGGGGGTTTTTCACCCTATCAAACGTGTCAATACCGCTACGCGTGTGCGTGAAGGGCTTATTGAATATGTGGAGGAGTTAACTAAAGCAGGAAAAAATATAAATACCAAATTAGATGGACGAGTTACAGTTATTAAATAGAAGAAAATTTCTGAAAACAGCTGGGGCAATGGGTGCTTTGGCAACCTTAGGCTCCTTTTCTAATTTTGCTTTTGCAGGTTCTTCAAAAGAAATTAAGCTTACTATTCTCCATACCAATGATGTGCATAGCCGCATTGAACCGTTTCCTATGGATGGCTCTAAAGTTCAGGGATTAGGGGGCGTGGCCCGCAGAAGTACGTTAATTAAAAGTATCCGTAGCGAAGCGAAAAATGTTTTACTTTTTGACGCCGGTGACATGTTTCAGGGTACCCCCTACTTTAACCTGTTTGATGGTAAGGTAGAACTGGAGCTTATGTCGAAGCTTGGCTATGATGCAGGGACTTTCGGAAACCATGAGTTTGATAATGGTATCGATGGCATCTTAAAACATTTTGATAAGGCGAATTTTCCTTTTATAACGTCGAACTACGATTTTTCTAAAACTAAACTGGCCGGAAAGACTAAGGAGTATATGGTATTTGTGAAAGATAGCATTCGTGTGGGTGTCTTTGGTTTGGGGGTTAATATCGAAGGACTGGTAGACCCGAATAATTATAAAGATATGGTTTACTTAGATCCATTGGAGGTGACCAACCGCCTGGTACCCAAACTAAAGAATGAATTGAAATGCGACTTAATCATCTGTTTGTCGCATATGGGCTATAGCTACCAGGACGACACCATTTCGGACCTTAAATTGGCGGCAAACTCCAGAGATATCGATTTGATAATTGGAGGACATACACATACGTTCTTGGATAAACCTACTGAAGTTAAAAATCTGGATGGTAAAATTACCCTGATAAATCAAGTAGGATTTGGCGGTGCCCGCTTTGGCCGTTTGGATTTTGTTTTCCACCCGAAAACAAAGGCTAAACGTGTTATAGCCTACAACAATTATACGATTAGTGACCATATGGAGCAGATGATTGGTTAATAAAGTGTATCTTTGCGGCGCGTAAAATTGTCATACTATTGAAAACATTCTTCCGACTATATGTAAATTCCTATAAAGGATTATCACCTGCAGCTTGGCTCCTGGCCTTGGTCATGCTTATTAACCGTACCGGCTCAATGGTAATACCCTTTTTAGGTTTTTATATGTCGTCGGAATTAAATTTCACTAAGCCACAGATCGGTCTTGTTTTAGGATGTTTTGGCCTCGGGTCGGTGTGTGGATCCTGGCTTGGTGGCAAATTGACCGACAGGTATGGTAATTTCCTTGTACAGACCTGGAGTTTGATTTTGGTAATCCCTTTATTTCTGGTGTTACCCTTATTCCGGACCTTTGAAGGGTTGTCTTTCATGATATTTCTGCTGACCTTAGTAGCGGATACCTTCCGACCTGCCAACTCTGTTTCGGTAGCACGTTATGCCAAACCAGAAAATATTACACGAGCGTATTCCTTAAATCGTATGGCCGTTAACCTGGGCTTTTCGATTGGACCTGCTTTGGGTGGTTTCTTGGCAACGATATCGTACAACTGGATATTTTATGGCAATGCAATTGCTGCTGCTGCCGCCGCTATTGTATTTATATATTTCTTTCGTAATAAAAAAGGAAATAGCCGTACTAAGCTTAGCCCAAGCCCTATGGTTGAAGACACGGGTACCGCAGTGAAGGGCCGTAATGCCTATACCGATGGCCTTTTTATTATATTTAATATACTTTGCTGCTTATTTTCCATGGCCTTTTTTCAATTGATTAGCACCTTACCTTTGTTTTATAAGGATATATACAAAATGGATGCTAGTGAGACCGGGCTCCTCTTGGGCTTTAGTGGTTTTGTTATTGTGCTCTTTGAAATGGTGCTGGTACATAGTGCTGAACAACGTTTCAGCGTACGGCAGATTATGTTATGGGGTACAGCTATTGCGGGGGTATCCTACCTTATGCTGAACCTTGACTACGGCATAATATGGCTTTATTTGGCCATGTTTATGCTCTCTACGGGGGAGATGCTTACGCTACCTTTTATGGCTACTATATCGATCAATCGAGCGGATAAAAGCAGCCAAGGCGCTTATATGGGGTTTAACTCCTTGGCATTTGCTGCGGCAAATATCTTCTCGCCTTACCTCGGCACCTACATCGCTGAACATTACGGTTATACCGTATTATGGAGCCTTGCAGGTGGAATATTGCTTTTTGTGAGTATTGCCTATTACTGGGTAATCGACAAAATGAAGGCCTAGCCTACATTTTTTTCATAAGGCACCCGAGTAAGAATAGATCGACCCAAAGTTATCTCGTCTACATATTCCAATTCGCCGCCAAAGGCAATACCGCGCGCAATGGTACTGACGCTGATATGAAATTCCTTCAACTTCCGGTACATGTAAAATATGGTCGTGTCGCCTTCCATTGTGGCACTTAAGGCTAAAATAACCTCCTTAATATCGCCCTGACGGATCCGTTCCAGAAGCCCCTCAATCTTGAGGTCTGCAGGACCAACGCCATCCATCGGCGAAATGAGCCCGCCCAATACATGGTAAACACCTTGGTATTGATTGGTATTTTCTATGGCCATTACATCGCGTGTATCTTCAACAACACATATTGTAGTTTTATCGCGTTTTACAGAAGTGCATATTTCGCAAACTGCCTCATCGGAGATATTATAACAAACCTTACAATACTGAATTTGTTCTTTTAGCTGCGTTATAGCCTGCGTAAATCGCGCAACCTCGCCATCCTGCTGTTTCAGCAAATGCAACACCAAACGTAAAGCCGTTTTATTCCCTATACCAGGCAAGCGACCAAATTCTTCTACAGCATGCTGTAATAACTTAGAGGAAAAATTCATGCTGCAAAATTAGAGATTAGAATTGAAATGTAGGATATACGAATTGATATTATTACTTCTTATCACTTCGTCTATCCAAAAATAATGTTTATGTTGTCGCTAATTGATAGTTAACAATTGGCGTTGACACGCAATAACCCATACCTTTAAATACATAAAACATATTTTATTGCCGATATATGAAAACGATAACCTTAGAATACTGTCCCAAATGTGGCTGGATGTTACGGGCTGCCTACATGGCACAAGAGCTGCTTAGCACCTTTACCGAAGATATATATGGCGTTACGCTCGTGCCGAGTTTGGTAAGTGGCAGGTTTCAAGTCCGTGTAGATGAGGAGATCTTGTTCGACCGTAAAAGGGAGGGCCGTTTCCCGGAAATAAAGGAATTGAAGCAGTTAGTACGAGATCGCGTAAATCCGGAAAAATCTTTAGGGCATTCGGAAAAAAAATGACATTATAAATAACTTGCATTTCCTTGTAAAACATACAAATTTTACTATATTGGGTGCTTTATGATCAAAAATATAGTTGGATTATATGACAGGAGAAACTAGAATTAGAAATTCTTTCGCCAATAAAACATGGCAGGAAATAAAGGTTAAAGACTCATGGCAGATCTTTAAGATAATGTCGGAGTTTGTTGATGGATTTGAAAAATTAGCCAAAATTGGCCCATGTGTTTCGATCTTCGGTTCGGCACGTACACCGGAAAGCCATAAATATTATCAATTAACGGTAGAGATAGCAAAATTATTGGCCGAGAAAGGTTATGGTGTAATTTCGGGTGGTGGCCCTGGTATTATGGAGGCAGCAAACCGTGGTGCTTTTAATGCGGGTGGTAAATCGGTAGGTTTAAATATAGAATTGCCACACGAGCAATTCCATAATAAATACATCGATCGCGACAAAATTTTGGAGTTTAACTACTTCTTCGTACGTAAGGTCATGTTTATGAAATACTCGCAAGGGTATATCGTTATGCCGGGTGGTTTTGGCACCATGGATGAGATGTTTGAAGCCATCACTTTAATCCAAACGGGTAAAATTGCACGCTTCCCTATTGTTTTGGTAGGTACAGACTACTGGAGTGGCCTGTTGGAATGGGTGGAAAAAACCATGCTTGCCAACGCGTATATTTCGCCCGAAGATTTAAAACTTTACCGTGTGGTAGATACCGCCGAAGAGGCTGTTGAGCATATCACTCGTTTCTACGATAAGTACTTATTGAAACCAAATTTTTAAGGTTTTTAAAATTTTAATAATCAATAAAAAATCCCCTCCGAAAGTCGGAGGGGATTTTTTATGTGTATTCCTTAAAGCTCTTAGTTAAAGATATAACGAACACCAACTTGTGCAGTCCATCTTGAAGGAACATCTAAATAAGAATACGGTTGATTATTATTCAGGTTATTAATGCGGTATGTAGGTTTCAACGTACCGCTTTCGTAACCAGCAAAATTCACCGGTTTGAAACTATTATCCCAGAAGCTGTTAGATCCAGAATATTGTTTACCCCACTTGCTACTAATCAAGTTACCCACATTCATAATATCGATGGATAACTGTAGTTTATTTCTGTTTTTACCAATATTAGTAAATAAGTCTTGTGTAATCTTCAAATCAAACTGATGACTGAAAGGTGTTCTTGCACCATTTCTCTCTGCATACTTACCTCTACGCGATTTTAAGTAAGCGTCTGATTCAATAAATGCATTTAACTCATTCCATTGATCGCCTGGTGATTTATTACCACTCTGAACAAAAGTTATTTCAGATTTATCTTTTGGAATGTACATCAATTGGAATTGGTTACCAGTGTCACTTGCATAACCGATTAAGTTACCCCCTACCATGTAAGAGAATCTTGGTCCGCTTTGTCCTGTATAGACTAAGGAAACGGTCGTACCAAAGTTTTTAAGGTAATCTTTCGTATACGATAGAACCCCTAAAACTCTAGAACCTGTACTAAATGGAGAGTGTGCTAAGGTTGCAGCGTTTGACCCGTTTACCGAAGCAACACGGTAGTAGTTGGATTGGTTCTGTGACGATCCTCCAGAAATAACATCCTTAGAGGTGGTATATGTATAGGCAACTGAAGCGTTTAAGCCAAAATTGAAGTTCTTAGCCAAAGATGCCGTTGTAGACCAAGAATACCCACCATTATTGGTGTTATCGATATAAATAATCTCGGTATAATTGTCTAATACACGACGATTATTGTTGTTAGCATCGTACACAACACGATTATCTGCCCCTTGTAAAGTTCCAATTGGACGTTCTAAGTTGATATCTTTAAATCTAAATGCTGATAAATTCTTAGAATACATAAATTCTAAAGTACCCTTAACACCGAAAGGCAATTGTTGATCTACACCTGCGGAGAACCTTGCAATTTGAGGTAGCTTTAAGTTGTTAGCCAATACAGAGATATTACCGGATGGCGAAACAGTACCCTGAAACTTAGGCTGCGTCAATGGATCTGGATTAAAGTCTACGGTAGATATTTTACCATCACCAAGGCTATTACCACCCAATAAAGCACCACTTTGTGTAAAGGCACCTGCTGCCCATACAAATGGGAATCTAGACGTGAAAATACCTAAACCACCACGGATAATTGTAGAACGGTCGCTGTTAACATCCCAGTTAAATCCAATACGTGGGGAAAACATAAACGCAGGTTTCGGCATTCTATCGGTACGTACATCATACAATTTGGCTAATAAAGAATTATTGAAATCATCATTTACCATAGGTTTATCCAAGTGAATAGGAACATCTACCCGTAAACCTGCCGTAATTTTTAAATTATCATGCATTTGGTATTCGTCCTGAACATAAAACCCTACTTGCATCGCATTAAACTTAGCACCTTGACGAGGGTCATTGGTGTTACTGTACCCGTAACTCATAGAAACTGCTTTTCCACGCTCGAAGTTTTCGATTGCCGTATAAGGTTTACCCGTTAAAGGATTAACATCATTCACAGGGGAGTCAAGAAATGAATAGGAACCATTAGAGTTCGTAATGAAACCGTTGTACATTTTATAAAACTCATTGTGCGTACCAAATGTTAGGGTATGAACACCCTTATACCATGTTAAGTTGTTCGTTAAAGTAAGGATATCCTGATCTAACTGATTTACATTTGAATTCGCATCTGTCCCTAAGTTATAGGTACCACTTTCTGCCGTTCTAATGTTTACACGTGGGAATAAGTCGCCATTAAAAGCACGGTTGTCACGAACTCTATTGTAGCCAACAATTAAATTATTAGACCAACTATTGTTAAATCTACTGTTTAATTCGGCTGTTACTGTATTATTTCTAAACTTTTTAACAGTACCACCGTTCGAAAAAGTTAAACTATTAACCCCTCGAAAGTTGGTAATATCATCCCCTTCTGTATACCCGTAACGTAAAGAGAATTTGTGTACCGAATTAATGTTCCAGTCTAAACGCGTAAAAATCTTATTAGATTTATTTGAACTTGTTAGATCTTGAAATTCACCCGCATCATAGCCATATTTGTTTTTAGCAATATCATATACTCGTTGTGCTTCTGCTATACTAAGGTTAGACGTAGAGTTTCCAAGCGGATAACTTAAGGGCGTACTCGACTCTGTTTTTTCATAGTTTACAAAAAGGAACAATTTATCTTTAACAATCGGACCGCCAATTCTAAAACCATACTGCTTTTCGGAGAAATTAGACAATTTTGTCGGCTCCGTACCATCTTTCAATAAAAACTTAGGCGTTTTACCGGCAAGGTCTTGGTTTCTGAAGTAATAGTAAGCCGACCCTTCTACCTTATTGGTTCCAGAGCGCGTTACAGCAGAGATACCACCACCAGCAAAACCACTTGAACGAACATCAAAAGGAGCAATTTGAACTGTAATTTGTTCAATAGCGTCCAAAGAAACAGGGTTTGTATTCGCACCACCACCGTTCATACCATTTGCATTCAAACCAAAAACATCATTTGAAACGGCACCATCCACAGTAAACTGGTTAAAACGGTTATTACTACCACCAATAGAAATAGAACCGCCCTTTACATCTGCCTGTGGTGTTAAACGTGTAAAATCTGTAATACTTCTGGATACGGTAGGCAAGCTTTCAATTTGCTTTCTGGAGATAAAAGATTCAGCACCCGTTTTTAAACTCTGCCCTTTCTTTACAGCCGAAATCGTAACCTCATCAATAGCCTTAGCATTTTCACCAAAAACAGGGTTTAAAACAAAAGGCTGCCCCAATTGAATGTAGACATCTTCGAATACTACAGGATTTTGCCCTACATACGTTACTTCAACAGTATAAGGCCCCCCCACACGCATGCCCGCTAAATTAAAACGACCCGCTGCGTTCGCTGAACCGGTGTACTTGGTTCCTGAAGGCAAGTGGGTCGCTTTAATAGTCGCACCAGCGGTAACACGTCCGGAAGTCTCCTTGACCACCCCATTCATGCTACTTGTTGTTACTTGTGCCTGGATTGTACCATAACTGGCTAATACCAAGGCGAAAAAAAGTAAAGATTTTTTCATGTTCTTTTTTAAGATAGTTATATCGACTGCAAAATTAATAAGAGAATTAACATTTTTTAACTGTTAACATAAACTTAATATTAAGACAACTTCATTTTAACACCTTAATAATGGTAGCTAATGAAACTAATTTATAATTGTTTCAAAAGAGAAAAAGAACAACCCCAATAATTTGCATTTTTGATAGCCAACTAAAGGAAAAAATAAAAATATAGTAAATTCACATTTTATAAAATTGTGGAAAAGTTTTTTTTAATTCGTATAAATAATTAACATTTTTAATCTATTAAACCATCCGTAAAGAGGTAGTTGCACCAAATTACTGAAGGTCTAGACCTAATTCAACAGAATAATCTTCTTATTTAGTAGACTTAAATTTTTTCTTATTCCAACAATTCCACAATAGATTTAGCCGGTACTCCGGTTTTATTACCGAAAGTTTCAGGATTTCGAACGGATTTCCAGCTGTACGATAATATCACGTTTTCGGCCTTCAATTAAAGAAAGATCTCCGGCCACAAAAACCCCTTTTTCCTCCGTGTTTAGGTTGCGAATACCATAAACTGTAGACTCATCCCCAGGATCTGTAGCGCCCTCATAACGATAGAGATAGTCTATTGTAAACTCATCAACAGCATTACTGATGCTGTCAAATTCAACATTAAAATCAACAGTATACCCCTTTTCTTTTAACTTAGCTAAGGCAACACTTGGCGAATCGTAATTAAATATAGTTTCCATAATCATTCCTCCATCTTTTAAAAAGGAACAACCACAGGCTTAAAAAGTTTGGCGCTACAAAATTTACGCTGCTGTTGTTGCAACAACAAACGGAAGGCTTTCTAGTATTTCCTTTTTTATTTTTCACGGTCTTTTGTGGTTTTCTTTCTAACTTTAGCACTACAATTAATTCAGTGTTTAAAATTTTAATTTATAACCCCATTGCCACACGAAATTCCAGCCCCGAAATATACTGCCCAAGAAGCTTTTGAAAGGTTACTTACGGTGATGAATACCCTACGCACAGACTGTCCATGGGATAGAAAACAGACCATGCAAACGTTACGTCATCTCACTATCGAGGAGATGTATGAGCTTGCAGATGCTATTTTAGAAAACGATACCGAAGAAATCAAAAAAGAACTTGGTGACCTGATGATGCACCTGGTATTCTATGCCAAAATTGCGTCGGAAGAAAAAGCTTTTGATATAGTTGATGTATTAAATACCGTTTGTGATAAACTTATTAACCGCCATCCTCATATTTATGCTGAGGTACAGGTGAACGATGCTGAAGATGTTAAAAGTAACTGGGAGCAACTTAAACTTAAAGAGGGAAATACCTCGGTTTTAGCGGGTGTGCCCAAATCATTACCTGCCCTGGTTAAGGCCTACCGTATTCAAGATAAAGTTCGCGGTGTAGGTTTCGATTGGGAGGATACCAAACAGGTTTGGGATAAGGTGGAAGAAGAGCTTGCCGAATTTAAGGCTGAATTTAACATCGAAAAAAGCGAGGCTCTGAATGCAGAAAAAGCAGAGCAAGAGTTTGGCGACCTTCTATTTTCGTTGATAAACTATGCGCGCCATATCGGTATTAACCCGGAGAGTGCTTTAGAAAAAACCAATAAAAAATTTATCCGTCGGTTTATGTATCTCGAACAAAAGGCCAAAGAAAACCATAAAAACTTGCAGGATATGACGCTGCAGGAAATGGATGTCTTATGGACGCAGGCAAAGCATAGCGAGTAGTTAAATAGGCTATACTAATTAAAAAAAAAACATTACTTTCGTCCTATGGAAACTGTTGTGAGTGGTATCAGAAGTACCGGAAAATTACATTTAGGAAATTACTACGGAGCGTTGAGCAATTTTGTGAAAATGCAAAATGAATACAACTGCTTCTTTTTTATAGCCGATTTACATTCATTAACGACCCACCCTACGCCGCAAGATTTGCAGGCAACGGTTCGTAATGTAGTGGTAGAGTATCTTGCTGCCGGCATTGATCCGGAGAAATCTACGATTTATGTGCAATCGGACGTTCCTGAGGTGGCTGAGTTGTATTTGTATATGAATATGAACGCCTATATGGGGGAATTGGAACGCTCTACATCGTTTAAAGATAAGGTGCGTTCGAATCCGGATAATGTTAATGCGGGCTTGCTTACGTACCCTGTACTTATGGCTTGTGATATCTTAATTCACCACGGCACGAAAGTGCCTGTAGGAAAAGATCAGGAGCAGCATTTAGAGATGACACGTACTTTTGCTAATCGCTTTAATCACTTGTATAATACCGCATACTTTCAAGAGGCCTTCGCCTTTAGCTATTCGGAGAAGTTAGTGAAAGTTCCAGGTCTTAGCGGACAGGGGAAAATGGGTAAATCGAACGGTGAGGCCGACTGTATTTACCTTTCGGATAGCCCGGAGGTAATCCGCAAAAAAATTATGCGTGCCGTGTCTGACGCTGGCCCTACAGCGCCTAACCAGACAAAACCCGAGGCTGTGCAAAACCTATTCGACTTAATGAAGGTGGTATCTACTGCAGACACGTTAACGCATTTCGACGATTTGTATAATAGCTGTGCGATACGCTATGGTGATTTCAAAAAACAACTTGCTGAAGATATGGTACTCGCCACCGAACCGGTGCGCTCCCGTATTTTGGAAATCGAAAAGGATGATGCGTATATACAGAAGGTCCTAAAAATGGGGGCCGAAAAGGCACAGGCGTCGGCGCAGAAAACCATTAAGGAGGTTCGTGAAATTATGGGACTTAAGAGATTGTATTAGATTAAGATATGCATATAGCAATTGTTGGAAACATTGGTGCCGGTAAAACTACGCTTACGAAACTATTGGCACAGCATTTAAACTTTGAACCTCAGTTTGAAGCGGTAGAAAATAATCCATACCTGGAAGATTTTTATAGCGATATGAAACGCTGGTCGTTCAACCTACAGATTTTCTTCTTAAATAGTAGGTTCCGTCATATCGTGGACCTGCAGAATAAGGGTATTAATATGATACAAGATCGTACCATTTATGAGGATGCTTATATATTTGCCGAGAACTTGTATGATATGGGCTTAATGAGTGCGCGCGACTTTGAGAATTATAGCAATATTTTTCAGAGTATTGTGCATTATATTAAAGCTCCGGATTTATTAATTTACCTTAAGGCTTCCGTGCCTACGCTGGTAAATAATATACAAACGCGTGGTCGTGATTATGAAACGGGGATTCGCTTGGATTATTTATCGAAATTAAATGATAAATACGACAAATGGATCGAAAACTATAAAGATGGCAAGCTTCTTGTGCTGGATAAAGATCACTTAGATTTTGCGAATAACCCAGAAGACTTAGGTAAGATTATCCAAAAAATCGAAGCCGAGCTTTATGGCTTGTTTTAATATATAGATTTTAATATAGAAAGATAGATGTAAGATAAAAATTAACTACAGGTATGCTTAAGCTGGATTAAAGAGATTTAATCGAGATTAAAACAATTCTGCCCAATGCGACAGGATTGGGTGTGCAGGTTATTATAATTTATTTACATCTATTTTTTTATACGAAATCTAATCATGCTTTTTTTAGAATCTATTGGCTATAGACTCCCTAACCGGGATGTACTGTTTCAAGATATCAGTTTTTCATTACATGCTTCCGATAAAGTCTCCTTGGTCGGCAACAATGGCGTAGGTAAGTCTACCCTACTGCGTATTATTAACGGAGATTTACAACCCGATACGGGGCGCATACAGCGCAACGCATCGCATTATTACGTCCCTCAGATTTTCGGACAGTATAATGCGATGTCTTTAGCACAGGCTTTGGGTGTTGAACCTAAACTTAAGGCATTAGCAAATATTCTTGCGGGTAGTATAGACGAGGATGATTATAACACCTTAAACGATGACTGGACCATTGAGGAGCGCTGTAAACAGGCTTTAGCAGCCTGGGATTTACAGGATGTAGGTATCTGGCAGCCTTTGGCGACCTTAAGTGGCGGCCAAAAGACTAAAGCTTTCCTGGCGGGGATAGCGATCCACGAGGCACCTCTTATTCTATTGGATGAACCTACAAATCATTTGGATCGTGACAGCCGGGCATTGTTGTATAAGTATATCGAAAATACAACCAAAACTATCCTGCTGGTTAGTCATGATCGGGAGCTTTTAAATTTAGTTAACTATACGCTGGAGCTTACCGCGGATGGTTGTAATCGGTATGCTGGAAACTATACGTTTTATAAAGAACAGAAAAAAATTGCAGCGCAAAGTTTGCTTCAGGATATCGATAATAGGGAGCGCGAACTACGGAAGGCCAAGTTAAAGGAACGTGAAACCGTAGAAAGGCAGCAGAAACTGGATGCTCGTGGGGCTAAAAAGAAAGAAAAAGAAGGCGTCGCCCGCATTATGATGAATACCCTGCGCAACAGTGCCGAAAATAGCTCAGCGAAAATCAAAGGTGTCCATCAAGCTAAAATTACGAATATCCATGCCGACTTACAGCAATTACGTGATAGTATTCCTGACCTGGATAAAATGAAACTGGACTTTCCGCATGCTACGCTTCACCAGGGCAAAACGTTATTTGAGCTGGAGGCGGTAAACTACGCCTATACTGAAAATCGTTTGCTGTGGAGCAAGGACTTAACTTTAACCCTAAAAACTGGCTCCAGAATACATATACAAGGAGGAAATGGAAGCGGAAAAACGACTTTTATACAGGTACTGCTGGGGAAGCTACAGCCTAGCCGCGGGAGCTGCAACCGTTATGTAAAGCAGGCGATATATATCGATCAGGAGTATGCTATCCTTCAACCGCATTTACAGATAAACGAACAAGCGCAATATTTTAATACACAGGGCTTAAGTCCGGCAGAAATTAATATCCGCTTAAAACGCTTTCTGTTCGCGCCACAGCACTGGAATAAAAAAGTCGCCGAGCTAAGTGGCGGCGAGCGACTCAGGCTTATCCTGTGTTGCATGACGCTATTACAAGAAGCGCCAGATTTAATAATCCTCGATGAGCCAACGAATAACCTTGATTTACAGAATATTGAAATATTAACCCAAGCGATAAAAAATTATCGCGGCACCTTATTGGTTATATCGCACGACCGTGCATTTGTGGAGCAGCTTAACATCAATCAAACCCTCGTCTTGGCTTAATTGATGTTGATTGGAGGATTTGTTTTTATCAAGCTACGATTCGAAGACTTCAGCATGGCAATAGGTGCAGGCATCATATAGGGTAGTACAGCAGACTACCCTATTACGCTGACAATACCCTATTTCTGTCTTTTATAGAACCCGCTTTTCTCGCTTGCGTTTAGCCTATTGCTTACCTAAACCGGGTGCTAAAATTTAAGAAGCGCAAATTCCTTAAATTCACCAGGCTAAAATAGCGCTTGTTTATTTACTCATGTTCGCTACTGCCATGCACAGGATGCCCAAGCACTTTAGGCGCTATCTAATCAAAAAAAATAACCTTAAAAACCTTATAGCCAATACGATACGAAAATTATATGCGGGCAATACAAAAATATTTTTTTTGTTTATAAATTAACATTTTCAGGGACTGATATCCCTCAATTATCAAAGAAAATCCCTATTTTCGTGTGGTATAATAAACTATAGTGAATGGAGCTAACTAAGCTTGAAATCAAAGGATTTAAGAGTTTTGGTGATAAGATCACAATAAATTTTAACGAAGGGGTGACGGCTATCGTCGGACCTAATGGCTGCGGAAAGTCGAATGTTGTTGATGCAATACGCTGGGTTTTGGGTGAGCAAAGTACAAAGACGCTACGCTCGGAGAAAATGGAAAACATTATCTTCAATGGCACCAAAAATCGTAAGCCTGCAAACTTGGCGGAGGTATCGCTGACATTCAATAATAATAAAAATATTCTCCCTACCGAGTTTACCACGGTAACGATTACAAGGAAGTTATACCGTACTGGCGAAAGTGAGTATCGCTTGAACGATGTTAAATGTCGTTTAAAAGATATTACAGACCTTTTCTTAGATACGGGTATTGGTGCCGACACGTATTCCATTATTGAGCTTAAAATGATCGACGAGATTATTGCTAACAAGGATAATTCTCGCCGTAACCTTTTTGAGGAGGCCTCGGGTATCTCTAAATATAAAGTCCGCAAAAAGCAGACATTAAGCAAGTTAAAAGATACAGAAGCAGACCTATCTCGTGTCGACGACTTACTGTACGAGATTACCAAAAACTTGAAGACATTAGAGAACCAGGCAAAAAAAGCGGATCGTTATTATCAGCTTAAAACGGAATATAAACAAGCCAGTATTGGTTTGTCTTATTATCGTTTAGATAGCTTTAGCTCGGATTTAGCCAATTTAGGCGAAAAGGAAAAAGACCTTAACCAGGCTTTAACACAGACCTTAGCACAAATTGATGGCAAAGAATCTGCCTTGCGCTTAGGACGTGAGGATATTTTGGTTAAAGAAAAAAGCCTTTCTGCACAGCAAAAAGCGACCAATGAGTTTAACAATAAAATCCGCGCTTATGAATCGGAGAAGAAAATAAAAAATGAACGTCTCCACCATTTGCAAGAGCGTGAGGCACGTATTATTACCGAATTAAACCTCGACAAGCAGCAGCTGAGCCATGTAGACTCTACCTTAAAAAGGCTGCATGAAGAGATTTATGAAGAGCAGGCTAAACTTGATGTCTATCAAGGGGATATACAAAAAAATAAGGAAGAGGTTGAGGAGCTTCGTGGACAACAGCAAACGGCAAAGGGTAAGCTGGATAGGTTTGTTCAAGAAAACAACGAAATACAAAATAATATCTATAAAGTAGAAAAAGATATTGCCGTATTTAATATCCAAAAAGAGTCGCTAGAACAAGAGCTCACACGTAATGCCACTGAGACGGCATCTAAAGCGGAAGAGCTCAACCAGTTCAATAGCGCTGTAGCACAAATCCAAAATAAAGTCGATGCCCAGCAAGCGCTGTACGAGCAGGCTTTAGACAGTGAAAATGCCTTACATGCGAAAATTCAATCGGCAGAGCTTATACTAAACGAAACTAGAGACGAACTTAATAAAAAGTTGCGTATTGTAGACTCGAAACAGAACGAATATAACCTGACCAAATCTTTGGTCGATAATTTGGAAGGATTTCCGGAGTCTATCAAATTTTTGCGCAAAAATGCAGGCTGGCCAAAGGCTTATCCCCTATTTTCGGATATCTTATTCTGCCAGGAGCAGTACCGCGTAGCGATAGAAAACTACCTGGAGACTGTCATGAACCACTATGTAGTCGACAGTCAACAGGATGCCGTGCAGGCTATTAAGCTGCTAAGTGATGCGGCGCGAGGCCGTGCCAACTTCTTTATTCTGGAGGCCGTAAAGCCGCAGGTTACGAGCAACGCAGCACCAGCAAATGCAAGCCTTATTCCAGCAATGGATGTCATTAAGGTCGACAAAAAATACGAGCAGCTATGCCGCGTTTTACTACATCAGGTGTACCTGCTTAAATCCGACGACATCGAAGCTATGGAAATAGAACTTCCTTCGCCAGATACAGTTATTCTACAGCATGAAGGTCGTTTTAATAAGAATAAATTGGGCTTAAGTGGTGGTTCTGTTGGATTGTTTGAAGGGAAACGTATCGGTAGAGCCAAGAACTTGGAAAACCTGGCGCTAGAAATTAAAAACTTAAATACCGAGATCGATGCCCTGCAACATAAGGAAGATACACAACTGGCATTAATAGCTTCCTTAAAACTACAGTCGCAAAAAGATGCCATCGACGAGATTCGTATCCAACTCGCTCGTTTACAAAACGAATGGACTTCGGTAAAAACAAAACAGGAGCAATACCAAGCGTTTATCGCAAATTCGCACAACCGTAAGTTGGATATTGAAGGCCGCTTAGCGCAAATTGAGCAGGATCTTACCGATGCTGAGCCGAAATTAAAAATTCTAAAAGTTGAAAGTGAGGAACGCCAAAAGCAAATGGCAGACCTGCAGGCAGCGTTTAACGAGCTAAATGATAGCTTATCGGAAAAATCTACGGCTTATAACCAGGAGAATATTCGATTGCACCAGCAGCAAAATAAACTTTCTGGCGTACAGAAGGATTTGGAGTACCGGGAGAGTCAGAAAGAAGCACTGGATGAAAGAATAACTAAAAATACCGCCGAACAAGAGCGAATCAAGGTGGATATGAAGGATGCTTTAACGTTTACAGATAGCAATGATGTAGACTTAAAAGCTTTATACGAGGAACGTGAAGCCTTAGAAAAAGCATTGCACGAAATGGAGGAAGAGTTTTATGCTTTCCGTAGGCATTTGAACGATCTGGAGGAAGAGGTTACTTCTGCGCGTAAAGCTAAAGATCAATATGATTTCTTGTTAACGGAGGTAAAGGATAAAAAAACGAGCCTGCAAATTGATTTAAACAGCTTAAAAGAGCGTTTAGCGGTAGAGTTTAATATCGATATCAAGGAGCTTTTAGAATCTGATATGCCCGAAATTGAGCAGTCGGAGGAAGAATTGGGATCTTTATGTACACGCCTTAAGAAGCAATTGGACGATTATGGATCGATTAACCCGATGGCCAAAGAAGCATACGACGAGATTACCGAGCGTTTTAACTTTATCAATAAGGAGAAAAATGACCTCCTTGATGCGAAGGCCTCCCTCCTGTCGACCATTGAAGAAATCGACGGCAGTGCAAATGACAAATTTATGCAGGCCTTTACGTCGGTACGTGAAAACTTTATCCGTGTATTCCGTTCCTTATTTAATGAGGAGGATAGTTGCGACTTGATATTAAGCGACCCTAAAAATCCATTGGAATCGGATATCGATATTGTTGCCCGTCCGAAAGGTAAACGCCCCTTATCCATTAATCAGTTATCGGGTGGCGAAAAAACGCTGACATCGACCGCACTACTATTTTCATTGTACCTATTGAAGCCGGCACCGTTTTGTATTTTCGATGAGGTGGATGCCCCTCTCGATGATACCAACATCGATAAATTCAATAACATAATCCGAGAGTTCTCGAATATGTCCCAGTTTATTGTGGTGTCGCACAACAAACGAACCATTGCCAGTACCGATATAATATATGGAGTGACGATGGTGGAGCAAGGCGTTTCACGCGTTGTACCGGTAGATCTTAGAGAGGTGGCTTAAACCCATCTTTATCGGTAAAAGAAATAAAAATTGTATACCCTAAAAGCTGGTTCGTACTAACACGAACCAGCTTTTTTATTCCCTTAGCCCCAAGTTTCCTGCTCGACAATTGCAACGCTATACGTTTGTAGTATAGGGAAAGAAATGCCCTGATCATACGTCGCTCGGTCATCGCCGGAATTTGACGTATAGACAATCTGGCATAGGGCTCCAGTCCTTTTTAATCCTATTTAAAAGCTGGTTTTTCAGTGCCCTCCGATACTGCGGTATCATTTTTTTAAAACATTTTAGTGGCTGAGCTGTTCTAATTATAGTAACAATACGAAAAGACTATGGATAAATTGAAGAAATATGAACTGATGGCCAAGATAGCTAGAGAGCTAGAGGACGTTAGAAACAGTCAACAGGCTGTACTCGAAAAAATCGGAAAAATCGAAGTCGACAATATTGAATTAGGCGATAAACTTATAGAAAGCCAAATTCCGGAAATCTATTCGCGTACAGCAGCAAATGCTGATGCTATACGGGAGATATTAGATACGTTCCAGCAGAAAACTGAGGACTACGGAAGTCAAAATAACGTAGAAAAACTGAAAGAGCAGGAACGTATTAAAAATATATAAAAAAGGGGAATTGAAAAATTCCCCTTTTTTATTACTCCTTTTATTGGTATGGCACTACCAAATAACAATACGTTGATCTTTAGGAACATACAACTTGTCTCCAGGTTTAGTACCCCAAGCCTCATGGAACGCATCCAGGTTGATAATCGGCGCAAAAGCTCTGTATTGCGCTGGCGAGTGTGGATCTGTTTTCACTTGATTGATCACAAACTCATCTGTAGTTTTTGTACGCCAGATGGTTGCCCACGACAGGAAGAAACGTTGTTCAGGACTATATCCGTCGATTTTACCTGGGTTTCCTTTATCTTTCAAATACAACTGCAAGGCATCAAACGCCACAGAAGAACCACCCAAGTCGCCAATATTTTCACCTAAAGTAAAGCGACCATTTACGAATACCCCCGGTACCGGCTCATAGCGCTCAAACTGTGCAACCAAAGCATCTGCCGCAGTGTTAAACTTCGCCTTATCTTCAGCAGTCCACCAGTTATTTAAGTTACCATCGCCATCATACTGGGATCCTGAATCGTCAAATCCGTGCGACAACTCGTGCCCGATCACAGCGCCAATGCCACCAAAGTTTACTGCAGCATCCGCTTTATAGTCGTAAAATGGAGGCTGTAATATTGCTGCAGGGAATACAATCTCATTGTATAAGGGGTTGTAATACGCATTCACCGTTTGTGGCGACATCATCCACTCGCTTTTATCTACGGGTTTACCCTGTTTAGCTAAGTTTTTCTCGAAGGCCCATAGGTTAATATTACGGATATTATCGTATAATGAATTTCCAACCTCCAATGTGGAATAATCTTTCCATTTATCTGGGAAGCCTATTTTTACATTAAATTTCGATAATTTCTCCAAGGCTTTTTCTTTCGTTGCTGGCGACATCCACGCTAGGTTTTTGATGTGTAGATCGAAAGATTTAATTAGGTAGTTTACCATCTCTTCGCAGGCAGCCTTAGCTTCCTCAGGGAAATATTGCTCAACATATAATTTTCCTAACAACTCCCCTACACTACCGTTAACAAACTCTAATCCTCTTTTATCCAACGCACGTTGCTCTTTTTGTCCGCGTAATTTTTTACCGAAGAAATCAAAAGAAAGATCATCCAGCTCCTTCGTTAAATACGAAGTAGCATTGTTCATAATATGGAACTTCAAATACTCCTTAATCGCCGGAATATTCTCTTGATTTATGATCTTATCTAAATTCTGGTAATACTTTAATTCACCAATAATAACGGTATCCGCCTTAAAGCCCATATCCTTTAAGTACTTGGCTACGTCGACATTCTTTACCAGCTTATGTAGGTCGCTAACTGCAACAGGGTTGTACCGTTTCTGTGCATCGCGTGATTCCTCTACCGTCTTTAAATACGAGGCGATATTTTTTTCAAATGCCACCACCTTAGGGCCTTTCAGGTCTCTCGTTTTTTGGTCAACTTTACTGTATAACGTCGAAATATAACTGCTGTAATCCCCTAGTGTCTGTGTATTTTTGTCGTCTACCTTCTGGTAGTACGAACGACCAAGACCTAAACCACCCCCACCAAGATAAACAGCGTTTACGTTCGAGTTTTTCATGTCCGAGCTTACATAACCGCCATAGAAAGGATTTGCCCCCTCACGGCCGTAGGCTAAGAAGTATGCCGTAAGGTCATTTAAGGTTTTAATTTGGTCGATTTTTTGAAGTCGCGCCTCTATAGGTTTTAAACCAATTTTATTCCGGGTATCAAAATCTACGTAGGATTTATACAAATCTGCAATCTTTTGACCGTCGCTACCTTTAGCAAACTGCGTATGTAATGATTGTTGAAGAATGCCTAAAACAGCCACATCTACATTCTCCCGTAATTCATCAAAGGAACCCCAACGTGCTTTGTCGGATGGAATCTCAGCAGATTTCATCCAATTGCCGTTTACATAATTGTAGAAATCGTCTTGCGGGCGTACCGTTTTGTCCATTAAAGACAGGTTTATAGCCTGGTGCTGCTGTGCAAATGCTCCATTTGCGCTGGCTAGTAGTGTTGCCAATATAAAAAATTTATTCATATTTATAGTTTATTAGACTTATGCAAACATAATAAATGCATAGCACAAAAATAGCTTAACATACGATAAATGTATCTGGAGATAAATCAAATTTCATTTAACATCAAACCTTCAACATTAGTTAAAGGTATTAGCATTGGTGATAACAACGGTGGTATTATAGATGTTTTGGTAAACCCCCATATCGGGCAGTCGGAACTTTACAGCTACCTACAAAACCTCTCGGCAAAAGCCGTAATGCCGAAAGCAATAGCAGTGCAAACAGCACAAACCCAGCAAGCTGCACGACAGCTTCCTTTATTCGAAAAAATGTACAGCTGTGTAGTCAATCCATTGGCACAGGAAGCCTATTTATCGAAAGGGGTACTTATGCTGGCAAAAATTCCAAAAAGTAAGGCCGGCATAGAAAAAATACAGCACCGTATTTTGAAACAAGAAATCATGCCAATTATCGGGTTTTGGGAAGAAAAGCTTGAGGTATTCGTATCGGCCGTAAACTTTCGAAAACTTAAATCCTCGCATTTCTCGGTAGATATATCAAAAAAAGAAATTACTTTCCATAGCTTATTACACCGTAAATCGATTACTTTTATTGCTTATCTTACTGCCATAGCCTGTTTTAAACTTACAGGCATACGCGAAGAGGAACAGGAAGCATACCTAGCAAAGTATGTACCCGATTGGAAAAGAAACGAACGCATTTTTAAATACGAAGAAGATGAACGAAATAAAATTACAGATAACGGTCGCTAATATCCAAGATATCACCCGAAAACCGCAGTTGTTTTTGGATAAATTAAATGCAGAAAACCGACAAACATTACAGCATTACCTGCTGGATAATTTGTCGGATAAGGATGGTGGTCCTACCGTGGATAACCTTGCTATAAGTAATTTTAATTTCGATACGGAGGCTCGTCGCGGTCGCTTTCGCCTTAATTTCACTATAAACCGCAGGTTTTGTTGCAGTGATATCGAAGCCTGTGGCAACGATTATCTCGATTTCACCTTTACCTATAATTGGCAAACTATAGAAGCGGTAGCCCAATATTTTGACTGGTCATTAACAAACTAAGCAGGCCTAGCTTATTGCTATACAGCCCATACTTCAGGTTTTTGCCTACTATGTATTGTACTAGTATATGCCTGATACTGTTTAGCAACGGCGTCCAATCGTTGGTTGTTGCGCTGTTATTCGGCAAACAAGAAACTTTCTCTCGCTGCTTATCGCCTATGCGCCCGGGAGCGACATGGCGCTTAAATATCGAGTTACCAGTGGTCGGGTTTAGGCAAGGCCGACAAGCTTGAAGCCAGCAGCATTTAAGAATACCTAGCTGCCAAGCGCAGAGGGCTGGGTTTAATCTTATTTTTAGGTATTCGGCCTGTGGGAGATCGTAAGGGTCATACCGAAAATTTGGGGAAATGTTTATTTAAGCATATAATTTCATTACGCGATACAAGAAAAATGTGCTGTCCCTTACGCCTCTGAATATTGCCCTAAAGGCTTTTAATTTAGCGTTGAAAGACTCTGCCGAAGCATTTGTACTTTTGTTATCAAAGTAATGCAGAATATTTACATGATGCGCAGCAACAGATCTGACCACACTTTCAAATGATGAAATCCCGGAGTTTTCTAACTGATTATGCCATAGACCTAGTTTAGTAAAAGCCCCTTCTTTGCTCTTAGATTTATTGAATATATCTCCTAATGCGAGGCTCAAATCATAAGCTTTTTTTAATAATGGAAAGCGCATAAAAAGCAACTCAGTTCGTTGTTTTTGGCTTTCAGACCACCGCCTTTACTTTACCTCTCCATCTTAAAGGAATACATTCTAAAACCTGAATAATATCTTCAGCCTTTTTTCCTTTGATGGTAGCTATAATAGTTCCCTTTCTGCCTTTAGCTACTTTACTACGCAGAATCGTATAAAGTTCACCATTACTGAAGCTAGTCTCATCAATACTTAAGTGTTCTGCTATGTTGTCTGGAAATAGTGTCCAATTCTCGGCATGGGCTTTTTGATCCCAATCGTGAAAATCACTCAGATGATTCTTGTATTGATCTTGCAATTGCTTACCATCCATTTGAAAGAATAAACCCACCAAATGAGCACTTACAGGATGATTATCCAAATATCTTCTTTAAAAAAAGCCCGAATTCTGTTGTCATTCGAGCACCCTCACCTACCAGGTTCCAATCTCTTGTGATAATCTGTCCACTGTCCAAAACAGTCCAACGACGACGGATATGCAGGTTAACTTTTTGACCTCGAATGAGAAAGTCGGAAATTTCTGTAGAAGGCATAAAACCTTTTGACGCTAGCTTACTGTTTTCATAACCCGCAGGAGCGGTATTAAGCTCATCTAAATAAATATGAAGCTGATTTTCTACTTGATCTACTTCTTGGATTTGGAAATATTCTAATAGCCCTTCGGGCATTAACAAGGATAATAATTTACGTTCAGCTGTTTGCAAGGAATATGTATTTTAAAACACTAAATTAAGTATTTTTGCAATTCCCCCCCAAGAATTCCGCTTGATCCGATTGTAACACTCAGCAGGCTGCAAATAGCGTATACTATTCGGCCTGTGGCCAACCTGATTTACCTGCATTAGTCGTTTCAATTGAATTCTTGGCGTGTTTTAAAATAGGAACGCATACATAGCGAAGGTTCTTCACCTTTCTTACGTGTTTTGATTTGCGTATACGTATAAAATTGCGGATAGGTAGACAACACAAGAAGCAATCTTGAATACCATATTTTGCAGCAGCATCGCTGTAGAAAAAGGGGAAAAAAAAAGAAGGTACCGATTAGGGTACCTTAGCTTTTATAATTAAGCGTTGTCACGCTGTAATCCTTCTTTGTAAATCGCTTTTTTAACTTGAATACGACGAGTTACAGATTTCTTTTCGAAAGCTTGACGTGAACGCAATTCGCGTAATACCCCAGTCTTCTCAAATTTCTTCTTGAAGCGTTTTAATGCTCTATCTAAAGATTCACCTTCTTTAACATTAACGATAATCATTTTTCTGTATACCTCCTTTCGTTTGTAAAATTCTTTGTGGCGCAAAGGTATGTAAAAATAATAGCTACAGCAAATTTATATTTAAATAAAAAACTGCGCTGCTACCGTCTAAATCAAAGCGTAGGATTTAACAATTTCCTCCAAAGGATTATCGGCTGTGCATAGCGCTACCTGCATGCCTAAACTTTCTGCTGTGCGTAGGTGCTGCGGACTGTCGTCTATAAATAACGTTTTATCAGGCGCCAATCCTTCCTTCTGTAATACAAATGCAAAGATATCAGGATTTGGTTTCCGCATCCCCATTGTATGTGAATAATAGGTGCGCTCAAAAAAAATGGAATTATCTACAATACCATATTGCTCCTGGAGATGCGCCATGCATTGCTGGTAATGTATAACATTGTTATTGCTGAGCAAAAATGTGCGATACTTTGATTTTAGTTGCATTAATATGTCGTGCTTACCGGGAGGCACTCCTATCAGCAGAGCATTCCATGCGGCGTCAATTTCAGCATCTGAAAGATTTTTGTTGCCGGCAAGTTGCCGGATACCGTCCCGAAATTCGCCTGCACCAATAAATCCCCGATCAAAATCATCAAATAATTCAATTTGGCCTTTATGCCCGAAGATTTCGGGCACATTTGTTATACCCAATTGATTAAAAGCATTTTGTAGGCGCATAAAGTCTATCATAAAGATAACATTTCCGTAATCGAGAATAATATTTTCAATTTTTTGCATATAAAATTTTGATTTGTCATAACAAATATCGATAATTGCATCGTCAAAACGGAGTAATCCGGTAGAAAGACATAAAAAAACCGCGCCTATAGCTCAGTCGGTTAGAGTAGAAGACTCATAATCTTTTGGTCCCTGGTTCGAGCCCAGGTGGGCGCACCTAAAAAGCCTGTAGATATACATATCTTACAGGCTTTTGTTTTTTCTCGGGGTTTGTATAGGGGGCGGAAATTGTTGAAATCATTTTAACGAATTTATGCCTAATCAGCTTTGTGCTACAAAACATCTCAAATTATCAAGGCTACATGATTATAATAGACTTTCTCTGATGTTTTATTCATTCATTTTTGTAGTTAATAAGATATACTACAAAATCTACTTTATTTAGGCTAGTTTCTACCTTTTTAATTTCTCGAGAAAACAGCTTACCAATTGTATTATGATCATTAATCCAAGCCCCAAATTTTTCTATTGACGTTCTGTTATCACAAAGAGAATCAAGCTCATTTATATTTTTAAAGCTAAATGCTGACCTCATTAGATTATAAACATCCGCATAATATTCAAATCTAAATTCAATAGGTGAAATCGTAATATCCACTTGTTCAACTTAAATCTAAAATTTTATTCTATTCATAAATAGTATTTGTATAATTTATTATGTACAGAATATTTACGTACAATTATGTTGTTAAAACATGTATTATCATGGCAACCTTCGTAAATAATTGCGTTGACATCCGTATAAGTAAGGAAAATAAAGACCTTATAAAACATGCTGCTGAAATAAGTGGATTTAAGACTATTTCTGCGTTTATTGTTTCTTTAGCAAAAAACGAAGCTAAAAGAATCATTGAAGAAGAAAATCAACTACTTAAATCAATGCATGATAAAGTACTGTTTGTTGAAACTTTCCTTAATCCTCCTGCTCCTAATAAAGCTTTAAAATCAGCATTAGATAATTACAACGATTTATTAAATTCATCAAACCTTAATGATTTCGACAGTTTTAGAAAAAAATCATAACCGCAAAAATTTCTCCTGTGGCATTTATAATTTAGATAATTGTTTAAAACAATATGCAAATCAAGACATTAAAAGGCGATTAGCTATCCCTTATGTTATTGCTGACCACGACAATGATGTAATCGGCTCTTTTACACTGCCTTCTAATAGTATAGACCTTTCTGATATTCCAAAAGATTTAGCGAAGTCTCTAAAGTATGCTGAGATACCTGTTTTCGTAATAGATCGCTTAGCTGTTCATAAAAATTACCAAGGAAACAAACTAAGGAAAACATTGCTGATTGATGCGCTAAAACGTATCGTAGAAATAAGTGTACGCACTGGAAATCACGCTGTCATTGTTAATCCAATTAATGATATTGCTACAAAATTCTATGCTAAACTTGGATTTGTACCTTTGAATTATTTCAATAAGATTGTTCTTGCCGTTAAAAACTATCATTGATTTGTTTACATAGAATAAAGTTAATCCCCCTGGAGACCTACACGCGATAAGGAACTTGTTCGTGATTACTTTAAAACATTAGGGTAAGGCAAAATTAATAGTATAAAAATAACATTAGTTATTGATGCTGCGAATGATATGGGAAGCGTTATTGCGGCAGATACAATACCTACTATTGCCTAGAATGTACTAGGTGCAGATATGGCCTTTCCAAAAGAAATTCTAGATACCGCCGTATGTTGGGTTGATGCAACCGAGGAAGAATCCATACCAGGATTAGCAAAGTTGCTACTGAAGATTCCGGGTTGGAAAACTATTTTTTAGTTTTATTTGGCATTAGGTGGTGTAAAATAACCAGAAAATGTATTTTTGCAGTATTCCATGAAAAGAACAGTTCACATATCATCCCAAGTTACTCCGCCCTGAGCGTAGGTTAAGCTGTTATATCTTCCAATTTTAATTTATTGGCTTTTTTTATCGTACCTGAAGGTTTTACTTTGATACAGCTTCTTTTGTATTTACATTTTTTATATTTAAACATAATCTTCCATGCAGAAAGTTATTAATTTGTTTGATTTCAGACAAAAAATAAACTACAAGAATGAAATTTTTGCAGGTTTGGCAGTAGCCATGACCATGATACCGGAGTCCTTATCTTTTGCTATTTTGGCAGGTCTTTCCCCATTAACGGGTCTTTATGCTGCATTTTTAATGGGTATTGTTACCGCCATTCTAGGGGGAAGACCAGGAATGGTTTCCGGAGGTGCCGGAGCAACGGTTGTGGTACTTATCGCATTGGCAGCATCACATGGTGTGGAATATCTTTTTGCAGCCGTTATATTGGCAGGATTACTGCAATTGTTAGTAGGCGTTTTTAAGCTCGGTAAATTTGTTCGTCTGATCCCTCAACCTGTAATGTACGGTTTTTTAAACGGACTTGCCGTGATTATATTTATGGCCCAAGTGGCACAATTTAAGGTCGTTGAAAACGGAATAGTGAGTTGGATGCAGGGGCCAGCTCTCTATTTAATGCTGGGATTGACGGCATTAACTGTAGCCATCGTAATGATATTACCTAAATTTACAAAGGCTGTTCCTGCATCTTTAGTTGCAATAATGGTTGTATTCGCAATCGTATATTTTTTTAAAATCGATACTAAAAAAGTAATAGATATAGCAGCTGTGGGAGGTTCATTGCCCTCATTTCATATTCCGGAAATACCCTTTAATTTGGAAACGCTGAAAATTATTTTTCCGTATGCCTTGGTAATGGCAGGTGTTGGTCTGATTGAAAGTTTACTAACGCTGAATATGCTGGACGAAATAACCGGTACAAAAGGACAGTCTAACCGTGAGGCTGCCGCACAGGGAATAGCAAATATTACCAACGGTTTATTTGGCGGAATGGGCGGTTGTGCCATGGTTGCCCAGACGTTGGTGAATATTGGCGCTGGAGGAAGAGCCAGACTTTCGGCTATTATTGCATCTATAGCCATCTTATTAATCATTTTGGTGGCAGGTCCGATAATCGAGCAGATCCCTATGGCTGCATTAGTCGGTGTTATGATGATGGTTGCTATTGGAACATTTGAGTGGGTAAGTTTCCGTATTATTAATAAAATGCCACGCCATGATATTTTTGTCGGTATGCTGGTAGCAGTCATTACGGTTGTGTTGCATAACCTCGCTTTAGCTGTTCTGGTAGGGGTTGTTATTTCAGCTTTGGTTTTTGCCTGGGACAGTGCTAAACGTATCCGTGCAAGAAAATATATAGATGAGGCTGGTGTAAAACATTACGAAATTTTTGGCCCGCTTTTCTTCGGATCTACTACTGCTTTTATGGAAAAATTTGATGTGCTAAACGATCCAAAAGAGGTTATAATAGATTTTAAGGAAAGTAAGGTGGTAGATATGTCTGCCATCGATGCCTTGAATAAAATTACAGAAAAGTATCACAAGGAAGGTAAAAAACTACATGTACGTCACTTAAGCGAGGACTGCAGGCAGTTACTCAAGAATGCGGAATCAGTTATTGACGTGAATATTATCGAAGATCCTACTTATAAAGTAATGACTAATGGGTAACAGGGTGTAAATTGCAGCCTTGTTACTTCTAAACTAAGGTTTGACGTCTGCTTATTTTGCTATCGTACAAGGCTTCAAACGGCTTTCTTACAATTTTGAAATACTGCTATAGCCTTTACCATCGAGGCGGTGTAGGTTCCTGCCCCTACTTCTGAAGGTAGGCCGCAGATTCCCTAACTTTATAGCTATTTTAACAAACTTTAGCTAAACTATAATAGAGTTTCAGCGGTTATAATAAAAGGTATAAAATTAAATGAATCTATTATGGCAGAGAAAGTTATTCGCGATCAGGAAGCGCAAGAGAAATTAAAATCCATTGTTGATCAGATTGATATCGGAATCATCTGTACCTTCAACCCACAATCCGATTATCCGCATGGCGTACCGATGAGCAGACAGGAGGTGGATGAGACGGGCGATATATGGTATATCTGTTCTGCAGAAAGTGAAACGTACAAAAACTTGGTACAGAATTCTAAGATTTCTATTTTTTATTCCGACCCTAAGAGTTATACTTTTTTGAGTATTAACGGTACAGCTTCTTTAAGTAGAGACCAGGATCGGATTGATAAATATTGGAATAAGATGATGGAAGGCTGGTTTGAAAAAGGTAAGGAAGACCCAAATATTAAATTGTTGAAGGTTACTCCGGAAAAGGCTCACTATTGGGATGCTGGATCTAATAAAATTGCTACCTTATTTGGGATGTTAAAAAATGCAATTACGGGAAGTAATGAAGATATTGGAGAAGAGGGCGAATTAAAAATTTAAGATGGTATAGGCACATATCTCAGGAAGGGCTTTTGTTAGGTTGCATACCGAAATGTTTTTCTAGTATAGCGTTTTCATCGCTCCGTATAGTATAATATAGGTGTTGAATATAGGGCTTTTAGGCCATGTAGAATAGGAATTTAGAGGTCCGTTATTGGTTATATGCTTATTCTGAAGACGGGGGATTTTAGGTTGCATATACAAACCTGCTTGTTTTATGGCGGTAAACGCACTTGCGTTAGGGTTTACCTACTCCCTGTATTCCAAAGAGAGTGATGGCCGCTTCCGACGATCACTCTCTGGAAATATTGCTTGCCTGTCACTTATTGTTGGGGACTGGACAAAAAGCTAGGGTAAAGGTGTTTGCAATTTAAAACTTATTTAAGCTTGGCATCTTTAATTTACCTTATTTTCTGGAAGGTATCCGCATTATTTTTCGCTATTCGGCTAAGGTAATAACCGCTCTATTTAACCTCGGATCATCGTAAAACATGGTGGCCGTTCCACCTCGGGTCACAATCTTCAACCGACTTGGTGAAACTTTAAACTCATTTACCAGTACATTGAATATGGCTGTAGCGCGCTCCTTACTTAGGCGTTGGTTTATAGCGTCAGTACCCGTGGCTACATCGGCATAGCCGATAATGGAGTAGATTATGCTATTGCCGGATTGATTTACAAGGTTTGCAAAAAATCCCAGGTTTACCCGAGCCTCGTTACTAACTGTGCTCTTTCCTATGGGGAAGGTTACTAGGATGGGTGCTGTCAGGATTTTATTTTCGACTTTAACATTCGTAATGGTGCTATGCTCGGCTTCATGTAATAGACGTTTGAGTTCGTTATTATCATCGGTTAATTGTTTTATGCGTTTTTGATAGTTCAATAGCATCTTTTGGTCATATTCGCTGCTTGTGGATACGGGGGTATCCCAATCTGCCTTCGGAAGTTTATAGATAAAACCTATGGATGCCGACAACGGCCCTTCGCCTTCCCTGCCCCCGACTTCTCCATCGAATCTATCTTTCACATATGCACCGCGTACATCTACGTACAAGGCAAATTGCTTAGCCAGCTGAAAGGTATTTTGAAGCCCAATATTTATACTAGGTTCATGCTGCTTTGGGCTTCCGGTATTTACTAACATGCCAATACCTGCATATGGACTCAGGTTATAAATACGGTTCGCTTTATAGCCTCCTAAAATATTACTGAGGTTGAATAGCACATCGGCATGTAGGTTGTAATAGTTAAATTCTTGGTTGTATAGCCAATAGCCGTCCCAGGGCAAATCGGCATAGGGCACGCCCGTACTATAGGCGCCGTTTTGCGTTAGCCCTTTGACCTTGAAACCGTTTACACCAAGGCGTGTACCTATTGCCGGACTAAACCACTTCCCTATATGGCCTTCATAGTTTAGGGCTAGGCGATCTTTAAATTTCATCTGTTTATTATGGTCTCCGAAGTATAGCTGCCCACCTGCCCCTGCAGCAATAAACCAATTGGACCAAAAACCATTGTTTAAAACGCTACCGCTTTTACGGATCGGACTCGGCTTTCCCTTGTTTTCCGGCGTTAAATTGTGGTCTTGTGAATAGGATGCTTGTAAAATTCCTAGAACCATCAAGCATGTAATAATGGATTTTTTCATTTTTTATTTAATAATGGCATTGCTTATTTTTTACTGTTAACCGCCCTGAATGCCGCACAATAATTCTTTTCAATTATGCCCACAGGTACGGGCACAACCTTCGGAAATAGATAGTGATCAGGCTATGGTTAACCTATTCTTACAACAAATAAGCTGCAGGAAATTGATTTGTATATTAATTAAGTTGTAGATTTTACGTTACAAGTTATTTAAGGTTTGTATATCCTTTCCCTGGGTTGTATGGAAAATAGCAACATATTGTCGAAGTGCATTAAGGGACAAATAGGCTGTTGTGGAGGCTGGCTATAGTCGTATATTGGTGTTTAAATTTGAATTTTGGCTTTTATGTCTTGCGGGTCTTCGCTGATCGCTGGATTTGAATTTTTTCTATTTGCTGTTTATTGGACTGTTATTTGGGATATTTTCTGCAATAAAAAGGGCTACTCGCAGCGGAGTAGCCCTTTTTTATTGCAATAGATGGAGTATTATGCGTATTATACTTGTTATTAGTATCAGAAGTAATCGTACTATATTGCTCATGGGTTTAGGATTAGGGTTAGGGTTAGCTTTCTTTCCATGACTTTTAATTAATGGGTTCCGAGTAGTTTCTTAAGCTGTATAACCGAAAGATCAATTTTTGTCGCATCGGATACCGTTCCGGAAACCTCCTTTACCAGGGTATTACCTAATTTTATCTGTGTACTTCCTAGGGTAGAGAGTTCTAAGCGATTAATCTGCAGGTTCGCATTTTCTGGATTCCCTCTGGCATCTAATTTTGGTCCGAATTCACTGTTGTTAGCCGACATTATTAGTGTATTTAGGGATGAATTGTAGTTTACCTTACTGCTATCCAAGGTTAGCTTTAAAACAGCTTGCTTGTCGACAGCTGCTGTTTTATACAGAATAAAGTCTGAATTTACAGCATGCACATCTACCTTCCTTACTGCCGCTCCTTCTTCCAGATTTAATTCCCCCTTTATGTTATGTAATTGGAGTGTTAAGGTTTCGGTATCTATTTTTAAATTTTGAAGGTGAACATTTGCAACTCTAAGGGTAATAGCATTGGGGCTATATATATAGAGTTTTAGCGGTTCAGCCTCCTCCTTTTTGTCCGTAAAGGTTAGCTGCAGTTTACCGTCAGCAGTTATATGCTCCTGTATTTGATGCGCATAATTTTTTTGAATCTTATATCCGGAGGTTGTACTGGGTATAATAATAACAGTACAATATAATCCTGCTGTTCCTTCGAAGGCTACTTCTTTAAAAGCGGTTGTTATTTTACGCTTTAAAAACCGGCCCTCTACATCCAGGGAAAGAGCTTCATTTTCGAGCATTTTATTAAACTCCACCTTATCCAAACGGTACGCCTTTGTTAACGCGATGTCTATACAGGTGGGCACTATTAAGCAAAATAAGGCTAAACCTATTAATGTTTTATTACTTCTTTTCATCACACTTCGGGTTAAAATTTAAATCAACAAATTCTTTGTACAACGTTTTAAGTTCGTCAAAGTCAATATCCAATAGGTATACATTCCGGAACAGCTGCGGCAGTTCATCCTGCATAAAGAGTGCCTTGCGATAACGCTTTACCTGCGTTATAGCCTCTGCTGCAACAAAAAAACCTATCCCGCGTTTATTGTTAATTATCCCCTTCTGCTGCAACAGATCATAGGTCCGCATTACCGTATTTGGGTTTACTTCGAGCTGTATAGCAAGGTCTCTAACGGAAGGGATCTTGACTTCAGAAGGCCATTTCTCCAATACAATTTGTTCGCATACATGCTCTGCTATTTGTAAGTAAATAGCTTTATTGGGATTAAAAATCATTTTATACCTCCTTTTCTTTGAGCTTAAGAAACGTGATGCCCCATACGACTACGGTTACGGAGATCGTTATTATATAAAGACTGTTCTGTAACACTTCGGAAATAGTTTTGTAACCCGCATAATCAACGATTACCGTATCGTCGTTTACAACATAATTATACAGCATCTTACATAAAAAGAATAGGGTGGAAAATAGTACAATACTAATCGCTGTTTTAACAAACTGATAATTTTTGAAGCTTATAGACCCGAGTAAAAACAGGGCATTCAGGAGGTATATCCATACGCCAACCTTAAGGAGATTGCTGTCTATGCCGGTCAGTGAGAAGTAGGATAATGCCTCTTGCGTAACCATTTTACCCAGCTGATGGTCCATGTAGAGTACTTCCTGCGGATAGCGGCTTTTGAGTATTGAGATAAAGGCAAAATCTACAGCGAAAAAAATCGCTAAATACACCGCTGTGCTAAACAGTACCGTAAAAAATAAAGCCGCTATCATTTTTTCGCTTTTCTTTGCTGGAATAAGAAGTTCAAAAATTGCTTTACCTTTACTTCCCATATGCATGAAGTAACTACTCCCCATAAGGGTCATAAACAGTAAACCGAGCAAAAAGAATAACATCATCCTAAAATCTAATGGCCGCGCGTATGACATATTATAGGCAATGGCATCTGAAATTCGCGCCATTTCAAAACTGTAAAATGTCACGATTATACCGACTAATACACCGGCGGTCATCAGATATACCATACCTACACTAAGCCACTGCCTTTGGATAAGCTTTACCACACGGGTTAAAGAAAAATTACTGTCCATTTGCTGTTGTTTTTAAAAGTTTTTGAATAGCAGATTTCTTCGCTAGCACGCCGTTAAATAGCAGTTCCAGGTCTACTTTAGAGTCTATTTTATGCGAGTTGGCATACATTCCGGTAAAACCACCCATGACCTGTTCGGTATAGATAGCATCGGCAGATGGGCTAATTGTTTTCTGAAATAATAGGGCATCTTCTATTTCATAAATAGGCGCAATTAAAGCTACTTGTTTTTCATCCAGGATAATGACTGCATCAATTAAGTGCTCCAAATCGCGAACCTGATGCGTGGAGATTATAATGCAGCTATCCGCGGACAGTGCTGAAGCCATAATTTTTCGAAATTGAGCCTTCGACGGAATGTCTAAGCCATTGGTAGGTTCGTCCATTAAAATAAAACGCGCCCGGGTCGCTAAACCAAAGGAAATTATAAACTTTTTCTTCTGCCCATAACTCATCTCTGAAAGATTCTGTTCCGTTGGAATTTGAAATTCAGTCATTAAGGTTTGAAAATAGGCATGATCGAAATTGGGGTAAAAGCCAGCATTAGCTTTTACAAAACGATTTGGTTTTACTGTGGGCAAGTGAAACTCCTCGGGAATAAAATTTATATCTTGCAATAAACTTACCTCCCGTTTAGCCGGATTAAACCCTAAGACAGTAACGGCACCTTGCTGTGGAAACACCAAGCCCGCCATATTTTTTAACAGTGTCGATTTACCAGCTCCGTTTTTTCCGAGCAAGCCGTATATATGTCCGGCCTTTAATTGCAGGGACATATCTTTAAATAAGGGACGCTTTTTATGGTAGCTAAAATTTAGGTTTTGAATAGTTATCATACTAGTGTACTATTTAATTAATACACTAATATAGGTAAGAAAATGTAAAATCAATAAAAAGTACCAAAAATAAAAAGCAACAAAGGCGTCCCTCCTTGGAACGCCTTTATTATAAGTACTATACATAAAATTTTATGGGCAGCTATATTTAGATAATTCCTGCCTTAATCAGCTCAATTTCCATTTCTTGCTGAAGCTTCAGGGCTTCCTCACGTGCTTTTTCGGCAAAATCCTTACCCGAAGAGGCATAGATAATGCCGCGTGTACTATTTACCAATAGTCCACATTCTTTACTCATTCCATATTGACACACCTCTTTCAGGGAGCCCCCCTGCGCACCAACCCCTGGTACCAACAGAAAGTGATCTGGAGCATGCTTTCTAATATTTGTGAAGGCCTCACCACGGGTAGCGCCAACGACATACATTATATTATCCTTTGTTCCCCAGGTATTCACCTTGTCGATAACCTCCTCAAAAAGTTGTTTATGTGCTGGATTACTAAAATTTTGAAAATCCTTACTTCCCGCATTGGACGTTAAAGCCAAAACAATAGCCCATTTCCCTTCAAATTCTAGAAAAGGTGTAATCGAATCTTTACCCATATAGGGTGCAACAGTTATGGAATCAAAGCTCATTCCCGATAGGGTTTGATCAAAGAAAGCCTGTGCATACATTTTAGAGGTATTGCCAATATCCCCACGTTTAGCATCGGCAATACTAAAACAATTCGCAGGAATAGCCTGCCAAGTTTTTTGCAATGATATCCAACCCTGTACGCCATAACTCTCGTAGAAGGCAATATTAGGCTTGTACGCCACACATAGGTCTGCTGTGGCTTCAATAATGGCTTTATTAAAGCTAAAGATAGGATCCTCCTCCTCCAGCAAATGTTCTGGAATTTTAGTGATATCGGTATCCAGTCCGACACACAGAAAGGATCTTTTACTTTTTATCTGCTCAATCAGTTCTTTTCTATTCATATGATTCTACTATTGGTCTAAGAGATTTTGTATAAAATCTACCACTTTTTTGGTCGAATAATCGGCCATACCCTCCTCCTTTGCGGCAATATTTCCTGCTTTATTTAAAATTACGGTTGTCGGAATACTACCGCCTAACCAATTTTTAGGAATGGTACTGCTCGGATAGACAATCGGTAGCTGTAACTTTTGACGCGCTAAAAATTTTTGTGTCCCACTGCTATCATTTTCAATTTCCACAAGAAGAAAAACAAGGTTGTCGTTTGCCTTAAACTTATTGTACAGCTGCTGTATAGAAGGCATCTCGGCACGGCATGGCCCACACCAGGTTGCCCAGAAGTTTATAAATACAACCTTTCCTTTTAGCTTTTCGGTATCGTAAAGCCGTTCCTGATCATCAACAAATACAGCTTTGTCCGTATTTATTGCGGTAATATCTACTTTATCCTCTCCCTGCCCTATGGCAGGAGCTTCCAACGCAGGTCGAAAGAATCCTATTTTCATAAGCTGCTGCTGCAAGAAAAGGCGCGATGTGGGCCATAACAGGATAAGTATAGCGACAACAAATAGTAGGTTGCTAATAATATTCTTCTTCTTTTTTCCTGGCGCACTCATCCCTAACCCTTAGCTATCAAATTTCTGTAATTGCTTTAATAGCGTCGCGAAATCTTTCGGATATTCGGCTTCAAAGGCATATTCTTTGCCATCAATTTTAAAGTTTACAGCTCTGGAATGCAGGGCGAAACGTTTCATAATAGGAAGCTCTTCTTCGTTTTTAGCCAGCGTAAAACCTCGCTTTTTTATCTGCGAAAGATATACGGGTTTCCCGCGGTACATGGCGTCGCCAACAATTGCAGCATGCTGTGTAGCCAGGTGAATACGAATCTGGTGCATACGCCCAGTAACAGGCTGACAGGCGACCAAAGTATAGTGCTTAAAATACTCCAATGTGTTGAATATTGTTTCTGCAGGTTTACCATTGGCGCGATCTATCGTCACATTTTTATTCCCTTGATTTAATATGGGTAAATCAACTTTCAAATCTTCAAAGGTATGCGTACCGCCAATTATAGCATGGTACAATTTATGGACACGACGTTTCTCGAATTCGATGGATACCATCCGGTAAGTCTCCGGGTTTTTGGCAATTAACAATACCCCCGAGGTATCCTTATCCAAACGATGGCAAACCTGCGCATCGGCATGATATTTCTTCGCTAAACGTAAGATATTTACCTCACCTCCACCTCGTTCATCTAAAGAGGCTACAAAAGGGGGTTTATTGATAACAATGAGATTATCGTCTTCATGAATAATCAAATCCGTGAATTTCGGGAATTTAAATAAGCGGGGTTCATTCTCAATCATAGTACAAAAGTAAGAAAACAATGCGACTTATAGCTATGCATATACGCTAAGCTACTTCCTTCGTAAATAAAGATTTTTACTTTTAGGGGAAAGCCCTACCTTTGTGCATCCTATTTTGCAAAAACAATATATAATTATGTCGGTAAATAAGATTATAAAACGCGTCACAACTACAGCGATTAAAGAGATGAAAGCGCGGGGTGAGAAAATCAGTATGTTGACGGGTTATGACTATACCATGGCTCGAGCCTTGGATGAGGGCGGTGTAGATGTTATTCTGGTTGGCGACTCGGCGGCAAATGTGGTCGCCGGATATGAAACGACTTTGCCGATTACCTTGGATAATATGATTTATCATGCTGCCTCGGTAAGCCGTGGTACACAACGTGCGCTGGTACTGGCGGACCTTCCTTTTGGTACCTATCAGGGGTCTACAGAACGAGCGTATGATGCCGCAGTACGTATGATGAAAGAAGCCAATGTTCACGCCATAAAACTGGAGGGTGGCGTCGAAATAATCGCAAATATCAAACAGATTATTCATGCCGGAATACCCGTTTGCGGGCACCTGGGGCTTACGCCACAGTCTATAAATCAGTTTGGCACCTTTGCTGTACGTGCCAAGGAGGAAGCTGAAGCGGCAAAACTTAAACAAGATGCATTAGCACTCCAGGAAGCGGGTTGTTTTGCTATTGTTTTAGAGAAAATTCCTGCTGCACTGGCCAAAGAAGTCAGCGAAAGTTTGCAGATCCCTACCATTGGTATTGGTGCAGGTAGCCATTGCGACGGTCAGGTTTTGGTTGTAAACGATATGCTGGGTTTAACCAAAGATTTCAAGCCTAAGTTTTTAAGGCAATACCTTAATCTTTTTGAGGATATCTCGAAAGCTACAGCGCAATATGTCGCTGATGTTAAATCGGCAGATTACCCCAATGCTAACGAACAATATTAACACCGCTTACAACATTGACAAAAATACTGGTAATTGCTGCACTCCTGGGTTTTCTGATCTTCTATATAGGAAGAAGGATGAACTTCGCCCCGACTAGGGCTCCGCATGGGGCAGCAGGCCCGAGTGCTGCTGTCATCCAATTGGATGTAAACAACCGTATTTTAAAACGTTTGCTGCAAAAAACCATCGCTACGGTAGGCATCGGCATAGTTATGCTGCTGCTTACTGTACTATTGGCAGCAAAATTTAAACTTCTCCTCATCTTGCTTCCTATAAGCTGTTATTTAATAGGGCAGTTTTTTTTACTTAATAACCATATTAAGGTTGTAAAAAAACAACGGATTAGCTATAACCCAAGCACCCAAGAGCTCACCGTAGAGCGCATGCAGGGGAAACAACTTGTCATACATCTTGTGCACGATGTGCAGCAGGTACGTGAGGTTCGTGCCGTACAGAAAAATAATGGCCTATTGTTGGGTTATTACGAACTGTATGCGGGAAAAAACCGCATAGTTATCCCTACAATTGTGGCTGAAAACCTACAAACAAAACCTTTTTTCGATAAATTGCAGTTTTTTGGAAGAGAAATTGAAACTAAATTGTTTCCTATCATTTAGAATAGTTTTTATAAATTTAGGCAAACCATTATTAGTGTACATTTTTATGCGAACCAAGTATTTTATAGGGAGTGTGTTAATACTCCATACCTTTTTATATTCTTGTACAGAAAACCGTCCTAAGGTTCAAGAAAGCCCTCAGGATATGGCGAAGCAAGATTCATTAGCACAACTCAAAAAAGTGGAAGAAGAGGAAAAGAAACGCCCCCTTACTGCTGCTGATATTAACCTTACTAAAGCACTTACGTTCGAAAAATATGCCTTGGAAGATCGGTATAAGTATAAAGATACTTTCCGGGTTTTCCAATGGGATAAAATTAAAGCGCAATTGGCCTTAATAGAAAACTTCCAAAGGGAGCATAATAACTATGCTGTAGTGGTAAATTATAAAAACAAAAACGGCGAAGCACCTACCATTGCTAACTTCAAAAGAAATGCTTACAAAAGAGTTTCCGATAGCTTGGGTACGGAGCGTTATCAGTCTGTACCGCTTTATAAAGTTGGTGAAACCAAATTACCTACAATTTATGGCCGCGATGGATCGCTCGTGAAAATACAGCGTAACGATACGCTCAAGATGGTTACCATTAAAGGTTTAACAAACTTTGAGGGGGAATGGGATATCCCCAAACGTTATGTAAAACCTATAGGCGATACGGCAAGCTTTAAACATGTTGTTGTTGTGGATGTGAAAAACCAGAATATTTGTGCCTTGGAACATGTCGACGGTGGTTGGAAGATAAGGAGTATGAACCCGGCTACGACTGGTAAGCATGCCCCACCCTATGCTATGGAAACACCCGTAGGCATTTACCTGCTGCAGGAACAAAAACCTAAAATGTTTTATTATAAGGATGGTACAACGGATATTGCGGGGTATGCCCCGTGGGCAAGTCGTTTTACCAATGGTGCTTATATACATGGTGTACCGACAAATTCGGTGAAAGCTCCAATTATTGAGTATAGCGCCACCTTGGGCACCATTCCACGTTCGCATATGTGTGTGCGTAATGCTTCCTCGCATGCCAAATTTGTTTACGATTGGATAAAGCCTAATCAGTCGTTGGTAATTGTAATAGATTAACTTTTACGCAACAATTAACATTTCTTAACACATTTCTAACGTATTGATAACGAACTTTGTATCTAGACAAAGAAATGTGCGCTTATGAGAAATTTAATTTTAGTTCTAGTTTTTACCTGTGCGATTGGAATTTATGGTATCTATAGTAAAACCGAACCTGCAGGTATAACAGAAACAAAATCTACCACAACGCCTGTAGCTCAAGCTCTCAGCATTAAGGACAGTACAGAGGCTCAAAAAGTTTATCATGCTATTAATTTAGAGGGAAAATTAAATTATGAGCCTTTTGAAATGGCCTATAACGGTTACTTACAATTGCCTATCCGTAATAAGGATATTATTACGGTAATTGATTTTTCCTTACCCTCGACCGACAAACGGATGTTTGTTATTGACTTAAAAAATAAAAAGCTATTGTTCAACAGCATTGTTTCGCATGGTAAAAATAGCGGCGAGAAATATGCTACCTCTTTCTCCAATAAGAACGGCTCGTACCAGAGTTCCTTAGGTTTTTTTGTTACTGAAAATACGTACCAAGGTGGCAATGGCTTTTCGCTGGTTTTAAATGGCTTGGAAAAGGGTATCAACGATCAGGCTAAACCTAGAGCTGTGGTTATTCATGGTGCTGACTATTGCAGCCAGTCTGTTATAAATGCCACTGGAAGATTGGGCCGTTCTTATGGCTGCCCTGCTCTGCCTCGTGAGCTGGCAAAACCCATTATCAATACGATAAAAGATGGCACTATGTTATTTATCTATGCACAGAATAAGACGTATTTCGCGACTTCAAGGGTGTTAAAAGCGAGCCAATCTATGTTGGCACAAAAAGATAATGACGATGAAAGTATACATCAGCAGGTGTATTAATACCGGGATGTTGTATCATATACACAAAAAATAAGTCTTTAGGTTAGAACTAAAGGCTTATTTTTTTGTGCTGTATGGTATAGGTTTGTATTTCTATAGTTTTTGTATAACTGGAAAAATTTCCCAAAAATAGCCTTTAAAGAATTGGTCTTAATTTTGATGTTGCCTTGCGTGCCCGTATCACTGGCCGTCTTTTTGGGCTTTGGGGTATTACCTTAAATGTGTGATGCAAAGCCATCGGTTTAGGTTTAGGTTAGGTTTAGGTTAGTTTAGTTTTAGGTTTAGGTTAGGTTTAGCCTTGTTGCTATTTGTTGTTGTTTGTTGTTGTTTACTGCACTTTTTATCTCTACTGAATTATCGTATCTTCGCAGCATGACTGTAGCTGAATTAAAGGACGAATTATTGGGTAAAACCTATCAAACGCCGATACATATTGGTCCGCATGCCGTGGTGGTTAGCGATGTGGAGAAATTTTTGCGTGTACAATTTTACGAATGCGACCACAAGGGTGCGGATGCAGAAAAAACTCCTGCCTATGAGCGTTTGATGAAGTTTTATGAGGCAACGCGTTAATTGGTCAACCTAGCGCGGCACTGTTATTCCTTAGCAACGCATGGAATCGCATATAAAAGCCTTCGGCGATCTTTTGCATCCATCGAACTATAGCGGTTAAATAAATCTAGATAGCGTGTTTTTGTGGGATCTAAACGATTAGCTCGATATAAATCGAAAGCTACATCCTGCTGCTTGGCATCCCAGTCCTTTATTTGTTTATAGGGCCAACTGGTAACATCTTTTCCTAAATATAAAGCCAGAAAGTCTAAGCCTTTAAATACATTCCGGCCATCGGCCGACGTTTCGGCATATAACCGCAACCCTATTTTATCCGCTACTTGAAGAACATCCAACATATGGCTCAGGTTATACTGCGAATAATGGTAGGCTAAAGTGCGCCATAGCTCGTGGGGTTGTTTACCATCGGGCTCGATTTGGGTATAAACACGTCGGGTCAAGAAATTCTGTAATATATCCACCGCTAAATTATGCTGTTCAGAAAATAGATAGTAGGTAAGCAGCTGCGCATCTAATGCGGTGGCATGGTTGTTTTTTGCGGCATCTTCTTTTTTACCTTGATCACTGGCTTTTATCCATTTGGTTAATTGTGTAAACCATGTTTTAAGTCCTGCGTCTAAGGCGTTATCATAATAGACGGAGGATTTCAGAAAAGAGATGCTATTTAACATATGAACAAAAGAATATGTATCTATAAGACCCTCAGGGCGCCCTTTGGAGCCGTTCATACCGGGGATAAACTGTGCATATTCCAGGTTCGGGTTCATCTTGGTATCGGCATTTATAAACCATGTTTTTAATAGTAAGGCTGCTTTTTCGGCATATGTTTCGTTTTCGCTAAAATAATAGGCTAAGGCCAAGGTATTTACCGCAGTAGCCATATTCCCTAGTCTGTTTCTATCGTAATTATTCAACTCCGGATTAGAAAGACCATCTTTATTTATATAGGGCAAACCATCTTGCGTGTCTGGATTGGGCCACCAGTAGCGACTGAGGCTCACATAATCGTGTACATCTCCCGAAGGTGCCAGGCTTTGCTTTTGGGTTACAGAATAGCTGGTTTTTGCTAGCGCTGCATCAGCTTGTGCAAGTAGCGCTTGATATGCCGCAGTATATGCCGGAGTATGCAGATTAGCCTTTACCTTAGCGAGGTCCTTGCTGTCCCATAACCACTGTGCCTTTAATGCAGTTACCGTGCTCAAGCATACGAAACATAAAAAAAAGAATTTTCTCATCATAGCTATAATTGTTGAAATATGGTTAGGTTTCCAAATATTGGTCTAAATTGCCTAACAATTAGGCAATAGGCCTTACAAAAAATACGACCGATAGTATGGCTATCGGTACGGACTGTCATTGCTCAAATGTAATAAATAATTGCACATAATTAGTAATAATAGGCAAAAAGCTACTGCTGCTGCTGCTGCTGCCAGGAATAATTTGATTTTGGGGTTTTCTTTACCGCAAAAATCAGAACAGCATTGGCAAATTGCGGCACCTAATCCCTGTTCGTCTATAAAGCGTCATAAATAGAGTTTATATTTTTTCTTATTAATTACTTTATTATCTATTATAGAGATTTTTCAACCGCTTTAACAGCCTTATTTTAGGCTATTTAAATTTCAGAAACATTTTTAAAGTAAATTTAACTCATCTGTACCCTTTCTTAGCTTTTTATGAACTGGTCCTGCTATTACACGAATCCCAAAACGGCATATACAACTCGCGAAAAAAGTTATTAAAATCGCATAAATACGCTATAATAACACATTTATGCGATTGGACCTTGCCATGGCCAGCAATTAAATACTCAGAAACCTAACACGCTTAGGATTAACCGTAAACAACTTGTAAGGGCTAGACTTGCCTTAGCTTAAAGCATAATTGATTGAAATAAATTGATAAAAATCACATTTCATGTAGTATACTTACTACAAAATAAGTTTTATACCATTAAATAGACTTAAAAAAAAGAAAGATGTATTACCTTTATTACTAATCTATCTATACTAATATTAATACTAAAATAATACAACTAATCTCATGCAAGAGGCAATAATTATATTAGGGTTTACTTTTTTAACAATTATTTGTTACCACTATGTTTTTCTTTATAAAAGAAAAAAATCTGAACACAAGTCATAGGTAAATTACATATTTTGTTAAGGCCGTTCATTTGAACGGCTTTTTCATTCAAATAGACCCGCCTTTACTACATATATTTCCCGTTTTATTACAAAACACTGTCATCCAACTTGTCAGGTACCGTCAGAATTCTTAATTTAATACTTAGTTACGCAAAGTAGCTATATACAATTTGAAATATAGGAGGACAACATTATGGAAAATATCAAGTTTGAAATTGCCAAAGCAAGTGCGGGACAATTAAAAATTGTAGAAAACATTTTAAATAATACTTCATTTATATCAACCTACAAGATAACACCCTACCTGAAGGGATATTTATTAAGCATCCAAGGTATAAATATACAGTGTACCACACTGCTCGCAGCAGTAGCACAGCAGGGTATTAATGCCGAACGCTTATATGAGGAGTAATTTGGAATTAAGCTCCAAAAATATAACCTTTGCAGCTTATTCAAAAATAAGCACATGAAACAGTTAAAAGAACGTATCCTACGTGATGGTAAAAGTTTAGATGGAGGGATATTAAAAGTCGATAGCTTTATTAATCATCAGATGGATCCTATCTTAATGAAGTCTATAGCTGTAGAATTTGTAAAGCGATTTGCCCACTTACCGATAACAAAAATTATAACCATAGAAGCTTCTGGTATTGCGCCTGCCATTATGGTGGGTTACTTATTGGAGGTCCCTGTTGTTTTTGTGAAAAAGGCTAAACCTAAAACCATGGAAAATATGGCCGTTGCACAGGTTTATTCCTTTACAAAGGACCGCACGTATGATGTGTGTGTTAGTAAAGAGTTCTTAAAAGAAAACGACAAGGCTCTTTTTATAGACGACTTCCTGGCCAATGGAAATGCTGCCTTGGGTGTTATGGACCTTGCCAAACAGGCTGGTGCCGAAATATTGGGCATGGGCTTCATTATCGAAAAAGCATTTCAAGATGGGGGTAAAATCCTGCGTCAACATAAGGATATTCAGATTGAGTCTTTAGCGCGCATTAAAGCCTTGGCTTTAGCTAAAGTTACCTTCGAAGACTAATATTTTAACGACCCCTCCCTAATTCATGGAAACCTAAGGAGGGGTTTCTAAAGATTAATTCCTGAAAGTTAAGAAATACAACAGACCTAATTTAAAAGGCACTCAATAAGGGGTCGGTAACGGCTACCTTAACGGCTTCAATTCTTCCCGCAAACTGGGCTCCATATGCCGGGTAGCCAATAATCTCGACACCATAATCGTACCAATAGCCTTGTTTAGATACATCGAAGGCTAGCTGCATTTGGCTGTTTTTCTTTACGGTAACTCTTTTGGCATAACCGCCATAACTAAGTGGTTTTATCCGTACCTGGAGGTCCTTAGCATCGCGATTTTCCAAGCTAAAGGTAAGTGTACCTGTAAACGCAGAATTTTGTACGGCATACTGACATTCCACATGCAGCATGGGCTGGTTTACATCGCCTTTAAAAGCTCTATAAAAGCCGTTAGGACCGTGAATAGCGAGGTCATATGTCTTACTTGCCGTGGCTGCAATTTCCCAACTATCGCAAATTGTATCCCCTGCCGCAACAGCATAATTCCGAATGGAGGAAGACGAATCCTCAGAAGAATAGCGGTAAACGGTAAATGGTGCTCCCAAAGCCCGATCCTTAAAGACCCGATTGCCCGCCTGAAACTGCAGTTCAAATTGCCCCTGAAAATTGCTGTTGCCATTTACCTGCAACTCATAGTTGAGCTGACAAGAATTACGTTGCCCAGGTTCCTGTTTTGCCGATATTGGATGCGGTATACCCTTGGCCTGCCATTTCCGTATTGCTGCAAGAGAAATTTGCGAATATCCACGGGGCACATCTTTAAATTTTGCATTAAATATGCCTTCCATAAATGGAATTTTGTCAACCGCATCAGGCAGCGGATTGGGTAGCCCTTGAAAAGTTCGAAACGCCGATGTCAAGTCGCCACAGATCGTCCTTCGCCAGGAGCTGATGTTGGTTTCATAAATATTTCTTTTTGTTTTGTGCTGTATAAAGGTTTCTAGGAATTGCAAATTGGAGGTATGGTCAAAAATTTCGGAATTTACCCATCCTCCCCTAGTCCAGGGAGAAGCGATAATAAGCGGTACACGAAAGCCTAATCCAATACTACTCGACCGCGCCTCTTCGGCCCGGTATTGCTGCTCTTTAGTAACATACTCCGCATCGATATCTATACCTGCAGATACCTTTCCATTGCCGGAAGTATTAACCTTGGCAGGAAGCTCCATCTCTGCACATGGAGCTGGTATGGTAAAGGGAGGTACATGATCAAAATAGCCATCATTTTCATCATAGGTAAGGATAAATATTGTTTTTTTCCATACCTCCGGGTTTTGAGTAAGAATGTTCAACACCTCCGCAACATACCAGGCTCCATACCAAGGCGAATCAGGGTGGTCAGAAAACTGTTGTGCAGGCACGATCCACGATACTAGAGGAAGGTTTCCATCGTCTACATCCTTCCGAAACTGATACAAGACATCAGCCTTAGGAATATCCAGTTTTCGCTCTACCCCATTTTCGGCATACACCAGGTCGGTTAACGCCCGATAATCTTTTTGCGCACTATTAGTAACAAAAGCCCTGCGGTGGATATCTTTTGTTATAGGGTCAAATTTATTGAAATTCTCCTCCGAATAGGTGTCCAGCTCCTGCTCGAGGGTTTCAATTTCTTGCAGCAGCTTATTGTACAATTCCTGATTTCTAATGACCAGGAGCTCCTGCTTACGCTTGTCCACACGTTTATTTAAAATTTCACGATAGCGTGCGCTATACTTCACCTTAAACTGCGGAAAATATTCCATAGAATTACAGCCGAAGTTACCCAACCAACGGTCAACATCCTCCTGATATCCATCCGTACAAGAAGATATTTCATTTTGGTAAATCTTCCAATCCAGCCCCAGCTGGCTTAGCCTTTCCGGAAAAGTCTTCCAGTCGGCATTACCCGAAAACTCTACATCTCTATTCCAGAGCAAAGCTTTTTCATGGGCTTCAGCGCGAATTTTTCCGGTCCAAAAAAAGAGTCTGTTTGGATTTGTTCCCGTTAGGGAGGAGCAAAAATGCTGATCACAAATGGTAAAAGCATCTGCCAGGGCATAATAAAAGGGAATATCAGCCCGCGTATAATACCCCAATGTTAAGGGTAAATGCGCAACATCCTTATTCTCAGATTTTTTAACATTCAGCCAATTATCCATCCAACCTTGATTCAAGGCATCCACCTGGTCGCTCCATCCATGGGGTAAACAGCCCATCCAAGTGGCATTCGATTCTTTAATGTTTAGCCGAAAAGGGGAATAAATTTCACCTGTATGCTGCTGCTGATACCAGACCGGAATTTTATTGCGTTGCAACACCGCCCTAGGATCATTAAACCCACGTACACCATTTAAAGTTCCAAAGCTATGGTCAAAAGACCGGTTTTCCTGCATCAAAAAAACCACATGTTCGGCATCCAAAAACGTACTTCCGACTGTTGGATCTATTTGTATAGCTTTAGCAATAGCCTCCGGAATCAGGGTCGACAGCGTCAGTCCGCCACTCCATAAAGCAGCTTTTTTTAAAAAATCTCTTCTAGAATCCATAATGTATGAGTTGCCTAAAGATGGTTATTTTTTTTTGTTTCAACCTATCCTAAAGACTCAAAAAACACCTAATTCTGATCATTATCTAAATTACTGCCGCACCACACCAAAACAGGCTTACCCTTTAAACAACTGCTGTGGAGCTTGTGGGGCTCCTTCTGCGCAACTGTATTAGCGCTATACCACAGGCTAAAGAAATACCCAGAAAAAGCAGGTCAATGCTTACCAGATCCCAGGCAGCGTTTTGCATCCCCTTCCATAACCATAACCCCGACATTAAACCATTTACCAGAGGCACCAAAAATGCGAACAGCATACTTAGCAGCAGCATCCAGCGCAGAATAGATTCCAAGTTTTTTAACAACATAAAAAATAAGATAATCAGCATCCAGCTGTAGAAATATAAACCATACAATATATCCTGATTGGTTTGCGGAAGCACTTTAACCATGATAAATGAAAATGCAGTAACCGGCAACATGCCCATACAAACGGCCAACATCAACTTACAAGCCCAGTAATTAAAGCGTCGTTTTGCAGGTGCAATACCTGGTTTATCCCGCCCAATAAGCCATATTAATAGCCCAGAAATAATTACCATACAGCCCATCATGCCCAAAACAAACATGGTAAAATGCAAGGCTCTTCCGCCAAAATCACCAAAATGTATACGGTAGATTAGCGCCTTAACCCCATCCACATAGTCGATATCCGACAATGGCGATTTTACCTCTGTAACTGTATTGTCGGCCACATTGATTTTTACAAAACCCGACCCGGCAAAGTTAGCGCCTGCCAGCGGTTGTGCTTCCATGCCAATCTCCATGCCGCGGTCCTGAAAATTCCGAATATAGACACGACTAATACGACTACCGCGCCAAGTATGCTGCCATTTGCCCACTATCGCATTTAAATCTATATTTTGAGGCAAGGCCGTGTAAAGATACTCGGCATCGAGGGTATAACTATAACGCAACTGCTCATTGTACAGGTTTACATCATCCTCATAGAATAGTTTAGTAAAAGGTTTCTGTAACGTAATATTAGCGATTAACCCTATTCCAGTTAACGCAAACCAAAATTGAAATGGAAATCCTACGACGCCTAAGGCGGTGTGCATATCGGTCCATACCGTTTTCCATTTACTAAAGGGACGAAAAATAAAAAAGTTGCTTTTTATTTTATCCCAATGCAGGAAAACACCGGTAATTAAGGCAAAAAGAAATACAAATGCCACCATGCCGGCAAGCATATACCCAAAAGGGAGCCCCCAGTTTAGGGGTACCTTATTTAAGGGCGCCAGAAAGTGCAGCCGATATAAAAACTCGCCCAAGTCATATGCCTTTGCATAGGTTGTTGGCATTTTATCCTTGAAATAGTACAAAAAATAAGCCGCATCTTTTGCTGTATAGCCCTCCTTTAAGGCTAGCGTATCCGCTAACAGCAGCGTATCTTTGGACGCCGACATGCTGACATATGTGCCTAGGTTATGGCGCAGCAGGAAGAAGTCAAAGTCTCTACCCTGTAGGTTATACAAGGCACCCATGGAGTCCAACAGCGTATTAAAGTCGGGCTCTACCGGCTCGGCAATGGCCGACTTACCTCTTTGCCAGGCACCGATATCATCCCGGAAAAATGAAAATGCACCCGCAAAGAAAACTACAAATAGCAGCATAGCGATGCATATACCACTCACGGCATGGGTATTAAAATAGATATTATATCTCCGCTTATCCATGAAAACCTATTGCTACAACATAATAAATACCTGAAAACAGAACACTTAACCCCAGGTACAACAAGACCAAGAAACCTAAACTTTTGGCGGTATACGCCCATAACAACAAAAAAACCCACATCAAATAACCGGTTAGATACGCGGTAATGACAAAGGCATTCGCTGGAAAAAAAAGACTCAAACAGAGGTGCACACTCAGCATCAGCACATAGCCCCCCAATACCCCTACCAGCAGCCTCGCCAACCGTAACCAAGGAGATTTTATTAAGTATTTTTTATTAGCCGGCATAAGGGAACACCGTAAGTTCAAAACCTATAGCCACGATAAATAACAGCATAATTTTTGTCATGGTAAGGTATCGAAAAGGGAATAATAGCAGCAGCGCGCTAGCGACAGTTAGGTACAATAGTAAGGCCGTAAACAGTCCCGCAGTAAGGCCAAAGCATTTTATACTTCCCCCTGAGGCAAGGAAAAACATCAGCAAAGCCAGCAGCCGACTAAGAAATGGCTGCTGACTTAAGGTATTTTTTCCAGGGAATGTTGGGCAGCTATTGGCACGCTTGGAGGTATTCATCCAAAGCGTAAAACTTAAAAAAGAGCAAAAAACAAGGCTACAAAACATACAAACAAGTTTATTAATCCGTTTAGCGTATTGCTATGCTGGCCGATACCGTATGCCAGGTTTCGTCGAAGGGTTTGTCGCCCCAGAGGCCGGTAGCTTCGACGCGACGGCTGTATTCCAACACATATGTACCTTTATTTTTTGCAGTAAAAGAAAGGTTGCCTTCAGCATCCGTTTGCATTTTTTTCACCCAACCGTCAGGAGCCATAATTGTGACCTCCTGATTGGCACAAGGATACGTGTTCTTAAGCAGTGAAACATGCAGCTCCTGTCCTTCCTTAACAGCACTGCTGCCCGTAATCTGCAACCCGTAAATATCCAGTGGCGCCAGGGTATTTACCTTGGTACCTACCTGTACCCCGACAAAAGCATTAAATTGATAACGCGACTTCTCGTATAAATCGCGCGCAATATGTTGGGTAAATAACAGGTAGGTCCCTGTTTCTTGCGGCGTAAAAAACCCTTCCAGATGGGTACCCATATCTTTCAAGGGCACCTTTACTGTAGATTGATCAGGCTGTATCAGCTGAAGTTCAAGCTGCGCCAAGTCGGCATACCAATCGTTGGTTTTCTCAAGCTCGCCTTCCTCATACTCCCCATAAAAAACCTTCACCAGCTGCGCTTTGCCCTTAACACCAGTAGCTGTCGTTTCCAACCACACGGCATGCGCAGAAGCTGATCCTGCTGCTACACACTGCAGCAATAGCAGTAGCATAATATGTATTCTCTTCATTTTCTAAGCGTTTAATTTCCATAAAGCGCTAGCCCCCACACCCTACGCCCCTAAACCCTTAAGTCCTTAAGCCCCTAAGCCCTTAATATGCCGTAAAGTGCGGTAAGGCAGCCCGTTGCAGAGCTAAAATATTAGTCTGCGATAATATTAAATCCATTTAAGCGGCCACTTTCCTTAAGACGAAAAGTTTCCTTTATTTTTCCCGTTGTAGGGTTATACTGTTTTACGCCAAAGAAGTTCTCTTTTGTGTTATTCGATAAGAAGTAAATCTCGCCATTATGGAAAAATGGATTTGACGTACCATAGAAGCTATCGGCAGGAATATCCAATCGTTTTGCCACTTTCGTTTGTGTATCAATTTCCGACCAGTACCACACATCATTTCTATACCCTACCCCATGCTCGCCACCACCATAGTAGGATACCGCACGTGAAGGAATAGTGGTATAAATTTTATTGTTATAAACAAACAACCTGTTAAACTCGGCTTTGAACTGATAGTCTTTTATATCGATAGAAAAAGAAGGATCGAAGGTCGTTTCATCTTTTTTAATACGTAAAATCTTCGACGAATAGTTAATATCCTGCACTTTCATATCCCCTACGGCAACAAAGTATAAATCCTGCGTAACTTCATCTATACCCCATAAAACATGGTCGATAAATACACCAAGGTGTGTTGTACCCGCAAAGGTGGTAACGCCAGCAATTTCATTTTTTGTTAAGTCGTATACCGCAATTGCCACTTCCTTTTTATCCGGTGTTACCTGCCAGTTACCCTTCTCTAAAGTGCCCAATAAAAGATCGACATACAGCTTATCGCCGCGTTTAGCAAGGATCAGCTGCCCCGCCGACTCGTTGGGTAAACCCTTTGAAAGCGAGCTAAAGTCAATTTCTCCGGTACGCTCCATGCTTGTAGGGTTAAACTTTTGCACCTTTAATCCGCCGCGCACATCATCCCAATAATACCCCTCTGTAGGGCTTACTACCAGGTAGTTGCTCACATACTTGGAAGATAGCGACGGTAAAAATTTATCCTCCACAACTTTCCCTGAAGCATCCAGGTTCATCTTCAGAATACCCTGAGCATTGCTGCTGCTGTTTACCTTGTACAAACTATGGCCCAATGTTCTACCACCCAGAGAGCTATTCACCTGCAAAAATGGAAGCCCAGTTAAATTAATCTCACGCGCCTTATTGCTTTTTAACGCATAGATACCACCGCTCCAATTTGCATTGGCATTATAGATAATCCAGGTTTCATTGGCTGGAATATCGCCATCAACAATAACCTCAGGAGCATCGTTGTTTTTACTGCATGCAGTCAAAAATGCGGCTGCAGAAACACCTAAAATTAAGGAGCGAAAAAAACTTCTTCTTTTCATGTAATTCGAATATAGTATAATTAAAAAAATTGATAAACGATTTTAAAGTGTAGTGATCTACCGGGTTTCTGGATGTTGAAATTGTCATACAGACGTACGTTGCTCAGGTTACGGCCCTCCAACGACAAGGCTATCTTGGAGTCTGGAAACTGATAATAGAGACCCAGCTGATGTGAAAACTGCCCCAGCCTACCATCGTTAGGAATTACCAGGGACGACTGAAACTGCTCGACCTTCCCGAATAAGGGAGGCTCCTGACTGGCAGGGATGGCATATAAAAAGAAACGGTGGGTATAATGGCCATTCCAGCGCACATCCAAACGGTCACTTTTCGTAACAACATCCTTAAAATTCTTCTGCAACCATACGTTGCCAAAAAGAAAGGGGATATTGGGTAAACGTGAGCCTTCCAGGTTACGGAACATCAGCTCTTGAATATTAATACGCCGTAGATCCTGATAGGTAGCGTTAAAACCTATATCGAACCAGTTGTAGGGCCTATACTCGGCCTCGAATTCCAGCCCTTTAACCTTCGCTTCCTCATAGTTGATGTAGCGATTAAAGGGAATATCTAACTGCAGGAAAATAATATCCTTAACCTTTCTATAGAATAAGGAGGAGGATAACCGCAGGTAATGGTTATCGCCGTCGTAAGTATATTGCCCATTCAGATTTATATTATGGCTTTTTTCGGGCTGCAGCGCCATATTTTCCTTAGTCATAATATTATCGCCAAACAGCTCAGCTTCCTCCGGCAAACGGTTGGCATACTCATAGGATAATTTCACCAGAAAGTCGGTATTACTCCAGCGCAAGCCAGCCAAATAGCCCAGCTGCTGCTTCGCTGTCGATGTACGCCAGCCTAAACTAAAATTATCCGTAGTATATCCGTTGCTATGCATGGAATAATGCTTTACACCCAGCATGCTCTCCAGCTGCCTGTTGAACCATAAAGACCGTAAGCCCAAGCCAACAATATGCTTTCTATAGGTAGCAGGCTCCGTGAGCACATCGATTTTATCCAGCGCAGATATCGCGCCCATAGGATCACTGCCCTTACGCTGCTGCTGATAATAAAAGGCACTCAGATCCAAGGCATGCTGTGGATTTAGCTGATAACTGGTAGCCAGCCTGGACGATAGAAAATGATAGTCTATATGTTGGAAATTACCGAGGTTAATCTCTCCCGCCTGCAGGTTACGGCCTATTATATGTCCATCCCAACCGTAACGCTGCGTTGCCGTATCTATGAAGGAAGTTTTAAAGTAGCTGTAGCTACTCATAAAATTAACCCGCAGGCGGTCTTCAAAAAAAGATTTTCGATAAGCCAGATGGCTGGTATAATTGCGTTCCTTAGAAAAGGCCTCGCCATATACCTTATTCATAATGCCGTCGTGCTGAATTTCCTTATAAAAAGCCGATTGTATTAAACTGAGGCGCAGATCGTCGACCCAGCTACGCTGCTGCAGTCCTGCAAACACCTCCGCATAATGGCTGCGCACTGCATCGTGAAAACGCCTTAAATCCTTATATTCAGCCTTTCCACTCTCCGCAGCATAGACAGGTACATGCACCTTATAGTTATTTTTCGAGTAGTTAAAAGAACTATTGGTTCCTGCATACCACTTTTTATTGTCGGCCAGCCAAAGCCCATAAAGGGTAGCCCGATGGGTAGCAAAGGATGCTGCTTCATAGGAAGCCTCCAATGTATTTTTATACGCCTGTCTTGAAATTAGGTTTATACCGCCGCCCAACGCGTCGGAAGCAATCTGCATCGGCAGTGCTCCCTTGTATATTTCTACCCGCTCTAGCATATTTAATGGAATAGTGCCTAAATTAAATCCGTGCCCATACAATTCTATCGGAATGCCATCCTTAAATATGCGCACGGCTTTTCCCTGCAAGCCGGCTAAGTTAATCTGTACCACAGAACCAATATTACCATCGGTACGTAGTTTTACACCGGAAGCACGGTTTATCACCTCCGCCACATCGCCCCCCTTGTTATAGTCCTGTTTCAGATCAATCACCTCCACCGCAAACGGACTTAAGTTTAACTGCTCCTTGACCGATTTCGATAGCACTTCTACCTCCTGAATAGCTTGCATAGCCTGCGGCTGCGCAACGACAAGATTAAAGGCGTTATGTAGACCACAGTCTACGCGAATGCTGGTATCCAATAAAACGTTATGGCGATAGGTTAACTGCAAGTGGTACGCGCCGGAAGATAAATCGGTACGCAAGAAACCTTCTGCATTGCTACTGCCCAGGTTCTGCTTATTCGTCAGAATAATACTGATATCTGCCAGGCCGACTGACGCCTTATCTAATACCCGAAAAGTAACCGGACAGCCATATACTCCGACCGTAAACCATGTAAATAGAAAAAGTAATAGCGTTTTACTCACTGTATATTTTATTTATACTAATTATAAATTAGATTTGTAGCGACAAAAGTAGCCGAAAGCGCTTTTGGCTTTTTATGAATATGGAAGTATTAATTATGAATTTGGAAGTAATATAATGGGCTATCAACTTTTTGGTACCGATCTTGGCGATTTTCTGGTTGATTCTCCAGAAGCTGAAAAAACGCTTTTTCGAACGCCTAAGGGCGATATAACCTTTGAGGAGCAACAATTGAATCACGGCCTTTCTATTATACAGGCCAAATATAGCATGCAAGAGGATTTAAATATTTTCGGCAAAGGCGATGCTTCCTTGTTAGAGATTCAGTTTAACCTATCGCATCAAGATATTCATTTCCATAGCCAGGGAAAATCTCAAATTACTAAAGCTTTCTCTGGAAATATTGCTTTCCTCGCCCCCGAGGAAAATCAAGCCGCCATTGATTTCCGTAAAAACAACGCTTACCACACATTTGATGTGCATATTCCCTGCAGTATCTTGCAAAAATATGCCGGGGAATCCAAGGCCTTGGATGGCTTTCTGGCGCATATCGAAGCTAACCGTAGTAGTAAGTTAAGCCCCCATGGACTGGCCACAAATACCAGCCTGTTGCAGTGTATACAAGCCATTAAACAGTGTAATTTTGAAGGCCTTAGTCGTCGCATTTACCTGGAATCCAAGGTTTATGAGCTGATAGCTTTACTGTTTGAGGGCTCGAACCAGGCAAGAGAAATTAAACTTAGCCAAGCAGATATTGAACGTATGCATAGGGCTGCTTTCCATATACAGGAAAATCTGGATCAGCCTATTACCATATTAGAACTAGCTAAATTAGTGGGCGTTAATCAGACTAAATTAAAGGATGGCTTTAAACAGATTTTTGGACAGACGGTCTTTAACTACCTCCAGGAACTGCGCATGGGTAAAGCTAAAGAATACTTGCTGCATACGAACCTTTCTATTCAAGAAATTGCACACCTGCTGGGCTATCAAAGTATGTCCAACTTTTCAGCGGCCTTTAAAAAAGTGCAGCAGGTATCTCCTCTTCAATTGCGTAACCGGAAATAACAGATAACCATCCTTACTTAACATAATATTTTAATCACTTAACCATACGCAAATTCAAGCCGATATACGATTCAATAAAACCTTTTATTCTGTATCTTGTATACCTAGTATTCAATTGCATATAGATCAGGAATATGGAAGAAATAAAACACGCACCGCAGCGCCCCAGCCGGAGTAACACGAACAGCATGGAAAGCCATTCTACCAACGAGAAAAGCCAGCCAACCTTATTTTATAAGGTTGATATCGTTGTTATCGGTGCTGGCCAAGCCGGCTTGTCGGCAGCCTATTACCTTAAGCGTTATGGTATTGAACCCGGCAAAGGTTTTGTGGTATTAGACGACGAGTCTGGCGCAGGTGGCGCATGGCAGCACCGGTGGGACTCCCTGACCTTAACTAATGTGAATGGTATAAACGACCTTCCGGGATTATCTTTTGCGGATGCAGTAGATCAGACGGATAAAGCCATTCGAGCAAATGTAGCTCTTCCACAATACTATGCCGCCTACGAAAAACAGTATAAACTTCCGATTATACGCCCCGTAAAAGTAACGAAGGTCGAAGAAAAAAACGGCCGGTTTTTAGTTCATACCAATGCCGTACAGTTCAGTGCCCGAGGGATTATCAATGCCACAGGCACCTGGAAAACGCCCAACCTGCCGAAATACCCTGGATGGGATACTTTCCAAGGGATACAGCTCCATACCCAGCAGTATAAAAATGCAGCCGCATTTGTCGGTAAGCATGTGTTAATTGTTGGTGCAGGCATATCGGCCATACAGTTGCTTGGCGAAATTTCGAAGGTTACACAAACAACCTGGGTAAGCCGCAGACCACCTGAATTTAAAGCATACAGCTTTACAGCAGAACTCGGTCGAGCCTCTGTGGCCATGGTCGACCAGCGTGTGCGCGATGGCCTGCCTCCAAATTCCGTGGTTTCGGTAACGGGCCTTCCACGGACGCCAGCGATTGAGGAGATGTTAAAATCCGGTGTCTTAGCACGCCAACCGATGTTCGACGAGATTACTCCTACAGGGGTGCGATGGGCCAATGGCCATTATCTGGATGTAGATGTCATATTGTGGAATACGGGTTTCCAACATACTTTAGATCATTTGGCCCCATTGGGCTTAATACATGCGAAAGGCGGTATACAGATGTCGGGGCGCTTAGCCACGCAGGTGGCCGCAGACCCACGCATACATTTAACGGGTTATGGTCCATCGGCATCTACAATTGGGGCTAATAGAGCGGGTAGAGCCGCCGCCAAGGAGCTTATTGATTTTCTTAAGCTAGGCCAATAGGCTAAAAGGGACTTCCCCTACTCGGGTATTTTCGTTAGCACTGCCAGCCTTTTCAATCGTCTTACTTAATATAATATTTTAATCACAACTATACTTAAGCAGTATATATACGAAACGAAGTTTAAAGTCAAGTTTTTTGACGTTTAAAGGATAATAGAACAGGTATAGAATATCGAAATTTGTTAGCCAGTACTATACAATTTATTCGTATGACGAAATTTAAATCCCTCCTTGTATTTTTATTCCTAGCCATAGGAATAGGCGCAGAAGCAGCACATGCGCAACCAGCACCAAAAGCAGGAACCATGCAAACGGTTTTTGAAAATAAGGAACGGCAGCTGACCGGTGTCGCTGTTTCGGCCACCGGCCGCATCTTCACCAATTATCCCCGCTGGGCGGGGCCATATCAAAATGCTTTAGAGGAGGTTACCTCCCTTCATCAGTCTAAACCGTTTCCCGATAAAACCTGGAATAGCTGGAATGGCAGCGGCGATAAAATGGCCCATTTCCTGTGCGTGCAGGCTGTTGTAATCGATCAAGAAGATTTTATGTGGGTGGTTGATGCCGGTGCTACAGGCACTTTACCGCAAACCGATAAAGGACAAAAGCTGGTGCAGATAGATCTTAAAACAAATACGGTGCTGCGGGTATACCCGCTTGCAGCTGCCACTGACGGAGGTAGCTACGCTAACGACGCTCGTATCGACAGCAAAAACCAGCTGGCTTATATAACCAACTCCAACCAAGGTGGTATTATTATAGTAGATCTGAAATCGGGAGATGTGCGGCAGGTACTAAACCATCGCCGGGTGACCCTCGCCGATACCAGCTACCAGATGCAGCGCCATAATAAACCCTTGCTACAGCATGGCAAGCCCTTTCGGGTACATTCGGATGGTATTGCCTTAAGTCCGGATGGTAAATTCTTATTTTTTAAAGCCCTTACCGACGATAGACTGTTTAAAGTTGCGACTGCCGATCTTAACCATACGGCGCTGTCTGACGATGAATTGGAGGCTAGGGTTCTATGCCTTGGGAATTTTACGACAACGGATGGTTTGGGCATGGACAATCTGGGGAATCTGTATCTGGGGGATTTGGAAAAACGACAACTGATCTGCCTCAGCCCCGACCTGAAGGTGCGGGTCATCGTACCGCCAGATGAGGCGCTTGCCTGGCCCGATAGCTATCATTTTACCGCTGATGGCTGGTTATATATAAGCTGCTCCCGTATTGATGAACAGCCCCAATTTCATAACGGTAAAAATCAACGCCAGGGGCCTTATAAAATTGTGCGTATTAAGTTATACTAGACCTGGAAATATAGGTATTTACGGGATACAGGGAATCGGTATAAAGATTCCCTGTATTGCTCTAGTACTAGTAATAGTGCGTTACCTTATATTCCCTACATTAAAATATCATTTACGGGTTGTATAGGTTTCGGCACATCCGTCTCCCCTAACATCTCTAACAGGTCGATCTCGATAGTTCGGCAGATTGATAGCATGGGAATATCCGTGCCAAGGCCCTCAAAGGGGTTCTCCGAATAGTCGCCTATCAGTTCCATTAAAACATAAATCCAACCCACCATTGTCGCAAAAGGAATCATTAACCATACCCCCATATCGCCGATCTTCGCAAACTCGGCAACAATACCCAAGGGCAGCAAAAAGATAAAAATACAGTTGAATATAAAACTTAGGTTGGCATACTGCCGGGGTAGCGGGAATTTTTTAATCCGCTCCGCCTTCCCTTGATGTTCATAAAATTCGGCCAGCAGCTTTTGCATCTCCAGCTGTCGCCGCATATGTATTAGCTCCGCTCCTTCCAAGCGAGCTAGATCCTGCGCCTGCAAGTGAATCAACTGTGTCGCTTTATTGGTAACCGCCGAAAGACGCTTGGCATCGCTAAAATAATTGGCCTCCTGCTGGGGATTTAAATACGCTACAAATTGACCGATACCATCCTGCTCTTTACGGCGTAAGGCAATTTTACTGAAATGTTTACTTAAGCTTACATGCTCCCATTGTGTCGGTACCAGTAGCTGCTCGCGTAGGGTATAGAGCCAGCCAATATGCCGATATACTAATCGCTTTTTCTCCTCTTCAAGCTCTATTTTGGTATACTCCGTATTTTCGCTATTCCGTATATACGCATCGACTGCTATCCCCCAACTGCGGCTGCTGTTTACAATACCGCCCCATATTTTTCGAGCCTCCCATACCCTGTCGTATGACTGGTTATTCTTAAATCCTAAGTAAAAGGCTAAGGCGGTACCGACCAACGACACGGGTAACCATGGTATTGAAATCCAGTGCCAGTCGCATACCTTATACAATAGGGCGACCAACAACATATATCCGAATAGGTATATAATATGCTGCCCTGCAAACTGAATAATAGTTTTAAGTTTTAAATTTTTTCTAACAATCATGGCGTAAAATGGTATATGTTAAAACCCGGCCTTAAAGATTCGAAAAAAAATCTATATGTTTAATGTATAGCTAATTTTTTTTATAGTTCAGGACCTAACACCGAGTCGACCTTCCCAAAAACCGTAATTTTATCTCCCACTATTTGCTTGTGCTGTAGAATTTAGAATTTCCTCTTCAGATCTGCCGTTTATAAATTAGCACGATCTACGCCGAATAAACGGCTCCTATTTTAGGCTAGCGCAGGGTATTACAAGGCTATATCGGCACTGGACAATGCCCTTTCTGATTTCGTAGGGAGGACTTGTGGATTGCGAAAAGCGTTGTTTATTTGGCTTCCAGGGTCTACTCATTTCAAGGGAGGATCGATAAGGGACTTTAATATCATTTTAGGGTCATAGCTTTGTTAAAAGACGTTAAAAGGTTTATGGCCATAAACGAAAGGCACGGCAATTGCGTTCTTTAAGTACATTCATAATTTAGGTTAATAATTGGTTAATTTAAAAACGCCTAAGGTTCCCCACCTTAGGCGTTTTTTGTTTAGGTATAGGCTGCTTGCTTTATGCGGGCATGACTAATTTTAACAACTTCTTGCTAATCGACAGGTAAAAAGGGCTGTGTTTTCATGGGAAAGCAAGCCGGTACATGGTGCAGCTGTCACCCACCTCACGGTTATTTTATAATTTTAACCCTATCGGTATGCCGCAACGGTGCGTCCGGACTTTCTGCAGGATACCCTAGTGCAACATTGATCGTAACCTCATAATCATCTGGAATATTCATCAACCGTAAAAGATCGGCATGCTCTGGGCGATTTAAAATGGGTACAAGGGTACCCAATGGGCAGGTTCCTAATCCTAGAGCATGGGCACTCAACAGGATATTTTCTAAGGCTAAACCTGCATCTAATTTACCATGTGCACTCCCCTTTTCGGTAGCAATCACAACGATTGTTGGGGCATGGTGGGAGATACTGAAACCGGGTTCCCGATAGCGGGCAGCACTTCCTTGAAACTCCTTGCCTTGGGCATAGGCTAAGAAGCGTTTATTAATCTCCTCAATAATATTAGGGTTCTGTACGACACGAATTTCCCAAGCTTGCTTATTGAGTGTACTTGGGGCATAAATTGCTGCTTTCATAATTGTGTCGATCTGATTTTCATTGACCTGCTGTGCCGTAAATTTGCGAATTGCTCTACGGGTCATTATATTATCGATAATTGCCGAACGATTATCGCCTTCATATACCTGCTGCACTGGGGCTGGTTCCGTACAACTGGAAAGCATAAAGACAATTGCTGCCGTAAGTAAAATGATTTTTTTCATAACGCGTGAATTATAGTAGATGATTTATTTTTTTTGAATGGACGTACTTGAACTTAATAAGCAGGTATATGATGTATATGTATAGTAAATAGGCTATATAATCGAGTTGATACAGGCTTATTACCGCATAACTCAGCAGCAGAATTTTACCTGTAAGCTTAAAAACAGGCTCAACTTGCTGACGCCAATGCCGGGTACTTCCCCAGGTTGCAGGTCTAAATTGCGTACTGATTTGTTCGGAGAAGGCATTCATCAGTAGTATAGCATAAGACATGTAGGCATAACGAATACCGGCCTTTATACCTATAAAAGCTACCAGCCCAATCATCAGTCCATAGTAAAATTTCCCTTTGGCCGTTGTCGGACTGGAGGGCATATCGGTGGCCATAAAAACCGTGGCTAGCAATATACCCCCTACGGCATATTTGGCTCCGTTGGTATCGCCTATCCATAAGCATAGGGTGAACATGCTGAGCACCGAAAATGGGATATGCCAGCTGATACGCTGCCGTACTAGTAGGTATACCCCAGCAAGGGCAATAGCGACAATGGAGACCTCTCCCATGGCACCATTGGGTTTATAGAACAATGCGGAAAGGTGATCCGCCACATAGGGGTCAGGTATTCCAGGAAATAGTGCTTTCGCGGGTCTAAGAACCAAGTCCGCCGTATTCCATATCTCCGCGGAGGTCATTGTAGAGGCGAAAAAAACAGCCATAAACTCTCGCCCGACTAATGCTGGGTTAAAGCGGTTTTTCCCTAGGCCTCCCCAAAGTATCTTGCCAAACAATACAGCGGCAAAGGCACCAAAGGCTACAATATATGCCGGCGTTGCCGGTGATAGGGTACATACCAGCAGCAGCACCGTTACGAATACGGAGCCATCTTGTAGGCTGTTAAACTTACGCCAAAGGAGGGCGGCAAAGAGAAACTCGGTTAGTATACCGACGGCCAGGGCAATGCCCAGCAGTCGCCAGAATTGGAATCCATAGGCCAGCCAGGCTGCAGCTATTACTGGTAAGAGTGCAATAACCACATCAAGCATTACTTGCTGTGTCGTATTAAATCGTTCTCTTATAAAAGGATTTATGTGCATAATTTTATAATGTTTACAGCATTAGCCTGAGGTAAATAGCTGTGCTTTTCCACTGAAAATATTTTCCATAAGGGGTACATGACTAGGGCATACGTAGGCGCAGGCCCCGCATTCTATGCAATCGCCAAGATGGTACTGCTGTAAGGCAGCTTGATTTCCCTGTTGGTTAAACCTTACAAATTCTAAGGGCATTAAGCGCTGCGGACAAACATCAACGCATAATCCGCATTTAATGCAGTTTTGTTGGTTTTCCGCTTGCTTTTTTAGTAGCAGCAGTCCGCCGCTTCCTTTATGTATGGCTGTTGTACCCGAGCTTATCGCCTTCCCCATCATAGCGCCTCCCAACACAAGAGTTTGTGCTTCCGGGTTCCATGGGTTTCCCGTGGCCTTTAGAATATGTGCCACAGGCGTTCCATACTTTATGGTATAGTTTCCTAGAGTCTCACAGGCATTACCGGATACCGTTACGACGCGTTCCACATTGGGACTGCCTTCGAAAATTGCCTTATAGATAGCCCATAAGGTTCCTATATTATTTACCAAAATACCATGCTGTGCCGGAATGCTGCCTTTGCGGAGCTCCTTGCCAACAACGGATTTTATAAGCTGTAGCTCCCCCCCTTGCGGATAGGTATCCGGCAGTAGCTGCACCTCTATAGGTACCCCCAGCGTAGCGGCCTGTTTTAAGAGTATAGGTTTCACCTGCCGGTTTTGTTTTTCTATGGCGAAGACTATCCTTTCGGCAGCGACGATTTTCTGGATTACTTGCGCCGCTTTTAAAAGTGGGACTGTTTTTTCGCTTAACAATGCCCTATCTGCAGTGAGGTAGGGCTCGCACTCTACGCCATTGAAAATTAGGGTATGAATCTTATATTCTTCAAGGTTGTATTTCAGCTGGGTGGGAAACTGGGATCCTCCTGCCCCCTGTATACCATAATCCAGCAGCAGCTGCCGGAAGCTTTGTATATCGAGTGCCTCGGCATCCACAGGGGCTGTCGGCACGGGGGTATCTTGGTAATCGTTTTTTAACTGCAGCACCTGCTTACCATCGATCTCCAGCAGCGCCGCTACTGTACCCGAAACGGGGGCGTGGATTTTGCTGGCAAAGGGACCCTGCGATTCGGCTAGCAATTCATACTTCAAAACTGTCGCGCCGATTTCTACGACAGGCATCATCGTATTTCGATAAGCCGCTAGCGGCAGGTAAAAATCTGCGGCATCGTCCAGTGTTTGTAGACCTTGATGTTTGGTTTTTTTCTTCAAAGAGGGTATTATAAGCATATATTGGATATTTTTTGACCATCCGCTTCCAGTCTATAGTAACGGAAATCAATTTGTTTTTGTAGGCTTTCCAGGGTGGGTATAAACGTCTTAGCGTCTACGGTAAATAAGGCTGTTGAGAGTACATCGCCAAGAAATGCAGTATCTGTAAGTAGACCTACCTGCGCTGTGGTTGCTGGATATCCTGTTTTTGAATTTACGATATGTCCAAAGGATTTTCCCGCCAGAGTTACCTGGCTATTTAATCTTCCTGAAAGGCTGAAGCATTGGTTGCACAACTCCAATCGATCGGTATACTCGCCTGGGGTAAAGGCGGATGGAATATGGATCTTCCAGCTGTCGTGACTACGGTCGTTGATGCCAATAATGGTACTCCCCCCTGCATTGATCAGGGCGTCTGTAACGCCATTGCTTTTTAAAAACGCCATAGCCTGATCTACAGCATAGGCTTTAATAAAAGAGCCCGTACATATTTCTTGTCCCTTGGCTATACGTACACTGTGCCCTTGAATTTCGATGTTTTTATAGTTTACCCTTGCGCGCTGTCCTGCTATAGCTTCGGCTGTTGGTATGGTATGCTGTATTTTTTTATAAAAACCCCATAGGCGTATCCATGGCATACAGGTAATATCATAACTACCTTGGGTTATTGCAGATAGCATCGTGGTGGTGTGGAGCATATGTAAACAGGCTTGATCTACCTGCACCCATTGACCGGCATATCGGTTTATCTGCTCAAAGTAGGATCCGTATTGGTAGGCGTTGTACCGGCGATCTATCCATTCCAGACGCTCAAAACAGGCGTTTAAAAGCGACTCACTGTATTGGGCTGGGATCTTAATACGGATGCGGCAGTAAAAAAGATGCCGTTCTTGCACAAGGTAGGCTTTAGTAACTTTCGGATGCATTCTCTTCATCGTTATATTCAACAGTTGTTTTTATAGCGGCCTGTAGGGGCTTATAGTTAACCTTGCCAACGGTAATGCGCTGAAAGTAGAGGTTTGGGTTTTCCCAGGTTTCCGTTTTGGTATTGTACTGCAGCTCCTGTACCTCGAATTTCTGCTCGCGTGCGGCCTTGGCTGCTGCCAATTGCTTTTTCTCCGCTTCTTTTTCTGTAAAGTTTTCCTGAAGTTTCTCCCAAAAGTTACGTTGTCCAAAAAGTAACAGCAGCAGTCCGATGGTGTAGAGCACAAGGGATTGACCTTTTATTTTTACCATATTTCTTTGTCTTTTTCTTCGTGAAACGCCCTAAAATAGGCATTTGCCCTTTCCTGCACTTGTTATTAATGATGTGTTACATTGAAAAGTGACGAATGTAGTTGGTCATATTTAAAACCTACTTTATTAAGAAAATTTATAAGAATAAAGAACATTCCTTGCCTGCCTTGCAAAATTTATTACCTTTGCGCTTTCTTTTATTTAGACTAAAACTAATTAAAAATAACGAATTATTAATTATACTTATATGAATAAATTGCTAAGCGTTTTGGGCTTGACTTTACTTACAGGTACGGCAGTTCAGGCGCAAAACATGCTGGGTACGGTTTTAAATAAAGCCTCCCAGGAAGCTATCCCTGGCGCTAGTATTAGCGTGAAGGAACGTCCCGAAATTCGCACGGTGGCTGATGCTAAGGGCAACTTTAGGCTGGTTTTGCATGCTGGGGAAACGTTAATTGTAAAAATGGTGGGCTACAGCAGCTTTCAGCAGCATTTTGCGCAGGTTTATGAGGGTCAGCACGTACAGGTCGACTTAACTGCGGGTGTAGCGTTGGATGAGGTTATGATTACGGCTAGCTTGGCTAATGCACGTAGCAGAAGGGCTATTGGTACTCATGTTGACCAGGTGAATGCTGCAGATATTGTTGCCAAGAGCAATCCCTCCTCTTTGGCTGAGCTTTTGAATGGCCGTATCAGTGGCGCGCAGGTGTATAATACCAATGGCAAGTTGGGCATGCCTATACGTTTTGATATCCGCTCGGCGGCGACTTTTAGTATGGATCGTGATCCTTTAATTTTTATTGATGGCGTCCGGTATAACAGCAGTAATACTTCGGATATCAACTCGTCGCAGGAGGCTATGAGTGCGCTGAATGACCTTCCTTTAAATGATATTGCCACTATTGATGTTATCAAGGGCCCGGCGGCGGCGGCGTCGTATGGTGCGGAAGCGGCTAATGGGGTGGTTATTATTCAAACTAAAAGAGGTTTAGGTGGTTTAGGTGGTTTAGATGGTTTAGCTGGCGACAAAAAGGTTGTAGGTATACAGGTGAGGTATACGGGTGGTTTTAGTGAGTTAGCTAATAAATACAGCAAATTTGTTAATAACGATGCGGTGAATGATTTCTTTGTGCATGGCCATCAGAATCAGTTTTATGCTAACCTTAGCGCGCGTTTTAATCCGGCAAACAGCCTCTTCTTCTCGGCAAATTCGAATGCCGCCACGGGAACTATTCCGGGAAATAAGGACAATAGATATAGCTTCCGGGCGGGTTACGACTTTAGCAAGTCTGATTTTAAACTGGGGTTTACTGCTGGGTATGTTAGGGGTAAATTAGCTATCCCTCAATCGGCCTCTGGCCGTGATGATGCTTTATGGAACTTGCTGCGCGACCAGAAGCCTTGGCCTTATATTTCGGAGGAGTCATGGCGGGCTTTGGAGAAAAGTTATGCTAATGACCGGTTTACGGGGAGTGTAAAGCTGAGCTACAGCCTTCCTTACCGTATTAAAATGGAGTCTTTGCTTGGCGTAGACTATAATTTTATTGATGGTCTTAATTACCTGCCTTATGGGTACTTGCAGGGCTCTAACCGCACTGGAAGTAAACAGGTTAGCAACCGTAAAAACAAAAATTTAAACTGGGATATTAAGCTGTCACGGAGTTTTGACTTGGATCCCGACTGGAAACTGAATATCGCCTTGCTTTCACAGCTTACCCAATCGTCGGAGAGCGTTTCGGGGATTCAGGTTCGTAACTTTGCTATCCCAGGTATCAGCAATATTTCCTCGGCTGCTGAAATTCTGGGTACCACGGATACGTATTTTGAAAAGCGTACGCATGGGATTTATGGAGAGGCCTTTTTAAGTTATAAGGATCAGCTGTTTATAAATACGGGTTTACGCCGTGATGTTTCCAATATGATAGGTCGAAATGTGGCCAGCATTTGGTACCCTACGATTAGTGCGGCCTATAATTTGACGCCGTTTGCTTTTATAGAGTCTTGGAAATTGCGCGCTGCCTACGGCGAGTCGGGGCGCCTGCCTTATCCTAATGATGCCCAGACGGCTTATTTGGTGGAGAAATCTTCCTTCGGTACGCAGGTTAGTCCGTTGCGTAAAGGAAACCCAAATATCCGTCCGGAACGCACTGGTGAGTTTGAAATTGGTACCGATATTAGCTTCTTAAAACAGCGTTTGTCGTTTACGTATTACCTGCAAAATACACGCGACGCTATTGTGTATACTACTTTACTGCCTTCTCTGGGCTGGCCTTCCAGCTTGAGCGGAGATTACCCTGAAAATATCGGTAAAATTCGGGGTAATGGTATGGAGCTAACGTATAATAGCCGTGTTTTTACCAGTGTAAGCCAGAAAAATAGCTTGGACCTTTTTGTTATGTTGAACCATCAGTCTAATAAGGTGATTAGCTCGGGTGGCCGCGATATTATCAGTACCGTAAACCTTATTCGTGAAGGTCTTCCGGCCTTCGCTTTTTATACGGGGGTTTCTGAGGGGGCGAATTTTAGGGAGGATGGCACCTTTGCTAATGCGAAGGAAAGTGCTCCACAGGTATTAGGAAAGCCTTTCCCAACCTTTAATGGCTCCTTTGGCTTTAACTTGCTGCTGCTTGATAAGTTACGCTTGCAGTCGCTGTTTACTTATGCACAAGGCGCCAAGCTGTACAATATTACGCACCGCAATACGGCTAGCCAGGGCAATAACTTTAGGGCTAGTGAGGATTTAAAGGCTTTACTGGCGGCACAGACGCCAGGCACAGTAGACTATATCGCTACGGCAAATAAGCTCGCTAAGTACCAGGGGCCCAGGGGCCACTTTATTGAAAAGGCCGACTTTATACGGTTGAGCAATGTAACGCTATCGTACGATTTTGGTGCTTGGATTCGTAAGCAGACGAATGGTGCTTGTACCAGTTTTATGGTTTCTTTAACGGGTAATAACCTTTGGTTAACAACAAACTATACTGGCGTAGAGCCGCAAATCGACTCGCAAGGGGGCAGTAAACGTACGCGTGGAATAGGGTACCTATCGTCGGATTGGACGGCTGTACCGGCACCGCGTAGTTTTGCGGTAAGTGTAAATATTGGATTTTAAGTATAAATATAATGATGATTATAAAAGCCTTTTGGAAGAAAACTAGCCTTGTATGTATTACGCTTTTTTTCTTAAGTTCCTGTGATAAGTGGGTTAATAATGTTAAACTGCCCGATAATACTGTGGATGAATCGCAACTGAATAGCCTCGCTATGTTGGGGCGCATCGAAAATGGTGCGTTTGTCAATGGCCCTGTAATTGCTGGTGTTTGGCGCGCTGGCGCTTCGTCGGCATCGGATCTTCTGGTGGCATCGGCTGCCATTGTAGACGAGATTGTGCCTACAGCGGTGCCTAATTCTCCTTTTTATAAGGAGCTGGATGCGGATAGGCTATCTCCGGATAATACCGCTCTGTTTGGGGTATGGTCGAACGTTCAAAACTACCGTGCGCGTGCCGAAGCGGCAATTCAGAATGCCTTATCCTTGTTCCCGAGTGAGGAAGAGGGTGTTAAAATTAAAAATGCTGCCTTGCTGTATGCTCGCTTGCATGCTGGTTATGCGTGGATGTTAATGGCGGATTACTTTTCGGTGAGCAATAGTAGTCATTCCGTTTTTGCCGACCATAGGGAGGTAAGCCACTTCGATGCGTATGCCAAAGCTCAGGCGTACTGGCAAGATGCACTGCCTTTGGCGAATGGGTATGAACAGCGTTTGCTGCATGCTTTACTAACGAAATTGGGGATGCATACGGGTAATTATCAGCTTGCCGTAAAGCATATCGGACAGGCTTTTACTGCGTCAGAAAACTTTAGTTTCCTGAATACCGTGGGTGCAACAAGCCATCCTTTCTTCCGCGCTTTAAACCTTACGTCCAGGGATGCTGCCGTTGCCCCGGCTCTTATTGCGGTGCTAAAAACTGCAGGTGAAAAGGCGCGTATTCCCGTTACGAAGGCCGACAAAGGACATTGGTCGTTGGTGCTGTTTAAGGAGAGAGACCCCCTTGTGGTATCGGACTTTGACGAGATGCAGCTTATCCGTGCAGAGCTTGTGGTTCGTGGGTTGTTGACTGGAAATGCCGTGGACCTGGTAAATACGGTGATTCAGAAATACGATCCTAGTGGTGCCTCAAATTATGCTGCCGACCGCAGCCTTACCTTAATGGATATAGTGGCGGTACGTCGCGTTTTCCTCTCGTGGAGAGGAACCCGGATTATTGACTTGCGTCGTTTTCATTTGGATGGCGACCTGAATCCGGGCTTTAGCAAACGGCAGTGGCAATGGATTGGTGTACCCGAAATGGAGACCCAAAACTAATACTTACCTAGAAGGGCGGTTCATGGACTGCCCTTCCAGGCAAGTATTAATTATACTGATTACCAATTTTATAAAATACATAAGGTAAATGTTTACAGGACATGAAATTTCGTATACTACTGCTGTAACCCGTCGTTTGGTAGCTAAATTTGAGGAATTAAGCTATCTACTTAAACCTAAAAAATGCCCCGGCTACCCTTCCTAAATGGCGATCGCCTATTATCCGGTATTTTGGGCTTGGTTTTCAACATTTGAACCTTGCTGTTTAGGCCACCGCTGACTACAATTTGATGGCGTGGAGCTGCCTAAATGCGCCTTGCTGTTGGCGCTAATTACTGGCATATTAGCTCTACAAAACGACCGTTTATTATGGAATAAAACAGGGTTTTAATAGTAAACATAAGGTTTATAACTATACATTTTAAATCCTGATTTACACCTGTTTAAAAATGCTGGTTTCTTTATAGTTAATAGAAGTTACAACCCACTATGGCCCACCAAATCTTATTCTGAATACTACATTTCACGAGTCCCTAACAGTCCTTGTAATCTTCTTAATCTTCTTAATATTCGTAAACCATTTGCAGCTGCCGGTGCATACGATTCAATCTAAAATGGCTTGCGGTAAACTTGCGCGTCGGCAGTTTAAAGGTATACCCCCAACCCCCATTCAGCGCCCGTTGACAGTCAAACGTTGACCGTTAACCGTTCACACCAGACAGTGTGCAAACGCAAGGGGGAAATAAAAAGAAAGAAATACACTTTTGCAATAACAAGGAATTCTTCATACTTATTTTAATGCGCTCTAAGGCTCTAAAAAAAATAAAATTGAGCTTACCTAGTGAGTTTGCTATAGAATGCGCTTAGAAGGCCTTATTCAGCCCTTAAACCTAAACAGCCGATATGGGCATGTAGATGCCAATTCCTCCATAAGCAACATTAACTAATCCAATCCTAAACCTGAACCTAAACCTAAACCTGAACCAGCAGCAGCTAATAGGAGAAGCACAATAACTACATGCTGTATACCCCCTTATTTTAAAACATACAGCATTAAAAAACAGAAATCTAACGAACCCAATTAAAACAAAATATTTAAGCAAAAACCTAAAATAAAAATCCCAAAAAAGGCTGTATCCCAAGTAGGAATACAGCCAAAAAGCAAATAATAATAAAAAAGCCGTACAGGAATATTTTAGTTCCAACCCGGGTTCTGCACCAGGTTTGGATTTTTATCAATTTCTACCTGCGGCACCGGAAACCAATAATTCTTTTCCGCAAACACCCGTCGTTGATACACCGTACGTTTAAAGAAAGCATCACTGTTGGACTCACTATCATCACGCACCGTGCCAGCAAAGTTCATCCCATAGAAGTTTCCATTTAAAGTCTGCTCCCCAATCTTCCAACGCCGAATATCGCCGTAGCGAATACCTTCATTATTCAACTCTACCCTACGCTCCCGGCGTATCGCCTGCCGCATAGCCTCCTGCGATGCCGGCACAGGCAATGCGTTAGCCCCCTTTCCAAACTGCGGAATACCAGCCCGCTCACGGATAAGGTTTAAATACTGGAGGATATCCGGATTACCAGGATCTGTTTCATTCAATGCTTCGGCATAATTAAGATATACCTCCCCTAAGCGGTACAATATTCCAGGACGGTAAGGGTTCGTCCAATTACGGGGATCATGATCGGGGTGCACCTTCTTGCGCACAAGATAACCATTCTGTGGCGCATCATGCGTTGGTCCACCATCCCAATTTCCATTATAAAACATAGTAGTCCTATTCTCCCGCCTATACCAAGCCCCATTATACAGCACCGAAATATAAAAACGAGGCTCCCGATGGGTGTACATATTGTACGTACCAGCAAGGGTAACCTTTCCTTCTCCCTGCGACTCTATCCATTTTGTGTTACGCACCTCTGCGGCAGTAGAGAACCCTTTTTCCACATATCCAGAGGCAGGGTCGTCAATAGTCCGGCCATTCTCCATAAAGAAAGCATCCACTAACGATTGTGTAATTCCGAGACCGCCATTTCCCCCCGTACCCCGAGGTGTTGCATGCTTGTCGTATTCAAAAATATCACACTGCATACGGGCAAAGAGAATTTCATTATTACCATCCTGAGGCCTACGGAACATCATATTTTGGTACGACAAGAAGGGGTCAATACTCCCGTCATCGTTATATTCATAATACAACTTATGACCCGCCGCCAGAGCCTCGTCAATCAACAGCTTGGAAGCATCGGCAGCAGCCTTCCATTTGGAGGCATCATAGGTCGTAGCATAGAGGTTCTCGCCCTTCTTATTTTTAAAATTTGCATACGCCGGATTCCCATTTACTAACGGACTTGCCGCAAACAATAGCGTACGTGCACGCACAGCCAAGCACATAATGGACGTAGCACGTCCATACTTCTGCGCTGCAGAATACCGGGCAGGCAAAATTTTGGACACCGCCAACAGCTCCTGATCAATCCAATTCACGATATCGTCAAAAGGTGTTTGTCCGAGCAACAGCTCTTCACTAGACGCATTTGGGTCCGTAATACCCAACTGAAAAGGTACAGCCCCATACGTATCGATCAGCAAAGAATAGTAATAGGCAATCATAAAACGAGCCTCCGCCTTCATTAAGTTCACCTCCGCTTCCGTCACCAACTGTGTTGGGTTTGCCTTCACATTGTCCAGAAAAATAAAGGCCGAGCGAATACGTCTAGGCAGCTCCACCCAATAATTTGGCGACCAATTGGTACTGGGGTTCCAGTTCCCTATCTGCCGACCAATAACAGTCCAGTCGAACTGCTCCCATCCCGTTGATGGGGCCATATCATCCGACATGGAGTCCCAGCCCACATAACGAGCGAAACTCCAGTACGGATCTGGAATATTGCTATAAATTCCTGCCAACCAATCCTCGGTTCTCGTTTTATCCTTAAACACCATCTCCAATGTCAGCTGATCATCCGGCATTCTATCCAAAAATTTCGCACATGAAGTCAGCAATAATGCACCTAAGAAAACCGAAGTCTTTACTATATTTTTCATAATTTATCTCCTAAATCCGTTAAATTCCTTATTTAAAATTAAGTTCAATACCTAGCGATACCGATTTCATAATCGGATACTTCATCCCATTATTTACGCCCAACTCCGGATCCCAGAGTTTAAATTTCGAGAAGGTCAATAGATTATTACCACGCATAAAAACTCGGAAGCTTCGAATATGGAGAGGGTTTAAAACTCGAGATGGCATACTATAACCCATCTCCACATTGCGAAGGCGCATAAAACTCATATCGCGCAACCACCAAGTAGACGGCATATTATTATTGGCATTCTGAAAGTCCGACAACCGCGGGTAAAAAACATCCTGACTTGGATTATCTACGGTCCAGCGATCGCCTACATTATCGAACATATTTCCCATGGCACCATTGGCACTTCCCGGAATAAAGTTCGCCCCACCAATTATTCTATAGGTATTCGCTACACCCTGCATAAAAAAGCCAAAATCAAACGCTTTATACCGGATGTTTGCCCCAAAACCATAAACTATCTGTGGGTCTTCGGTTCCTCCGATGGCCGTATTATCCCGTGCATCTACTACACCATCGCCATTTAAATCTTTATACTTTATATCCCCCGGACGTACCTGACCGAAGGTGTGCCTAGGGATGGATGGCTTTAAAATACCCTCGTTAACATTCTCAAAGTCGTCCTCGGTAAATAAGCCCTCGGCAATAAGGCCGAACAACTGCCCGATAGGTTTGCCTGTAGACGAACGTGTGGTCCCGATAATTGCCGCAGGCTCATCCTGCTCAATAATTTTATTCTTTGCATAGGTAAAAGTTCCGCGAACCGAAAGAAAAAGGTTGTCGTTTAAGGATTTATTAACCTCCAGAGACATATCTACCCCTTTATTACTTACCTCTCCAAAATTTGCCCATGGCGCATTGGTAAAACCACTAGAGCCTGGAATAGAGCGGCGCTGCATAAAAATATGGCTACGTTTTTCATTGAAAACATCCAACTGCAACTCCAGGCTATTCCATAAGCCTAATTCAATACCAACATTAGCCTTTCGAACGGTCTCCCAGGTAAGATCGAGATTACCTTGATCCCCTTCCAAGCGCCCAGCACGATAAAAGTCATTATTAAGGCCCCAGGTATACCCCGAAATTTCATTAATCGTTGTGATGTAAGCAAATCTTCTACCATCCAACTGATCGTTTCCGACCAAACCATAAGAACCACGGATTTTAAGCTTCGACAGTGAGCCCCGCAAAGCCTGCATAAAAGGCTCCTCCGAAACATACCAGCCCAAAGCTGCCGATGGGAAAAAACCAAAACGCTTGCCGGAGGCAAAGTTTTCGGAGCCATTATAGCCGAAATTAAACTCGGCAATATAGCGGTTAGCATAGTTGTAAGAAAAACGGCCCGCGATACCCTGGTTTCTAAACGGCAGTAGATCACCGTTGTCAAAATTACGCTGGTTGTACAAAAACAAACCCTCTACATTATGATTTCCAAACATGCGACTATAGTTCAGGACAGCTTCCAAGTATAAACTTTTATCCCCCCAATCAGCGCCTCTGCTGTAGCCCAAGAACTCCTGCCCATACCTATCGATCACCAAATTTAGGTTGCCATCCTCATCACGGCCAATGGCGGGATTAAAATAATCGGGATCTTTACTACGCACCACCGAATTACCAGAATAACGGTCAAAAGAAAAAAGCCCCCGCGCTTTTAAGCCCTTTAAAAAGAACTTTAAATCCTGCTCTATGGCAAACAAAGACTCCAGCTTAGAGTCGCTAAAACGCTCGTAACCACGCTGTGTTGCTAAAGCCCAGGGGTTGCTGCGCTCTGGCGTACGTGGAATTTGCCCTGTAGAATAGATCGTGGGATGCACATAAGGTGGAATTACGAAGGCCTGCTGAAAGAGCTCGTCTACATTCTGCGGTGCGCGACTTCGATCTTGCATATAACCACCAATATTTAAACGGAATAAGGTTGTAGGACTCAAATTTATATCCACATTAGAACGAACATTGTAGCGCTTTAATTTGGAGGAGGAATCCCAAGCCTGGTTTTTATCGCGCTGTATTAATCCAGCCTCCCGGAAAAATGAAGTTACCAAAGCGTAACGCAAAATTTCCGACCCCCCGTTAACATTAAGGTTCACCCTGGAATTTCCGGCATGGTCGCGCAAAATTTCATCCAGCCAGTTTACATCGGGATATAAATCTGGGTCTACCTTATTCCGGATATTATCGATTTGTTCTGGCGAGAATAAGCCCGCCTGGCCACGCTCTTCACGAATGCTATTCATCACTTCCAAGTAATCTGCGGCCCCGATAAACTTAGGTAATTGTATGGGTGAGGTAACCCCCTCCTCATATCTTAACGATACATTAGGCTTACCCACCTTTCCGCGTTTGGTATTAATTAATATAACACCATTTGCCCCCCGAACACCATAAACGGCACTCGCTGCAGCGTCTTTAAGAACCGAGAACGATTCAATCTCCTCCGGATCCATATTGTCCAGCGAGCGTTCCACTCCATCCACCAATATCAGCGGATTACGTCGCTCTCCGAAAGTACTTATTCCTCGGATCCAGTAGTTGGAGTTATCATATCCCGGCTCTCCGGAGCGCTGCACAGCAATTATTCCCGATAGCTGCCCCGCAAGATTATTACTCATCGAACGGCCTGTTCCCTGCTGCAGACGCTTAGGCTCTATGGTTGTAATAGCGCCAACGACCGAAGCTCTTCGTTGTGTCCCGAAACCTACGACGACAACCTCATCCATTTCGCTGATGCTATCTTTAAGGGTAATTTTATAGTTATTTTCTGACGTCAATGGTATGCTTTGCGTCACATAACCCACGAGGTTTGCGGTAAAAAAGGTTTCGCCATCGGAAATATCCAGTTGAAACCTACCGTTGCCGTCGGTTATAACCTGTTTATCGCCGATGCCTGATTTTATGGAAACACCAAGCAACGGTTGCCCTTCCGCATTGCCTACTCTACCGGTTATGCTTCGGCTTTGCTGCTGGCCTGCGGATTGTGCCGCTGCTCTTTTTACTATTATCGTGTTGTCTTTTACCGTATAACTCACATCCAGTACAGCGCATATTTTATCCAACACAAACCGCAGCGATGCATCTTTGAAGCTGAAGGTTATTTTACGGGTCTCGTTCAGATCTCTGGGGGAGTATAAAAACTTTATCCCTATCTTTTCGTTCAGTGTGGTAAACGCTTGTTTTACGGTAACATCTTTAAATTCGATGGAAATCGTCTTTTGTAAATCTACAGAAGGCTTTCCCGACGACAGTAGGAGCATCACTCCGATTGCCCCAAAAAAGACAATAATCTGCTGCGCAAACAAATTATGTTTGCGAATTTTCATTCGTAATTTATACATTTGAATAAATTAATTAGTATAATGATTAATTATTTTAAGCCTCTCAACAGGCGCAATTAGGAATGTGGCTGCATTCCTAATTTTTTTTTAATCTTTCTTATCTACATATAAATCCCCTTTCTTAAATTCATAAGTTATCGTATTGGTTAGTTTAATGATTTCTAAAACGTCTATAATATCGGAGTACCGCGAGAATATCCCGCTGATGGGTAGGTCGGCTATAGCTGGACTTACGGAAATGGTAATACCATACCATACCTGTAATTCTTCGGCTACAGCAGCCAAAGTTTCGTTATCAAAGTAGAACATCCCCTTACGCCAGGCCTTGGCTTTGGTTTCATTTTCTCCTGTCATCACCAATATCTGATTGGTGTTTCTTTGTAAATAGGCTTTTTGTCCGGGTTTTAATAAGACATTATTTCCATTCGAATGCTTAGCGCTAAGGCGTATGCTGCCTTCCAACAGCTGCACATTTTCCTCTGTATTTTTGCTGGCATCGACAATAAATTGCGTTCCTAAAACCGCAATTGTTTGCAGCTCCGTTTGTACAGTAAAAGGCAAGGACTGGCCATCCTTCTTCAGCTGCAACACATCGAAGAACACTTCGCCACGTACGTGCACGTTCCTCTTTCCTTGTTCAAAACCTGGGTCTAGCCTGATTACAGCATTGCGGTTTAACCAAACCTGGCTACCATCCGACAGCAGCACTGAAAACACCTGCTGCCCTGGATTTTCTATCGTTAACTCCTTGGACATTCCGCCCTCTTCCAGCGTTGATAGGTCCAATACTTTTTCGTTGTTCAGCATTTTATAGGTTGCGCCCTTGGGGAGGCTTTCGACAAGGTTGTAGCGTTCTTTTTTTCCTACCAGCAAAACCGGAGTGCTGGGGTTGGCGTCATCCAACTGTCTGCTACCTGAGGTATTTTGCCACAGCATGTAGTACAGCGAGGTCGACAGCATAAAAATAAGGATGCAGGCTGCTGCCAGTTGTAGGGCTGACAGGCGGCGAAAGAGTGGATATTTTAGTGGTTTAGGTTTAGGATCAGATTTAAAATCAGGTTTAGGATGAGTCGCATTTTCCCCAGGTGTTGATGCCGTTATGCGGGTATCGATATTATTTTTTATTTCCGTTTCTAAACGCTGTAGTTCTTCTGCTGTGGGAGTCTCTCCCTGGACAGCGTCATAAAAATTGTCCACAAATTCGCGTTCACTATCCGATGCTTTATGGCGTAAATAGCGATCGAAAATGACGCCCATCCATATTTCTATACGACGTTTATTTGCAGACATATAATAGAATTTATAAGAGGTTGTTTATTATATGTCGGTAAAAAGAGATTAACTCCCAAAAAAAAATAATAAAATTAATAAAAGATACTTTTGCAGTAAGCCGCGCAAGGCATTCGCCGTCGTCAACAGTTGATTTTGTACAGTTTTTGGCGATATATCCAATATTTTACTAATCTCCCCTGTACTCTTGTCCTCGTGGTAACGCAACTGAAAAATCTTTTTCCTTTTTTTGGGTAGTGTCTCTATCCAATTATTTACATACTGCTTTAATTGCTTCGTATAGAAAGGGGTATCGGCTTGATTTGTGTAATCGACCAAGGTGTCTACCATACCGTCCAGCTCGGCGAAACTTACCCGGCGCCTACGGTATACATCGATGACCTTAAAGCGAACTACCTGATAGAGATATTTTTCAACCTCATGGATATGTTTTTGTTCCCTTTTGTCCCACAAGTCCACAAAAAGATCCTGAACAATTTCTTTGGCTACATCCTCATCTTGAAGTTTACGGTAGGCCAATTCATATAACCCCTTAAAGGTGAAGCGATAAAGACAATCAAAGGCATCTTTATCGGAGCCTTTTACCAAGATAAAAAGATCATTCAGGCTATATTGACTATAGTCGATGTGTTGCACAGAAAGCTATTTTTTAGGTTTTAGTTCAATTGTACTTGCAATATATAAATTTTAATAGAAATTAAGGAATCAAAATAGGTAGGTAGATTATACGAATTAGCTCCGTATTTTATTCATTTATCAACTGCTTCATCCACATCAGCATCTTCTCTGTATTAAATCTAGTGGCACCCGAAAATTTCACAGCCAGCACACCCTTTTTGTCTATTATTAAGGTTGTTGGTATTGCGCCATTAAACCAGTCCTTAGGCAGTTCACTGGCCAGTACATAAACAGGTAGGTCATATTTTTGCTTTTGCATAAATTTTTGCGCCCGCTTAACATCGCCATCCATATCCAACATTACAAAAAGCAGGTTTTCCTCCCCTTTTAACGCTTGCCGGAACGCATGGATATCAGGCGTCTCGAACAAACAGGGGCCACACCATCGTGCCCATAGGTTTATAAATACCACTTTACCCACGAAGGATTTTAAGGATATAAGGTTTCCCTGGCTATCTATAAAGTTTATGGCTAACGTATCTCCTGCCTTAGCTTTTGGATTCAGCGTTTCTTTAGGTGGCAGATCCTGGGCTGGGATATTCGATTTCCGCCTAAAGCCAGCACATAAAATAAGAAGCATTATAGAAATTAAGAAAACCGTTGTATTTTTGGCACCTGACATATTTTTCATTTATTCATCCGCTTTAAGAAGCCATATATTGACACTTAACAGTATCTATTTAACTTGCAGTAGGATACGCGATTCTACAGTTCCTTATTTTTATTCTACTACAGTAGCCTTAGATAAGGCTAAAATAACTAATTAAAATTTTTGCACGGAAATAAGGTAAATCTTTCGTACTTTTTAACATATTTTTCTTCTAATAGGAAAATTTATAATTTTAACTCTTTACAAAAAATAACAAAGTATATCGCATACACTTATACACAACTACCCCTATGACGAACGAAACAATTATTACCCTATTGGTATCTGGTATTGTAATTAGCAAAACCATTATAGGTATCTTAATCTATCATTTATTAAAAAGAAACCGACAGCTACGCGATGAAAAATTAATGCTTAGTGAGTTAAGCACAAAGTTGGAGAATTATGTCACCGAGGTACGTCATCAAAATAAAGAACTTACCAAGGCAGAGGAGTTTAAATTAAAGGTACTCTCGCTGGCCTCCCATGATTTACGAACGCCATTTGTAAACTTACAGATGTTATTAAATTTCAGGCACCTGGATGGGTTTAAGGAAACGCTCTATACCGATCAGTTTTTGGATGATATTGCCAGGCAGGTAAACAAGGGTAAAAACGTAGTTAATGATATCCTTGTATGGGCATCCGGACAGTTAAATGGAACCGGCTTGGTAAAAGAGGACTTTGGAATTAAAGACCGTATGGAGTCGACAATTATCTTCTTTGACCAACAGATAAAACAAAAAGAATTGCAGGTGGAGCTTTTGGTGCAGCAGGAGTTGTCGTCTAAGGGTAACCCTGGAATTTTTGATTTCTTTATCCGGAATATTATTTCAAATGCAATTAAATACAGTCCGCAAAAAGGCCGCATTGAAATCGGTACCCATGAGGTACTGAAAAATGGAAAGATCACACTCTTTATTAAAGATAATGGAAACGGCATGAACGAGCATCAGGTAGACTTTATTAATTCGGGAAAATCACAAGCAAACAACAACTTAGATCCATACCACGGCATGGGAATCGGATTGTCCCTATGTCAAAACCTGGCCAAGCAAATTGGCTGGGGACTATCGGTGGAAAGTCAGCAAGGTAATGGGGCAAAATTTTATATTGAACTAAAATAACCCTTCCCATTTTAGACCAGGAAAAACAAATAAAAGGCAGTATTATATTGCCTTTTATTTGTTTTTATCTTTTCTCCCTGCCCCCTGCTCCATTTCTGCCCTGCTGTCCTGCTGTCCTGCTGCCCTACTTTTCCTGAACAAAAGGCAGAGCTTGTAAAAAATATCGTTATACATATATTAGAAATCCATGACCGTGTCAAGGCCCCTACGCAGACCTGTAAAGGTGTTTATCTTTTGTATGGCCAATAAAATACCTTGTATATACGGATCGGCACCACTTCCGGCATCATGTCGCAACAGCAGCTTTTCATCCTTTGCACCAAAAATAGCTTCAACCGCTAACACATGTCCGGGCAACCGTACGGCATGCACTTGAATACCATTAATTGTTGCACCACGTGCATCTTTGCGGCCGATGGTTGCTGCGATATCAACCTCAATTTTGGGCTTTTGAACCAGCGATAAGCGGTAGGCTAATTCAGCAACCGTACCACTTGGCGCATCCTGCTTGCCCGCAGCTGCATAATCAATAAGTTCATACTCCGGAATATAACGTGCTGCCATTTCGGCAAAACGTTGTAATAACACTGCCGTAATAGCAAAATTTCCGGCAGCGAGTACGCTGCTGTTCTTTTGGCTGGCGACTTGTTCAATGTCCTCAAAATCAGCATCCGACAAACCAGATGTCCCTAAAATCACCCGTTTACCCTTTTTTAATGCAGCCAAGACATTACTTTTTGCAATCGTAGGGTTAGTAAAATCAATTAGAACATCAAAATCTGCCGCGTCCAGCGCTTCCGTTACATGCCCAAATAAAGGTATCGGAGGTCCGTCGAGGCGCAATACCTCCGAAAGATCACGACCGGCATACGATCGCGACAAGCCAGCAGTCAGCTGAATATCCGCCTTCTGCAACAAACTTTTACTCAATGCCTGGCCCACCCATCCAGTGGCTCCTGCAATACATATCTTCAGCATAAATATTTAAAATTAGTAAATACTTAAATTACCAAAACAAAGGCTAAGCCACAAATAATTTTATTTGCAACCACACAAATCAGCATCCCTAGGAAACAAACGCTCCTCGTTTTGAAAATCTATAAACCTGCTTGCTGCCATAGGCATAACATTTGCTGGCTAAGATTGCTGATGTAGGCTATTTATTTGCCGTTTGCTATAAGTCGCCCCTAAAAATCAGTATTACATTATTACGATAAACATGAAAACAATACGAAAGGCCAGTGTAGCCGATGCTTTTGCAATAGCACCATTAATTGATCTGGCGATGGAGCATATGATAGTAGCCTATATTTTTGCAGGCGATAGGCCGCAAGGACTTTCGTATTTAAGGCAGCTCATTAGCCGCTTGGATACGCCCTACAGCTACCGCTTTATTAACGTTTTTGAAGAAGATCACAAGATATTAGGGCATATTTGCCTTTATCCTATGGAAGAAATAACAGGGTTGCGACATACTATGGTTGAAAACCTACCCGCCGGTATGGAATCTGTATTTGAATTGCCTGCGGATACATATCCTGCTGCACCTGGAGAGATATACATAGATACCCTTGCGGTCTTGCCTGAAGCACAGGGAAAAGGTATCGGATCACAGCTTTTGCAGCATGTTATGACGACCTACCGCAACCAGAAACATTACTTTTTAAGTCTTTTGGTAGCAAAAGATAATCCTAAGGCGCATAAACTATACCGCAGTTTAGGATTCGTCGATGTGGCTGAGCGAAATTTAATGGACAAAGAATTTTATTATATGCAATGGAAATCTACGACATAGGCAACACGGCTCCTGCTGGGGCATAATAATGTTAAATAGTTGTTAAACAAGGCGTCAGCTTATACTATGGGCATAGGAATTGCGTTATTTTGGTACATTCATAATTTAGGTTAATAATTTGGTTAGTTTAGAAAACGCTTAAGGTTCCCCGCCTTAAGCGTTTTTTGTGCAGCTTAAGCCCGTATATAAGCTACCCTAAAAGTAAAGACCTACATCCCTGCCAAATAGTCTTAGTACCTACCCCATCCGGTGCATCTGTTAACGCGGTTTGAGGTTCAAAAAATAGCGTAATTATAAATTATAACGTAACAAAAATATAGATTAAGAGAATAATTATCATACTAAGGTCATAGCTTTGTTAAATAGTTGTTAAACAAGGCGTCAGCTTATACTATGGGCATAGGAATTGCGTTATTTTGGTACATTCATAATTTAGGTTAATAATTTGGTTAGTTTAGAAAACGCTTAAGGTTCCCCGCCTTAAGCGTTTTTTGTGCAGTTTAAGCCCGTATATAAGCGACCCTAAAAGTAAAGACCTACATCCCTGCCAAATAGTCTTAGTATCTACCCCATCCGGTGCATCTGTTAACGCGGTTTGAGGTTCAAAAAATAGCGTAATTATAAATTATAACGTAACAAAAATATAGATTAAGAGAATAATTATCATACTAAGGTCATAGCTTTGTTAAATAGTTGTTAAACAAGGCGTCAGCTTATACTATGGGCATAGGAATTGCGTTATTTTGGTACATTCATAATTTAGGTTAATAATTTGGTTAGTTTAGAAAACGCTTAAGGTTCCCCGCCTTAAGCGTTTTTACTTAACGCTAAAATTTATCAACGAGCGTATGTAATCTTTATGCTATAATCGATAATCTATAATTACGATAAATCCTTGAAATCCCAAAAAACAACCATAAAAAGACGGCGTCGAACAGACGCCGTCTAGGCTATAAGCTAAAGTATGTGCTTTACAAATATAACTGAATCGAAAAAGAACAGCCTATAGCAGGTATTGAAAATTAAAAATTATTGGTATTTTGAGGAATACTGCGACGAATAAAATCGGCCAGCTGCTCAAAATCTGAAACAATATGGTCTGCTGCCGACTCCGATGCTAAAGCCGTTTCATCCCCCCAAACCTTACCTTTCAGCCAAAGGGTTTGGCAACCACAAGCCTTTGCAGGAACAATATCTTTACGGTAAGAGTCGCCCACAACCAAGCATTCCGCGGCAGGTAGGTTTAATTCATCCACGGCACATTGAAAAATAGCCGGATCGGGTTTACGAATGCCGATAACTGCCGACTCTATAACCGTATCAAAGTAGCTTAGCAATCCGAAATCCTGCAATACAGCCTTCAGGTTTCCATAAAAGTTGGACACTATAACCAGGGGCATAGAACCGTAAATTTCAGCCAAAAAGGCCTTACTTTTCTGTGCATGGTATTGTGCGACAAGAAATGCTTCCGCACTTATGGATTGAATTTTGGCTGCCGGAATCGTATGCCCATGGTCCGTTAAATAGGCAAACTGTGCTTCGACTTTCGTCTCCAGCATCTGCCGGAAATTATAATGGGGCAAAATCAAGGGATGCGTAGCCATTTTCCGCTCGGCATATACATAAGCCTCCTCGTAAACTGTGGGATCTATAGAAACCCCCACTTTAGTATAAGCCTCCTGAATAACGGAAGCCCAATGTTGGCCACTGGAATCCAATGTTCCACCATAATCAAAAATTAAACCTCTAATCATAAAATATTAAGCTTCTGCAACTTTTTTATCTTCCACATTGGTTTTTCTGTTTTTATCCCATAGCATCATAAACAGCCCTATTGCGATCCAAACAAACTCGCGTATGCGTGTCGCCAAGCCAATAAATACGCCCACCGACGCCGTATAGCCAATACTTGCCATCGCCATCGCCATGCCCCCTTCCCTTGTGCCTAGCTGCATCGGCAAGAAGAAGATTAGATTGGCAAAGAGCGAAGAACCTGAGCTTACCAGCAGAGCATCCATATAAGACATATCTATGCCCAAGGCTATAGCAATAAAATATATTTCGGCGCAGCCAACAACCCGAGCAAAAAACTCCCAGGCTAGCGCGCTGTAAAATTTAGGACGCCGCCGACTGTACAACGCCCTAATCTGCGTATCCACATCCTGTAGCATTGGTTGCTCCCTTTCTGCAAAAGCTTTGATTTTAGTACCTACAAAAGGTAATTTTGCCAGATTTTGCATTACACTTACCACCAGCCCCTTTTTATACAGCCTAGAAAACCAGGAAATTAAAACGACTGCCATCAGGATAATTACAATACATGCCGTTGTCACCATACTACTACTAGGCACAAACCAAACTATCAAACCTACCGACAGCACCCAAAACAGGAGATGCGATAAAATATGCATCATCGTGTATAAAAGTACCGACGACCCCGCTTTGGCAGCGCCGACATGTTGCTTAAGCGCCATAATACGGTACGGTTCGCCACCCAATGCCACAAAGGGTGTTATGTAGTTTATGGCATAACCGGAAACAGTAAGCTGAAAAATCTTGGCAAACGGTACATACGTCGAGGCATTTCCCTTCTCTACAATAATATCCTGAAAAGCTTTAGCATTCATGAAATAGATGACCAACCAGCTCAGTACTACCGGCAAAAACCACCATCCAGTCTGTTTAATATTATGCCAAATTTGATCCACACCTAAGGAGTACACCATATAGCCCAACAGACCTATTCCCAATAAAAAGAATAGTATTTTATAGGTCTTGCCCATAGGTATCCCCTCTTTCGATTGCATCTACAAAGAAACTACTCACCCTTTCCTGACGCTGTACCATATACATAAGTATAGGCGTTAATACCATGATATCAAAAACAAAATACAACCATACTTGGTCTATAAACAACCATAAAAATAAAAAGATAACCCGCGTATTAAACTGTACAATATTGGTATACTTCATAAGCGGTTTATTCTTAGCACGGAAGTCATGCACCAACTGCATAGGCATAACCTTTGGGAAATGTGTTTTTACCAACTGCAGCAAACGCTGTAACTTTGGGGAAAGATTTTCCTGCATCCGGGTATACCCCAAATAGCCATTAAGCACAAACTTCTGAAAAGTATCTTTACGCCAACTTAACTGCACAAATTCGGCATTTAGATCCTGGCTATTGTCTAGCTCAGAACCCGAGGCACCCTTAATAAAATACAAATGCACATTTCGATAGTAGTCGGCCATTGCCGATTGGAAGACATGCGCCACGCCGGCCAATACGCCAAAAATCCATATCCATGCCCCCCATCCCTGCTCCATCAGGCGCAAACATAAGGCAATATGTATAGAAGCAAACCAAAAATCACCGGCAAAGCCATCGAGTATACGTCCAAAGCGGCTTTTATTATCCGTCATCCGCGCCAGCTGCCCATCCGCCGAATCAAGGGAATTTGCAAATACCAATAGCAACATCCCGATACCATTTATCCGTAAGTCTTGGTAGTAAAAGAGGACCCCTGCTGCAACGCCAAAAAATATGCTGATGATGGTAACGGCATTCGGGGTGATGCCGATACGAGCGCATACTTGCGCTATACGGAAGCCTATAGGCCTATAAAACCAAATATCAATACGCTCTTCGGTATCATTAGATTTTAGCGACTGCTCGAAGGCTGTTTCGTGTTCTGTATTAAGCATGTGGAAATAAGGTTTGTTGCGTATGCTGATTTATAGATTGCAGCAGATGCGCTGTTATCGCTGTTGCGGCCTCCGCCCGGCAGGGGGCAAAACTCGGCCAATCGTTGAGGTCAATAAGATGAAAATCTCCATTCGGGCCGATAATAACATCGCCACCATAGATTTCTACTTGCAGCACCCGGGCAGCCTCATGGGCAACATGTTTCAGGGCATTCAAGTCAAAAGGGTAATGTACAGGTTTTCCATTGATGGCTTCATAAGCCGTATACTTATGATGATTAAACTCGTAAGGGTAAAACCAATAGAAAAAGTCCGTTCCTCGAACGGCATAGAATTTTAATAAATCGCCATGCAGATGCTCCGATACTACCGCTTCCGTAATACCACGTAGCGCATATTCCTGTAAAATCTGCTGCGCCTCCTTCGCCGAAGCGGCAAAAGAAACATCTTCTTTATGAATGGCATGGAAGTCGCCACGTTTTAACCATACCCCCCCATTCTGCAGCGCTGCAAACGTATCGTCTACAAGTTCCGTTGTCTGCAGCACCTTACTACGCGGATATGGCACACCCGCCTGCAAGAGTGCCAGCGTCATATTCTTACGAAAACAATTCGCAACGCCAAAAGCCGAATTTATAACCCGCACACCGGCATCCTCCAAAGCCTGCAGGCGCTCCAGCAGCAGCATACTGCGGCCCATGGAAACTATCAGCTCCTGACGCAGCACCGTCATCTTCAAAAAATCATCCTCCGAGCAGATTTCAATATCTGCCCCCAACAGCGTCAGTTTATCACATACCGCATTTAAGATGGCGGCATCATTGCCGATATGGTTGGGCGAATAGGTATTTTTCCGTGTTATTACAAGTATCTTCATCGCGCTAACTTTCGGTTTTCAAAAATTCTTCTGCCGTAGTCATGTCATAAACATGATCTACATCCACAACTTTACCAAAAACATGGGCTTTTACCTGCAGCCCAGCCGTTAAAAGGCTGCGCTGGTAGTTGCGCATACGGCTAATTCCCGAGGCAACACAAGGATAAACGGCTGCAAGTGCTTCCCTACGTAAACCATATATGCCGGCGGATACATAAGCTGCAGATCCTGCTGCATCGGCATCCTGCAAATCGTAAAAACCACGTACCTGCAATTCCGAATCTACCGCCACAAATAACGGGCTTTCATCGTCCACAAACGGGGTAACGCCCATATAAGCGTCACTATCAGGCGATGCCCGAAAGCCTGCCAAGTAATTGGAAAAGTCCTGTTCTAAAAATACCGTATCCGTCGTCGTCACCACACAGGACTCCCAATCTGGGTTTTGCTGCGTTAAAACCTCCAAGCTATGTAAAGAACTTAAGGTATCCTGTACAGACACCCGAACAGGCACGGCAAACATTGTCGCATTTAAATAATCCTTTAAAGCGGGCGTTTGGCCGTTGATAAGCACATGAACACATGTGGCACCCTGATGGGCAAATATGGTAATCAGTCGCTCAATCATAGGTATCCCCAGCAATGGCAGCATCGGTTTTGGAACGGCCAATCCTTCCTCCCTTAAACGCGACCCTTCGCCAGCAGCAATAATGGCAAATTCCATAGTTTAAAAATTAGTGTTATAGCAGATATAAACAAAATTACAAGCCTGGCCCTTATTAAACAAGGCCAGGCCATACTATACGTCCTTAAATTGGGCTACGATTGAATCGTCTCAATAAGCTCTTGGTAATAATCTAAACCCAAGTGAGTTATTAAATCCTCTCCCATAATATGGCGTAAGGTATTTTGCAATTTCATAAGCTGTTTAAAGATATCATGCTCGGCAGGTAAACCCGGCGCCGTCTGCGGTGCTTTCAAGTAAAAGGAAAGCCACTCTTGTACACCCGAAAGCTCAGCACGCTGTGCTAAATCTATAAATAAAGCTAAATCTAAAACTATAGGCGCCGCTAAGATCGAATCACGACACAAGAAATTGATTTTGATCTGCATTTTATACCCCAACCAACCGAAGATATCAATATTGTCCCACGATTCTTTGTTGTCACCATGCGGTGGATAGTAGTTAATGCGTACTTTATGGTATAAATCACCATACAATTCCGGATTTTTCTCGGCATTTAATATCTCCTCCAAAACAGACAATTTAGAAACCTCCTTGGTTTTAAAGTTATCCGGATTATCTAAAACCAAACCATCACGGTTGCCTAAAATATTTGTCGAGAACCATCCTTCCACACCAAGTGCACGCGCTTGCAAGCCTGGAGCAACTATTGTTTTCATCAAAGTTTGACCGGTTTTAAAATCCTTACCGGCAATAGGCACACCCCGCTCCAGCGCAAGCTCCACAATGGCAGGCACATCACAGGTAAGATTCGGCGCACCGTTAACATAAGGAACACCCTCTTGTAAAGCGGCATAACAATAAACCATACTTGGTGGAATCTGTTGATCGTTGCGATCAAAAGCATCCTCTAATTTCGCTAAGCTCGAAAAAATCTCCTCCGATTCGATGTACTTCTCCGTAGATCCACACCATACAATTACGACACGATCTAAACCATTCTGCTCTTTAAATGCACGAATATCCTGGCGAACGGCTTCTACCAACTCACGGCGTGTGTTTTCGCTTTTAATATGCGTGCCATCCAGGTTTTTAACAAAATTGGGGTCAAATACGGCCTTCATAGGCTGTATTCCCTCCAACACTTCTTTTACGCTATCCAACTGAGCCTGCTCCAATACCCTAGCATTTGAGGCTGCCTCGTACACATTATCGGCGTATACATCCCAGCCACCAAAAACGATATCTTCCAATTTAGCAAGCGGCACAAAGTCTTTAATCAATGGATTCCTATCGTCGGTACGCTTGCCTAAGCGAATACGGCTCATCTGCGATACCGAGCCTATAGGCTGCGATAATCCTTTATTAATAGCGGCTACTCCGGCAATAAGCGTTGTCGCCACAGCGCCCAAACCTGGCATTAAGATGCCCAATTTACCTACAGCTGGTTTTACATTTTTCTCCATGTTTTTTAGTAGACTTTAGTTGTTCTAGTTTAGTTATTGAACTGTATTTTAAATTTGATTGAGAACAAATATTAAACTTTAGACCAAAGAAGTCAATAGGTCAAAAGTAAAAATAATAAAAATGACAGATGGATTACATCCGCAATGCTTCTATAGTTGAAATAAAGAGACCATCATCCTGCCCTATTTAGGTTTAATTCTAGGTAGGCCTGCTTATTCGGAACATAACCTAGCATTGTGTAATTAAAATGTTAATTTATCTATTATTAATAATTTATGCAACAAATAAGAAAAATATCCGGTTTAATATTTGTTTTATTTTCGTTTGTAGATGCATGAAATATCGGCTCAGGTAAAAGTGCATATGTATAGATAGGCTGCTCCTGGCGCTGTGGGGCTGCTGTGGGGTGCAGCAGGGTGCTAATGCATTTTAGCGCTTCTTATATTTTTCAAAAAATTATAAACCATTTTGATTTGCTTGTGTTCTTTAAGTACTACACTTTAAAAAGCACTGGAACCGCTGCTACATACATCATTGTTCCGCTAAAAAACATGTTTATATGCTCAAAAATAGAACTATTATTATTTCAAATCGCTTACCTATTCGAATCGAACGCCACAATAACGACTTAATTTGTATCCCGAGTGAGGGCGGACTTGCAACAGGGTTGGGGTCGGTTTATAAACTCAATGGAAACGTATGGGTAGGCTGGCCGGGTATTGTACCCAATGATGAGGCGGAGGCGGAGCAAATAACGGCGCTCTTAAAACCCCATAATCTGGTGCCTATATTTTTGACGGAGGAGGAGATACAGGGTTATTATGAGGGCTTTTCTAATGAAATATTATGGCCTATTTTTCATTATCGACCTTCTTATGCGCAGTACAATAGTAGCTATTGGGAATTGTACCAGCAGGTGAACGAAAAGTTCGCTGCCGTTGCGCATAGCTTAAACCTTACCTCGGCAGATAATATTTGGATACATGATTACCAGCTAATGCTTCTGCCACAGATGATTCGAAATTATGCGCCTGCATCTAGTATCGGTTACTTTCAGCATATCCCTTTTCCGGCGGATGAGGTTTTCCGAAATATCCCCTGGAAGGATGAGCTGCTAAAAGGGGTTTTAGGTGCCGATTTAATTGGTTTTCATACCTACAACGATACACTTCATTTCTTCTACTCCTGCACGCATATCTTGGGTGTGCCGGTACGTAATAATTCCATACAGATGGATGGCCGTAGTGTTTATACCGATGTTTTTCCGATGGGTATAGATTATGAAAAGTTTAATAAACTCTCCCAATCGGATTCAATAAGGCAGCGTGCAAAAGAGATTCGAAGTCAATATGCGGATAACAAATTTATTTTGAGTATCGACCGTTTGGATTATAGTAAGGGTATTATAGAGCGCCTGGAAGCGTATGAAAGCTTACTCACATCGTACCCGGACTTATATGGAAAGGTGGTGCTTTATATGTTGGTGGTGCCCTCGCGGGATAGTGTGCCGCAATATATGTCGCTGCGCGATGATATCGATCGTAGGGTGGGCCATATTAATGCGGTGTATGGCGACAATGAGTGGCTTCCTATTGCGTATTTTTATAATTCCTTTCCCGAGGAGGAGCTTTCTGCACTCTACCTGGCGGCGGATGTGTGTTTGGTTACCCCCCTGCGCGACGGCATGAATTTGGTTAGTAAGGAGTATGTCGCTAGTAAGGAGACGGATACAGGTGTATTGATACTTAGCGAGCTTGCTGGTGCGGCTAAAGAATTAACGGGTGCGCTGATTGTTAACCCGAATGCTACAGCGCAAATTCGAGAGGCCCTGAAAAGAGCCATAGAAATGCCAGAGGACGAACAGCGCCAACGGATGGACGAAAACCTGCAGATTGTACGTAAGTTTAATATTCAGCATTGGGTAAAGTTATTTCTAAAAACTTTGCATGAGGTGAAGTTACAGCAGAAAAGGGAGCTTTCGCGCAAAATTAGTGCCTCGCATCAACAGGAGTTTTTACTGCAGTTTAAAAACAGTAATAGACGGTTATTTCTGCTGGATTATGATGGTACATTGGTGGATTTTAAAAACGATGCCATGGCGGCTTCGCCGGGTAACGGCTTGTATGAGATGCTGACAACGTTAAAGGCCGATCCGAAAAATTTATTGATCATTATTAGTGGTAGACCAATGGAAACAATGGATGCTTGGTTTGCACAGAAGGGGTATTTTGTGGTGGCTGAACATGGTGCATGGCAGAATTATCCCGACTATAGTTGGCATAGTAAAAAGGATATTTCTACGCGCTGGAAAATACCCATTCAGCATGTGCTGGAGAAATTTACCTTTCGCACGGTTGGGTCTTTAATAGAGGAAAAAACATACTCCCTCGCTTGGCATTATCGAAAAGTGCAGGCGGGTCTGGGTACGCAACGTGCGCATGAGCTTGCCGACAACTTACGTTACTTGCTGCAACATTATGCTTTGCATTTATTGCATGGCGACCAGGTGATAGAGATTAAAAGTGGTGAGGTAAACAAGGGTAAAGCGGCAAAGGATATTATTGCCATGTTTAACCCTGATTTTATTTTTGCAATGGGCGATGATATTACCGACGAGGATATGTTTCAGGAGCTGCCTGCGGAGGCTCTTACCGTAAAGGTGGGTAACAAAAAGACGGCAGCGCGGTACTTTGTGGAGAATCAGCAGCAGGCGCTTAGTGTATTGAACTTTTTTGTAAACAATATAGATGCTGAATAGGCTTCTAAATTTATGTAAATAGTGACCCAATGAAGAAAAGACATACGTACGACAGTGGTATAATTGGAAACTGCGCCTTTATAGCGCATGTAGAAAAAAATAGTAATATCAATTGGTTATGCTGGCCTAGCTTTGAGGATAGCTTTATCTTCGGTGGTTTGTTGGATAAACAGCAGGGTGGCCAGTTCTCCATTCTTCCACCCAAGGAGATTACACAGAGTCAACAAGCTTACCTGGAGAATACGAATATTTTAACTACAACGATAACCTCGGAGGATGGTAGTTATAAGATTACGGACTTTGCACCCCGGTTTGAGCAGTATGAGCGCTATTATAAGCCTTTAATGTTGATTCGTAAGGTGGAGCCTGTGGAGGGGCACCCTAAAATTAAGGTGCGCTGCGAACCGGTGCTTGACTATGGGGGATCGAAATTCGCTAAATATCGCGGTAGCAACCATATCGAGTTTGTGAAGGGGGATGTTAAAATGCGCCTCGCCACAAATATGCCGATAAGTCATTTTTTTGATAATATGCCTATTGTTTTGGACAGAACAATTTACCTGATATTAACCTATGGTACGCCCTTTGAAGCGCCTATAGAACGTACCGCAGAGGATTTCCTTTTGCGGACTAAAAAATATTGGCAGCACTGGGTGAAAGAGGCTTCCATACCTGCTTTTTACCAAAGGGAGGTTATTCGCTCGGCATTGGTGCTTAAGTTGCACCAGTATGAGGATACAGGCGCCATAATTGCAGCCAGTACCATGGCTTTACCCGAATTTCCGGGCTCGGGCCGCAACTGGGATTACCGCTATTGCTGGCTCCGAGATAGCTATTATGTGCTTACGGCTTTAAGTCATATTGGTCATTTTGAAGAAATGGAACGTTATGCTTCTTATATTGCCCAGATTACACAGACTGATGCGGGGAGGTTGCAGCCTTTGTATGGTATTATGGGTAAAAGTCGACTTACGGAATCTTTATTGGATCACTTGGATGGCTACCAGGGTAATAAACCCATACGCTTAGGCAATCAAGCGTTTGAACATATACAAAATGATGTTTACGGGCAGGCATTGGTTGCCTTACTGCCCTTGTTTACAGACTATAGATTTAGGTACCAAAATGTGCATATCGCCGAAGAATGGACGAACTTTATCTTGCAGAAAATTGAGAGCACAATCGATGAAGCGGATGCTGGAATTTGGGAGTTTCGGAATTTTGAAAACCAGCACTGTTACTCCAACCTTTTCCAGTGGGCTGGCGCTTCTGCTGCCTTAAAAATTGGTAAGCAATATGGTTTCACCGCTATTATTGAACAAGCCGAAAGATTGCGTGCCAAGGCTAGTGCGCATATCGAAAACTGCTTCGATCCAAAACGTGCTGTCTACGCGCATGCTGTGGGCAGTGCACATTTGGATGCTTCTACCCTACAGCTTATTATGATGAATTACCTCGATCCACAGAGTGATAAGGCTAAAAAACATCTTCAGGAGCTCGAAAAGGAACTCAAGGGCGAGCATGGCTTGTTTTACCGTTACCTTCATACTGACGATTTCGGAAAGCCTAAATCTACATTTTTGGTGTGTGCATTTTGGTATGTGGAGGCTTTAGCTTGTGTGGGACGTCTTGAGGAGGCGAAAGCTGTATTTAAGGAGTTGCTGGCTTTTGCTAATGATTTGATGTTATTTTCAGAGGATGTAGATGATCAAGATGGTAGCCAATGGGGCAATTTCCCGCAGGCGTATAGCCATGTAGGCTTGGTAAATGCTGCCTATCGTATCGGCACTAAACTGGATAACCCAACCTTCTTTGATGGGCTTTATGAATAGCTTAACGGTTAAATGGCTGCTTTTTTAGCGAAACGCGGTTTTTATTACGTTAGCTGCGCGATGTTTAGATCAGGCTATAATTGGCTCCCGCTGAATTTTAAGGGTTAGGGAGCCAATATTTTTTACTGCGATTACTTATTAGGGCAGCATACTGGCGCTGTGCATAGCAAAAGGCATCTTTGTTTTTTCTAATCTCCAGCGTGTTTTCTTCTTACATATGCTAATATGTTTTCGAGGGTACACGCAATTACTACTGCCCGTCCTATACCGCGAAAAATAGGCTACTGTTGGCAATATATCGCTGCTGTGCTGTTTTCATTGACCGGTTTAGCTGGCAGAAAATTAGCCGATAGATGATCCAAATAAAGCTTTTTATAACGCTCTATACGTTCCTGCGTGACATTTTTCTCTACATCATGGAAATGGATACCCTTTATTCTTTCGAGGGCCAAAAAGGCATTCATACGGTGGAAGCCAAATAGTATACCATCGTCAACACTGGTTTGATTAAAAAACTCTCCAGGATGCGTGAATGCAGCCTCTGGCGCATTCCATGTGGTCGTTACCATATAGCTACGCCCTTGCAACATACCGCCAGTACCGTAACTAGAATCGGGATTTTCCTTTTTTCTACCATCGCTGTAATACATCCCTTTCCGGTGCCCTGCCGTGAATACCAAGTCTATGTATTTCTTCAGGCGATAGGGCATGGAGAACCACCATACCGGGAAATGGTATATTACCACATCGGCCCACACATAATTTTCTACCTCCTGCTCTGGATTAAACTCGCTGTTTATATCCGTAAATCGTACCTTAAAACCTTGTTCCTCCGTGAAAAATTGTGTATCCAAATCGACCAATGTTTGGTTAAGCCTTCCTCCTGAATGCGCAAATTTTTGCCCGCCATTGAGTATAAAAATATTTTTCATCTTTCTTATTTTTAAAATGTAAAACAAAATTAGCTCGCATTATATTATAATAAAAATAACATAACTTTACATTATGTATAATATTTATTAGAGATGCAAGGGAATTTAGAATGGTTTAGGACGTTTAGAATGGTGTACGAATTGGGTACCATGAGTGGTGCCGCCAAGGCATTGCATATTTCTCAGCCTGGGGTGGGTTTACATTTAAATGCCCTAGAGTTGTACACGGGTTTTCCGCTCTTCGAGCGTACGGCGCGAAAAATGATCCCTACGGAAAGGGGGAAACTGCTGTATCAGCAGCTTTTTGGCGCCTTAGATTGCCTGCTGGATATTGAAATGCGCTTCCAGAAAAAAGGCGGTCCGCATAAAGCTACCGTAGCTATTGGCATGTGTGTAGAGACTTTTCAGCAGATCTTGGAAAAGCATATCCCTTTTTTGAATTTTAACCTGAGTATACAGTTTGATAGCGATGCTGTTTTGTTGCAACGCTTGGAACAGGGGGCCCTGGATCTTGTGTTAACGGGTAAAACAAGAGCAAAAAAGGGGCTTGAATTTACAGCACTGGGCATGGAAAAACTTATTCTCGCTGCCGGAAAACATACGGATATTCGTGATTTTCAAACTGCCAATACGAGGAAATTACAACAGTGGTTAAAAGGCCAGCGCTGGTATGCTACGGCGGCAGATATGGAGGTCCTTAATAGATTCTGGGAAATAAACTTTAATAGCCGCCCGGATTTTGTACCCAACTTTATTGTACCCAATAAATTTTCCATCAATCGTTGCTTATCTATTGGTGAAGGCTTGGCTGTACTTCCCGATTTTCTTTGCAATGATGCTATAAAAAATGGCGATATTATCCCTTTGTGGCAGGGATATCAGTCTTATGAAAAACCACTTTTTTTAGGCAAAAGAAGCGCATTTTTGTTTAAGGATGAGGTTCAACAGTTGGAGGAGATATTTATCGAATCGTACCAGCAATTGGTACCTTTATCCGTGTAAGCTGCCTGCAAGACTATTGCTTTTGCCAAGAGTCTTGCAGGAATGGTCTCCATTAGTTGGAGGCATATAGCTTGTTGCGACTAAAAAACGATGCCAGCAGCAGCACAAAGATTACGAGTGGTGCAATAACTGCCGACAGGGGGTCGCCGGATGCTGCATGTGCTATGGCGGCCGAGATAAAAGAAATGGATAAACCAATATAGGCCGTGTCTTTAATAAAATGGTTTGGAATCCATAAACCTATAGCAGCCAGAAGTTTGGCCAGCGCTAACTCGATACGGAAATAATCGGGGAAACCTAAATGCTGAAAACCTTCCTTAAGCTCGGGTTTAGTAAGATAACTGTATGCCGAAAATACCATTAACAGCGATAACAATACAGTGGTTAGGTAATAGGTGATTTTTGTTGCTTTCATTTTTTATTTTATGTTTATAGCGACAAATCTAGGTATATTTACTATCCAATTATTAGTACTATACAAAAGGTTAGTAGTAACATTTGGGTTAGTACAGGGTTTAAAGATTAAAATTTATGGACAAAATAGCCTTTAATGGAGCGCAATGTTCTGGCCATTTAGCATCGGTAGAAGATGCGCTTTATGTAATTGGGGGCAAATGGAAATTGCGGATTATAACCGCTTTATTGAGCGGACATATTCGCTTTAATGATTTGCAACGTACGATTAAGGGTATATCAGCGCGGGTATTATCCAATGAACTTAAACAGTTGGAGTTAAACAGCCTGGTAAAGCGTTTGGTGCATACCGATAGTACGCCGGTTAGTATTGAATATCAACCCACAGCCTATGCGACTACCTTAAGCACCGTCCTTATTGCCCTGGGCGACTGGGGTAAAAAACACCGCGAAAAAATTACAGCTAAATAGGGCTATGTACGGGCTCACTTCCAGGCTAAATTTGGTATTGCGGCGGTATGAAAGTGGCTTCGTATGGTGTCTATAATTCTGGTAATCTTTTCAGACTTAGCTGTAGCTTTGGGATGTGTGTGTAAAAAATCGAAATATCCGGCCAGGGCTTTTTTTAGTTCAGATTGGATTTCATTTTCATCCATCATTTGATTGGCTGACAAATCCAACAGGTAGTAGATGGAACGTAATAACAGGCGTTCCGTATTTTCTATATCACCAGTTTCTGCATAGGTATTTGCCAGGTTAGTACAGGAAATAATAAAAACCTGCATAAAAGGAATGTGGAGTTTTTTGCAGTGCTTAGCATATCTGTTCAGAAATTCCGCTTGTTGCAGCGCCTCCGCATAGCCTGGTAGAGCCTCATCAAAGTTACCGCGCATAAAGTGTTCGTTGGTCGTAATCATAAGCTGTTGCCAGCTTTTTTCGGCAGCATAAATCAGGTTGTCCCTCATCTTACAATCCTTTCGTTTTCACTTTTAAAATCTTAATTGCCCGCTTTAGTTGGTTAATTTGTCCTAACTGTTGGGTTGCTTTCCGTATATCCTTGCGCATTAAATCGGTATCGCGTATGCCTCGTTCTAGGTTTCTTTTATTCTGTTCTAAAAATTCGATAACGTAGTCCATATGTAATAAGTTTAAACAAAAATAGTAAAACAAAACATAATTGTTAGTAAAAACTAACAATTTATTACCACTTATGGCTGTTACCCGGCTAGGGCACAAACTATCCAACGCTATAGGGCTTTTATGATACTGTACAACATCTCAGGCTGCCATTCCTTTATTTTTTCATGGCGCTCAGCCTGCATAAGAGCAGCAATTATCAAGACAATGTCATAGCATTGTTAAAGGCTGTTAAATTAGCTTTATACCCAAAATAAAGGCATAGCAATTGCGTTATTTCTGTAGTTTCATATTTAGTTTAATAATTGGTTAGTTTAGTAAAGACGCCTAAGGATCCCCACCTTAGGCGTTTTTTCATAAATCAATTGTATACAGCCCGTTTTACCTTGGATTTTGCATCAAATTATTTTTTGCGATAACGGTATATGGAATTAAAAAAGTATAACGCCTATCACCTGGCGCTAAACTATACGTTTTCCCCATCAGGTTTCTATACAATGTCTTTGCCAGCTGTGGATCTTGGTTTAAACGTCGTAGGTCTGGCCATCGGATGCCTCCACGAAAGCAGAGCTGTTTGCGGCGCTCTTCCAATATACGTGCCAGCAGCTTATGTCCTGAAAGTTCCAGCCCAACAGGGATATAGGTGCCGCTACGCCAACGCGTCGCCAGGAGTTTGTTTAGCATGCCTCGAGCAGCACCCTCCTGCTCCAACCTTACCTGACACTCCGCTGCAATAAGGTACATCTCATCCACGGCAAGACCTCCAAAGAGTGGCGAATAGCGCTGTATCATAGAGCCCTTAAATCGAAAACCATTTCCATCCTTACGGAATAACACCGACCGTCGTAAATCATCCGGGCTATATAACGCTAGCAATGCGCTGTCTACCCAAGCGTAATCTGGCTTAAGCATGCCTTTGGAGGTCGACATACTGGCGTGTAACAAGACCTCCTTATTTAAACGAGCAAAAGGAAATTCGGCTGTCGTATCTAAGGTATTGTAATCTATCAACTCCGAGTGTTTGGCAAGTACCTTTTGCACCTGTTCTAAGGCCAACTTGTAGTCGCCCAGCTGCAAATGCAAACGTGCCAAGGCGGCATATGCTGTTGTTTTTGAGGGTCGCACTGCCGCAACAGTCTGCTCGGGGAGAAGCGCTGCCGCCTGAGATAGGTCTTTCAGAATATGCGTATAGGTTTCTAAAACGCTTGCCCGATGTAAGGGTTCATGGATATCTGCATGCATTTTTAAGGGTAGACCATAAGGAGAGTCCTCCATATTAGATACATAAGGGGGTGTAAATAACTGCGAAAGCGACAGGTATGTAAAACCTCTAAAAAATAATGCGCTTCCTTTTATAGCTTGCCGATGCTGCTCTGTTAAGCTGCCTACAGCTGCAGCATCCACCTCGTCGAGTACTACATTGCAGTAAAATATACGCTCATAACCATTCGACCAATCCCCCCCTTGCTGTGTGTTTTCTGCCCATATGTAGGTACTACGGGGCTCAATAAACAACGACAACCAGCTGGCATCGTCCAGTGTATAATAATCTGATCCATTTTCGCCGGCTACCGCATACCCATCCAGCATGCGAGACTCATTATCCAATAAAGCTTGAAGATCACGTAAGGTATGGGGTAAAACTAAGCTACCATCAGGCTTGGCATCTAAGAAACTGCTGCAGCGTACGGCTAATAGCAATATAACAACAGTTGATAGTACATATAAACTTTTCATAACATTAAAAATTAGCGGTTAAACCTAAAGACCACATCCTTCCTGGAGGGGTATTACTTTGCACCTCCGGATCCAGCCCCAATTTATTGGCACGCCAGAGTATACCTACATTTCGGGCATACAGCGTAAGTTGTAAATCTTTTATACCGCAATGCTGTAAAAGCGTCGGCTTGTCTGCAGTGATTATATAAGAGAAGTTAATATCCTGTAAACGAATATGATCTCCTCTCTCGGCCGTAAGCTCCGCATATTTGTACAAGCGGTCTCGCCACGAGTTGGCCGGATAGATTAACGACGGCACCGTCGTGTGCTGCTCATCGCCTTCCTGCTGCCAGCGCTGCCTATAATCCACATGCCCTACCTCGGCATCCTCAGACAGCAGTGGTTCGTAATTTATCGTTTCCCTTCGGAAATAATATCCAGCCTGATAGCTGATATTTACCGACAGGGATAAGTTCTTCCAGGCTAGGGTTTGTCGCAGCGATCCAAAGCAGGTTGGCAGTGCCGAGCCGTGATAGACCAGATCCGCAGGGGTAGTATTTTGTCGTATCTTAGCATAATCTGTCGTCGCTTCGCCATTCACATAACCGATAGGGTTACCATTTTTAGGATCAAGGCCACCCCAGCGGAAGCTAAAAAATGGATAGGCAGAACGCCCTTCAACAGGTAGAATCATATTGCCCACACTGGGCCATTTTCCAGGCAACCGGCCTTCACTAAGGTACCTCAGCACCCGATTACGGTTTAGGGATAACATGAAATTAGTCGTCCAGTCGAGGCTTCCACTTTGGTACTGTGCCTGCAGCGTAAGCTCCACCCCCCTGTTGCGCACAACGGCGCTATTTAGCGCTACACTACGGATACCGATTGTCGGATCCGTATCGACCTGACTGATCAAGTCTCTTGATGTCTTTTGGTAATAAGCTATACTTCCGGAGAGGTAATTTCCGGTAAGGGCAAAATCCATGGCAAGGTTAAAGGTCGAAACCTTCTCCCAGTGCAAAGTAGGATTTGGCGGATTGTTGACCTTAGCATAGGGAAAGCGCCCTGTAGTACTTATACCCGAATAGCGCAGTGTGGTTATGGCAGGCCGGTTTGTGGCCGCATTACCACTATAGCCAAACGTGGCTCGCATTTTTAATACCGGCAGTTCAGGAAATACATAAAAATCCTCGGCAGCCATATTCCATAAGGCTCCAACCGACCATAAGGGGGTCCACCTGTTGTTGGTACTTACACCAAACAAATTGGATGCATCACGGCGCAAAGATCCCGACAGGATATAGCGACTACCGTAGCTGTAAGAGACATTCGCAAAGACAGATACAAACCTATTTACCGTCAAGGTTTCAGGTTTTGCCCCAGGGATAAAGGTGGGCCAACTTAGGTTATCATAGATTGGAAAGTTATCCTGATAATTGACATTGCTGCTGCTCAAGGTTTCAGGATCGTAGCCATACAAGCGTACTGAGTTGCTCTCCTCCTGCTGATGCCTTATTTCCATTCCGAACAAAGCCACCAGGCCGTGGCTCCCGCGGTGTAGGTCGGTATTTAACTGCCCCCGTAGCGACTGGGCTTGTAAAGCATGTTGTGTACGGTCGAGTATTCCGCCGACGGGAATAGGTCTAAAGATTGCAGCCCTGTTAAGTTGGGTATACCGATTTACGAGGTTGCGACTATAATAACTATTTTCACCGAAAAACGCTACCTCCATACCGGGTTGCTTTTCGAATTGATAGTGTACCTCTGCAGTGAGTCCTTTAAAAAACAAGTATTTAAGCTGTGCATGTAGCAGCATATTGGTTTGCTCCTTATGGTTATCCAGCATATGACGGTCGTCTAATGGGCGGAAGCGCCAGTCGAGCAAATGCCCATCGTTCTCCACCGAGTCCAGGTAGTGCCTGTTATAGTCTCGCTCTACTACCAGTGCATTGCCCCTATCGTCGGCAAGCTTAGCATAGGGGTACATCGCGCGCCTATCCGTTAGCTGCAGCCTACTCAACGCATTCGCCGTAGTAAAGGAGTAACCAACGCGCCCGCCTACTGTCAGCTCCAGACCCTTTACTGGTCGAAAATTATTTTGCAGACTAAAGGTGAACCGGCGTAGAGAATTGCCTACTTGTGTATACAAATTCTTGTCGTAGCCCAAAGAATAGCGGGCGCTGTATTTCTCGGCACCACCGGTTAGCGCTAATGCATATTGTTGCTGTATACCATGACGGTAAAAATAGCGTTGCAGGTCTTGGCGAAGATCATGATTTCCATAGCTATCAAGCTGCGCTTCCAGTTCTTGATCAGTAATTTGCTGCTGTCGATGTTGCACCAGCAGCGCTACTACCGGCGTAACCGGTTTATGTTCTTTGGAATTTCTTAGTAGGGCATTATAAGCTCCTTTATCAAAAAGAAAACGCTCTACCTCGATAAATTCGGCTGGCGACATCTGCGCATGGTAGTACAGATTGTCTCTTTCCACGACGCTGATATTTGTTAGCACATTCACCTTCCAAAGGCTATTATATCGGCCTCTTTTTGTGGTGATAACAAGCACACCATTTCCGGCTTTTGCCCCCCAAATGGAGGCTGCTGCCGCATCTTTAAGTAAGGTAACACTTTCGACGTCAGCCGGATTTATACTATTTACATCTCCGGTAAATGGAAAATTGTCGACCACAATCAAGGGCCGCATATTCGTAAGTCCTACGCTACCAACACCACGCAGTAGCATGTTGTTTTCTTTACCCCCACGTTTATCGAAATATAAGGAGGGCATAATACCATCTAACCGCGATAATACACCTGTGCCCATCTGCCGATTAAACAGCTGTCGATCTACCTGTTCAAAAGATCCGGTAGCACGTTCTTTGGGCATCTTTTGGTAGCCTGTATTAATCAGGACTTCTTCAATAGTGCTAAAGGCTATAGGCAGGCTTACCTTGACTGAATCCTGCGATGCAGGAACCCTTAACGTTTTTGCTTCGAATCCCATTTTATGGAACTGCAGTATATACCTGTCTTTCAAGGATACTTTTAGGGTAAAAAAACCATTTTTGTTGGTATACACGGGTGTATTTTGTGCTACGTCTTGCACCATAACCTCGGCTATAGGCTGTTGATCTTTCTGACTTACGACCTGCCCGTAAATATATTTCTGCTGTGCCATGCTGCTAGTACAATAGAAAATACAACAAAACAGCAGCATACCCATGCTCATTTTTTTCTTCATAATAATTTTCCTTTGCGGCTTAATTTTATACGGCCAAGTCAGGGTTTCCACGTACAGGAACGATCAGCACCTTTACGGCTACTATTTTTCCGTTTTAGGATATTATCGATTTCCGTATTTACGACTTAAATGAGTTATTAAATGCGGTTACATCTTTTTACAAGCCTTTAAAAACAGGCCTTCATAGATTTGTTTACAGTGCCGCGGCAGTTGTTTCGCAGCCTGACGTTTACACGTTAAGATTCGTAAAATGGTAGCAGTACATAAACCCTATTGCTATAATTTAAACCAATTTCTATTTACATTATTGGGCCAATTAGCGATCCATATACTCGGCAAAGAAAGGAGGGATAATTTTATTTAGCCTTAAAGACTTGCTTATTCCGGCAATAAAAGCAGGTGATATATTTAATTGATAACAAATGGCGATACACATAATTCTATAAGGTGTATCTAAATTCTATTCGTAAAATGGGCAAAAATAAAATACTGGATTATATTTTTGCGGTATACGGGTTCGTCTATTTTACCTTCAAACATTCATCGGTTTCTTTGGTCTCATTGGTCTCATCGGTTTCAATGGTAAGTTTGAGGAGTCTAAGAAGTTTAGGTAGATTTTACATGGTTAATAATTTTTAAATACAAAATTTCAATACTTTTATTGGTGCTGTTGAGCGTAGCTGTACTACGTTTACGTTTTTTTTCTAACGCCAATTTTAGAATTTAGCGGAATAAAACTTGCCTACCTGCGGTTTATAAACTGCCTTATATACAACTTCGACAGCCGCTTACGGTTGTCTGTGCTTCGGCTGCCAATAGCAACTAAATTCAGTAATGGAGTTTTCATTTTAGCCTTCTTTACAGCGTAATCCGATAATCAAAGATAACTAATCGATAACAACTATAAACCTAAGATCCTTACCATCTGGTATTTTTGGGAACTCTACGCCTTGCTTAGGCTGTATTTATGAAGCCATTATTTACCGACAGCATAAACCATAAAGTTAGTTCTATCAGATTTAAAACATTAAACTAAGGGGAATAGAAAAAATAGCTAGCATAGAATCGCTCCGAAATAATGAAAGTGAAAAACTAACCAAAAGTACAGGCGTATAATACAATTGTACGATCGTCTTTAGCTGAAAAAAATGCAAACAGAACGATTTGAACGGAATTGTCTAATAATAAAAATAGACCACCTCCAACAAACCACCGTTTTAGCGTCTATTCGATTCGTTGGAAAGGTGAAGCTTACACGCGCGTAAATGCAGTCTGTCTCCAATATGTTCAGGAGGTAATCGCCGGGAAGGAAAGCAACAAAAAACGCTCAAATGCCAGGGTTATACCCTGGCTCCCCTAACAAAGGGCTAGTGCCTAAAACCTCGGCGTTGCAGCCTTGGCACAGTGTCGGCATTGCCTACATAGGCGCTTGGCAAGATGGGAAACCAGCCCCTGTAGTAGTCTTTTCTTAATTCTTTCAATTTATCGGCCACAAACACCAATGTATACACCCCTTTATCGGCGGCAGTATAGCCCCAAACTGTAACCCCTTCTTTGGCCGAAAGCAGGGTATAACTATCTCCTACCAAGGAAATCACCTTTTTCATTGTCATGCCTATACGTACCTTTTTGATAGCACGGTCTACATCTTTACTATCCTTGGCAACAGCGGCGCTGCCTAGTAGCGCCAGCAAGAAAAACAATACAACTCTTTTCATCCTTTTTTATATCTAATAAAACCTATTTTATGTCCATCAAAAGAGACCTCACAAGCCCTTATCCATCTGAAAAAAAACTATTTAAACAAATAGAACAACCAAATATCCCGCTTAATCAAGTGTAGAAAAATTATTTTTGATGGATGGGCTTTTGCTTAGGATGAGTGGTAAAGTTCTTTTACATATACACCTAAGCAACCCAAGACTTTCAGCGCATAGCCTATTGAAATTTGCTAGAAATTTATTATCATAAGATAAATTTTAACCTCCATATTGCCCCTAATTTTGGCCTCATAATTAGAAAATCGTTGGTAACCGTCCTGCAGCATGCTGAAATGGACCGACTAATATTTAACACTTAAAAGAGCAATAATGAAACAAAAAAAAGGTCCTGTATCGCAGTTTCTGGAGCACAATTTTTTACACTTTAATGCGGCAACAGTAGTGGATGCGGCACAGGCTTATGCGGCACACATAGACAATAAGGGTAGCATGTTAATTTCGCTTGCCGGTGCCATGAGTACGGCCGAATTAGGCATCTCCCTGGCGGAGATGATACGCGAAGGAAAAGTCGATATTATCAGCTGTACCGGTGCAAACCTGGAAGAAGATATCATGAATCTGGTTGCGCATACGCAATACAAACGTATTCCAAACTATCGTGATCTGACAGCACAGGATGAACTTGATTTACTACATAGCCATTACAACCGGGTAACCGACACCTGCATCCCGGAGGAGGATGCCTTCCGTAAAATTCAACGGCATATCGAAAGGCTATGGAAAAATGCGGAGGAAAATGGGGAACGGTACTTTCCACACGAATACCTGTATCAACTGTTGCGAAGCGGGGTATTAGAAAAAGAGTATGATATAGACCCAAAGAATTCATGGATGCTGGCTGCAGCAGAGCGCAATTTACCGTTGGTAGTACCCGGCTGGGAGGACTCCACATTGGGTAATATTTTTGCTTCTTATGTAATTAAAGGGGAGCTGCAGGCCGCTACAGTGAAAAGCGGCATCGAATACATGGTATGGCTTGCCGGATACTACGAACAACATGCTGTAGGTCAGGGCATTGGTTTTTTCCAGATCGGTGGAGGTATTGCTGGTGATTTCTCCATGTGTGTAGCGCCTATGCTCGTCCAGGATTTGGAAAAAGAGGATATTTTAAAATGGCGTTACTATTGTCAGATTACCGATTCAACCACATCGTATGGCTCTTACTCCGGATGCACCCCCAACGAAAAGATTACCTGGGGAAAATTGGATGTAGACACCCCGAGTTATGTCATTGAATCGGACGCTACCATTGTAGCCCCCTTAATCTTTGCTTGGATACTAGGGAAGTAATCCTATTGCTTTCCACGACTTTTTCTATGTCTACCCGATACTATGGCGGATGCAAACAACCTTGGCCAAAGAACGTTACCTACTCAAAGATGGCAGTTTTAGGGGTTTTAGAACACGGTATTTTATGGTTTTGTGGATCGTCTGTTGCAGCAAAGGTCGCCTAACAGATCCTCTCCCCGAACCCCAGACGACATTGGGCGGCTACAATTCTGCCTTCCGGTGTCGGAACGGGCTTTGGTTTGTGGCGTGGATCTGTGCGGCATAATCCTCCGCCTGAAGGGGGACCCAAGGGGTTTGGGGAATGGAAGGTTCCCCAATGGACACATGCCATGCTGCCGCAGGCTGGCACCTTTGACTGGACGGAGAGAGAGATGTGCACCTGCGCTAGTGGGCGGTTGTTTCATACAACAGCATTATAGCTGCCATTAGGCCTATAATGGAAGTGTGTTTTTATGCAAAATAGCTTAATTATTTTTTTCTGGCCTAGGTGAGTGGGAATAGTGGAACAAACAGCTTTATTTATTTTAGTAAGTATATTCTATTTGCCAGATTTTGTAAGTCAGCGGTGTCTGTATTACAAAGAATGATTAAGATTTTATCGAAGTTTTTGTTTACCATGATTTCAGAATTAAATCCGTCAATACTTCCACTTCTTCTATAAACATTTGCTTTATCATCTTCTCCTTCTCCAAATGAATAGTTATGATAACCGTAAGCTAAATGCTTAGTAATTTCATTTTCATGTACAAAGCCTGTATTTTCCAGTTTTAGAGGTATGATGATCAAATCTTCGATTGATTTTGAAAATTCTTTTTTTGTAATATTTTCAATTACTTGAGAAAGTAGCACAAAGTCAACATTGTTATAATTAAATTTTACAGTATCGTTTGATGACTTACCAAGGTTTTATAACACAACTATCAGCGTTGGGATGCTTTGAGACTGTAACGTTCCAGCAGCTGGGCGAAGGAGCGGTCTTAAAAGCCGAAACGTTCCACCTAGCACTTACGTCGCTCTTTTATTAAACGACCTGTTAGCCGTAGTTATTTTTTATCTTCATAATATTCCAGCCATTTTTTTATTCTTCCAACAAACATTTTAAGATAGTTTTCTGTTAAAAATATATTAGACCAATCAAATCGTTGAGCTTGAACGCCAAGATAAAACACAAAAATTGAAGCGCCTGCTTCAGGAATTAATTGTATTTCGTTTTCAGATAATTCTCTCTCACTTTTATAACCATTTAAAAAACTTTCAACTTTGATTTCGTATTCGTTTTTATCTGTTTCGATAAAAAATAATTGTTTACAAAAGTAGGCAATGTCTAAAATTAAAGAACCGTTTCCGCAATTATCAAAATCAAAAATTATGATTTCATTTTCTTTATTTACGCTCAAGTTGTCGTACCAAATATCAAGATGTACTACTCCTTTTTGATTTTCAAGAAGATTACTTTCGTCAAAACTCTTGGCTATTTTTGATGAAATTTCTTTTAAATAAAGCATTTCATTTAAGTCGTCTGAAAAAAATACGTTTAGAGAATCATAAGCTTTATACAAAAGAACATTAGCGCTATAATCTATCCTTTCAATTTTTTTTGTGGCAGTTACGTTGTGAATCTTTGCCATAACTGAACCAATTGCAAAGCACGTTTCATTTGTCATAAAACGCATTTTTTCACCTTCTGCAAAACTAAAAAGTACAACATATCTCAAACCTTCAGGAGCGTTTATTTCTTGAATATAATTTTCATTTTTATCTACAATTGGAACTGAAACGGAAAGATCATGAGTTTTGAGTAACTTTAGAAGTTTTAATTCTTCCTCAATTTCAACTCTTGTTCGCCAATTGTGACAATAAACTCGGACAACATATTTTCTATTCTTATTAAACATAAAATATGTGTGATTCACTCCAGTTCTAAAAAGTTCACATTTAAAATTATCTGCTAAATTATATTTTTCGCTAATAAATTCTCCTAATTCATTGTGTGACAATATTGAAGCGATTACGGGAAAAGTTTTCATTTATTTTTAGAGTTGAGTTTGGATTTAATTAAGGCTAATGCTGGGATTGCCGAAAGTTAGCCGTCTTTAATTGTTTGTAAATGTTTATGCATTTATTTACTCAACAGCAAAAATACAAAACAAAAACTGCTTTGGCTTTCTTTAAATCACATCAGTTTCAACGTTGAGAAACAAAAGAGCGTTCCATTCCTTTAAATTTGTGCGATATTTTTTCCGACATTCTCGTTGAGAATTTTTCCATAAATCTGTGTACTGGCAATATGTACTGCTTTTTCCCGTATTACCAAAAAAATCATAAAACGGCTGTAAAGTCTTTATTTACAACCGTTTTACCTGCTATTAATCTTTGATGTGTTTTTACTCAAACTTTATTTTAAAGTTTTCAGGGAAAAGCTGTATTAGTTGAATACTAAGCACTTATAAAGATTATAAAAAAAGTCAGGTAACGATTTGGTAACGGTGCTTATTGGCTTGACAATGCAACAGCTATACATTAAATTTGGAGATAGGATTAAAGCCTTCGGCGGTTCCTTTTAGGATTGACTATAAATATGATTTATTAACTCTACTGTTTTTCCCAGTTAGATATTAATGTTTTTACTATTCGTTTAGATTAGGAAGAAATCGTTTAATTACTTTCCATTCATTTTCGTAGTAGCTATTATGTACTGATTTTCCTTCTGCTGAAAAACTTTTAAAAATTAGCCGTTTAATATCTCCATAAATATTTTTAGGTAAAATTTTGTATTCAATATTTTCGGTAGGTTGATAAACAACTTTATATCCTTGCAAATGTAAAAGTTCTCTATTTGAAATATTTTCAGTTTTATGAGCTTTAAAAACAGTTTCTAAACCTCGTTTTATTTTTAAAGCAATAATCGCATCTTCTTCAATCAATTTGAGATAGAGAATATTGGCATTTGGATTTTTGCCATTTGAATAATGATAGTTCATTCTCTTTTCTAGTATAGAATTTACATAAACTTTGTTTATATGTCCATTGTCATAGCATTGAAGGAGAAACCCCTCTTTAAACTTTTCGTCAATAGGTAATGAAAATAAACAATTCTCTTCTGAATGCTCTTGTATTTTGTATGTGTTGTCACTGAAAAGATTGAAGTAGCAAAGAATTTTGCTATCATAGGAAAATAGATTTAACTGATTTGATTCTTCTAAATCTTCATCAATCATATCAATGAATGACCTGTGTTTATGATTTGTTGTCGTGCCATTTAATTGATTTATAGAATTAGATATTTCACTATTTTCCTCTAAAATGTCAATGTATAATTTATGTTTCGGCAAAACATATTCAGGTATTTCTGTTTCATTCTCAAACTCTATTTCATCTTCAAACACTTCATTTAATTCAATTGTTTTTTCAATAATTATTTTGTGGTCTTTTTTCGTATTATTTTCAATAAAATCTATAATTCTTTGTATTTCTTCTTGTGGACTTCTTTTAAATGCTGAATAAAGTACACGATATACTTTCCAACCAACACGTTCTAAAAATTCTTGCCTTTCAATATCGTAAGCCACATCTTCAGGAAGTGAATGAAAAGGGTCGCCATCACATTCTATAGCAATCATTTTTCCATTATTATGGATAACTAAATCAATTTTAAAGTTGATGTAAACTTGTTTTCCAAGTTTGTGATTATAAAAAAGTTCAGCTTCTTTTACATTGTATTGGGGTTGGATATAACTATACCCATTTTCAATAAGTGCTTTCGCAATATCAAATTCAAACCAACTGTCAAAGGGTTCAGGTACATTGTGTCTAAATCTTTCAATATTATTGTTGTTAATTTGTAATTGAGAAATGGGTTTTGCTTCATCTTTGAAGAAACTCAAAATATTAATTCTAAAGTCATTTGTTTGTAAATCATTTTGCTCAACAGAATGAAATAAAACCATTTGTTCTTTTGCACGACTTAATGCGACATTAATTTTTTTAAATTCGTCTTGGTCATTAATAATTGCTCGTGGTTTGGCATTTTGATTTTCTTTCAATTTCTGAAAATCTAATGCAACTCCAAGAGAAACAATCATAACATCTCTTTCATCCCCTTGGAATTTTGGAGAATCTTCTATAATAAGTTTATGCTTATCTATTTTTTCCTTTCCAAATTCATTGGCTAAATCTTCTTTTATATCCTTTAGTTTTTCAGTATGCTTTGTCAATCCCAAACTTACTACGCCAATAGATTTATTTGCATATTGCTCCTCTTTTAGAATTTTTTGAAGAAATTTTTTAATTTCTTCAATTTCTTTGTAAACAATTTTGTCTTCTGTAAATGCATCGTTTACAAAAACAGTTTCTTTTGGATTAAGTCTGTTTGAGTTAATCTGTTTCAGAGGTCGTAACGAATTGTCATAAAAATGAAATTTTGAGAATTCAATAATTTCCGGAACACATCTGAAATGTTCTCTCAAAGTTAGATTTGCAGTTCCTGCAACCATCTTTGAAAGCATAAACAAACTATTATCACTTTTAATATGAAGTGCGTTTGCTCCTAAAAATTTCAGATGTTTATTTTTAATAGATTCAAAATCGTTTCCGTCAGCTCCTGTCAGACTACTTGGAGATGTTTGTTTGTCGTCTCCAACGATTATCATATTTTCTGCATAATAACTTAAAATAAGGCTATTAAAGTCTAATTGACTTGCTTCATCAACAATAACGCAATCAAAAATTTCAGGCTCACTTCCAACCGAATTTAAAACATCATTAAATTTCATTACCCAACAAGACAACCTCTTGCTAATATCAATACTGTTCTTTCGTGTAAGGATTTGATATTGAGTTTGGTTACGAATCTTTCTAACACTTTGAGATAAATTATACTTGTATTCTTCAAGCAAATTTATAAATGCATCAATTTTATTATTTACAAACTTGTTTTTAAAGTTTGACTTTGCTAGGTCAAACAAAATATCACATTTAAGTTGGAATATTTTTTTGTTTATAAATGATAATTCTTCTTTACATTTTTGTAAATCAATAAATTCGTTTTCTATAATGAACCTATTGGCAGAAGCGTATTCGAAATTTTCCTTTGAAATATAATGATTAGGAATATTTTCAAGAGAATCAAAAGTATTTGGAAGCAAATCTTTCAAATACTTTTTTAAGTTGAGAAATATTTGTTCTACCTCAAGCTGTTTTCCAATTTCTAAAAATTTGCTCTTTAAAAGTTCAAAATCTTGTGCTTCTCCAATTTTTTCAACAGGTAAAAAGTTTAAAAAGTCATTTTTTAATGAAGATTGTTCAATTATTGAATCAATATTTCTTAATACTTCAATTTTTTTAATTAATTGATGATTTATTCTTCGTAATTTATCGATGTCATCTTGAAATGATATTGCTTTTTTTGATATATTGTCAATATCAAACAAATTGATTTGAGTGTATTCTGAAAAATTTATAAAGTCCGCATTGAATTGAATTTTAGAAACAACTTCCTTATTTGTTTCTATCTTTTTCAAAACCTCCTTTAAAACGATGCTTTTTTCATAAAGATTGGAGTTATCGTCATAAGAGAACGAAAAACCATTTTGTTTCAACAAAGTGAAATTTTTGTTGATAATAATGAGGTTTTCAATTGCCGATTTTAATTGTAATATTTCAGTTTTGTTATTACACTTTTTACCATTTACAGTAAATTGTTCTAAATATGAAACTTTTTTAAAATTAGAATTGGTGAGTTTTGTAAAAAATCCTGCTTTCCCATTTTCAGCAAACGATAGGTAAGTTTCTATGTCTAAAAGATACTTTGTTCCATTTTCAGTAAGGTTACTAAAGGATTTATTTATCGTAACATTTTCTTGAAAAACCTTATTGTTTAATTGTTTCTGTATATTCTCTAATTGATTAATGTTTTTGAGAACAATATCCGAGTTAGAAAATTCATTTGCAACTTTTGCGATATTTTCCAACTGAATGTTTAACACCTTATCTTTGGTATACTCATTTAATCCCAAATAATTTAATTGATTGGTGTATTGCTCTTGAATAGATATCAAGTTTTTAAAATCAAAACTTTCTAAGTTTTTCAATATTGATGAAATATCAATATTGATAGCATTATTGTATCGGATTTCTGTTCCAATTAATTGTTTGTATTTTAAAATCTCATTTTTAATAATTTCAAAACTTAATATAGCTTCATTTGATAATTCATCTTGAATCCAATTCCATTCCTCTGATTCTTTCGATTCAAATTTTTCAAATATTTGATAGGCTCTTAAATTTTCAAAAGAGTCATTAATATTGATTTGAGTGTATTCTTTTTCAAGGGCTCGAATAATTTCGGATTTTTTTTTTACATATTCAGCTTTTAAATTGTCTAACTCTTCTATTTTAGTTTCAACATTTAGATAAAAGTTGTCTGTAAGAATTTTTGAAATATTGCCAATACTTTTTTCTAATGAAAACCGATTTCGATTAGTTTCTAATTGTATTTTTGTGAATATCAAATCATCAAAAGTTTCTGGAATTTTATCAAGTAAAGATTCCAAAGCCTTATCTGTTTGGGCAGTGACAAGCACTTTTTTTCCTTGCGCTAACAAAGAACAAAGTATGTTTACAATTGTATGAGATTTTCCAGTTCCTGGAGGTCCTGTTACAACAGTTAATCTGTTTTTTAAATAATTTTCATAAATCTGTTTTTGTTCCTTGTTAAATGGAAGAGGGAAAAACACAGAAAAGTCGTCATCTCCATTTAGGTTTTTAGCTTTTGCTTTATGAGTTTCAAAAAGTTTCTCTTTAAAATAGTTAGGTTTTGTGTAAGAATTGTTTCCTGATGATTCTGGTTTTCTAATTAACAGATTAAATAGTTTTGCTTCTATTTCATTTTCATTATTGTGTTTAATAATTGAATCCATTAATTTTTCGAAGAAACGTGGCTTTCGTTGTTTAATATTTATTGCAGGAGAAAATAGCACCTTAAAATAATCTTCTCTGAAATGGTCGCTCTCAGGTCTGTAAATTAAGTTTTCAAATTCAGAATTGCTGGAAATTTTTTGAATAGATTTTGCAATCAAATCTTTAAATTCCTTTTCAAAAATGTACTCATAACCAAGTTCAGTGACTCTTTCTTCAAATCTATCAATGACATTTGATAATACTTCTTTTTCAATAGGAGTATTATTTAGAAAGAAAAAATCTGCATAAGGGTTTTCTAAATCTGAAAATGAAATTTTTACAACATTGTTTGAATCAATATCTAACGATAAAGGGAAATGAAATAAATGTTGATTGGTTTTTGATAAATTTCCATTGTTATTTAATTTGGAATATTGTATAAATCCAAGACTTAAAACGATTTCTAAATTTGAATCATTTTTAATATCATTATAAGCTCTGTAAAGCTTTGAGTACGTTTCTTTATTTTTTTTGAACTTTTTAAGTTTTTCTAATTCAACTTTTCCTTCTGTCGAATTTTGGAAACTTACAAGTTCTTCTTCGTCTCGATTAATACTTTCAAACTTGTTTTTAGCTTCGTCAAAATCAATAATTTCTAAGAATCTATTTGGGATTTGTATATTTGGTTTATACGGTTTTTGTAAAGAGAAAATTATAGGTTGTTTCTTGAATTTTGAAGAAAAAATATCAATTAAAGTGGATTCACATATACCCGAATCAATGAAATTTTCTATTTCATCAACCCAAATAAAGTTACTGGAAACAGTTGAATTCAGAACGTCTTTCACTCCTTTTTCGAGCAGTTTTTTATATTCTTTTAGAAAGGTTATGTATTGGTTGAGTACGTTCATTTATTTCAATAATAAAGTTTTCAGTCAAATTTACATTTTTTCCCAAAGTGTTAAGATAATATTATCCATATCTCGCACCTTGATAAAGTTTTTCTAATTAATCTTTTATTCTTTATAGTAACGACTAAATTACTAAGAAAGTAAATATAATTAAAATTGATTTTCTTTAAATACTATAATCTTAAAATTGTGGAACAAAAGACCGTTCCATACCCTTAAATTTGTGCGATATCTTTTGCATATCCTTACCAATTTTCTCGTTGAGTATCTTGGCGTAAATCTGCGTTGTGGCAATATTCTTATGCCCTAACATTTTGCTCAAACTTTCGAGCGGAACGTCCTCACTTAAAAACAGGGTGGCAAACGTATGACGTGCCAAATGAAAGGTTACTTTCTTTTCTTTAAGGCAATCTATCAGTTGGGATATTCGCTTTAAGCTATCATTGCAGACTGTATTTGATGGTACAGGAAACACCTTTTCGTCCTTTGACAATCCTGCATATCTCTCAATAATCATATTGGGAATATCCAAAAGCATTACGTTTGATAATGTAGCTGTTTTCTTCCTGCGTATAATAATCCACTGGTTACCGTCAAAGAAATCTTAAAGATTACTGTTTCTAAGCCCTTTCATATCGGAATAGGAAAGCCTTGTAAAGCAACTGAAAACAAACAAATCTTTAACCAATTCATCTTTCTTTTTGTCACAGTTGAACATTACAAGCTGTTCTAACTCATTTCGTAGCAGATAACCTCTGTCTTTGTCCTTTTTGGTATTCTTGTACTCGCTGAACGGATTAAAGGCAAGATGCTTTCTGCTCATTACCAATCGGCAAAGCGTGGTAAATCCAATCATATACAGCCAAATAGTGTTGTATGTTAAGCTTTGGTCGTCACGCAGGTAATAATCAAAGTCCTGCACAAAATTAGATGTAGGGTCATTTAATGATAAGTCAGAGTAACCGTATTTTGTCAGTGCAAAATTTCGCAGGTGTTTTAAAAATATTTTGTACTTACTACGTGTGCCATTAACCCGAAGTCCGTTGTTTACCTTTTTTTTTAAAATCTGCAATAAACTGTTCGTAGAATTTGAAAAAGGTCAATTCTCCGCTTTCCATTCCGAGAAAGGTATTTTTAAGTTTCACACTGTTTACAACTCCCTCGTTCTTCATAATTTTGGAATAACAGTCCTCTATACCCAAACGGATTTTGTCGAGTTTGCTGGTTACCTCTTGAGCTTCTCTACTTTTGCCTAAAACCCTACCGTACTTCAAATCCCAATTTGTTGCGGCAATATCCAACTTGGTACTGAAGGCAGACTATTTTCAGTTTACGGTAATCCTGCAAATAACCGTAACCTTTCCATTCTTCATTGGGCGTCCTTTTTAAGATAAAACAGTACCTTAAACGTTGATTTTTTTGTCGTTTCCATACTCACAATTCTTAATGATAAAATTAAACCTATATGAGCCACGGAACAATATGAAAAATCATGCAGAAAGCTGAAATACATCCGCATTATAGAACCTTGCCCCTTAAACTTATGTATACCGCATGGCCCTGTGGGGTAAGGGCCATGCAGTCTAGGATCTGCAGGGTATTAAAAATCAACCTCCGCAGGTCGTAATCCAGACCATCCCTGCTCCTGCAGGGCATCGATGGTTTTCATATCCTCCACGTCAAGCTCAAAATCCCAAATATCGAAATTTTCTATAATACGCGCCGAGGTAACCGATTTGGCCAACGGCAGGAACCCCTGTTGGAGAGACCAACGTAAACATACTTGCGCGGATGATTTTTGATGTTTCTGGCCTATTGCAACTAAGGTGTCGTTGTTTATCAAGCGGGATTGCCCTAATGGGCCCCAAGCTTCCACAAGAATATCATGCGCTTTATTAAAGGCTACCTGTTCGCGTTGTGGATAGCCAGGATGAAGCTCAATTTGGTTGACCATAGGTTTTATTGTTGCCGTTTTAAATAAACTTTCCAAATGTTCTATATCAAAATTGCTTACCCCAATAGCCTTTATTTTTCCCGCTTTATAGAGGTCTTCAAAAGCCCGCCAGGTTTCACTATTCAGCGACGCCCAGGTTTCTGGAAACTGTTTGGCATTTGCCGGCCAATGAATAAGGTACAAATCCAAATAATCCAATTGCAAATCGGCTAGGCTCTGTTGGAAGGCTTTTTTCGTTGTTTCATAACCTCTGTTGGCATTCCATAATTTACTTGTCACAAAAATAGATTCTCGCGGTAGGCCACTTTTTTTTATTCCCTCGCCCACCTCTTGTTCGTTACCATAAATAGCGGCAGCATCGATATGCCGATACCCGGCAGCCAAGGCTTCTTCGACCACTTCGGCTGCCGTTTTACTGGCTGTTAAATAGGTTCCATACCCTAGGGATGGAATTTCAACGCCATTTTTTAATGTGAATGTTTGCATCGTAAACTTTGTTTTATGAATAGTATATATAGCTGTATTGCTTTCGATTTTAATGCTTTCAGGTTTGCTGAATAAGGCCGAATATAAAAGCTAACCGCTAACCTCCATTAAAAAACGTGTTATTCGTAGTAAAAGTATAGGAAAAATACAAAATCCAAAGAAAAACACTGCCCTATAGAAGGCCCCATTCCAAACATTTACGAATAAACTCGCCTACATTTTTGGTTTGGCTTTTCCTTAGCAGCCGTTTGCGATGTGTTCTAACCGTATCGGGTGCAATAAATAAGCGATCCGCAATTTGCGGACTGGAATAGCCTTGGCTTAGCAATTGTAATACTTCCATCTCGCGCTTGGAAAATGCGGGCATGGGTGGTAATGTGCTAGCCGGCGATAAGTCGATTTGATAATATTCATTGTCGGAACCCAGCGCTGAAACCAGCACTATTTTCGTGTTCTTCGGCGCAATATGCTGTATATCGGTATGGATATTCAGCGCTTCCGTAAGTCGCCCATCCTTATCTTTGGTTAAATGGATAGATTGATGGTGAAACATATGGTAGGTGCCATCCGCCATCCGCATACGAAAACAATAGGAGCACTTGAAGTGTAATAGATAAGCAAAACCTATTTCTTGAATTTTCACTAACGTAGCCTCCTCTGCCTTAAGTACGAAATCCTGATCATCGGGATGTATAAGCTGCAGTATCTCTTTAATATGTTTAGGGTAGTCGCTAAGACCATGTAAGGCTAGTATGGCATCGGAAACCTGGTGTAAGCTGTAGTCCAGGACGTCAATTACATAAGAATAATATGGCCCTATTGCTAATATATCTTTTACCAGGCTTGCTAATGCCCTCCCCTTCCGGGGTACATAGTCCTGGCTATGCATGTCCCCAAAGCGCTCCCATACTTCGGAAAGCATATGTTCTTCCTTGGTCTCTTTCATATTTAACCGCTAAAAAATTAAATGCTATTGGATTTCGGTGATGAACTGCAGGATAGGGCTTTTAAAAAAGTAAATATACATCATTAAATATTAACAACCTACAATTGAATGTGTTATATTTAATTATTTCTATTTACAACAGCTTTTATTTGTTTATATAATACAAAAAAACCAGCCTTTACGGTACCTATTTTAGATACTGGCAAACAGCATTTTTGCTGTATCCTATATTTTTTTTGGTTTTCTAAAAAAAAAAGGACAGTTTTGGCCATAACAGAACTATAAGCAGCATTTTCCTAATTTGGATTTTTATAGGTTTAATGATACGCAATAAACTGTTAACCCCTATTTCGGGATTATATAACAATTCGGTTCATACTTAATGCATTTAACCTGTAATTATGAGTAACGTCACGGTATTTGATACGATCAAAGCTTTAGAAGAAATTCCATCTTATTCCAAACATGAACAGTTTGTACAGGGTATAATACATGCTATTGAAGCCAAAATTATCAGTAAGGGGGATCCGCTGCCTTCCATAAATGTTTTAATAAAGGAATTGGGCTTTGCCCGAGAGACCATTATGCGTGGCTATAGGGAGCTGAAAAACCGTGGTATTGTGGAGGCAAAACGGAGATTGGGCTATTTTGTTGCGAACGAGGCTACTGACCAATCGTTGAAGGTGGCACTGCTGATGTTTTTATTTGACTCCTTCCAGGAGCAATTTTACCGTAATTTTCGAAATGAGCTGGGTAATAAAGTGCATATTGATGTTTTTTTCCACCATGGCAATATTACGATGTTTGAGACCATGATCGACATGATTAAAGGAAAATATGGTGCCTACGTTATTGCTCCTATCCCACATCCGAAAACGCGGATGTTGCTGCAGGGTTTACCAGAACGTAAGTTGGTGCTTTTTGATCGTTTTGAGCCTGTGGGTTTGAAAAGTAGTTATATCACCCAGGAATTTGAACAATCTACCTACCGGGTATTGGCAGAGCTCGCTCCAACCATTAAAACCTTTGATCAGCTTGTGTTTTTTCATACTACAGAATCCTTTGACCCTATAGAAATTATCCGTTCGTACAGAAAATTTGCCAAGGACTTTGATGTAAAAGCCAAAATTGTACCGGAGTATAAAAAAGGATCCGTAAAAAAGGGACATGTTTACTTTACTTTGAATAATGCAGAGATATGGCAGATTCTGAAAGATTGTGAAACGAAAGGCCTAAGCCCGGGGAAGGATATTGGCATTTTATCGTGTAACGATGAGCTTCTCAAGGAAATTATTGGCGGTGGTATTACGACCTATTCGACCGATTTTAGTTTAATGGGTATCCGTGCAGCACAGGCCGTGGTGCAGAAAGAAACCGTACACGAACTTATACCTACCTTATTGTACCGTCGTAAATCGTTATAAATCGTTATAAATTGCTAAAAGATGTAACCGTGTTTGTGGGCCAATAATGCTGTAGACTCGATTCCCAGGTATATATGCATGGATTGTATTGACTTCCAGTGCACTGAAAACAGTTGGAGAGGCTACTGCTTAAACACAGCGTTTATTTTTCCAGTCTTACGCCGCAATTTTAATTTATAATCACGAATTACAGTGCCGCTAAATGAAATAAAACCTAAATCGTACTACAATTTTATTTTAATTACCTTTGTACCTTATATTACATTTAATAATTAAATAGTGTCCTTAGAAAAATTAAAACTTAGCAAACGTCTGCATGCCTCGATGAATGAGCTGGGCTACTTTAACGCCAAAGAATTTCAAGTAAAAACGCTGTCTCGAATTATCGGTGGTCACAGTATTATTGGTATTGCACCTGAAGGGGCTGGAAAAACCACTTCTTATGTGCTGGGGGTATTAATGCGCCTTAAATATACGCACGACGAAGCGCCCAAAGTTTTAATTTTAGCACCCAATGAGGAGCGTATTACGGCTATTGTTGACCAGTTTATTCAGATCAGCAAAAATAAAGATTTGTATATCATGGGACTTAAAGCTTCTGGTAGCATTGAAGAAGAGATTGAGGCCTTGGTTCGGGGTGTGGATATTGTGGTGGCAACCCCTAACCGTGCACGTGCTGTATACCTTAAGTTAGGGCTTAACCTGAACCGTATTCAGACGTTTATTATTGATGATGCGGAGGAGATTATAAAACAAGGGATGCAGACTCCAGTACGCGAGCTTGCTCAAAGTTGTGGCAAAGTACAGTACCTCGCATTCAGCACTGTAGAGCATCAAAAATTACATGTGATGATCGACGACTTTATGTCTTTAGCGACTACTATTGAGGTCGAGGACTTGGGCAATACGGCGATGGAAACGCATGATTTGATGTTGTATCAGGTACCAAACTTCACCACAAAAATCAATCTGCTGAATCTCTTGATGCGTGATGAAGAGGTTTTTGATAAGGTTTTGGTGTTTGTAAACAGTAAACAGACGGCCCACAAATTAAGCCAAAGTTTATATGCTAAAAAGGGTGAGGTGCAGGTGTTGAATCCTTTATTTTATGACGAAGAGGGAATTACGGATGTGAATATTTTTAAACAAATGCCAAACTGCCGTATACTTATTGTTGCCCATGAGGGGGCCTCTGCTGTCGATATAACGGGTATACCGTTTATTTTTAATTTTGAGGTGCCCGAAAATAAGGATCTTTTTGTGCAATATAGCATTAAGACTACGGACGAGGATGTTATTGCAATTACCTTTGCTACAGACATTGAACTTCCTGAGCTTAGAAAAATAGAGCAGACTATCGGCAAGAAGATAGCGACGATGCCCCTACCGGAGGATTTGGTTATCTTCCGACCATCGACTGGCCCTAAGGAAAAGGTTAAAATTGACGAAAGCCGCGGTGGCTCTTTCCATAAAAAGAAAGAGAGTAATAGCAAAACCTATAACTATGGTGGCGGACAAAAGGCTAAAATGACCATGAAGAAAAAGAAAGGGTAAATACTACCTGCTTTTAATCTATAAAAAAGCTGTTTATGCCATCCTTAAATGGGTAAACAGCTTTTTCACTTACCCAGGTCTTTTACCTATGTCAGCTAAATAGTCGTATTTTTATTTCTAAATTGGCCGCTACAGCAGTGCAATTCAAGTATACCTCAGCAATTTATCTTTGTTATTTCCATAAACCAAAGCAAAAAAATACCCTTATGTTAAAAATATTAAAACCCGCACTTACGCTGCTTTGTCTGGCTGTAATATCAGGTTTAGCTGCTCAAACAAAAGAGCTCAGCTTACCTTTTGGAAAAACAACAGTTTTATCCTCCAAAATTTTAAATGAGGATCGCAGAATTAATATCCTCCTCCCGGACGACTTCAATGCGCAAGACAGTGTACAGTATCCTATAATCTATATATTGGATGGCGGTATGGCGGAAGACTTTTTTCATCTGTCTGGAATTATACGATTCCAAACGCAACCTTGGATTGCACAATTTCCAAATGCGGTGGTTGTGGGCATTGAAAATACGGACCGCCGCAGGGACTTCACATTTGCTGTCCCTAATATTGACTTTATCGAGAAGGAAGGGTTTCGTAAAAGCAGCTTCCCACGTTATGGTGGTTCGGCGCAGTATATGGCATTTTTAGAAAATGAACTCCTCCCTTATATCAACAAGACGTATAAAGGAAATGGAAAAAATACCGTTATCGGCGAGTCATTAGCAGGTTTGCTAAGTACGGAAATCCTGCTTACAAAGCCTTATATGTTTAGCGATTACTTGATTATAAGCCCTAGTTTATGGTGGGGAGAGGGTGCCTTACTGGAGAAGGCTTCAGCGCTGCTAGACAAGAACCTTAAAAGTAAAGTTAGGGTTTATGTGGGTGCACCTAGCAAAGACGAGGATATTAAAATGTATCAGGAGGCTGAAGCCTTATTCAAAATCTTGTCCGCTAAAAATGAGGTTTATTGTGTTTTTGATTATTTGCCAAATGAAACTCACGCAACTGTGATTCATCAAGCCGTGTATAATGCTTTTCGGCTGCTCCATGCTGCGGATGGCCAGGCAAAACAGCCATGATTCAGGTAGTAGGCTAAAATCACAGGTTATTAATTTTTCACACGCTTGTGAATTTTATACATAAAAGCTATAACCAATTGGCAAAAAGTTCAATAAATACGTTTATAGGGGGCAAAAACCTACGGTTGCTAAACTTTTCTTTAAAAAGATTACTTTTTATTTATTTTTTAGCATAAATAACAGTTATTTATGCTTACCTTGCAGAAGTTTAAATAATAAAGAATAATGAATAAAGGAAAAATTAAGTTTTTCAATGAAACTAAGGGATTTGGTTTTATTACTCCTGAGGATGGTAGCGGTGATGTTTTCGTACATATTTCTGCTCTTAAAGACCAAGTTGCTGAAGGTGACGTTGTAACTTACGACACAGAAAGAACACAAAGAGGAATCAGTGCCGTTAATGTTAAATTAGCGTAACAATATATTATTTTTCTTGTAAATACAGGTGCCCACGTGTGGGCACCTGTTTTGTTTTACTGCCCTCCCTAGCTGGTATGCAGCCATGCGGCAGGAGGACCGCCAATGAAGGTTATCTTTTATTTACCTTCCGGCTAATATTCCAGCGCAACTTATTTTATCGCTTGAAAAAGCGCCAATAATTTTCCTTAGATACCCTACATTTAGCCCTGCTTACATGGCTAAGTATGGCAGGTTTTTTGTGGCTAATAGACCATACCTTCACCCTTAGTTTTAATTTGTGAACCTTAAATAACGCTATTATGGCATGGAACCCTGAAAATTACAACCAATTTAAAGCGATACGCTACAGACCTTTTTACGATCTTGCTGCTTTCCTTAAGCCTGCACCAAAGCTTAGTGGCATTGACCTGGGCTGTGGTACCGGTGAGCAGACAGCGTTGTTGGTCAATAAACTTGGGGGTTCAACCTTTATCGGGATAGACTCTTCTGCAGAGATGCTAGCGAAAGCTACTGCCTTTGCGCACGAAAACCTACAATTTAAACAGCAGTCTATTGAAGAAACACTAAACGATACACAGCCATATGATTTGATTTTTAGTAATGCCGCATTACAATGGATCGATAACCATGCACAGCGCTTTCCAAGGCTTTTAAAGCTGTTAGCGCCGAAAGGACAGGTTGCCATACAAATGCCTGTACAAAATGATAATCTCCTGAATAAAATACTGTACAACCTGGCTAGTGAGGAGCCTTACGCCAAAATGCTAAATTATTTCAATCGGGAATCTCCCGTGTTAACGATGGATGCCTATGCACAGCTACTCTTTGAAAATGATATAACGGACATTGAGATTATGGAAAAAGTATATCCTATAATTGCAGAAAATGCAGACGAGCTGTATGCATTTATTGCTGGTACGGCATTAATACCCTATGTCGATCCGCTTTCCCCTACAGACAGAACTGTATTCATTAGCGAATTTAAGTCGAGAATACAGAAAAGTTTTCCCAAATTTCCAGCCATTTATGCTTTTAAACGTATGCTAATGTATGGTGTAAAGAAACACTAAACCAATACCTGGAAAGTACACCTAAGCGGTGATATAACTAAAAAGGCTATCGTTTTACCGATAGCCTTTTTGGTATTATAAGTTTGGATTCTGTTCACGCTCTGCAAACGGAATAGCAAATAGATAGTAATCACTATTTTCGGAGAAATCTTTTCCATTTGGAAATTTCACCACCCGGTGTCCTTGTCCGTCCAGTACCTTCACCGAACCATCTGCCAAGGTAACAGATACCTTTATCGGCGTACCATCCGGGTTTAAATACTGTTTACGCGAAACTTTACCCTGGGTACGGATAATATCCCATAAGGAGAAGCCCTCACCCCAAAGCTCTTTTCTACGCTCCAACAAAATTTCCTGCAACAAATCCTTAGCCGCAGTAGCATCATATAGCGAAGCTTTCCGCGCGCTGCGTAACCTGTTTAATGCAGCGACAGCCTTATCGGTCTTTCCAGCACGTGCATACCCTTCAGCCTCAATCAAGACCATTTCTGCAGAACGCATGTAAACGATATCACCGATATTTGTGGGCTTAAATCTAAATTTTTTATACCGTAAATAGCCTTCACGTCCCGGGTTGGTATCCCATTCAAAAAGTTTCGTACGAACATCATTCGCGTCAAAATAATTTTTAAAATACGGATCTGCCATAAAACTGAAGTAGTAGGAAACCGAAGAGGAAACATCCAGGTAATGGAACGTATAACTTGCTGTACTCTGGTCTGTAGTTTGCAAGTGCCCCCATATCCATTCCGAGTTCAATAAATCATTAAACCCATCCTGATAAGCCGACTCTGTCATAAGGGCATAACCATTTTCCGCCTTTTCTGCGGCCAATGCAGCTTTCTCCCACTCGCCAGTTAGCAAATAGGCACGTGCCAATAAGCCCTGCGCCACCTGCGCATTAATCTTATATTTTTCGGTATTCGAACGCTTATAATCTTTCAATAATTGCGTCGCATCCTCCAAATCTGTAATTATTAGCGTATACAAGTCCTCTAGTGTTGCTCTAGGTCTCCCCTGCGTCGAAGTTGTTGTAGGCTCAGTATAAATCGGCACAGAAAGTGCTTTTTTATCCTTCTGATACGAAAATTGATAGTAAGACGCTAGATTAAGGTATGCAAAAGCGCGCAACACTTTAGCCTGCCCCTTATTGATGTTCTTCTCCGTATCCGGCCCCTCAGCACCCTCCCCTTTCTGAATCACATTATTAGCGTTGTCGATAACCTTATAAAATAAGGTCCAGAATGAATTTACTCTATAATTACGAATATCATACATCTCAGTAAAGCTATACGCCGCATTATATCCATATTTTGTCGTAACCGCAATATCATTTCCCATCGCATCAGAAGTACGCATCACCGCACTATACCCCGGATTAGCAAAGGTGAAATAGGTATCATTTAAGTAGCGCCATGTACCGTTGATTACCGTCTGTACATTTTTTGTTGTTTTATATATTTCCGAATCCGCCACAGACGTCGTAGGATTCAACGTTAAAGTCTCCTTACAAGAGCTCAATAAAAGAGCTGCTGCGACCAGGGTTATATAAGGTAATTTAAATTTCATATCAGTATTTTTTCTATTAAAAAATAAGTATCTATCACACTAGAATGACAACTGCAAACCGCCAGAGATGGTACGCATAGCCGGGTAACGGAAATATGTAGCACCGTTTAATGTTTGTTCGGGATCCATTCCCTGATGACCATAAAATGTCAATAAGTTCTCTGCAGTAGCAAACACACGTAAACGGCTGATATTTAAACGCGATGCGATGGTTGATGGTAACGAATAGCCTAAAGAAACCGTTTTCAAGCGTGCATACGTGCCACTATATAAGAAACGCGTAGACGTTGAAGTCCAGTTTGTCGCATCAGTTGTTAACTTTGGCACATCGGTATTGGTATTTTCCGGCGTCCAGCGATTTAACATTTCTTTACTCCAGGCACGTCCAGGAATATTACCGTTATGCATAATTTGCGTATAATCGCCATCCAAAATTTTACCACCTATAGAATAACTCAGCAAAGCCGCGAAATCAAAGTTTTTGTACGTTAACGTATTTTGTATACCACCAACTAAATCAGGTAAAGCCGAGCTTGTGATAAATGAACCCGCATCTTTATACTCCGAAGTTTTAGCGCCCGTTTTATTCCCATCAGCATCCGCAACATACCACTGCGGCCTACCATTTTCAGGGTTAACCCCAGCCCATTCCGGAATATAGAAGTCATAAATAGAACCCCCTACACGTAAGAACTTGTTACCACTCGGAATTCCCTTCTTACCCGGTGCCAAAGGCAATGAGGTAATTTTATTCACAAAATGCGAAAAATTCACATCCAAGTTCCATCTAAAGTTTTGTGTAAGCACCGGAATTGTACGTATATCGACATCGATACCTGTATTTTTAATACCACCAATATTAGCGTCAAAACCCGAATATCCTGTAGAAGGGGCCATTGGCATGGTAAACAATAAATCCTGACTCTGACGGATAAAGTATTCTAACGATAGGGATACTCTATTTTTTAAAACCGAAACGTCGACACCACCATTAAAGTTTAAGTTAGTTTCCCACTTTAAATCTGGCGTTGGCAGCCTATTTGTCACCGTACCACCGGCTCCTAAACTATTATTAATGCTATAAAGACCCTGATATGCATAATACGTACCTAAGCCATCATTACCCTGCCCTCCAAAACTTGCACGTACGGTTAACTGGTTAATGGCATCCACATCCTTCAAGAAATCTTCACGTTTCAATTTCCACGAACCACCAAAAGACCAAAACTTACCCCAACGCGTATTAGGATCGAATCGAGACGATCCATCGGCACGTAAAGAGGCCGACAACAAATACTTGCCGGCGTAGTTATATTCGGCGCGGCCAAAGAACGAAAGCAATCTATAGTCTACTGAAGAACCCGTAAAGCTATTTAACTGGGAAGCAGCGATAGGTTCATACATATAAGGTAATACGAAACGGCTACGGCTACCGCTTTGGCTACCACTACCATACACATAATACTCCTGACCTGCCAACACATTAATATGATGATCCCCATATTGCTTATCAAATGTCAACTGGTTAGATACCGTTTGCCCTACCACGCGCGAGTTGGATTTACTCACCGAGCCACCGCCATCGACACCACCACCATATAATGGATTGGTATAATAGTGATTATTGGTATTGATATAATCCAAACTATACACGGTTCTAAATTTCAAATCTTTGGAAATTATCGCTTCTAAGAAAGCACGCCCTGTAAGGTTCTCCTTTTGGATATCATTTTTGTCCAACGGCAACGATGCCGCAAGGTTGTTACGTGGAGTAGCCCCACTCGGCCTGTAAAGACCAAAATCATAAATACGCTCATGCGTTAGCGGATCCAGTTTATAACTTCCATCTGGCTCCCGTTCATAGTAAGGGTAAAAAGAAGGTACCAAACGGCTGAAGTTGACAATATTTGCGGTATTGCTATCTTCCGATTGCGGGAAGTTCTGCAAGGAACTAGAAACCGCAATATTTATCCCAGTATTTAACCAAGGTTTAGCCTTTGCCTCAATATTTGCACGCACATTGTACCTTTTAAAACCCGATTCTATGGCAATACCCCTATCATTCAGGTAACCCCCAGAAATATAATACGTACTATTTTGTCCGCCACCGCTAAAGCTTAAATCCGCTTGCGAACGTATACCCGTACGTTGCAACACATCCTTCCATTTATCATCCCATAGTGGTTTAGCGCCGGCAACCAACTTACCATCGGTACCAACAGGTTTTGAAAAATCCGGCCCATAAGGGTTAATATTCAAATCCCTTAATATTGTTGCACTTGCATTATTTGCCGCCTGCTCGTTAGTTAAACCATTCGTTAAGTTCTTATTACGTAATGCTTCCCAATACAATTCAAAATACTGGTCGGTAGACATATGGTCGTAATCGCGCACAGCACGGCTAGAATAGCCCTGCGTATAACTCAAATTAATAGCGCTATTCTCACCACTTTTACCTTTTTTCGTGGTAATAATAATAACACCATTGGCACCACGGGAACCGTACAGTGCACTGGAAGACGCATCCTTTAATACCGAAACCGATACAACATCGTTAGGGTTTAGCGCATTGATATCACCTATATAAGGTGTACCATCTACAACATACAAGGGTGCGCTAGATGCATTTACAGAACCAATACCGCGAATACGAATCGCCGCATCGGTACCAGGCTGTCCTGAAGCAGCAACAGACTGAAGACCTGGAACCTGCCCTTCCAAACCTTTACTTAAGCTACTTACCTGTCTATTTTCAAAAGCTTTACTGCTGATCGTAGAAACAGACCCCGTAATATTGTCTCTTTTGGATGTACCATAAGCTACAACGACTACCTCGTCCAAGTCTTTACTTGCAGGAACCAAAGCAACCTGAATCTCTTCCAAGCCTGCATTTACGCGTTGACTCTCATAGCCTAAATATGAAATTGTTAAGACAACTTCAGAACCGTTACCATAAACGGTGAATTTTCCATTTGCATCCGTGTTCGCAATCTGCGACTGCCCCACAACTTGAACGTTGACACCAGAAAGGGCCCCCTTAGTGACCGCATCCAATACCTTTCCGCGAATTACCCGCTGCTGGGCCTGTGCAAAATCCGTTCCCCACACCGAAAAAATAAGGGTGAGTAAAGCAAAGATTAATTTGGTTGTTTTTTGCATGGATAATAATCTTAATTATTTGTTGTATGTAATGATAAATAAATTGTTTTAGTACACCTCAAAGACTACTTTAATTGTAGTCTTTATTTTGAAGGGGCGAATATACAATAAATCTATAGAAATGGTAGTCTAATTAACTAAACAACTAATTAACTGCTTAATTTTCAGCACAATATTTTTTCTAATTAAAAGGATATAGCAGAGTTGGAAGCACTAAAACACCAAAATCACTTCGGCAATAACAGCTTCAAAAAGAATTCCTTAGCTGCGGTTTAGAAAAATAATTTCATTGCGAACGAAGATAAAAGTCTTAATTTTAAAAATTAATGAAGTGTAGCGATACCCACAGCAGGCTCGTTTCGGCTTAGAATTAAAACTAACTTTAGCATCTACACCTAACCGCTTTACGGCAGGCGTTAACAATCCGATTATGAAAAAACACCCCCTCCACCTGACATTATCTGGTGGTATAAGCTGGAAATCATTAACGATGATTTTAGTAGTATCCAGCCAATTACTCTGTTGTTCAAAAGAAAAAGCCCCAGCCCTACGCGATGAAGTTTGGGTACCTCAGTATATAGAAGCGTCCAAGATTAAAGAAATTAAATCTATAGGCGTCCAGGAAACACAGCATGGCGGCAAAATTTATGCCTGGAATACCTACCTATTCCAATTAGAACCCTTAAAAGGCATCCATATTTATGAAATCAAAAACAATAAACCCGTACCCCATAGTTTTATTCAAGTATACGGAGCACAAGAGATCTCCATTCGGAATGGGGTATTATATACCAATAATTTTAAGGATATGGTAAGTTTAGACCTCAGCACGATAAATAATGTAAAGGAGATTAGCCGCATAAAAGAAGTATTTCATACTGCCCAGACAAACCTACCACCAGAACATGGGTATTTTGAATGTGTAGATTCCCGAAAAGGGATAGTTATAGGCTGGGAACGGAAACAACATATACATGCCACTTGCAAATACTAGAAATTATGAAATTTAAACAACCTCTTCTTATAATCAGCATGCTCCTTTTTATAACGAGCCTTTCCTGCCAAAAAGATAGTAGCACGACAGAAACGCAAACTGGTACAGGCAAAGGGGGTTCCTTGGCACGCTTTACAATTGTCGACGATTACCTGTATACCGTTGACGAAGAAACCTTAAAAACCTTTAACCTTGCAGACCCCCGAAAACCAGAACTGAAGTCGGCGATAAACATCGGACGGGAGATTGAAACAATCTATGCGTATGGAGGGAATTTATATATCGGCTCTACCCAAGCCATGTACATCTATAGCCTTCAGCAACCCGCCACACCCGAATTTAAAGGGGAAGCGAGGCATTTACGCGCCTGTGATCCGGTTGTAGCACAGGGCAATTACGCTTATGTTACTGTTCGCTCTGGCGCTGCATGTGGCGGCAATACAAATGCATTATTGGTTTACGATGTAAGCGACAGCAGCAAGCCATTAGAAATAAGTCGTCTAGCCTTAAAAAAACCCCATGGTTTAGGTATTAAAAACAAAATCCTGTATATCTGCGACGGCAACAATGGCCTTGTTTTGGTCGATATTCAACAACCCAAATCACCCAGTATACTCCGGTTAGAAAAAGGTTACAATTTTAAAGATTGCCTCATCCACGAGAACACGCTGATTGCGATGGTCGCGGAAGGTATGGCGATATACGATATCAGCATAGCCACCAATCCCCAGTTTATAATGTTAGCAAAATAGCCGTTTTATGAAAAATATAAATCTTATTTGTCTGTGTATGGCGGCGATGATCGGCAATTTATCTGCACAGGAAAACACAAAAAACACAGCGATCCGTAAAGGGCAACAGGTCATAAAAGCATACGGCAATTTAAACCTTTTTGAAGGCGGTGCCACCGCCGCGCATCTTTACTATATAAGCAATACTTTAGGTATACAAACCAATATATCGTTTTTGTTTGATGTGACCGAAGAAATCAGAAACAGCGACGATTATTCATCCGGAAATGGCCTACGTTTTAATCCGGAAATCCGCTACTATCCCAATCGTAAAAAACCCAATAAGCATACTTCATTTTTTATGGGTGGGGGTCCTATTTTCAAAATATACAAAGCCAAGGAGCAATCCTGGCGAACCATAGGATCAATAATGGAAAGGGAACGCTATCAGCAATTCAGTTATACCAGCTACCAGAATATTTCTTATGGGCTTATGGCAACATTAGGTATCGAGGGTTATGTAGGGAAAAAGAAGAATTTCCTGTTTGATGTAGCCTATAGTTTTGGCCTAACCCAAAACCATATCCGTACTGGAGGCGACCTCTATTACCAAGGGCATAATAATTTTGATGAAATATTAGGCGTATCAAATCGAAAATCAGGTATACTACCCTACATCGATTTAAAAGTAGGCTTCGGTTATCGTTTCAAATGATAGTACACCACGCAGCATAAGAAAAAAAACAGGTTACCGGGCACAGCAAAGACAGCCAAGACAGCAAAGACAGCAAAATACTGTGCCCTTCATTTTTATAGCTTTTTAATCAGCATAGCCGAGGCGCCACCTCCCCCATTACAGATGCCCGCTAAGCCGTATGTTCCGCCCTCCTGTTGTAGCACCGAAGAAAGGGTTACGACAATACGCGCCCCAGAGCAGCCCAAGGGGTGCCCTAAGGAAACCGCACCGCCATAAACATTAACCTTTTTAAGTGGAATATCCAAAATCTGCATATTAGCAAGTGCGACAACAGCGAAGGCCTCGTTGTACTCAAAAAAATCAATATCATCCAGTTTTAGTCCCGCCTTGTACAGCACCTTTTCCGTAGCTATGCTAGGGCTTGTTGTAAACCATTCCGGTGCCTGTTCGGCATCCGCATAGGCAACAATTTCGGCCAAAGGTTTTAGATGTAAAGCCTTTAATTTTTCCTCACTCACCAGCAATACCGCGGCGGCGCCATCGTTCAACGTAGATGCATTCGCAGCGGTAATGGTGCCCCCCTGCTTAAAAACAGGCTTCAAGGTGGGCAACTTATCAACGTTGACGGCAACAAACTCCTCATCGCGTATCACGTCAACCGTACCCTTACGCCCCGTGACCGTCACGCGAACGACCTCCTTGTCGTACTTCCCCTGCTCCCATGCCATTTTACTTCGATTATACGAATTTATGGCATAGCTATCCTGAGCCTCCCGCGACACCCCATACTTCTCGGCACATAGCTCCCCAAATAGCCCCATGGCATCCTGACTGTAGGCATCGCTCAGGCCATCGCGCTGTAGGCCGTCCAGCAATGGCTGCTGGCCATACTTAGCGCCCCATCGCGCCGCCGGCACATAATACGGAACCTGACTCATACTCTCCATACCTCCAGCAATAACGACATCGGCATCGCCCAATAAGATGGCCTGCGTAGCCATGCTGATAGCCTTCATGCCACTGGCACATACTTTATTTACCGTAGTGGCAATTACCTTATCCGGTAAACCGGCATACTTGGCCACCTGGCGTGCTGGCGCTTGCCCCACATTGGCCTGCAAAACACAGCCCATCAGCAGTTCATCCACTTCATTGGGGTGCAGTTTGGCTTGTTCCAAAACTGCCGATACCGCCTTCGCCCCCAATTCACTCGCCGTAAAGGAAGCCAATGCTCCCCCAAAACTACCTATCGCCGTACGTTGTGCGGCTACAATAAAAACTCTTTTTGCCATGCTATTCCTCGTTTATAATTGTATACATGCCCTTAATTTCAGATATTCGGAAAAACCCTCTTATCACAGAATTAAGTTCCATGTATTAAAGGTAATAAAAATAAACCTACTTGCGAAAGCGAAAAAATCCGCATTTTTAACCTTCTATAATTATTGCCTTTCAAAATTTAAGCTTATATTCGTTGGTAGCGCATCGGTTTTTTTTCCACAACAAAACCTGGTGTTAACACCCTATAAAATTATAAACTATGCAGTTCACAAAACTATCCGTGGAACACCATTCCTTTAGGGACACCCTAAAAGCCTTTATTCGTAAAGAAATACTCCCCCATATAGACCAATGGGAAAAAGAAGGATCCATCGATAAATCGATATGGAAAAAAATGGGCGATATGGGCTTTATGGGCCTCAATTACCCGGAGGAATATGGTGGAATGAATTTAGACTTTTACTATTCGCTAATCTTGTGCGAAGAGCTTTCGTACTGTTTTTCCGGTGGTTTTACCATTTCTGCACTGGTTATCCAATACATGTCGGCTCCGTATGTATTAAAATATGCCACAGAGCAACTTAAACAGCAATACCTAACGAAGGTTATTGCGGGCGATATGGTTTCGGCGGTAGCCATAACTGAACCTGGAGCAGGATCGGATATAAAAAATATACATACTACGGCTGTACGGCATGGCGACTATTTCCTGGTAAACGGATCCAAAACTTTTATCACAAACGGATTTAATGCCGACTTTTATATTACTGCTGTAAAAACGGATCCTGAAAAGGGTGTTAAGGGTATTAGCCTGCTGCTGATTGATAGGCAGAGTGCCGGACTTACAGCAACGAAGATTACAAAAATGGGCTGGTTAGCTTCCGACACGGCCGAGCTCGGCTTTGACCAGGTTAAAGTGCCTGTCGCTCATCTTATCGGTGAGGCGGGGGAAGGGTTTAAATACCTTATGGATGGTTTACAACTGGAGCGCCTGACGGCAGCAATACATAGCCTGGCAACGGCAGATTTAGCCTTACAGTATACCTTAGATTATGTAAATAAACGAGAAGCCTTCGGCAAAAAATTACAGGAGTTTCAGGTTTTACGCCATAAAATAGCACAAATGGTGGCTGATATCGCTACAACACGCGCTTTTGTTTACCATTGTTGTAGCCTGCAAGAACAGGGGGAATATGCTGTTGAGGAATGCTCAATCGCCAAGCTACAAGCCTCTGAGCTTGCGTTACGGGTTGTAAACCAATGCCTACAGCTCTTTGGGGGCTATGGCTTTACCGAGGATTATAAAATTGCTCGTTTGTATCGGGACGTCCGTGTAGGCACTATCATTGGAGGGACTTCCGAAATTATGCTAGAAATCATTGCAAAAACCACAATCGACAAAATACAGTATAACACAAAATAAAAAACTATGTCTGCACAAAATAAAATCGATCCAGCGCTGCTAAATCAGGTATTGCAACAAACACAAAGTCGTAAACATCCAACCTACAAGCCCCAGAAGATTGGTATTTTGGGGGCCGGAATGATGGGTGCAGGGATAGCTTTTGTGGCAGCAAAAGCAGGCTTACAGGTGATTCTTAAAGAGCTGTCTTTAGAGCTGGCTGAAGCGGGGAAAAACCATGCGCAGCAGACTTGCATCAAAATGCTGGAACGCGGCAAAATCAATGAAGCACAGCAGGAACAGCTTTTATCCTTAATTCAGCCTACCGCAAACATCGCCGATTTACAGGGTGTAGATTTTATTATAGAAGCGGTTTTTGAAGATAAAAAACTTAAGGCTTCCGTAAGCATGGAGAGCTTTCCATACCTCAAGAAAAACGGTTTGTTCGCTTCCAATACGACATCGCTTCCGATCAGTGATCTCGCGGAGGCGATACCCGCTCCCCAGTTTTTTTTGGGTATGCATTTCTTTTCTCCCGTAGATCGTATGCCGCTTTTAGAAATTATAGTCGGAAAAAAAACCAGTGCAGAGACCTTACAAAAGGCGATAAGCATAAGCCATATTTTAGGGAAAACTCCGATTATCGTGCAAGACAGCCCCGGATTTTTCACTTCACGTATATTTTTTAACTACCTACTGGAAGCCATTATCATGCGTATGGAGGGTATTGCCGCCGAGCAGATTGAGCTGGAGGCTAAGCATGCCGGATTTGCCATCGGGCCATTGGCTGTACTGGATGAAATATCGATTCCGCTAATGCTGCATGTTTATGCACAGCTCCCTCACCTAAACCTTAGCCAGCAGCGTTGTTATACCTACCTTAGCAAAATGGTTCAACAGGGTCGCCGTGGCCGGAAATCTGGTAAAGGATTTTACACCTATACGGAAGACAACCAGGGTAAGGAACTTTGGACGGATGTAGATATTAATCCCAGCCTCTCCCCCCTATCAGCGGAAATTATCCAACAACGGCTACTAAATAGTATGGCCCTGGACAGCTACCGTTGTTTAGCAGAAGGGGTTATAGCCAGCGAATTAGATGGCAATATCGGGTCAGTTTTAGGTGTAGGTTACCCTGCATCAACAGGGGGTGTATTTCAGTACATCCGACATATCGGAATAGATAGGTTCACAGCGCAGTGTAAATCCTTTCGACCCTACGGACCCCAATGGGAATTTGAGCGCATCGACCTGTAAACAAAATTTATTGCCGTTGTAGCTACAACGACAATAAATCTACCAGGCTACTAACCTCGGTTTTTATAAAGGTGTCATAATCCAAGGTTTGTTTTAAGATTTGCTCTTGCTGTTTCTCTGCAAAAACATGTTTTAGATTATGCTTGTATTTCGCCACTAGGTTCGGGATGCCTTCCGTTCTACGTCTGGGGTGCCCAATCGGATAGTGCACCATTACCTCATCCAAGGCAGTGCCATCCTTTAATTCGATACGTATAGCATTCGCTATAGCCCGCTTTGCTGGATCGTGGTAATCGCTTGTAAAAGTAGGGTCTTCCACACAGCTTATTTTTTCACGTAGCGCATCAATTCTAGGATCTTGAGCAATATGATCCTCATAATCCTCGGCTGTTAAACGACCAAAAAGCAACGGCACTGCCACCATATACTGTATACAATGGTCGCGATCTGCAGGGTTATTCAAAGGTCCTTTTTTGTCAATAATACGAATTGCAGCCTCATGCGTTCGAATGGTAACCCGTTCAATATCCGCTGCAGCATATCCCTTTTCTTTTAATATACTATACAGCTGCATAGCCGCTTCAGCGGCCGTCTGTGCATGAAACTCTGCAGGGAAGGAAATCTTAAAAAGAATATTCTCCATAACATAAGAGCCGTAGGAGCGCTGAAAAACAAAAGGCTTTCCTTGAAAAGAAACGTCATAAAACCCCCATACCGGAGCTGTAAGAACCGATGGATACCCCATCTCTCCCGTCTGTGCTATCAGTGCCAAACGTACCGCTCTTGCGGTGGCATCGCCAGCAGCCCAAGACTTGCGGCTCCCTGTATTCGGCGCATGTCGGTAGGTACGCAATGCTTGTCCGTCCACAAAAGCTAAAGAAAGCGCCTGAATCAATTCATCGCGCGACAAGCCCAACAGCTTACCGACCACAGCCGTGGAAGCTACTTTAACCAAAATAACATGATCTAAGCCCACCTTATTAAAAGAGTTTTCTAAGGCAAGAACCCCCTGTACCTCATGCGCCATAATCATGGCCTCCAAAACCTGTTCCATCGTAAGGCCATTTTGCCCGGTAGCCTTTCGCGTTCGGCTCAACCAGTCTGCAACCGCCAGAATACCGCCTAAGTTATCCGAAGGATGCCCCCACTCGGCCGCCAACCAGGTATCGTTAAAATCTAACCAGCGAACGAGTGTACCTATATTAAAAGCAGCCTGAATAGGATCCAACTGGTAGGCAGTACCGATTACCTTCGCTCCATGGGGCACCACAGTACCCGCGACCACTGGGCCCAAAAGCTTGGTACATGCAGGATACGTTAAAGCCTCAAAACCACAACCTATGGTATCCAGGAAACAATAATGTGCCGTTTTCCAGGCCAAATCAGTATCAATTTTATAGTTCAGCACATAATCTGCAATGTCCACAAGCACCTGATCCGCTTGTGGTCTAATATTCGAAATCGATGACGACATAAATTCGGTATTTTTTTAAAGTTTATAGTTGTTACTCTCCCTTTTATCGCGCGGATAAGGGCACAAAGGTTCTATTTTCCGGACCGATATAATTGGCGCTTGGGCGAATAATTTTACCATCCTGGCGCTGCTCGATAATATGTGCCGACCAGCCTGTAATACGTGAAAGCACAAATAAAGGGGTAAACATATCCGTAGGGATGCCCATTAAATGATAAGCCACTGCCGAAAACCAATCCAGGTTAGGAAACATCTTCTTCTCTTCCCACATGACCTGTTCGATACGCTCGGCGATAGCGAATAGCGTTCTATCCTCCGCCTCTTCGGATAATCTTTTGGCTACCGCTTTGATCACTTCATTTCGAGGATCGGCAAGGGTATACACCGGGTGGCCAAAACCGATGATAACTTCTTTATTTGCCAGGCGCTTACGGATATCAGCTTCCGCCTCATCCGCATTCGCATAACGCGTCTGAATCGCAAAAGCCACCTCATTAGCACCACCATGCTTCGGACCTCGCAAAGCACCGATAGCGCCAGTAATACTCGAATACATATCCGAACCGGTACCGGCAATAACACGAGCAGTAAAGGTAGAGGCATTAAACTCGTGTTCAGCATACAGATTCAAAGACGTCTGCATGGCCTTAACCCAAGATTCGCTCGGCACCTTCCCGTGTAAGAGGTGTAAAAAATGCCCCCCTAAAGTTTCGTCGCTAGTTTCGACAGTAATTTCACGACCATGCTGACTAAAATGATACCAATACAACAAGGCGGAGGCCATCGAGCTCATCAGCCGATTTGCAATATCCCGTGTTGCCGACAAAGGCTGATCCTCCTTTTCGGGCTGTATGCTACCAAATACCGACACATAGGTTCGTAGCACGTCCATAGGATGTGTTGTTGCCGATAGCTGCTTTAAAATATTTTGAATAGAAAAGGGCAAACCACGCTGGCTTATAAGTTGCGATTGGTATGTTTTTAGCTGTGCCTGGGTAGGCAGCTGGGCATAGATTAATAGATACGCCACCTCCTCAAAAGTCGCCTGGTCGGCCAAATCCAAAATATCATATCCTCTATAATGCAAATCATTACCACTTTTACCAACCGTACTCAAGGCCGTATTCCCTGCAGCTACACCTGAAAGAGCTACACTTTTTTTAGGTTTAAAACCAAAATCATTTGCTTCCATTATCTTTTGCGCTATTAAAAAGGTTATCTAATCGGGTTTCATAATCGTAATAATTTATAGACTGATACAGCTCCTTTCGTGTTTGCATCGTTTCGACCACTGCTGCCTGGCTCCCATCGGTACGGATATGCCTATATACAAGCTCCGCCGCCTTGTTTGCTGCCCGGAACGCAGATAGTGGATACAACACCATCGCCACCCCCGCCTGTGCCAACTGCTCGACCGTAAAAAGTGGTGTTTCTCCAAACTCGGTAATATTGGCCAATACCGGTATCTTGGTCTGCTCGACAAAACGAATATACTGCGTCAGATCGTGCACAGCTTCAGCAAAGATAAAGTCGGCACCAGCCTCCGTATACGCTACTGCACGCGCTAAAGCCTGCTCTATACCTTCGGAGGCCAAAGCATCGGTACGCGCACCGATTACAAAAGTGCTGTCGGTACGCGCATCTACGGCCGCTTTTACACGATCGACCATCTCACCCATCGATACCAGCGCCTTACCGGGTCGATGCCCACATCGTTTTGCACCAACCTGATCTTCCATATGCACGGCAGCTGCGCCAACTTTTATAAGGGATTTAATGGTTCTGGATATATTAAAAGCAGAGGGCCCAAATCCTGTATCAATATCGACCAATAAAGGAAGGTCACAAACATTCGTAATCCGCTCTGCATCTATTAAAACATCATTCAAGGTTGTAATTCCCAGATCAGGAATCCCTAAGGAACCTGCTGCCACCCCACCCCCAGACAGGTAAATGGACTTAAAGCCCGCCTGCTGCGCCAGCAGGGCATGGTTTGCAGTAGTTGCTCCAACAATTTGTAAAGGGTTTTCAGTCGCCAGGGCAAGCCTAAAACGGTCTCCTGCTGTTTGCGTCATAGAAATGTTATTAAAAAAGTTTATAATTATCATAACGCAGAAGCTTGCTCCTCCGTTGTATTTACTTAAGTATAAGTAGTGAAAACCTAAGTATACTAAAGGTATATAAAATTTCTTAACCACAGAAATGTCCGAAGATTATTTCGCTAAAAGACAAACTACCTCAGGTTTGATCGGAGTAGGTGGAAAAAAAAAGAATCGCATAAAACCGCATATTACGGTAAAAAAGGACTCCCTGTGTTTACTGCAAGGAAAAAAATTAAATAAAAATAGAATTAAACATTCGGTACACCCGCAGTTGCGCAACTTATATATAAGTAGGTTATTTATAATCGGTCTAATTAAAAAAATAATGTATAAAAAAGACGGTAAAACACCATATATCCAGCGCTCTGTATCGTTCCTATGCAGCCAGCATAAGATGCGACGACAGCCTATAAGCAAAACTGCGGCTTTTTTATTAGGCCTAAGCCTAATAGGAATCGATGCAAGGGCACAATCTATACTATCCGGACGCGTATTCGACACCCACAATAAAAGCCTAGAACAGGTAAACATCAAGCTATTGGCGCTGCCCGACTCGAGCCTGGTACAGCAGCAGAAAACGGATGAAAATGGATTTTTTCAGTTTACTGTAAATCGCCACGGCGATTACTTGTTACACTATAGTGGTATAGGTTTTCAAACCATAACCAGCAGGCCCTACCCTTTAAAAGACAAGGAAACCATCACGGCAACGCCTGTTTATTTACCAGATAGCCACGTAGAAATTGAAAGTGTCACGGTGAAGGGTACAGCACCCAGTATCCGGCAGTATGCCGATAAAATGGTGGTGCAGGTTGAAGGTTCGGTGGTCGCGGAGGGCAACAATGTGTTGGAACTTTTAGAAAAGACACCTGGCATCCTGAACGATGGTAAGGGCAACTTCACGATTCAAGGACGTGCAGGAGCCCATGTTAAAATCGATGGTCGCGAGGTATATTTAACCGGAAACCAACTGGTAAATCTATTGCGCAGTATGCAGGCACGTGATGTATCGAAGCTCGAGCTGATCAGTCATCCTTCGGCCAAGGAGGATGCTGCAGGTACGGCAGGTGCTATAAATATCATCACCAAAAAGAATAAAAATATCGGCTGGGGTGGCGATGTTTTTGTTCGTGGCAGCAAATCACGCCGCCAACAAGGGAGCACTGGCCTTGGTTTACATTATAAAACGGATAAGATGAATATGTTCGCCAACTTTTCTTTCGGACAGGAGGCTTCCAGGGATCATGCTAATACTTGGAGGTCGTTTTATGATAACGGTCAGCTTACAAGCCGCCAAACACAAACTGAAAACAAGGTTTTGGATCCTGGGCGCTTTTATAGTTTACGAACAGGATTTACATACGAGTTTTCACCCAAAAGCAGTATGGAGTTCAGTTACAACTTTATAAAAGGAAATTTTATCTATAACGCAATTGCGGATATGGAAATTGACCGGGTAAACCGCGAAAAACAATGGGCGAAAACCACGAGCTTCTTCGACGAGGGTTTCGAAAACCATACCTTTAACTTCAACTACCAAAGGAAATATGAAAAGGAGGACCATTTCTTAAAAGTTAACGTAGACTTTGCCCCTCATGGCAATGATTATGATAATGTATTTAATACAAGCCTGAAAAATCAAAATACGTTACTTAGAAACAGTGGGCGGCGAAATATACAGGATTTAAGTAATACTACTTACAGCGCTAGAATAGATTATAGCCATCCGCTTTCCGATCAGGCAAAACTGGAATTTGGTTGGAAGGCTTCGCATATGTATATCAATAATAAAATGATAAACGACACCTTGGTAGCTGCACAGCAGTGGCAGCCCGACCTGGGGAGCAGTAACCATTTTAGGTATACGCAACATATTGAAGCCTTGTATGTCATGTATGCTGGAAAATCCGGAGCCTTTGAATATCAAGCGGGTTTACGGGGAGAGTATACGTACTTGGGCGCCGATCAAAAGACCTTACAGAAGAAGGATAATCAGCGGTATTTTAACCTCTTTCCCAATGCTTATGTATTGTATAACCTGAACGAAAAAAACACGCTACGCACCTCCTTCAGCAGCCGCATTGAAAGACCTGGTGATCATGAGGTAAATGTATTCCGCGTATACGAAGATGCTTTTAATTATACCCTGGGTAATCCGACGTTAAAACCCGAACGCAGTTATAGTTTAGAGCTGGGGCACGGTTTTAAGAGTAGGTTATTTACCACCTTTAGTTTTTCACAAACAAACCAGGTTATCAATTATATAGCTACGCCTGGGGAGCAGGCTAACCAAACGCAAAGCAAACCTGAAAATATTGGTAAATATAGAAACTATAACCTGAGTGTAATGTATACGCACAATTTCAATAGCTGGTGGAATGCGAGTCACTATGCCAATGCCTTTCACAATGCGTACTCCGGGGAGGCTGGATCCATATATCTCTCCCGCGCTGGATATAGCTGGACCTTAAATACGAAGCACAGCCTTAGCCTACCTTGGGAGATGCGCTCCGAAATATTGGGGTATTATAACGCTCCTGTACTACAGGGCATACGCAAGAAAGCGAAAACCTATGGGTTGGACATTGCCCTAGAGAAAAAATTATGGAAGGAAAAGGCAATGGTTAAAATTGCGGCCAATGGCCTTATCCGAAATGCTAAACCTGGCTTTACTAGTACGAATGCCGATCTCGTGGTTGTTTACCAGGAGTTTCCAGATAATAGAAAAGTGCAACTTAGCCTAAGCTATCGTTTTGGTTCTTAACCTTGGAGGGTATGAAAAACACCGCTATGGCCATTGTAGCCCTATTAAATGATTCGAAACGCGAGATGGATGCTAATGAAATCTTCTTGGCACTGAACAACGGTGGTAAACGCTATAGCTATGCAGCAGTTTATAGTAATATTCGGAGGCTTTGCTTAAGTGGCATCTTAAAATTCCAGCATGTAAAGGCACAAAGGCAGCGTTATTTTTACTTGAACACCAGTAGGTTAGAAAAAACAAATTAATATTATTTATAACCATTCTAAATAAATGTATCTTTGTGATGATTTGGAAACCACAAAACATAGTACATCCTTTAATATGGATCGAGATTCTTTCGAGCAGCTCTTTCAATTGTATTGGAAACGGATGTTTGCTTTTGCGCTAAAGACAACGGAAGAGGAAGAGGATGCCAAAGAAATTGTGCAGGATGTTTTCAAATCTCTATGGGAAAGACGTGATAAGCTAAATATTAAAGATGCTGAACGTTATCTGATACGTGCTGTAAAATTAAAATCTTTGGAGTTCTTGCGCAATAAGACGACGCGACAACGGCATCACGACCTTATCTTATCGCAGTCGGATACTGAGTATGAAGATCAGCAGTTGCAGGTTAAAGAATTACGTTATAAATTGAACTGTATTGTGGAAAGCTTGCCCCGCCAATGTAAGCATGTCTTTAAAATGAGTCGAGAGCGTGGTTTAAGCAATAAAGAAATTGCACAAGAGCTTTTAATATCCGAACGCGCTGTTGAATATCATATTAGTAAAGCATTACTAACCTTAAAAATGGAGTTAGAACAAGGATATTATAACCTGTAAAATCGCCAATAAAGGCAGATATTTCGTATTATTGTAAATATGGCAGAAAACAACATCAGCAAAGAATTACTTCAAAAGTATGAGCTCGGTCAGTGTACCGATCAGGAACTTGCTGTTGTACAGGCCTGGCTAGATAATGACGATTGGAATACTTTGGAGGCACCCAGGCATGAGTTTGACCATGTAGAACCTGAAATTTGGTCTGCCTTGGTTAAAGAGCTGGATGCTGAAACTCCAATTAAGGATATTTCTGGCGGCCACAGTAAACAACGTTCTTGGTCGTCGCCGTGGGCATGGTTTACCCAAAAAGGGGCTGCCGCTGCTTGTATTGCGCTAACGCTTGCTGCTGCCCTGGCGCTGTTTTACTATCAGCGGAATCGTGAAACGGCAAATTTTCAAGCCCATAATACGCAGCCTACTTTACAGTGGTTTAATAAAGCATCTTTCGATCTTGCACTGGGTGGCAATAGCTCGGCACGGTTGGATTTTCAAACGGGTACTTTAGCCCTTCGTGGTGATATTATGTTAAAACCTAAACGGAAACTTACCTTTTACGATGCCAAAACAAAGACATCGCTGCATTTTAATGAAGGCGAAGTTTACTATGTCTCGGAGGATCCTCAAAACAACAGGCTTATTATCCTCCGCAAACGGGAAATCAACTTCCTGCCACCGCCTATTCAGCAACAAATCCGAAAACAGTTTCACCTAACCTAGTTTTTGCCTTTTATGCGACCTTTCCTACCCAAAATTACCTTTGTTTGGCAATCTTATGTGTTGCTGTTGTTCCTTATACTTTTGGGGGCCTGTTCGCAAAGAGATAAGGTGCCTGCGGCTGCTCCGCAATATGCCATTTTTACATTAGACAAAGATGGAATGAATAGGATGTTTATTACCGACAGCCTATATCCGCAAACTGCGCTTCTGGAAATTCAGATTCCAGCATTCTTTGACCGGGAGTATATTCAGAAAGCTGGCTATTTTTATCATGTTGATTACCGTAGTAGTCAGTTTATTCGGTATCATATTGACTTAAAAGCGCAAAAACTGCAGGCCCTCGATACCATACAGCTCGACAATAGATATATAGAGCAGTTTCATTGGAAAAATAATACAGACACTTTATTGGTATTTACGGTAGAGCGAAACAGCAAAAAGACCTGTAGCCTGTTTGAAATTGACGCCAAAAACTTCAAACTTATCCGACAGACTTTATTACCTATACCGAATACCGATACGGTATTTAATCGCTTGAATATTGGTCTTGTAGCGGTACAGAATAATGCCTTATGGCTAGCGTATTCCTTTGGTAATTATTTAAATATGAATGATTATAGCACCCAGGACACTAGTTATTACATTAACCTGGATTTCAAAACCTTACAGGTTAACAACCTACAAAAAGACAGCCGTTCTACCTATCCCGGTGGTATAAATACGGTACAGACCTACAGTGCCGATACCGAAAATGGAGACTTGTATTTTATGAGCTGCCCGGGTATTGCACTTGGCAACAACCTGCATCAGCCTACCGCCATTTTCCGTAAGCCGAAAAATGCCATTAACGTCGATACGAATTATATGGTTAATATATCAAAGGCTATTCATAACCATGCCTATGGTTTTTGGTATATCGGAAATAATAAGGCCCTAATACGAAGCGAACAAAAGGACAAATTTACAGATTTCGCTAACCACCATTCTACCTTTCAGTTTGAGTATTTTGTGCTGGACCTGCATTCGGGAAAGCTGCATAAACTTGCGCTCCCCTTGGATAAAGGTACCCGGAAGGAAAATGTATTGGTTCATAACAATATGGTTTATATTTCTATCGATGACAGCGACGATAAACACCGTATTTGGCAATATTCGCTGGCGGACGAAAAAATAACTGAAATCCTTTCTATCAATAAATCAACAGATTACCTTCTGCGGATGGACTATTTAAAATAATTTTCATTTTATTTCATTCCCGACCTTCGGATTAAGGATATATAAGCAACTTCTTTATATATAATTAATCTAAATAAAGATGTTTGATTTAAGATGTAGGCTAGGATTTCTATTCTTATTAACCCTAAGTTTGGTTTACGGTCAGGAGATAGAATTACATGGAGTAGTAAAAAACCAAAGCAATACGCCTTTACCGGGGGCGAAAATTACCCTTAAAGAGCTTAATAAAAGCACACAGACAAATACCACTGGCGCGTACCGCCTAAAAACGTTACCGCAGCAAGATGTAACCGTTATTGTTTCGCATATGGGGTATATTACCCAACAGAAGACGATTCAGCGGAATACCAGTAGTGCGATAACACTAGACTTTATATTAGTGGAAGCGCAAAAAAACATCGATCAGGTTTATGTGGAGGGAAAATCTAAGGCAAAAAAAATTAAAGAAACGGGTTTCAATGTTAACGTTATTGAAACGAAGGACTTTGCCAACACAAATTCGGATATCAATCAGGTATTAAACCGATCCAGTGGCGTCAACATCCGCGAGCAAGGGGGCTTAGGATCGAATTACAATTTTTCTTTAAATGGCCTTTCGGGTAATAACATTAAATTTTTCCTCGATGGTATCCCGATGGAGTCGCTCGGCAGCGGCATGACGCTCAACAATATACCGGTAAATATCGCTGAGCGCATTGAGGTGTACAAGGGTGTGGTACCGGCTTATTTGGGCTCGGATGCCTTAGGGGGTGCCGTAAATATTGTTACCCAAAAAGATAAGGCTAAATTTGTCGATGCGAGTTATAGCTATGGGTCCTTTAATACCCATAGATCGGCTCTTAGTACGGGATATAAGGATGCTAAAACTGGAATCCGTGTCAACTTAAATGCGTATTATAATTTTTCGAACAACAATTATTTAATGCGCAGCAATCCCGATGCTGCCATCTATATTACTGTACCGCAGAAGACTAAATTTGATACCATTGCCTCAGCACGCCGCTTTCACGACGATTATAAGTCGTATATGACGCAGCTGGAATTGGGCGTAGATGGCAAAAAATGGGCTGATATTGCCGTCGTCGGACTTACCTACAGCCGGGTGGATAAACAGATTCAAACGGGTGCCCACCAAGAGCAGGTGTTGGGGAAAGTGGAAAGTAATACCTCGGGTTTCACACCGAATTTCCGCTACCGTAAGGACCGCTTGTGGATCGATGGCCTTTCCCTTTCTGCATACGGGAATATGGCGAACAGCAAAACTCGGATTATCGATACCAGTTCGTATACGACCTATACTTGGTTGGGTACGCATACCGACGATTATTTTCCCAATGCAGGGGAGCTTTCGGCACGTAAATCTATCGCCCACCAGAAATTTGACAATTATTTTTTGCAGGGGAATTTAAATTATGTAATACATACCCACCACCTGGTAAATTTCAATTATAACCTGAGCAGCAACCAGCGCAAGCAGTATAATGAAATTGACCCTTATAATGATTTCTTCTTTAAAACCAACCGCATTCAACAGCATATTAAGGGCTTGAACTACCAACAGTTCTTTTTAAAGCGACGTTTGAATAATACCTTCTTTGTAAAACACTATACCATTATCGGTAAGGTACAAGAGAAATCTGCTGCAGCCAGTAATGCGACGAAGAGCTACCTGGGCTACGGCGCGGCATCGAATTATGCGTTTACGCCAAATTTCGGCGTCAAGGTTTCTTATGAACATGCGTACCGCTTACCCGATTTTACGGAGTTATTTGGCGATGGCCTTTCTGTGGTTGCAGCACCGGAATTGAAACCGGTGAACAGCGATAACTACAACCTTAATTTTTATACCGCATTTGGAAAGGAAGATCATCGCTTTAATATGGATATGGGCGTTTTCTACCGTAATGCCAAGGATTATATCTTAAACCGGCAGTTTGAAACTACGGAAGGCCCACGTAGAAGGGCGTACAACCAGGGAGGTATTAAAGTGCAGGGCGCCGATTTTGAAGCCCGCTATACGTATAAGGGAGGTTTAATACGTTCGGTTTTCAACTTAAGTTATTATAACGCTACCGATAGGGAGAAATATGAAAAAGGTACGGATAGGGTGAAAATAACCTATAAAAATCGTACTTCAAATGAGCCTTGGCTGTATGGAAACTTTGATATTAGCACGGGGATACACAACCCCTGGGGACGAAAAGACAGCCATATGCGCATTAACTATTACCTACAGTATGTAAATAGCTACTCCACCACCTGGTCAAAACTCGCCGAAAAAGGTACTAAAGATTATATTCCTGCCCAGTATTCGCATAACGTTGCGCTAACCTATTCCTTTGCTGGGAACAAATACAACATTACACTGGATGGCAGAAACTTGAGCAATCAGATTACCTACGATATGTTTAAACTTCAAAAACCGGGTAGGTCTGTATCCATAAAACTACGTTACGTATTGACTTCTAATTAATTAATTAATAACAATAGCATGTATAAAACAGTAAGAAAAAGTCTAATGGCAACATTAGCAATCGGGGCTATATGTACGGCCTCCTGCTCGAAATCGTCGGACGACAGCACTACGGGGCCAGTGAAAGAGGACCCTAACTTTATGATCTCTTATAGCACAAAAGAAGGCACCTTTATGGTTGGCATTCAAGACCTTATGAATGGCACCATCAGTCCGGTAGGAAAAGGTACAGATGTAACTAATATTTTTACCTGGGAGGAAAATCGAATCCAGAAGGGTAAGTATTTCTACCACCTGGATCCTACGGCTAAGAAATTCGGTAAGTATGTAGCCGACAATGGGCTTATTAAAACCGTAAGTGTTATTCCTTTGTCTACCCTGTCAAACCTCTATTTAGGCTGGCATACTTGGCTTAGCGATAGTGAACTCGCTTTTGGTCCACGTGGTAGCAACGAGTATACGGTGGTGGATATCGACAAAATGGTAATTACTGGATCAGGAACATTTGAAACCGGCAAAAATATCCCTAAAGACCATAACATCCGTTTGTATGCTATGGTACCACAGGGCAACAAAATCGTGCTCGGCTATAGCTTATACAATCAAGTGACAAAAGTTACCTACGATACTACCTACACGGCAGTTGTTGACTACCCTGGGTTTAAAAACTTCGCGATTACGGGCAAAGACTTACGTTCTAATCCTATAGGGCCTACGCGTAATGGTTACTTTGGTCAGTTTAAAGAAAATGGCTATACGTACTTGCAGACCTATACTATGCCGGTGTTAGGCGGTAACAAGCCGAATATGCCTACGGGATTTTTCCGTATTAAGGATGGTGAATATAGCCTGGATAAAAACTATTTCTTTAATGTTTCGGCATTACGCGCCGGCGACAATCAGCTTGGTGTTACGTACCTTGGTCATGGCAAGGCCTTATTAATATCTGCCCATGATGTGGCGAACAATGTTAAAGTGTTCGACGATTGGTGGTATGCGGCGATGTGGGAGTACCTGATCGTTGATGTTACCACACAGAAGGTAGTGAAAAAACTGGACTTTCCATTGGTATCAAACTCTAGATCTGCCGTACTGCATAATGGCAAGGCTTATATTGCTGTAAATGACCCGAAAGCAGATGCTATTTATATTTGGGAATACGATCCGGCGACGGATAAACTTACCAAGGGTGCTAAGGTTTTAGGCGGCGATAATGATACCCCTATCTTATTTAACCTAAATAAATAATAGTACCACAGCCATCAGGCCGTAAGTAGTGGTTGCCTTTACTGCGGGCGGCTATCACTTACGGCCTGATGCTACTTTGTATAAACCGTAAAAATGAAAAAATTCTTTTTAAAAATTAATGCCTGGTTGCACCTATGGTTAGGTTTGGTATCGGGTATTATTGTTATTATTCTTTCGGTAACGGGTTGTGTTCTCGTTTTTGAGCACGACTTTAAGGCGCTTGTATACAACTATATTCATGTGGAAGAGCAATCTGCCGATAAGCAGCTGCCCCCTTCTGAATTGTATAAAAAAATCAAGGCCGTCTATCCGGATAAGGAAGTGGAGAGTGTGTGGTACTATGGCCTTGACAAATCTGTGAAAGCAGGATTGGAAGATTTTGATAGCATCTTGTATGTAAACCCTTATTCTGGTGAGGTATTGGCTGCCGTAGATCACGATGATATCTTCCATTTTATGGATGAAGGGCATCGCCGCTTATGGATGCCGCGTAAGGTAGGCCGACAGGTGGTCGGCTGGGGAACACTTGTATTTTTTATAGTCACCGTTTCAGGGATTATTATGTGGTGGCCAAAAAAATGGAACAAACGCATGGTAAAACAAAGCTTTACACTAAACTGGAAAGCCTCCTTAAAAAGAATTAATTACGACCTGCATAATGTCCTTGGTTTCTATTCGCTAACCTTAGCGCTGCTGATGGCGCTTACCGGATTGATTATGGCATTCCCCTGGATGCGCAAATCGGTGATGTGGCTTAGTGGTGGCATACCGCCACGCCCTAAAATTGAAAAGGTGCTTAAACCTGCCGATGCTCCCGATCCTATCCTACAGGATGCCCTTCTTACGGCGGATAAGATATGGTATAAGGTGCGCCATGAAATTGCGCAGTTCAACACGGAAGCGATTATTATTCACTACCCCGAGCCGGATGAAGAAACCGTTTATGCCTGCACAGATATGCACAACGGGCGTTGGCGCGACTTAAGCTTCGACCGTAATAGTTTGGCCCTGTTGCCACGGACACAAAAGTCGATTAAGGATACCAATACAGCCGAATGGATAGCAAGATCTAACTATGCCTTACATACGGGATTTATTGGCGGTATGCCGACGAAGATCCTGTACTTCTCGGCCAGTTTGATTTGTGCTAGCTTACCCATAACGGGGTTTTACATTTGGTGGGGCAAGAAAAGAAAAAAGAAGAAAAAATAAACCCTTAAATAACCTCCAAAAAAAAAGAAGGTGCATTGTATCATACACCTTCTTTTTCTTACCCGTTTTCGTAATCGCGCGGCTGATTTAATCTATACCTCCACCCAGAGCTCTATAAAGCTCCAACTCGGCATTCAATTTGTCTAATACGATGCCTTGATATTCCAAATCATTCTGCAGCTTATTACTCTGCGCCACAATAACCTCCAGATACGTAGCCATACCACTTTTAAATAATTTAATAGCATCAATTGTAGACTGATCCAGACTTTCCGTACGTGCCTGTACAAGCTTCAGTCGCTCCTCCGCACCCTTACTCTTTGCCAAGGCATCTGACACCTCAGCCACCGCTTGTAAAAATACCTGCTTAAAATTTAAGGCAGCTTTTTCCTGATCCAATAACGCCGATTGGTAGGCCGTTTTTAGGCGGCGCTTCTGCAGGATAGGCTGGGTTAAATTTGCCGCTAAGGTTTTGGTCAGCGACCCCGGCAGGTCGAACCAATGATTAAAGGTATACGAATTTAAGCCCAGCTGCGGCGTAATACTTAGCGCTGGATACATCGCTATCTTCGCAAGGCCAGTTTTAGCATTTAAGCTGATAACCGCATATTCTGCTGCTTTAAGGTCGGCTCTACGACTGAGCAGATCTGCTGGCACACCGCGGGAAAATGTATCCATTCCTAAGGCATAGACCATCGCTGTACTACGTGTTATCGCCTTCGGATAATCGCCCATTAAAATAGTTAAGGCATTTTCCTGCACACTGATCTGCTGCTGCGTTAAAGGCAGCAGCAGCTCGGCCGTTTTAAGCTGCGCCTCCGCCTGCTGCACCGCCAAGGCATTGACCTGCCCCGAGGTAAACTGCAACCTTAACAGCTGCACCGTATGACGGCTAAGGGCTATGTTTTCCTGTGTAATACGCAGCTGCTGGTCTAAACCCAGCAGGTTATAGTAAGCCTGAGCTACCTGCGCCACAATACGTGTTTTCAGGGCTACCAAATTTTCACGCTGCGAAAAATAATCGTGCAGGGCCACATCCTTCTGCAGCTTAGCTTTCCCCCATATATCCGCTTCCCAGGAAATCTGTAAAGCAATATTATAATCGTCCAGGTACGGATTGCCCGTAAACTGCTCTGTTAAGGAGCCATTTAAACTACGCTTAGACACCCAATTGCGGTTTGCCCCCATATTTAAATCTACCGTAGGCATTAAACTATGCTTGGCCTCCTTAAACATCAAGTCCAGTTGCTCCATAGTTTTCAAGGCACGGCCAACGTCCAGATTTTGTGCCAATGCGCTATCTATTAAAGCCAATAAATGCGGATCGGTAAAAAAATTCTTGTACGACAACTGTAGCGAGTCGCCCGTAAGCGGCAGCGCCTCACGGTAAACCTCTGGCACCTTCAACTCTGTACGTACATATTTGCTCGACACCGAGCATGCTGCTGCTAGCACGGCAGCAGCCATCCACAGCAACCCCAATAACCTAGTTTTCATTTTCTGTTCCTTTCGTTACATGCACTACATTTTCAGATTTTTTTCCAAACCATGTTTCCTCCAAATATTGAAACAAGATGTATAACAATGGGATAATAAAGACCCCCAAAACCACACCACTCAACATCCCCATGGCGGCACTAACGGAAATGGATTTATTTCCCGTAGCCATACCTCCAGCAGACAACATCAGCGGTATCATGCCCGCAATAAAGGCCAGTGAGGTCATAATAATAGGACGAAGGCGGGCTTTCGCGCCCTCAAAGGCAGCCTCTACTATTGGTAAGCCCTGTTGACGACGCTGAACGGCAAACTCCACAATTAAGATGGCATTTTTGGCCAGCAATCCTATCAGCATAATTAAGCCCACTTGCACATAAATATTATTGTCTAGGCCAATACTTCTAATACCCAAATAGGCACCCACCACACCGGTAGGAATAGAAAGCAAAACCGCCAATGGTAGCATATAACTCTCGTACTGCGCCGACAATAATAAATATACAAACAGCAAACAAAGGCCAAGTATGACTAGCGTTTGGTTTCCCGAAGAGCGCTCCTCCAAACTCAAACCAGTCCATTCATAGCTATAGTCCGACGGCAATTTATCCAAAACACCCTCCATAATAGCCATCAATTGACCGTTACTAACCCCCGGCTTTGGGCTCACATTGATATTCAACGCATTGTACAAGTTATAGCGGTTTACCGTTTCTGGTCCATACACTTTACTTAAAGTCACCAGCGTATTAACCGGGATCATATCGCCGGTCGTGCTGCGCACAAAAATATCGTTAAAAGCCTGTTCGTCCATTCTATAGATACCATCAGCCTTAATATTTACGCGATAAAACTTACCAAAACGCGAGAAGTTATGCGTTTGGTCGCCCGACATATACGTCTGAATGGTCATTAAAACATCGGATACATTAACGCCTAGCAGCTTCGCTTTATCCTCATCCACCTCAAGTTCCAGCTGCGGATAATCGGCGCGAAACATGGTATAAGCCGAGGCCACCTCAGGCAATTGCAACAACTGCGCTATAACCTCATCCGCTTTAGCCTTCAGCGCCTGTGGATCTCTACCCATTCTATCCTGAAGAACAATCTCCGCTTCATTGGTTAAACCATACCCCTCTACTGGAGGCATTCTAAAGGTCATAATACTTCCCTCCTTTATGGTAGCAAGTTTGGCATCAATAGCGGCCACCAACGCATCGATATCCTTTATCTCGCCCCGCTCCGCTTTAGGTTTCAATTTCACAAAACCCGCAGCATACGACGCTGTTGTACTATTGCCCAAGAGATTGTAGCCCGTAAAAGAAGTGTTATCCTCTACCGCATCAAACTCCGCCAATATCGTGTTAATACGTGTCGCCACCTCGCTGGTTACGGTTAATCCCGTTCCTGGAGGCATAGCCAAAGAATAGGCAAATAAGTTGTCGTCTTCCATCGGCACAAAACTCTTCGGTGTGCTATTCAGCAACCACAGTGCACCTGCGATAATAGCGACAATAAAACCCGCAGTAAACCACTTACGCTTCACCATAAAAGCCAGTCCAGACACATAGCGATCCGTCATACGACCAAATGCCGCATTAAAGGCAAGGGCAAAGCGTTTGCCAAAGCCAAGCCTTTTGCTGCTACCCGCCTTCCCGTGATGGTGGTTTTTCAACAATACAGCACATAATGCCGGTGTTAGGGTTAGCGCATTTACGGCCGAAATTATAATAGCAATAGCCAGCGTATAGGCAAACTGCTTATAGAATATCCCTGCAGAACCCGACATAAATCCAATCGGAATAAATACCGCCGACATCACCAAAGTAATAGAAATAACGGCCCCTGTTATCTCAGTCATCGCCTGCCGTGTGGCCTCGCGTGCCGTTAATGTAGACCCCTCCAACTTACTGTGTACCGCCTCGACCACAACTATAGCATCATCGACGACAATACCTATGGCTAGAACTAAGGCAAAAAGTGTTAACACATTGATGGTAAAGCCCAACAACAACAGGAAGAAAAACGTACCTACAATAGATACAGGAACAGCGATAGCCGGAATTAAGGTAGATTTAAAATCCTGTAAAAAGATAAAAACAACCACAAACACCAACAAGAAGGCTTCCAATAAAGTCATTTTCACCTGACCAATAGCCTCATCTAAACGCTCCTTGGTACTGATAACCTTCGAAAAATGTATCCCCGGAGGAAACGAAGACCTTAAAGACTCAATAGCATGGTCTACGCCAATTTCAATTGCATTAGCGTTCGAACCCGACGTTTGCAAAATACCAATGGTCACCGCATTTCTACTGTTCGAGAAATTATCGCTACTGTAGTATATGGAACCAAATTCCAAACGTGCTACATCTTTCAACCGTATAATATTTGTACCATCATTTTTCACGATCATACTTTCAAACTCTTCGGGTTTATTTTTCTTCCCCTTATAACGGATCACATACTCCAAGGCCGCAGTAGACTCCTCGCCGAGTTTTCCAGGTGCAGACTCCAAACTCTGATCGCTCAACACATTGGAAATATCAGCCGGCACCAAACCATAGTTGGCCATCTTTTGCGGGTTCAACCATATCCGCATCGAATAATCCTTCACTCCAAAAACCATGGCCTGCCCTACACCCTTAACGCGTTTTATCTGGGGTATAAGATTAATATTGGCATAGTTTTGCAGAAATTTCTCGTCATACTTTTCATTATCATCGGTATACAGATTGAAGAGCATAATCATGCTATTCTGCTGTTTGGAGGTTGTTAAGCCCAAGCGCAACACCTCCTGTGGCAATATTGGGGTAGCCTGCTGCACCCTATTTTGCACATTTACAGCCGCTTGATCGGCGTTTACCCCCTGCTTAAATATGATGTAAATAGAGAATGTACCGTCATTACTCGCCGTAGATCGGATGTACTCCATATCTTCAACCCCATTTATCTGCTCCTCCAATGGCGTAACAACAGAACGGATTACGGTCTCACTATTTCCTCCGGGGTAAGTGCCGCTCACCATAATCGTAGGTGGCGAAATATCCGGAAAGCGCGTTACCGGAAGCTCCATTAACCCGATAATCCCCAGGATAACGATAACCACAGAGATTACCGTAGCCATAACTGGCCTATCTATAATTTTCTTTAACATGAATTTTCAGCTATTATTTAGGGCAAAATATTACTTTCCTGCAGCAGCGATTGTTGCTTTTACAGGCATATTCTCGGTAAGCACATCCATTCTATTAATCGCGATTTTATCCCCCGCACGCAAGCCTGACGACACGAAATATTGCGTGGCATTACCTCCAGAAATGCGGATTGGCACCATGTTTACCACACCTCCATCCGTCAGCTTAAACACAAAAAGCATATCCTGAATATCCTTAACAGCAGTTTTCGGGATGGTAAGTACATGGTGTAAGGTATAGTTTAACCGTACCTTTCCTGTAGCACCTGCACGTATAAGTTTATCAGGATTGGCGAACACCGCCTTCATCGCCATACTACCTAGATTACGCTCCATAATTCCAGATGCATTTTCTAAAGTCCCAGTTATAGGGTAAGTAGAACCATCAGCCAAAATAAACTCCACGCTATTCAACACATGCGTCGTATCCATTCCGGCACGTTGATAGGTTATAAACTCGGCCTCGTTCATCGCGAAATACGCGTTAATCCGCGTGATATCCGAAAGGTTTGTCAGTGGAACAACATCTGCTGGGGTTACCAAATTTCCGATCCGATTCGGTATGCGGCCAATAAAACCACTAACTGGGGCTTTGATATGCGTAAAATCAGCATTTAAACGCGAAGAGCCGACAGCGGCACGCGCTTGCGCCACCTGCGCCGAGGCCGCATCGTAGGCCGCCTGTGCTGTACGAAGCTGTAAGTCGGAAACCACGCCCCCTTCTACCAAAGGCCTTATCTTTTCCACCTCCAGTAAAGCATTAGCTTGATTTGCAAGAGCAGTTTTTAGAGCAGCCTGGTTGGTGTTTACCTGCTCTTCAAAAATGGCAGGGTTAATTTTAAACAGCAGCTGTCCCTTCTGAACAAACTGACCCTCTTTTACCAACACCTCTTGCAAGTAACCCGATACCTGAGCTTTGATTTCTACATTATCCGTACCCTCCACCCGCGCAGGATACCCCACATAGGTCTGCGCATCACCCTCCTCAAGCGCAACAAAGTCAGTTTCCAAGGCCTGTGCAGTGCCCCCATCGGTGTTACTTTCTGAACCGCATGCCACAGTGATTGCGAGTACGGTAAATACAAACATTCTTGTCCAAAACTTATTCTGCATAGTTTATAATATTATTTATAGCAGCAAAATAACTACATAAAAAGTGCTTTTGATTTGAAAAAAAAAGTGAAATTGATAGAATTCAATATGAAACGTAGGATTGTAAATATGAAGTTTACAGGGCTTAAAAATCCAACCACATTTTTAAATTCGGCGCTTTCTCACGGCTTACAATAAGCTCCAGGTGTGGTGTTATTTTAAGTTCCAGCTTCAGTTTACCATTAAAATAATTAAGCACCTGTCGGATGGCATCTATATGTATAATAAACTGTCTGTTCGCACGAAAGTACAGCGATGGATCGAGTTGCTTTTCAAGCTCTTCCAACGTTTGAGGCACAATCTCGGTATTTCCGTCGGCCAGGCGTGCATGGCTTAAACCATTTTCAGAATAGAAGTACACAATATCCTCAATAAGCAGATTTTTATAACCATCACGGAATGGAATAAGAAAGCGCTTCCGATAAACCTGCGGCTGCATAAAGGCTAATAGCTCCTGCACATTAGTCTGCACAGCAGGTTCGCCCGGCAACAACGATTCATAGCGCTCAAAAGCAGCCTCCAGCTCCTCCTCCTCGATGGGTTTTAACAAGTAATCTATGCTATTAAATTTAAAGGCCTTAACGGCATACTCATCGTACGCTGTCGTAAAAATAATCGGTGATTCTACCGCTATCCAGTTAAAGATCTCAAAACTTAACCCATCCGACAGACGTACATCCATCATAATAATATCAGGATGTGCATGGCTGCGCAACCACTCGACAGCGGAGTAGATGGAGTCTTCCACGCCCACAATTTGCAGCTGCGGACGTATCTGTTTCAGTAAACGCTTTAAGCGGTCTGCATTAGGCTTCTCATCTTCAATAATTAACAGGGTAGAAATTTTCATAATAAAGGAAGTTTAACCTTAAATTCCGTTAACGAACATTCGATTGTAGGTTTGGGTGCGCCCAGAAGCTCAAATCGGTATTTAATATTTAGCATACCGACACCCGACGATTCTATTTTATTTAACAAAGGTTTTAACGTATTAGACACCAAAAGTTCGCCGGTAGGCAAACAGGAAATACGAATCTCCAGGGGCATACTTTTCGAGGTTTGGTTATGCTTTATAGCATTTTCCACCAAAAACTGTAACGTCATGGGTGGGATAAGCTTACTCTTCCAGTCCTCCTTAATCTGCAAATCAAAATGAACACCATCACCGAGACGCTTTTTAATCATAAAAATATAAGCATCCAAAAACTTGAGCTCCTCCTCTAAGCCTATAAGATCTTTTTTGGAATTTACCAGCAGGTAGCGGTACACCCTAGCCAGGCTTTCAGCATACTCATAACCACTTTGTTGGTCTTCCAATATCACCTCAGACAAAACACTAAGGTTATTAAAGATAAAATGCGGATCGATCTGCAGCTTCAGCGCCTGCAGCTCGGCAGCCATAGCGCTCTGCTTAAGCTCAGAGACCTTCACCTGCTGCTGCGCAGCCTGTATGGTACTCTGCTTCCACTTGTTTAATAATAGTTCTCCGGTATTTATTACGCTCAACAACAGCGATACTGCAATTGTTGCCGCCATACACTGAGCCAGCCAAGTCAATTGGCTATAATAATTTGTGCCCGGAAAATCTTCGTAAACAACCATCACAAATATATTGACAAACAGCATCAGCAATACCGAGCCCAGTACCTGCAGTATCGTTTGCACAATAAGTCGTTTGCGTAGCGCCGAAATCCACGGCAAGGGCTTGTCTAGTTCGCTATTGATAAAGATGCACAGTTCGGAGATAACAATACTAAAGCCGAAGGTCCACAAAAAATCCTCTAGTGCTCTTCCGAAAGGCTCATGAAAATAGCTTTTCCACATGGGATGAAAAGGGTCTACCAGGTAAGAAAATAGGTAAAAGAAAAATAAAGCCACCAACCAAAGCATGACCCTACGCTTTGTAGCCGATATAAATTTGCGGTTAAATGGTATTTTCTTTGCACTGTTGCCCATAGCGTTGTTACAATTTGGGTATCCTGCGATACCCCTTCCAAGTTATTAAACTTGTAAAGCTAAAGATAAGCATTCGAATCGCCTACACGAAAACGCATGAAACAACAAAAATCTAAAATGAAAGTGGATAATATAGCCATGAAAAAAGGCACAGCCCTGTCTAGAGCTATACCTTTTTAGTATTGGTGTAATTATTTAAATATCGCTTTTTAGTTTTCCTGTACAAGCGACTCTATGGCTTTAATCATATCAGGGTTGTCGTAATCGCGTGCCCCCTGAAACCGTTGCACCAGTTTGCCTTTCTTATCTATAATAACCGTACTCGGAATAGCATTTTCTAAAAAACTACTCGGTATAACACTATCGGGAATATAGTTTGCTAACTTAATATTGCGTGTTTTAAGAAAATCAGCAGACTGATCATACTCGCCATCAACATCAACGAGGAGAAAGGCGATATCTTCATTATTTGCAAAATGTTTACTCAATTTTGCAATCGAAGGTAACTCCTCAATACAAGGCGGACACCAAGTAGCCCAAAAATTAACAAAAACTACCTTGCCTTTGAGTTCACTTAATTTAAGTTGCTTCCCGGCACCATCTTTAAACGATACATCAGCTGTCGGATTAACTACCGATACCGTATCCTGCAGGGCGTCTTCAACCGCTGTATCTGCTGTTTCTGTTGGCTCTTTTGTCTCCGTCTTAGTTCCCGTATTTGTACAGCCCATCGTCGACAGCGCAAATACGGTAGCACCGACTAGTAAGAGATTAATCCTCATAATACCTATATTTAAGTTAGCATTTAACCCCGAAGATATTAAAATCTTTTAAGATATGTTGAATATTGTAGCGATAAAAGCATATAGGCTATAAATACCTAAAGCCTATATACTATAAAGTGTAAAACCTGTAGTGCACTAGATTGCAGTATAACCACCATCGATAGCATAATAGCCCCCCGTCATAAAAGAGGATTTTTCCGAGCTAAGGTATACCACCAGATTCGCGACCTCTTCGGCTGTACCTAAACGCCCAATAGGGTGCTTAGCAATTAAACCCTGTTTCGCTTCCGCACTTAAATTTGCCAATAAAGGGGTATCAATATATCCGGGGCCCACCGCATGGCAGCGAATATTTGAGGTGCCATATTCTACGGCAACATTTCGGGTTATACCCAACACGGCATGTTTACTCGCTGCATAGGCAATACTATTAGGTACCGCCGTAATACTATGTATGGAGCCCATATTCACAATTACGCCGCCATCATTTTTCAGCATCTGATTGATGGCATACTTAACACCATAAAAAACGCCATGCAGGTTAATATCTAAAGCCTTATGCCAGTCCTCAATACGGAGATCAGCCGTTTTAGCCATGGTACCTGTTACCCCTGCATTATTACATGCAATATCCAACCGGCCATAGGTATCCACGGTTTTACCGACCAAATGCTCAATATCTTCTGCTACGCTAGCATTTGCCTTAACAAAAATAGCATCCCCACCTAAGGCGTCAATTTCATTCACCACAGCATTACCCTGCGCCTCATTGATATCCGACACGACCACTTTAGCACCTTCAACCGCATACTGAATGGCAATAGCTTTTCCAATTCCTGAACCTGCGCCAGTAACAAATGCAACTTTATTGTCTAATAATCCCATAACATTATTGTTTTTAGTTATTTACATGTATATAAACATGCATAAATATAGGGAAAAGCAAGATGCCGTTTGTCGGGCTAAGGTCAATTCATAGATAAGCCCATGCATGCAAACATCAACAGCAAAAAAGGCTGCCATTCCGAAAAATGACAGCCTAACCAACCAATAAACAACAACATGTAAAATTTTTATACTACCAATCTTTACTATAAACCTGGCTTTCATCCAGCAGCAGATCATCATCAAAAAGGATTTTGGCCAAATTCTGTAATGCCGGCTTCTGGCGCGAATCAAAATTAGGGCGCTTAGGGTCAAAGGCAAAAATCATGTGAGCCCCATAGTTACCATTGCGTAAAGCATTTAAGCTGCTAACGGAAGGGTACCGGTTTAAACTATACTCACCCGAATACATTCCCCAGCGCGATTTCGGTAATCCAGGGTAATTGGATGATAAATCATATCCACCGCCATAATCGTGTAGAGCATAATCCACATACTGTCCGGCCTCCGCCTCAGCAATAGCATTATTACCACCAAAATGGCCCGTACGGGAGTACACATAAACCATGGTCAATTTATTAGGCATTGCCATTTTAGTCTCATACACCAACCGCGCCGCAGCCCGGTAAGAGGGCGACACAAAACCTGGAGGAACAGGATTCTGATAGGCCGAATACTCATCATCAAAGAATACCCCATCTAAATTGTAAGCCTCACATACCGCTTTTAGTTCCTGTGCAAAAGCCTTAGCTGCAGCATCAGAAAGATTGGCCACCCCAGCGCGGTCGTGGTTACCAAGAATACTTAAAATCACCTTCATCCCCTTATCCTGCAAAGGCTTAAGGTACTTGGCGCTATTGGCCAACAAATGCGTAACATTCGGGTTATGCGTCACCTTCACTTTGGCCGTCGCGGCATCATAGTTAATATTAGAAGAGAACAAAATCACCATATCCACCAAATATTTATCACTATTTTTAAGCTTCAAACTCAAGTTATTCAATGGATTTGTGTCGTTAACCTCCATGCAACTAACAATCTGAATACCTGTACTTTTTGCCGTAGAAGGCACCGACGATAAATCATTGACAAAAAGCAAGAGGTCGGTAGAAGAGGAAGGTACAGCCCCCGATGTCAGGGTTGTACTCAATGGAATAACATAAGTCTCTTTACCATCAATCTCGGGGCTCGTTTTCACCGACACCTTTACCGGATCAGAAGCCACAGCATGTGCCTTCACCTCCACCTGCCCATTGCCAGAGAAGCTTACCAAAGTCTTTGGGAAAGCCTTAAAGGTGGTTCCATTTTTACTGTTATACGCCTGCAGAATATCCTTGTTATAAATTACAGCACCTTTTACCCCTTGTGAATTGGGTTTTGAAAGCTGTAGCAGCACATCATAACTACCCTCCTTACGGAATTCCATATTCGAAAGATCAAGCTTGCCATCCGCTCCGGCCAGAAAACCAATTGATTCATTACTCACTCCATAGTTCGATTCATCGATAGTTTTCACCTGTATGGCATGATCTTTACAGCCATGTAAAGAAAACATCAAGAGACCAACAGCCAGTCCCAAAGCCCGTAGGCTATATTTCTTTGTTAAATATTTCATATGCATATCCTATCTTTTAAAAAACAACCTATTACTTTGCAGGAAGCGAAACAGCATTCCACTTAATCGCTTTTTTCGCCGTTAAATCATTGCCATTAGCGGTATAATCTTTGACCACACTGCCAACGCCCTCATTACATTTCCAGTAAGCCACCAAACCCTCCGACGTAGGGCTTACCTCATATGGATTCGCGGCAATCTCTTCTGCTGAACGTTCAATATTCCAAATTCTACATTCCGCAAATTCGCCAGCAAGGAAACGGTCGTCGGCATAAGACCTACCGATGTAGAAACCATTACTCCCATTGACACCAAAACTTACCCGCGACAGGTTACTATTGCCTTCCGACTGCAACTTACCATCGACATAAATGCGGATTTTGCGGGTCTGATTATTGAATGTTACAGCCACGTGAATCCATTTATTTGCTGGCAAGCCCTTCAATGCGGCATCCGCACCGGGCATATTTCCAGCCGATGTCGCCACCTGAATCTGATTCGGAGGAAAGTTGGCATCCCCCAAACGGATTAAAAATTGATTTTCAATACCCATTACGGTGCTGATCATACGGTCGAAATTGCGCACCCGAATAAGGGCCTCTAATGTTAGCTGCTCTAAATTATTAACAGGAGCAGCTGTTTTCCATTGGTCGATATGCAGGTAATTATCCTCCATATCGGCAACAACATCAATCAGCGCCCCCCCTTTGACAACATAAAACACCGTTTGCTGACTAGCTAAAATGTCCAGACTACCTTTTGACAAGGATATAGGCAACACGAATACTTTTTCGCGATCCAAGGTATTAATCTGGTCAAAGGTTACCGTAACCGGTGCCGACTCTACCGAGCCTGGACTTATTTCGGCCGTAGTATTGGAAATATGGTAATACGTAGCGGGCAAAACTTCGGCTTGTTCTTTATAAATTTCCGTGTATGCCGAAACCTTCGATGGGTCGGCGTTAAGACCTACCGTAACCGGTTGGCTTTCCAGATTAGCCATGGCAACCTTTAAGGTATATTCGGCCGTAACGTTCGATGGCTTATTGATAATACGTTCGATTTTACCTGTAGAAATAAACAATTTATTTGTAAAAGACTCGTCGTTTTTACAGGATATCAGGAGGGTTAAAAGGCATAACACAACCCCTAAGGAATAAAAATATTGCTTTCTCATAGCGCTTATTTTTGTTTCATTGCCGGATTAATAATTTGTATTGCTTCCCTACTGTACTGATAGCTTTTCAGTACATTGTAATAGTCGTAAGAAAGATTTTTATACCCTACACCGTGGATTTTTATCCCCTGCTGCACTGCTGCTGCCCATTGTGCCGTAGCCAGAGCGGCACGTGCCCCATTCGCGAAGTAGCCTAACTTGGCTTCATCTGCTTTGTAGGATGTCATACTCGCTAAAACAACAAATCTATGCGTCGGCACCTGCGCTACGCTGGCTGATAAAACAGCATAACTTAAGCCACCCAAATCGAGCACCGCATCGGTAGGGAGAATTATAAACGCATAATCTGTCAGCATATCCTTGCGAAACAAATACTGTGGAGTACCCTTAAATGCCAGGGTTTTACCCGCGTAGGTGCTGTGTGCAGGTTTTATCAAATCAAAGAAAAGGTCTTCCTCTGCCTGCACTTGCTTCGTCTCATCCTCCGATAAATGATTCACATCTTTTCCGTTATAGGATACCACCAAACCCTGATACGGATATTTTGCTGTCGCCGATAATATTGCCGTTACCGTATCCTTCAAGAAACTAGCAAAAGGAATATCCAAAGTATCCTGCATTAAATAGCTGCTTTTAATTGTATTGAAATCAATTTCGAAAAGCACCTTAGTTTGCTTCTTTTCAAGTAGCGCCTGCATGGCTTCAACCTCGCGGTCTACCAAGGCTAACGGCGACTCCAGCACCAGATAATCCAGACTATCGGGCACCACAGCAAAATGATCGCCTTGACTTGTCGGATTTTTTTTGCTGTTGTTAAACCAACCTAAATTTATTTTATGGGGGTTATTTTTGAAGGCCCTAAGATCTTCTAGATACTTGCCATATATTTCAGGATTTTGTTGCTCCAGATCCGGACTGGCGATATCTAATGGCTTAGGCTCTGTCCATTTTTTACAGGCAGCACCATTTAGCAACAGTCCGCCGCATAGCAGGACCAGCATATATCTCTTTATATTTAAAGCTTGAAATTTCATAACTACCGAATTATTTTTTTACCCACCAAAGATCTGTACCCATATTATCAGCACCTTTCAATAGGTTGCTTACCGCATCGTTAACATTTTTGTTATTCTCGGTATACTCCTCCTGCGGATAAGGCAGTCGACGGGCCATACGTCTGCTATCCACCCTACCGCCACTGTTGTTGACCATTACCTCCATTAATTTGGGGTAGCCAGTACGGCGGTATTCGGTCCATGCCTCAATACCTAAGGGGAAATTAGCAATCCATTTTTGGGTAATGATGCGTTCCAACTTCTGCGCAGCAGTACCTTCCTCCACCCATTTTATTGTTATGGTACTTGGTAGCCCCGCATATGAAAACGAGCCTAAAGGATCTACATAAGCGGCTGGCCGGCTGCTGCTATTATTTAAATACGCATCGGCACCATTTACATTCCACTGCTCGAAAGAAAGGCGTATACCCTGGTTGTATAAGCTGGCAGCGCTGCCGCCCATATTCCAGCCCTTTAACGCCCCCTCGGCCTGAAGGAAGGCAACTTCAGCAGCATTAAACCACAGCAATTTATCGCTCTCGCCCACATTCATATTGGCGTATTCCTTGGCCGTATTGCCACTAGGAATCTGTATCCCCGAGCGTAAGCCAAAGAAACCATTGCTGGGCCCATTGCTAAACGTCGATGCGGTAAAGTATTTCTCCCGACGTGGATCGCCATAACCATTCATATACGACGTAATATCTGCCGAAACACGCGAGTCGCCATTGTTGTACTCGTACATAATAACCCGAAAAGGATTTCTATTGATGGGTTTTACAAACGCATTATCGGCGTTGCTACGGATTACGCCAATCTCATGGTTTACGGCCTCTTCTCCCATTTGTCGCGCTTTGACTGGACTGACATCCGATATGTGTATCGCTAACCGCAGCTTCAATGCGTTAGCAAGTTTGATCCACTGCAACACATTCCCGTCGTACACCAAATCAGCCTTACTCGAGAAGTTCTGCGTTTTGCGTGCTGTGAGGGTATGTATAGCCGAATCCAGTTGCGAAAACATCAGCGCATATACCTGCTCCTGAGCATCATACGGCGCCACCAAAGCGCCATTTTCGCCCACCTTAGAGTAGGGTATTGGGCCATAAATATCCGTAACACGCGAAGCTGCCATTACCTTAACAATATCCGCAACGGCATGCACCGACACATCAGAGCTTACCTGTTTTATAGTTTTTGTCTGGACAAAAAGTTTGGGCAGCACCTCATTAAAAGGAACGCGCAACCAACCATTCTCAGGGTTATAGGTAGCGAAGTTTTTGCCATTAAAGCCATTATTTGCATCGGCCAAATAACCGCCCATAGTGCCCCCCAGTAGACACTCGATAAACTGGTGCGAATTAATATCTAAAGGGACAACCCAAGCTTGCAGACCTATCATAGCCGACGATAGAACATACGCATCGCGCTCTACCTCCTCTGGCGTAGCGCCACTGGAATCCGTATTGTAAGCCTCGTAATTTTTTGTGCAGGAGAGCTGCGCTGCTGCAGACAACAGTGCACCCAGAAATAAAATTTTATAGCGTTTCATAATTGATTTAAAATTTAAGACGAATATTAAAACCTAGATTCCGTGTACTTGGCATCATAAAATAATCGATACCTTGGTAGTAGTTGCCCGTTGTTGCGGTAGCCTCCGGGTCAAATGGGGCTTTGTTATAAATCATCCATAGGTTACGGCCGACTACATTGACACTTAAAACCCCCTTATTCCCCAGAAAGGATTTAGGGAAGGTGTACCCTACTGTAGCCTCCTGCAGCCGCACGTTGGTAGCACTATAGGTATAGAACTGCGGAATACCGCTATTCTGTCCGACTACATTATAATACGACTCCGGATTTACCCTGTCTGTACCATTTACAAATACGCCTCCCTGATCGCGAGCCATAGCGGAGGCCTCCGACACACCATAATAGTCCATAAAAGCCTGCGTCGCGGAATACACCACCCCACCGAAGCGTGCTGCCACTGTAAAATCTACCATCCAGTTTTTATATTGAAAATTATTCCGTAAAGCCATATTAGACTTCGGAAAAATACTGCCCAGGTAGATATCGCCCACATTATTGTTATTCACCACATTGCCCTCCGGCGATACATAAACCTTGCCGTTAGCGTCGCGTAATAAATCCGATAGGGAGTACAGGTCGCCTAAAGTTCCGCCTTCCTTCAGGATAAATTTAGCCTGAGAGAGACCACCGACATCCAGTCGGTTTTTGTTGATTACAGCGCCCGTTTCCGGATGCACGTAATTACGTACCAGCTCCTTAATTTTATTTCTATTTAAAGAAAAGGTGTAGTTGGCATTCCACTGTAAAGCATTCCATTTTTTCTCATAACCAAAGCCGAGTTCTATACCACGGTTTACCACTTTCCCGGTTTGCACATACAGACGATTGTAGCCCGACGATACAGACAATTGTGGATTAAACGTTTGATTTAATGTGGTAGCATGGTACAAGGTGAAATCTAACGTAAAACCATTTAAAAACTTCGCATTAAAGCCCACCTCCGCAGAATTTGTAAGTTCGGGTTTCAGATCACTTATGGGGTAATTGGACAAGGCCTTATATTGCTGTGTAGCCACATCCCATTCGTATACCGGGTTAGCGATATAACGTACGAAAGGCCTACCCACCGAAGCATACGACGAACGCACCTTCAGGAATTGAAATACCGAAGATAGATCCATTGCCTGCGATAATACGGCGGATGCACCTATGGAAGGGTAAAAGAAAGAAGGCTGACTTGATTTTGGGCCGGCCAGATTCGATATCCAGTCGTTTCTACCCGTTGCCGTAATGAAATATGTATTTTTATACCCCGCCTCTATACTTGCAAAAACTGATTGCATCTGGTAGGTATGATTTAATAGCGGCATTTTTTTACGGCTATCGATTTGGTTTATATCAAACTTATTCGTTAAGCCGCTCTCTAATATCGGTCCACGTAACGGGAACGACTTTTCATTTTCATGTTGGATAATACCACCGACATTAGCTTGTAGGGAGAAGTCATTAAATGATTTATTGATATTAGCCATAACATCTCCATAAAACTGGTTGTATTTTCGGTCATCGATACCAAAAAATCCATTGTTAGACCCATCAGTTATGGTTGTATTTGTGCTGGCATACAGTTTCTCGGTAAATGTGGATACCGTATTGTCTAAGCGCCCCCTGGAAGTTATGGTTAACCAATCGTTTACCCGGTAACTTAAACTTGCATTCAGCATGTAACGGTCTTTCTTCGTCTCACGAAGGTTTCTGTAATTCACCCAGTACGGATTTTGACCTACGACCTCATTTAACCCCTGTGGCCAATATTGCTCGTAGATTTTACGCTGCACATTGTAGCGCTCGAACATACGAATCGCCTCCCAATCATCCCCACGTGGAAACAGGTAGGCTGTCGTTAATGGATTTGAATAAATACCCTGGTTGGTCATATTCAGATCCCGCTGTTTAATATAGTTTAAACCGGCATCGAAGGTCAACCTGTCGTCTAGAAATTTCGCTGTATTCCTTACGGTGAAGTTGTAGCGGTCATACTTATTGTTGGGCACTATACCTGCAGAATTTACCGCTCCCGCCGAAGCGTAGGTTTGGTTCTTATCTGTTCCTGTTGATAGCGCTATTCCCTCGGTAGCCACTATACCCGTTTGAAAGTAGTCTTTCGATGGAGAATAGTTATAATTTGTTGCAGCATTAAGCTTATCACCCCAGCTTTTATCGTTTACATCTGCAGCAATGCCAGAACCTGTGCCGTAGCGATTTTGAAAACGTGGCAGCTGCAGTGGATTTAAAAACTGCGTGTTTTGCGTTAATGTTAAGGTAGTTTTCCCTGCCGTGCCTTTACGGGTATTAATAACAATAGCTCCATTAGCGGCATCTGAACCGTATAATGCTGCTGCCGCCGCTCCCGATAGCACTGTCATAGACTCAATATCCTCGGGGTTTAAATCGGCTATCCCTTCCGATGTTCCTGTAGATGCAAATTCTGACCCTTCACTGGATCTTTTGTTGCTCATCGGAATACCATCGATTACATAAATTACATTATTTTCTTGTTCAATGGTTTTAGAACCACGCATTACCACCTTTACCGCAGCACCAACACCAGCAGAGCTCGTATTTATCGTTGCTCCTGCGACTTTCCCCGTTAAAGAGTTTATCACATTCGCATCTCTAATCTGTGTTAGGTCGTCGCCTTTAACCTGCTGTACATTGTAATTTAATGCCCTTTCAGAACGCTTGATACCCAGCGCCGTAACCACCACATCCTCAATCGCTTCGTCCGAAGGATTCAGTTGCACACGTAGCGCTGTTGCCGTATTGCCTAGGGTAAGCTCCTGGGAGCGATAACCTATATAACGAAAGGAAAGTACATCCCCGTTTTTAACATCGCTAAGTGTAAAACTACCATCTGTATGGCTACGTGCCCCTTTTGTTGTCCCTTTCACCGTAACGGTAACGCCAGGTAATGGATTGCCCTTTTCATCCACGACGACACCTCGTACCTCCTGTTGCACGGCCTTTGTTTCGGTGTTGAGCGACGGCTTGGGTTGCTCCGCCGTAGCAGCCTCTGGCGATGCCACAATTAATAAGGTGCGATCTTTTTCGTTGTAGGATAATGGCTGCCCATTTAATAAGACCCGCATTACCTCCGCTAGGCTGGCCTGTTTAAATTCCACCTGCAACAAACGTTCATCGTTTAGTAGTTGTGTGGAGTATAATACATTGTACCCCGTTTGTTTTTTGATTTCCCGAATAAGATCTGCCGCCTTGATACGTTGTTTTCGCAACGTAACATGCCCTTGTCCGGCAGCTGATATGGAAATCTGAAGCATAAGCATAGATATGCCTATAGTTCGTATCATCTTAAATGATTTAAACCACATAGTTTTACCTTGGATTTTAATGAATTGTTTAGTTTATAATACTTCTATCACCCCTTGGGGATACTTATTTTTGGTTATTTTTAGTTTCTATATTGTTATTTAGTACTTATCGCATTATTTCATTGGCAACTTTATAATTAATAAATTGAATTGTTTGTTAGTGTTTGTATTATACTATAATTTAATAATTTACCTGTGACTTACTTTGTTTTATTATTCTATTGTTTTATTATTATATTGTTTTCCCTGGGTTTATAAAGGTATATAATTAAGCATAGCCTGTACAGTTATGTTACTGTATGACAATAGCACGGCCTTGAATTTGAAAGCGCACGTTACTGGTCATTCTTAGGAGGTCTAAAACCTGCTCTACATGAGCATATCTGGATATTTCGCCATTGAAAGCCACCGATTTTGCCGCAGGGTTTTGAAACGTATATTCAATATCATACCAGCGCGATATCCGCTCCATAATCGACTGCAAGTTTTCCTGGCGAAAGACAAAGACATTCTTTTTCCAGTCTACAAAATCTTGCACATCAACTGTGCTGATGTTAAGCTTATTCGGCTCCACCTGCGCTTGTTGTCCGGGCCGTAATTTTTGTCTATTATTAATTAATACTGCGCCTTCCAGCAGTGTCGTAACACTCTTCTGCGTATTGTAACTGTTGACATTAAAAATGGTTCCCAAAACCTCAATCTGCTGCTGATCGGTTTCCACAATAAAAGGTTTATTTTTGTTTTTTGCCACGTCAAAATAACCCTCCCCATGAAGGGTTACCGTACGTTTCTCTTGCCGATGCATATCGGTAGCAAAACGCAAAGACGAGGCAGCATTTAGCGTAACTATAGAACCATCGGGCAATACCACTTCAAACTGACCTCCACGAGGCGTGCTAATGGTGTTATACCCTGTACCGGTATTTTTAGTGGGATCAATGCTATACTTTAGCAGCCCACTTTCTGTTTTGGATATCGTTAACCCTTGGTCGTTTGTCGTTTCAGAACCCTCGCCCGTTAAGTATATCTTCTGTCCATTGGATAGGGTTAAAACCGCCTTATCCTCCCCCGGATGTATAACAGTATCGACGGCGGCCAATGCCGATGTATGGGGTTTATTATCCAGGTATAGCCGTGAGATTAAAACAAAACCAATCCATAACGCTACGGCGGCTGCGGCCGCATACCAGACAAAGTGCAAACGCCTTTTAGGTTTCGGCACACCAAGGTCAACCGCAAGGTTAGCTTCAATCTTCTGCCAGATTTTCTGCTTATCCTGATCGGTAAAATCTGCAGGCATTTTTACCTGCTGCTTTTCCAACCACAACTCCAGCAGCTCCTTTTCTGTTGCTGTACAGGTGCCATTGGCATATTTATGGAGTAATATTTTTAATCTTTTGCTGGTCATAAAATTGGTTATTTTTCTCGCTAATCTATATACATGTTGCACGAATGCCCCCTAGGGAGTATAGAATTTTTATTTTTTTTCGCTGGGCGTATAAAAGATGTTTTTACTTGAAAAAAGCCAATAAAACAAGGATTTCTACGGTGTTTCGACCTAACTTATAACGAAAAACTTTCAGAACATTCTGAATTTGTTTACGTACCGTCTTTTCGGAGATGGCCAACTTCTCGCCTATTTCCTTGTGCGATAAATGATCCTGACGGCTCAAACGGAAAACCTCCTGCGCACGTGGCGGCAGTAAGTTGAGCTGCTGATCAATATAGGCTTGCAATTCTTTTTCTTGTATAGCCCCCAGAATAGGGTCATAATAGGGCGATACAAAATCTATAATACTTTGGGTATATTGGTTGCTGTATTTTTTCTTTCTTATTTGGTAAAGAGCCTGTTTACGGATGGACATATGTAACCAGGCGCCAAGATTATCGATTTTTAATTCTTCCCTACGCCGCCATAAGGAGGAGAAAACTTCCTGAATAGCATCTTCCCGATCTTCGGTGTCTATTTTTATGCGTAAGGAGTAGGAAAATAAGGGCTCGACGAAGCGGTTGTAAACTTCGGTAAAGGCGCGATAGTCTCCAGCTTGTATGCCGAGAAACAATTCCTCATCTGACCATTTCACGTAGTTCACAACGAAATTACCCATAACCTTGCTCTGCTGTTAAAACTTTATAACTGGAACAACAAATATAGGTGATTTTAAAAAATAGACCTAATAATTCTAATATTAAAGGTGAAAAGATTTAATATCCGTATACTATAGAACAAAAACAACCATAAAACAGTTGCTTTCGTCACTTTCTTGGTAGTACAGGTAACCGCCATGGCCCTCCATTATCGCTTTAGATAACGCAAGTCCAATGCCTGCACCTTCCTTTCTTGTGGTATAAAAGGGTAGAAATATTTTGGCGACAATTTGCGGATCTATACGTTTTGCCGAGTCTACAAAGGCCAAGGTGTAGCGCTGATTTTCGGCCTTTACCCTAACCTGTATAGATTTCTTATCCTCGGTTTTTAAGGCATAGATGCTGTTTGAAAGGAGGTTTATAAAAACCTGACTTAGCTGCCCCACATCCCCCTGTATGGGTAGGCTCTGCCGATCATTGACAAACGTTACCTGGATTCCCTCCTTTTCAAAAACTGCTTGATAGGAATACAGCACATCCTGTATTAAGGGTATAATATCCAGCGTAGACTTCTGCGGACTAGGGAGCATGGTCAGTTGGCGGTAGCGTGTTACGAAATCTTGCAGATGGTTGCTGCTGTTGCGGATAGTTTTTATCCCGATACGGAGGTCATCCTTATCCTCCTCCGATAGCCTATCTTGCTGTAGTATCTCTTCCATCGTTGCCGCAAGGGTATGAATTGGGGTTAGAGAGTTCATAAGCTCATGCGACATAACCTTCATCACATCCATCCAGGCCTCATCCTGCTTCCTGTTGATCAGCCTTTGGATGGAATCCATGATAATGGTATAGTACATCGTTCCGCCGACATTCGCGATTGCGGTTTGAATTAAAAAAGTCTGCTTTTCTCCTTTATCCAGCTGAATTTCCCAGGCCTCCTTAAACTCGGCAAAATTTTTATCCGCAAAAATGGCGCAGAAATTTGGCAGCTTCTGCTGCAAAAAATTCCAGGATGAAACCGCCGGTATAGCAAAGAAATCCTTAAAGTACTGGTTCATAAAAAACAGCTTCTTGTCGCCCTCCCCTTCCGGCAACTGGAGCATAACTAAACCCGACTCCATACTGTTTAAGAGCTGATCGTAAAGAAATTTTTCGGAGGCTCTATCCTGTTCTTTTTTCTGAATATGTGTATACAATACATGTAAATCCTTAATCGGACTATCGCGAAGATCTGTGGAAAAGTCTATGGAGTAGTCGCCATGGATTAAAGCAAGCGCAATTTTTTGCATTTGCTTAAACGGCTTCATCAGGGCTACATTCAACGCTAAAAATAAGGCCAGCAGCAGTATAAAAAACAATACAGCAACATAGTACATGCTCATAACAGCGAACTGCAGGGTACAGAAGGCCACTGCGATAATTAGCAGCAAGTGTAAGCCTAAAAAAAGACGCGTTTTGTTTTCCATAGTTTAAGGCTGGTGAATATTATATTTTTCCATTTTTCTATACAATGCCTGCCTGGAGAGCCCCAATGCTTCTGCACAACGGCTTACATTGTATTTATGTTTCACCAAAGTCTGCTCGATGGTAAATTTTTCTATTGCTGCCAAAGACGGTTCATTTTTAGGCTTTTCCAATACGGGAAGTTCCGAAAAACCCAGCCCCTCCCAGGTAACCCGGTTATCCTCTGCCAAGATAACACCACGTTCTATTCTATTTTGCAATTCGCGAATATTCCCCGGCCAGGCGTAGTGCGCTACTTTTTCTAAAACACCATCCGCTAGGCGCAGATCTTCCTGCTGATATTTCTCGCTATAAAAATTTAAAAAATGGTTCACCAGTAAGGGTATATCCGGCCCCCGGTCGCGCAAGGCTGGCAACAGCAGTTCTATGGTATTTATACGGTAATAAAGATCCTCCCGGAAAGTCCGCTGCTCCACAGCTATCTTCAAATCTGTATTTGTTGCGACAATAATCCGGACATCCACGGTACGTGCCTTATTCTCCCCCAGACGAACGACCGTTTTACTCTGTATAACCTGCAGCAACTTGGTCTGTAACCGCAGCGGTATATTCCCAATTTCATCCAAAAATATCGTTCCCCCTGCTGCAGCTTCAAAACGCCCTGCCGTATCCTGCTTGGCATCGGTAAATGCACCACGCACATACCCAAAGAGGTCACTTTCAAATAAATTTTCGTGTAAAGCACCCAGATCTACATGTACAAAAGGGCCTTGTGCGCGTAACGATTGTTGGTGTATAAACGAGGCCAGCACATACTTTCCGGTTCCATTTTCTCCTAATAATAAAACGTTGGCATCGGTGCACGCAATACGCTGTGCCATTTTATACAGCTTTTGTATAGGCTCGGATATGCCGGCATAAAGCTGGTTCATCACTGGAGACTGCTCCTTAGTGCTGGTTTTATTTTTACGGATTTTCTTTACCGTCTGCTTCACGCTGTCTAGCAGCTTGTCATTATCCCAGGGCTTCAATATATAATCTATAGCCCCCAACTTCATCCCCTCCACGGCGCGCTCGACCTGCCCATACGAGGTCATTAACAGAATATGCACATCTGGAAATTGCTCTCGAATCTCCTTGAACCAGTAAATCCCTTCACGTCCATCCTCATAACCCAGTCTAAAATTCATATCCAACAGCACCAATTCAATTTGGTGCTGGGCAATACTACTTAATATATCCTTTGGATTATTTAAGGTTACAACAGTTTCTACCTGTCGTTTTAAAAATAATCGGGCCGCAATCAATACCTCATCTTGGTCGTCAGCAATTAAAATACGGCAATTTATCTTTTTCATACGTTCGTGTTACTAATCCATTTTCGGACACCGGCTTGTCCGCTATCGGACAAGCGTAATTTTTTGAAGACCGTCCGTCTGCTTACTATCAGCCACTTATATATTTTAAGCAAATTGGCACATTTATTAAGCCCTGAAATGCAGATATATACAAACGTTATATGGACATAAAACTTCAGACCAAAAATAAAAAAAAACGCAATACTTTGCTAGTTGCAGCGCTGTTATTGACTTGCATGGGCCTCGTCGTTTACCTGAGAAGCAGACCGCAGGAGCTGACCATAAAACGCAGTGAGGTCTTACTAAAAAAAGTGAAAAATGGCGCCTTTGAAGACTTTATTATCTTCCAAGCACAGGTAGAACCGCTACATGCACAGCTTATCAATATTATTGAGGGTGGAGCAATTCAAGAATTATATGTAGAAAATGGAGCGGATATTATTGCCGGTATGCCACTGGCACGGCTGTACAACCCCATTACCGAATTTAACTTCCTTGCCCAGGAGACCGGAATAATCGAACAAATAAATCAGTTAAATGTTGCCAAGCTAAACATCCGCAACCAGGAATTTCAGCTATCCAAAGAACAGGTATTAATCGAGCACGATTTTAACGCCGCCAGCATGGAGAACAAGTTAAATAATACCCTGTATGAGAAGAAAATTCTCGCCAAAAACATCTATGATGCTAGCGCTGAAAAGCTACGCTATCAAATGGAACGTAAAGAAATTATTCAAAAAAGTATAACTAAAGAAAAGGAAAACAATACCCTGCAAATTCAACAGATTAACCAAGCACTTTCTATTATGGAAAAGAGCCTGGAAACCCTACGCAACAATAAAAAGAATTTTTTGGTATTAGCGCCTAGCAGTGGTCGCCTTAGCGCTTTTGATGTGACGCTAGGGCAAAATATTGCCGCTGGTACTGCTATCGGGAAAATTGATAAAATGATGGGCTACAAGCTGACAGCGCAGGTCGATGAGTATTACCTGGAAAAATTGACACCAGGCCTAACAGGCTCTGTTCTAATTAAAGAACGTACGCAGCCTGTACAGGTCACGAAAATACTCCCTGAAGTAAAGGAAGGCAAATTTAAAGTGGAGCTGGAGTTTATGGAAGGCATGCCTATGGATTTACAGGTGGGTTTATCCTTTGGTGTTAACCTACAGCTTTCTGACACCCAGCAGAAACTGCTGTTACCGAAGGGAAGTTTTTATACCCACACCCAAGGCAAATGGATTTTTGTCCTTAAAAAAGAGAAGGCCATACGCAGAAATATTGCCTTGGGCCGCGAGAATGCATACTATTATGAAGTGCTGGATGGGCTAGCTGCAGAGGATGAGGTTGTCGTTTCCAACTACGATGATTTTAAGCATATAGAGATTCTTACTATACCTAATCGTTAATTTTATAGACTACATTATATGAAAACTTTAAAAATTGCACTGCTATTATTTATCGCCGCAACAGGGGTACAGCAACAGGCTATGGCGCAGGTTAATCGGCCTAGTATAAAGGCAAACAGCCCTAAAGTATCGGTAAAAATTGATGGTAAATTATGGGAAGCACGTTGGAATATTGAGCCACAAATCCAACCCGACGTTTTTAAAACCAGCGCCAAGGAGGTTGTGTTCTATACCGATATAGACTCTATTAGCCTGCGTGTAGACCCCAATAATCCGGTGGATTTTAATATCGTCCTTAATGGTAGAAATGCTTGGACCCAGGTGCTGTATGAGCCCAGTAGATTAGCGCAGCTTAAACATGCTGCAGCCTACGATGCCGAAGATAAGCAGCCTATACCGGCGTTCACCTATCAGGATAAAAGTAGCCCTGAATTAGTGGCCTTACGCGAAACGTATAAGCTGGATTCTATCGCTGGCAGTGGCAGTGAGGTATCGCAGTTTATCCACCTTATGAACTGGGTTCACCATCAAATAAGGCATGATGGCCATAGTGAAAACCCCACAATCAAAAACACAAATGCTTTGTTTCAAATTTGCCTAGATGAAAACCGAGGTGTAAATTGCAGAATGTTGGCCATGATTTTGAATGAATGCTATCTAGCAATGGGATTTAAGTCGCGGTATATTACCTGTATGCCCAAAGAGCTTAAATTTGATGATTGCCATGTTATCAATATGGTTTACAGCGAAACCCTGAAAAAATGGCTCTGGATGGATCCTACCAATAATGCCTATGTGATGGATGAAACGGGCATGCTATTAAGTGTCGCTGAAGTACGGGAGCGCTTGATAAACGATAAAACGTTGATCTTAAACCCAGATGCCAACTGGAACCGCAAGTATAGCCTGACAAAAGCCGATTACTTGGACCAGTATATGGCCAAAAATCTTTACCGGATAGAGGCGCCTGTTTACAGCCAGTATAACGCGGAAACTTGGGCCACACAGCAGGAGGTACAGTATGTGCAGCTTGTCCCTATGGATGCCATAAATCAAAGTCCGAAAAAGAAGGTGCAAACAAACCCGAATACTAAGGTTAGTTTTACCAATTTCCTGACCAACAATCCGGCTATTTTTTGGGCACAGCCTTAGCCAAAGTGTCGGTTTGTACGAAACAAAAATCTGAATGTTATGATTACAATAAAAAACTTATCTAGAATATTTACGTCTACCGAGGTGCAGACGCGTGCCCTTAGTAGGGTCAATCTACAGATTAACGAAGGCGACTTTATTTCTATAATGGGGCCTTCAGGCTGTGGTAAATCTACGTTATTACATATTATCGGTTTACTGGATGATATTTCTGAAGGTAGCTATGCCCTCCTCGGTCAGGAGATTTTTGGGCTTAATGAAAAGGAAAGAGCGAGAATACGGAAAGCGAATATTGGCTTTATTTTCCAAAACTTTAATCTTATAGACGAATTAAATGTATACGATAATATTGAACTGCCTTTAATTTACAACCGCATTCCGCCAGGGGAACGTAAGGTGCGGATTCAGAAAATGGCCGAAAAGCTCAGTATTTCCCACCGCTTACAGCATTATCCGCAGCAGCTCTCCGGAGGGCAGCAGCAAAGGGTCGCTGTCGCTAGGGCTTTAATAAATAACCCTAAAATTATACTGGCCGACGAACCTACAGGAAACCTGGATAGCAGCAATGGGAATGATGTTATGGAGCTTTTGACAACCTTACATGCGCAGGGAACAACCATTCTGATGGTAACGCATTCTATGCACGACGCTGGCTTTTCCCAAAAAATTATTACCATGAAAGATGGTGAAATTCTTACCGAACGTAAAAATCAAAAAACAGTGGATGTTTTTAAATCTTAATTATTAAAACAAATGAAAAAATTAATAACCTTAGCATTTGTCGCGCTGGTAAGCTGCGCTTTTGCTCAAAACAAAGAAACACGTAAAATCTCTGATTTCAACGAAATTTCCGTTTCTCAAGGTATTAAAGCCGAAATTATTGGCTCTGTACGCAATGAAGTGGTCGTAGACTGTGAAAACCAGGCCCATCTGGCACTTTTAGAGACGGTCGTAAAAAATGGAACTTTGTTTATTCGGTACAAGCCGAATTCCAATATCCAATCCAAACGACCGTCAGAAGTGAAAATATATGCTTCACCGAATGTCTCCGCTATACAGGTAAGCTCTGCGGCGTTGTTAAATATTAGTGCCCCTGTAAAAAGCAGCAATATAGATGCGCGTGTTTCTTCCTCAGGAACCTTATTGTTTAAATCCCTTAGAGCCGATAAGTTAACACTGCAAACCTCGTCGTCGTCCGAGGCTAAAGGTGAAATCGCCGTACATGACCTAGCGGTTAATAGCAGTAGTTCCTCGACGGTTATTCTTACCGGATCGACAAACACGGCCGACATCAACACCAGTTCTTCGAGTACGGCCAACCTCAAAGATGTTAAAGCTAACCATGCTGTTGTATCGGCAAGTTCGTCGAGTACTATTCTCGTGCAGGTAACAGGCGAGTTAACGGGGAAGGTTTCGTCATCGGCAACCGTTATTAATACTGCTAAGGCTAAGTTAATCCAGGTTAAAGAATCGTCTAGCGGTAGCGTAAAAGCTATGTAAATACATCAAAACATCCATTATGTTTAAAAATTGGTTTAAAATATTCCTGTACAACTCCCTGCATAATAAGCTGTATTTCCTGCTTACTGTGTTTGGCTTAGCGATAGGTTTAACAGGGGTAATCTTGTCGTCTTTATATTGGAATAATGAAATTTCTTACAATAAGGATAACCCCGATCGGGATAGGATTGCGGAGTTGTTGATAAATATGGGCGAAACTTCCTGGGCCTGGCAGGTTGCCCCTTTAGGCAAGTATGCGCTGGAGGATACGGATAAAATTGAAGATCTCCTGTATTACTACCAGGGCTACAGTTCCAATCCGTATCGGTATCAGGGGAAGCACCACTATTTAACCGGCATTTTTAATGCGCAGGCTTCCTTTTTTGATTTCTTTCCGCATGAGATTGAAAGCGGAAGTACGGCTAAATTTAAAAATACCCCCAATGCTATTGCTGTAGAAAAAAAGCAAGTAGAAGCTATTTTTGGTGATATTGACCCTATCGATAAAATCATGGTAGATCCTTATGGGAATGACTTTATTGTAACGACGGTTTTTAAGGGTAATTCGAATAGCTCTGTCGTTCCTAATTTTGTTATTACCACAGTAAATAATGCCGTAAAAAATGGGATTGAGCAAAATAACTGGAGCGATTTTAACTTTTCACTTTTGGTTAAAGTTAAGGAGGCTTCGGATTTTGATGCGGTAAGAAAAACCTTTACCGATACGTTTTTTAAGCGTCGTGTTGCTGTTTTAGCCAAAGAAAATGGTATCAGCGAGGAGCAATATATCAATCGCTATGGCAGCTTTTCTTTTGCATTTGTCCCTTTAAGTAAGGCGCGATTAAATGCGCATACCAAAACTACAGGCCTTCCTGAGGGAAAGGGAAATTTAACGTTCCTGTCCATAAATGTAGGGCTGTCGCTTTTAATACTTGTTATATCTATTTTCAACTACATAAACTTATCGACAGCCTATGCCATAAAAAGGGCCAAAGAGATTGGCATTAGAAAGGTTATTGGTGCTACAAAGCTGGAAATAATCGGCCAGCAGATTCTGGAGACCGCCATGACAAGCTTTGTAGCCTTACTCCTAACGTTGGCCTTTACAGAGGTGCTACTGCCATATTACAATACCCTGCTAAACAAGCAGCTTAGTTTAAACTTATTGGATTATATCGGTCCTTTTTTAGCGTTGCTTGCCGTTGTTATCTTGCTGGCAGGTGTATTCCCTGCCGTCTATGTGGCCAACTTCGCAACATTAAAGGTCTTAAAAGGAAACTTTTCACGCAGCAGCTCGGGTATATGGATCCGTAATACAATGCTTGTTTTACAATTTTGTATTGCTACGTTTTTTATTATATCGGGAATCATCATTAACAGCCAGGTAAACTATGCCATGAATAAGGACTTAGGTTTTCATGCCGATCAGATTATAAGTATTGGCTGGGATCAAAATGTGCTGGATAAGTTTGCGGACTATCAGCGTATAAAACAGGAGTTAACAAAAATCCCTGGTGTTATGGATGTCAATACAAGTGTTTTTACCGTCGGCAAAGGATCATCGTCTTCCTCAAGCTATAGCTATAAAGAGAGGAATATCCAGGGCCAGAATATGGCGACAGATTTTGGCTTTCTGCCTTTCTATGGCATAAAAATTAGTCAGGGCCGCGACCTGGATCCTAACCTTGCCTCCGATTCGGTAAGCAATATATTAATCAATAAAACTGCCATGGAGATGATGGGTGAAAATGACCCTGTAGGTAAAGAAATACTATGGAACGGTAAACAGTTGAAAATTGTTGGGGTCGTAGACGACTTTCACCTGTATGGCATTAATCAAAAAATTCCGCCCATGACATTTTTCCATATCAAAACCATCGATTGGATGAAAGGAAATATCAGTAGTATATCGGTGAAAATAAAACCGGAAAACATGGAGCATACCATTCGGCAGATTGAGCATTATTGGACAAAAAAAGTGGATACAAAGCGTCCTTTTAACTACGATTTCGTGGATAAAATATTCGCGCGTACGTATGCAGACTATGTGAACCAACGGAATTTGTTTGCGATCTTAAATATCGTTGTGATCAGCATAGCTTTATTTGGTCTTTTTGCGCTCTCTGCTTACACTATCGAACGTCGGTACCAGGAGATTGCCGTTAAGAAGGTTCTCGGTATTACAAGCGAATCCTTGGTTTTTGATTTGACTAAGCAGTATATTCTGCTTTTAGTCGTTGGTTTTATCCTGGCCTTACCGCCCAGCTATTACCTGATGCAGCGTTGGTTGGATACGTTTGCATACCGCATAGAGTTGCCCCTTTTAGCATTTTTTACGGCCTTCGGTTTAATGTTTGTTTTAACGCTTGCCGTTGTTGTTTCTAAAGCCCTTAAAGCAACACGCATCAATGCCTTGACGTATATAAAATATGAATAGCCTTTACCATCGTCGCTTTTATAGCGCTGTACTGCTCGTACTTTTTTCCTGCTATACTGCAGGGGCCGAGTTGTACCTTTCTTTGGATCAGTGTAGAGAACTGGGCTTAAAGAATGACCTCTCCTTTCAAATCCAAACCTTAGCGGTAAAACAGGCGGTAAATAAACAGCGAAGCTTGCCTTCGCGTTTTCTACCCTCGGTATACCTTAGTGCCGACCATCAATATGATTTCGGTTCATCCATCGATCCGAATACCAATAATCGGGTAGCGGCAAACTTTCAGTTTGATAGGTTTGCTCTTCAGGCACAGCTGGACATCTTTAATTTTGGGCAGCTTTGGGAATCAAAAATAGCGCTTGGCGAGGTTAACATTCAACTGGCACAACAGCAATTAATCCGGCAGGAATACTTGACCGTGTTGATCGAAAAATATTTCGCCGCCTTAGCTGCGCAGTACTGGACAGCAACGCTTGGGGAGCAGCTACAACAGACTGCGGAGCAGGTAGACCGTATACAGAAGGAGCTGAACGATGGCGCTCGCCCGGAGAGTGATATTTATGATATACAGGTCGTTTTTACGCAGGAGAAAAAGCAGCTTTTACTACAGCAACAATCCGAGTTGAATAAGAAAATGGAATTGTTGCAATGGATAAACCTGCAAACGGTGGATGCGGAAACACTTGCCCTGCTCAAGCCTGCGGAGGTAGCCCCACCACAGCAACTTTGGGATGCTAAAACGAGTTTAAAGGTCTATGCCGAACAGCAAAAATATGAAAAACTGCAGCGGCAACAGCAGCAGCTGCTTTCGGCTTACTTACCCACTTTGTCGTTGGGCTATGCCTACGGTTCTTTTTTCTCGAAACAGGTCGATAATATATGGAATACTTCCTTTAGCTTCGGGCAGCAATTGAATAACAACAAAAGTCAGTTCTTAGGGCTCAACCTTCGGGTACCGATAAGTAGTCGTGGTGATGCCAGACGCCTGCGAATGGCGAAAAAGATAGAAATAAAACAGCAGGAAGTACAGATCGAAAATACGGTTTTACAACAGCATAACCTAAACCAGAAGTATTACAGAAACTGGCAGCAGTATCATCAGTTAACGCCGCTACTGCTGGAGGCCTTGTCCTATGCCGAAAAATCGTTGACGACCACCCTACTGAAGCTGGAATATGGAACGGTCGATATTTCGCTGTATAAAATTGCTAAAAACCAGGTTATACATGCCCGATACGAGGTTATCAACAATGAGCTGTCGGCCAATATGCTCGAAATCCTGCTGCAGGAGTTACAGCAGTAGCGATTAATTTAAATATTTCCTTTTAACTTATACTTTTATTAATTACCTTTGCACTTCCGTAAATACGGAAAAATTTAAATTAACATAACTATTTAAAAAATGCAACAGTACGAATCTGTAATCATTCTTACCCCGTTGCTTTCTGATGATGCTGCGAAAGAAGTAATCGCAAAATTCAAAAGCATCCTTACTGAAGGCGGAGCCGAAATTATCGCAGAAGATAATTGGGGTTTGAAAAAATTAGCGTATCCAATCCAGAAAAAAACAACTGGATTTTATCACTTAACTGAATTCAAGGCTCCAGGTGAATTAATTAAAAAATTAGAGGTTGAATACAAACGTGATGAGCGTGTGATGCGTTTCTTAACCATTGCGCTTGACAAACATGCCGTAGCTTACAGCGAGAAAAAACGCAGCGGAGCATTCAACAAAAAAGCGGAAACTAAAACTGAGGAGGTAGCAAACTAATGGCAAACGAGAATATTCAGTACGTAACAGCCCCTAAAGTAGAGGACAACCGTAAAAAATATTGCCGTTTCAAAAAGAACGGTATTAAATATATCGATTACAAAGATGCTAACTTCTTAATGAAGTTTATTAACGATCAAGGTAAAATCTTACCACGTCGTTTAACAGGTACATCATTGAAATTCCAACGTAAAGTAGCTCAAGCTGTGAAACGCGCGCGTATCATCGGTTTATTACCTTATGTAGCTGATTCATTAAAATAAGGAGGATAGACGATAATGGAAATTATATTAAAACAAGATGTTAAACACCTTGGAGAGAAAGACGATATCGTAGTAGTAAAACCAGGTTACGGCCGTAACTACTTAATTCCTCAAGGATTTGCTATTTTAGCAACTACGTCAGCTAAAAAAGTTTTAGCTGAGAACATCAAACAAGCACAGTTCAAACAAGATAAAATCAAAAAAGACGCTACAGAATTAGCGGCAAAATTAGAAAATGTAAAACTTTCTATTGGTGCTAAAGCTGGTGAGTCTGGTAAGATTTTTGGTAAAGTAAACAGCATTCAAATTGCTGAAGCTTTGAAAGCACAAGGATATGATGTTGACCGTCGTCGCATTACATTCGAAGTAGAGCCTAAAAACTTAGGTGAATACGTTGCAAACTTAAACTTACACAAAGAAGTGAAAGTTCAAGTTCCTTTCGAGGTTATCGCTGAATAATTTTTATTTAGCTTCACATATTACAAATAAGGTGCCTTTTGGGGCACCTTATTTGCTTTAGGGACTATAATTAGTTAGATTTACGATAATTAATCGATAAATCGTAAATAGAAAAACGTTGCTATTTATAGGTACTAAAGTTTCGTTTAAACCGTAATATCCTAGCTCTATGAGACCAAAAACAATTATTATTTCCTTATTACTTGCCCTAGTGGCCATCATTTTATTTAACAATACCGAAGAGAGTAGCTTTTGGTTATTTGGGGAGATAAAAACATCTAAACTTATAATTTTAGGGGTTTTCTTTGTGTTAGGCGTTGTTACGGGGGGCATCTTGTTTAGGCGACGTAAAAAACACCCAAAGGAGTATGGCCTTTCTAATCCCAACCCCAACCCTACCCTAACAGAGACAGCGCAACATACGCAGCAAAAGGGGGAAGTAAACGCTCCCTATGCCACAAAACAACTTTCTGATGAGGATAGCGAATTCTTAAAATTATAGAAAAGCCGTCTTCAGACGGCTTCACTTATTTATTCTTCTTTCTTTTCGCTTTTGTAAGGGCTTCATTCAGTACATATTCAATTTGTCCGTTTACACTACGAAACTCATCCTGTGCCCATTTTTCAAGCAATTTATAGGTCTCCTCATCAATCCTTACCACAAAGCTTTTCTTCATAATATCTGTTTTTTATAAGGCACATCAAACTCCAATCCTGTGCCCGCATGCTATTAATAGAGCGTTCCTGTATTCACGATAGGCTGTGCAGCTTTCTCACCACATAATACCACCATTAGGTTACTTACCATCGCTGCTTTACGCTCATCATCCAATTCTACAATATTTTCACGGGATAGTTTTTTCAAAGCCAGGTCTACCATACCTACCGCCCCGTCGACAATCTTGGCACGCGCAGCGACAATGGCTGCGGCTTGTTGGCGTTGCAACATGGCACCGGCAATCTCTGAAGCATAGGCCAGGTGGTTGATACGGGCCTCCTGCACAATAATACCGGCTTTAGACAGGCGCTCTGTCAATTCGTTCTCTAGAATATGGTTAACCTCTTCACCGCCGTTGCGTAGCGTTATTTCGGCGGTATCATCTTCCAGGTTATCGTAGGAGAAGCTTACAGCCAAATGGCGTACTGCGGCCTCACTCTGTGCACGCACATAATCCAGGATGCGCTCTACATCATAGGCTGCTTTATAGGTATCGCCGATTTTCCACACTATAACAGCCGATATTTCAATGGGATTACCCTGTTTATCGTTTACTTTTAACGTTTGACTTTGTAGGTTTTCGGATCGTAAGGACATTTTCGTCGCTGAATATAGCGGATTTATAAAAAATAGACCGTTCTCTTTAATGGTGCCTACATATTTTCCGAAAAAATTTAATATTCGGGAGTGATTGGGTTGTACAATAGAAATACCTTTAAAAATAAATAGCGCCGTCAAAAACATGAGGATTGCTAGAAACATTAACCAGGGGTTTGATAAACGAGCTCCTCCTAACAGGACAACAACCGATAATAATAAAAGGATAATAGCGACAGCAATGGCCAGGTATCCCGAGGTTGGTTTTACAATTTTTTCCATTTTTTAAATTATTAATTGATATCATTTTGATATCACTAATATATCAAAATAAAAGCATATAATAAAATTATTAGGTAGAATTTGGAAACATCTTTTAGGGTCATTTGTTTATTTCTTATTAACCTTATTAATTCATATTTATTACTATGTTTCTAAAAATTCTAAAATATTTAATACTGATCCTTGCTTGCCTTTCCATTATCCTTGTTGCCGGGCTTTATTTCACGAACAATGCCTATATTTTGAAGGCCATACAGGTAACCTACTTAACGGGGCATAAAACTGCATTTATAGACGACTATATGTATTTTGATAATCGGAAAATTAATATTGGCACGCCACAGCCGTGGCCGCGCAGCGCCGACTATAACAGCGTGAAGAGTACCGAAAAATTAGATGCTATACATAAAAATACAGGGACAATAGCCTATTTAATCATCAAAAATGATAGCATTTGGTATGAAAAATATTACGACGGTTATTCAGATAGCTCCAAAACAAATAGCTTCTCCATGGCAAAGAGTATAGTTTCTGCCTGCTTAGGTAAAGCTATTGAACTTGGTTATATTGAAAGTTTGGATGACCTGGTTGTCCATTACTTGCCAGAGCTTAAAGGTAAGTATGCCAAAGAACTGACGATACGCCATTTAGTGAGTATGCGCTCGGGACTAAGTTGGAATGAAAACTACTATGTGCCATTTAACATTACCACCAGGGCGTATTTTGATCCTAACCTGAGCGAGATTATGCTCAACTTGTCTATAGATACCAAACCTGGGCAAGCGTTTAACTACAAAAGTGGCGATACGCAGTTGTTGGCAATACTAATGAGTAGCGTGCTCCCTGTTTCATTAACGCATTTTATGTCGACGTATTTTTGGCAGCCTATGGGTGCAGAGCATCCGGCATTATGGCAGTTTAATAAAACCGATAAGGTGGAGAAAGCTTATTGCTGTATAGCCAGCAATGCACGTGACTTTGCCCGCTTCGGCAAACTGTACCTCCATCTTGGGAACTGGAATGGGAAACAGTTGCTACCGCAGGACTATGTGGAGCAATCCATTAAACCTGCTGCAGAAAATTCGCCGGATTATGGTTATGGCTGGTGGTTGGGTACCTATAAGGGTAAAAATACGGCTACTATGAATGGGCATTTGGGGCAGTATGTAATTACTATTCCGGAGGACAATCTAATTATAGTGCGCTTAGGGCATAGCAAGGATAAAAGGTCTGTTAAGGACCCTGAATCCTCGTTTTACCAGTTTATAGAACAGGCCTATATTATGCTAGGTAAAAGTTAATTATTGCCTAACCTGATATTTGTCGCAGATAGCCTTATATTTGTGGTATGAACAACTACGCCGTATTATTTGATATGGATGGGGTTATCGCAAATACTAACCCCTATCATTCCCAAGCTTTTGAGCATTTCTTCGATAAATATCAGGTGCCTTATACGCAGGCCGACTTTGAGCAGCATATGTATGGCAAACATAACTCTTATATTATGAGCCATTTCTTTAATCGCCCCATACATGGTAAGGAATTGGAAGATCTGGAAAATGAGAAAGAGGGTTTATTTCGGGAGATTTATAAAACACAGGTAAAACCGATTACAGGTTTAATAGCATTTCTGGAGCAGCTGCACACGAATGGATACAAACTGGCTGTGGCTACTGCTGCGCCCAAGGCGAATATGGATCTTATTGTCGATGCTTTGGATATCCGGAAGTATATGTCTTCCCTCTTGTGTAGTGAAAATGTAACAAAACATAAACCTGACCCGGAGGTGTACCTAAAATCTGCTCATGTATTGGGCATACCGACCGATAATTGCATCGTATTTGAAGATTCTTTCTCGGGTGTGATGGCCGCCAAAAATGCAGAAATGAAGGTGGTGGGTGTACTCTCTTCGCACAGCAGGACCGAGCTGCCTCCTTGCGACTTTTATATAGACGATTATAGGGGTTTGTATATGCCAACTTTCGGAGACTTACAGATCCTTAAAGGGTAATGTTGTACGTAGACAGCCTCTCTAGTTTGTTAAATGGGCCTGAACAATGGGTATTGTATTTTACCTGCGCCTTGTTAATTGGTATGTCGAAAACAGGAATACAGAACATCGGTACTCTGGCGGTGCCATTGTTTGTTTTTCTGTTTGGTGCGAAGGCTTCTACCGGTATGGTGCTGCTCTTATTGGCGATGGCTGATCTTTTGGCCGTAGTATACTACCGTAAAAGGCTGCTGTGGAAGGAGGTCCTTAAGCTCCTTCCTATGGCATTAATAGGCTTACTGACGGGGTTGATCATGGGAAATTATATTTCCGATAAAACTTTTAAAATTCTGATGGCTATTTGCTTGCTCGTAGGGATAGGCATTATGATTTGGCTGGAACGTGTGCATCCGGATAAACAAAGCCAACTCACGCAAAAACGCTGGTATGCTCCTGTATTTGGATTTATTATGGGTTTTTCTACGATGATTGGAAATGCTGCAGGACCTGCACTTTCGGTTTACCTGCTATCGCGTAAGATGGACAAATTTACTTTTGTCGCTACGGGCGCCTGGTTTATTATGCTGTTGAATTATATTAAAATTCCGCTACAGGTATTTGTTTGGCACAATGTAACTTGGGAGGGTGTAAAACTTAATCTAATGGCTTTTCCTTTTATCGTGATTGGCGGAATTATCGGTATTCAACTGGTTAAAATCTTGCCCGAAAAAGTATTCAAAATCATTATCATGATCTTAGTGCTGTTGTCTTGTGTGGCTATGATCCGTTAATAGCAAAGCGGATTTATGGGGAATTTCAAAATCTCCGTAGGAGGTCATAATTTCTAAATTATCGGATTTCCTTACTATCTTATTTCCAGCATTTGCTGTATCTTTGTTTTGATGGATATCAATAATTTATTACAACGCGCATTAAATTTCGACTTCTTAACCAAAGAAGAAGGAATTTTTCTATATAAGGAAGCTAAAACGGCGGATTTGGCGTATGTGGCGAACGAACTTCGAAAAATACAGGTGCCACATGGTAAAGTTACTTGGCAGATTGACCGTAATGTAAACACCACCAATGTTTGTATTGCCAATTGTAAGTTCTGTAACTTCTTTCGTAGACCGGGACACGTGGATAGCTATATAACCGATATCGAAAGCTACAAACAAAAGATTGAAGAAACATTTAAATATGGGGGCGATCAGCTGTTGTTGCAAGGTGGCCATCACCCTGACCTTGGTTTGGCTTTTTATGTGGATCTGTTTAAACAGCTGAAGGAGTTATACCCTACCTTAAAACTACACGCCTTAGGCCCACCAGAAATAGCCCATGTGGCTAAACTTGAAGGCTTAAGTCATATCGAGGTGCTGTCGGCGTTAAAAGATGCCGGCCTGGATTCGCTGCCGGGTGCTGGTGCTGAGATTTTAAACGATCGGGTGCGACGCTTAATTTCTAAAGGTAAATGTGGCGGACAGGAATGGTTGGATGTTATGCGTGCAGCGCATAAAATTAACTTGCCAACGTCTGCAACCATGATGTTTGGCCATATCGAAACTTTAGAAGAACGCTTTGAACACTTGGTATGGATTCGTCAGGTGCAGAGCGAAAAACCCGAAGGGCATCATGGCTTTATTGCTTTTATACCTTGGCCTTTTCAGGATGACGGCACTTTACTGAAACGCTTACGCGGCATTTCGAATGAGGTAACCGGCGACGAGTATATTCGTATGATTGCTTTAAGCCGTATTATGCTCCCTAATATTAAAAATATTCAGGCTTCCTGGTTAACAGTGGGCAAACCTATTGCACAGGTATGCTTGCATAGCGGTGCCAACGATTTCGGCTCTATTATGATTGAGGAGAATGTGGTTTCTGCAGCGGGAGCTCCACACCGTTTTACATCGAAATCTATTCAGGATGCGATTAGCGAGGCTGGATTTGAACCGCAATTGCGTACGCAGACTTATCAGTTTAGAGAGTTACCTGAATCTATGGTGGAACAAGTTATAAATTACTAGGGTGAAAGACATACTTTTAAATATTGAAGCGCTGATTTTTGCATCGGAAGAGGGCGTTTCGGCAAATGAAATTAAATCGATTTTACAAGAGGGTTTATTAATTACTATTAACAAAGACGAGGTACTTTCTTTTATCGATAAAATTAAAGTTAAATATGAGGGTGAAGACTCCGTATTTTCACTTTCTGTAATTAATAATAAATACCAATTTCTTACTAAGGAAGCGTACCATGATGTTATTAATCAGTTGCAGGCACACCGCGATCGTAAAAAACTGAGTCAGGCCGGACTCGAAACTTTGTCGATTATTGCTTACCGACAGCCGATTACAAAACTTGAAGTCGAGCAGATTCGGGGCGTAAACTGTGATTATTCCATCCAACGCTTGCTGGAAAAGGATATGATTAAAATTGTCGGAAAAGCAGAGACCCTAGGTAAACCCTTATTGTATGCTACCAGTGATCAATTTATGAACCATTTCGGTATAAATTCGGTAAAAGACTTGCCACAGTTAAAGGATATAGTAAACGAAGAAAATAGCATCGGTGAGATTATTGAATAACTTATTTTTAAATAAATAACGCACATATTATCAACCTGATTACCAGTGTTATAATTTTAAAAAAAAATTTTATGTTTTCATTTTCTTGTCTAATTTTACGATAGAATTTATAACGGAAAATTTAGTTAACATGATGAACGAAACAGTCGAAAAAATTGAAATTGACGAGGTATTAGTCGGTTTTAACGGCCCTGAGGACGATGAGGATGATTTTGACAATGATGATTTTGATTTAGAAATCGATACGATTGGCGGGGGGTTTGACTTTGATGAGGAAGATGAAGATTTCTAACTAATATATAGAAAGCAAAATCTACCTGATTAGAAAAGAGGTTTACTTCGTACGTACGGAGTAAACCTCTTTTTGCTTCCTGAGCCGTTTAAAATTCGGGGAGGCGCTGCCCTATTCCTTGTCGTAGCGCGCTACCGCAGTAGGTATGCGGCTATAGCATATATAGTTATGCCAGCCTACACCTTCCTGCCTCTGGCCATGGAATAGTGCACAAATACCGAATATGGACGGTTGAACACCCTGCAACATCAGGGCACAAAAAAAGGTGTTCTATACGTAACAGAACACCCTTATTTTTTAGGTTGTAGAACTTTATTTTTTATGTAGTTCTTCATACAAATCGATTACTTTCTTTTGTAAATCGATTACTTCAGTATTGCGAAGTATTAACTTCTTATTTAACTCTTCAATTTCACTAATTTTATTGTCATTATCTTCATTGGACTCCGAAGTGGATAACAATTGCACAAGAGATAAGCCAAATAATTTTGAAATTTGGTTCAATCTGGAAAGGTTTACATCGGTAATTCCCGTTTCAATTTTCGAAAATGCTGGGATAGATATGCTTAACCGGTTTGCAACATCTTCCTGACTCCAGCCACGCTGATGTCTAAGTAATCTGATTTTTTTTCCTAAAGTATTCATTTGGTAAATGTTATATTTATCCAAAAATAAAAATAAATTAGTAAAATTTAAAAAAACAATTACACCTTTAGTCAAAAATTAAATAAAAAACCTATCGGCAAAGTTTAACATATTTATTCCCGAATAGCTTTCAGAGCTCATAAACAACATGTTAAAACCTTGGCTGTCAAACGATTCTATATACGCTACTAAAGACTCAGATTCGGTTAAAATAACAAGATTTGTATGCTGAAACACTTTGTCAATTTTATGTAAAATATTCCCAATAATTATATTTTTTTCTTTAATGCTATTTTTATTAACAAAAACAACAGCCACATCCGACTCATCCATACTATTAGTATATTGAATTAATTGATCACCCTCCGTAACGTCATATGGGTTTAACTCAATCACAGTAAGCAATTTGGAAGCCGGAAACTGTTCTTTTATAGCATGTATACTTGTTTTTAACTTGAGGGGTGTATGTGCAAAATCTTGGTATACCACTCTGCCTGCATTACTGGCAACAAACTCCAAGTATCGAATGGAACTGGTAAAATCTTTAATCGCCTCGTAAAACTCATCTCTTTTAATACCCAACCACTCACAAACGGTATAGGCTCCGGCAACATTCGAAAGATTTTGCTTACCATTAATCTTTAAAGGAATTTCCTCTTCGCCCACATGCAAATAGGTAACCCCTTTATTGATCGTGTATTCCGGCAGTTTATAACCATGGCGGTTTATCCGACAGTCGCGCGTTTCCCCTACAATCTTTTGCACCCTACTGTCGTCTTTATTATAAATTAATGTTCCTTTCGGCACAATGGTATCTACAAAAGTTTCAAACTGCAGCAAATACTCCTCCTCAGACATGACCGTTTTAAAATTATCCCAATGGATATTACTGATTAGGGCAATATTAGGATGGTAGTAGTGAAACTTAGCGTGCATATCTATAGAAGAGGCATAAAACTCATCCCCTTCGATAAGCATAATATTTGCGGTGGATGTTAACTTTATCTGCGCATCAAAACCTTCAAGCTTAGCCCCTACCAAATAGTCAAACTCCTTACCTAATTTTTTAAGTACATGCATGATCATACTGATAATCGTGGTTTTGCCATACGTTCCGGCAATAACAACACGAATTTTATCAATACTCTGCTCATAAATAAACTCGGGGAAGGAATAGATTTTAATATTTAATTCCTGTGCCTTACGCAACTCAGGGTTATCTGCGAGCGCATGTTTACCCAATATAACCGCATCCATATCCGGCGTTATGCGTTCTGCATTCCAACCTAATTGCTCGGGTAGAAGGCCCTCCTGCTGCAAACGCGACTTCGAAGGCTCCACGATCTGGTCGTCGGACCCTGTAACTTGATGCCCCAACTTAGCCATATTTATAGCTAAGTTGTGCATCACACTTCCTCCTATGGCAATAAAATGTACGCGCATATATTATTTTTTCACAAACTTAGCCGCACACCAGCCGTCTAACTCCTTACTTTCTTCAAAGAATAAGTTTAAACGTTCACACTTTTCCTTCAATACAGCTAAATCTTGCTCCCGATAAAAACCACTTAAATACAATTCTCCATTGTCCTTTAATACCTGAGCGTAGGTGTCCATCTGATCCAGGAGAATATTTCGGTTAATATTTGCCAGAATCGTATCGAAGGTACCGTTTCCTATAGCCTCTTTAGAGCCAAGACGCTCTTCGATATTATGCACATGGTTCAAGGCTTTGTTTTCCTTGACGCTGTCTACACAAGTCGGATCATAATCTATCGCGACAACCGAGATAGCACCACGCATCGCTGCTAAAATCCCCAAAATACCGGTTCCACAGCCCATATCCAACACCGTTTTTCCGTCAAAATCGTTCTGAAGGATAAACGAAAGCATCATCGAGGTGGTCTGGTGATGGCCGGTACCAAAAGACATCTTCGGATCAATAACGATCTCGTAGGGATATTCGGGTTTATATTCATGAAAGGTAGCCCGAACATAACACGTATCGTCGACCACAATTGGATTAAAATTACGCTCCCAAAGAAGGTTCCAATTCTGCTCTTCAATATCTACAATTTTATAGGCCAACTGATATCCATCCACCGCTGCTAGCAACAAGGTCTCTAAGGCCTGTACATCCAGATTTGCTGTGGGCACATACCCCGCAAAACCGTCTTCATTATCTTCAAACGTATCAAAACCAATTTCTGCCAGCTCGGCTACCAACAAATCCTTCTGCCATTCCTGAATATCAGGACTTATAAAATTTACTGCTGTATATTTCATTCTATTTGTTAAAAACCTTCACAATTTCTAAGAAATCTCTAGATTTCAAAGAAGCACCACCAATTAACCCGCCATCAATATCAGGCTGCGCAAATAATGTTGATGCATTTGAAGGGTTTGCACTACCTCCATATAAAATAGTGGTTTGATCAGCAATTTCTGCACCATATTTTGCCGCTACCGTCTCCCGAATAAAAGCATGAACTTCTTGCGCTTGCTCTGGTGAAGCTGTTAAGCCTGTGCCAATAGCCCATACCGGTTCGTAGGCCAATACAACCTCTGCAAATTCGGTCGCAGATAGGTGAAATACCCCTCCTTCCAATTGCGTTTTAATGACTGCAAAGAAATTATTTGATTCCCGCTCCTCCTTGGTTTCACCAATACAGAAAATAGGTCTTAACCCTTGCTTCAATACCGCATTCGTTTTATCCGCCAAAAGCGCATCCGTTTCACCAAAATAAGCTCTACGCTCAGAGTGACCCAAAATTACATAGTTTACACCTACCGATTTTACCTGAGCGGCAGATACCTCCCCTGTATAAGCACCGGCTTCTGCCTGATGTACATTCTGCGCCCCAATATGAACGTTTGCCGCTGTAGCTGCTAGTTTTCCTAAAGTCGACAAATGAATAAAAGGTGCACAAACCACAACTTCCTGATCGCCGATAACCTCATCTTTTACCATATTAACGATTTCCGAAAATAGACTTACCCCCTCTTCGAAATTCAAATTCATTTTCCAATTTCCGGCTACAATGTTTTTACGCATGTTTTTTTTTATTTTAGTGTTGATTAATAAACAATTCTCGTTCTGTCCTAGTTTGCAAAAATATGGCATTCAAAATACGCTCTTCCTCATCGGAAAAATCCTCTTGCTTTGCCAGCGCCTTTCTGCGCATCATCTGTATAAATTTAACATAGATATATACCTGGGATACCTGTTCGGTAATCCAGCTGAAATCTGGCACAAATTTGGGAATAAAATTTGACATTGCAACCTGTGCACCCACACCAATTACGGTTCCCGTGTTAATCTTGCTATTTATAGCCAACATAACTTGGTCGCCCAGTACCACACCACACTTTAAAAGTCCGGTATCGCGCAACTCTTGTCGTACATAATCGTATAATTTTACCGTACCCCAATCGTTCCTTAAATTCGAATTGCTGGTTCCTGCCCCCAAATTACAGCCCTCGCCAATGACAGCGCAGCCCAAATAACCATAATGCCCTTTGTTGCTGTTGCCCCAAATTACAGTATTACTCAACTCGCCCCCCACTGTACAGCCTGGCCCTACACTTACATTCGAGTAGAGTACCGCTCCCGCCTTCACCCGGCTGTAATCGCCTATAGCAACAGGCCCTATAAGTAAAGCACCAGGCTCGATAACCACCTCCTCTCCGATATATATAGGCCCCTTAGCGTCGTCCAATATAGCACCCATATAAGATGCTGTAGCAGCACAATACAGCTTAGTAGCAGACGCAGCGGCAGCAGTGTTCAGCTGCCCATCACCCTGCGGTAGCAGCCTGTCGAAGTCAAAATTTAACTGCTCGCCATTGTAGCGAAAAATATCCTCCGGGTATTGCAGCCGTTTGGCTTTATAGGGCGCCACAACAGGCACAAAAGAGGTTAAATCTGCAACTGTAAAATCCAAGGTAAAATGCCCTTTCGCCGCCAGCCACTGCCCCTCTTCGTCCAGCAGCAGCTCCCCTGCGTTCAGCGAATACAGCCATTCCAGCCCTACCTTATCGGGTAGCACTGCAGCATTTAATAATAGATGATGTGCTGTTTGCGGATGGAACGGAAAGCGCTGTTGCAGATAATCTACGGTAAGATAAGAGACATCTGTTTGAAATAGTTTAGCCCATTTATCAGCTAATGTCCAGATGCCAACCCTCAAATTACCTATAGGACGGGTAGCAACCAAGGGCAAAAGATGCTGCCGCTCGGAGAAATTATCGAATAATACAACAGATAAAGACATATCTTTAAAAATACAAAAATCCCGATAAAAAATTATCGGGATTCCTAACTATATATAAATATAGCTTATTTTTTGTTGTAACGGCTACGGAATTTATCGATACGTCCAGCTGTATCAACCAATTTCATTTTACCAGTATAGAATGGGTGTGAAGTATGAGAAATCTCCAATTTCACTAATGGATATTCGTTACCATCTTCCCAAGTGATTGATTCTTTAGTATCTACACATGATTTTGTTACAAAAGCATAGTCATTAGACATATCTTTGAAAACAACTAATCTGTAGTTTGACGGATGCAAATCTTTTTTCATTTTATCTTTTGATTACTATATATTCAACAATTGAGGTGCAAAGATAATTTATTAATACAACAATTGCAAAATAATATTTCTCCATACCTGATTAATTCCTTTTGCTTAGAACGTTACTTTTCCTAGGCCACACAAAAGTAGACATTATATTTGAATATTATAGCAGTTTAAACCCCTATTATCTGCGTTTTTTTATTATTTTTGCTCTCTATTTGAAAAATGTCAATAAACATGAGTATTTCACTATCCGAACAGGAACTACAAAGAAGACACAACCTTCAGGCTATGATCGATTTAGGTATCAACCCTTATCCGGCCGATGAATTTAAGGTAAATGTCACTGCTGATGATATATTAGAAAACTACGAAAGAGACAAAATTAATTATAAACATATCCAGATTGCGGGTCGTATTATGAGCCGTCGTATTATGGGTAATGCCTCCTTTATAGAAATCCAAGATGCTACAGGCAGAATTCAGGTGTATGTAAAGCGAGATGATCTTTGTCCAGATGAAGACAAAACTTTTTATAATACTGTATTCAAAAAACTGTTGGATATTGGGGATATTATCGGTATCGAGGGTTATGTTTTTACAACACAGACTGGCGAGATATCTGTACATGCCGAGAAATTAACGGTTTTAACCAAATCTTTACGACCTCTGCCGGTGGTAAAAGAGGCTGATGGCAAAACTTATGATGCTTTTACAGATCCTGAACAACGTTATAGAATGCGTTATGTGGACTTAATTGTAAATACCCAGAATAAGGACATTTTTGTTAAACGTACGAAATTGTTTAATGCAATGCGTCAATTTTTCAATGACGCAGGTTATATGGAGGTTGAAACCCCTGTACTACAAGCTATACCTGGTGGTGCTTCTGCACGCCCCTTTATTACACACCACAATGCTTTAGATATTCCGTTGTACTTACGTATAGCAAACGAATTATACTTAAAGCGCCTTATTGTTGGTGGCTTCGACGGTGTATACGAATTCTCCAAAAACTTCCGTAACGAAGGTATGGATCGTACACACAATCCGGAATTCACGGCAATGGAGATTTATGTGGCCTATAAAGATTACAACTGGATGATGACCTTTACAGAGCAACTTTTGGAGCACTGTGCTCAGGCGGTAAACGGCAAAACAACAGCTACTTTTGGCGAGCATAAAATTGACTTTAAAGCGCCATACCCACGTGTTACGATGGCCGATGCAATTAAAAAGTTTACAGGTTTTGACATCAACGGAAAAACGGAAGATGAACTAAGAGCTGCCGCAAAGGGTATGGGTATTGAGGTGAACGACAGCATGGGTAAAGGAAAACTTATCGATGAGATATTTGGTGAGAAATGTGAAGGCAACTTTATACAACCTACCTTCATTACCGATTACCCTATCGAAATGTCGCCCCTAACGAAAAAACATCGGGATAACCCGGAGCTTACCGAAAGATTTGAACTGATGGTATGTGGTAAAGAGATTGCCAATGCCTACTCCGAGCTTAACGACCCTATCGATCAACGGGAGCGTTTTGAAGAGCAGTTGCGCTTATCGGAAAAAGGTGACGACGAGGCCATGTTTATCGATCAGGATTTCTTACGGGCATTGGAGTACGGTATGCCACCTACATCTGGTTTAGGTATTGGTATGGATCGTTTAATTATGTTTTTAACAAACAACCCTTCCATCCAGGAGGTATTATTCTTCCCACAGATGCGACCGGAGAAAAATGAGCCTGTAATCGAGCTTAACGACGATGAAAAGGCAGTTTTAAATCTTCTATCCGACGAGCAACAATCGCTAGCAGAGGTGAAAGAGAAGTCGGGCCTGTCGGGTAAAAAATGGGATACGGCAAGTAAAAGCTTACGACAAAAGGATTTGATCCACATTATTGTTGATGGGGAACAAAAATATATCGTTAAAAAGTAATAAAAAGAGCCTGTTCACATGAACAGGCTCTTTTTTAATGGCGTACTATCGTAGTATTGCTAAACCTTAATAGGTATTATTCAACACCTCCTCGTACTCGCCAGCATCGCTCAGCGCTGTAACCCTTTGCCAGGTCATGTATGCATAAACCTGTTGTCCGTTGGACAATATAGGTTCTAAAGATTTTTGATACAGCACATCGCCCTCGAAGTCTAATTTTCTCACCTGTGTCGTGCCTTCCCAATTGGGATATAAGGAGGTTTGAATTTGATACTCTACACAGGCTGTAATATTATTTACCTGATACTTTCCCGAGAAAGCAATAAAGGTTTTACCCCGATGAATATACTCCTCATCGGTTGCCTGCAATTTATCACCGGATTTAAAGGAAGCATCCTCCGAGGGCGCAATCTGCACGGCCATATAGCCATCTGGAGTAAATAACAATAGGCCTTTAGGAGATTTACCCATAGGAAAACAAGAATCCGATCCGCCGACTGGAAGTTCTATATAAGACAAAAGTTTCCAGGTTCCTTCTATTTCATTTTTTAGTGATGTCATATGTCAAACTTGTTTTGTTTAAAACGCTATAAAAGCAGAAATATTCTGTCACATTATTAATACAATACATAAAAATCAAAATTTCATGCATTTAATTTCACGCAGGGGTGAAGGATTAACACAGGAATCCTGTACTTACATAAGCAATTGTGCAAATTAACTTGTATTTTAGATAAAACTTTGAGCGAATTATGATTTTATCAGCTGTAGATACTGTTGAAAGCATTACAAAAGAAGATTTTCTTCGGAAATACTATAAACCGCAGAAACCGGTACTTATAAAAGGCTACGCCCGTCGATGGCAAGACTTTGACAAATGGAATTTAGATTATATTTACGAGCAGGTTGGCGAGCAGGAGGTCGGCTTGTACGACAACAAACCTGCGGATCCGAATAAAGCCACAAGCGAGGCCGTAACGAAAATGCGCTTTCGTGATTATATAACACTGATAAGAAGTCAGCCTACTGACTATCGCATATTTTTCTATATCATAACAGACCATCTACCGGCCTTATTAAAAAATTTCACCTACCCTGATTTAGGCTTTAAATACTTTAAACGTATACCTACCCTATTTTTTGGTGGCAGTGAAGCCCGTGTTCTTATGCATTATGATGTGGACCTCGCGGATTTACTTCATTTTCAGTTTGAAGGAAAAAAACGGGTACTGCTTTTTGCGCCAGATCAAAGCGACTTCCTGTACAAAGTTCCGCTGTCGGTACACACCGTTTATACGGTCGATTATGAAAACCCCGATTATCAGCAGTTTCCCGCATTGGCATACGCCAAGGGCTTCGAAGTGTTTATGGAACATGGCGACGCTTTGTTTATGCCCTCCGGATACTGGCATTTCAACCGCTATCTAGAAGCTGGGTTCTCGGTAACACTGCGCTCCTTTCCCAACTCTGCCCTGCGTTTGTTACGAATGCTTAAGGAGGTATTTATCCTGCGCAATACCGACAAAATATTGCGTAAACTCTTTAAAAAGAAATGGGTAGACAAAAAACAGCAGCAAGCCTATAGAAATAGTCAACGTACACTCCAGAAATATATACAGAACCACAACTTATAATTTAACCATATATGCTTTGTCCTTGCGGATCAGATTTAGATTTTACAGCCTGCTGCCAACCCATACATACGGGCAGTAAAGATGCCCAAACAGCCGAACAGTTAATGCGTGCCCGATATGCCGCATTCTCAATGCACAACATTGATTTTATTTACAACAGCTTCCACCCCAGCACCAGACGTTTCCAGCAAAAGAATGCTATAGAACAGTGGGCTAAAGAAAACAAATGGATGCAGCTAGCGGTACTGAAAACCACCGCTACGACGGTAGAGTTTGAAGCTCATTACTTAGACCCCGACTTGAACACGCAAATACATCACGAAAAGTCTACCTTTAAACAACTGCATGGGCGCTGGTTTTACTTGGATGGCATTATCCTGTAAGGTATATAATGTATAGGTCCCGGAGGACTTAATAAAAAATTAACATCTTTTTTATCACTACCTAATTCGTAGACCATACTTTTGTACTAGTTAATACATATGGCAATGATAAAAGATCTAGAAATCACAGACTTAGAAGCCTACATCGAGCCTTCAGAATGGCTTTATGATGGAGACGACCTGGTAGCTTTGGAAGACTAAAGCGGGGTACGTATACTTAAACCTGGTTTAGGTATTTAATTTGAACATATACGGCAAAATACCCATAGCCTGCAAAAGACCGTTTAAAAGACGGTTTATTGGGTTCTTAAAACAATTTTGATACTTCATAAAAATAAAATAGGACGCTCCAACGGAAGCGTCCTATTTCTATACAGGTGTATATACTTTTTTAGTTGCTAAAATAGGCACGTACATTTTTACCTTCTACCCAGTTCATATACGCCTTGTTTACAACCCGGTTTCCACCCGGTGTTGGGTAGTCGCCAGAGAAGTACCAGTCGCCCTTATGGTTCGGACATGCAACGTGTAGGTTGTCTAGGGTCTGAAAGATAACCTCTAATTCTGCGTTCAAGTCATGCGGACGAACAATGCGCGCAATTTCTTCCGAAATCTCATCGTCTGTAAAAGGCTCATAAATAGCTTTCACATAGTTCTCCGCTTCCTCCCTAGGTTTGGTAATCGATGCCAAACACTTTTGGTACACTTCGTCGATAATATGCGACAAACCTCTACGCTTCAGCAGGTTAATTGCCGCCTCAAATGCCACAAACTCGCCCATTCGCGACATATCAATGCCGTAACAATCTGGATAACGAATTTGAGGAGCAGAAGAAACAATAACAATTTTTTTCGGATGTAAACGATCCAGAATAGTTAAAATAGATTGTTTCAATGTTGTTCCACGCACGATAGAATCGTCGATTGCGACAATTGTATCTTCATGATCACGTACAATACCATATGTTGTATCGTAAACATGCTGCACCATGTCCTGACGGTCAGCATCTTGTGTAATAAAGGTGCGCAATTTGGCATCCTTAACATTCAGCTTTTCAAAACGTGGATGTAAACTTAAGATTTCATCCATCTCTACGTCAGAAATCTTCTCGTCGCGGTTCAACAACACATTTTTTTGGTAATCGCGCACATAGGTGTTCATGCCCTCCATCATACCGTAATAGGAAACCTCTGCAGTATTCGGGATAAAAGAAAACACCGTATTTTTTATATCGTTATTTATGGAAGCCAATACCTGCTTGCACAATAGCTTACCCAAAGATTTACGCTCTTGGTAAATATCTGCGTCAGACCCTCTGGAGAAGTAAATACGCTCGAAAGAACAGGATTTCTGTTCTACAGGCTGTCTAAACATTTCTTCGGTAATCGTACCATCTTTTTTGGCAATCAAGGCATGTCCCGGACGAATTTCTTTTACTGCCCCCAACGGAATATTAAATGCCGTCTGTATAACCGGTCTTTCCGAAGCAACAACCAATACCTCATCATCTTGGTAATAGAATGCCGGACGTATACCCGCCGGATCGCGCATCACAAAAGCATCGCCATGGCCCAAAATACCCGCAATGGTATATCCCCCATCCCAGGTTTTTGCAGAACGTGTTAGAATTTTAGCAACATCAAGATTTTTGCCTATCTGTGCTGAAATTTCAATATTAGAAAGTCCTTCTTTTTTAAATTGATCGAAAAGAATCTGGTTTTCATCGTCCAAAAAGTGACCTATTTTCTCTAATACGGTAACTGTATCGGCTTGCTCTTTAGGGTGCTGACCTAAGTCATAGAGCTGCTGTAACAGCTCGTCCACATTGGTCATATTGAAATTCCCTGCTACCACAAGATTTCTGGTCATCCAGTTATTTTGCCGTAAGAAAGGGTGACAGCTTTCAATACTGTTTTTACCATGCGTACCGTAACGCAGGTGGCCCAATAATACTTCTCCAGTGAAACTTACATTATCCTTTAACCATTGCGTATCCTTGGATTCATTTGGATAGGCTTTGCTAACGGCAGCAAATTTCTTTTGGACATATTCAAAAATATCGGCTACAGCGGTAGAGCCCATAGCTCTATAACGGCTGATATACCGATTTCCAGGTTTAACATCGAATTTTATCGTTGCAATACCTGCCCCATCCTGACCACGGTTATGTTGCTTCTCCATAAGGAGATACAGCTTATTAATCCCGTAGTAAGGGGTGCCATATTTTTCTTGATAATATGAAAGGGGTTTTAATAGTCGAATAAGTGCAATACCACACTCGTGTTTTATAGCGTCACTCATAGCTTGAATTGATGCTGCAAAGGTACAAAAGAGATTTGAAAAATCTGTTACGGCATAGCAGTTTTTACACCGCAGAAATGCAACGAAAGGACTTAAATTGCAACTGCCCTACAAAGAGAACCTGTACCCCTTTATTTTTGACGCTCAGATTAGAATAGCAGCACCTAAAAAAACGCCCTCGAGTGAGGGCGTTCATCCATTATTTAGATATTAAATTGGGAAGGGAAATATCATTTATAAAGTTTCTCCATGTTGCGACCTATCCAGCCCCTCTTCTTCCTCTGCCTCAGATACCCGCAACGGCGTGATCATACTTGTAATTTTCAACAGGGCAAATGCCATAACTAATGTAAACGCTGTAGCACCGACCAAGCCGATAAGATGGGCGATAAACAGTGCACTCTCGCCGTAAAACAGACCGTTTGATTCTACGGCAGCATTGATGGATTTATGGGCAAACACGCCGGTAAGCAACATACCCACCATACCACCGACACCATGTGAAGGAAAAACATCTAAGGTATCGTCTAATTGCGATTTTGTACGCCACTCAATCATTAACCGCGACACGACCGCTGCAACAGCACCAATGACTAAGGAGTGCGGTATGGTTACGAAGCCTGCAGCAGGTGTTATCGCCACCAAACCGATTACCAAACCGATACACACCCCCATCGCAGAGGGCTTTATACCGCGAGCAGCATCGAAGAAGATATAGGTTAATGCAGCTGCCCCCGAAGCTGTTGATGTTGTAGCCAGTGCTGTGGCTGCCAACTGCGACGCCCCAAAAGCAGAGCCTGCATTAAACCCAAACCAACCAAAAAAAAGCATTCCAGTACCTAAAATCACGTATGTAATACGTGCGGGTTCGTGGGATTTAAAATTCTTCCCTTGCTTCAAATAGATGGCTGCAGCTAAGGCTGTAAGTCCTGCCGACATATGTACTACTGTACCACCGGCAAAATCTAGCACCCCTAGCTTAAATAGCAACCCATCTGGGTGCCAAGTAGCATGTGCTAATGGCGCATATATAAAGACAAAAAATAAACAGATAAATAAAACATAAGAGGTGAATTTGATGCGCTCTGCTACAGCGCCCGTAATCAGGGCTGGCGTGATAATCGCGAACTTCAGCTGATACATGGCAAATAATACAAATGGGATGGTAGGCGCACCGGACCAAGGCTTTCCATCGACTACGCCATTAAACATAAAATACGTCATTGGGTTACCAATCACCCCGCCTACGGAATCTCCAAAAACTAAGGAAAACCCAAATACTACCCACAGAACGGCAACAACGGCCATGCATATAAAACTCTGCAACATGGTAGAAATAACATTCTTTTTCTTAACCATACCGCCATAAAAATAGGCTAAACCGGGCGTCATAATCAAAACTAAGGCCGTTGACGCCAACATCCAGGCAATATCTGCACCGTTATAGCTAGATTCATCTATGTTTTCTGGTGTTTTTGATAAAAACACCGACATCAAAACCAATAAAGCCATAATTATTATTGGCAGATAAGATTTTTTGTTTGTAAATTCCATATAAACTAGATTTGGTTGATTTATTTACAACAAAAGAAGAATAAAAATCAATTATTTCCAAATAAAAATTGATTTTTTTAATTTTTTTTATGATTTAATATTGATTTTTAAGGATAATTAAGTCTTAAAAACAATTTAAACACAATAAAAACATGAAATAACTAATAAATAAAGCTAAAAAAGAAGCACAACACACACAAAAAAACAAGAAAACACAGCTTTTTTCTAGATTAGTAGAGCGAAAGGATAAAAAAAAGAGTGCTTTTGAGCTAAATAAATAAAATTACCGCAGCAAACGCTTGAAAAAAGAATCTTTAAGTGCTATATATAAGGTATCGCCTTCCCAACGTAAAGGATATAGGCTTATATAATTCCCCTGCCCTGCTGCACCTCGCCCTGTAGCTAAACTAAAGCGATGTCTGTGGTAGGCACAAACAATGTCGCCAGCCTCGCACCAGCCTGCAACCAATGGAGCACCGGCATGGGGGCATTTTTTGGAAAATGCTACCCATTTATCCTTATCGTAAACTAAACAGAATGAACCTTCCGGCAATTCGACCAATTGTACTTTGCCTTTTTCATTTAGGTATTCGGAGGGTATCTCAATCCATGCCATACTCAAAACTACACAAAAAAGTTTTTCATTTTTAATTTGCTTCCTTTATATTTAAATCGTGTCTTCTAGAATGCTATGCATCTACAGATTCAAGCATCTCGACATTTTACTTTAAAATCAAGAATAAAATGGAAATAGAAAGTAAGGATATACCACTGGCAGATGGCATCCTGTTGTGCCTGAGCCATGCGGATCATGCTGAAGATCTTTTTCATGCCGTCATGGATAACCACAATCATTTAGCCCAATTTTTACCTTGGGTGGCAAAAATGGAAAGTGTAAACGACTACACCAATTACTTACGAAACTGCGTGCTTGACCGGGTGGATGGCAAGGAATTAAGCTACAATATATTTCGCCATGGTAGGCTTGTTGGCCGTATCGGATTTAATGCTATAGATAACAATAACAACCATACTGCTATTGGCTATTGGTTGATTGAGGATGCGCAAGGAGAGGGTATAATTACCAAAGGATGCACCAAACTTCTGGAGCTGGCCTTTACCAGATTAAACCTCAACCGGGTAGAGATATTGTGCGCAACGGAAAACACGCGTAGCGCCGCCATTCCTAAACGTTTAGGTTTCACGAAGGAAGGGGTTTTACGACAGGTGGAGAAAATCGGCAACAGGTACCTGGACTTACAGGTTTTCTCGATCCTAAAAGAGGAGTGGTTAAATTCTAATTTAAAATAATAGATATGAAGGTATATTTTGCTTTAAGCGCATTATTTATTACGAACTTATGTATTAGTTCCTGCACAAACAACACATCAAAAGTCTCGGGCACAACAGGAAGCTCCGCAACAGCGGCGCTGCAGCAGGTGGATACAGGAAAAAATCAACTCCAAACAGAGGAAGCTAAAAAATGGCTTATAGCCGCTATTGAAGATCATTTTAAGCTCGACACGGATATGGCAACTATGACCACTGAAACTTATAATGCCTATAAAATTGATGCAATGAACGTTGATATGCAGGTCGATAATAGCCTCAGTGAGGAGGAATTCAACACAAAGTGGGCCGCTAAGTTTGATACTGCCACCCACATTAATAATATTGCTTTTTTAATTTCAGGGCAAGATTATGACCAGATTCTGGTTAAGGATTGTGAAGCCTTACCAGCAAAGCATAACCGCGTGGATACAATAGTCTTCAAGACAACATTAATGGATAAAGGCCTCCACCAGGAATACCATAGAAAAATTTTTGTAACCCACCAAAATGGCAAGTATTTGATTGCCGATGTGTTAGAGGAAGATTAATTTTAAAAAAAGAGTTATCTTTTGTAGTACTAATTCTTTAATTTTATAACAAAATCATATTACTATGAAAGATAATTTTTCCTCAATATCAGATAAGTATGCGATTTATCGTCCTACCTACCCTCAATCGATCTATGATTTTATATATCCCTTAATACAGGACAAAGATGCTGCCTGGGATTGTGCAACCGGTAACGGACAAATAGCACAGGAGTTAGCGCATGATTTTTTAACTGTCGAAGCCACTGATATCAGTCAAGCTCAACTGGATAATGCGCAGCAGTCCGTTAATATTAATTATTCCGTCCAACCGGCCGAAAAAACATCTTTTAAGGACAATAGCTTCGATTTGATTACTGTAGGCCAGGCAATTCAATGGTTTGATCTTGATAAGTTTTACCATGAAGTAAAACGTGTTGGAAAAGAAAATAGCTTAATTGCTGTCATTGGCTACGAAATGAGTATGATAACACCGGAGATTGACGAAATTATAAATCGATTTTACAATACCGTTGTAGACGCATATTGGGAATTTGATAAGCACTACGTACAGCAGCATTATCAAACCCTACCCTTTCCATTTCGGGAGCTGGAAACCCCAGCGGTTACCAATATTAAGCTGTGGAAGTTAGATCACCTGTTAGGCTACTTAAATACCTGGTCGGCCGTGAAGAATTATGAGGAGAAAAATGGCGTTAACCCTATCAATGAAATTAAAGACGATTTAATTCATGCTTGGGGAACGACTGAAATCCGTAAGGTTAACTTCCCCATATTCTTTAGGGTGGGGCGTATAAAATAATCCTTTGATGTGAGGAATTGGGGAATAATAATAATAATAATAATAATAATAATAATAATAATAGGCTACATCAGCTATTCTGCCCTACTGGCGAGTAGCTGATGTGCGACAAAGGCTAAAACGTTACATCCAAAACCGATAACACATACCCCTGTCCATCCATAGTGTTGCCATGCCAGTGATGCACTCCAGGTACCTAACGAACCGCCAATAAAATAAGAAACCATATATACGGTATTCAGGCGGTTGGTAGCCTTGGTTTTAATTGAAAAGAAATCCGTTTGATTCATAATATGTGTCGATTGCAGACCTAAATCGAGTATGACAATACCGATTATTAAACCGATATAGGTATTGCCCCCGAAATACATAAACAGCCAGCTGCTTAAAAGCAACAGCAAGGCGCGCTGTAATATCGCAAACCTAGAATAGCGCTTTGTAAAACGCCCCACAAATGCTGCCGCCAGCGCACCTACAGCGCCCACTAAACCGAAGCTTCCTACGACCGACGGGCCGACCATAAAGGGGGGCTGCTCCAGGTGGAATACAAGTGTGGTAAAAACGGCCGACATACCAGCAAAACCCATGGCACCACGAAAGGAGGCCAACCGCAATACCGGTTGTGTGGCTGCCAATTGCCATACAGACTTCATTAAAGAGGCATAACTGCCGACAAAATTTGGCTTAACATCGGGAAGCTTTTTCAACAGGGCAAACCAGGTTAAAACCATTAGTACCGCTGCTATACCAAACATCGCACGCCAGCCCCACAGGTCGCCGACAATACCACTTAAGGTGCGCGACATTAATATACCGATTAGTAAACCAGACATCACCATACCTATATTTCCGGATTTTTTTTCGGGTGCAGATAATTCTGCCGCCATAGGAACAAAAAGTTGCGGCACAACAGAGGTTATACCTATAAGAAGACTGGAAACGTATAACATCCATACCGAACTTGCAAAACACATCCATATCAAGGATAGCAGCACAACAGCTAAGTCTACCAAAATTAAACGCTTTCGGAAAAATTTATCACCAAGCGGTACTATCAACAGTAAACCTAAGGCATAACCGACTTGTGTGAGCACCGAAATCTTACTTACCGCAGCCTCGCCAACCTTAAACTCGCTAGCGATTAAAGACAATAATGGCTGATTATAGTAGATATTGCCAACAACAATCCCCGAAGCTATCGTCATTAGCCATAGGGTGGATTTGGTTACTGTATTTTGATTTTCCAAAGGATACTGCACTAATTAAAACAGTACGAACTTACAAAATCAATATTAAATACAGCAAGAAATTGTGTATTTCTCAGCCGCTTACACAGGCCTACCTACCACCAGATTTGGAGGCTCCTAGCGGATTTATGGAGATGCTTCTCCAAATGGAAATCGAAAAATACGGCAATGCATGGTTGCTAATAGCAAAAATTGTTGTTGATTAATATATCCATCCCGGCTGGCCGAATGCTTTTTGACGAAAGACATACTTGCAGCTACAACTTCTTTTGTCAAACAGATCTTGATGTAACGAGCAATATTGGTTAGGGGATGCCTCGGCACAGGCATCGGTTGTTATCTGTTTTTCATCCGACTAATTTTTATTGACTTGAAACAGAGGTTTAACTATTGGCTGTTTTTAAAAGTGTTAATCGGAGCAACGTAAAAATACTGTGGCTTTACACCGAAAACTTCTTTTTCTAAAAACAGTGTGGTATTTTTAGACCTAACCTACATCAACTTAAAACCAATGATGATGATAAAATATATTAAACCCTTCTGGTTACTTATTGTATTGGGATGTATACTGTCGCAGGCTATTGCCCAGACAGCACATTTAAAAATTGCAACGTACAATATTCGAAATGATAACCAAGGAGATGTTGAACGTGGTAATGGTTGGCAGCAGCGCCTTCCGGTGATTGCTCAACTTATCCGTTACAACGAATTTGATATATTTGGCGCACAGGAGGTTTTACATAACCAGTTAACTGACTTGCTTAATCGTGTACCAGAGTACAATTATGTGGGCGTAGGCAGAGATGATGGGGAGACAAAAGGTGAGTACGCACCCATATTCTATCGAAAGGATAGGTACACCCTAGTCGCGCAGGGTAACTTTTGGTTAGGTGAAATTACCAACAAACCAACGAAAGGCTGGGATGCTGCGCTTCCGAGAATCTGTACCTATGCCAAGTTCAAATCTAACTTGAATGGTAAAACATTCTGGGTTTTTAATTTACACTTAGATCATGTAGGCGTGTTAGCGCGACAAAATAGCTGTCTCCTGGTATTGGAAAAAATTAAAGCGCTGGCAGGTAGGGAAACGGCTTTGTTAATGGGCGACTTTAATGTGGACCAGCACAACCCTATTTATGGCATAATAAACGATTCTGGCTTACTTCGGGATGCTTATTCGCTTAGCACACTCACCTATGCTTTAAATGGCACCTTTAATGCATTTGACAGCGACTTAATGACTGATTCCAGAATCGATCATATTTTTGTAACCTCAAATGTAAGGGTGCATAAGTACGCGGTCTTAACAGACAGCTACCGAAGTCCTAAAGAGGAGGCTAAAGAAATAAAAAAGGGAGATTTTCCAACCGAATTGTCATTCAAAAACTATTCGGCACGCATGCCTTCCGATCATTTTCCGGTCTGCATTACTGTATCTTTTTAAGCCGTTGGTGTTATCCTGACCTGTATTTCCTGAAAGTAAATTATTATACCCAAACTACAGGAACGGATATAACGGTATTTAAGTCGACCTGCAACTACTGCTCTAAATTACAGGCGAACCGACCGACAAACTTACTGTTTTTTATGTGGCCAGCTAAATTATTAGTTGGTTAAATCAGAAAGGTTACACCTACATCATCTTACACCTTTCATAGGTTCTTTACGATGGGACAGTTTAATATGAAGTTGGATTTTCTTAAGGGAATCTTGTAGGGAGCCCTAATCGTTTTCCTTAAGCGTATAAAATAAGAAAGCCCACTGTTAATAGTGGGCTTTAGTGTGTCTTGGCGGAGAGGGCGGGATTCGAACCCGCGGTACCGTTTCCAGTACGACAGTTTAGCAAACTGTTCCTTTCGGCCACTCAGGCACCTCTCCGTGTTTTGACAATGCAAACATAAGGCAAAAAAATCAATCCTCAAAGCCCAAAACGCCTTTTTTTTGCAAAAAATCAACATTTTAAAATAACCAACTGAGAGTCAATTCCTTTTTTATAAAAAAAATTAATCTTTCTTTTTGCTTAAGTCGTAATCTATACGCACATGATGAATACTCATCAGCATATTTTTAAAAATTAGCGCTGCATCATTGATATCACGCATAGTAATATTCGCATTTTGGAACTGTTTCTGCAGCAATTTATGGTCGATAATCTTATCCACTAAATTAGAAATAGACTTTTGGGTAGGCTCTTTTAATGCACGTGAAGCCGCTTCTACCGAGTCGGCCATCATCAGCACCGCGGTTTCTTTAGAGATAGGAATCGGCCCTGGGTAGTGAAATATTGTCTCATCCACCAATTTATCGGGGTTATTAAGTATAAACTCGTTGTAAAAATAATCCACCCGCGTTGTACCGTGGTGTGTACGTATAAAATCAATCACCACCTCGGGTAGCTGATGCCGCCGCGCAATCTCCACACCCTTTAAAACATGGGAAATAATAATTTGGGCACTCTGCTCGGAGGTAAGCTCCTGGTGAGGATTAATTCCATTTTTCTGATTTTCGATAAAGTAAAGCGGATTGATCATCTTCCCGATATCATGGTATAAAGCACCGGCACGCACCAGCAACGGACTACCGCCAATTTTATAAATAGCAGCTTCCGCAAGGTTGGCCACCTGCAGCGAATGCTGAAACGTTCCTGGCGCCTTAATGGACAGCTCTCTTAGCAGCTTCGAGTTACTATTTGTCAGCTCCATCAGTGTTAGGTCTGACACAATACCAAAAAGACGCTCGAAGGCATAAATTAATGGATACGCCAATAAGGTTAAACCCACACTTACCACAAAAGGTGTAAGATCGGTCCAGTAAATATTATTCAAAGACCCATTCCTGGTAATGGTAAGCCCGATATAACCTACAAAATACGTCGCCAATATTAATAAACTTGAAATTAAAAACTGCTCCCGCTTCACGAGTGTACGGATGCTATAGATTGCCACCAGCCCCGACATAAATTGCAAAAAGACAAAATCGTAACTATTGGGCACAAACAAGGCCGATATGAGCACCATCAGCAGGTGAATATTTAAGGACACACGGGTATCGAAAAGAATTCTAAAAATAATAGGCACCCCACAATAGGGAATAAAATACAAACTGGAGATCTGCATTTTTATAGCCCAAGACAACACACCCAACATACACAATATGACGATAAAAACAATGGCCAGCAGCCTATTGTTATTAAATATCTCCCTTCTAAAAAAGAAGAAAAACACCATTAATAAAGTCATAGCAAGACCGACCAACATAAACTGCCCCAGGGCGACATAATTTTTATTACCCGTAATTTTGGCTTCATCCTCAAAAACTTTACGTAGCGATTCCAGCTTCTGGTAGGTTTCGTTATTAATAATTTTATCCTTTTCAGCTATCAGCTCCCCTTTTTGAACCATGCCGCGGGTGGTGGAAATATTCGCTAAAGCCGTTTGCTCCACCTTTTCGGTAAGGTTTTCATTAAAAATAAAGTTTACGGTGACATAATTTTTAAGCACTTCGGCAAGCCATTTTTTCTTGACAATACGACTATCGTTATCCAAATTGCGCTGCATAAAATCGTTAGCCTCGTCAATGCTAAAACAATCTACCGTATTTTTCTGTATGGCCACATTATTATTTAGCAGCGTAAAATTATAATTCGCATCGGTAGCACTAACCTTGTCATTGTCGGCCCCCTTCGTTTGGTACCTATTATTCAACGACATTACGCCACGATTATACACCGCATTTAAGAGCTCCACCCCTTTACCTTTATACAGATCCAGCTTTAAGGATGGCACCGTATCCATCTGGCTACTCTGCCATTTTTCAGCAATATCTGTTGTAAACTGGTCAATCTGCTCCTTGCTTACGGTTAGACTTAGGTTATAAATTGGCTGTACCGTTTTTAAAATCTGCTGCCGATCTTTATCCATCTCCTCCTTTGTTTTTAATATCGCGAAGTTATAGGGCGATACCAAATTCTCATGGTTCCACGCTTTCCCTTTTTGAAATTCATATTCAAAACGAGGCTGCTTGGGTAAAAAGATACATATCAATACCACGGTAAAGATTACCATCCCGAATTTAAAAATCGGTGAGTTATTCTGCAGTTTTGCGTCTACGTAATTTATTTTGAGTTTTGCCACGGAAAAAGATTACTGTTTAAAGCAAAAGTAGTTAATATTCACCATTTATTGCTACTGCCGACCTGCAACCACAAAAAATTGTAGCCTTAGATAAGATCTTAAATTGTATATTTACCCCTTAAATCTAAGAACTCAACATATGTCAGCAGCGCAACATATTATAGCCCCATCTATTTTGGCCGCAGATTTTGCTCATCTATCCCAGGATATTGAAATGGTAAACGAAAGTGCAGCCGATTGGTTTCATATCGATATTATGGACGGGGTATTCGTACCCAATATTTCTTTTGGCTTCCCCGTTATGCAGGCTATTGCTAAACATGCCAAGAAGCCTTTAGATGTACATTTAATGCTTATAGACCCAGACCGATATTTGCAGGCTTGTAAAGATAACGGCGCTCATATTATTACCGTTCATTACGAGGCATGCAGGCACCTGCACCGCACGATATCGGCTATTAAGGAGCTGGGCTGTAAGGCTGGTGTGGCTCTGAACCCTCATACACCTGTGCAGGTATTGACTGATATTATTCATGATTTGGATCTGGTATTGATTATGTCAGTGAACCCAGGCTTTGGCGGACAACAGTTTATTGAGCACAGCTATACGAAAATAGCCACACTTCGCGCCCTTGCTGCCGATAGAAACCCAAATTTAATTATCGAGGTTGATGGCGGCGTAAACCTTGCTAATGCCGGAAAATTGTTGAAAGCCGGCGCAGATGCTTTAGTGGCTGGATCGTTTGTTTTTAATGCAGAAAACCCGACAAGCACCATACGTGACTTAAAAAATATCGACATAAGTCAGCAGCGCATTTAGTTGCGCTGCAGCACTTATACTTCCCAAATTCCATCGCTGTGTTATTTTTACACGGCTTCGTAGCGATGAAATAGATAAGGGCACCTGCCCTGCCCTCCATTTTTGTGCTTTATTCAGGCTGAAACCTCGGAAAGAATGATCAGCTCTACCGTAAAACAGCACAGGTAAAGAATGTGATGCCCATCAGTTTAGAATAATTCCAAATTGTGCTTAAAGGCGCTTAAATTGTATTTAAAATTTGATTTTTAGTATTTTTGTGCGGGATAATAAAAAATGACCTGGGATCATTATAGGTTATTTCAAACGTAGAACATTAAAACATTTAAATAAATGGCATTTGATATAGACATGATCAAAAAAGTTTATTCTCAATTCGAGGAGCGTGTAAATGCGGCTCGTAAAATTGAAAATAAACCATTGACACTTTCTGAGAAAATTTTGTACACGCACTTGTGGAATGGCAACGCTACACAAGCGTATGAGCGTGGTAAGTCGTATGTTGACTTTGCACCGGATCGCGTAGCGATGCAGGATGCTACTGCACAGATGGCTTTATTGCAATTTATGCAAGCTGGCCGTGCTAAAGCAGCCGTGCCTTCAACGGTTCACTGTGACCACTTGATCCAAGCACGTGATGGCGCGGAGCAGGATTTAACACGTGCGAAAAATGAAAGTTCAGAGGTTTTTAACTTCTTAAGTTCTGTTTCAAATAAATATGGTATTGGTTTCTGGAAACCAGGTGCGGGTATTATTCACCAAGTAGTTTTAGAAAACTACGCTTTCCCAGGTGGTATGATGATCGGTACAGACTCGCATACCGTAAATGCAGGTGGTTTAGGCATGGTTGCCATCGGTGTTGGTGGTGCTGATGCTTGTGATGTTATGGCAGGCCTTCCATGGGAGCTTAAATTCCCTAAATTAATCGGTGTAAAACTAACCGGTAAATTGTCGGGTTGGGCAGCGCCGAAAGATGTTATATTGAAAGTTGCTGGTATTCTTACTGTAAAAGGTGGTACAGGTGCTATCGTTGAATACTTTGGCGAAGGTGCTGAATCGTTATCCTGTACAGGTAAAGGTACTATTTGTAATATGGGTGCGGAGATTGGTGCGACAACATCAACTTTCGGTTACGACGAATCTATGGAGCGTTACTTACGTGCTACAGGTCGTGAAGAAGTTGCTGATGCTGCCAACGCAATTAAAGAACACTTAACGGCAGACCCTGAGGTGTACGCTAACCCTGAGGCATACTTCGACCAATTAATTGAAATCAATTTATCGGAGTTAGAGCCTTCATTAAACGGCCCTTTTACTCCAGATTTATATACTCCAGCATCCCGTATGCGTGAGGAGGCTGAGAAAAATGGCTGGCCTACAAAAGTAGAATGGGGATTAATCGGTTCTTGTACCAACTCTTCGTACGAAGATTTGGCTCGTGCTGCATCGATCGCGCGTCAAGCTATTGAAAAAGGTTTGGTAACGAAGGCCGAGTTTGGTATTAACCCGGGGTCAGAGCAGGTGCGTTATACTGCAGATCGCGATGGTTTATTGAAAACTTTCGTAGACCTTAACGCTACAATCTTTACCAATGCTTGTGGTCCATGTATTGGTATGTGGGACCGTGCAGGTGCGGATAAAGGAGAGAAAAATACAATCGTGCACTCGTTCAACCGTAACTTCGCGAAACGTGCCGATGGTAACCCGAATACCTTTGCATTTGTAACTTCTCCGGAAATGGTTGCTGCCATTGCAATCTCTGGTGATTTAGGTTTTAACCCGGTTACGGATACGTTAACCAACAAAAACGGAGAGCAGGTTAAATTAGACCCTCCTACTGGTGATGAATTGCCATCGAAAGGTTTTGATGTTGAAGATTCTGGTTACCAGGCTCCTGCAGAAGATGGTTCTTCGGTGGTAGTAGAGGTATCTCCTTCTTCAGATCGTCTTCAGTTGTTAGATCCATTTACACCTTGGGAAGGTACAGACCTTAAAGGTTTGAAGTTGTTAATCAAAGCTAAAGGTAAGTGTACGACAGATCATATTTCTATGGCTGGCCCTTGGTTGAAATACCGTGGTCACTTGGACAATATTTCCAACAACTTACTGATTGGTGCTGTTAACTACTTCAACGATAAAACAGATACCGTTAAAAACCAACTTACAGGTGAATATGGTGCTGTTCCAGCAACACAACGTAATTATAAAGCGGCCAATATCGGTACAATCGTTGTTGGCGACGAAAATTATGGTGAAGGATCTTCTCGTGAGCATGCTGCCATGGAGCCTCGTCATTTAGGTGTTCGCGCTGTGTTGGTAAAATCTTTCGCTCGTATTCACGAAACAAACTTGAAAAAACAAGGTATGTTGGGCTTGACGTTTGCGAATAAGGAAGATTACGACAAGATCTTAGAAGATGATACGTTTGATATTTTAGGTTTAACCGAATTTTCGCCTAACGTTCCTTTGACATTGGTAATACACCATGCGGATGGTACGGAAGAGCAAATTACGGTGAACCACACTTACAACGCGCAGCAAATCGAATGGTTTAAAGCGGGTGGTGCCTTAAATATTATCCGTGCAAATCAAGCTAAATAATATTTGTAAATCCAATAATTTATTAAAGGAGCTGTCTCGTTAAAAGACAGCTCCTTTATACATTAGCTATACGCCAGTAGCCCCAAGGCTTTAAGACCGTAGCTACACAATAAAGATTAATATTTTCACAAATTCTGTTATGCATGTATTTGGTTGTGCATACTATTTTCTCTTCATTATAAGTATATATGTTCAGTAAACTATCTGCGCTCTTTTTAGGAGCAATGGCTTTGAGCACCACATTGTTTGCTCAGGAAACGGCCGTACCAGAAACAGCCGGCAACAATGGTGTGGCCAAGAGTATTTTTAACCCGCGCTATAACCGCCTACAGAGCAATAAAGGGAAGTTCTTCGCACACTGGGGTTATAACTTCTCCAGCTATGCCAAAAGTGATATCCGTTTTCAAGGACCGGGATATGATTTTACCCTAGAAAAGGTTAAAGCTTCGGACAGACCTACTAAATTGGGATGGACGTATATTAACCCTGCTGAAATCACTATTCCACAGTTTAATTTCCACTTTGGTTATTTTATAAAAGATAATTACAGTATCTCCTTGGGTTGGGATCATATGAAATATGTAGTCGACAGACCACAGACCGTACGCTTCCGTGGCCATGCCAATGAGTTGGTTTCTGACCCACAAGTTTCTTCGGGCGTCTTCGGCCAGCTTAAAGATGGTGATTATGTAACTTTGGACGAAAGCAACCTTTCTTTTGAACATACCGACGGTTATAATTTCGCAGCTGTGGGTATCGAACGTTACGATGATATCTGGGTCTCACGTACCGGTAAGTCTTATGTGAACATGGAAACTGGCTTGGAAGGTGGTCTTTTGATCCCTCGTTCGGATGTGCGCTTATTTGGTCTTGGACGGAACCACTTCTGGAATATTGCAGGGTATGGTTTTGCCGCAAAAGCGGGCGTTCAATACCACTTCTTAAAGTGGATGTATATTCAAGGTAGTTTTAAAACGGGTTTTACCGACCTTAGTAGTATTCGTACTACCGGCAGAAGAGGTGTTGACAAAGCGTCGCAGTTTATCTGGTTCTACGAAAATCTTTGGGTTTTAGGCTTTAAGTTTTAAATTTTAAGTTTTAAGTTTCCATTAGGGTATGCAGGGTGTATTTTCAGGCCTGCATACCCTACTGTTTAAACGGATAAAAAATTTACCCCATGGCAGGGATAGCCCCCTAAGGGAATTCGGTAAAAAACCGCATATCTGCCGTTCAGGAAAAGTTATTGGCTCCGAAAAATGCCGTATTCTCCCCTACATTTCCGCCGCGAATAGATACTATATTTCGGTTGTATTCCTCTCGCTATTATCAGATTATCAGTACAACCTATACTCTCCAATCTTCGTCGTTATTTTCTTTTAAACCACAGTATTATTTTTTTTACTACAGCCATAGCCGCAACTAAGATTGTACCTGCCAGCAATCCAAAGGTTATTTGTCGTAAGGTCTCGGGCCAGGATACCAGGTAATGATGCAGAAAATCAATCTTATGTGCAAAAATATCGCCTGATACGAGTATTAGGGCTACCGTACCTACGACAGCCAAAATCCGTATAATGAGGGGTAGGGCTTTTACCAGCAGGTGTCCTAAACTTGCTAAGGGGCCCTTATTTTTACTGTGTTTTATTAAGTTAAAACCCGCATCATCCATTCGCACAATAAGCGCTACAATACCATATACCCCAATTGTTGCCAGCAATGCAACGATAGATACGGTGAGCACCTGCACGGTGAGGCTACTGTTTAAAACAGTTCCCAAGGCGATTATTACAATTTCTATGGAAAGAATAAAGTCGGTAGCAATAGCAGATTGCACTTTTTTCTTTTCGAGCTCGGCGGTAAGTGGCGCTGATGTTTCGGTGACCTCGGTAGTTTTTTTTTCCTTCCTATGGAAAACGTATTCTACAATTTTTTCTACGCCTTCGTAGGCTAAATAGGCGCCTCCCAATACCAAAATTACCTTAATGGCTACAGGGAAAAATATATTCAAAAATAGGGCTATCGGCACTATAATAACCTTATTCAGCAAGGATCCTTTGGTTATAGCCCATAAAACCGGGAGCTCCCGGGAGGAAACAAAGCCTGTTGCCTTTTCGGCATTTACAGCGAGATCATCGCCCAGTATGCCTGCTGTTTTCTGTGTCGCTATTTTACTGGCTACTGCTACATCATCCATTAATGCGGCAATATCATCCAAAATAGTAAATATCCCTGAAGCCATCGTATCGTTGAGTTTATTTGAAACTAAAATAGAAATTTATTTAAATATTTTAACCGTCTTTTAATAGATGAATACGAATTATTAATAAAAATACTAAAGTTTCTACCCAAGTAATTCTTGGCTACAAAATCCAAAAAAATAGCCAAAAATATTGAGTAATTGTAACGAAACTATTCACATCTTTGTGAAAGATAATTAAACTACTAAGATGAATAAATTAGCACTCTTTTTTGTGGCCCTGCTGATGCTATGTGCCACTGTAAATGCGCAAACAACGAAAACCTTTCGTATTGAATATCAGGTTTTATCGTCCAACACAAAAGACAATGCTGTTTTCTTAAAAGCTTGGACCAATAAAAATGCGTTTCGTGTGGTACCTTTAGAGGAGTCTAACGGTATTTATATCGCAAATAGAGCCCAACAAACAGCCCATGTTTTAATGCCTACAGACGAAACCTATGCTACGGTATACGATGGTACGGAGGAGGATGAATGGGCTAATTTAACCGTTGATTTTGTACCCAACAGCAGCAAAAAAATCGCAGGGTATACGTGTAAACTTGCCAAAATTAGTATACCAAGCGACGAGGATACCGACGAGGATGCAGCCGCTGTGGAGGCAGATCGGGAAATCCATATTTGGTATACTACCGAGGTGCCCAACTTGTATTGGGGAGAGTTTTCATTTTTAAAGCGTATTCCAGGGGCTGCATTGGAGCTCACTACAGATGGTAATGGTATTGTTGCGAGTAAGGTTGTACAAGACAATCTTCCGGATAGTGCCTTCGAAATTCCGGCGGACTATACCGAAACAACATTCGACGATGATTATGGCGATTTAAATGTTGCCGAAGACCGCAGTTTATACAGCGATGACAGTGGTCAGCTTTATGGCTTGCAGGATGAAGAGGGTAATGCCTTAACGCTGCCAATCTATTCGCATATCGGCTATTTTAGCGATGATATTTCTGTCGCCATCGACACGAACCAAATGTATGGTGCTATAAATAAAAGTGGGAAGGTCGTTATTCCTTTTAAGTTTGAATTCTTAAGCTATGACGAAAACTCGAAACAATACTTATACTCGGATAATGAAAATTATGGTTTATTGGATGCGCAAGGTAAAGTTTTTATCCCCGCAAAATATGAGTCCTTAAATTTCTTTAACCAGGGTTATGCTATTTTTTCTAAGGCCGGAAAGTATGGTATTATTGATACCAAACAAAAGGTGGTGGTACCAGCGCAGTATGAAATGATCTCGGAACATAACAAGCTTTCCTTTACCGTGGTAGATGGGATAACCTACGATTTGTATACCATAGCGGATAACAAACGTGTTGCCGGTGGTTTCGAGTTGCTGTCTTTATCGAATGATAGTAACCTAATTTTAGCGCATAAAGATGGTAAATATGGCTTTATCGACGAGAAAGGAAAAACTGTCATTCCTTTTAAATTTACATTCGCCAGCTCTTTTGCAGACGGCCAATCGACCGTAACGGAAGACGAGGAAATGGAAAATATCTATCAGATTGATACCAAAGGTCAAAGAATAAAGGAATAGGCTACTATCCTGTATGGAGCTTTTAAGAAAAAAATGAGGTGTCTTTTTTGGACACCTCATTTTTTTTATTTCCAGTTTAACACCGCTTTAAATAGAATTTTCTTATCGATGAGGTTGTAGTCCGCGTCATATGTTGGCGCATAAAACAGCAGAAACAGAGGCTTCCTAAGATCTTTTACGGAGATGGCTCTATCTTCTTCAATAATATCAAAACCTTGAATGCTACGTCGGCCTACCCAATTTGTGGCATCTCCTTTTGGATTTGGGTCCATACGGTGATCTTTTGCGGAGCTAAAATACCAATAGCTGGGGGCATCATTGCAAATAAACATCCGCTTCTCCGCATTGAATAGGCTTTCGGCCATCCCCGTATTTTCAAACCAAGCTACCTCTAAATCAGCTTCGCCAAGAGCGGATTTGTATACATCCTCATCTGTTGTAGCGCCGACAAGAAAACCTTCTGCACCTTTGCTCTCAATTTGGAAGGCAAATGTTTTTTTACTTAATGTATAGGTATCATTTTCTGCTACCACCTCCTTATTATCTTGAAAAACTCTAACTTTAAGCTCCTGAGCCTTGCTGCTCATGCTTGTAGAAAACAAAAATAGGGCTACAATACAATTTTTAATCATGTCGCAAAATCTATAATTTTATGGCGCCAAGGTAAGGAAAATAGATCTATTTTTTGTCTTCATTATGGATCTCCAATATCGAAATAAATTGTTTTTTATCCTGCTCTTCTTCGCCCAACAGGTATCCCCAAGGTTTAAGATCTTTAATTCGGTCGAAGATTATTTTACAGATCGCTAATACTGGAATTGCCAAAAACATCCCCGATATACCCCACAACATCTCGCCCACAATGATGGCCAGCATAGCAAACAACGAATTTATCTGCACTTTAGAACCTACAATTTTAGGTACAACAAAATTTCCATCGACAACGTGTACTAAAACCATGGCCAGGACCACAAATAATACATGAGTCAACGAGGATGTGGCAAATGCGATAATCGATACAATCAGCATTGATGTGAAAATACCAATATAGGGTAGCACATTTAATACCCCAGTAATAATCGCTAGCATTAAGCTGTATTTTATTCCTATAATACTTAAAGCAATAAAAGTTAATGCTGCGACAATAAACATTTGTATAACCAGACCTATTAGGTAACGCTTAACGACATATTGTATCTGCATCACAATATCCATTACTACGTTATGATGCGACTGATTATTTAGTAGCAGAAAAAAACGCACAATGTGGGAGCGATAGATAAGTATAAAAAATGTATACAAAAATGTGAATACCAAGAGTACAAACAACGATGATACCGACAACAGCGCTATACCTAATATGGCGGTGCCCTGCCCTATGGATTTGGTTGCTGTATCGGTAATATAATTCATCTGCTCACTGTAATTGATATGAAAGGTCGTTTCCACCCATTTTTGTAGCTGCTTAATGCCATTTACGATCTGCTGTTCAAAAGCAGGCCAATCTTCTTTCATGTGCGTTAACTGCGATCCTATTAAGGTAAAGACGCCTATCACTAATGTGGTAAACAGCAGCAAAGCGACAATTGCCGCCAAGGTGCGCGGAAAACGTAACTTGTTTTCCATAAAACGTGCAAATGGGAGTAAGAGTAGAGCGATTAAACTTCCTAGTATTAAAGGAGCAATAATCGTCTGCCCAATTTTAGCGATATAAACTAATGCAATAATACTTATTAGCGTACACGCAAACTTGACATAAAAAGGTAAGGTTAAAAATTTATGCATGGTAATAATGTTAATAATATCGTTTAAAAGATTAAACTACTGAAATGCGTTTTTGTTTAATTAATTTGCAATAAATATAGAATTTGAATTGCACTGTAGCGTAAAATCGAAAGCCTGCTTTACAAAAATAAAATAATCCATAGTTTTATAGGACATAAAACGTAAGAAGCCTTACCCTTAAATATGAAACCATGCGTTCCAGAAGATTTAATTTAACCGCGCGCCTGCAAAGTTTAGTTTATGCTTTTAATGGCCTCAAAATACTGCTACGCGAAGAACATAATGCCCGTATACACGCAGTAGCCGCCTGTGTGGTGCTGGCACTTGGCTATATGCTACAGCTAAGCCAAAACGAGTGGATCGCCATTATCCTGAGTATTGGCTTTGTATCTGCTGCCGAGGCTTTAAACAGCGCCATCGAAGCTTTGGCCGATTATACATGCCCGGAACACAATACAGGGATTAAAAAGGTCAAAGACCTCGCTGCTGCGGGCGTATTGATCGCTGCCCTAACAGCGTTACTAATCGCTGTATTGATTTTTATCCCGAAATTGTACGCGATGCTTGTTTAGGCTATTTAAAAGACTAAAAACCAATGCAGGACAATGGCGTACTACATTTAAATACCTGCCTAATCGCAACCTTCGATCCCGCAGGATGCGGCGTCCGTATCTGTTTTAAGTTCCTGCAGGGTGTTTCCCTTCGACCAATCTTCCAAGGCCTGCTGTATCGTTTGCTCAAACAGCTCCTGAGGTTGCGCACCCGATACGGCATATTTTCTAATGTACACAAAAAATGGGACACCACGAACACCGATCTGTCGGGCTTCGTGCATATCCATCTTCACCTCATCATCGAGCTCTCCCGATAATAACACCTCCTCCAATTGCACCGCATCTATACCTATCGTTACGGCCAGTTGTCTTAATACCGCTATATCATCGATGTTTAAGCCATCGGTAAAATAACTTTTAAATAAAATCTCCTCCGCTTCATCCTGTTTACCATAGCGTTTTGCTAAATGGGCAAAAACATGCGCTCGGAAGGAGTTCGCCACAACGGCTTTATCCATATTATAGGTCAGTCCCTCCTCTTTGGCCATCTCGCCAACCTGCGCACTTAGCTGTGCTGCCTGCGCTTTAGGCATGCCTTTATGCTCGGCCAGATAATCGTCGATAGTAATATCCGGATTCGTTACCAACTCCGGATTTAGCTGGTAGCTTTTCCAAACGACCTCAATCTGATCTTTATTTGGTAAACGGGCTAAAGATTTTTCCAGTTTACGCTTCCCGATATAACAAAACGGGCACATCACATCGCTCCACACTTCTATCTTGAACTTTTCCATATGGTTTATTTTAGCTGTAAATATAATAGCTTTTCAAGTGTATACGCAGCTTTTCAAGTTCAGATCTATCGAATTTTACTTTTATAGGATAATCTGAAATTAGGACTAGTGCCAGGCTATGTGTAACTTTAGTTACTTTATACCTTTGTTTACCTTTGTATATTTGCTGCAACAAGCATTGACAAGGGCTCTTGTTATACGACATAATAAACAACAGCAAAGGTATTTCGTTTAAAAAGAAGGGATTAGGATGAAAATAGAACAAATTTATACAGGTTGTCTGGCGCAAGGTGCCTATTATATAAGCTCAAACGGAGAGGCTGCTATTATAGACCCACTCCGGGAAACTAAACCTTATCTCGATCGCTTAAACCAGGATAAGGTTACGCTGAAGTATATTTTTGAAACCCATTTCCACGCCGATTTTGTGAGCGGGCATCTGGATTTAAGTCAAAAAACGGGTGCTCCTATTGTGTTTGGACCTACAGCACAACCCGCCTTTGCTGCTATTATCGCGGAGGATCATCAAGTCTTTACAGTAGGCGATGTAACGCTAAAAGTCTTGCATACGCCGGGGCACACCATGGAAAGCAGCTGCTACTTGCTCTTCGATGCTGCAGGAAAGGAACTGGCACTCTTTAGCGGCGACACGTTATTTTTAGGTGATGTGGGCAGGCCTGATTTGGCGCAAAAGGCGGCTAACATGAGCCAGGACGATTTAGCGGGCCTCTTGTACGATAGTATTTACGGCAAGATCCTTCCGCTACCCGATAGCCTTACCATTTATCCGGCACATGGCGCCGGCTCGGCATGCGGAAAAAATATGATGCAGCAGACGGTGGATACTTTGGGCAATCAAAAACAAGTTAATTATGCCTTAAAGCAGCCCAATAAACAAGCCTTTATACAAGCTGTAACCGAAGGCCTCCTGCCGCCACCTGCCTACTTTGGCATGAATGTAGCGCTTAATAAAAAAGGTTACGAAAGCTTGGATAAGGTGTTAAACCAAAGCCTTGTTGGCCTCGATCCGGAAACCTTTGCGCAACGTGCGGAAAGCACAAATGCCTTACTGTTAGACACCCGCGATGCAGGGGATTTTGCGAAGGGCTTTATTCCGCAATCTATAAACATCGGTATTAAGGGTGATTTTGCACCCTGGGTAGGTAACTTAATTGCCGATGTAAATCAGCCCATTCTATTGGTTACCGATCCGGGCCAGGAGGAGGAGGTGATAACACGGTTAAGTCGCGTCGGTTTTGACCATGTCTTAGGTTACCTGAAAGGAGGTTTTGAAAGTTGGCTTCTTGCAGGGAAAGAGATGGATACGGTAAACCGAATTACCGCAACAACGCTGGTTGACCAGCTGAGCAACACACCCAAGGTAATAGATGTCCGTAAGGAGGGCGAATATGAAGCGGAACATGTGGCAGAGGCTTTTAGCAAGCCATTAGCCTATATAAATAGTTGGATAACAGATATCGACCCGAAGGAGCATTTTTATATACACTGTGCCGGAGGGTACCGCAGTATGATTGCAGCCAGTATATTACAGGCCCGCGGGTATAGGAATTTTTCAGAAGTTGCTGGCGGGTATAAGGCGTTGTTAGAGGCGGGCGCTCCGCGCACCGACTTTGTTTGCCAAAGTAAGACCCTAGGCGCATAAACATAAGAGACATGGAACAACTTGACCGTTATTATTGGGAAGACCGCTGGCAGTCGGACAACACGGGGTGGGATATTGGAAAACCATCTCCCGCTATTGTTTCCTATATGGAGCAATATCCACATAAAGCAGCGCGTATTCTAATCGCTGGATGTGGCCACGCGCATGAAGCTGCTGCTTTGGCTGCACTGGGATTTACCGATATTACCGTTCTTGATATTGCAGAGACAGCAACCGAAAAAATTCGGCATAAATATCAGCATATAAAGGAAATAAAGGTTATTTGCGAAGACTTCTTTACGCATAATGCCCACTATGACTTGCTTTTGGAACAGACCTTCTTTTGCGCCATACCGACGGAAAAAAGAGTGGATTATGTGCAACAGGCAGCCAACCTGCTGGCTCCTAACGGTAAGCTTGTAGGTTTGTTGTTTAATAGAAACTTCGATATGCCTGGCCCCCCTTTTGCTGGAGGGATAGCGGAGTATAGCGCTCTATTCGCGCCTTTTTTTACGTTTCAAACGCTGGCACCTTGTTTCAACAGCATACCGGCAAGGGCAGGAAAAGAGTTGTTTATAAATTTTAATAAAAAGTAAGAACTAAGAAGTAAAAAATATAAAAAAGCTGTAGAATGTAAATAGGTCTACAGCTTTTTTATGTTTATTTGCCGGTTATACGTGCTTCAATGGCATCCCAAAGGGCTATTCTTTTGACTAAAGCTTCTTTGGCAACCTCCTGAATTTCCTGCCACTTTTTAGCATCATCGCCACCCAAATAATGGATCATTTTCATCGCCAGCGGTCCATGCTCATCGCCATCAAGATCAATATGCCGCTGGAAGTAGTAGATAAACCGATCCAAATCAGCTTCAGGAAAGTTCGCTTTAAGCTCGGTTAAGATGGAGGTAAACATATCTGGAATTAAATCTTCACGGCCAAAGGTAAAGGCAGAAGCAATTTTATGCAATTCTCCCGTAGCAATAACTGAAAAACTAAAACTTAAAAAGTCTTTAATACGGTAATCTAAGCTACTTTTTTCAATAACCTCGAAAATTGAATTTCCTGCAGACACCTCTTTTAAAAAACCTAAAACCTCGGACACATCGGCACCCATATGTTGCATGGCATCCAAATACATCTCGAAATGACTTAAGCGGCGCCCATCGAAATATTCATCCGACTCTTCGGCAAGAACAATTTCGTTTATTAAGTACCTTACATCGGGGTTCGGACTCGCAAACCATGGCACCTGGGTACAGGTTAGGTTTATCTGCAATGCCTTTAATAAAGACATAAAATCCCATACGGCATAAACATGCCCCTCAGTAAATATTTTAAGGTCAGAAATACTATTTATTCTTTTATATAAAGCGTGATGTAATAAAGCTGCGCGCTCTTCACGAATGAAAGCATTCGTTTCTTGAATTTTTTCCATATGCAAAGATACATACGGCTTTTGAAATTTAATACAACCGATAACACGGTAATGTAATTAAATGAAATTGCCTTTACTCTCCTATTCTTTTTCGGCTTAGCCAAAAAATGGGTAACCCAAGCCTTCGTTTACCTACTGGCTCAAATTACCCATTTCTTACCCCCAGAGATAAACTAAGTTACTCCTTAATAAGAGATCTATCGAGATGAACATAGCCCCCATCCACGTGAATTAACTGCCCTGTGGTATGGCTTGACTTATTGGATAACAAGAATAGTGTTGTATTTGCTATCTCCTCAGCTGTGGTCATCCGATGCTCCAGCGGAATACGATCCGTAATTTTTCGTAGTGTCTCCTCTGGATTATCCAAGGTACTAATCCACGAATCGTACTGCGGTGTAGCACACTCGGCGACGATAATCGCGTTTACACGAATACCAAAAGGCAGTAATTCTACGGCCCACTCCCGTGTTAGCGCATTTCTACCGCCGTTGGAAGCCGCGTAGGCCGAAGTATTTCCCTGTCCAGTTTCAGCAGTTTTAGAGCTGATATTTACAATACTCCCTTTGGCCAGCTTAAGGGCATCCAAGGCATGGTGCGCCATCAGGTAATAGTGTATTAAGTTTTTGTGCAAGGAGGCCACAAAAGCCTCATAATTACCCGAAGCAAGGCCAACGCCATCGTTGTGCCCAGCATTGTTCACCAAGCCGTCTATACGGCCAAAAGCCTTTAACGTTTCAGCAACAGCATTTTTGCAATCCGCTGGATTGGAAAGCTCGGCTTCAACAGAAAATGCCTTGCCACCTAAAGCAATAATTTCATCTTCCACAATTTTGTTATCCGTCTGCTTTCTACCGACAATAACCGGGATTGCCCCTTCTTTAGCAAGTTCAACTGCGATAGCCTTACCGATACCTTTAGCAGCACCCGTAACGATAACAACTTTATCTTTTAAATTTAAATTCATTACACTCTCTTCTACTACTTAATTTGATAAAAACGTACGGCATTATTACCCCAAAAGCCTTCCAGTGCTATAGGACTATAGTTTTGCAAACTATGGGCTACCACATGCAAAACATCTTCATAGGACGCAGCCAATAAACTTACCGGCCAATCCGAGCCATAACAAACGCGGTCTAAACCAAAGGCAGATACAGCATGATCGATGTATGGTTTAAAATCCGCTACCGACCAATTCTCCCAATCCGCTTCCGTTACCAAGCCCGAAACTTTACAGTATACATTCGGGTAACGCGCCAACTCTCGTATAAAGGAAGCCCAATCGTTAAAATCTTGCGTTTTAATGTTAGGCTTCGCCATATGATCCAGCATAAACTGCTGGTTCGGATTTGCCGCTACACAGGCCAGTGTACTGGCATAATGTATAGGTTTTACCAACAGGTCGAAGGTATAGTTGTACTGGGTCAACGCTTCCAGGCCACGCTGAAAATCAGGGCGGATTAAAAAATCGGCATCAGTCTCCGCCTCAATTATATGCCTGAAACCTTTTATAATTGGATGCTTAGCGAATTCTGCAAGCTGCTCGTTTATATTTTCGGCACGTAAATCTACCCAGCCCACTACCGCTTTCACCATTTTATAGGCCTCCGCCATTTCGACCAGAAAAGACGTTTCTTGCACCGACTGATCGGCTTGCACCACGACAGCACCATCGATATGGTTCTTTTTCAAGGTTCCTGAAATATCGTTAGGCAAAAAGTTACGCTGTATTACCTGCATATCGTCGGTAATCCAGGCGTCTTTTACAGGCTCATATAACCAGAAGTGTTGATGGGCATCTATACGCATAATTTTCTATTTTTTATAGGCTACAACCTCCTGACGTTGCTCGCCTAAGAAGTCGGCCCCTAACTCAATAACATCACCAGCTTTCAAGTAAATTGGCGGGTTAAAGCCTAAACCTACCCCAGCAGGCGTACCTGTAGATATCACATCTCCAGGCAGTAATGTCATAAACTGCGACACATACGATACAATATGAGGAATGGAGAAAATCAGGTTTTTAGTATTACCATCCTGGTACGTTTTCCCATTAACCTTTAACCATAACCTTACATTGTTGACATCAGCAACCTCGTCTTTGGTCGTTAAAACAGGCCCCATAGGCGCGAAGGTATCACAACCTTTACCCTTATCCCAGGTACCACCGCGTTCGATTTGAAATTCACGTTCTGAAACATCATTGTGCAAAACATAACCCGCAACATAATCTAAGGCATCTGCTTCGTCAACATAAGAAGCCTTCTTACCGATAACCACACCAAACTCCACCTCCCAGTCTGTTTTAACAGAATTTTTAGGAATAACAACCGTATCGTTAGGCCCTACCAATGCCGTTGTAGCCTTCATAAAAATTACAGGCTCTGTCGGTGTCGCCGCTCCCGTCTCTTCGGCATGGTCTTTATAATTTAAACCAATACATACAATTTTCGAAGGGCGCGTAAAAGGAGCGCCAAAGCGTGTTCCGGCAGGTACCTCTTGCAGGCTATCGCGATTCGCTTTTACAAAGTCTGCTAAGCGCGCTAAGCCATCATTTTCAAAAAACTGCTCATTATAGTCGCCACCAAAGGCAGAAACATCATAATTTTTTCCTTCGATCTGAACACCGATTTTTTCTTTTCCAGCGTCACCAAAACGTATTAATTTCATGAATACTAATTAAAAAAAGTACAAAGTAAACCTTCAAAAAGATAGAATCCGTAATCCTATCTTCTCTGGTTTATCTAAAAATCTAGTTATTTAATTTAACAAAACCACCATCAATAGGGTAATCGTTCCCTGTGATAAAAGCAGCATCGTCTGAACATAAGAACAAGGCTAATTTAGCAATTTCTAATGGATTTGCCATTCTACCTATAGGCTGCGAATTGGAAAGCTTCTCGAACATTTCAGTTTCCTTTCCAGGGTAGTTTTTAGCAATGAAACCATCCACAAACGGAGTATGTACGCGCGCGGGTGAAATGGAATTACAACGGATATTATCTTTCAGGTAATCACGAGCAACAGAAAGGCTCATGGCATAGATAGCACCTTTACTCATGGAATAGGCAAACCGGTCGGTAATACCCACCAATGCAGCAATAGAAGCCAGGTTTAAAATTGCACCGCCACCGTTATCCTTCATTACCGGAACAACAGCATGCAATACATTATAAGCCCCTTTAACATTAACATTAAAAACACGCTCAAAATCTTCGGTTGTACAGTTTTCCAAGTTACCAACATGCGCAATACCGGCATTATTCACTAAGATATCCACTGTTCCAATTTGTTGCACCACCTGATCGACCTGCGCCTGATCGGCTACACTGCAACTATGAACAGCCGCACGGCCACCATTTTCCTGAATACCCTTTACTACAGCCTCAGCACCTTCGGCATTAAGATCCAAGATATGAACAAAAGCCCCTTCTTGGGCAAACAATTCAGACATAGCTTTTCCAATACCGCTACCTCCACCTGTTATAATCGCTACTTTACCAGCTAATTTAGCCATTTTATATAATGTTTAAGTTTTAATTTATACTGTTATAAAGATACACCTCTACGCCAAGGGATAAAATCATCCTGACCTAATTTTACCGCTTTAGGTAATTCTTCACCACTAGCCACCTTCAATACATAATCCAAAATGCGGTGTGCCGACTCCTCAATCGTCTCCTCACCATCGATAATAGTACCGCAGTTGATATCAATAATATCCGGCATTTTCTCGAATGTTTTGGTGTTTGTAGCGATCTTTATTACCGGCGTAATCGGATTTCCTGTTGGCGTTCCAAGGCCTGTTGTAAACAACACAATATTAGCGCCGGCAGCAACCTCCGCAGTAGTACTTTCCACATCATTGCCCGGCGTACATAACAGATTTAGACCAGGGCCATTTGCCAGCTCTGGATAATCGATAACCGCCACAACCGGCGATGTACCTCCTTTTTTTGCTGCTCCCGCAGATTTTATCGCATCGGTAATTAACCCATCACGAATATTTCCTGGAGAAGGGTTCATATAAAAACCAGAGCCATCCGCTTCGGCCTTGGCATTATAGATTTTCATGAGGTGCATAAACTTTTCGGCGGTATCTTCATCGATACAGCGATCACTCATCTCCTGTTCTACACCACATAATTCGGGGAACTCCGCCAAAATTACGGACCCACCTAAGGTTACCAAAATATCAGACAGATAACCCAAGGCAGGGTTCGCAGAAATACCCGAAAAACCGTCCGAACCACCACACTCTAAACCGATACACAGTTTAGCTAAACCCGCAGGTTTACGCTCCTGTTTGTTCGCAATAGCGAGACCGGCAAAGGTAGCCTTAATAGCCTTTTGCATCAACTCCTGTTCCGTACCTTCAAACTGCTGTTCAAAGACATACAACGGTTTATCAAAATTAGGATCTCTTTTTGCAATTTCAGCCTTCAATATGGAGGCCTGTGCATGCTGGCAGCCCAAGCTTAAAATGGTAGCACCCGCCACATTAGGGTGTGTAATATAACCCGCCAATAAACCACATAAGGCGTCAGAGTCCATACGTGTACCACCGCAGCCCATATCGTGGTTTAAAAATTTTACCCCGTCGACATTTGGGAACAAACGATGTTTGGCTTTATTCGCTTTAGCCGAAGAAAGATCAACAGACAATAACTCGTCAATAGAAGCACCGGATTGGTATTTGGCAATCAGCTCATCTACCTCATCCGAGTAATCCTTACTTTCCACCTGATAACCCAGCTTATCTTCCAAGGCTGCTTTTAAGGTCAGCACATTTCTATTTTCACAGAATACCAAGGGTATCACCAACCAATGATTTGCCGTACCCACAGCGCCATTGGAACGGTGAAAACCATTAAATGTTTTATCGGCAAACGCCGAGACATCAGGTTTTTCCCAAGCCAGCTTACGGGTACCCAGCTTAAAATCATCCGAAGCATGTCTTAAATTATCCACATCAATAAGTGCCCCCTGCTGTAGGTCAAAATTCACCTTTCCAACCAGAACACCATACATAAATACTTCCGCATCTTTAGGCATGGCATCTATGGTAAACTTATGTTTGGCAGCCACATCTTGCAACAAAGCAAACGTTTTACCAGCAAAATTTACTTCAAATCCTTTAGGCAGATCACGCAAGGCAACCAAAACATTATCCTTTGGATGAATCTGCACGAACATTAACTTCTCTCTTATCATTATATTAGCTCAAAAATCTTATCCATTATCACCCATTTTTCACCCGGTTTAGCGCCCGGTAAAGCTTGCTGGTACTTCCACATCAGCTGCTCCCACTCCTGCACCTTGTCGTTTTTAGCATCCGATGCAGCCTTAGCCTCAAAACTAAATGTATCGTTTACATCCATCAGCATAAACAAGCGGTTTCCAAAACGATAGATCTCCATTTGTTCAATTCCAGAGGCTGTGATAGCGGCTTTTATCTCCGGCCATACCGCACGGTGGTAGGCTTCATATTCGGCTATCAGAACAGGATCATCCTGTAAATCCAAGGCTAAACCATATCTTCTCATATGCATTAATTATTAATTTCTTCTTCGACTTCTTCCACAGGTACAGATCTATTGTTCCACGCAAAGAGGAACACCACTATAAAACATACCAATACAACGAGATATGACAACTGTATATTATGCGATAAATCGGTTATATGACTTGCTAATGGTGGAATAATAGCGCCACCAACAATAGACATAATTATTAAAGATGATGCCGTTTTTGTATGCTTTCCGGCCCCTTCTATACCTAAAGCAAATATCGTTGGAAACATAATAGACATAAAAAATGTCATCCCCACCAAAGCATATAAGGTAATCATGCCTGATCCATTGATGACCACCAAACAAAGGATTGCTGCGATAATACTGTACAGCAGCAAGAGCCGCGCAGGAGCGATATACCGCATAAAGAATGTACCTACAAAACGACCTGCCATAAATAAAAACCCGGCCAATGTCGCGTAATATTTACTGTCTTTGCCCGACATATGGAGGGCATCCTCGGCAAAGACCAACAGAAAGCTAAACACATAAATCTGCGCCCCAATATAAAAAAACTGCGCCACCACGCCCCAGCTTACACGCTTCCGCTTTAGGGCTGCTAAAAAGCCCCCGGAACCTGCTTCGGAAGCATCATCCTCTTCCTTAATTTCCGGCAACTTGGTGAAGAAAAATAAAAGGGCAACAAATAAAATAATAAACCCTAGCACCAGATATGGCCCTTTTACCAAGGCTGTTTCGGCTTGTATATAGGCTAATCGAGCCTCCTCTGTTAAAGCAGCAACCTGGTCTGCCGACATCGGCTCATCGCCTAATATCAATAATCCACCTAAATAAGGGGCTAAAGTGGCCGCCAAACCGTTGAAAGATTGTGCAAAATTAAGCCTCTGTGTTGCTTTTGCAGGGTCACCCAAAACAGTGATATAAGGATTCGCTGCCGTCTCTAAAATCGTAAGGCCACAGGAAAGCACAAACAAAGCCCCTAAAAAGAAAGGATAACTGATGGTATTTGCTGCAGGAATAAATAAGAAACATCCCAAGGCAAATAAACTTAACCCCACAAGAATGCCGGCTTTATAGCCATAACGCTGCATAATCAATCCGGCAGGAATTGCCAGGAAAAAATAAGCTACAAAAACAGATGAATCGACTAAGGAAGCTTGAAAGTGACTTAAACTGAAGGCACTACGTAAATGTTTAATCAGAATGGGATCCAAATTATGGATAAAGCCCCAAAAGAAAAATAAGGAGGTAATTAAAATAATGGCAAATGTATACTTCTTCCCTTGTGTCATATCATCAATGGTGTAAATTGGTAAAGCACTAAGTAAAGAAAATTACCTTTTTAAAAACTAAACGTATTTACCAAATAGATAAACAATATTAACATAATGGCGGAAATATCTTATTTTTGTAAGAATATATACTTTAGTATAGCATGAAATTAAAACAGCTTACCCTTAATCACAACGCTATTTATCAAAGCTTCCAGGTACGTAGAGACGAATACCCGTTAAACCATAATTCGTGGCACTGCCACGAACACCTGGAGTTTATTTATATCTATAAAGGATCTGGAACCTTGTTTATCGGCGATTGTATACAGCCGTTTATGGCTGGCGACAGCGTTTTAATTGGAGCGAATATGCCCCATTACTGGTTGTTTGATGAGGTCCATAACAGCGATAATGCCTTGCCTATAGATTGCATTGTGATACATTTTAAAAAAGATTTTGCCGGTAAAGATTTCTTTTTTCTTCCAGAACTTAAGCAGCTTAAGGATCTAATACAGAAAGCAGAAAAAGGATTGTTTCATAAAAACCATAAGGGTGCCAAGCTGGCCATGCTCTTTCAAGAACTCTTGGCAAGCAATTCTACCCATAGGTTACTATACCTGCTACAAGCCTTACATAACTTCAGCAGCTTAGCTGTAAAACAACTCGTCAGTGCAAACTACTCTGCCCTAAACAGCAACACCGACGAACAGCGGATGAATGATATTATGGAGTATATCCGCAATAATTATAAAATGAAAATTGAATTGGATAAGCTGGCGAAACAAGCCAAAATGACCAAAAATTCCTTCTGCCGCTATTTCAAGCAACGTACCGGCAAGACCTTAATAGAATTTGTATCCGAAATACGAATTAGCAATGCCTGCCGACAGTTAAAGTATAGTGATATGAGCATAAAGGAGGTTTGTTTCGATTGCGGGTTCAACAACTTCGTAAGCTTTCACAGGATGTTTAAAAAACAAATCGGAACTACACCGGTTCAATTTAGAAACAGCATCCCCTTGTTAAAAAATAACCATTAACAGTTTATAAAAATTTCAAGATTAATTTACCGGTAAAATCACGGCTGTCCATCATGGTATGCGCCTGCACAACATCGTCAAACGAAAACACCTTATGTATTGGCGTTTTGTAAAGACCCGACTGCAGCAAAGGCATAACATGCTGTACAATTTCTTGCGCAAGAGCCGCTTTAAATTCCAGCGAACGGTTCCGCAACGTACTTCCCGTTATGTGAATGCGCTTTTGCATAACCTGCATTAAATTTAACGACACGGTAGCTCCTGCCATAGCATTAATAATCAGCAAACGCCCCTCCTCGCGTAGGATGCGAATATTACCAGCGAAATAATGCCCCCCAATACTATCCAGAATAACATCCACCTTTTCCGCTTCCAATGCTGTTTCGAAGTCTTCTTCCTTATAATTTATAGCCACATCAGCACCTAAAGCCAATACAAAATCACGCTTTTCGGCAGATCCTATTGTCGTAACCACCCGTGCGCCCCAACATTTAGCCAGTTGTATCGCCGTGCTGCCAATTCCTCCTGATCCACCATGTACCAATAAGGTCTCTCCATGCTGCAACCTCCCCCGCTGGAATACATTATGCCATACCGTAAAAATTGTCTCCGGCATACCGGCAGCATCGACAAAAGAAAGGCTGTCCGGAAGCAGGATACAGGAGCCAAAATCTACGGCTACATATTCGGCATAGGCGCCTCCGGCTACAAGCGCCATAACCCTATCACCCGGTCTTAAACCCAACACCGCAGCGCCACACTGCTCCACAACCCCCGACAACTCCAAACCCAGAATATCCTGTACCGCACCTGCAGGGGCAGGATACTTACCCAATCGCTGTAACACATCCGGGCGATTTATACCTGCCGCAACAACGCGTACCAACACCTGCCCTGCCGTAATTACAGGAACCGGCCGCTCTTGCGTAGTCAATACCTCGGGGCCACCGAATTTTTCTAATACTATAGCTCGCATCACTTCTTTTTATGAAAATTTTGTAAACGCATATTCAAGGACAACATAAAATAACGCCCTAACCTATTGTTCCGGGCCTCATAAACATCGTTTCCAATATATTCCGAATAGATACCCATATCCTTATTCTGGTTAAATAAATCATAGCCCTGCAAGCGCAGCAACAACGATTTATTCGGCAAGCAGGTAAGCTCTAAAAAGCCGTTCATAATCGTCTGGTTTACATTCATAAAACTATTGGCATACCCACTGTTATAACGCTGCGACATATCAAAGCCTAAGGAAAAATTATCCGAAACATAGCCCTTGGCTCCCAATCCTAAAAATAACGTTTCAACATTAAATTTCGTACGGAAAGGAATAGAATACTCCGTTTTATTCAATACATAGTTGGCATTTAAAATAGACTCTAAATAATCGCCAAGCTGAAACCTAAACTGTGCCGACTGGTTAAACAGCAGCTGTGTCGTGGTACGCTTTCGTTGATCGATAAACGACAGGTTATTATAATAATCCAAATCGCCAATCAGGTCCAACTGTATACTCTCGTGAATAAAGGGGGTATTAAAACCATAATGCCAGCGCCAATCGAAATAACCATCGGCATTTTTAAAGGTTGTAGTCTGCGTTGTAGAATTTGGTGCCGAGCTTTTATCGCTCACAATTTTATTAGCAATCATATTAAATGCAAAACTCGTTTCAAAATTCTGCATTGTCGAACTGATTACCCTACGGAAAGTAGTCGTAAAGGAATGGGCAAATTCAGCCTTCAATTCCGGATTTCCAACGATTACATTTCTCGAATTTGTATTGTCGACTAGCGGGGCAATCTGGTTAAAGTAAGGCTGGTTATTTTTACCCTTATACCCCAGCTGCCAGTCCATCTCTTTACTAAACTTATACAAGATATTTGCTGTTGGCACCAAATTGATATTATCATACGTATAATCCACCCCCATATTCAACTGATTACCGCGTAGCAACACCGGCTGCACGGCAAAACCGGCATTCATCTTAAATTTCTTATTAGGCTCATATTGATAAGTCAACGACGTTCGATTACTGCGAAACATATAGTTATACTCCATATTCAACAAGGAATCCAAACCACTGGTCGGAAGCTTGCCAAGCCGTTCGTACACCTCCCTTGCTGAATTAATTTTATTGAGTTCAAACTCATAACTAAATTCAAAAAAACTATTTTCAAAGAATGGTTCCACATAACTTACCGAAGCTTTGGTGCTGGTATTTTGGTTACGTTGATAAATCTTTTGCCGCTGCTCAAATTGACCAATAACCGTATCTAAAGCACTAAATTCTTCATACTTCTCCTTCACACGCTCATCGCGTTCCAAACTATTCCCGCTAAACCAAAATGTGCCCACCAGCCTACGGCCCTTCTTATTAAAGTGCTTGGAATAGAGCGCCTGCAGCTCACCATTCGGCAGATATTGATCTATACTATCCCTGTAACCCCCATTATTTTTTACTTTGTAGTTATTTACCTCCGTAGATTTATCGTTGTAAGATATAGACTTACTTAAAGTAAAATTGGCACCTATCTTTAACAAGTCGTTATTGTTGAAACGTGTTTCCGTATCAAATTTAGCTTTATGCACTTGATCCCGATTATGCGTTTTATACGTTTCATTTCGGGTAATCGTATTGCCAATATAGGAGGATGTTAACCGGGAATTACCATCCGTGCGGTTATCCCGACGCACATAATTATAGGAAGCATTAAATGAAGTACGCTTACTGAGTTTATCCGATACGGAGGCCCCTAAAGAGCTTACCGTATTCAAACCATCGACTGGATCCTGGTAATCGCCATACTCCATCGTCCGGCGTTCGCGCACTGCGCCACCTTGATTTTCATACGAGTATAAGTTGGTGTTCGTATTATTCAGAGAGCCTGAAACCGACAATTGGGCACCATTATCGTACCTATTCATACCAAAGCTACCCAGATAACGATCATTTGTTCCGCCCCCACCCGTTACCTGTCCGAAGTGAATTTTTTTACTATCCTCCCGTAAATTTATATTAATAATCTTTTCAGTCGAGGTCGACAACATCCCCGTTTCTTGCGTCACATCATCCTTATAATCCAACAGTTGCAGGTTTTTAATAAAATCTGCCGGAAGATTCTGTGTCGCCGTCAGCATATCACCACCAAAAAAATCCTTATTATCCACCTTCACCTTCCGAATAACTTGACCATTATAAGAAACAGTTCCATCCCGTGTCACCTGGAATCCAGGCAATTGGCGCAGCGCCTCCCAGAGTAAAGACCTCGGTCTAAACTTAAAGGCATCAAAGTTAAATTGCGTGGTATCCCCGATTTTTACAATCGGCACCACCTTTAAAACATGGACAAAAGGAATAGCAGTAGAAAAGGGCTCCATGACCAACAGCGGAACCTCCTTTATAACCTCCTCCTGCGCTACACGTACCGATTTCTGTTCGGTCTTGTACCCAAGCATACTGTATATAAGCGAATTATCACCAACTTTGCCTTGATGAAACTTATACTTGCCCTGTAAATCGGTAATTTGATAAAAGGTATCCTGGTCAACAACCAGACGAATACTCACAGATTTTAGCGGCTTTCCAGTGCTATCCTGCACCGCACCCCAAATAGTTGTCTGAGCAAAAACAGTATTTACCAGGAACTGGAATACGAAAATCAATACAATCGACTTTATTTTATGCTCAAAAAATATCAAAATCTAGCTTAAATAAACAACGAGATTAATATACAAAATTATTATTAGGTAAACTTGAAATTACCCCCAATATTTTATAAAACGATAAATTATTACGTTTCGTATCCCACTCGAGACAATAAGTCTGTCGGAGCAGGTTAACAGCAGCCTACCCCGCAGCAGTAAAAACAAAAAAAGGGGCTGTACAATACAATACAACCCCTTTCTATCTAATGCTACGCTGAAATTATTCGCCAGCGAAAGTAACTTTTACCAAGTGTCTGTCGATTTCCCAACGTCCAGTACCCTCTTCACCGATTACATCGAACAATTCTAAGATACGTCTTGCAACATACTCCTCTTCAACCTGCTCCTCTAAGAACCATCCCAAGAAGTTAAATGTTACGTAATCTTTAGCCAACATACATTTGTCGGCAATTGAATTAAATTGTTCCGTAACGAACATTTCTTGCACTAAAGCTTGTTCGAAAACACCACGGAAAGACTCAAAATCTACCGGAATATTCGTAACCTCGGGGGAGATTGGTTTTCCACCACGACTGCTTACGTAGTTAAAAATCTTTAACATATGTGCGCGCTCTTCATCCGATTGCTTTGCAAAAAATGAAGCCGCATTATCTAAGCCTTGATCATCACACCAAGCCGACATAGCAAGGTACAATGCTGAAGAATGTGCTTCAACTTTAATCTGTGCATTTAATATATTTTCGATATCTTCTGATAAAGATGTTTTAAGTTTCAATAGATCTTTCATATTGCCGTTTTATAAAGTTTCTTACTTTGTTAAAAAATCAAAAGCAAACTTATTTTTCTCATTTGCCGTTGAACAAAGGTACAATGAAACTTAAGTTAAAACATAAAAAATATGCAATACAAATTCAGTCTAAATTAGACTACAAAAACGTAAACTGTTTAGAATCAGTATAATTAAAAAGCAAGATAGCCCCTATGCCATTACAGCACCACGGCGTAATATGGAATTAATCTGACCATTCAATTCCAACATAAATTTGGCTCCGGCCAACAATTCGCGCAAGTTTAGGATATCCTGCACATCCAAAATAAAGCAACGGTCCGAGCGGAAAGGCATAACAATTTCAAAATCAGCAGTGCGGGATGCATCACAAATCATTTGCTCCACATCGATGGCATCGATATGTTTTTTCAACCTAAAGAAATCACGCACATTAAAAGCCGTGGTACCACCTAAAAATTCCAAAAAGTAACAGTTTTTACGGCTACACTGGTACACCGATCCTTGGGCTGTCTTAAAAACTTCTTCTACCTGTGCTAATGGACAAATCATCTGCTAAAACTTATGCTTAATCAAAGTAAATGCTTAATGCAACAAATATAAACCTTGTTAAGAATTAATCCAAATAAATGAAAAAATATATTTCGCCTCCAGCTAAGACCGGGGGTATGCCATCGCCTTGAAAACCATAAATACAAAAAATAGGTACATCTTCACCCCTTGAAATATTTAAATTCTTTAATTTTTAAAGACAAAAAAAAACAGCTTGTCGCCAAGCTGTTTTCTATCTTATCTATTTCCTTTAAAAATCCTCCCCTTCGGTCGATAGGATTTCTTTATGGTTACTACCGTTATTACGTGTTTTAGTTTTATGCTTGTTTATCTGTCGCCTTAACGATTCAACAGCAAGATCTGTGGCTTCTTCAAATGATTTCGCCTGCGACTTTGCAAACAGTTGACTTCCCGGAATATTGAATTTTAATTCAACGACTTTATTAAATTCATCGTCTACATTTTCCAAGCGCAAATAGCAAAATCCTTCAATAATATTATCTAAAAACTGCTCAAGCTTGCCCGTTTTTCTTTTGATAAAATCTACCAATTTTTGATCCGCATCAAATTTAATCGATTGCACTGTAATGTTCATTTTTCCTCCTTTTTTAAGCTTTTGGATGTGCTTGTTTATAAATTGACTTTAAACGTTCAGCCGAATTATGGGTGTACACCTGTGTAGCCGCCAATCCGGCATGACCTAATAATTCTTTAATAGCATTTAAATCCGCTCCATTGTCCAATAACGCAGTAGCAAAGCTATGTCTCAAAATATGAGGGCTTCTTTTCTGTTGGGAAGTTATCATACTTAGATACTTATTCACTACACGATAAATCAATTTTGCATACGCCTTTTTCCCTTCTTTAGTAACGACCAAATATTCGGAAATGTTTTCTAAGGGTGTTAAATTTTTTTTCGCTAAATACTTTTTAAGTTCTTCTATTAAGGTTGAGTGTATAGGGACAAATCTTTCTTTCCCTCTTTTTCCGAATATACGTATTTTTTTACTGTAAAAATCAATATCACGCTCTTTTATCTGCAATAATTCGGAAAGCCTTATGCCCGTGCCGAATAACAGCTCCATAATAATAAAATCACGACTTCCAATAAAACTATCCTCCACCTCTTCCATCTGTTCCAGGAGACCTGTCATCTTTACTTTATCGACGACCACAGGAAGTTTTTTACCCGTTTTTAGCGCCTGAATAAGGCGCATCGGATTTGAGGCCACAAAATTCTCACGTTGCAGGAATTTAAAGAAAGAACGTATTGCAGATATTCCGCGATTTACCGAAGCCGGGTCTTTACCGCCTTCTTTCACCGTAGCGAAATAATACCGCATAAACCGAAAATCTATATCCTCAAATGCAATCTCCTCTGCTTGGACAAAATCCAAGAAAACCTGTATTTCCAGACTATAAGCCCTAATTGTATGCGGCGAATAGCGTCGCTCAAAAGTCAAATAGTTTAAAAACTTCTCCTTCATCATTACTCCCGAATTATAGCGCTCAATATATAAATTTTTATTCGAAATAAAATAGTAATCTACGGGTTTAGTTGGTTAAAAAAACATAAATATTCTTTAAAATTATATAACCGTTCATCAACATTTAAAGCTGAAATTTGTAGTATATACATTACTATACTATAATAAATGAATCGTATGCATAAACATATATATGAAGTTACGGGAATGACCTGCAACGGCTGCCGAACAAATGTGGAGAAAAAATTAAATGAAATTGAAGGACTACAGGCTCAAGTTACACTCGCAAATGGTCAAGCTGAAATTGTCAGTGAGGCGCCTGTCGATACAGCGATACTACAGCAAAAGCTTAATGAATTGGGCGGTCATTATCAGGTTCATGAAAAGGGAATGGCGCCACAGCAGCCTGCAGCCAAAACCGTCGACGATATTGTCGACTCGCCTAGCCATCAATACATCTGCCCCATGTATTGCGAAGGGCAGGATAAAATATACACAGCAAAAGGGCGATGCCCTGTATGTAATATGTTCCTTTCCCCCCTGGAGGGAGTGGGACTGCATAAACCTATGCATCAACAGCAGCAGGATAGCAGTCTGCTGTTGGCAAATGCCAACCATGCCGGAAAATACTACTGCCCCATGATGTGTGAAGGCGATAAAGTTTACGACGTATTTGGGAGCTGCCCCGTTTGTGGTATGAACCTGGAAAAAATCCCCGAAACATCGTTAAAGGTAGTATTCTCCTGCCCTATGCACCCCGAGGTACAAAGTGATAAACCAGGCGTATGCTCTATCTGCGGTATGGATTTGCAGGCCAATCAGCAGACCGAAGAGGAAGATAGTGCATATAATGACTGGAAGCATAAATTTAGGATAAGTCTTATTTTTACCTTGCCGATATTTTTTATGGCTATGGGTGATATGCTGCCCGGACAGCCGGTGAGTAAATTTATACCGCATCAGATTAACGGATGGATACAGCTGCTCTTAACGCTGCCCGTTATTTTCTATACCGGATGGACTTTCTTTCAAAGGGGCTGGACGTCGTTCAAAACCTGGAATCTTAATATGTTTAGCTTAATTGCGTTAGGCACGGCTGCAGCGTTTATTTTCAGTGTTATAGCCTTAGTGTTTCCGCATCTATTGCCGGAAGAAATGTGGAGTGACCATGGGCATGCACCGTTATACTTTGAATCTGTCGTGGTAATAATAACCCTGGTAATCCTGGGTCAATTAATGGAGGCAAAGGCGCATTCAAAGACCAATACGGCCATTAAGGAACTGATAAAATTGACACCGGCAGAGGCAATTTGGCTACACGATGGCACGGAAGAGCGCATCGCTGTGTCCGACATCCAGAAAGGTTATACCTTACGTGTACGCCCAGGCGATAAAGTTCCGATTGATGGCGTTATTACCGAAGGGAGCTCGGCCATAGACGAGTCCATGCTTACTGGAGAGTCTATTCCTGTCGAAAAAAAGCAGGGCGATGCCGTAATTGGCGGCACCCTCAATGGAAATCAAAGTTTTGTTATGGAGGCGCAGCATATCGGTTCAGAAACTGTGCTAGCGCAAATTATAAAGCTTGTCAATGAGGCTAGCCGTAGCCAAGCCCCTATACAAAAACTCACCGACCGTATATCGCGGATATTTGTGCCGGTAGTAATGGCCATTGCTGCCCTGACCTTTATACTATGGGCTTTTAGTGGAATCGACAACCACTGGGCCTACGCAATTACCAATGCATTGGCCGTGCTTATCGTAGCCTGCCCTTGTGCACTCGGCCTTGCCACGCCCATGTCGGTAATGGTAAGTATTGGGAAAGGGGCCAAAAATGGTATACTTATTAAAAAGGCAGAAGCGTTGGAGTCCTTGCAGAAAACCAATGTGCTTGTTGTCGACAAAACTGGTACTATAACGGAAGGAAAACCGGTCGTTAGTGCGTATAAAGGAACAGATAAATTTAGTGATGCGGATGTGCTGCAGCTAGCTGCATCGATCAACATACATAGCTCCCACCCCTTGGCGCAAGCCATGGTAAACCAGGCTAAAACCGAGGCCTTAGCAACCATTGATATTACCAATTTCACCAATATAACCGGAAAGGGAGTCTCGGCTAATGTTTTCCATATGAAGGCGTTATTGGGCAATGCAGCGCTCTTAGCAGACCACCATATTTATATACCCGAGCATATCGTTTCTGAAATCCAAAAACTGCAGTCGACCGGGTCGTCGGTGTCTTACCTTGCCGTAGATGATGCCTACGCGGGATATATAGCCATAAAAGATCGGGTTAAAACCAATGCCAAGGCTATCGTTTCCCATGTGCAGCGTTTAGGAATGGAGGTCGTTATGCTTACGGGGGATAATGAACTAACCGCCGAAGCTGTAGCCCAGGAGACGGGTATAGATAGCTTTAAGGCTCGCTTGTTACCGCAGGATAAATTAGCGGTTATACAAGCCATGCAGCAGGAAGGTAAGGTGGTCGCCATGGCTGGTGATGGTATCAACGATGCTCCGGCGCTAACGCAAGCCGATATTGGTATTGCGATGGGCTCGGGAACGGATGTTGCCATCCAAAGCGCAGATATCACCCTACTTAAGGGCGAGTTATCTGGGGTATCAAAAGCCATCGACCTTAGTCGCCTGATGATGCGTAACATTAAGGAAAACCTGCTTTTCGCATTTTTATATAATGTTATCGGCATTCCCGTTGCAGCGGGTTTGCTCTACCCTGCCTTTGGCCTATTAATGTCGCCCATGCTGGCTGCTGCGGCCATGAGCTTAAGCTCTGTTTCGGTTATCGCCAACTCCTTACGATTAAACATTAAAAAGATTTAACAAGGCATTAGGAAAAGATTAGTGTAATGCTGAAATTAGCGTCTTTGGAAGGCCATTTCTATGGGCCTTCCAAAGACGCTCTATCGCGGATGTTTAAAAGGTAGTAATTTTTTATTTTAACAGCATGAAATTCGGACAAGTTACAGACCCATCACAAATAGATTTTACCATTCCTCCAAGCCCTGACCGTACGATTCAACTGCTGCAAAGGTATAAAAACGATGAGCCTTTAGCGATTTTTATAGGCTGTGCCAAATGGACGCGCGCGGATTTAAAAGGTTTTTACCCCCGTGGAACTAAAGATGAGCTTACCTACTATGCTACGCAGTTTAATGCTATCGAACTCAATGCAACATTTTATAGCAGCCCTTCGAAACAGCAAGTAGAGACCTGGCGCGATAAAACGCCGGCAGATTTTAAGTTCTTCCCCAAAATTCCGCAGTCGATAAGCCATTACAGCAGGCTTTTGCGTACCGATGAAAAAGTGGAGGCCTTTGTAGACGCTACGGTACTGTTTGAAGATAAACTGGGAATGGCTTTTCTGCAGATGATAGAAAACTTTAAACCCAAAAACATAGACCGCCTTGCCGAGTTTTTACGTAAATTCCCGAAAGGTTACCCCTTGTCGGTAGAGGTGCGTAACCAAGAATGGTTTACGCCTGAGATTGCGGAAACTTACTTCCTACTGTTGGAAGAAAATAAGATGACGAATACGATTGTAGATACCCCCGGTCGTCGTGATATGCTGCATATGCGTCTTACAAGCCCCACAGCATTTGTACGATTTGTGAGTGCCAACCATGCGCTCGACTATAAACGCTTGGACGAATGGATTACTACGATTGTGCAATGGAAAGAAGCAGGATTACAGCAGTTAAACTTTTTCATCCATCAAAAAATAGATGTAGAAACACCTTTATTGGCGGCCTATTTTATCGAAAACCTCAACCTAGCCTTAGGCTCAACTATATATATACCACAAAAAACCGTAAACAGCGGATCCATACATATCTAAAACTACAAATCTCAGAAAATGAAACTAAAGGGCATCCATCATATCGCTATTATTGTTAGCGATTATCAACGATCAAAGCATTTTTATACCGAAATATTGGGTTTATCGGTTATTCAGGAAACGTACCGGGAGGGCCGAGACTCGTATAAATTGGATCTGGCATTAAACGACCATTACGTTATCGAGCTATTTTCCTTTCCAGCCTACGTACCACGCCCCTCTTTTCCGGAGGCTTTGGGATTACGACACCTTGCCTTTGCCGTAGAAGATATCGAAAGCTGGATTGTAAAACTTGAAAATCAAGGCATAAAAACCGAAGGCATACGCATCGACGAGATCACAGAAAGAAAATTCACTTTCTTTCAAGATCCCGACGGCCTACCCTTAGAGCTATACGAGTCCTAAACCAAGCCTCCTAGTCCACACAGACGCTCCAAATGTTGGTACTCTATACCATAATACGCTTTTACCGCTTTAATTTTATCCAAAATTTCGCGCTGTTTTACAGGGTCTACTTGTTTTTTAACGGCCAGAATCATGACGTTTTTCGCCGTATGTGCATCCGATACAAACTGCATAACCTTAGTTTGGTACCCATAATACTCTAAAATTAAAGACCGTATGCCGTCGGTAAGCATCTCCGCATGGCGCTCCATAAAAATGCCGTGTTTGGTTAAAAAATCCAAGTCATTAACAGCCTTTATACGCTCGAGTTCGCGACGAACCTGCTTATGGCAGCAAGGTGCAACAACGATAAGGTCGGCATTATGGGTAATTCCCTTAAACAGCGCATCATCGGTAGCCGTATCGCAGGCGTGTAAGGCAATAAGAATATCCAAGTCTCCTGCAGGTTTATAGTCCTCAATAGTGCCCTGCACAAAACCTAAGTTTGCAAACGAAGCATTCTCTGCAATAGTATTACACAGATCAACCAAATCCTGTCGGTACTCTACACCCAACACCTGTGCATTTTTATGCAAGGTATTGTTTAAAAAATCGTAAAGGGCAAAGGTAAGATACCCCTTCCCGGCCCCCATGTCTACAACTTGCAGCTGCTCCTTTGCCGGAATAGCCTGCAGCGCTGTGCTCAGGAGTTCGATATAATGGTTTATCTGTTTCCATTTATCCTGCGCCGCATTATACACCTGTCCGTTAGCGTCCATCAAGCGTAAATCTTGCAGGTAACGCTTATTAACACCGACCACCTTACGCTCCTTCACCTGGTCATGGCTAAGCCCCGCAAGCTTAGTAGCTGTGGGTTTTTCGGATTTTACAAACCAAGCACCTTTTTTATTTAGCTGAGCCACTAAATTCTCTGCAGTCGTAAACAAGGTTGCTGCGCCAAAACCCGTAGACAGATACTCGGTTACCTGAGCAATTCCAGTGTCGATTTCAAAATTTTTGGTGATATCTCTTGTTTTATACCGAAAAGTAAACGAAAGTTTAGGCACTCTTTTTAACAGCACCAGTTTAATATATATATTCTTAAGGTTAGCTTCCTGACCTTTATAATTTCCTAAGGATAATTTTATGAAATCATTATTTTCAATACTTAACTGAAGTTTTGTTATAAAAGATGGTAATACCGACATCGTAGAATAATTATTTTGGGGCAAAGATAGGAAATAGTAGGTCTAAGTTGACTTTTGTGGTTTATCTTTTTACTTTTGAGCTACACACCAATACAGTTTATTATCATGCAGAGTCCAACCATTAAAGCTGTCTTCTTTGATATTGATGGCACCTTATTAAGTTTTAAAACCCATGAAGTATCGCCCTCTACCGAGGAAGCCATCGCACAGCTGCAAGCAAAAGGCATAAAAACTATCCTCAGCACAGGCCGTGCAATTACTAGTATAGACCATGTGAAATATTTAAATTTTGATGGTTACATAACATTTAATGGTGGTTACTGCGTATCGCAGGAAGGACATATATTGTTAAAGAAAACCATCGATCCGCGCGATATTAAAGCACTTTTAAACTATGCTAAACAGCAGCCTTTAAGCTTTTCCTTAATGTCGGAACAGGAAATAACCATTCATGATGTAACACCCGAGATTGCCGGCATGTATGCGCACCTAAATCTTCCTGTACCGAAGCCTGTGGATATCGAAAACGTAGACCCGGCATCTATATTACAGACCAATATCTTTATCAGTCCCGATGAAGAGAAAGATTTTATGGCTGGTATTATGCCCAACTCGCTCGCCTCACGCTGGACACCCCTTTTTGCGGATGTAAACCCGGCAGGACAAAGTAAAAAGGTGGGTATCGATATCTTCTGTAAACATTTTGGGATAGACCTGGCACATACCATGGCCTTTGGCGATGGTGGCAACGATATTACCATGTTGCAGCATGTAAACCTTGGCATTGCAATGGGAAATGCCAACCCTGAGGTTAAAGCCATTGCAGATTATGTAACCGATGATGTGGACAGTGATGGAATATGGAATGCATTAAAACATTTTTCGGTTTTGTAAGCTTCATCAGCAGCATATAAAAGCGCCTTAGAAAATTTATGGCTAAGGCGCTTTTGTTGATGTCGTTGTTGATGATGTTGTTAGATTCTTTTTCTGTTATCTTCAGAATTGGTATCGATTAACTTGTTGTAGGGATCTACGCCTACTTCAAAAGGTTTTTTATCGACATAGATGCTTACTTTATTATGTATTTTATCTACTTTATACTTTTTAAGGAACAGCACCTTGTCTACCGTATATTTCCCTTTAACTTTCTCGGGTTCGCCAAATATGCCTATTTCAATATAATCGGCCAGGGGCAGCGATTGCAGGGTATCGGTCTTTGACGTATACCGTAATGGATCTACAGCACCATCGGTATAACTTTTCATCCCCTTTTCATCGGCCCGGTATTTCGCGACATTAAACTCGATATCTACCTGGTATTTGCTATCGTTAATCTTTTTTGACGACACCGTTTTTACCGCATTATCATATAAAGTTATGGTTTCATACATATCCTGAACAGCATATCGCAAAGAATCCGGTACCTGCTGTTTTAGGAGATCTACAAAAGCTATTGCTGTCGTATAAGGAGGCTCTTGAAAACCTACCTGCTGTATATAACCCTTCAGGAAATTATTGAACTCTTTTTCCCCCATTAGGTCGCTCATGGCATACATAACCAAAGACCCTTTATTGTAGTGTATATACGTCTGGTTCTCATTGTACATCAATGGGTTTTCTTTGAATGCTTCCATTTTTCTACCAGTAAGGTAGTTATCCAAGGCCTCTTTCAGGAATTTGCGCATCTGTCCTTTTCCATAGGTCTTTTCTAGCACCTTCAAGGAGCTGTATTCTGCCAACGACTCGGAAAGCATTGTTGCTCCTTTAACATTAGCGCCAATCACTTGGTGCGCCCACCATTGGTGTGCCAACTCGTGTGAGGTAACAGAAAACGGGTAATCCACACTATTCGGATCCTCGTCATTTACCTGAGCCACAAAACCTATGGTTTCCGAAAAAGGTACGGTATTCGCAAAAGCCTGCGCAAAGGAACCGTAAACCTTTGGAAACTCGATTATACGGATCTGTGAAAATTGATAGGGACTAAACTCTTTTCCATAATAGGCAAAGGATTTCTTTATCGCCGTCATCATACGATCTAAATTATAGTCGTGATCTTTATGGTAATAAATCTCCAGGTTTAGGCCCTCCCATTTTTCCTTTTTAACGGCAAAACGTGCCGATATAAAAGAATAGAAATTCAGCATCTTCTGATCCATTTTATAGTGGAAATAACGGCGCCCCTTTTCAGACCACTCCTTAATAAGGTATCCAGGAGCAATAGCAATCTGGTCTTCATCGGTGCTGATGGTAGTCTCAAAGCGTATCCAATCCGCATCGTTGGAAATATAATTGTCCATCAGTGCACTGCTATCCCGAGGGTCCTTCATGCGCTCCTTCGCGGGAAGATTATACTTGGCTCGGATCATATTATTGTCGAGTTCACCCCGGTCATCGTAACCCAAACTTGGAAAAATACTGTTGTTAAAAAATGTACCATTTTCCAATACCCCCGATCGATCGACTAAAAAGGTGTTGCTTTTACTCTTTAAGGAGCTTAACATCGCCAAGGAGTCGCCGGGTGCCAACGGTTGTGCCAACGCATAAATACTTACATGTAAAACCGTATCCTTAACAACAAGTTTGGCCTCTTTACCGAATTTAATATGCTGAAGCACCTCACTCGTTTGCACCAGTATGGTGTCTATAGGGCTATGGGTTTTATTTTTTAAGGTATAAGCTACCAAAGCCTGATAAGATCTGGCTGTAGGGTACAAATCCAAGTCTACCTTTGTAGCAACAATACGAGGTTGCCCCATATCCTGGTAACGCTTATATTTTAATTCATAGTCTACGCGTTGCTGCTCCTGCTGTTGTGCTGATACGTAGGTATTTAACACATTATCGTGGTAATAAATAACAGCTCCAAGGGATATGAATGCGGCTAAAAATAGAAATAATGGAATATACAGTACCGGTGTAAAACGCTTTTTAGCCAGCAATAACCTTTCCTTTACAGAAGATACAATCCCTCTGCGCCATAACAGAAGTGCCAGTACGCTAAGCACCAACGTAAATAGTATCCAATAGATTTTATAAATCACAAAATCCCGGAAGGCACCGAAACCATTCATATCGGAATAGTCCAGGCTCGGACCGGCATTAAATTTAAAAATTTTCTGCTCCACGCCAATCTCACCCAGCAAAGGCATGCCAATTAAAATAAATAAACACAGCATAAAGCCGGCAACATTATTGGTAAATAGCGATTGTATAAATAGGGCAAATAGAATTAAAACTACATACCGGAGCAAACCAAAGCCAAACAGATTCTGAATATAAAGACCTATTTCAAAATGATAGTATCCCTTATATATCTGGTAGCCAATGGCCGATAACATGCTAATAAAAAGCACAAAACACACCATTTTCAGCAAGGCCAAAAATTTCGAAAACCACATTACCCAATTCGGTACAGAGGTGGCTTCTATCAGCAAATTCATCCGGTCAATGCGGGCACGCTGAATCAATATCCCCGAAAATAAGAATATTAAAATCTGTAAAAAGAAACTATAAGTAGAACCAATGGTATCGAGCATCTTCCAAGTCAGTGGGTAGGTTTCCGTACCATATACCTGCCCCATTATCGAGGTAACCAGCAGGGTCATTAATACGGTAATAAAAAGCACCACAATAAAAGTCCAGTTTCTTACAATAGCTTTAAAATCATAGTTCGAAATATTCCAGGCCAACTTTAATCTGGCTAGAAAGGAGAAATCAAATTTTACAGCAGGCAAATTAATGCGAATAATACTTCCGAAGTTATTCTTCACCACACGTTCGCCAATTTTTTTGCGGAATAAAGAGGCACCTGCTTGACTAAAGCTAAAGGTTTTGTACACATACCCCAGGATTAGGGAGGCTACGCCCAGCCATAACAACCTATTGTACAGTATAACACCTTCAAAAGGCAGATTTCGGTTATTCTGCTCCTGTATAGTCCAATACTTGGTGTAATACATTAAAGGCTCCATACCAAAGGGATCTACTAAAGCCGCAAAATACCTATTGTCCATATCCTGCGTTAACAAAGCAATGACAGTCTGCAATACAAAAAGGATAACAATAACAATAAAACCTACGTAAATATTCCTTGCGTAGGTTACCACCGCAAAGACAATAGCTCCGAATAAAATAAGATTAGGAATAATTAAAATTATAAGTGCCTGCAGGTAGGCCCATGGTTTTGTTGGGCCTAACAATTCCTGGTTTATGGTAGGAATAAACTGTGCAGCAATAAAACCCAGAATGATGGTTATTACAATGGCGATGGTAATACTCAGTGCACTCAAAAACTTTGCCGCCAGGTAAGATCGCTTCGTTAAGGGATATGAAAACAGCATATTATGCATTTGGTATTTATAATCCCGGTATACCGAAGCGCCAATAATGGTCGGCAAGAGGAAATAAACATACGTAGACAGGCTGTTTAAGAAGGCATTGATCTGTATGGCAGAATTCATCTTAATCGGAGAAAATGAGGTAGCCTTAACCCCATCAAATACCCCCAAGGCGGAGGCCATCGTAAAACATGACAGCGCAAAAAATACGACACAATAGATGTAAAATGTGGGTGTATTGAGCCATCTTTTGACCTCTACATTAAAAATTACTTTAAACATGGGCCGCGTCTTTCTTTAATGAAACAAAATATACATCCTCTAATTGGGGTTTTGCTGCCACAAAACCTTCACCAGGAAAGGCTTCACTATATACCCGCACATTTAAGGTATTGTCGGGATTATAGTTGGCAAAGATAACATTATGCTGTAGCGATAGCGCTTCATAGTTATCTCTAGGCACCACCGTAGACCATATTTTTCCTTCTAAGGCCTGCTCACCTTCGGTGGATGTACCGCGGAAAAGTACTCTCCCGCCATTAATAATGGCTAGCTCATGGCATAACTCGCGTACATCATCGACTATATGTGTAGAAAAAATGACCGTATTGGATGTACCAATCTCCCGTAAAACATTAAGAAAACGATGGCGTTCTGCCGGGTCTAATCCTGCCGTAGGCTCATCGACAATAATAAGTTTCGGGTTATTTAACAACAGCTGAGCAATGCCGAAACGCTGCTTCATACCGCCCGAGTAGCCGCTTACATTTCGGTTACGTACCTCATAAAGGTTGGTTATGGCCAAAACCTCGTTTACGATTTTCTTTCGATCATTTGCAGCGGATATTCCCTTGAGCTGGGCGAAGTAGGACAGCAGATCTGCTGCAGACAGATTCGGGTACACGCCAAACTCTTGCGGCAGGTATCCCAGCACCTTACGGAAGTCCATTTGGTTTTCGAAAGTATTAATCCCATTAAAGATTACGGTTCCTGTATCGGGTTGTTGTAATGTTGCAATCGTACGCATCAAGGAGGATTTGCCTGCACCATTTGGACCAAGCAGACCAAACATCCCAACGCCAATTTCTAAATCTATCTGATCTAATGCCTTTACGCCATTATTATAAGTCTTCGTTAATTGGTTAATCTTTAAAGTCATAATTTCATGTATTAATACCAGTTTTATAAATATACAGTATTAGTACACCTTATTTAAATTTTGTTACAGCCAGCCGCAGAAATACCTGTAGAACAAGCCGGAAGAGCACATGCCTAAGTGAAGATTCTAAAATTGGTAAAATCCAAACTGGAGAAACTGAAAAACTAAGAAACTGAAAATTTGTGGGATTGGAGGTTTAGAGGTTTAGGGGTATAGAGGTTTAGGGGTATAGAGGTTTAGGGAGTCTGATGTAGCCAATAGCCAATTATGCTGGATAACCGTAAAAAAGATATGCCCTAAAAAATGGGCTATTCCGTATGGAAAGCCCAGTAACATAAGCTAAAACTTTTTATTCCTTAGGTTTAGAATCTGGTACAGCGCATGTATCCGTTTATTCTCCATGGAAATATTGCCCACATAATGGTTTCTTTTCTTATCGTCAAGCCTTCCTTCCAGTTGTATACCCTCAATTTCAGCAAAAAATGGAATATAATCTAATAAACCATTATCTGTGCTAGAAGAATTATAACTAAAGAACAAGGCATTAGGCTTCTCCTGAAGTTTAAATTCCTGTTTTACTGCAGCCTCTTCGGTAGTAATCATAATAAAATCATCCTGATGGTACGTATTGAATTTAAAAAACATCCGCTCTGGCAAATAGCTCAACAAATGCGGCGATGCTTTAAAGACAAACGCTACGTTTGGCACATTCTGCGTTTGAAGCTCCATCTTCGGTATAGGCTCAAAATTTTCATCATACGTGTATGTTACTACAGTATCCTGCTGTTGAACATGGCCATCTTTCATTTGCATATCCAAATACCCCCCATAATATTTCATTAAGGTGTCTACGGGAATATTATAATCCGCAAGTGTAGACCTATAGCTTTGCAAAAAAGGCCTTATATCGCCATTGCAATAAAAGGTAAACAAATTCTTTTCTGCCAACGGTCTTGCCTTCGGATTGCTGGATAAGGCCACTAAAGTCGGCGCCAATGTCATATCTATCGCTATAGCACCATTTTTAAAATCCAATGCGACCTTGTCTTTGTTAACGGAATTATAGAAGAACACATCTGCTTTTGCGGCATCAACCTCGTTATAATAGGAAAGATTTTTAACCGGCTGAAGCAGCTTAGAGCGGAGCGACCATAAAACATCAATACGCTCAGATTTGTTCACCGAATCCAAGGATAACGACAGCAAAACTTCCGTATCATTGCCTTTAACAATGAGTCTATGCGTATGGGACGCATCAATTTCCCATTGCTGGTCATGTTGTATCAATGCGCTGCTATCGAGCTTTAATTTTTCCAGTAATACGGCCAATAACTTGTCCCTATTCTTTTCCTTAATCTTTACATAACTGTACCAGGTAGTCGTGTCTTTAGGTAAGCGAAATAAATACAGATGAGCAGGAAGGTGCAAATCCGATAGCTTCCTACCCTCATCCTTCACGCCATGCTCCCCTTGTTTCCAATACACACCTGGGTTACCCAAAGCATTTAGCCCGATACGTAACAAAATACGGTCGATATCTACCTTAACCAAAGCGGGCGTTTCATAGTAAACAAGCAGCTTTTCACTATCATCGGCACGGATTTTCATCCATAAGTAAAGGCTTACCGCAATAACTGCGATAAGCCCTACAAGTGTTAATATAATCTTTTTAAAAATTTTCATCAATTGTTAACGTTCATTGACCACCGGTCGATTACATCCAATAAAAAAGCTAAAGCATTACCTTTTTTGTTCGGGAAAGTAATACCAAACTCGCCAGTTAGACGATTGTTTTTTACACCCGAAGAGGTCATGTATACATCCCCATACTCCGCCAATTCCTGTACGGTTTCTTCCATCGACTTTTCAACCGGAATATTAAGGTCTTTCATTAAGTCAGGCACCTTTCCCGTATTAAAGACTGCTGCAAAGGCATTCTTCTTTGCAAGCTTTGCATACGGTCCATACGCCTTACCATGAAAGCGATTGCCCTGTATAGCCTTCAGTTTATTACTATCATTACCTACAAAAACAATTCCATTCTTCATCAAGATGTACAGTTGCACGCCCGCGCGTGTAGATTCCTTTATTTTATAGATACCCTGCTCATCCTCGACTTTATTTTCACGTATACCAATTTGTATTAACTGCTGAAAGATCCGGGTATCATCGGAAGAAAACATCCATAAAAATTGAGGTATCGTTTCCTGCCTAGTTTTCTCCACCTCCGTATAGTTATAAGAATCATCATACTCATAGTCGGTATAAGTTACATCCACGGCAGATACGCCATTTAAAACCAGCAGATTGTCGCCTTTAAAAACCTTAGCTATAGCCTTTTCATCCAGCATTACATCCAACATAGTGCTTGCCAAGCTAAATATTTCCTTATCCCTCGGTTCCGAAGAGGCATAAACATGCTCAATTATTTTGGGCATATTTTTGATATACGCCTCGGTATTTAAATTAAACGTTAAGAAGCCTAAAGATTCTTTTTCTAAGAAAGGCAAAAATTTAGGGTTTATTTTCTTATTGTAAATATCCTTATACAGGCTTCCCATTTCCTTATCAAAGGTTGCCGCGCCGACAAATTTCAAGGTATTTCCGTCGACAACAATACTACCATCGATCCCATCAATACCATAATTAAAAGTCGGTCGTAAGCCTAGTGCCGCTTTGAAAATATCTGCTGGATAAAAATAAGAAAAGTAAGCCGACAAATCTTTCGCAAAAACATGTGCTAAGGTATTTTTTGATAAAGGTGGCACATCAGCATTCGACAACGTTGGTATCTTGCCGGCAATCAGCAATGCCATTTCCTGGTTAATCCAAGACTCCGCTAATTTATTTTTAATGGAATCGTTGTGCTTTGTAATACTATCATAACGACTGTAGTAATCATCCGCGTATTGATCCAAAGCCAGCACCGAATCCACAACAGCATAAGCGTCGTCGTCATCGTCATCGTCATGGTAGATATAATCCTCGTCGGCATCATACGACCATTCCTCCGCTTCAGTAGTATCTGGCGTAACCACAGTATCCGCATCGAAATCATAAGCCTCCCAATCGCTGGCTGCCGCCACCGCATCGTCGGCAGCACTATCGTAAGTCTGCTGCAGGTTATAACGCAAACGTACATCCTCCCGATCAAAGTAATTCGCCATTGTAGTACCCGCTAAAACATAAACCGTTTTGTCATCCCAACTTAGGCGCAATGTTTTATCGTACGAATACAAAGTAGGAAGTCCGTTAACAAACTGTACCACTTTATTTTTAGGCAAAAAAAGCTCAAATTGCTTTTTATTCGCCAAAGGGAGCAAAGCACCAAAATACTGTATACTATCCGAACCCCGAACAAACAAATAAGCTTTAGCATCCAAGTCCAGTCCCATATCTTCAACTTTATGGATTGCCGTCTCTGCCTCTTTGTTAAACTTATTGAAAAAACCCAAGCGAGAAAAAGTCGCATTTAACTCGTTAATGCCCACATGTGCTAACAACGCCTTATTATTCAGTGTAACCACAACATTAGCATCCTTAGGAACCTTACGGATAAGATCTTGTGCGTATGCTCCGATAATTTGAAGGAGCATAATCATTACGAGAAAAACATTTTTAATTTGCATATATATTATTTAATAAAGATTATTTGACTAGTGATATCTGATTTGTTAAACTAACGTTCCCCTTTACCAGATCAAGGATACTTACCTGCAGCATTACCGCCTTTTTATTGGCTGAAATCTTTCCATTAGGGTTTGTCTGTTTGTCAACCACCCCCTGAAAGCGGTAAATACTCGTAAAACCCGCCTCTTGAAAAGCCTTCTGGCTATCTGGTTTTAAGCGGTCTAACTCTTTCTTGGCTTCCGCCGCGTACACATAATTTCGCGATAACACTTTTGTCGCCGTATTATAACTATAGCTAGAATAGCTATAAAAATTGTTCTTAAAATGCGTAGATAAAGTCTTGGTAAAGGTATTTAAGGCCGCTATATCTTTAAAATCGCAAGAAAGGCTACCTATAAAATTATTAAAATCTAAGGTATACTTCACATTCGATATTCCTGCTGTCTGTTGTAGTAACTTTACAATAGTTTGCACCTCGGTTTCTATGGTACGTCGCGACGGTACCTTCATCCCCTCCACTTTCTCCAATTTCATTAATGAAGCGACTTTTGTTTTACTTTTACTTAGGTTTATTGTAGCCTTGATACTTCCAGAGCCATCATTTTTAAGGTCAACATCTTCGACAACCTCAAAACAACTGCTTAAGCTTAAAATGCTAAACAGTACTATTAGATTTAATACAATTTTTTTTAACATACCCGATTACGATTCTAAATTTGGCTGATTTATAAGCTGGACAGTACAAATAATAAGCCAATATTTTAGCCACTAAGCGGACATAGAATGGCAAAGCCCCCCATATTTGGGAGGCCCTAACCGAAGTAAAACTCGCTTAAAAATTAATTATCGCCTAGTAAAAACCTCGTTTACAGTCTATAAAAAAGCATACCTAAGCCCTAAAGTATACCATCGCGATGGCAAATAAACCGCACCAGCCTCTTTATATGTCGCATTAAATATATTATTAACATCGATAAAAATCCCTATTTTTAGTAGGTTATATTCGGCCTTAACATCTGTCAAAAGGTACGCATTATTCAACTCCCGCTTAATCCATCGGTTTCCGACGGTAAAATTCCAGTTCTGCGATCGTAAAGCTACCCGTGCTAAAGCCTGGTGTCTTAAGCTCTCCAATATATATTTCGAATCTTTACCTTCCTGAAGCTCCAAGGCTTTCGGTTTTAGGTAGTTGTAGCTAAGGTCATACCTTAGCGTAGACCGCGATCCGATTTTAACATCCTGCCCTGCAGAGAATGAAAGTCCCTGCATCAGATTACTCCCCAAATTGAAGGGTTGATATGGAGGTGCCGGTGTGACATCCTGTCGTACCCAATCGATAAAATCAGTAATATTACGCCTGAAATACCCCCCTTGAACGAAGAAACCCTGCTGATGATATTTCAAGGCCCCTTCCAGCTGCCATGCCCTTTCACTTTTTAAAGCTGCATTGCCAATATTTCCCGGTTGCTTAAGGAATAAATCTGTAAAGGAAGGAATACGCTGGCTGCTTCCAATATTAACCGAAGCACGCCAATGGTCGTTAAAAGCATAAGCAGCATCTATGCCCGGAAAAACCTGCCAGCCATATTGGGTATTGTAATTTACATAGGTACCAATATTAACGACTAAATCACGAACAGGCTCCGTTTTATACTCCGCATACAGACCATGGTTATACCGATCATGATCGCCAATATTTGTACTTTCAATTTTTTCGGACCTTGTCTCCAAGCCGAATCCAAAATCACCAATAGATGTATGTAACGACGAATTTAATTCCAGCGCAAAAACCTGTGTTTCATGCTGTGAGCGCGCCTTAGAAATATCGTCGCGGTAGTACCTATAGTCGTCTTTGTTTAACCGATAACTGGCCCGCGGTTTAAACTGAAAATTATTCCCCAATTTGTGGGTCGAGCCTATAGAAAACAAACCTGTTTTAACAATTTCATAGGACTCCTTATCGCCCGGAGCAGCATAAAAACCATTGGCACCAAATTCATTGTGTATAAACCCCGCCATAAGGTCTATACCATGCCTGTCGTTGGGCTGTATTTTACCTTGATAAAAGGCTTTATAATCTTCGGTACTGCTATTGTAACGCTGACCATTAGAGCGCTGTGTGCCCAAGGATATTAAATTCCTGCTGATTCCGGCGGGCAAGTTCAAAACTGCCTGTGCACCGTAACCACCATAGATCCCCGACTTGCCCTCGTCGCTACGCTTTTTAAAGGAAGACCCCGACTGCAGACTTACGGTAGCCGAAGTTTTATCCGAGGCATGGGTAATAATATTTATGGCGCCTGTTAAAGCATTGACACCATAAACACGCGCTGCCGGCCCTCTTAATACCTCAATACGCTCTACGGCATCCAGGCTTACAGGCAAATTCATCGAAAGATGCCCCGTTTGCACATCCGAAATCTTAACCCCGTTTAATAAGATCAAAGTCTGCTCGAAAGAGCCACCATCGATACTTACATCCGCCTGAGTACCAAAAGGACCACGTTGGCGAATATCCACACCAGCCACGTAGGCTAAGACCTCCGGAACAGAGCGCACAGGAAGCTGCCTTATAGCAGCCTTATCGATTATTTGCACATTACGTGTAGCTTTGTTGAATGGAATCTGTAATCTATTTTCATGGATTATCACCTCATGAATAGCGGTAGTATCGCGTTGTTGAGCCCATAGTAAGTTAGGGCATAAGGAAATAAGCGCTAAAGTATACTGTATATTTTTAATCATAAAATCATTTCTTTTTGTTATGCCCCACAAAAGTCCTATCTTTCCGGAACATTTTAATAGTCCACTTTACAATATATGAGTAGTCCGGTTGAAATCTCCTTTACCTCGCTTATTTGCATTGATAAAAGTAGCAGCACCCCCATCTACATACAATTAGCCCAGCAGTTTGTAAATGCCATACAACGCGGCTATCTCAGTATTGGCGCACGCATGCCAGGCACCAGAATATTAAGTAAAGATTTAAAAGTTCATAGAAAAACAATAATAGCTGCATTTGAAGAACTCGAGGCACAAGGATGGTTAGAAATTGTTCCCAATAAGGGCACGTTTATCCTCCAAAAGGATATCAAACAACTGCAAAGCCGCCATATTACATCCCTACAGACCATTAAAACCTACCCTGAAAAGACGGGATTTGAATTTACGCAGTCCAATATTTTAGACAGTCCTTTTGAGCTAAACCCCTGCAGTTATTACTTCACAGATGGAACACCAGACATCAGGATCACCCAACTGCAAGCCCTCTCCCAGCATTATGGGTCCGCTTTAAAGCGAAAGAGTAATTTGAGGAAAATGGCAAATTATCAGGAGCATGGGAGTTTATATTTTAAAGAGCAGCTCAGCAATTACCTCAACCTTACAAGAGGGCTGCATATTGCAGCCTACAATCTATTGGTAAGCCGCAGCTCGGAGATGAGTTTATACCTTATAGCACGCGTGGTTTTAAGTCCGGGAGATTGTGTTGTAGTCGGCAACCTAAGTAATTTTTCGATAAACATGACCTTTGCCCAGGTAGGTGCTAAAATAGCTACTATAGCCATGGATGAAGAGGGTATCTGTGTACACAGTTTGACCAACCTGGTGCAGCAAAAAAAGGTTAGAATGTTGTATTTAACGCCACATCACCACTACCCCACCACCGTAACCCTAAGTGCTCAAAGGCGAATTGAAATATTAAAACTCGCCAAAGAGTATGGTTTTTTTATCTTGGAAGACGATTACGACTATGATTTTCATTACGAAAACACGGCAATTTTACCTTTAGCCAGCGCCGATTCCCACGGTTTGGTAATCTATACCGGAACCTTTGGCAAATCGTTAATCCCCACCTTCCGAACGAGTTTCGTTGTTGCTCCGAAAAACTTAATTCAGGAGATGAATAAGTACTTGGGCATTATTGACCGGCATGGCGATATTGTCACCGAGTACGCTTTAGGACAAATGATTGAGGAAGGAGATATTCACAGGCATCTAAAAAAATCCATTTTGGCCTATAAAAATAGAAGAGATGAAACCGCAGTAACATTGAAGAAGTTATTTAACGATACTATTCAGTTTACAATACCTAAAGGCGGACTGGCATTTTGGGTCCGTTTTAAGGAGAATATCCAATTTTTAAAAGTCGCGAAGTATGCGCAGGAACAAGATCTCTTTATCCCTAGAAATATATTTTACCAGAACCAAGAAATCACAGCGATGCGTTTGGGCTTCGGAAATTGGGAACCCTTAGAGATGAAAAATAATTTAGAAATACTTAAAGAATCCATGTTAAAAATTTAACTATTAGTATATATTTTTTTATAATTTAATAAGACAACAATTATCCATATAATTGTATAGTTGACTTATGAGAATTATACTAAACCACTTAATACTAATACCCCTTTTCTTTTGTTTGGCTATGCCTTTACACGGGCAAACCCCTGCGCAACAGATTTTACAACTTAAAAGCAGTAAAGCCCAGCTAGATACCCTATTGAATGTAAACTGGCTTAAAACTACAAAAAGAGATACCAGCAGCTTAGCAAAAGACTTAAGTACGCTGTCGAAGCATACGAATCCTGCTTTGTCTTTTGGTTACCATTTACTTATGGCAGATGCCGCATCAGTTAACTATGATCGAATTAACCCCCGCAGCGATTTATATTTTCAAAAAGCAGAAGATATAGCGCAGGCTCAAAATAATATTCTTTGGAAAATTGTTGTTGCTATACGCAAAGGAACCTATTATTTCACCTATCGAGACATACAACATGCCTTGCCTCATTTTCTTTTAGCCGATCGTTTATTAGCCGACGTTTCCATACAAGATCTTCCAAATGCGGCAACACATTTACAGTATATAGCGAATTTTTACGGTTATATTGGCGACTCGAAAAAAGCCTTAAATTATTACAAACATAGCGCTAATTTACTGCGTGAAACAAATCGCAAAGCAGTAGATATTACCAACTCCATAGGGGTATATTATCTACGAGACTCGAATATCAATGCTGCAAACGCATATTTTGACAAGGCATTATCCATGGCACAAGCTATTCGGGATACGGTGTGGATAGGTATTGTTAAAGGATATATCGCTAAAAATTATCTGCTGCAGAAAGACACCACAAAAGCACTTGAGCTATTTAAAATAAATGCCGATTATTCCTTAAAGTACCAGGACTTTACAGGCGCCATGAGCGTTTTGATGGATATGGCACAGGTATATTACCAACAGCGGAATTTTACGGAGGCCGAAAAATGTATCCTGCAGGCGCAGGTGTTAATGGAGGCTAAACCTTTTTACCTGCCCTATAAAACGGCCATGTATAAAATGCTGCTAGAAATGGCCCTGTTAAAAGGAAACACCGCCAGCGCGGTAGAATACTTAAAGAAGTATATGGTTTTTAACGATTCCCTAAGCCTGCAGAAGGATGCCGAAAGGCTGCAGCAAATTACCTGGAAATGGGAAGCCGAGCGCTATGATACCGCCTTTAAAATGGCCGAGGATAAAAGAAAAAAAGACCGTATTTTAGACCTAAGCATAGGCTTAATTTTGATGTTAATCTTTCTACTTTTTATCCTAATAATAAGCCGTTCCCGTCAAAAGATTAAAATTAAATCCATAAAAATGGAGAAGGAACGTTTAAACTTAATTATTGAAAAACAACAGGTTGATAAGGAACTTTCTATGGCAAAAAAAACAATGGAAGACTTTATTACGCGTATTAACAACCACCAAAACTTAATACAGAATCTTCAAAACAAACTTGTTAAAGCAAAATCTCAGGATCAGGATAATGTGACACAATTGGAGCTCAGCCTGAATCAAATGCTGGAATCGCATATCATGACCGACGAACGCTGGTTGCGTTTCAAGAGTATATTTGAGAAACTTCATCCGGGCTTCTTTTCAGAACAGCGGAAGTTATATCCTAATATTTCGGAGAGTAACCTGCGTTTATTGACTTTAAATTTCTTAGGACTGAGCAACCAAAGTATATCCCATTTACTGGGCATATCGCTAGACGGGGTTAAAAAAGCGAAACAACGTTTACGAAAAAAAATCGTGGAAACCCATCAGTCCGAATAGATTTCCACGCTATTAAAGGCTATATAACCACTTATTTTATATAGTTAATCTTTCCGCCGGCAAGTTTTTTCTGTTTACGGTCGGCAGGATTGCCATACACCTCCACTATACCACCGGCACGTGTTTGTATATTTACACGCTTAGAGGCATGTACCTCCGCACGCCCACCAGCGCTAATGGTCGCTGTAGCATCGTCCGATTTCAGTGCTTTTCCATAGTAATACCCCCCCAAAGCGATTTCTATTTTCTGGGCAATAGTACTTCCTTTGGTCACGATATAACCTCCGGTGTTGATTAAAACATCCAGATTTTTACCCTCTACATGGACATCAATCTTCCCGCCTTCATAAGCCGAAAGGTTAATAGCATCCATTTTTATCTGGCCCTTTTCTAAGGCTATATCGGCACCTTTACGAGCCACTATACTCGAAACATCCGTGCTGTATAGCGTTACCTGTACTTTATTTCCCTGCAACGGATAACCTGCTCCCATTTTTAAACGTAAAATATCCCCTGTCTGTGTCAATTCCATCTGATTGGCTAACTCGCCCTCGATAACAATTTTATTTTCCTGGGCCATATGCAACTGAACATGGATTTTATCCGTTACCTCCAACTCCTTAAATGCCATTAAATCGCGTGATAACTGCGCAAATGTTGCTGTGATACCCGCAAAAAATAAGGCTACTAAAAACACTGTTTTCTTCATTTTTTATCTCCCTAATAAACTTAATTCATCGGCCGAAAAGATATTCGCTCCTTTCAGGTAATTATACAATAAAGTTTTTGTTTTTCCGTCTTCAATTTTATACAAATTCTTTACCAAAAAATCTTTATCCTTCGGGATTTCTTCTTTATACCCTAAATACGATGGAATATGTGCCTGTATACATAAACGTATAAAGCGTAATTCCGCATTATTAGGATCGGCTTTAATTTGACTCTCCAGGACTTTTTTGCCCCCATTAAAGAAACTCATTTTTTTTATCGGATTGCCTGTATGTTTAGCCATAAACATCTGAAAAGCACCTTCATACCCTTTCTCCAATGTAGTTTTAGCCTCCTCTTTAAGTATAGTATAATACTGTTTGCAAAGTTTTTCGTCTTTAACGCCCTTATTAAAGTCGCGACGAATATCGGTTAGATTTAACTGTTGCGCTAATGCACTACTACCACTGAGGAGTAAGATGCCTAGCATAATAAAAATACCTCTCATAGCTTTATACCTTATAATGATTCTATGTAAATTACAAAAAAGACTACATGTATGCTACGCCCGCACTAAAATTTATCCTAGCCTATACCAGCGTAGTCTGGCAACCTCTTAAAGCTACCCAAATATTAGTGGTAGTATAGGTAAAAGATACCATTTTTAACCTGCTACACCAACCGTAACACATACCGCAACGCATAGCCTATGCCAATGGCGATACTAAAACTTGCCAGGGTACCAACCAAAATATATTCGGTGAATTTGGTATCCTTCGCATTGCTTAAATCGCCAAAGCGAAATATTGACTTCGCTGCCAGCAGAAAACCAATACCAGAAAGAAATCCGACCTGAATAAACCAAACAATAATCAACCGCTCCATTATGCCAATTAACATGCCGGCATCAATTAAACTATCTTTTCGTTTGGTATGAACCTCTAGCTCGGTACTCCACTTACTAAACAGTAAACGCAGAAATATAGGGCTTACAGCGGCAACCAGCAGAAAAGCAATACTGTAAATCAGCATCCGGTTTGTTAGAAGCACCTGCGACCAATCTATGGTCAGTTTATAGGTATAACATACCACAGCCCACAGTACCCCGAGATGTAAAAGCTGGTCGATAACAAACAATACAGTGGGGTTACTGCGAAATTTCTTTTCCCACCAAATTTTTAGGCTATCAATCGCCAAGTGTGAAACAGCAATAAACGTAATTAACGCCCCGCTCACAGGAAGCTGATGAATAAAAACCAACAGCAGCAACAAGGCATGCACCAAAACATGGAGAAATAAAACACCAACCTGTTCACTCCTTTTCTGCACCCAGCTGGCAGGCTGCAATACAAAGTCGCCAATAATATGCGCTAATACTAATTTCAAAAATAATGTTACCATTGTTTCAACAGTTCTGTGGTACAGTAGTGTATTGTTTTTTTAAGTTTTAACCAGTTTGCTTTTCCCAGCTCGGTACTTACCTGGCTTTGGTACTTCCGGTTCAATACCTGCGCCAATTCCCGCTGACTGAAGTCCGGATTTTCAATCATCACCTTTACCGTCTCGGCCATATTAATAGTCCATCGTTCACCCAAGGCAGTTAACAATTGCAGCATTATATTTGCAGGCTCATCCCATGTCGACCAGGGCGATTTTACCTGCATCAATTCTTTCCCTAAACCATCAAAAGCTATGCCCGAATTTAAATAAGCCTCTCCATTGGATAACTTTACCGAAGCTTCGGTAAAAGAAACCTCTCCAATGCCCAGGCCCATACGTACATCCAGCTGATCTATCGTGCGCATACAGGTGCGTATGTAAAACATCGCCCATATACTCTGCTGTGGCGCCAGCTCTACCTGAAAACTATCCCCGCGGTAAATATCAAAATTTGTACTATACTGCCGTATAGCCTGCTCCAAAACCGGCAGCCATAGGCTGGCATGTAGCCCTCTGGAGTTTACAATATCCCCTGTTAGTACAGCATGTTTGGTACCCATATTTTAAATTTATTATCAAATATAATGATAAAACAATATATCATCAATTTCAATGATAATTAAATTTATCATTTGTTTTAGTGATACAGCAAAAACAAATATAACCGTTCATAAAACAAAACTGAGCCCCAAATCGTTTAGTAAAAAGAAAATAAATTGATTAGCACCACAATTGTAAGCAATGGCCAAATTCCAAAAGCAACTCCAGGCGAACAAAAAGTTCAAAATGACGGATTATCCCACCGAGATTCCAGAGATAGACACAGATAGCGCAAAAAAAGAACTCAAGAAAATACGAAAGGAGCTGGCAAAAATTCAAGATATTCTTTATGCCCACAACCGTTATTCGGTGCTGGTATGCCTACAGGGAATGGATACAAGTGGCAAAGACTCTTTGGTACGGGAGGTATTCAAGGACTTCAATGCGCGCGGTGTGGTGGTACAAAGTTTTAAAACACCGACCAGCCTCGAATTAGCGCACGATTACCTCTGGCGCCATTATATCACACTTCCTGAGCACGGCAAATTCACCGTTTTTAACCGTACACACTACGAGAATGTACTGGTAACACGCGTAAATCCGAAATTTATTTTAAATGAAAACCTCCCTAAAATTAAGGACGTTAAGGATATTCCAAAGGACTTTTGGCGTAGGCGTTATAAGCAGATTAACAATTTTGAAAAACACCTCCACGAAAATGGAACCATTGTGTTAAAATTTTACTTGCACCTCAGCAAAAATGAGCAGAAAAACAGATTACTAAGGCGCTTGGAAAATGCCGATAAAAACTGGAAGTTTTCGGAAGACGATCTTACAGCCAGACGACGCTGGCAAGATTATATGGACTGCTATGAAGACACGATAAGGCAAACATCGACCGCTAAGATCCCCTGGTATATTATTCCGGCAGATAATAAAAGTGCCTCCAGATATCTCGTCGCGCAGATTATATTCGAAGAGCTTAAAAAATACAAAGACATAAAATACCCCGACCTACCCGTGGATATTGAAGAGCATAAATCCAAATATAAAAAGGAACTATTAAACGAAAAATCAACCTTATAATTAAACTTTAAGAATTAAACCGGTGCTTTCATTATTAAAATATCAAAATTTTAAGGTATTTAGATTTAATATTTTAAAAAATACATATTTTAGTAAAGTATATATAATATATTTGCAATACCATGAGCACAACAACAATTTTATCCGATAGAATCAATAGCCTATCTGAGTCTGCAACATTAAAAATGACCAAACTTGGTCGTGAGCTGGCAGCTAAAGGCATCAATGTAATTAGTTTAAGTGTAGGTGAACCCGATTTCAATACACCAGACCATGTAAAAGAAGCCGCAAAAAAAGCTTTAGACGACAACTATACGCGTTATACACCGGTACCAGGGTACCCAGACTTGCGCCAGGCCATTGTAAAAAAATTAAAAGAAGAAAATGGCTTGGACTACGATATCTCACAGATTGTAGTTTCTACAGGAGCAAAACAATCTTTATCCAATGTAATTCTAACCTTGGTAAATCCAGGCGACCAGGTTATTATACCTACGCCATACTGGGTATCATACTCGGAAATGGTGGTATTGGCAGAAGGCGAATCCGTATTTATTCCTACGGATTTGGATAGCAATTTTAAAATTACAGCAGCACAATTGGAAGCTGCAATAACACCGAAAACTAAAGTTTTCATGTTCTCCTCGCCATGTAACCCTACCGGATCGGTATACAGCAAGGACGAGTTAGAGGCTTTGGTTAAAGTGTTCGAAAAATATCCTAATATTTATATTATTGCCGATGAAATTTATGAGCACATAAATTTTGTGGATAAACATGAATCGATAGCTCAATTTGATAGCATTAAAGACCGTGTGATCCTCATCAATGGCTTCTCCAAAGCCTATGCCATGACGGGATGGCGCTTAGGCTATATTGCTGCAAGCAAAGAAATTGCTGCGGCAAACGATAAATTACAAGGACAAACGACGTCAGGAACCTGCTCTATCGCACAACGTGCCGGTATTGCGGCCTACGCAGGCGGGTTAGAGAGTGTAAACAAAATGAAGGAAGCATTTGCACGCCGCCGCCAGTTGGTTTATGACCTGTTGAACGATATACCCGGTATAAAAACAAACCTTCCGGATGGTGCTTTCTATTTCTTCCCGGAGGTAAAATCATTCTTCGGCAAAAAAGACCCTGAAGGAAACCTGATTAAAAACTCTGGCGATCTTGCCCTTTACCTTTTAAACTATGGCCATGTGGCCACGGTAGACGGAGGATCTTTTGGTAACGATAACTACATCCGATTATCTTATGCTGCATCGGATGAAAGCTTAACAGAGGCTTTACGCCGCATAAAAGAGGCCTTGGCGAAGTTGGCATAACCTCGGCCTATAACCCTAAAAAAATACCCGATTTTTCAATCGGGTATTTTTTTAGGGTTCCTTGTCTTTATGTTTTGCCGCACCATGGAAAACCCATGCTCCAAATTATGCAGTTCGAAGATGAGTTACTTTTATTGCCTGCCGCCAATGGCTGTACCATGCGGAATAATCGCATTTTTCTTCACCACAATAATACCATCACGAATAGTATACTGGTCAAAATCACCATCTTTGAGGTGTTTCCCACCACTGATGCGCACGTCATTACCAATGCGGCAGCCTTTATCTAAAATTGCCATTTCAATATAACAACGCTCACCAACACCAATGGGTGGTGGCTGCTGTGTACTCGTGAGCTCCATGACTTCATTTAAATCTTCATAATGATCGGAGCCCATCATATACGTCATCTTAATAACCGTACCCTTACCTATACGCGAACGAATACCAACAACAGAACGCTCAATTTTATCCGCCAGTACAATACATCCATCCGCAATAATAGCATGATTTAATGTCGTTCCCGATATTTTAGATGGCGGGAGCATCCGTGCCCGCGAATAGATCGTTTCGCCAAATAGATTAAATGCAGGCACATCGTCTGTCAGGTGAATATTAGCCTCAAAAAAGGAAGCAATGGTACCAATATCGGTCCAATAATTATCGTACTGATAGCTTAACACCTTATTGGTGCCAATAGATTCGGGAATAATCTCCTTACCAAAGTCCATACCCGGATTTTCGGCTAAAATCCTACGCATAACCCCCTTAGAAAAAACATAAATCCCCATGGAGGCCAGGTAGTTTCGCCCCTCATTTTCCAAGGCCTGAGAAACCTCCGATGTCCAATCGGGTAAAATATCCATTGTTGGCTTCTCCGTAAAGGAGATAACCTCATTATCCTCATTGGATTTCAGTATACCAAAGCCCGTAGCATCCTTAGCATTTACCGGAATTGTAGCAATCGTAATATCGCCACCCTGCTTCACATGAAAGTCCACCAAATCCGCATAATTCATTTGGTAGAGCTGGTCGCCCGATAAAATAAGCACATAGTCGTAATCCACATTCGCCAAGTTTTTCTGTGTCCGCCGCACGGCATCTGCCGTCCCTTCGAACCAACTATCGCCATCATTAGTCTGTTCAGCGGCCAAAATATCTACAAACCCCTTGCTGAATACACTAAAGTTATACGAATTTTTAATGTGTTTATTCAACGATGCCGAATTAAATTGAGTAAGGACAAAAATCTTGTTAAAACCCGCATTCAAACAGTTTGAAATAGGAATATCCACCAGCCTATATTTTCCTGCAATAGGAACCGCTGGTTTGGAGCGCTGATCGGTCAAAGGATACAACCTTGTGCCACGGCCGCCGCCTAATACAATAGATACAACTTTATGCGTCATATGATTTCAGTAACTGGTTATACAAATTCAAATATTTCTGTGCAGACTTATCCCAGGAATAATCCAATGCCATCGCCTTGCGGCGGATAGCCTGCCAATCATTACGATCCTTAAAATAAGTTATCGCCCGTTCTATAGCCTCCGTTATACTCGCCACATCCAGGTTCTCAAATAAAAAACCATAGCCATAATTACGTACATCCATTACCGTATCTTTAAGACCTCCAACGGCCCTGACAATCGGTATAGTACCATATTTCATGGCATACAATTGGTTTAACCCACAGGGCTCAACCCGAGAGGGCATCAACAGCATATCGGAAGCAGCATATACCTCATGCGCCAAGGCTTCATTATAACCAAAAAACACGGCAATACGACCTTTATACCGCTCGGCAAGTGCTGCCAGTTGCGATTGGATAAGAGTATCACCAGATCCCAGAATAAACACCGTCAAACCACCACTATGCTGCTCAAGCAAACTTTCTATGGTAGCGGCCAGAAAATCAGCCCCCTTCTCCAGTGCAAACCTCCCAATAAAAGACAGCAAGGGGCGATCTGCCGGAAGGCCAAACTGCGCACAAAAAGTCCTTTTATTACGTAGCTTTTGCTCGTTGACATCCTTTACATTATACGAAAATGGGATATGCTTGTCGGTTTCAGGATTCCAAAATGCCACATCAATACCATTAACAATACCATAACCCTTTGCCCGTTCCTGGTAAAACAAGTCCTGCAAGCCATTTGCTTCGGCATACAACTCCTGTAAATAGCCTTCGGAAACCGTGGTAAAACAATCTGTAGCCTTTATTGCCGCCGCCAAAGGGTTTATAACACCATCCCAATCCAACATTCCCCAGCGCCAGGTATCGAATGCCGGTAAAAGAATCGCCTTATTCCAATTTACCCAGCCCTGATACTGGCCATTGTGCACCGTAAAAACAGTTTTTACGTCAGCAAGTTTTTTAAAATCATCACCCTCCTTCAGCAAAAATGGAATAAGGCCAACATGATGATCGTGGCAGTGAACAACATCGGGTAATGGCTCCTCCTCCTGCTGCCGCTGCCAATCCAAGAAGGCATGCTGAAAAGCAAACCACTGTTCCGCTTCATCCGGGTAACCATAGACCTCCTCCCGGTCAAGCTTCCCTGGAATATGAATGAAGTATAAAGGGAATTCCAATACCGTATTTTTTTCTTTAAAAACGGAATACCCCAACTTTTCGGAGCCCTGAAAAAAGGAACCCTCAAAAATAAGTTCAAATTCATGTTCCTCCATAAAAGGTTTCTTATACCAAGGCATTACCACAGCAGCATCGATACCAAACTTCCGTTGGTATTTGGGCAAAGCCCCTACCACATCCGCTAGCCCCCCCACTTTGGCGACAGGAAAACATTCAACACTTAAATGAATAACACGCATATATTAACTTAGAAATTATGTTTAATTAGTTAGCTCTTTTCAAAATTACACCGCCCAATGCGGGCAAGGTTACCGCTACAGAATACGGCATCCCCATCCAAGGTATGCCTTCAACATTACAGGGAATAGTGTTAACTACACCAGCACCATAATAGCTGCTATCGTCTGAATTAAAAATCTCCCTATAGGTTCCAGAATCCGGCAGGCCGACACGATATCCTTCACGCAATACAGGAGTAAGGTTTAGCAGTATTAAAAGGTCGTTTTCACGATTATGCCCTCTACGGATATACGCATAAACACTCGCTTGGCTATCTCCCGCTTCCAACCATTCAAAACCTTCCTGACTAAAAGACTTTTCATACAAGGCAGGTTCAGATTTGTACAAGCGGTTAAGCTGTTTCACAAAAGTAAGCAGCCCTTTATGCGGTGCATAAGCCAGCAAATGCCAGTCTAAAGATTGATTTACATTCCATTCCGCCGTTTGTCCGAACTCGCCCCCCATAAACAAGAGTTTTGTTCCCGGAAACGTAAACATATAAAGATACAAGGCTCTTAAATTAGCAAATTTTTGCCACTCATCGCCCGCCATTTTGTATACTAAAGACTTTTTACCATGCACAACCTCATCGTGCGATAAGGGCAACATAAAATGCTCATTAAATACATAATAAGCTGAAAATGTAATTTTATCATGCAGGTACTTACGGTAAACAGGATCGGCTTGAAAGTAATCCAGCGTGTCATGCATCCAGCCCATCATCCACTTCATACCAAAGCCCAGTCCACCATGATAAGTGGGTCTACTTACCCCCGGCCACGAGGTAGACTCTTCAGCAATGGTCTGAACATCGGGATAATGGCTATACACCGCTTCATTAAAAGCTTTTATAAAGGTCACCGCTTCTAAATTTTCTCTACCACCCCAAACATTCGGTATCCATTCGCCATCCTTTCGGGAGTAATCTAAATACAACATCGACGCTACCGCATCCACGCGTAAGCCATCAATATGATAGCGATCTAACCAGAATAAAGCATTGCTAATCAAAAAAGAACAAACCTCCTTACGGCCATAGTTGAAAATAAAAGACTTCCAGTCGGGGTGGAAACCTTTTCGTGGATCCTCATGCTCAAACAAGGCGGTACCATCAAAACGATACAAACCATGTGCATCGCCCGGAAAATGCGACGGCACCCAATCGAGCAGTACAGCAATACCGTTTAAATGGAATTGTTCTATTAGCGCCATCAGCTGCTGCGGACTACCATAGCGTGAGCTCGCCGCATAATACCCAGAAACCTGATAACCCCAGGACGGATAATACGGATGTTCACTTAAGGGCATAAACTCTACATGCGTAAAGCCCAAATCTTTTACATAAGGTACCAGATGCACGGCGACTTCCTCATAGGATAAGAGCCGATCCGGATCTTGCGGATCCCGCATCCAGGAACCCAGGTGCAATTCGTAAATGCTGATCGGGCGATCGAGGCGATTTTTCTCCTGTCGGTTCGCCATCCACTCCGCATCATTCCAAGCATACCAAGTCGTTGATACCACCGAAGCTGTAGCTGGCGCCACTTCCATATGCAAAGCAAAAGGATCCGTTTTCTCCAGCAGCTCCCCGGTATTAGAAACGATATGGTATTTATACACCTCGCCGATACCGATAGTATAAATAAAGCCCTCCCATATACCACTCTCATCCCAGCGCGGGTATAGCGTATGGCTATTGGGGTTCCAACCATTGAAATTCCCGATCACCGAAACACGCGCAGCATTTGGTGCCCATACCGCGAAATATACACCCTCCCGCCCCTCATGGGTCAGCGTTCGTGAACCCAGCTTTTCGTATAGTCTAAAGTGTTTACCAGCCTTAAATAAATCTATATCAAAAGGTGTTAGCAAAGAAAATATAGCAACACTATGCTCTGTACTCATGGTATTTAGTCTATCGTAAGCTTTTTAAAATCACTATCCAAAAGAAGATAAGGCTCCCCATCATCGTCTGTCTTCAACGCTACGGCAACACCATCTACCCGTATACGACGAATCTCAAAAGGTATCCCCACCAAATACAACTTATACTGATCATATTTCTCGGTAAATAGGCCTAAGCGTTGCTGTAATATCGTTAACGAACTATCCGTTCCCCTCTGGATAAAGTGTCGTTCCAAGTAAATATCCTGCTCGTATGCAAAAGTATCCCCATGGTCGGTATAGCTATAACTATGCTGCTCATCGGCAGCATAATATACCCGGAACTTTAATGCATCAATCTTCTTCTCATCGGTATACTGCATCACCGGATATTCCGGTAATACCGTACCCGCTTTCACAAAAATTGGCATTTCATCCAACGGGGTATCAATTCGTACCTCTTGCCCCCCCTCATATACAGCGTTTCCAAAATAATAGTACCAATTCCCCGCCGGCAAGTACACCACCTTGCTATCCTGGCCGGCATTTATTACCGGCGACACCAGAATCTTATCCCCAAAACCAAACTCCTCCTCGCGCAACAAATTGGTGTAGATCCCCTGTTCCAGTAAAGCTACAGGCCTTAAAATCGGGAGTCCATATTTATGCTGCTGCCAAAATATAGAATAAATATAAGGCAGAAGTTTGTAACGTAATTCAATAAACTTTTTACAGATCGCCTCCCATTCAGGACCAAAGCTCCAAGGCTCACGGTCGCGGGTATCCCCGGCTGAATGAACACGCATAAATGGTGAAAACACACCAAATTGCATCCAGCGTGTATACAATTCACCATCCGGGTTTCCGGTGAAGCCACCGATATCTGTACCACTAAAGGATAAGCCCGACATCGATAGACGCTGCAGCTGCAACAGCCCTATCCTCAGGTGCTCCCAGGTAGCAATATTATCTCCAGTCCATACCGAAGCATAGCGCTGCGTGCCGGCATAGGCTGCACGGCTAATGGTAAAAGGACGTTTATTTTTATACAGTTTTTGTAATCCCTCGTAAGTAGCGCGCACCATCTGCATACCGTAAATATTATGTGCTTTCCTGTGCGAGCCTCTAAAGCCTTCAAAATGATGACGCACATCATCCGGAAAAGTCCCTCGCCCAAAAATGGCAGGCTCATTCATATCGTTCCAAAAACCTGCGACACCATCCTCTACCAAACCTTTATACAAACCACCCCACCATTCGCGGACTTTAGGATTGGTATAATCCGGAAACTGGCAGCGCCCCGGCCAAACAAAGCCCTCCATAAAATAATCGTCGCCACGGCGGCAGAAGAAATTATTAGCATGCCCCTCTTTAAAGACCCAATAATTTTCGTCAACCTTTATACCAGGGTCAATCATTACCACCGTTTTAAAACCATTCGCCGCCAGGTCGGCAATCATCTCTTTAGGATTAGGGAAATACTGCTTATTCCAGGTAAAACAACGGTAACCATCCATATAATCGATATCCAGATAGATCGCATCGCAAGGGATTTCGCGTTTTCGAAATTCGTCGGCCACCCGGCGTACATTAGACTCCGGGTAATAACTCCACCGGCATTGGTGGTAGCCAATAGCCCATAGTGGCGGTAAAAAATGTGTTCCTGTAAGCTGATGATAACGTTTAATGACATCGATAATCTTCGGCCCATGAATATAATAATACTGAAGCTCGCCGCCCTCCGACCAAAAGCTAGTTTGATCGCCATGTTCAGCCGCAAAATCGAAATAAGTTTTGAACGTATTATCGAAAAAAATACCGTAGGCCTCTCCCCCTGTAACCCCAATATAAAAGGGTATAGTTTTGTACAAAGGGTCTTGGTTAAAGGCAAAAGAATAAGTATCTGAATTCCAGTTCATAATTCTTTTACCGCGCAAATTAAGGTTTGTAGCCTTATCACCAGCACCAAAAAACACCTCATCATCAAAGGCTACCTTGGTACAATAAACGTAATAGCCACCAAAGTCCTGATTTTCCTCCCAATGCATAGGGGCATAATCGGCATTAAAAACCTTATCTTTTTTATCCGAAAAACTAATGTGAAAATCCTTCTTCTGTATGGTACAAACTACATCGGGGGTACGCACGTAAAACCGCTTCTCATCCGCTTGGACTTGATAGGCATGTGTATCGTGTTCCTGTTGCAGCACGGCATACGAAAAATCCTCCAAAAAATCACCACGAGGAGCCAATCGAACACGAATAATATGATCCGTTACCACCTTAATCTCGACCTTGGCCTTTCCATCGGTAAAAACAAAACCGCTGTCTATCTTAGTATACTGCTCTTGTACCGGCAATAAGTACTTTTTCTCAATTTTGGGTAAATCGACTACCGGATTATTAACGTGCTGGATATTCTCTTCCAGAGACTCCTCGGTAACCATGCCTGCTGCAAAATCTTCCTTTTTGGTATCTGCCATAACGTAAAAAATAATAGGTGGACACTTATTCAATTTAAGCTGCAATTAAAATACAACTAATTTCTCGGAATATGTAAGCCTTAACCTACATTTAATCTGTATTTTTTTTCTTGTAGCTACAGCCATAAAAATTGTAGTTAGGCCCTAAATTGGCCGCAAAAAAAGGCCATAAGAACCGCCAAAGGTTACCAGCAGCATACTGCCACACACCACCGGCATTGTAGGCCAGCGATGCCTGCAGCTCCTGCCCTGCACAGCAGAAAAATCCTTATTTACGGTGCAAAGCAAGCACCTCATACCACAATGCGATAAGGAAAGGCTGCGATGCAGCATCTCAATATAGTGGATAAACCGCCCCATAGCTACCGTATAAAAAAACGAGGGCCTGGCTTCGCTGCACTCCCGATTATTGGCCTTTGTAAGCAAGCCCTTAACAAAGAAAAATGCAAAATGCATACGTGGAAGATAAAAACACCTTAGAAATCGTAAAATGTGACATAAAGTCAACTTGTTTAGACATAGAAGCTCCTTTTTGTCATATATATTACGTACCTTTGTGTGCTTTTTTATCCTATAGTTCAAATAGGAGTTAAAACGATAAATATTGATTAACGATGAAATTATCTCAATTTAAATTCGACTTACCAGAATCTCTTTTGGCATCTGAACCTTCTGAGCAACGCGACGAAGCGCGTTTAATGGTTTTACATAAGGATACTGGTAAAATTGAACATAAAATCTTCAAAGATGTATTAGACTACTTTGACGACAAGGATGTAATGATTTTAAATAACACCAAGGTTTTCCCTGCCCGTATGTATGGTAATAAGGAAAAAACTGGTGCTACAATCGAAGTATTCTTGTTACGCGAGTTAAATAAAGAGTTACGCCTTTGGGATGTATTGGTAGATCCAGCAAGAAAAATCCGTGTTGGTAATAAGTTATATTTTGGAGATGATGATCTATTGGTTGCCGAGGTTGTAGACAACACCACTTCTAGAGGCCGTACGATTCGTTTTCTGTTTGATGGTACCGATGAGGAATTCCGTCGCAATATTGAAATTTTAGGCGAGACTCCACTTCCAAAATACATCAAACGTAAGGCTACACCAGAAGATAAATTCCGTTATCAAACTATTTATGCTAAAAATGAAGGTGCTGTAGCTGCACCAACAGCAGGTTTACACTTCTCTAGGGAGCTAATGAAGCGTCTGGAATTGAAAGGTGTAGATTTTGCCGAGATTACTCTTCACGTTGGATTGGGAACTTTCCGTACTGTAGAAGTGGAAGATCTTACCAAACATAAAATGGACTCGGAGCAGTTTATTATCACCGAGGAAGCGGCAAAAACGGTAAACAAAGCAATCGATAATAAACGCCGTATCTGTGCTGTTGGTACTACATCAATGCGTGCTATCGAGTCTTCGGTATCGGCCGACAGACACTTGAAGTCGATTACCGACTGGACGAGTAAATTTATCTATCCGCCATACGATTTTAGTATTGCCAATAGTATGATTACCAACTTCCATACACCAGAATCTACCTTATTGGTGATGATTGCTGCTTTTGGAGGATACGAAAATGTAATGAACGCCTATGAGGTTGCGGTTAAAGAAAAATACCGTTTCTACAGTTATGGTGATGCCATGTTGATTATCTAAGTTATTTTAATCCGACAGGCTTTATACTGAATTACTGCTGGCGCACACCTCCAATTTGTGCCTTTCCCTACGAAAGGATCTCAATATGGAAGTTTGCGCCAGTACTTTTTTTAAACCAGGCACCTGCCTGAAAGCAGGAGCCATATACTACCGTATAAATTGTGTTGAATCGTATTGTAATTATCGCCGCAGGAGGTACAGGCAGCCGCATAAAGTCTACCCTACCCAAACAATATATGCTATTAGCCGGCATACCTGTATTATTACACACCTTAGCAAAGTTTTCACCCTTGGTGGATAAAATTGTCGTTGTGTTGCATGCCGATATGGCGACGCTATGGGATGGATACATCAAGGAATATGCGATTACTATACCACACGATATTGTAATAGGTGGCAACAGCCGTTTCCAGAGTGTTAAAAATGGCCTCGCATACCTTCAAAAGCAATACCAGACGCAGCTAACAGCGGCAACAGTAATTGCAGTGCACGATGCTGCAAGGCCATTGGTTGATGCCAAATTAATCGACCTCTCCTTGCAGGAGGCCGCAAAAGGACAGTGCAATACCCTGGCCACTAAAAGTACCAATTCTATTCGTATAGGTACGGCTAGCCAATCCAAAGCGGTCGACAGAAATAGCGTCTGGCAAGTACAAACACCGCAGTCTTTTCCTGCGGAGCTGCTGTTCAACGCATACCAACAGCCGGAAAGCCCCCTGTTTACAGACGATGCTTCGGTGGTAGAAACATGTGGTTATACCATAAAGCTTATCGAAGGTAGCGCGACAAATATCAAAATTACCTACCCACAGGATTTTGAGATGGCAGAACAGCTCTTAAACAATCCATAAAACATGGATTTTTTAGGTGTTGCCACGGATAACGCGCAAGAGTATTGCAATAATTGCGATGACCAATAAGGCATGAATAATTCCACCCGAGTAAAAACCACCAAAAAAGCTAATTGCCCAGATGATTACTAAAATAACGGCGATTAAATAGAGTATATTTCCCATGATAGTAGATTTTTAAATACCAATTCCTAACCTTGTTTAATATACATAAACAGCCACAAGGGTAAAAGGTTTTATACGTTTTTAAAAATCTACATCAATAGCCAGTTGGTCATGGGCAACAAAAACATTTTCAGGCAGTAAAGCCTGAATATCATTATGTGTACCAAAGCGATGGCTAATATGTGTTAGGTAAGCCACTTTAGGATTGATATCAGCAATAAAGTCCAACGCTTCGTCTAAGGTAAAATGAGAAATATGAGGCTCCTGTTGCAGGGCATTTACAACCAGCACTTCTACGCCCTGTAGTAAGGCACGGCTGGCATCAGAAACCGTTTTGGCATCGGTAATATAGGCAAACCTACCCAGCCGAAAACCGAGAACGGGCATCTTATAATGCATTACCTCGACCGGCATAATCGGCTGCTCAAAGAGGGTAAAATCGACTCCAGAGTGGATCTCTATCAGATCGAGTTGTGGGATTCCAGGATATTTCTCGGTAGCGAAAGCATAATAAAATTCGCGCCGTAGGGAGTCCAAGGTAAATTCGTTACCGAAAATCGGGATAGACGTTTGCTGCGCATAATTAAACGCACGCACATCATCCAGACCAGCAATATGGTCCTTATGAGCATGCGTCATTAATACCGCATTGAGGTGATCAATATTTTCACGTAACATTTGATAGCGAAAATCTGGACCGGTATCTATAACCAGGTTATAGGCTCCTAATTCAATTAAAATAGAGGTACGTAAACGCTTGTCATGTTTATCCGCAGAGCGGCATACATGACAGTTGCAGGCGATAACGGGCACCCCTTGCGATGTTCCTGTACCTAAAAATCTAATTTTCAAATCTTAACTATTTTCTTTCGTTAATGTTTTATAAAAAGACCATTGCTTCTCGTCTAAATCCTCTTCATGAACCTCAAAATCTTTTAACAACTGCACTAAGGCATTTATTTTGATCTCCAGATTTGAAAACTTATTGACAACAATGATTTTTGTATTCTGGAACACACAGGCTCCGGTTTTAAAATTTCCCTTTTCGTAGCGTAACTTATAGCCCAAATCGGAAAGCATATTTTCAATCTTGTCTAAATTATATTGTGTACTAGATATCACTATTCTAAAAATTAGCGTTAAAATATCTTAGCGGGCAGTATCTTTTTTTAACCATACCCGGTCGATATAATTGCGCATAAACCCAAAACCATAAGCCATTAATTGTGTAAAGGCCGCAAAAACCGAAAGTACAGCAACCTTAAAGCTTTTCGTCGTTACAAGGCTATGCATAAACAAAAACAAACAATACATCCCTAAACCGGCACGGCCTAACGCAGCTAAAACATTGACCGATGGAATCTCCCGGCAGGTCAGCCAATCTAAAACATGCAATATACAAATACCAACCACAGCTAAGGTAAAAACCGCCGGCAAAGTATGAATTAATTTCAACTCTCCCGGATATAACTGGTCGATATCAATACGGCCTTGTCCAAATCCATAGATCTGTTTAAAAAATTGCGACAAGCTTGTACGACGTTTATGGTAAACAAAAGCATCCGGAATAAGCTCGACCTTATAGCCGGAACGTATCATACGGATACTAAACTCAATGTCCTCTGAACGGCGTGAAAGTTTATAGCCCTTTGTCTCTTGCCATACCCTACGTGAAATGCCCATATTAAAACTACGGGGATGAAACTGCCCGACATGTTTTTTGTTGCCACGAATCCCGCCTGTGGTAAAAGGGCTAGTCATGGAATAGCTAATCGCCTTTTGTATAGGCGTAAAGGAATCATGGGCAGCATCCGGGCCACCAAAAGCATCGAGCTGCCGATTCTCTATGCCGTTTTTTACTGTCTCCAAGTAACCCTCAGGTACAATAACATCCGAGTCGAAGACAATAAAAAAGTCGCCCTTAGCGTTGGCAAAACCATAATTCCGGGCAAAGCCCTGCCCTTCATTCGGTTTAAAATAATAGGATACCTGCAACCTATCGGCAAAAGATAATACCAGCTCCTCCGCCGGATGTGATGAGCCATCTTCTACGATAACCACCTCAAAGTTCTTGTACGTCTGCAGCAATAACGACTGCAACAGCTCGCGAATCTCCTCAGGTCGGTTAAACAGGGGTATAATAATCGAAAAAAACATATTAAACCACCTGTTCTATATGATATTTATTACGTTCAGAGCTATTTCTCGATACTAACTCGGCGATAAACCCCGTTAAAAACAACTGTGTACCGATCATAATTGCCAACAGCGACAAATAGAATAAAGGCTGATCGGTAACATTACGATACGTCGTTCCGGCAGCAATACTTATCAGCTTCTCACAAATCAAATAGATGGTAATACCGAAGCCCAGTAAGAAGCTCATTACACCAATAGGGCCAAAAAAGTGCATTGGCCGCTTTCCAAATTTACCGACAAAGAAGATGGACATTAAATCCAGAAAGCCTTTTACAAACCTTCCGGGGCCAAATTTTGTAGTTCCGTATTTTCGTGGAAAATGCTGCACCACCTGCTCCTGTATCTCCGAGAAGCCTGCCCATTTGGCGATAACCGGAATATACCGGTGCATTTCGCCATAAACCTCGATACTTTTTACGACATCCTTCTTATAAGCCTTTAAACCACAGTTGAAGTCATGCAGGTTGTCAATACCAGAGACACTGCGCGTTACCGCGTTAAATAATTTTGTAGGTATAGTCTTCGTAAGCGGGTCATAGCGCTTTTTCTTCCAGCCAGACACCAAATCTGCCCCTTGATTTTTAATGCGGTCGTACAATTCCGGAATTTCGTCCGGGCTATCCTGCAAATCGGCATCCATGGTAATAACCACATCGCCTTGGGTCGCTGCAAAGCCCACATTTAGGGCAGCAGACTTACCATAGTTTCTACGGAACTTTATGCCCGTAATCTGTTCGTGCGACTTTTTAAGATCCTGGATTATTTGCCAGGAATTATCCTTACTACCATCGTCGACTAAAACAATTTCATAAGAAAAATTATTAGCCTGCATCACCCTTCTAATCCAGTCGGTTAGTTCGGGTAAAGATTCGGCTTCATTATATAAAGGGACAACGATTGAAATATCCATAAATAAAAATCAATAAATACCTATTTTTTTACCTGCGTAGAGCGAAACAATAACGCCAGTACCATAGCAAAAATAAAGTTCAACAAAAGGCTGATAAAAATTGGAGGAATGGTATTTCTGAAACTTATAGGTTCAAAAGCAAACTCCCGATCTTTCTCAATAACCTCCATCTGCTGATCGATTTCCTCATCTGTAGCACCTTTACCTTCCATCTCTACAATCTTAAGGTTCATCAGATTTTGATAGCTCCCTTCTAAAACAGGTCTTTCAATTAGTAATTTCTGCGTTATCGTAATCCCCAAGGACCCCACAATGATGCTCGATGCAAGAAAGATGTAGATACTCTTTAAGGCCGTACTAAAGAGCCAGTTTTTGCCATTCCGCTTCTTCAGCAGGTATACAAAACCAATTGGAGCAAGAATAGAACCCAAAATTTTAAGCGCCGAGCTTACGACAAATAAACTAGAGTAGTTGCTTGCAGATTGGGTGTGATAAATTCCAATTACAGAAAGTACAACCGTAAGAACCCCTACGATTGCACCATAAATTATACCGTCTTTTTTTTCTTGTTTACTTAACTCATTCGCCATACTCTACTATTTATTTATTGTAGTTAACAATAATCTGGTAAGTAGCTGCCTCTAAGGCTTTATTTGTGGCATGTGAAGCATAGTCAGCCAGCTGTTCTGCCGACGGCTTAGGTTCAAAAAAGAAGGCCACAATAGGGTAAAACAATTCGTACAACTCTTCAAAAGAAGTAACGGTTTTGGAAACCTTCGCAATTTCTGCGTAATCGCTTTCTACTAAAATCTGGTTTGCAATGACTTTTTCATAAATACGGTACTCATCTTGAAATTCGTCTTCCTCCACAAGTAAAAATTCTTTTAAATAATCATCCAATGACGGCTGGATGTCGTCATCAGCACATTCTTTAAGGTACAAGAATACATTTAAAAGCTCGGTACCACGATCGATTGTATCTTCCTCAATAGCTTCCCATTCTTCTGAATCTAAGTAATCTTCCTCCAATTTTTGAACATCCTCCGCGAAGAAATTGATCATAAGCAAATCGAAGAACAACTCCCGAAGCTCTTCAAAATCGGCATGATCATCAAAAACCTTATCCAAGCTTTCCACCTTTTCCATAAAAGGAGCATGGGCTGTGAAAGCAAGCTCAAGCTGAGCTAAAAAATCTGTATAGTCAACATTCTCCGCAGCAGCATACGTCGCTGTACCGGCATGAATGGCATTTTTTACTTTATTATTCATGGTATTATATATTACTAATCAATTGATTATTGTTTACGACAAGATAAACTTTTCCTGTCACTTCCTTTCCATAAAAAGGATTATTTCTTCCTTTAGATTTATTAGTTTTGGCATCGAAGGACCACTTTTCGGTTCTACTGTACAGTACAATATTAGCCTGCTCGCCTTTCGCTATTAAGGGCACAGGCAACCCTACAACCTTACGTGGGCCAACAGCCATTTTATCTACAATTTGCTCGTCGGTAAGCCCCGCCTTAATGGCTAAAGGTAAAGCGGTTTGGAAACCTGTAATCCCATTTTTGGCAATCTGGAATTCCACATTTTTAAACTCAACCTCTTGTGGGGTATGCTGCGATACTACCGCATCAATAACGCCATCTTTAAGCCCCTTCAATAAGGCCTTAATATCATTTTTTGGCCGCAATGGCGGACTTACTTTATAATTAGAATCAAAACCCTGCACATCCTCGTCGGTGAAAACAAGGTTGTGGGCAGCCACATCACAGGTCACAGCAAGGCCTTTACTTTTCGCCCTTTTAATCAGTTCTACAGACTCGGCAGTAGAGATGCAGGTGAAATGTATGGGCGTCTCATTATAGTCCGCAAGATAAAGATCCCGTGATACCATTAAGGATTCCGCAAGGTTTGGAATACCCTTCATCCCCAAATAAGTACTCATGACACCCTCATTCATTTGGTTCCCGCCAGCAATTGAGCTGTCTTGTGCAAAGGAGATTACCAAGCCATTAAATCCTTTAGCATACAATAATGCGCGGCTCATTAACCCTGCCTGCTGTACGCTATGTGTACCATCCGAAAAGGCTAGTGCACCATTTTTTTTCATATCATACAACTCGGCCAATTCGTTTCCTTCTCGCTTTTTAGAGATAGCACCAATAGGGTGCACATCAACCAGATTACCTTTAGCAGCATTTACCAGTAACGCTACTTCAGCGCGGCTATGTACTGCCGGATTGGTATTCGGATGGATACTAACCCCGGTAAAACCACCTGCAGCAGCGGCGGCAGTTCCTGTATGCATATCCTCCTTGGTTTCATAACCAGGCTCACCGATATTGGCATTTAAATCGAAAAACCCTGGCGCAAGAATAGCGCCTTTACCATCAATATGCTGACTTACAGCAACGGTAGGCTTTAATGCTGTACCAATTTCGGAGATAATACCGTTTTCAATTAAAACATCAACCTCTTGACCATTCCATGGATTCTCAGGCGCAACTAGCGTGGCAGAAGTAATTAAGATTGTATTCATGAATTGTTGCTAATATTTAATAATTGCGAAGAATATTGTAGAGAAAGCCGACTGTAATAATGGCTACAAGTATAGAAACCATGGTTTATCGCAAATAAATCCGATGACAAAACCAATTTTTTAAGTCGCTTCATTGAGAGACAAATGTACGAAATACCTATAGTATTTATAACTCTTTTAGATGTTTTTATCGTCCTCGCCCCATTTATAACTATCGACTTCCAAACCTGCCAATGAAAGCACACGATCTACCACTGTGGCAGCCAGCGCTTCAAAGTCTTTAGGTAAGGAATAATACGACGGACTTGCCGGACAAATGATACCTCCAGCTTGCGTTACTGCGGTCATATTCTGTAGATGAATTAAACTTAAAGGTGTTTCTCGCGTTACCAGTATAAGTTTGCGGCGCTCTTTCAACATGACATCCGCAGCGCGGGTGCTAAGATCTGATGATGTGCCATTTGCAATGCGTGCCAAGGTACCCATAGAGCAAGGGCAAACAATCATGCTGTCATAATTGGCAGACCCTGAGGCAAATGGAGCCATGAAATCATTTTTGTTGTAAAAGGTGAAATCGTAGTTTTCATAACTCGTATCCCCCAACTCAAAACGCCATACATCTTTCGCGTTATCCGACATGATTACCCCTACCGCATTTACCTGGCTCTTTATACGATTTAACTTATCCAAAAGTACCTTCGCATAAATGGAACCAGAAGCACCTGTAATAGCTACAACGATTTTTCGACTCATGAAACAAAGCTATAAAAAAAGGGTCAAATAAGAAATATTTGACCCTTACATCTACCTATGAAAAACATGCCCTGTGGGAGGGCATTACAAATGTAACAAGAGATAATACATTTCCAAACCCTATTAAATAAATTAACCCCAATTTTCACACATTTGTAGATTTTTCGCTACAGATAATTTTAGGTCTACAAAAACCCGTATATTATAATTTTAAGGAAATTTTATTAAGTCAATCGATTGCGTAAGGGTTTTTGTAGATATTTTCGTCATTTTATGTTTTTTAGTTTTTTTTTGCTTACTTCGAAGAAGAAATAATCATTTGTTAATTAATTATGCGATTACACGTACTCGAAGAATATATAGAAACCGGCAATCACCATGATTTAGATCTTTTACTAAGCCATGATCCTGATTTAGTAACACAAAGTACTAGCCATCAAATTTCCCCCTTGTTATTATCCTGCTATTACCATAAAGCCCAGATTACACAAACTATTTTAAAATACACCAAAACGATAACCATTCATGAAGCCTGCGCCGTTGGATTAAAACAGCATGTAGAAATGATGCTGGATTATAAAAAGGAGATAAAGGACGAGTTGTCTACGCATGGCTTTACACCTTTAGGTATTGCGGCACATTTCGGACAAGAAGAAATTATACGTGTATTGTTGGAAAACCAGGCGAACCCTAATATACCATGCAACAATGGGTACCATGTATTTCCATTACATGCCGCCGTATCAAGCAATAACACCGGCATCAGCAAGTTATTAATTGACGCTGGTGCGGAGGTAAATGTTTTTCAAAAAGGGCATATCGCACCTATACACCTGGCGGCACAGCACGGCAACCTAGACCTTATCATCCTTTTATTAGAGCATGGTGCCGACATTAAAGTTGTCACAGAACAAGGGCACACAGCCACATCCCTAGCCGCAGAAAAAGGCTTCCGCGAGTTATCCGAAATTCTAAAATTCAACTAGTACGGAGTATGGCATGCCCAATAACACAACCTAAACATTGTTTCTTGTCGCAATAGTATTTCTTTAAGTGCAACAGAGCCTGTGTGTCGGCAGCCGTATACGCCTTTATACCAGCTACGTTAAAGGCAGAAACAATGTTATTTCGTTCAGGCGGCACTTCCGTTAACCAACGTAAAGCCTTATGGCAGTATGCCGGTTGGTCGTAAAATTTACCGAAACTAAATAATATCGGTATAAAGCAGTTTAGGAGCAGCGAATATAGAAAACCATCCGCCAAACCTACGTTACAGCTTTTATTCGCTGATTTATCAAACCTAAAATGTGTTGACCAGTATGAATGTATTCTACAATGCCGCAAACTATGTAGCAACACATGGAGATCCTCCTCCGCACGCACACGACCAAACCAACATGAATCGTAACATAACAGCGCGGACAACTGCCCTAAGCGTATGGTTGGAAAGTTATAAGGGCGCATACGTAAGAAGCGCCATGCCTCGGGACGCATAGGCTCCAAATGCAATAATTTTTTCATGTATTCGTATTCTTGCGCTAACATTTTAGGGTAATCATCGTTAGCCTGACCTACCAGCAGACCACTCAAGCCAAACAGCAGTGCTTCGATTCTAGTATCGTCGTTCCTAAATTTTTGTAGCCATTGCGGCTTCACCTTAAACACTAACTCTTCAAATGCCGACTGGTTTACTTTGGCGCCAAAGGATCGCCCCAACAGCAGCAGCATCACATGCTCCCAATTTTGTTTAGTTTTCGCTAACAGGTCCAGGATATAGTGCATTTTCACCTCCAGGCGTTCTACCAGCATCCTATCCAGGCACTGTATTTTCGTTAGTCCAGCGACCTCGTGTAAGCCATATTGACATGGAATCCAGCTGAGGTTACGCATCAGCATACCATAACGTTCCAGCATCGTTAGATCTACATATTCCTGAAGGACAAGTGTGGGGAGCATACTGCCGTCGGATCTGGATATGGAGGTTTTACCGCGCTCCCATACCACATGCAGAATCGTCGTATTGTAACGGGCATCAAGGTGATGTTTGTGACTCTTCCAGTCGCCTTCTTTACAATGGATTTCTATATGGCCAGCCCACAAAGAATCCGCTATACGAATTTTTGCAGATTCAAAATCCGGACCGGCATCACTGTTGAAATGTCCTGGATGTTCAACAGACACAGTTTCTCCACGAGTCGTTCGTAAATTATGGTGATCAAATAATTGGTAACGCCATATAAAATATAGTAATTCCTCGGTTAACAGCACAGCCTAAAGCTAACAAACAGAATGCTGACAACCAAGATATTACAGCATACTATTTATAAAATATTTTTAACTGATCCTTAGCAATATCTTTTTCTGCCGTTGCTACCCCAGGTAGTCGTGGTGCTGCTACGCCCTCTCCCCAGTTTACATCCCCCACCAGTACACGCGCCTCATCCCATAGTCCGGCTTGGATAAATAGATCCAACGTTTTTACGCCCCCTTCGATAATAATAGACTGTACATCCATTAAATAAAGTTGATATAAAATATTATGGGGCAGATAAAGGTCAAAATTTTCCAATGCTACCCTTTTTACATGCCCCTTCCATTCGGTTTTTAAGGCATTAAAAATGATAAGATCGGTTTCACTGTCAGCATACAAACTGCTGTCTGTTGGTAAGGATAAGTTTTTATCAATCAGCACTCTTTTTGGCGACTTCCCCTCCCACTCGCGTGTATTTAAGCGGGGTTTATCGATCAGGGCGGTATTAACGCCAATAAGGATGGCATCTTCCTCGGCACGCCATTTATGCAGCAACTGCTTGCTTGCAGGTCCTGTAATCCATTTCTGCTCTGGCGTATTGGGTGCAAAATACCCGTCGGCAGTTTCGGCCCATTTTAATAGTACATACGGTCTTTGCTGCGCAATACGGGTAAAAAAACGTCGGTTAACAAACTTACATTCCGCTTCCAGTACACCGATTTCGACAGCAATGCCTGCGTCTTTAAGCTTGGCTACCCCAAGGCCGTTGACCTTGGCATAGGGATCAAGACAGCCTATAACAACCTGCTTGACTTTTAAATCTACCAACATATCGGCACAGGGCGGCGTCTTTCCGTAGTGTGCGCAGGGTTCTAAAGAAACATAAACGACGCTCTCTTGCAGCATGGCTCTCCCCTGCTCCTCGCCGTAGCGCGCAAACACAGCGTGTACAGCGTTTACCTCGGCATGGGCCCCGCCATAAGGCGCGGTATACCCCTCCCCGATTATACGTTCCTTATATACGATTACAGCTCCTACCATTGGGTTGGGACTTACGGTACCTGCTCCTAATACGGCGATATCAAGGCAGCGCTTCATGTATGTTTCTTTAGTTAACATAGTGCAAACTTAACATTTTATACGATTTTTGCACCTAATGGACTGTCCATAATATTAATTTTGTAGTATGATAAAAACTTGGCAGGATATGGAAAGATTGTTCCAATCCAAATTAGTAGCTCTTTACCCTGCAGAAGAGGTAAAACAATTATTTCTGCTTGTTTTTGAGCATATAGAGCAGCAAAAATCGCTACAGTATGCCTTCCTTAAGAATAGGGAGTTGCAGGTAGATACTATAGTTCGTGTAGAACAGATTTTAGCGGAGTTGACGCAGGCCCGGCCTATTCAGCATATATTCAAAGAGGCTTTCTTTTATGGTAATACGTTTGAGGTTTCGGAGCACACGCTTATTCCGCGCCCGGAAACGGAGGAGTTGGTAGATTTAATTATTAAGGATCATATTGGTAGGGCCGACATAAATATTATTGATATCGGCACTGGAACGGGCTGTATACCGATTTCTTTACATAGCCATATGCCCAATAATGCCTTCTGGGCTGTCGATATCTCTGCTGATGCCTTGGCAGTAGCTAAAAGAAATGCGCGACAACATCATGCGGACATCAACTTTATGCTTGCCGATATTCTCGAATGGGAACTGATCTTCCCACAAAACCATAAGTTTGATGTTATCGTAAGCAACCCGCCTTATATTACACCGAAGGAGAAAGAGGAGATGCACCGCAATGTACTGCTCTTTGAACCTCATCTTGCTTTATTTGTGGAAGAGGAGGCTCCCCTGTTGTTTTACGACTATATCGCTGACTTTGCTAAAGCTCATTTAAACGCATCGGGGTGCTTATATTTTGAAATAAATCAGTACTTGTCGCAGGAAACCGCAGATATTTTGCAAAAAAAGGGCTTCACCGATGTACAGATTATTCGCGATATTAACGGTGCCGACCGTATTATTAAGGCTAAAATCAATTAAACATCATTTTTATGTTAATTTTTTCAAACTGTACTACAGTATTTTAGCACATTACTAAAAAAAATATTGCTGCAATAGTTTGCACTTTTAAACCTTTTTTCTACCTTTGCATCACTCCAAACAAGGAGACATAATTCGAAATAAAGAATTAGGATTCCGTAGCTCAGCTGGTAGAGCAATACACTTTTAATGTATGGGTCCTGGGTTCGAATCCCAGCGGGATCACAGAAGAAAGCAACTCCAAAAGGGTTGCTTTTTTTGTTTCCCAGCGGGATGAAGAACCCAGGGGTTCGATTCGGGAAGGCTCAGGCTCTGTGTTGGGGGATTGCGGGGCTGAGCCAATCCCAGCGGGATCACAGAAGGCGCAAGAGATTGCGCCTTTTTTGTTTATTCTATATCTTTTTCCCTTCAAAGTACTTATTTAAAGGTTATTAAAGTTCATCTTAACCAGTTTCATATGGTGGTCATTGTGGTGGTCATCAATATGATCTACATTTGACCACCACGAATTTGATTTTACGTGAGAACGCCTGATAAGGCTTAGCAATTTTTTGTTAATCTAAATGTGTAGAAATGGAAAAAATCAAACATGAACTGGATCTTCTTCCTATGGTTTTACGAACCAAAACCAGAAAGACAACGGGAAAAGCTCCTCTAATTATTCGAATTACCCTTAAAGATCAAAAGCCAAAGGAACTACCGGTGGGTAAAACAATTCTACCAGAGAATTGGGATGTGGAAAACAAAACTGTAGTAAAAGCAGAATCAGACTACCGAACTATAAACAGTAAAATAAAGGGAATGTTAGTGGACCTTGGCAGGGTTTACGATAAACTTTTCTTTGAACATGATATTATAACCCCTGAAATGATTAAACGGGTTTATTTAAATAAACCAATAATTGCAGAGCCAAATACAGAGGAAGTAGAACTTCCTCCTACCCTTCTTAAAGTTTTTGATGAATTCATAGAGAAGTTTCAAAAAATGGTAGAAAAGGATGATCGGTCACCTTTTACCAAAACTCAATTAAAAACCACAAAAAAGAAGCTACTTACATTCTTACAACGAAAATATAAAAAAGAAGATATAGATTTTAGGGAGATTTCACCAGAGTTCGGAGATGAAATATATGATTACCTCACATTAGACGTGCCCAAAACTTTAAGTGATACCACAGCCAAAAAGCATATAAAGAAGATTAAAGATCTCATTGAAATTAATCCAAATACAGAAGGTTAAATATATTCTTTCACAACTTTACAACCACTTTACCTGTTACTCTTCCTGTTTCTATTTCCAAATGTGCATTCGCCATTTCTTCAAAAGCAAAAGTTTTGTGAATGTGTGGTTTGATAGCCTCAATTTTTAATAATTCAGAGATAGCTATGATGGAATCTTTTTTAGAAGCAACTCGTACAAATTGTATGCTTGCTTCTTTTTCTATTGCTTTTTCTTTTACTTCTGCCGGAAATTCAGTTGATGTAATCGTTACTATTTTACCTTTTTTGGCAAGTACATCAATAGAATCTTCGAGTGCGCCATCATTAATGGTATCAAATACAATATCTGCATCTTTTACTCGGTCTTGAAGTTTTTCATTTTTATAATCTACATGTTCATCAGCACCTAAAGAAAGTACGAAATTTTTATTTTTAGAAGATGAAGTGCCTATAACATAAGCACCGAAATATTTTGCAATTTGTACTGCAAAATGACCAACACCTCCTGAAGCTGCATGAACTAAAACTTTATCACCTTTTTTTACTTGAGCTGTTTCAACCAAAGCTTGATAAGCAGTTAACGCTGCTAAGCTACTTGCTGCAGCAGATTCGTGTGTGACATTTTTTGATTTTATTGTTATATGCTCGGGTGACGCTACAACATACTCTGCATATGTTTTTCCTTGTCCTATAAAATTGAGCATTCCAAAAACTTCATCACCAACTTTAAAATCGGTTACTTTACGACCAATTTCTATAATTTCTCCTGAAATATCCCAGCCTAAAATAGCAGGACGATCTTCACCATATACCCAAGTTAACATTTCACTGGTAGCTCTGGCTTTTACATCAACAGGATTTACACTTATTGCTTTTGTTTTTATCAAAACTTCGTGATCGTTGATAACGGGTTTTTCTATTTCAACCAATTTTAATTGTTCTACAGAACCAGCTTCTTTTATAATAATTGCTTTCATTATTTAAATTTGAATTAATTTGCTACAAAATTAAAACGGTATTTTCTTTAAATCAAGTAGGTACAATATTGTATTTTAGATACATAAAGTATACAATTAGTGATTGTCAAGTAATTAAAGAACTAAAAGAAATGAAAAAATTTAATACCACGCCAGCTTGTTCTGTCGATTACGCATTCAAACGAATTGGCGGAAAATATAAAGGAAGAATATTATGGTATATTCATCAGCATGAAGTTTTGCGTTATGGCGAATTGCGTAAAATATTGACAGATATTACACCAAAAATGCTTACACAAACTTTGAAAGAATTAGAACACGACACTTTAATTCACAGAAAAGAATACAAAGAAATTCCCCCAAAAGTCGAATACCGATTGACTGAAATTGGTAAAGAATTAATTCCTTTTATTGATTATTTAAGACAATGGGCGGATAAACAGCTGGAAAAAGAATATGGAATTAAGCCATATTTGTAGCTAAAATACAAATAGTGCATTTTCCACTACTACTATATTCATCTTTTCAACTTATACCTTTTCCCTTTTTGGATTTTTCCATTGTTTTTAATTTGAATATCTTTTAATGTGTTCAACCGTCTCAAATCCTCTAGAAAAGAGTTCGAGTTTTGTAACAGCGGGATGAAGAACCCAGGGGTTCGATTCGGGAAGGCTCAGGCTCTGTGTTGGGGGATTGCGGGGCTGAGCCAATCCCAGCGGGATCACTTAAGAAATAGTGAAAACTACGTAAAAGATTGCAAGTCAAAAGATTGCAAGCTTTTATGTTTTCTAGGAAATCCTAAATTTTGCCGAAAATCGCATAAAAAAGGTGAGCGATTCGGTGCGTGTTTTAAGGGTTTTTATTACTCACCTAATTTACGTACAACTATTTGAAAACTAGTTTAATATAATCTTTAAAACATCTTGATACGTTTAGACTGTAAGGCTACTTTTGTTTACCTTAAATCAGTTTACGATGAAAACTAATTTCAGCATGCTCTTCTATATGAAGCGGCAAAAAGATTACCAGTCTGGGGAAGCCCCTATTTACCTGCGTATTACCGTAGCAGGAAAACGTACAGAAATTTCGACAGGTTGTAAATGCCTTCCTAATCGTTGGAATGTTAAAGCAGGTCGCCAAATCGGAACCAAGGAAGATGTAAAACATTTCAATAAATCTCTAGACGACATGAAGGCTAAAGTTTATGAAGCTTACAGAACCCTGTCGAATAAAAAAACAAAGATTACCACTGAATCGTTGAAGACTGCCTTTCTTGGAAAGGACATAGTAACACATAGCTTAATGGAGGTCATAAAGCTTCATAACGACAAAATGAAGGCTTTAATTGGTGTTGAGTACGCGAGTGGAACACTGAAGAGGTTTCTTGTCTTAGAAAGGCATGTGCAGGCTTTTCTACTTGCTAAATTCAACTATGCTGACATCAACATCAAAGAGGTTGATCAAACCTTTATCAGTGATTTTGAATTTTACCTACGTACCGAAAACAGATGCGCCAATAATACGGCGGTAAAGTACCTGAAAAATCTTGGTAAAATCATACGTATAGCCTTAAGTATGGACTGGATTGATAAAGACCCTATGCTTGGCTATAAGATGCGTACAAAGCCTGTAGAACGGCCATTTCTTTCTGAAGAAGAACTTAGCACTATACTGACGAAAGAATTTGCTGCAGAGAGGTTATCTCAAGTTCGGGATATTTTTATTTTCTGCTGCTTTACTGGTTTAGCCTACTCCGATGTAGTGAAGTTAAAAGCCACAGATATTTTTAAGGGGATTGATGGAACGGATTGGCTCTCTATTAACCGTACCAAAACAGGAACACGTAGTAATGTTCCGTTATTACCTACCGCCAAAGCTATCCTAGAGCGTTATAAAACTGAAATAGAATGCTACGCTGGAAATAAAGCTCTCCCTGTTACCAGCAACCAAAAGATGAATGAATATTTAAAAGAAATAGCAGCTATGTGTAGAATACATAAAAAACTAAGCTCACATATTGCAAGGCATACTTTTGCTACAACGGTCACGTTGCTTAATGGTGTCCCTATTGAAAGTGTATCTAAAATGCTAGGACATACTAATATCCGAACCACACAAATTTATGCTAAGGTGCTAGACCAAAAAGTTAGTGCAGATATGGCTGTTCTTAAAGAAAAGTTGTTTGGGGCATATTAGGGATACTAGGTGGTCTTGTAAAGCTATAAGGATAAAAATCATTTAGCCTTATAGCCATTAATTCTTGCTATTAAATATGCTTTTATTTAGAATTTCGTAGGGGAGTATATCCTTTGGGGTTTTAGTTTCTTTATCAGGTGGTTACAAGTTTTGTTTTTCCAAACTCATCGAATAACACACTGGTTTGATATACGTTTTAGCTGCAATTGCTATAAAGCTAAGATAGCGAAAAAATCTATAATGCGAAGAGTTAAATGGCGTCCAAAGATATTCCTTATATCAACCCAGTATCATCGAAACTAAATTAATGGTTGGATAATTATCTTATGTTTCTTTGTAGATTTTGGTTAAAATTGACCATAGAAAAACTGGCTACAAGTAATCTGAACCCACATTTTGTTGCTAAATATAGACTAGTTCTTGATGGTCAGTTTGTACCTGAATTAGATGGTCATCGGTTCCGATATCTGCAAGGGTGTATTAATAAAAAATAAAATCATTATCTTTTGCGAAATTCCTCGCTTGGTTGAATGTAAAAGGTTTTGACATTTGTTTATAGATTACATTTCTGATATCATTCTTTAAACCCTCGTGATAGAATCTATTATTCATTTTAGTATCATCATAAGGAATAATAGCGTTTAAACCATTCAAGATTTTTTCTGATATTTCTAGTCCATTTTTATCACATATATTCGCTAAAGCCTCAGACGCCATTCTTATCGGTTTGAACCAACCATTGAATATTTTATCCAAGTCGTCCAGACTTAAACAGTATTCAACAATATTTAATAAAGTTTCTATAGAGGCTGGGTTTGAATAGAGCTTAGAATCCAAATCATAGTAGGTATCGCCAGCATTCCTAGTGGTAGCCATTATGATTGATTTCAATTTATCAAAACCTAAGACTCCATTCGACTTAACCAAGTATTTAATAGCTTTAGATTCTTCAAGTAAGTTTTTAGTAACTAGTATTTCATAATATTTAGTTACAAAATCTCTAATGTAGTTATGCTCTTTTAAGTCAAACAGACAGTTAAGAATATATGGAAGAAAATAGTAATCCTCATTTTTACTAGGATACAGTTCTGCTATTGACTTTAACAATGGCGCATTACCTGCATAAAAAAGTTCAGTAACACTTCTAGCATAATCATAGTTCTTAGCTATGACAGCTTGCTTTATTTCATTCTCTATACCGAAAAGTTGCAAGCTAAACGAGATGTTTTTTGACTTTAGGTAATTGAGAAGTGACAGCTTCAGATTTGGGTCAGTTGCTAGCCTTAGTTCAGCCATAACTTTTAAACTGACTATCTCTGTTCCTAGCATCTCATCTATAAATTCAAAATCGAAGTACGATAAGTGCTTTATAAAATCGACTAGGCGCAATAAGAATGCATCGTCGAATCCTGAGAACTTAAAGTAGCGAAACAAATTTAAGAAAAGCATGATTGTTCTAGATTCAATCTCGTTCAGTGGGGTTATTGGATTATCTAAATATCTTTCAACAATAACTCTGTTCGAAATAATCCACGTTTTTAGGTAATTTTCTTCAGCTACACCAACGATAACAGACGAGCTATCCTCTTTAGGAAGACTAAGGTAAATATCCTCTATTCTATCTAATTCTTTCGCCTCGAGAACTATATCGATGTCATTAATAAACAGTTTTTTATCTTCTTTATAATCTTCCCTTAAAATCTCCCATAAAAATTTCTTAGCATATTCACTTACATTTTTCCGTAATTCATAATCATGGTAATATTTGTCCCAAAAACGATCTACATCATCATAAGATAGAGTATAAGCATTATAGTGTGCGAAAATGTTTGACATATGTGTTTTCAACAACGGCAGGTTGAACTTAACATCAAATTCCCTTTGTGCTGAATTTTGATTAAATAATTTCTGTTCTGCAGCATCGGAATTTTCTATTCTATCTTCAAATACAAATGATGTGTTTTGCTCTATGAAGTTCTGAAATTCAATCGCTTCGGCTAGCTTATTATATTGCATACCATTTCGGAACCTTTTTAAAAAGTTCTCTGTTAGAGAGCCATTCTCAAATGCACTTACTACAAAGCTATAGTACTTCGGTTCAAGTAATTCTTCAATAAAGAGAATGTTACTGTGTTTATCAGTTTCAACCTGCAACAAGCCTTCAAACAACTGTTCTACAATATTACATTCTTTGGCAAGATCTGCTAGTAGGTGTTGCTCCATATGATACACCCTATCCGTTATTATTATGTTGATTATTACAGATACCAGTTTTTCTTTACATTCATTACTTGCCGAGCTAAGAGTTGTTGCACAATGCTTAATAAACTGCTCAACATATTTCTCTCTCAATTCATGATTGGTCAGTCTTTGGGCTATAAAATTGAATAATTGGATTAAGGTATCTTCATGCTCAATAGTACAAAATAAGTCTACTATTTTTTGTTTAGTAGAAATAACAGAACCATATTTCGAGTGATAGTTCCAAGCTACTTCTTTAATTGATTTCTTTAATATTTCGAGGATGAAATCCTTATGTTCAGTAAAATTATTCTTATCAATGAGACTTATAGCACTATGAACAAATTCCTTATCGTCATATTCAGATACAAATTCAGTAGCTGTACGGGTTAGTATATATTTCCCACCTTCCGTTGTCATTTTTATTAAACCCAATACTCGTCCCATAATATGAAAAACATCTTCTTTATTGGCTTTGTATTCCTTTATGACTTGCAGTATCAAGTCTTCCACGCGTTTTGAATATGAATCTGTATGGAGAGTAACATGTTCGAGTAGTACTACTGCCGATAAGCGGGCACGGAGATTCAGCTCTTTGTCCAAAGCTTTATCAAATAGAAATTCGATATTTGATGGAGTGTTGCTAAACTTACCAACCTCATTTTCGTTGGTAATCCATAATGTTTTTTCAATGCAGTGTTTTTGAAAATAGTCTTGGAAGGTCGTGTTGCGCAGAGACACATCAATAAGCTCTTCATCAACCTGAAATATCAATTCAATATCGTTGTCGACCAACCAATTTACTAGACTTTTATAATTGTCACGTTCATCAAAATCGATGTTTAATAGAAGCGTAACGACATTGTACCACGAAGGATGGATTTTGTTAATTTTCTTGTCGATTTTGACTAAATCAATTAATTGATTGAAATCCATTTGTGATAGCATACTCGCTACGAGATATTCTTGGATGCTTTTGAGTTCAAAGCTCCATTGTTTATCAATTGATTGCTCTATAAACGGGTTTTTAGCAAGGCTACTTGTGTCATTTATAAATGCTCGTGTCTTTGATTCGTCAATACTGGTCACTTGCATTGTTTCCATTGCTAGGGCGAGTATCTTAGCTTCTTGCAGGTGTAAAGAGCTTCTGTCTATATCGTTTCTGAATTTATCTTTATCGTCATGCATTAATCGGTGCTTAATATATTGAGCTATTAGCTTAGCGCGAGACATCTCTAATTTTCCAGTTTCAAGATAGTTTTTCCCTATAAGCTCCAGATAAAAAGGAATCTCCAATAAATCTCTATGTTTCCAAAAGTCAAGGGTGCGGCCCGTCCTAATAAAGTCTATGTCAAACTTATCCTTCAGGTATCGTAAAGCATGTCCGTCCGCTATTGGGGAGAGATAAACAGCTGTAAAGCCTTCTAGGTTTTTGACAATTTTGTTATAGATAGACGTACGGCAACTGATTATAAATTTTAATGTTGCTTGAAGTCTTTCTTGCTTATGTGCTTCTATAAAGCTTCGAAGCTTATTGCTGAAATCAGTAATGTCATATACTTCATCCAATCCATCTAGTATTATGACAAGAAAAGAAATCTGTTTATACCGAGCAGGTAGTATGCTTGAAATTGTAGAATTCGAATTGAAATTCTTTAATGATCTGTAAAATGGAACGATTTCGTTTTCATTGCGATTATTCCATAATGATATAGCTCTATGTCTTAACTCCGAGGTTTTACCAGAGCCTGGGTTTCCCAGCAATACTAGTCCGTAGTTACTATCCATCATTAGCTTATCAAACTCTACCGTAGTAGAGTCATTCCAGCTATAGATGTCTGGAATCGGATTGCTTCTAAAAGATCTTTCGATATAGTTACTTACAAGTTCTATTGAATCAATATATAACTCCCTGTCGTTATCTTCGATAACAACTTTTTGAAGGTTTTTATCAGAGAAGATAATTTTGTCAAATCGGTCAAGTATTTCACGTCGTCTATTATCAGAAATAACAGGAGGGGGGATCTGGTATATCCTTTCAAATAGATTAGGATAAAGTCCAAAATAATCCTTTATGTTGTATTCGGGTGTTAGGAATTGGATTGGACACTCTGGAGCTAATTTATCGTAAAACCTACTAAGTTTAGTAGGTTCATTTGGGTTAGAAAAATCCTTGTAAGGTGACAAGAAAAGTAGTAGATCAATTCTTTCATGCGTTGAAATAATTTGAGGCATTTTTTCTATAGCTTGTGTATAGCTTAAATTACTAGAGTAATCCTTACATTCAGCATAGATGGTATGGCTTTTATATTTGCCAGTTACTATTTCAAGAAGAACATCATAGCCATCTTGAGTGCCAGATTTCTGATTTCTCTTTCTAGTGACTGTGTACCCCAATTCAGTGAAAATATTTGTTAATAATTCTACTGTACTTAGCTCAAAATCTAATCCCTTTTTTTTCATACTTTCTATTTTACACTATCGATAGTTTAGGTACCATTAGTGGATTTCTTTAACTTCATCTATTCGCGCGATATCCTGTTCGTCGAACTTGTCCCACTCACCTTGTATTTTTGAGTAATTACCAACTTTAATAAAATCATTATAGAGATCATTAAGATGTAATACTATCTCGGCTATTGTGGGATAATTCTCAAAACAATTATCAATCATGATTAAAAATCCTTTTGTGGGATATATTTTTGCATCTTCTTTGTCGCCAATTCTAAATACGTATTCGCCAATGTTATCGCATTTAAGTACGTTAATGTATTCTCCGGATTTTTCAAAATCTTTGAAAAGCTCATCAATAGTTAGCAAAGCTGCTTGTTCATTAATATTACGTCCTGCACCGATTACGAAAGGGAGTGTCAGTCCATTTGTAAAATAATCTTCGGTTTCGAAGTGTTTTAATAGACTGTGCCAATATGGTTTATTTTGCCTCATAATTTTTACGTTATTCAATGAATTCTAGTTTATAAATTAATTACGTTCCCTTCCCCAAACCATTCTTTAGCTTTTGATATAACTTCAGCGTCTGGAGCATGAAAAAAAACTGCTAAGTTTTCTTTAGCACGAGTACAGCATACATAAAATATTTTTTGAGTTCTATCCAAAATTCTTGGAAAAGACTCGAGTTTGCTTTTTGTTTTTGACTTTCCGTTTACTAGCTGTTGATATATATTCTCTTTATCAAAAATGTAATTGAAATTGTAATCGTTCCAATTACCATTATCAAGTATAACTAACACATTATCAAATTCCGCACCCTTAGTCTTATGTTGTGTGGAGAATGGTGTCTTTCCTTCAAGGTATTCAAACAGATTTTGAAACTCACTAAACTGAACATCTTTGATACGCTTGTACAGGTAGGACTTTTTGTTTTTAAAATCCTTGAGGCGATCATCAATGATACATATGCGTTTTTCATCAGCATCAGTAATTACTTCTTCGATCGTTTTGTTCCCTACACTCACAATAGCATCTATGTTTTCTTTTAACTTTCTCTTAGCAGCTATACTGGTTATCTTAAAGTAGAAGTCTGTTGCTCGAAGAAACTCATTGTACTTCTTATTTTGGTATAACGAAATGTTGGTCTGTATTTTGAAGAGATGTTTTATGAGATAGTCTCTTTTGGAACCTTTTCTGTTTGAATCTTCTTCATCTTGCTTTTTATCATCAAGGAGTTGATCTTTATCGATATATTCCTTTGAAAATTCAATAAAGTTCAATGATGTTGCATAATTGTAAAGATCAACATGGTCTTTAATAAATGTCTTCATCCCGGTAGTTGGACTTACAGCGACCAATTCACGACCTGTTTTATTTTCTTGTAGAATGTCAATGACTTCGCCGAAAGTGTTTTGAGAAAAATCGATTGTAATATTATGTTCTTTAATAAATTTTTTAATTCTATCTCTGAACTTTAGAATTTGGTCTTTGTCATAAATGTCCATTAAAGTTCTGAAGCCAGCCTTATCTGCAATCAAATTGTGAGTTAGGTTCAACTCTTTAGTCTCCTTAGAATTATTAAAACCCCAATTATGCTCCTCTGTTAACCAGGCTTTAACTTTCTCAAGATCTCCATCTGAAGAATGTATGAACAGTATGTTACCTTCTTTTATTACTCCATCAATCATGTTAGGAGCGTGAGAATCTTCCGAGGGCTCTTGAATAATTCTGTCCGTTCTCAGCTTGTTAGCCAAGTCGATAATTTTTTTTGGATTTCTTCTGTTTTGCTTCTTTAGGATTTCATTTACTTGCTCCTGATTATCTCCTTTGTAATCATCGAGATTGCCAATGCCATCCTCGTAAATTGATTGCATTGCATCTCCAAAAAAGCCAATGATGTTCTCTCTCTTGCTTTGTTTAAAATGCTTAAGAAAAATTTCAACTACTTCCTTATTTGTATCCTGATACTCATCAATAAAAATAAACTTGTACTTATCTTTTACTATAGAACTTAATTTAGGATATTTTTCAAATACATAATTGGCGATCAAAAGCAACTCGTCATGAGATATTATTCCCTCTTTTAGCCTTACAAACTCTTTATATTGTATTTTTTCTTCAAGAGAGTCAAAGTATTCCTTGGAAATTGGACCTGGTTCATTGATCGTGATTCGTGGGGTGTTTTCGTCATTTGCTAGAAAAATAATTGCCTCTTTAAGTTCCTTTTGGAAATGCTTTATATTATCCCACAAAAAATCATGTATTGTTGATACATTAAGATTCTCGTGATTTACCCGGTCTTCAATCTCTTTTACGGCAGCATTTGTGTAAGTCATACAAGCTACTTTAGCTGTTGGATTTTCGAAAATTATTTCACGAATAAGACTTACTAAAGAATAGGTTTTTCCGCTTCCCGCTCCACCGCTTAAAAGGAAATTTCTCTTTTTATCTACAGAGTCCAGAATTTTCTGAACTTCCGGTTCTAACTTTAATCTTTCTTCAACCATAATAGTCCTTCTTTAATATATGATGGAATATTCCAATTACTAAAATCATCGTTACTGTGATACAAAATGTCTAAGGCAAAATGTGTTTTCTTTCCTATGCAATTCTTAGCCAGGATATATGCATTACTTTCTCCGTTATCAAAGTGATTTCTGTTTTTTAAGCCCTGAAAATCGTCCTTTTTCTCTTTCACAAATGCAAGATTAATATGGATGAAAGCGTCTTCAAAACTTCTAGCATGATACTCTCTTTCTCTTTGTTGATAACTAATGCAAACTTTAGCGTTTCCAATATCCTTTGTCCGTTGAGCTATGTTTAGAATCTTCAAATCCTCCCAAAGTGTGTCAGGTAAGTAGTGTAACAAGGCAGTATTGCTCGTTGCAGTTCCTTGGTCTACTGGACACGCCTCTAGCTTATTGTTTCCTATTTCACCCTTAGAGTCAATGTCTGTTAAAATCAATGATTTAATACCAAGGAATTCAATGAATTTTTCGAAAATATGAGAATACGCACCTACTTCAATTAGTGAAATATTTTGAGATAGTAAGGGGGGGAAATCGTCCTCTTTTTCTTCTAAGGATAATCGATAATGCTCTTCTATATCTATTTTTCGCATAAATGTAGGAAGTAATATACGCTCAGTATCACCCTCAATTAAAATGGCTTTGTCAGCAAAAAAAACTTCAGCTCTACTTATAGTCAAATATTGTTTTAAGAATTGGTACTGATTCGTAGATACCTCATATTCATCTTTTAAATCAGAAAGGTTTTTAGCCTTTACGTCATTTTTCGTTTCTGCTTTTAGGAATTTGATGTCATCAAAGTCGCTGTCCGCTACAATATGAGAGGAATGGGTTGTGATTATGTATTGTAAGCGTCGTTTTTCGCCATCGTCTCTTTTTATTCCTTCGCCAAGTAGCTTTTTAATATTCTTGATAAACACATATTGCATTTGCGGATGAGTGTGTGCTTCTGGTTCCTCGATTATAAGTAGATTGATGTCGGCTGGCTTAGAATTATTATCTCGCTTGAATTCTTGAACTAAGATCTCTATTTCGAAGATCATGCTAATTAGATTCATGTAACCTAAACCATTGTAGTGTTCAGGTAACTTTTGACTATCGTGGGCATAGACAACAGTCGTATTTCCTTCAAGCAGGTTTCTATGCCCTAGTGTAGAGATTATAGCAATATCCGTTTCATTAAGTTTTATACCACCGAAAGATTGCACTTTTTTTATTACATCTTTAAAAAGATTTTTATATATGCCACTTAGAATATTATCTGTTTCCGAAAGCTGATCCTTAAAATCGTCGGTTGCCTGATTTTTTTCACTATTATCCTCTTTCTTTTTATAAAGTGTTGAGGTTTGCTTTGAAAGGGTGCTTTCCTTTTCCTTGTTAGTTACGTCTCGTTTGGCGCTAATGTATTTAAAACTAATGATATCCTTAATACTAATTGTTTCGCTTTTTAAGTCGATAAACTTCTTATCATCAGTTATTCTCCCCGTTTTATCACATTCAAAGGATTTCTTATGAATTTTGAAGTAGTTATCCAATTCTGAGTTTAAGAAGTCACTTAAACTTGTAGGTTGTTTTTTCTTTTTCAGATTTACTTTCGCTAACTCATTTGCATTAAAAGAATTATATTCCGCTTTAAGATTTAGAAAGTCTGTATAACTTAAGGTATATTCGAACCCCAATACAATCATATTGTTATCAGGATCTAAATCCATAAGTACTCTACTCACATTTGAAAGATCATCATGTTCATTGTACTCAACGAATAACCTCAATTTAATTCCTTTCGCATCAAACTCATCAGGAATCCTATCTCCTTTGATTAGCCCTTCTAATTCATTTTTGAGGTCTATGTTTATATCATCATATGAAAATTTACTTTTTTCATTGATAAACTTATCCAAGACAGAAAGTAGGGATGTCTTTCCTGTATTGTTTTTTCCAATAACCAGAGAAAGATCCTTTTGTAGCTCTATGGAAAAGTCTTTTAAAAGTCTGAAATTATCTACTTCTATTTTTACAATTTTCATTTACTTTAATTTACTGGTTAAAAATGTTAGATATGTGTTACAAATAGCAAATCGATTTTTTAACCTCTTTGAATAACTTCTTCAAGTTCGGGCTTTAAATGACGTTGATAGGCTCGCGGAACTCCTCCATCTATTAATATATTTCTATTTTTTGTTTCATATTCAAATGAAATCAAAATACAATCACCATTAAATGCGAGTAAAAATTTTATTTTCATGTTTATATTTTTTATAATTAATCTCCTATCACCTCCACCTTACTTTTTCCGCTCTGCTGCTTACTCACTTTAATCTGGACGGGAATTCTCTCGGTCATTTCCTGCACGTGAGAGATGACTCCCACTTTACGGCCCTGATTATGCAACCTTTCTAAAGCATCCATAGCGATATTAAGTGTATTAGGGTCTAACGAACCAAAGCCTTCGTCAATAAATAAAGATTCGACTTTCATACGGCTTGATGACAACGAGGCAAGACCTAAGGCCAAGGCAAGTGAAACCAAAAATGATTCACCACCTGAAAGGGAGTAGACAGTACGTACTTCATCTCCCATGTCCTGATCTACCACTTGTAGACCCAATGATAAGGGGATCCGTTCGATTTTGTACCGGTTGGTTAGTGCTTGCAAATGAATGTTGGCATAGCCCAGTAAGACATCGAGTGTATACTCTTGTGCAATCTGACGGAATTTTTTACCGTCAGCCGAACCAATGATTTCGTTCAGTTTGCTCCATTTTTCATTGATAGCTTCCTGCGCGGCTATACGTTTCAGCAATTCACCAATACTCTGTTTATTCACAGTATCTTGTTGTAGGCGGAAGCTGTTTTCGCCTTTTTTATTTTTATTGTTTTCTAATGCCGATTTTGCTACAGAATTGAGATCTATGAGTTCCTCAATCGGTCGGTCGGATACACTATTTTCTTTGTGGGTGTCCAAAGCATGTTTTCGTTCCGAGAGAACGCTGGTAGCTTTGGTTACTTCCTCGTCTATCTTTTGTAATTCCCCACGTTCTGTAGCCATCCAATCGTTGCTCAATGACAATAAATCATGGAGTGCTTCTATGTTTAAAGATTGGCTGTTCTTTGAGTTGAAATCGTCAAGCCAACCTTGCATTTTCTCCAACGCTTTTTGAGCGTCGGCTTCTAACTCGGTTAATGAGCTGGCTAATTCATCGTATTGAGTTTGGGCTTTTGTGCTATTGATATTGAGTTGTTCCCTGTTTATTTTAAGTTGTTCGAGTTGCTGCTGAGCATCGTTTATGGCTTGCTTTACCTTAGTCTCAGTTTCGCTTGCAGATTGACCTCCAAATATCGAATTGCGCTCTTGATATAACGCTAGATACAGTTTATTTTCCGCAACATGAGTTTCCGTTTTTTTGTTGACATCTATAGCCAAACTTTTAGCTTGGTTTTCTAGTTGATTTAACGTGGCTTGGAGTGCTGCATTTTGACGGATATATTGTTCCATCCTTTCGGTTTTTTCTTTCCAATCGCAGGCAAAGGTTTCAATACGCTCAACGAATGCTATCGGTGCAGTTTTCCAGTTTTTTATCCATTCTGGAACGGTAAAATAAGGGGAGAGCAGCCGTTCAACACTGTCTAAATCACTAGTTGCCTTATCGCGATCTTTCGTATGGCTACCTTGCTTTTCTTTGTAAACTGCAAGTTGGTTTCGGATGTCTTTGATTTGATTGGCATGGTCATCGGTATTCTCTTTAAGTTGGTCTATTTGCGTTTTGGCTGCTTCTAATTGTTGCCTTTTCTCTGTATAAATCTGTATTTGCGCTTGCAGATCATTCTGTTTGATTTTAAGATCCTGTAATTTTTCTTCAATCCAAGCTGCTTTTCCTGCATCGGCTATATTCTTGCTTTCCTCGGCGCTATCAAATTGCTCCCAAACTTGTTTCTTAGTTGCTAATGCATGTTGCTTTACTATAATGTCTTCACTTTGGCATTGGATGTTTTGCTGTAGCATCTTACTTTCCTGTTCCAGAGCAATTTGAAGGCTATAGCTCGTCTGATAGCTCTGGTCTTTTTCTTCGAAAGATTTTTCTAACTGCACTAGTACATTTTCCAATTGCGGATTATGTAGTGCATAGGGATGACTTTTGCTTCCACATACAGGGCAGGGCTCGTCATCCACTAAAGTCTCCCGTAATGTTTCTACATTTTTGGTCGATGCCAGACGAGCTTGCTGCAAAAGCTGCTGTGCCGTATCTCTTTGTGCTTTTTCTAATGGTAGCTGTTGGGCTAAGTTTTGTAAAGTTTCCTGTTTTGTTTGAAGATCGGACTGGTCTTTTAGCTGTTTTTGGTCTAGTGCTTCCAATTCTGAAAGTGCATTGTAAAACAGTTGCCAATGAGCCTGCGCTTTTATGGTGTATTCTACTTGTTGATCTGTTTCGGATTTATCTACGTTTAAAGTTTCGATAGACGTTAATAGTAACTCTTTGGCTAGCAAATCATAGCTTTTCTTTAAAATTTCCAAGCCTTCTACGTGTCGCTGCCAATTAGTCTCTATCGTCGCTTTCTGTTCTTCGTCTTTATGGATTTTATCCTGTATTTGTGCCAACTTAGCGGACGATTGCTGCAAAATTCCCAAAAACTGCTGCGCATCTTGTAGTTTAGACAAGATGAGATCTTTATTTTCCGCAATCGGGCGACGGTCTTTGTTTTCTGTTTTCCAGTCGGTGATATCTTTTATTTGATCAGCGAGGTTTGCAAACTCCTCTTGTTTAGCCTTCAGTAGGATTTGATGTTGATTATTGACTTCAACAGAATTTTGGACTTCCTCTTTCAGTTTTTCTACATGTTGTTTTTTTTCCGAAAGCAAAGTATCTAGTTTCCTAGCTCGTTCCAGTAAGGGAAGGGCATCCGCTAGCGCTTTGTTTTTTTCTGAAAGATTGGTTTCGGCCACCTCCAGCTGATTTTCAAGCTTTTCTTTTTCCTCCTGTAGGATGGCGATGGTTACTTTTACTTTTGTAAGGACTTTTGTTTTGTCAGCATGCTGCTGTTTAGCATATTTTAAGGCATCGGCCCCGCTTTTGGTTTGCTGTGCTTGCTCAACAGTTCTCAGTTTTTGTTTACGGGGCAAGGCAGAGCTTTGAACCTCCGTCGCATCATCTAATGCTGTGTACGCTAGATCATAATTGATTTGTAGTTTAGCGAGATGTTCATACCATCCGATTTCTGCATTTAGTATTTCGATTTCTTTTTCTAGACTTTTGATCTCGATTTCCAGTGTATCCTGTTCATCCGACAGAACCTTCAATTCTCCTTCGCTGAGTGTGATAATTCCTTCTTTACGTAGATTAAGGTCACGCAACAGCATTTCTTCTGCTCTGAATTTTTCATAAACCTTTTTCGAAATCTCAGAATAAATATGAGTGCCAGTCAACTTTTCAAGTAAGGAGGCTTTTTCACCCTTGTCAGCTTTCATAAAAGCTGTAAAATCACCTTGAGCTAGTAATACAGACCGCGTGAACTGATCGAAATTTAATCCTACCAATCTTGCGATTTCACTTAAAGTTTCTGCTTTTTTAGCTGGGAAATCAATATTCGTAGTTATATTTTTCAGGGTCACGGAATCAGATTGTATGCTACCATCCGCTTTATTTCTCGCACGCCTTACACTCCAAGTCGCACGATGATATTGTCCATCAATACCAACAAAATCTACTACTGCAAATCCCTCCGCTGTACCATCACGCAAAATGCTTCGTACATCACCCTGATTTAGTTTACTACCTTCGACATCTTTAATTTCAATACCTATTTCTTTAGCTTGCAAATATCTAGGTGTTTTTCCATAAAGTGCAAGACATAAGGCATCTAGTATCGTAGACTTTCCCGCGCCAGTAGCTCCCGTAATAGCAAATATGCCAGCGGAAGATAATGGTTCAGAAGTAAAGTCAATTTCTGTAACTCCCTCTAGTGAAGCTAGGTTTTTAATTCTTATAGCTAATATCTTCATTCTACTCGGTTGTTTGATTGACTTCTTCCACTACTTGCTGAAAAAGATTGAGGATATCTTTAGGTACGACACTATTATATCTGGTTTGATATGTTTTTCCAAAGATATCAATTGGCTGTAGCTCCTGTAACTGTTCTGGAGCAATTAATTGATGTTCTACTGTTTTCGATTCAGGATACCTCACATCAATCTTGGCAAGTCTCACTTTTTTTCCTCGCAATGCCATCTCTATTTTATGACGCAGCGCTGGTTCAGGACCTTCAAGGAGTACACAAACTTCAAGATAAGGTAGTTTCACTGAGTCGGTTTTGTCAAGATTCGGGAGCTGTTCTAATAGCGCTATAACTTCATGTAACGGTTGGTGCTTTAAGGGAACTCTCTGCAGTAAAACAAATAGAGGGACTTCTATAGATTCAAGGTTGCTGATTTCGCCGTCAAGATCAAAAACAATGACTTGGTGCTTGTAGTTAAGTTCGGAAAAAGACATAGGTAACGGGCTACCAGAATAACGGATATGTTCTTTACCTCCAATTTTTTGTGCCTTATGAATGTGACCAAGTGCAACATATTTTATATCCTGGTGAAAAGCAGTCGCTGGAATGCATTCTACACCACCCATGATGAGTCTTTCTGTTTTATCTAGCTCGGTTATTTCAGCATTGTGCGTATGTAAATGACCCATAGTGATAATGGCTTGATCATCTTGTTTTCTACCTTGCACATAGTCGAATAGTTCTTTGTACAGCGCTGTTACTCCTTCTGTATAAGGATTCGAGCAGTCAGGTATAGCTGGGTAATCTCCCATACGGAGGAATGGTACAGCAAGGCAGTATATCTTGATTCTTCCAGCATGATCATATATTGGTACAATTAATTTTTCAAAATCAATTTTTCCTTCCGCATCTTTCTCTACCAATCCAACGATATGAATGTTTGAAGATAGGAGTAACGGCTTTGGCGCCTCAAGTCGTGATGCTGAATCATGATTTCCAGCAGTAATGATTATTTGTAAATTCGGATTTGCTGTTGTGGCCTGGTTCAGAAAGGTGTAGAACATTCTGATGGACTGTGCCGACGGATTGGATATATCAAATATGTCTCCGCTGACGAGCAGGACATCGATTTGTTTGGTTTGTAAAATTTGTACGAGCCAGTCTAGAAACTGCTGGTGTTCATAACTGCGGTCGTATTCGTAAAATAATTGGCCAATGTGCCAGTCTGCTGTATGAAGAAATTTTAGACTCATTGATAAGAGTTGTATTTTATAGGCTAAGCTTTTATTAATAATTTCTAATGATTTAACCGATAGTATTACAGATTATTGAAAATGGTTTGTCAAAAATTGGATTACACATAATAATCAACCTTTGGGTTATGAATATTTATAACTCCTTAGTCCTCGATTAACAGTGTGTGAAAATTCAAGGTCGATGTTTTCATTTTATGGTAATATCTTTAATATAATTTTTATTAAAATATGGTTTTTTACTTTCTGTATTTTACGGTTTCCCATAAGAAATGGATTTTTTGCAAAATATTATATGGAATTTGAGATTCCGGTTAATTCAGATTCTGCTTGTCTATGATTTCGCGAACCTGTTGGACGCTCATGAGAATTAATTGTCTACAAATTCTATTCAGATTAGAAGGAAATTGTATAATCAACAAAAATTACTGAGTTTATAACAACAATCTCTCCTTAAGCAAATAGAGCTAAGTATCCTATTTACCTTGATGACGTACACTGTAAATTGTCAGCAAAAAGTGGACAGTTTAAGTTATACTCTTAAGGTAATAATTAAAAGGCATTTAACTTTATTTTTTATTAAAACCATATATTTATACAACTAATTATAAAATTAATAATAACATTATGAAAAACGTTACGCTAAGAAAACCATCCGTAGATCTGCTATTTACAATTTGTAATAAATCAGAACAAACAAAATTTGCAGATATTGATAGAAACAAAACTGTTTATGGATAGTTCTATGAAAGGTTTCGAAATCAAGATTAATAATAATTTAAAAAAAATAGCAGCAACTTCAGCGGGATCTGTTTTAGTAACATTAACCTATCAACATGGTATTGACATTACTGGATCTGATGATGAATCTGGTGAGACCTTCCAATGGACTAAATCTGACTTCAATATAGGCGACATTGTTGAAATTAAACCTAAGCATGTATTATCCATATGTGATTCTACAGTAAGCAAGAAAATAGATAGAGAAGAATTACTGACCACATATAATAATTTGAAACAATTTTTGATAAAGGAAGGTAGGTTAAATAATGAAAATGATAGAAATAAAATATAAGGATAATTTTTTTATTATACCAACAGAACCTATTACACCCATTCTAATTTATCATAGATATGGATATTACTATATGGACTTCGAAGGTTGGGAACTAGGTATATTGAAAAATAATATTTCTAAGCAACGGTTTAATATCAGCTTACAAGCTGATGATCTTTTGCAGATACAAGTAAAGACCATAGAAAAACATCTAATTTCAAAATTAGATAATAATGAAATAGAAACTGTAACCTATTACCCCCTGTCGGAAGAAGATATTCAGCAGATGATCGCTAAATATTATACACTCGAAAAATTACTTAAAAAAGAGGGAATTATTTAACTCCTAGATTTAATTGCATGGCAGTATCCGAAAAACTGTGTAAATAGAAAACAAGGTGGGTTTATCAACTCAACTTATTTTTTTATTTAAATTAATCCAACACAGTTTATTATGAAAACACCAGCAGGTAAACTTATCAAAGAGCAAGGCCTTTTAGAAGGCTTAAATACAGAAGAAGATCTAAGTAAATAATGGAAAGAATTACATTCCGAATATCACGGCAAATTTCTTTTATTCCCTATATATTAGAGTTTTCTTTTTTGATATAAAGAATATAAAAGAAAATTCCTCCAGATATTACATAAGGAATGAACATAAATAAGTCTTTGGGGACAAATAGCTGTGTTTCTTTGTAACTTTTTATCAAATCACTTACCCCCAGTCCAATACAAAAAAGCGATACCACAAACGCCATAAAAATTATTTTTTTATTTATTTTAATCATAACTATTAATATAAAAACATTTTTCTGCAAGATGCCCCATTGAGCATTAGCATATATAAATCCTGGAGCTCCAATTCCAGCACCTATTACTGTTGTTCCACTTGCTGCTTACCCTACGAAAGCTTAAGCTAGGCCCACTGAAGTTCCAGCACAAGAAGTCAAAAAGCTTTTAGCTTGTTTGTTCACTGATGCTAATTTAATATAATCATTTTTTATTTATAGAAACTATCTTAGGATATTGGATTGAAGTATAAGATAATGCTCATAATACCCCTTCAAATTTTTCAAACATTCCATTTTCCATTAAAATGAAGTGTATTAATCTACAATAAAATTTGGGTTGTTTGAGAATGAAATTTCAGTAGATAAGTTGATGAAAATGGCATTTTCTTTATCCTTTATTCCATTGTTTTTCATGCACTTGGTCAGACGGATACGAAGCCACAAGGAGATAAAAAGAACACCTCATTTGCACGTTGTGGCCGCTCCTTTGACCAAAGACGAAAGGCTGTCTGCAAAGGCGATATTCGGAAATCGGACCGATTTGTCAGACCGACAGACATGTTATGTAGATGTTATGCGCGAGAAATTGGTCTGCAAAGAGATGTTGTTGGGTCTATAGCGGTTCACAATTCTGAAGGTTGGTATATCGCGAAATAAAAGGAAGCTGAAAAAGCTATTTTAACCCCCTTGGGCGCTTAAGTTTTTTAGAACGAATTATACCTCCATTAAAGATGCTTAGCAGTTCTGATAGAGAATCTAAATGTAATTTACTCAAAGAGGTAGATTTTAATCAGGATTAAAAACATACGCAGTGGCTTTCCAACAACATTTAATACACAATAATAAGGGAAAACTTTGATTTCAATTTCAGAAGAAAACTGGAAACCATTAGAGGCTATTACAATTTAATAGTCAGCGCTTCAGGGATATAGTTGCGCCAGGGTAACAAAACCTTTAAAACATAGAACAAATTTCTAACTGACACTATCTTTTTGCACCAGCGCGCCACGCGAGCGAACAAAATATCCGACGAAAGCCTTATTTTCGCAAGATGCGAAATCTACGAATCAACAGTTTCAATAGTGTCTTCTTTATTCTCTGGATAATACTTGCTAGTATGATTACCTTCGTGGATGATACCGATTATGCCTACACCGAGCAGAAAAAAATATCCGGTATGCTCCTACTCGTTATTTTCGTCAGCAGCACCTATTTTCTATGTAACTACATTCTACCACGCATTATCGACCAAAGTAACCTCGGCAAGGTTATCGTTCGTGTATTAGGCATAACCTTAGTACAGAGCTTCTGTATGTGGTTCTTTCAAGAGATCCTTTATTATATGGAAGCACAGCAAATGTTAAACTTCCCTTTAGATCCAGCAGAGAATGAATCCTTATTGCAGCTTATTGCGGGGGCAATACCAATAACATTGATGCTGAACCTTGGATTCGCCGGATTAAAATTCTACTTTGAGCATACCAAACTAAAGGAGCAGCATATGGCATTGGAACAGGTGCATTTAGAAAATAAGCTGTCGGCATTGCAGGCGCAGATAAACCCTCATTTCATGTTCAATGTATTGAACCATATTCACATTTTGATACAAACAGATAGTACCTTAGCCTCCTCCGTACTGCTGCAGTATGCCGATATTTTGCGGTATCAACTGGAGAAAATAGAGTCTGAAAGCATCAGTATTCAGGAAGAAGTTAACTTCATGAAAAACTACATTGAAGTCGAGAAGCTACGTTGGCAAAATACCCTTCAGGTAAAAACAGATTGGCAGCTTAGCAACGGTCAACAGCAGTTACCCCCATTGCTGTTTATTATTTTTATTGAAAATGCATTTAAGCATGTGTCGCGTTCCAGGGAACAGGCAGGGTATATACATATACAGCTGTTGCAGCAAGAGAAAAATATAGTATTTCAAATTGTAAATGCAAGGAATGCCACGACCGCAACGCCAACAACGCATGCCTGTCTAGGCTTATCGCTTATGCAGAAAAGGCTAGCCCTCCTATTCCCTAATACCCATACCCTGTCTATTGAAAAAGATGCGCAGCAGTTTCGCGTGACATTAACGATCGACATTAATCCTACCTAAATTATGCATACCATACAAAAACTAAAATGCCTTATTGTCGATGATGAACCATTGGCCGCTGAAGGCATCAAAATATACGCCGATAAACTGGATTTCTTAACCATTGAAGCCATTTGCTATGCTCCAATTGAGGCGTTAAATATTTTAAACAGCAGAGCAATAGATCTTATTTTCCTGGACGTAAATATGCCCGACCTTACAGGTGTAGAGTTCCTGGAACAGCTTCAAAATCCGCCATTAACGATTTTCACCACTGCCTACTCCGAGTTCGCTATCGATGGCTTTCGCTTAAATGCTATAGACTACCTGTTAAAGCCTATATCCTTCGCACGTTTTGTGCAAGCCGTACAAAAAGCAAAAGCGAAACAGACCATGTTGCAGCCTAAGGTACCTGCTGCACCTGCAGTAACCGCTGTAAACAACGAATTATACTTGAAACAAGACAATGAGTTTATACGGGTCTGCGCAGATGACATTTTGTATATTGAGGCGATGCAAAATTACATCATCATCCACCAGGCGGATCAAAAAAATACCATCCACCAAACGATGCGCACGGCCGAAGAACTATTAGCCGGCATGTCCTTCTTCCGAACCCACCGTTCCTACTTAATTAATATTGCGCATATCGATCGCATTCGCGGGAATAGCATAACCATCAAAGGCCAGGAGATACCACTATCGAAACACCGAAGGGAAGAGCTTTTCGAACGCATCGTCGATAAGAAGCTATTGAATAAATAAGCTTAAAATCGATAACTCAGCGCCAGCCCACTCCCCCCCTGCTGGTACTGAACAGGCTGCAGGTGGAAAGTTTCTCTAGTGGATTTGCTTACCCAGCGATCCACTGTGGGCAATAAGCGGTAGGCCAGCTCTACACTCAGCATGCCGACGCCTGCGCCTGCGAGCACGTCGCTCACCCAGTGTTTGTTGTTCACTACCCGTAAAGCGGCAGTAGTGGTTGCTATACTATAGCCTGCCACTGCCAGCCAGGGCCGTTGTTCGCCATATTCTTTATACAGCATGTGTGCACCTATAAAGGCTGTAGCGGTATGGCCTGAGGGAAATGACTTATAGTTGGACCCATCGGGACGTGCAATACGAAAACTCGCCTTTGTACCACGCACGATGGCTATAGCCATTATAGAAGAGGTCGCTAATACCAATGAGCGGCTCTTCAGGTCATGTTTTGCCGCTATCCCCAATACGTCCAAGCCAAAGACTGCCGCCGCCGGTGCATATTGCAGGTAGTCGTCAATGCGTGTCCCTTTCTTTACCCGAGACTGTACCTCGTCGCGGCTGTGGTTATCAAAGCGCTTCAAAACCGGACTAAACTGACGTAAAGTGCCATAACCTATCAACCCTGCGGGTAAAATATAGGGTGCAATCCTGAATTTATACAAAGGTCTCACTGCTGGACGCACAGGCGAGGTGTCTGTTTCGACACGTATTTTTTGCTTTTCCGCTGCTTTAAGGGCCGCTAAAGAATCGGCTATTTGGTATTCTTCAATTCGGATATGGGCACATGTTTTTAAGCAAGAAACAATCCACAACGTTATTAATAAAGCTAATTTCCACATAATCATCTTCGTTTTTTCGAAGGCGAATATGCAGCCAGGCAGCATCTTAGCGAAATTACTTTGACCAATGGATAAATTGTATTGACCATTGGTCAATAGGGGTATTTGAAAAAAAGTACATAATCTTTAATCGGCTCTGCCTGGAAGCTTAATCTTACGTTTACGAGGGGCAAAAAATCAGGCATCCGCCGATCCTGCGGAAAAGCGGTTCGCCATTGCCGTAAGGTAAGGCGCGCTTTTACCGACCTGTAATGCTACGTAATGATGTTTTAATAGAAGAAACATGTTAAAAAAACAGGGTTTTCTACCTTTAACTTTTATTTATCAATTAAATAATCTACTTTAGTTTGCGAATGCATAAGCTAAAACCTTTTTTAGCATTATTCAACCTAATATGAATAGCTACGCCAAAAATGTGTAATGTGTAATGAGTAATCAGGATCTTGAAGATAATCTTTTTCAGTCTATCAGGGATGGAGACGAGAGGGCTTATATTAGGCTCTATGATTGTTTTAAGCACGAATTAATACAATATGCCCTACAGAAACTTGGCGATCCCGCAGAAGCAGAAGATGTAATACAAGATTTTTTCTTATCCATCTGGTCCAATCGTTCGCAACTTCCTGCAATTAATAATATCCGCGGATACATGTACCTCGCCATTCGCAATCGCATACTTAACGCACTCCGGAAACGCAAAAATCAAACCCATTATTTAGCATCTTTAGGCAGTTTTATGCTCCAACAGGAATCGATCTATGGCAAGATTTATGAGAAGGAACTGCAAGAAAGTCTCGATAAGGAACTGGATAAATTGCCCAACCGTATGCAGGAGGTATTCAAGTTAAGTCGGGAAGAGCACCTATCTCATAAAGAAATATCCCAGCAACTGGGCACATCCGAGCAAACCGTTTCGAAGCAAATAACGAATACATTACGCATTTTACGTTCAAAATTCAAAGCTTTAATATGGGGTATCTCATTGCTAATTAGTCTCTTAAATTAATATTTATATTTTTTTCATTTTTTTATACCTGTTATGGCTTAGCGAGGTGTCTTATCTATATATACCAACGTATAAAAACTAAAAACTGTATCGATACATATGTCTAACCACGAAGCTAAAAATCTAATCGAACGCTATCTTAACAATCAATGTAGCCCAGAGGAACGGCAATTGATTGAAGATTGGTTAGACCAATATCAAGCCGAGAAAAACATTGTTGCCGATACAGACCTTGAAAGCCGCTTAATTCATATTCGGCAAAGGCTGGTGGAAGAGACGCAACCTTCGCCATTTACCCCCGAAGATAATCAACCTATCTATACACCTCTATGGAAGAAGTACCGTAAATATGCTGCGGTATTTCTTGCTGGAGGCTTAGCCTTTGCGAGCTACCATTTTTACAGTAAATATGCAACAGATAATGCGTATGCACAACATACCCTTATTCTGCCGGGTGAAGATCGTGCTTTCATTCAATATGATGACGGCAGCCCTATCCAGCTAAATGAAAAAAATAATGGTATTAGCATTAAGGACAAGCATGTACTGTATGCCAATGGTGATACCGTGACTCCTCTGGAGGAGTCTGCCAAAGGCGCCCAGGAGTCGCAGCGTATTACTATTCGTACACCACGTGGTGGTCAATTTAAAGTTACCCTACCCGATGGCAGTTTAATCTGGTTAAACTCGGATAGCAAGGTGGTTTATAATACGGCAGGGCAGCATAATCGCGAAATTAATATCGAGGGGGAGGTTTATTTAGAAGTCGCACATAACCCCTCAATCCCCTTTCGGGTACAAAGTAAAGGGCAGTTGATTGAAGTGTTGGGTACTCATTTTAATATCAATTCATACCCCGAGGAGAAAGAAATTAAAACGACCTTACTGCAAGGCAAAGTTCGTGTAACCAACCTGGCTAGTCCTAAAAATAATGTGTCTATTTTAGCACCAGGACAGCAGGCGGTTATTAGTGAACAAGGAAATAAAATCAATGCAGATATCGATACCGAGGAAATAACGGCTTGGAAAGATGGCTATTTTAAGTTTAACGAAACATTGAACCCGGTCTTAAAAAAGCTGTCGCGCTGGTATAATGCCGATTTTATCCTGGATAGTAATATTGATCCCCAAATTTTGGTGGTCGGCAAACTTTCCCGTAAGACTGAGCTAAAGGACGTTTTAGATATTCTCTGCGCTTCTGCAGATTTAAAGTACCAAATACAAGGGAGGAGGATAACGTTTATGAAATAGAAACCTACACACATCTTTTTGTATGAAAATAAAGCTGAGGAAATTGCGCCTTCCCCAGCCCATAATTTTCAAGATTATCTCCACAAAACCGGTGAGGATAACATAACTAACGCTATTAATTAAGAACCTAACAGTAAAGGATTTGCTTATATAGGTATAATCTCGTAGTACAAAATTACTAATTAATTATGTACTACCAAGACTCTCTATACCTAAATATTTGACCGCATATTCTTTTTGTCTTTAAGTGCTCTTTACTAACCATAGAGGCTTAAAGTAACTTTAACAAACATTATGAAACGTACAAAACGACGTTGGATAGCGTTGATGCTGGGCTTGGGTTTAGCGCCCTTTATGGCCTTCGCGCAAAATATATCCATTTCAAAAAAGCAAGCCGCTTTGTATGATGTAATCAATGAAATTCGCAACCAATCGGGTTATGACTTTCTACTCAATGGGGATCTACTTAAAAAAGCTACCCCAATAACGATTAACGTCAGCAATGTATCGGTAAAACAGGCGTTGGATGCAGCCTTTAAAAACCAACCATTTCTTTACGAAATCAAAAACAACAATACCGTCATTATTAAAGCCAAAAACATAGCTGTTAATATGCAGTTGACGGTACAAAACACGACGGGACAGCTAGACAAACAGCAGGAGAACCTTATTAAAGGTCGGGTGATTGACACCCTGGGGAAACCTTTAGCGGGGGTATCTGTACGTATAAAAAATGAACCGCAACAGGTCATGACAGATCAGCAAGGGGCTTTCTCTATATTGGCCAAAACCAGCGGTAAGGTAACGTTGACCTTCCGTTATGTGGGCCTCCAATCGCTAGACCAGGTAATCCATGAAAACCGTCAGAACAACGTTATTGTCATGCATACGGAACATCAGAAAGTTGAAGATGTTATTATTACCGGTTACAGCACCATACGTAAGGAAAGCTTCACGGGGAATGCGATTCGTGTCGACAAACAGGACCTCCTGAATGTTGGCAACAGAAACGTATTGGATATCCTGCAGGTTTATGACCCTTCGTTCCGTATCGAAACAAATAACCTTCGTGGATCGGATCCCAATTCCCTTCCTGAATTTTACATACGCGGTCGCTCGGGTATTGGTGTTAAAGAGTTGGATCAAAATGTGGATTTATCTCAAGGCAACCTTACCAACAACCCCAACTTGCCCATCTTTATTATGGATGGCTACGAGGTGAGTGCGCAACGGGTATATGACTTTGATATTAACCAGATTAAAAGTGTTACCATCTTAAAAGATGCTGCGGCGACAGCGGTATATGGATCGCGCGCTGCAAACGGGGTTATCGTTATTGAAACCGTGCCCCCTATCCCGGGGAAGTTACGCTTTAGCTATACGGGCGTCGGTACGCTAACGGCACCAGATTTATCGGACTACAACCTGATGAATGCGGCAGAAAAATTAGAAGCCGAGCGCCTTGCAGGATATTATACTATAAAACCAACGACCTTACCGGCGAATGCCGTTTTATTAACGGATGAGTTCTTAAAGAAACAATCGCAGGTAAATCGTGGTGTAAACTCGGATTGGATTGCACAGCCTTTGCGCAACGAGATCAACCAAAAACACAGCTTAAACATAGACGGAGGAACCGAACAGGTGCGTTTCGGATTATCGCTTCGTGCCGACCGTCAAAGTGGGGTCATGAAGAAATCAGCACGTAACCGCAATGGTGCGGGGCTATCGGTTGAATATCGGCTAGGAAAATATCAGGTGCGTAATGATGTGAACGTCGATATCGTCGAAAGTCACGATTCGCCTTATGGTAAATTCTCGGATTACACCACCAAAGCTCCTTATGATGAAATCTTCGATGCAAATGGAAATGTGCAACGCAGAACCATGGTGTGGCATACAGGTGGTACAGACCTCCTTAATCTTGTGAATCCTTTGTATGAAGCGGCAAACACGAAAAACTACAGTAAAGGCAACAATAGCAACATCACAAACAACTTCTCCTGGAATGGTCAGGTTATTCCAAAGCTTCATTTTAGAGGTTCCTTTTCGGTAACTAAAAATAATACGACCAACGAGACTTATGTAGACCCAGCATCGGGACGCTATAACATCGACCCGACAACAGATTTTGCCGAAATTGGCGAGTTAAACCAACGTCGCTCGGATGCCTTGGGGTTAAACCTTAATGCTTTGGTCAATTACCTGAATCAAATTGGTAACCATAACATCAACCTTTCCTTGGGCTTAAATGCCTTACAAAATGAAAATAATGCGTTTAATGCGCTTTATACGGGTTTTGCTTCGGGCGACCAGCATAGCCCTAATTTGGCAAACAAAATCAAAGGGAAACCGACTAACGCCATTAGTAAATCGCGGCTTTTTGGAACGTTCTTAACGATGAATTACTCGTTTAAGGACATCTACCTGTTTGATGTTTCCAGCCGCTTGGATGGTTCATCGGAATTTGGCACCGAGAAAAAATATGCCCCTTTTTGGTCGTTCGGTACGGGCTTAAACTTACATAAATATGAGTTTATGGAAAATTTGCCTTTCATCAACCGTGCCCGCATTACAGCCAATACGGGGCAACTGGGAAAAACTAACTTCCCTCCTTTTGCGGCTAAAAACCATTATGTAATCTCCAATGATTGGTATTCTACGGGGCCTGGGGTATCCTTATATTATATGGGTAACCCCGCGCTGACTTGGGAGAAAACGAAGACTTTTGATGTTATCACAGACTTTGGCCTCTTTAATGATCGCTTAAACCTAAACTTCAATTTATACCATAAGAAAACCGAAAACTTGGTCAACGATATTGACTTACCGCTTTCATCGGGCTTCGCGCAGTATAAGGGAAATATCGGGGAAGTGGTTAATAAGGGTTTTGAGATCAATGTCCGTTACATGATTATCCGACAGAAGGATGTTAATGTGTCGGTATTTGGAAACTTGGCGGCCAATAGTAATAGAATTACCAATATCTCAAATGCCTTAAAAGCTTATAATAATCTGGTGGATAAGCAGTATGATAATTTTTCACCTGCTGGATCCCAAAGAGATACGGATAAAAAGAGGTTCTCCACACCGCATATTAAATATGTTGAGGGGGGAACGTTGTATTCCCTATTTGGTATGCAGTCTTTGGGTATTAATCCAATGGACGGACAGGAGTTGTTCTTGCGTAAGGATGGAACAATTACCGGCGAATGGAATGCCGCAGATCAACAGATTATTGCCAATACGGCGCCAAAAGCGCAAGGTACTTTCGGCTTTAATATTTTCTACAAAAATATTACCGTTATGGGCACATTTATGTATGAGTATGGTAAGGATGAATATAATCACACCCTGTTAAACAAGGTCGAAAACATCGATATCTACAACAATAATGCAGATCGCCGTTTCTTATACGACCGCTGGAAACAGCCTGGAGATATTGCTAGATTCAAAAATATTGCAGAATTAAGTTGGACCACTCGACCGACTTCACGCTTTGTACAACGCGCGAATTCGATTACGATGAACTCCTTGAGTGTGGGTTACACTTTTAATCCGCAAAAATTGAAAAGCATTGCTAAAATTAATATGCTTCGTATCCAGGCCAATACAAACAATGTCTTTAAAATATCAACCGTAAAACAAGAGCGCGGATTGGAATATCCCTTCGCACGTACGTTTGATCTATCCATCAACCTAGGATTTTAAACACACAGAAATGAAAACGAATGCGTTACTTACCTGCCTATGTGCGGCACTGTTGCTTTTCATCAGCAGCTCCTGCAATAAATGGTTGGATATACAGCCAAACGACCGCGTCAGCGATGAAACACTTTTTGAGCAATCAGATGGGTTTAGAACTGCCCTCAATGGGATCTACCAATTAGCGGCGACCCCTGATTTGTACGGCAGAAACTTAACCTGGGGCTTTGCCAGTGCTATGGGCAATGATTATTATGCTTTTCAGCTGCCGGAAGATTTAAAAAATGCGGCAACACCAGATTTAAATCATACTAGTCTGCGTGGCTTACTCAAAAATGTATGGGGAAAATCGTACACCATTATCGCTAGCTGTAATAAACTTATTCAGGAGATTGATAAAAAAGACGATAGTTTTTTTCAGTATGGTGCGACCGAGAAGAACTTGATTAAGGGGGAGGCTTTAGCGCTAAGGGCTTTGCTTCACTTCGATATGGTCCGCATTTTCGCGCCGAGTCCGGCCTTGAAAAAAGATGAGTACATCGTTCCTTATCAGGATACTTATCCTGCCCATTTTGCCGAAAGACTTCCTACAGATACCATTCTGCTGCGTATTGCAACAGACTTAGAAGCGGCAAAATCGTTGGTTGCTGAAAATGACACCTTAAAGAATAGCTTTTACCTTGCGGGGGGCATAAGTTACACCATGAATGGCGTTACAGGAAATCAGGGTATCTTCTTTAGCTTCCGCATGAATCGCATGAACTTTGTGGCAATCAGTACGCTGCTGGCTCGTGTTTACCTCTATGCTGGCGACTACCCGAAAGCAAAACAGGCGGCACAGTTTGTCTACAAAACCTACGGTCCAGAGGGTAAACGTTGGTTTTCTTTTACTGCCGAGAATTTTACAAACAACATCAACCGTTATCAAAAATTGCCGGAAGATATTTTGCTGGCCTTCTATGATCCGATGCTGCTCGAAAAAATTAAGGATTTTAAGGGAACGCAGTATCCCATGCGTCTGCATTTGAGCTACCAATCCTTCTTCCCTTCTAATGAACGTGATTACCGACGCAATATTTTAAATACAGTCGATAATGTAACGTTTAAATGGTTGGAGTCTACAGAACAGAAAGCCCAAAATAAAATTCTTCCTGTTATCCGTTTAAGTGAGGCGTACTACATCTATAGCGAATGTTTATACCGCGAAGGAAATACTGCAGAAGCCTTAAATGTATTGAATAAAATGCGTGCAGCACGTGGCAAGAGCAATGCGTTTACCGACGAATCCGAAAAAGGTTATTTTGATGAGTTGATGATGGAATACCGCCGGGATTACTTCACGGAAGGGCAAACCATCTTTGCCCATAAACGCCTTAACAGGCCTATGACCTTAGGCGCACAGGTTATTGAGATCAACACTAAATTCACGGCACCTCTTCCTGAGGATGAAAGATAATACGAACATGAAAAAAAGCTTTTTCACACTTAAATTAAATAGAAACCTTTTGCTTTTGGCCTGGTCCTGCATTGGTCTTTCTTTCTTCTTTGCTGCTTGTAAGAAAAATGACATCCCTTACTATCATGGTAAGCAATACATTCAGTTTTTAGACCCGTATACGGATACCATGTCGGTGGCTTTTTTCTTGACACCGCTGTTGGATACGCTACAGGTGCGTATACCTGTGAAATACATCGGCGAACAGAGCACGGAGGATATCGCTATTGGCTTTAAGGTAAATGCCAAAGAAACCACGGCAGATGCTGATGTTTACCAGTTTCGCAGTAACCCGGTGCTGCGTAAAGGGTTGGCCACAGACACCCTCTACCTATCGGTATACAAAAAGCAAAACCTGAAAGGTAAGGAGGCTTTGCTTGTTATCGACCTTAAGCAAACGGATCGCTTAACGGTGGGTGAAACCATTAAAAGTAGAAAGGTCCTTCGTTTGAGTGATAAAATTACACGCCCTAAATGGTGGGATGCCCTGATCGAAAATACCTACCTCGGCAAATACAGCGATAAAAAATACAGAACCTTTATCGAAGTAACCGGCGAAGGGGATCTGGAACCTTATACGATCGAGCAAAAAAGAGATTTGATGTTACAATTCAAATATTACCTCATTGATAAGGTCGATAAGGGAACGCCTGTCTTAGAAGACGACGGTAAAGATATGTTAAGTACAGTTCCACTAATTGGTTAATCCTGTAAAACAAAGAACATGAAAAAATATTCAAACGCTTCTTGCCTGCTCGCGCTCTTGATTGCGGGTATTGGCAGCTTAAGCCTTCATAGCTGTATTAAAGATAACGGGAACTATGAGTTTGCAGAAAATAACTTGGTCAGTATACAGTGGGATCAATCGATATCTTTATTTGTAGGCGACTCGCTAAACTATGCGCCCAGAAGGACTTTTTTAAACCAAGCGGATTCCATTCATTTCAGCCATGCCTGGTACATCAATGGAAAGCTGCATTCCGAAGAGCCTAATTTAAAGTTCCTCGCGAAGGAGTTTGGTGGTTTCGGTGCTAAATATTACATGACAGATAAACGTACGGGTGTGGTTTATACCAACAACGACTCTCCGCCTTTAAATGTTAGCATTCAGTCGCCTTTTTCCTTAGGCTGGGCTGTGCTTTATGCGGATAAAAACGGAAACTCCGAGATTGCACATGTCGTATACGATGCCAAAAAGAAGAAGTACATGGACTATACTGGTTTATATCAGCAGGCTAATGGCCATCCTATGGGTACAAACCCTTTCAAAATATACCCCTACAGCATGCGTGGTACGCGCGCAGTTTTTGCTGTGCAACATGCCGGGCAGGGGGCTTTAGACTTAAATGGTTTGGATTATACCCGGAAATTAGTGGCTTCTAAGGCATTTACGCGTGAAGTTCCGGACAACCTGCAACCTGTAGATTTTGCAAACTTTAATGCCGCAGACCTCTTCGTTAACGCCGATGGTAGTGTTTATGGCCGGTTTTTTAATGGTGCTGCAGCCTTCACTATTCCCTGGATGAGCACGCCTATGACCGTAGAAAAGGGCATGAAGGTGAAGGAAATTTGGGATGCTTGGTATAAGACTTCTAACATCGCTATTATGTACGATTACCAGAATAAACGGTTGTTGCAGGCCGATGGCACTCGTTTTTATCAAAATGGGGGCATTGAAATTAAAGCCATGCCGGCGCCAGCTATACCGTATCCTGGCGATTATACGCCCCTGGATAACTTCGGAGATTGGGAGTATGTGTGGGGAAATGTGTTTATCGAATCGTATATGAATATTACAGGGGGTATGGTGTTGCGTAGCCCATTGGATAGGAAATACTATTTCCAAAACTTTGATTTCACAACACTAGGGCCAAAACTCACGCCAAGACGTCGTATCCCTTTACTGGGGCAGGAACATATGGATGATAAAACACAATTCTTAGCCATCAAAAACCGTAATTACCTCTTCTTTTCGGGCAATAACGGTAAAAACCTGTATTTCTTTGATGTGGAAACTGGGGCGCAAACCAGGTTATACCAAAGTTTCAGCAGCAGCATCACTACGCTGGCCTTAGACGATGACACTTTCACCATTGCCGTTGGCTTGGAGGATGGGCAGGTTATCCTTTACGACATCAATACGGCGATTCTTAATGCCGGACAAAGTAAGGAGCTACACCGATTGCAAGATTTGGGCCGTGTCGCTCATATCATGTACAAAGGATATAAAATTTAATCGAAATACTAATTATACAACAAAGCATGGAAAACTCAATTGTAAAGGTGCAAAACCTTTCTCATCGCTACAATGTGCAATGGGCCATCAAGGACATAAACCTGGAATTTAAAGAACGTGGTGTGTATGGTTTGTTGGGTGCCAATGGTGCGGGTAAATCTACCCTGATGAACATCATGTGTGGCGTACTGAACCAAACCGAGGGCGACATCTATATTCGTGGAATCAACTTACGCGAAAACCCTGTGGAGGCCAAAAAATTAATCGGCTTCCTACCGCAACAGCCTCCACTACAACCTGAACTTACGATTAAGGAGTACTTACAATATTGTGCTGGTTTACGCTTGATGGACCCCGCTACAACCAAGGTTGCCATTCAGGAGGTGATGGAGAAATGCCAGATTTCTCACTTCGCGAATCGCATTATCAAGAACCTTTCTGGTGGTTACCAACAGCGTGTCGGTATTGCACAGGCAATTTTACATAAACCTGAGTTTATTGTGCTGGATGAACCTACAAATGGTTTGGACCCGAATCAAATTTTAGAGGTGCGCGCGCTAATCAAGGAAATTGCTACGGAGCGTACCGTCTTATTGTCGACACATATCTTACAGGAGGTTCAGGCTTTATGTGATGATATCTGGATGATCAACGATGGGGAAATCATTTTTACCGGAACCCTCGATGATTTCGACAATTATGTGATGCCAAATTCGTTCACCGCAACACTCTTAAATGCGCCTAGCCGCGAGGTATTGTTAAGCTTTCCGGGTATTCAGAGTATCGAGCAAATCAGCCATACCAAATACCGTTTTGAGTTTGATGGCAACCGCGAACAAATTGAGTTTTTCATTAAGGAGACTGTAATTAGGGATTGGCGTTTGCTTGAAATTGCCCTGGAAAAAGGATCGCTGAACACGGTATTTGCCGAACTCTCAAAAAAGAAAAAAAACACCTAGAAATCACCACGTATCTGTATTAAAAGAATGAAAGTTATCAATAAAATTGCCAAAGCAGAACTACAGGTTCTGTTTTACTCGCCCGTAGCTTGGTTGGTTATCATTATATTCATGTTCCAATCCTCGTTACTGTTTACGGATTTATTTGCAAACATGGTCAAAACTCAAGCCATGGGCCGGGAAGTGCCCTCGGCCACGTTAGGTACATTCGCAGGGATGTTGGGTTTTTATGCACAAATCAGTAAATACCTTTATCTTTATATTCCCTTGCTGACCATGGGGGTTATGAGTAGAGAGTATAACAATGGATCGATTAAACTCTTATTGTCATCCCCTATTTCGAGCTTCCAGATTATTCTGGGTAAATACCTGGCTTTAGTTGGTTATGCCCTTATCCTTACCGCCATCACAGGGATCTTTGCCGGTTTTGCGATTTACAACATCAACCAAGTCGATGCCCCGGTAGTATTTGCAGGCTTACTGGGTATTTTTTTACAAATCTCTGCCTATGCTGCGATCGGCTTATTTATGTCTTCTATCACTTCCTATACCGTGGTGTCGGCAATTGGAACTTTAGCCATATTAGCTTTCCTGGGGTATATTAGTGGTTTAGGGCAGGATATTGCATTGGTTCGCGATATCACCTATTGGCTATCCATATCTGGACGTGCGGATGCCTTCTTTGCGGGTGTAATTTCTGCAGAAGATGTCTTGTACTATCTGCTGATAGTTTCCTTATTCATCGGCTTTGCTATTCTGCGCTTAAACTTAAGCAAAATCAAGACAAAATGGTATTTATCGGCGGCGAAATATGCGCTGGTTTTCATCGTTGCTGCGGCTATAGGTTATGTAAGTACACGCCCGACAATGATGGCTATTGCCGATGTTACGCGCAATAAAACCAATACGGTATCGCGCAGTAGCCAAGCGGTTTTGAAAAACTTAGATCAGCAGCTTACGATTACAACTTATGTCAATATGCTGGCGCAGGATAACTTCTTGGCTTTACCTATAGGGCAGAAAGTCGATATGGACCGCTTTAAGCAATACCTGCGTTTTCGTCCGGATATTAAATTGAACTATGAATATTATTACCATAAAGCTTTTAATCCTTGGTTAGACAAAAAGTTTGAAAAGAATACCGATGAGGAACGCCTCGATTCCTTACGCCGCATTTACGATTGGACTTTTGCGGTTAAGAAATACGACGAATTGCCGGGTAAGCCTGACTTGAGTACCGAAGATTTTCAATTTGTTCGGGTGCTTGAATTGGCCAATGGTAAAAAAACCTTTTTACGGGTCTTCGACGATATGATGCGTTATCCTTCTGAAGCCGAAATTACGTCGGCCATGAAACGCTTATTAATGGATCTGCCAATTGTTGGTTTTGCAACGGGGCATGGCGAGCGTAGCAGTAAGGCTATTGACGATCGTGGTTACAACAAATTTGCGCAGGAGAAACGTTTCCGTTACGCTTTACTGAATCAAGGTTTTGACTTTAAAGAGGTGGATCTTAACCAACCTGTACCGAAAGAAATTACGGTATTGTTTTTGGCAGAACCGCGGCAAGCTTACAACGCAGGAAGTCTTAAAAATATTCAGGATTATATCGATGCGGGTGGTAACCTAATTTTGGCATCGGAACCGGATAAGGTGGATTTTATCAATCCTATTGCGGAGCATATCGGCGTGAAGTTCCTTCCGGGGGTACTGGTGGATACGGTAACGCTGTTTGATGCAGATTTAATGCGCATGAAACCTACTGCAGAGGCGAGGCCGTTTTCTTTCCATTTGGACCGTCAGTTTGAAAACAATTTACCGTTAACCATGCCTGGTGCTTCGGCACTGGAGGTGGTAGCCGATAAAGGGTTTACAATAACAACACTTTTCCGTACAGATTCTACCACATGGCGTGAGTTTGAGGATTTAAATTTTATCGACAGCCGTCCCGTGCCAAATCCTGCAGCAGGCGAAATTCAACAAAGCTACACGACGGTATTAGCCATGACGAAACAGGTGAATGGTAAGGAGCAAAAGATTTTAGTTACAGGGGATGCGGATTGGATTAGCAACGGTGAATTGACAAAAATTAGACCCCGCATGATGTCGGCAAACTCCTCTCTTATAAATGCTGCTTTCTACTGGTTATCGAATGAGGAAGTTCCAATTGATACCCGCCGTGACCCTGCGCTAGATAAAAGCCTAAGTTTAACTGAAGATGGTTTTTCTAATGCACGTCTAGCCCTTAAATGGATTATTCCGGCACTTTTAATCTTACTAAGCGTGGGTATCTGGATTAGAAGAAGTGGACGTTAAAAAATAAGATTCATGGCCTTATATATTGATAATCAAACCCAGGATGATTTAGTCATCTTTTCCAAACGCGGTCGATCGAGTATCTATTCCCTGTTCAACCAAACCCAAACTGTGGGGGGTGCTGATATGCTGGAAGAATGGCTCCGCTATCCCCTATCGGATGGAAAAAAAATCGACGAACGAAGCGCTATTATTCAACATTTTGCGGCACTCAATATCCCCTTTCCATTCCAACGCAGTTGGTTTGACCAGTGCACGGCTTATTTAGACTTCGCCGATAGCCGCAGTAAGCTGAACCCTAATGAGCCGAAGCTGGGGCGTGCTTTCCAGTCGATTATGGGTTTGGATAAAGATCATCAAAAGATAATGCACGGTATAGCCGCATGCACCCAGATTTTGGGTGCATGGAAGGCTGTCCTTGCATCGGATACCCTTTCCTGGTATCAAGGTGAACTAAACGAAGCTAAAAAAATCCTGCACAGCACCAGAATTAACGAGGTCCCTGTTTATACAGACTTGAGCAAAGTACCGTACCCCGAGATTGTACGCATGGATAACCTTTTCCGCTTTGAGGAAAAAGAAATTATGCTTCATATTTTACATCATATTTATATATTGGATGTCTATATGACGGTGGCCAAGGTGGCCAATGAAAAGGGCTTTACCTTCGCCAAGGTTGACGACTCGGGTGAAGAGAGGCTTATTTATGAGGGCGTATACCATCCCCTTATTGCGGGGGCAAAAGGCAATGATCTTGCGCTAAACCAGGAGGAGCATATCGTGTTTCTAACGGGGGCAAATATGGCGGGTAAATCGACGTTGATGAAGGCGCTTGGTATTGCATTATACCTCGCACATGTAGGCTTTCCGGTGGCGGCAAAGGGATTATGCTTTTCCGTGCGCGATGCTTTGTACACCTCGATCAATCTGCCCGACAATTTACAAATGGGCTATAGCCACTTTTTTGCTGAGGTACTGCGCGTAAAGGCGGTAGCAGAACAGATTGCTGCGGGCAAGAAACTTTTCGTCATCTTCGATGAGCTTTTCCGCGGAACAAATGTTAAAGATGCCCACGAGGGAACCTTAGCAATTACAAGTCGGGTATATGCGCATCGATCCTGTCAGTTTATTATCTCCACACATATTATCGAAGCCGGAGATACCCTGAAAGAAACCTGCCCGCATATTCGTTTTGTTTACCTGCCTACGCTGCTGCAAGACGGCGTGCCTCAGTATCCGTATACCCTAAAGGAGGGTATTACCGCTGATCGCCATGGCATGGTCATTATACATAATGAGGGTATTCTTGATTTGTTGAACCATAACGCGCCAACTGTATGATATTTCGCACCGATACCCAAACGATTGAAGACTTAAACCTTCTGGGGAAGTTTAAAAAGAACAGTATTTTTTCGCAGTTTAACCAGTGTTATACCGCTGGTGGCGAACGTGCTCTGGAGAAAATGTTTAATCAGCCGCTGACAGATCCTACGGCGATTAACAACCGAAGCCGCATCTTTCAATTATTTCAACAGGTAGATCTTGATCTTCCTTTTGATACCAAAGAGCTGGAACTGGCTATCCTGTACCTGCAAGGGGAAAGTACGTCTACCTGGTTGGGCAATGCCATGTTGCATGGTAGGCGTAAGCTCAATACGCTGTTAGGCATTAAACAGGAAGATGAGCAACTAAAACTGGGTTTTATAGCCTGGCTTACCATCCTGCGGAAGCTGCGCCCGATGGTCGTGAATCTGCACGATAAACACGGCCCTATTTTGCAGCATGACCCTGTACTAAGCAACGCCTGGTTGCAAGATGAGAAGGCATTAGCAAATTTTAACAGTATACAGTCTGCACAACAATTGACCCTTAGCCGGTTTTTGAAGGCCGACAATCAGATCCGGGGCAGCAAGCTCACGCTGATGCAGGATCTGCTAGCCCTTATTTATCAATTAGACGTGTACATATCGGTCGCCAAAGTTGCTAAAGCACGTAGGTTAAACTATGCAGAAGCCTTTCCGGCAGACGATAACCGTATCCATGCAAAAAATATACGCCATCTTGCTATTACAGGTGCTGTAGGAAATGATATTTCTTTTGATGCTAAGCAGAATCTTTTCTTCCTGACCGGTGCCAATATGGCGGGTAAGTCGACCTTTATGAAGAGCTTTGGCATCAGCATGTACCTTGCGCATATGGGCTTCCCGGTTCCTGCAGATGTACTGCAGTTTGCCGTAAAGGATGGGCTTTTCACGTCTATCAACGTTTCCGACAACCTTAACATGGGCTATAGCCACTACTATGCCGAGGTATTACGTGTAAAACAAGTAGCCACAGCGGTAAGTGAAAAATCGCGCCTCATCGTTATCTTTGATGAGCTTTTTAAGGGCACTAATGTGAAGGATGCTTTTGAAGCAACTTATGCGGTAACCAAGGCCTTTCAACGCTTCAAACAATGCTTCTACCTGATCTCAACTCATATCGTGGAGGTTGGCGAAGAGCTGCGTAAACACGACCCGGCGATTACCTTCCGTTACATGCCGACCGTTATGCTGGGCTCCACTCCGACGTATCCCTACATCGCTAAGGAAGGTATAAGTAGCGATAAACACGGTATGATATTAATAGAAAATGAGGGCATATTATCCCTCCTAGAGAAGCCGCAAGCTTCCCCTACAGCTAAGCTTAACGAATAATGTTCATGTTTAAATTCACAAAGAATGCCCTAGGCATGGGGGCCCTCGCTGTGGCGATGGGATGTATGCTGAGTTTCACTCCTGGGCTAGTATACGCCCAGAAGAATACGAAGAGGTTATCCGAAAACGGGAATATTCCTTTACATCCAAAGGTTGTTTTCGGAACTTTACCCAATGGTTTTCAGTATTATATATTAGCCAACAAGGAACCCAAAGAAAGGGTGCAATTTTACCTTGCCCATAAGGTAGGATCTATTTTAGAAACGGAAAGCCAACGTGGACTGGCGCATTTCCTGGAGCATATGAATTTTAATGGCACCCGGCACTTCCCCAAGAATGCCCTTGTTAATTATCTCCAGCATGCGGGTATCCGGTTTGGTGCAGACCTTAATGCCTATACCGGATTTGAGGAAACCGTTTATCAACTGCCACTGCCAACGAAGGATAAAGCCCTGCTGGATCAGGGGCTGCTTATTATGCGGGATTGGGCACATGGTGCCCTGCTAGAAGGCGAAGAAATTGATAAAGAACGGGGTGTTATTCTCGAAGAGAAAAGACAACGCGGCGGTTTATCGGAGCGCATGCAAGCTAAGTTTTTCCCCCTCCTAACCAATGGTTCGCGCTACGCTGAACGCATACCCATCGGTACCGAAGAGGTTTTAAAAAACTTTAACCATCAAGAGATCAGAAGATTTTATAACGATTGGTATCGTCCTAATTTGCAAGCCTTATTGATTGTCGGCGACATCGACCCTGTCTATATGGAGCAACAGGTTAAAGTGCTTTTCAGCGATTTAACAAACCCTAAAAACGCGCCTAAGCGAGCGAAATATAACATCCCCTTAAAAGGGAAAAATCAGTTTCTTTCGTTTTCCGATGCAGAAATTACGCAATCACAGCTGCAGTTTCATTTCAAGATGCCACAGCGTAAAACCCAGACTATCGACGATTATGCCTACAACATCCACCGTGGCCTTGCTACACAACTCTTGAATGCACGTATTCAGGAGTTAGGCCGCAAAGCTGAGGCTCCTTTTCTATCTGCTGGTGTTGGCTTCAACGCTTTAATGGGTGGCGTAGAGTCTTTTCAGATACAGCTTTCGCCAAAACCACAACAGCTGCAACAGAGTGTACAGCAGCTGTTTTATAGCCTGCAGCAAGCACGCCAACATGGCTTTACCACAGGTGAACTGGAGCGTGCGCAACGGAACTATCTGGCCACGTTGACCATGCAGGATAAAGAGGCATCCAAAAAAAGCTCGACCAGCTATATGAACGAGCTGCTGGCCAACTTTTTACAACAAAGTCCTGCTCCTGCGCACGATGATATTTCTCCGCGGATACGTGAAATTGTAGAGAACCTGGATATAAACCTTTTACAGGATATCTTAAAGGAAGTTACCTTTACTAAAAACCGGGATATCCTACTCTTTAATCCTGAAAAATCAGAAAATAACAGCCTCGACCAAGGCAGTATCGAGCAGATGTTGCATCAGGCTTTAGCGCAAGAAACAAAACCGTATGTAGAGGCCCTGGTTGCGGGAAACCTACTCCCTGAACTTCCAACAGCAGGAACAATCGTTCGTAAAGCGTATTTTGACAGTGTTGCTGCACAACGTTGGACCCTTAGCAACGGCATCGAACTGTGGGTGAAGCCAACGAATTTCAAAAATGATGAAATCCTGATGAGTGCCTACAGTCCGGGGGGACATAGCCAATACGACATCGACGACTTCCAATCGGCAGTACAGGCTGCAGCAATTGTTTCCAGTAGCGGTCTCGGAGACCATGATGCTGCGCAGCTCCACAAATTGCTAGCTGGAAAAACCCTGAGCGTACAACCTTTTATACAGGAGCTTGGCGAGGGCTTCCAAGGAGCTACAAACCAGGAAAACATGGAAACGTTCTTCCAGATTATTTATGGTTACTTCCGTTTGCCAAGACTAGATACGGCCTTAATCAACAACCAGCTAAACAAAAGCAAAATTGCCCTCGAGAACAGACATCTACAGCCTCAAGCTGTATTTGCCGATTCTATAGCGACCCTACTTTACCAAGGTAACCCACGTAAAACCGGCCCTAGTCTAGCCAAGATTGACCAAATTGATCTTCAACGTGCGCTAGCAATATATAAAGAACGTTTTGCCGACGCTTCCGACTTTACCTTCGTATTTGTCGGAAATATAGATACCTTAAAATTGGAACAGCTCGCTGCGCAGTATTTAGCCTCTTTACCCAACTTAGGGCGTAAGGAGGAAGGGAAAGACTTGGGTATTTATCCTGCAGCTAAAGGTTTTCAAGCTTGGATAAAAAAGGGCCAGGAGGACAAAGCAAATGTTAACCTTGCGTATACCGGAGATTATGATTTCCATGCGGATAACAACCTCGCCATGGATGCATTGGCCTATACGTTAAACAATGCCTTGTTGGAAACCCTACGGGAGGAAAAAGCGGGAATCTATAGTGTTCAAGTATCGCCATCTTATAGCGAAAAACCACGTCCACGCTATACGGTAAATATGGCCTATACCAGCAATCCCCAACAAGCGGAGGAACTTATTGAAGCAACGCTCCAGGAAGTTCAGCGCTTGCAGCAGAATGGTCCTTCAGCCGAGGATATGCATAAATTTAAGGCACAAAGGCTATTGGGCCTTGAACAAAATATAAACCAAAATACTTTCTGGTTAAACTATCTGTTGAATACCGCCCTTAGCAAGCAAGACATTGAAGCCGTAAACCACTATAAAGCAAAAATTGAAGGCTTAACGGCCGATAAGGTACAAGATATGGCAATACGCTATCTACAAAACGATCAGCTATTCCGTTTTATCCTGATCCCTGAGAACTAATTTGTATTCCAGTTTTTTTTTAAAAAAAACTGGTCTGTCAATCCTATGGGTGGCTTATTTTGGGAACCTAAGCCACTCAACAAATACCGAGGACAGTAACTATTTTTGTTTCCATGTTTGTTTAATTAGCCAGATCATGTGCAAACATGACCTGGCATTTTCTTTTTCTGCTAAAATACTATCCTTAACAACCGGCATACCGCCCCCTAAACCCCTAAACCCCTAAACCTCCTGTTCATGAAAGCAGGTCTACGGCAAGATATGGGCCATTAAATGCCGTATCCAAGCCGCTACTTCATTTCTTCATTCAATCGGTAACTATCCTCCATAAAATGGTATTTTACAATTTTCCCGTCGCGAACCTTAAAAATATTCACAAATTGTGCATTAAATACCTTGTTGTACTTTAAGATTACCGATGATAGCTGTCCCACTGCTACAGCATTCTCTCCATGTATAGCGATAAATTCCACGTCAAATTTCAGGGATTTTATGTTCTGGTGAAGCACATGGAAATAATCCACTACCTCTACTTTCGTACCGCGCTTACCCACCCACGGGAACTTCACCGCATTACCGGCTAAATCAAAATCTACAACATCGGCAAAAAGCTCGGTCACTACCCCTTGTTTTTTGCCCGATTGTATATCGAAAAAATCGGTCACTACAGTTCGTGTTTGCTGTTCCGTAATTTCCTTCGGATCTGTAGGCTGATCTGGATTTAATCCTAGCCCTTGTACCCGAGCATTAGCCTCGAAAATGCGGTCGACAGTACCGTAAACGCGATCAATCCGGTTGCCTACAAACTCAAAAACCATACAGAATTTTCCATCCAGCCCGCCAGTATTGGCTTGGACATCGCCCCTGTCTATCGCCCCAGTATACAGTTCCTCCACAACTACGGTATTGCCTGTTACGATAAAGTTGCGATGGTCTGGCTCAAAACTGCTGCGGCTGTTAAAAAACTGGCGCACCTGCTCGCTGATTTTATCCAGCGCTACACTACCTTGGGCAAATCCAATTTTCGGAAAGAACACCTTTACCTCTGGTGTAAACAAATCGTTATCATTTTCAGCATTAAAATTCCCTGTCCTAATTTTTTCGTAATAGGTTTGCACTACCCTACGTTGTACATCCTCTTGTGTATGGATTTTCATAAAAACCTCCTCTTTATTGTTTTGTGTTACCTGTTGTGCATAGGCCGCATTTACCATGGCCGCAGCGCTTATTAAAATTATACATCCTTGTTTAATCATCAATTTTATTTTAAACCATTCGTTTCAAAATAAGACAAAAAAATTTTATGCCCGCATGGCGCTCAACATAAAATCAACCATTTGTTCCACTTCCATTTTACTTCCCGAGAGAATATAATGCTCGTAAAAACCACCAAATGCAGCTAGAATAAATCGCGCACCGACTTCCGGCACCACATCCTTTTTAATTTCTTGGGCAGCCTGTGCCTTTTCTATTAAATCACGAAATATTCCCTCCAAGACTTTAGCATTCGCCGTTATCAATTTCCCGGCCTCCAGATCACTATCCCCCAATTCCAAGATAGTACGAACAATAAGACAGGCTTTTTTATCCTTTATCGTCTGGTTTACCACATCGTGTATGGCGTAGGAAAGAACTTCAAATGGCGACCCCTCGTTTTTGACAGCATTACGGTACTGGGCCGTCTTCATTTGTGCATAATTAGCGAGGCATTTCAAAAACAAGGTATGCTTGTTCCCATAGGTATTATAAACACTGCTACGGTTAAGCTGCAAAGTATCTACAATGTCGTGCATAGAGGTAGCTTTATAACCCTTTTCCCAGAATAGGTTACGCACGGTTTCTAGTTTTTCATCGTAATCAAATGCTTTATTTCTTGCCATATCGCTGGCAAAGGTAATATATTAAACCAATTGGTTCAAAATATTTTTTACGCAGCTCCCGGAATATCAAATTCCAGTGTTAAACATTATGCAAAGGCAAAATCCGAAGGACTGGCAGCTGTTACAGCAGCCGCAGTTTTAAAGCAACCAATCTATTAACAGAAAATAGGTTTAAGTAGGAAAGGTAAAAGGTACAATTGTACCGGTATCTTATATCGAAAGGTATACCGTTTAAGCAAATAAAAGAGGTATACCAAACTGCTGGTGAATCTCGCGTACCCTCAATTTTTTTAGGATAATTCCAAATTTTTAACGTTAATCGACGTAGTACCTATAACGAATATTTTCAATATTTAATAATTTTAAGTACATTTTATTTCTTTTCTTTATTTATTACTACTATTTATTAAAAAACATATAATTATCAAGGGCTTTATCATGGGGTTAAATAATTATAGGTTACAATTTATATCAACAAATAGAAATTGAAAAATAGCGATCAAATTACGGACCAAGTACAATAAACATAGGTTAATTGAATTATTACCTAGAAAATCAAAGGCTTTACGGCAGGAAAGAAGGGCCGATCGCTGATGGATACCTTTTTATAGCGCCCTAATTATACGGCGGAAATATCATCACTTCGTCATAAATTTACCAACTAAGATAATTTTTATATTATTTAGTAAATTTAAATTTTATATTATTCCTTTTTTTTATAAATTTATATAACCAAATTTTAACTTAATAAAAACAAAAACTGTTTTAATATTTTAAAGTATATCGTTTTGAATAGTACACGATAATTTTAATAAAATCATGCCCCTATGAAGCATAGTTTATCAGATCAGGAATGGAATAAATTGGTCGAAAGCCAAAAGTCTATTAAGGCAACGAATGCTGCCGATACAACCCTTATTAAAAGCTATTATTTTATCTTTAATAGTTACGAAAATATTATTGAGTATGTGAACAATACTTTTTCCTTACTTACCTCTTATCCGAGAGAATCATTTGATATCCATAAGTTAATCGCGATAATACATCCGGAGGATTTGCCGTACTTTATGGCCTGTGAGAAAAAAGGTCTTGATTTCACCAATACCCTCTCCTATGGCGAGCATTTTCGATACCATATGAGTTATAGTTATCGTATCCGTATAGAAGATGGATCGTATATTACCATCCGACAACAATGCCAGGCTATTGAAATAAATTCGCAGGGACATTTAACCAAAACCTTTGTTGTCCATGAAAAAATCGACGATTATGCACAGCGACCCGACAACGACTATTTTATTTTCGACAAAAACAAAAACCGTAAGTTAGACCCGCAAAATTTCTACCGTTTAACCGTTCGAGAACGCGAGATTGTAGATTTAATTCAAGAGGGGCATGATACGCGTCAAATTGCAGAGCGCTTAATTTCGAGCAAACACACCATTAGCACCCATCGAAAGAATATTTTAAAAAAAACTAAGGCCAAAAATTTTGTTGATCTTATTTCTAAGTTAAATGGTCAGTAATACCCATTCCTTCTTAAATAATCTCCCTAAAACTGAAGATCGTAGTATAGGCTATCCTAATAAGAGATAGTCTATTGTTTGTACTGGGTACCCTTCCTAAAAAACATTCCGTAGTCAGATCGCAGCGAATACCAAGAAGGCTTACCTGTCGACGGTTATAACTTTCCTTCCTGGAACTGACCTTTGTGCTTCGCTTTAGTTTTGCTTGAGGCATTGAATCTGCTGTGTTTCTGAAATAAGCCTTAAATCCTAACTTTAGTATAAAAAAAGAACGGGCTCAAATAAAACGTTTTAATCTCACGTAGGTATATTTTATAACATTTTTTTTTAATAAAATGGTGACTTATTTGAAATTTTAAGATTTTTTTAGTTTATATTTGGATTGATTCTAAATAACCAATTATTATCAATGCACAGTAAACTATACCGTTTTTCTATTATTCTAATGAGTCTCTTTTTCCAGTTCTATGGTTATACCGCAGAAAAATATCAAGCGCAAAAGCTATGCATTAAAAATTACAGCTATGCGGATATGCATTTTACTACAATCCATAGGGTTATGCCAGATAGCATCGATACAAAAAATGTTAAACCTACCCGCACGCTGAAAGAAATTATAATTGAAAGAACGCATCGGTCAGTGGCTCAAAAAATTAGGGAAAGCCGCTATGCGCCCGAAGTGATAGATTTTAGCGACATCAAAAGTTCATCAAAAACTGTCGTTGAAGCTTTAAATACCTTACCGGGCATACGTATTCAACAGCAGGGTGGCATGGGTACTTCCCTAAATATTAATCTCAATGGTATCGATGGTAAGGATGTGCGTGTCTTTGTCGACGAAATACCGGTATACTTATTAGGTCGAGGATTTGAGCTGCAGAACCTTAGCTTAAATTTAATCGATCGAATTGAAATCTATAAGGGTTTGGTTCCTATTCAATTTGGTGCCGATGCTTTGGGCGGCGTTATCAATATTGTAACTGCCCAAGCAGGAAAGGATTTTATAAGCCTTGGTTATATGTATGGCTCCTGGAATTCGCAGGAGGCGAGTATAAATAGCTTTGGTCATCCCTTTAAAAACAAAAAACTTGGTGTAGGGATGGATGCTATATACCGGCATGCCGACAATAATTATTGGATGGATGATGTGGATATTGTAACCGATAGTTTATACAATACAGCAAAAGGTCGGGGCCGTAGATTTAATGACGCTTATGATTTTGCGCTTTCTCGCCTGAGGTTGGAGATTAAGGATAGGAATTGGGCAGATAACTTTTACGTAATAGCGTCCTTTACGCATACTTTTAAAGCATGGCAACATGGTCTTATGGCTGTAAAACCCTGGGGAGAGCCTTTCTCAACGGAGTATACCGCAGGCGCCGCAGTAAACTGGCAAAAATCTAGTAAGCATACCAAGAATTGGCAGCTCGGTATTACTACAGGGTATAATTATGAACAAACTGCCTTCGTAGACACTTCCTCACGGGTTTATTTTTGGGATTCAAATTTTTTAAATACGAACAAAAAGGGGGAATCGGGGTATTTTAATGATGGTAGGACACCTATAATTCGACAGCGGATTTTCTACAGCCGAGAGAATGCTTCCTTTAAATTGGGTAAATATTGTACCCTTAATATTAACGCACTTACAACAAAACGAGATCTTAAGGGGGAAGATAAAGCAGGAATTAGCACCTACGAAAAAGACCCTTTACGTATACCGCAAACCCTTTTAAATAACTTCATGGGTGTGGCTGTGGAATCCAATATCTGGAATAAACGCCTGTTAAGTACAACTGCTGTAAAGCATTATTATAGTAGGCTGCGTGGCGCTCATTTCCTCATAAATGGTGTGTTTGATAAGCTGCATACAGCTTCATCCGCGGAACTCGGGTTTGGACAGGTGTTTAAATGGATGGTATCCCCTAATTTTGCCTTTATTCCTGGTTATGAATATGCAATCCGTCAGCCGGATAACAGGGAGTTTTTTGGCGATTATATTCTAATTAAACCCAACCCGGACTTGAAATCGGCAAACAGCCATAATATAAATCTAAAATTACAGTATAGTGCTTGTAAAGGAAGGCTTTTCGCCGGCCTTAACGGTATTTATAGAAATACCAAAAATCGCATCTTGCTAACGTCGATTGCTTCCTCGATTGCGGCTTATACGAATTTATTAAAAACCAAAACATTAGGTGCGGAGGGTTTTATAACGTACAAACCAAACGCGAGACTAGGGTTACATTTTAATGCTACTTATATTGATACACGCTTGGTAGGGGTCGATAAATTCAAGCTTTTTACACATAAATATATAGGGGCACAAATCCCTAACACGCCATATTTGTATGGCAATACACAGGTAGCATATACGCTATTCCCCAACAAAAGACGCTATTATTTTAAATTTCTTTATTCCTTATCTTATGTTCATTCGTACTTTCTTACATGGCCCATGAATGGCAAGAAATCATCCAAAGCCAATATACCAACCCAATTTTTAAATGATATCTCCCTTTCCATACAGACTAAAAATGATCGATGGAGCTTTGCTATCGACTGCAAGAACATTCTTAATGCACGGCTTTTCGATAATTATTCGGTACAAAAACCGGGACGAAGTTTTTATGGGAAACTTAGGTATCAATTCACCAATCAAACTATAAAAAAATGAAAGACATCAACTTTAAATTTACGATTGCTCTCGGTTTACTGCTCGCCTGTGCATCCTGCGATAAGGATAAAAATAACGGCCCGGAAGCATCCGGCAATTCCGCAGAAATTGCTTTAATTACACGCGTTCAAAATGAAAATGGTCAAGGTTCCGCTGGTTATATGCAAACGCTTAATTTGACGGATTTTTCGGGTACCATAAGCAATAAAAATGCACATGAATTATCGGCCAAAAGCACGGGGGGGACTTACGCATTTAATAAATCCATTTATATAAACGATTACCATAATAGTAACATCGCGAGATGGACACTTTCTGCTAATAATTTGGCTAAAAAAATGGGCGAAATAAATGTAAGCGAACTGGGTTTTCAAGGGAATATAGCCTTTAAAGATGCAAACACAGCCTATGTTGGCGGCTCGGGTAAGATTATTATTTTCAATCCGACAACGATGACAAAAATTGGCGTTATTGACTGGTCTTCACTGAGTCGTCTGAATGAGGTTACTAATTTCCCCGATAAGGACGATCAAATTAAAAATGAGGGCATCAGTGAAATTATAATCAATGGGAATTATCTACTTGCTGCTATGTATCACACAAAAAGTGATATGTTTACACCGGCCACAAAAACATGTAATATTTTGGTTGTCGATCTTAAAAAGATCGATCTCTCCTCCCCCAAAAATGAAAAAGCATTGGTGTCTATCATCCAAGACGACCGTGGATCCTTTACAGGTGCTTGGAATTCCGGGGGCGGCGTTTATTTTATGCAAAAAGTTGAAAATGGCGATATCTATGTTTTATGCCACAATGTATTTGGTGGTTTTAGAAAAATTATAGGTAAACCGGCTTGCCTCTTGCGTATTAAAAATGGGGAGAAAGTTTTCGATAAGGACTATTACTTCGATTTAGAAACTGCTGCAGGCGGTGCTGGAAACCCTGTTATTAATTTTGAATATTATGGTAATGGCAAATTCTTGGCTAGTGTTATGGATCCTAAATTACTCAATAAGGACAATCCTTATTCCTATAATATGGACCCTATATTCAACTGGTGGACTTTTGATCTCCATGCCAAAACGGCAAAAAAAATAAGCAAGGAGAATACGAGGAGTGGTAAGATTGCTAAATGTTATTTTACAAAAGACTATGCTTATGTGCCTTTTGATAATGGCAACGAAAACTACATCAATAAGATTAGCCTTAACGATTTTAGCAAGAAGGGCCAAATGCTAACGACTGGTCTGGCCAATATTTTGGACTTACACTAGCCTTTTACCTGGTAATTTATATCCATAAAAACGTTAGCATCTGTGCAGTGTGCGCTGTACAGCGTCTATTGTGCAGGTGCTTAATATCTATCTATTATGAGAAAAACCCAAACTGTTTTGCGCTATACTTTTGCTATCCTACTTATAATTGTCGGTTGTATTGGCCTTTATGCCCTATTAATACCGGGTTATAACCCCGAAAATGTAGGTATTATGCTTTTTGGTAGTGTGTTCCGGAATTTACATAATGCCATAATGTTGAGCTACCTCGGCATACTTATACGTTCCATACAACTGCTCGCTGGCATTTTATTGTTCACAAAAAAATATTGGTGGTTAGGCCTTCTGATACATTTACCCCTGGCAATAAACATAATGCTGATACACCTTATACATGATATCCCTCCCGCACATATTGGTTTTTTTGCGTCGGGAATGCTTGTCTCCATTTTAAACTTCATGTTGGTGTTTTATGAGAAAGACCGATTAAAACAACTGGTACTACAGTAATTAAGGCTTAAAAAAATGGTGTAGAAAAACAAATCCATACCCTTACAAATAACAAAAACAATTATGGAGAACAGTACAGCGCAACGAATACCCCGAGCCTCAGATAGCCTGGAAGTTGGTAGTGGTGGTAATACGTTGCTAGATTATCTACTAAAAAACAGTCTGAACCTGCCCGACAAAATCGCCTTTAGCGATATTGACATCGACCTTAATGCGAAGCCCATATGTTATGCTGAACTACTTGTACAGGTAAAAAACTGTGTGCACGTTCTACGCAAAAAGGAGGTTCATAAGGGCGATACTTGTTTATTGATTTTTAATCAGGGTATCGAGTTTATTGTTGCATTTTTAGCCTGTCAATGGCTGGGTGCAATCCCCGTACCGCTTCCTATTCCTGGTCGTGCGAAGCCATTAACCAAGTGGGAAAATATTGCCAAAGAATGCCTTCCGGTGGTCGTTATTAGCAGTGAGAAGAGCGCTCACAAACTTAAAGTTTCTTTAAGCCGATCGACATTTTTAACAAGAATACCCCTTATTCCCGTTAATGTTGATTCTGAAGGTGCTGCAGTAACGGTCAAATCGGACAACTTTGCTATAGACTTACATACCACAGCTTTTCTCCAGTATACCTCTGGCTCTACAGGGAAACCAAAGGGGGTTGTCGTCACGCATAGCGCATTAATGGAAAACGCTAAAGCGTCAAAAAAAAATATGAATGCTTCGGTGGATAGTATTTTTGTCAGCTGGCTCCCTTTTTACCATGATATGGGGCTAAATTTATTTATCGTGCAGACGATTTATTGCGGTGCAAGCCTTTATTTACTGAAACCTGAAGATTTTATGAGCAAACCGTTGAACTGGGCTTATGCCCTCAGTAAGTGGCAGGGAACGCATACTGGAGGCCCCAATTTTGCGTACCATTTGCTGACCGATAAATTGCTGCAGCTCCATCAAGAGGTAAAGGATGGTGGTTTTCGTCGAACTTTATCTTTAAGAAGCCTCCGCATGTGTGCCTGTGGTGCCGAACCTATACGTATAAAGACTGTCGCTGCCTTCCAAAATGCAATTTCGTTGTTTGGCGCTACCGACCATGTTATTTCGCCTGGATATGGTTTAGCTGAAGCCACTTTGACCGTTGCCTTAAAGCAGGAAGGTGAACCGGTGCACTGGGTGAAGCTGGATAAACAGGCGCTGCAGCAGCATAAGGTGCTTGTACTGGAAAAGGGGATACTCCAAACGGGGCATTATTTTCCGGAAGATGAAAAATCTGTTTATCTCGTTGGAAACGGAAAGGTAATTGATAACCATGGCATAACACTTGTTAATGTCTTGGACATGGGTGCCTCCATGCTGGAGGCTTCATTTAAAAAACCTTGCCTTGGTACTTACGTTATTGGGGAACTGTGCTTTACAGGCCCTTCGGTAACAAGTGGTTATTACAACAATAGAAAGGCTACCGATGCTACATACATTTATTCCAAATGTAAACGGAAGGTATACCTCCGTACGGGCGACTTAGCTTTTAAGGACAAGGACGGTGAAATCTATATCGTCGGACGTATTAAAGATCTCTTGATAATACGGGGCCTAAATTATTACCCACAGGATATTGAACGCAGTGCATATGCGGCGCACCCCGATTTAAGGGTAGACGGCGCTGCTGCCTTTGCTATAGAGAAACATGGCGAAGAAACTTGCTGTATTATGCAGGAACTTAAACGTGAAGCCTTGCGGGCGCCAGATTTTGATGCGTATGCCAAAGCCATTCGTATGGCTGTGTTAAAGGATCAGGGCATACGTGTGGAAACCATATTCTTTGTTGCTCCAATGCAGGTTCCACGAACGAGCAGCGGCAAAATACAGCGCCAACTTACAAAACAGCGAACGGAACAGCAGGCTTGGCAAAATACGTTGTATATCTCCCATCTTGGGGCTATGGTTTCACAGCATAATACCGTAGCAGTGCCGGCTCTTCCAACAATCCGACAGCAGGTTTTGGAAACCATCAGCCATAAACTCGCGCATTTTCTTGAAACCCGGGTGGATAGTTTGAGTATCGATGAACGGCGTACGATTCCCGCTTATATTATTTCCGAGTTTGCGCAGATGGGTTTATTAGGTTTGCTGATTTCTCCGCAGTCTAATTCCGCTGGGGCCGGATTAGGTTTGGCCTTTGGGCAGGCGCGTAAACTTCTAGAGACTATAGCCGCAGCGGATGTTACTTTAGGGTTGTTTGCAACTTTACATAACCTACTGGGCTTGCAGCCTATCGCCAAGTTCGGACAGGCATCCGTACGGGATACTATACTTGCAGAATTGGCCAGCGGACAGGGAACAGCGAGCTTCGCGTTAACGGAGCCTGAAGCGGGTAGTAATCCGAAGGCATTGAAAACTGTAGCGCAAAAAAGGGATGGCCTTTGGATATTAAATGGCGAGAAGTGCTGGGTGGGTTCCTCCTCTTGGGCTAGCTACCTTACGGTTATCGCGCATAGCCGCGATGAAGATGGACGCTATTTGGGGCTGTCGGCGTTTTTAGTGCCCCAGGGTACGGCGGGGCTACAGCACCTGGAGGAGTGTAATACTATGGGAATGCGGGCTACGATGCAGGGGCATTTTATCATGCAGGATGTAGCCCTCCCGGACTCGCATGTTCTGGGTGAGGTCGGTAAAGGTCAGGACCTGCTGCGTGAGGTGCTGTGTATGGGGCGCCTCGGCATTAACTCTCTATGTATTGGTGTTTTAAAAACCGTACTGTCGCGTGCAAAGGGCTGGGCAGAAAACAGGAAGGTGAACACGGGCTACCTAATTGATGTTCCTGTAGTTTTAAAACGCCTGCAGCAGCAGCTTTGGGTATTGGAAATTGTGGAAGCTTTTCAAGATAGACTGTCGAAATGGCTGGATACTGCGCCCCCTATTCCGGAGGTGCTGATAAATGCGAGCAAAATATTTGCAACAGAGGAAACTTGGAAGGCTGTCGATTTCTTGATGCAGATTACGGCAGCTCGTGGCTATTCGGAGCCTAATGGTATTGCCCAACTTTTTCGCGATACGCGGGTGTTACGCATATTCGAAGGGCCTACAGAATCCTTAATTGCTGACTTGGGCGGACGTAGCACGGATGATCTATCGCTGGTTATGGATTTCCTCGTAGCTCAACAGGTTCCGATGAATACGACACTAGAAAAAGAACGGTTGCAGCGAATTAAAAGGCAGCTTGAGGTACTTGATGAGCTTGAGGGCTACGAGGAACCTTCCGCAGGAACACCTAATTTGTATGCGCGCTATGCCTTTGGCGAGGTATTAAGTTACGTTTTGATAGCATGGTTATGCCAGGATGCCGTTTCGGAACAAGCCAGAAGCTGGCTGACAAATAAGGTTAATACCAGCCTTCATCATTACCTGGCAGTACCGGGTAAAAGGCTCAGTAAACAGCAGGTGGACCGACAGTTTAAGCAGGTTTTAAAAGATCATAAATGTATATATACACAGCCTAGTTTATCTGCTGCCAGGATACGCTCGCCTTTTCGGGATCTTCGTGACTTGGAAACCAACAACAGGCCTCAACAGCAGCTGAAAACCAAAGACGCCCTAACTGCGCCCGCAGAGGATTGCCATACGAGAGGTACTGAAATCGAAGATTGGATCTATACTTGGTTGCATAGGGAGGTTCACATTCAAAGGGATTTCTTGACATCGTCGACAACTTTTTCAGAATATGGTCTCGACTCGGCCTTATCTATAAAATTAATTAGCGCTATTAATACCCGTTTTGGAATTCAGGTTGAAGCATCAATCATCTGGAGCTACACCACGGTAAGGGATCTTTCGGATTACCTGTATACCTATGAAATTAAGGCTGTAAAACCTACCGCATCCAAACCTGCAAAATTGGACGATGACTTTTTAAAAGACTTGTTACATGGTGAAATATAATATTATCAATACGCTTATGAACCCAAATCTAAACCAAAATCAAAAACAAGCCCAAGACCTGAACCAAGACCTAAACCAAGACCTAAACCTAAACCTAAACTTAACCAATAAGGTCGCAGTCATTGGGTTCGATTGTAAATTTCCGGGACAAGCAGATAACCCTGAAAAATTTTGGGAAGCGCTAATGCATCAAAAAGATGGAATCATACCCATACCCCAAGACCGTTGGGATCATTCGTACTACTACGATGAAGCTGGAGGCCAGGGAAAAACCTATGTAGACCGTGCAGGTTTCATTTCGGATGTCTTTGATTTTTCTCCGGAATCGTTTGGCATATCCAAAAAAGAAAGCGCAGAAATTGATCCTCAGCAACGTTTACTTATACAGGCAGCATGGAACACTGTGCAGCACGCGGGCTATAAGGTAAAGACCATCCAAGCGAATACCGGGTTATTTGTAGGCCTCAGCTACCGTGATTACTACGATTTCGATATTGCCCCAAATGGCGTATATGGGTATAACGCCTCCAACCCTCTGGGTACAATAAATGCAATTGCCGCCGGCCGTCTGGCCTATGTATTGGGTCTTAAAGGCCCCGCTATTCAGCTGGACACGATATGTTCCTCTTCGCTGATGACTTTACATCTTGCCTGCCAAAGCCTGCAACAAAGGGAATGCCACTACGCTCTTTCTGGTGCTGTAAACTGTATCTTATCGCCACATGCTCTCGTTGCATTAACGCAAATGGGGGCCCTATCCAGATCTGCAAAATGTCAAGCCTTTTCTGCGCATGCCGACGGTTATATCCGCGGCGAAGGTGTAGGCATGCTGCTGCTGAAAAGACTTGAAGATGCCGAACGTGATGGCGATTTTATTCACGGCGTCATCGCTGGTACTGCCGTAAACCACGACGGCAGAAGTAATGGTCTTACCGCACCAAACGGTAAGGCACAGGTCAACCTTATTCAAACATGCTTACAAAAAGCACAGCTTTCACCCGCTGATATCGGGTATATCGAAGCACACGGCACAGGAACATTTTTAGGAGACCCAATCGAACTAGAAGCATTAAATCAGGTATTTGGCAGGCACAAAACACAGCATAACCCCCTACGTATTGGTTCTGTTAAATCTAATATCGGGCACCTGGAACCAGCGGCAGCTGTAGCGTCTCTTATAAAAGCCTTATTAATTTTAAAAAATAAATGTATACCTGCTGGATTACATTTGAGCACGCTGACCAGCGCCTTTGACTGGTCCAATAAACCGATTGCCGCCGTACAAGCGCCTACCGACTGGGATCCCAAATCGCCATACATTGGCATCAGTGCGTTTAGCATGACGGGTACCAATGCGCATGCCATCGTAGGTGGGGCGCCGATGCAGGCAGACCTACCAACCGATGCGGAGGCCATCGAACATGACGATTGGGGATACCCTATTCTCCTATCGGCACAAAACCAAAACTGCCTGGATAAATACATCAGCTCCATATTAAACGCCATAGACGAGAATACAGCCATCAAAGCACTCGCTAACACCTTCATTAAAGGGCGTGTAATTTTTGCAACATCGATTTATGGATATTTTAAAAACAGTAAACAGCTTATCCTGGAGCTGCAGCGCTACCAAAACAAGGTCTCCCACAGTTTTAGGCAGCTATCCGAAGAAGGAGTAAGTATAAAAAACCGATGTATTGTTCGTATCGGCAATTTTTTTGCATTCGAAACCAAAAACCTTCAGGTTTGGAACGGGGAATCACTATTTACGGATTCCATAGCAAAAATTAACCCTATACTGCTCAAACTAAAAGGGCAATCTTTATATGATATAGCCTTACATACCGATTCGGTATTTGCAAAAAAAGTGATGCCTTTTGTTCGCGCATTTATCGAAATAGATAGCGTATTAAACGTATTAAATGATGATGTTTTTTTTGTAAGTGAAGGCGATGGTGATTACCTGGCTGCTGTTTTTAGTGGAGTATTGACGCTGGAGGAGGCATTACTGCTATTTGTATTGGAAAATGATGATAAACGCAACCGACTTTTGCATAGCCTTAGCTTGGCTGCTGAAAATTCCTTTTGGGAAAAATCAGAATCTGCTAGTCGAAAGGAATTCTGGCTGGAGAAAAAACCGGTTCCTGCAGCCCCTGCCCATAGCATAGGCATACAAAATGATACAGCTACCTTCGCTATTGCCTATTACGACAAAAGACATAGTATACCTAATTTTCTGCTACATGCACATGCTAAAGGTATGGAAATAAACTGGGCTTTACACTTTGGAAACAAACTATTCGGCACCGTCCCAGTCCCCCCACCTCCCCTGACTACGGCTACTTATATATCCAAGTCGTACCGGATCAACAGCAAGCGAGCACCATACGGCTATAGCCTACCTCAAGAACAGCGCAGACCTATTAACGCGATGCTACAACACCAAGTAGCAACAGATCAGAAAAATACACTGTGCTTTGCCGCTAGTTTTTGTCCGGAAAAAGATAGCTTTATCCGCGAGCACCAGGTCAAAGAGGCACTAATGTTTCCCGGTTCCGGTTACCTATCTCTTATTTTCGAAGCCCTATTCTACCTGCATAAGGGCAAACAGACGCAGCTAAAAAATATACAGCTATTCCAGCCGATGCATTTCCAATCGTTAAGCGAAAATAGAGCTGTAAAGCTGCATTTAAGCTACGCAGCCGAATCGAGCGACGCTCGTTTTCCCCTATCTGGAACATGGGAAATATCCAGTCAAGGGCTATCGACAGGCGAAGAACTCCATGTTAAAGGTAATTTCGCAGTTTCTACAGCTGAAACGCCCCCCCCCTCCCTGCCAGCTCTCCTAAAAATGGATATAGATAGCTTAATTCCTATAGACATCGATGACTTTTACCAACATCTAAACCAATGGGGAATAAAATATGGTCCAAACTATCGCTTGCTTAGTCGCCTTAAATCGAACGCGCAGCATGTACTGGGGCAGTTACAGTGCATGCCCGATTCTCGCGACCTTCAGGCTTCGCCAACGGTTTTAGATTGCTGCATGCATGCTTTATATGCTGCCGATGTATTTAAACAATATGCTGAGCCTTATGTTCCCTCGCGCTACGATGAAATAAACCTTTACCAGCCTGTGCAGGGGCAAATCCATATTGCTGGAAGCCTAACCCAGATGGAAGCTGAAATGATGGAGGCGCAGTTTAGCTTTTCTGACACTGAGGGCAAACCGATACTGGATATAAAGCGTATGGAAATACGGAAAATCTTACCTGAATTTTTAAATTCTGAGCAGAAAAAACCTATTTTTTACCAGGAGAATTGGGAAATGTTGCAGCACATTTCCCATAGTCCATCACTACTACAGCAAAACCCAACAAAATGCATTTGGGTTTTTATGGATCCCGAACAAGCACAGCAAGCATTTTCCTATACCTCTAAGCAGGCTGCCAACAGGCCGCAGATTGTAGTCGTATCGGAGCAGCAAAATCGGCGCCCAATTTCTTCTGAAATTAAGGTTTATAGGACTATTCCTGACTTCCTACAGCAGTATAATAAACCGAATGACCCGATTGACCTAATCTATAGACTCCTGGTTTTTGTGCCAGCTCTAGACCATGGCAAGGAATGGATTCGTGTTTTTCTATTCATCAAGGATTTACTGCTACAGCTACCCCAAGGACAAAAATTCGCTTTATGTACTACCATGGCCATCTCGGTACATGCAGATGCCGCCGTTCAGCCCTTTCATATGGCACTCTGGGGTATGGCACGTACCTTTCCTATAGAAGCAAAACAGCGTTGGATGGGGGTTATCGATATCGGCAGTATGGAGGATGTAGACCTTCTTAGTGGCTTTCCATTGGAAAGTCTTTTTGCTATAAGCGATCAGTTGGCCTTGCGCCATCATATTTTATATAGCCCCATATTGACCCCTATAGCTAACCGTACTGGTCATACCTTGTCGGCAGACGTTAATTGGACTAACCCTGTTCTTATTACTGGTGGATTGGGACAGATGGGAAGGGAGTTTACCAAAGAATTGGTAAACTTGGGCTGCAGAAAAATCTATTTGCTTACGCGCCATGCGGATTGGATGGAGGCTTATAAAAACAACGGAACGACAGGCAAGTCATCGCATCGTCAATTCCACGCATTTATCGAAAAATGTCGATCGCAGGGTATTTGTATTTCTATTTTAAGGGCTCAGGTTGATAGCAAACAGGATATGGCTTCGCTCGCTGCACAGCTTAAAATGGAGGGGATAAACCAGCTTAATATTATCCATGCCGCGGGTGCCATTAGCCGCAATAAAATCCAAGATGCCACCTGCGAACAACTGGAGAAGGAATGGCGTGTCAAATATATCGGTGCTACGCTTTTAGACGAACAGTTTGAAGATTTTAATGTGGGTTTTACCCTTTATACCTCATCTATTGCATCCCTATGGTCTGGTGCTGGTGTGGCAGGGTATGCGATGGCCAACCTCCTATTGGACGCTTTGGCTTTAAATCGGAACCTGGCCGGAAAAAGGACGCTGTCGGTGCGCTTCGGAAGATTTAAGGAACGTGGACTTATGACAGCCAAGCAAGCCGAGGAATTGGAAGCATCGGGCATTTTAGCGCTTCCTATGCAGGCAGCGATTTCCGAAATTTTGTCGTTCGCAAAAACAGCTTCTTGCAGTAACCCTAGTGTAATGCAGGTAGACTGGAAACGATTTTCACCGCTGTACGAGCAAATAAACCAAAACCTGCTCTTGTCGCGCCTTAAACCGCAGGAACAACATTTCCATCCGAAGGAAGTGCTAAAAAACAAAAATAAGCAGTTTTATGCACAGGGCAAAACACTGTCTGAAATACTATTAACACAGGTAGCCAAGGAACTGGAAGTGCCGCTGCAGGCTATAGGTACGGATATTCCGCTCTTTGAGTTGGGGTTAAATTCTTTACATGCATTGGCCATACGCAGCAATTTGGAGGAGCTGCTAAATATCAAACTGTCGGTAAGCTTGATTTATGATTATAATACCATTCAGTTACTAAGCAAGCATCTGGAGGATTTAATCAACAAAAATGCTGTGGCAGCCGATAAAATGGAACATCAGGCAGCTGACGACGTAGAGGATGACGCTGAAGAAGCGTTACTACAAATTCTACAGCAAGAACTGAACAGGTCCAAACCTTAACATATCTCTAAAACACTATCCTTATGAAAAAGAATAGCCGTATAGATCGTGCCGAAATTCTTAAGTTGGCTATCGAAGAAATCCAGCGTTTAAAGAAAAAAGTAAATGACTATCCTAACGCAAGTACTGAACCTATTGCTATTATAGGAATGGCCTGCAGATTTCCGAAAGGAGCCTCCACACCCGGCAAATTCTGGGCTTCTTTAAAAAATCAGGAGGATTTGGTAGGTCCTATTCCCGAAAAGAGACTGGCCTTTATACCTGTTGATACCTGGAAAAAAAACCCCTACTTACAGGAAGGGGGCTACCTAAAAGAAGATATCGCAGCTTTTGACCACCGCCTATTCCGTTTCTCCCCTAGGGAGGCTGAGCGAACAGACCCACAGCAGCGTCTATTCCTAAAGGTATGTTGGGAGGCGCTGGAAAATGCGGGTTATCCGCCAGACGGCCTACGTGGCAGCAAAACGGGGATTTATGCGGGAATTATGCTGATGGAGTATATGCAGCAACTTGCAGCGTATAGAAAAATTAGCCATGACTTCGATCCTTACGATATCTCTGGTAATGGTTTTTCCTTTTTATCGGGAAGAGCAGCTTATGCATTTGGTTTCCAAGGCCCTGCAATAACAACCGATACCGCATGTTCCTCCTCTCTGGTAAGCATCGACCGCGCCTGTAAAGGCTTATGGATGGATGAGTGTAGTATGGCATTAGCCGGCGGAGTAAACCTGTTGCTGTCTCCCGAATCTACGCTTTTATTTTCGTCATTAGACATCTTATCCAAGGATTGCCGCTGCAAATCCTTCGATGCTGCAGCCAATGGTACCGTACGTGGTGAGGGCTGCGGTGTTGTGGTATTAAAAAAACTAAGCCATGCCTTGCGCGATAAGGACCCCATTCATGCATTGATTAAGGCTACAGGTGTAAACCAAAGTGGCCTCGCTGCGGGACCTACAGTACCTCATGGCCCTGCGCAGGCCTTACTCCTTAAGGAAGTGTGGAGCAAGGCAGGAATCGCCGATATTGGCCCCGATTATATCGAAGCACATGGTACCGGCACCGAAATTGGTGACCCCATAGAACTCAACACCCTCATACAGTTGCTGCCCAAGCATCGTAAAAACAAAGTTTTTGTCGGTACCGTAAAAACCAATATGGGGCATCTTGAAGCGGCTGCCGGTGTAGCTGGTTTTATCAAAGCTACCCTTGCCTTAAAACATAAGATAATTCCGGGCAATCTTCATTTCAATACGCCATCCCCCCATGTAAACTGGGATCAATCCTGTATTGAGGTGCCGCAGCATACCCTCGCCTGGCAAGCCTCGTCGACAGCAGGTATGCGTACTGCAGCTATAAGTTCCTTTGGCCTTAGCGGAACCAATGCCCATATTGTATTGGAGGAGTACAGCACAGAAATGCCTGCCGCCCTAGAAAAACATATGGATGAAAACCGGAAATGGCCATTTCGCTTTAGCGCACGCAATACCGCAGCTTTACAGCAGCAATGGATAGCCTTTGCTTCCTTTGTTCAAACCTATCCAAACGTACAGATGGACGCTTTATCTTTTAGCCACAACAGCTCACGGGCTGATTTCAAAGAAAAAACCGTCATTTGGGCGAAGGATAGCCACGAGCTTTTAATTATTTTGAATGCAGCCATTGCCGATAAAACCGCTGTACATCCTATTAAGGGGTTATGGAGAAACAGCGGCGATCTGCCTCAGGAAATGCGGAACACAGCACATAAAGAAACCGGGCATTTTATGGAAACGCAACAAAACACAGCCCTGGAACAGCATGTTTTTGCCGGCTGGATTGAGGGCGAAAAAATAGATTGGAAAGCATACTACAAAGGATCCAATTTGCGCAAAATTGATGTACCTAATTACCAGTTCAGCGATAAAATATTTGATTTTATATCGGGCAAATTGGGTGTTTGGCAGCATAGACAACGATAACCTTTAAAACCATAAATTGTGACAACCTTAGCATCAACAAACCCTAAAATAATAGTGAAAAGTATCGCCGAAACCTATAGGTACCTGCAGCTGAGTTTAATGGAAAATTTAAAACTGGATAAAGAGGATCTGGATGAGTTAGGTAAGGAGGAGAATCTCTTCCAAATTGGTCTCGACTCTATTAGCATGGCTGACCTCGGCCGTCGCTGGAAAAAAGATCTTGGAATAGTTGTGAAAAATGCGGACTTTCTGCGGGAGCCGACGTTACAGCGTTGGGCCAACTTATTATTCGCCAAAATTCAGGAACAAAATCCCGCAACCCGAGCCTCGGACAACATGGATGCCTGGTATATTTCCGATAAATCAGCGCGCTTTAAAAAATTTAAGCTCGGCGCCATACAGAATGCCTACTTGGCTGGCCGAAATGCAGAGCTCCCCTGGGGGGGAATCAGCTGTTATGGATACTTTGAAAGGGATACCGTTGACCTAAATTTTGACGCTTTGCAACTTGCCTTGAACGACTTAATCCAAAGGCATGAGATGCTCCGTGTTCAGGTTAGCCTTGATGGTTTCCAACGTATTATGCCTACTGTAGCCTATGAAATTCGTAGGTATAGTTTAAAAGATAGCCTTAATGTTCAGGTAAAACTTGCGGATATACGTGCGCAGATGGAGCATCAAATCCTTCCTTTAGGACAGCCTTTGTTTGACCTTAGGGTTACCGAAATGCCTGCCAATAGCTGGCGCATACATTTCGGCATGGATTTTATGGGTAGCGATGCCTTAAGTCTTCGCATATTCTGGAGAGACTTGTCTATTTTTTACGCACAACGTATAGGCACCTTATCCCGAAATAATGGCTTACCCGAAATTAAAGCCTCCTACCGTGATTATATTTTTTACCTGGAGAAACGTAAAAAATCAAGCTTATACGAAATCGATAAATGCTATTGGATGGACCGCTTAAGCAGCTTCCCTCCAGCACCGCAGCTACCGCTGAAACAACAAACTAGCGCCTTTAACCATGCGCCTGCTGAGTTTTCACATTTTGAAAAATGCCTGGATAACAAATCCTGGCAAAAGTTTTGTAAAGGTGCTGCAGCACAAAAATTAACCCCTACTGCAGCTTTACTCGCCATATTTGCTGAAGTTATTGCCGCCTGGTCGACAACGCATCATTTTGGGTTGCTCCTTACTGTGTTCGACCGTGCTCCGGTTCATCCGGATATCGATAAGGTAATTGGCGACTTTACCCACTTATCGCTGTTACGTGTAAACCGGAAAAATCAACGTGTTACAGAAAATGCACATGCCCTGCAGCAGCAAATGCAAGAGGATCTGGAGCATAAAACATTTTCGGCTTTGGCGCTAGTCAAGGCATTAAATCAGACTTCAGATGCGGCCGAATACTTTTACCCTGTAGTATTTACCAGTGTATTAGGTTTGAGTATGGAGGAGCATGACTTAGGGGATATTAATTTATTTGGTAAGGTAGGTTACTCTTCCTCGCAAACACCACAGGTATGGTTGGATGCACAGGTGTTAACCAAAAATGGGAATACTGTACTGGCCTGGGATGCCTTGGAAAGTATATTTCCTGCAGGTGTAGTGCTTGCTATGTTTGACCGCTTTACCGAACTCGTTGATACTGCCATAGAGGATGCTGTATTTTGGGAGTCTACTTTGACTGACCTGAGACCTAAACAGCAGTTCGAATGGCATAGCCATGTCAATAAAACAGCATACCCTTTTCCGATGAAGCTGTTGCATGAGCCTATTTTTGAGCAGGCAAAACAGCATCCTAACAGAGTGGCTATCGTTTTTAATGGGCATGGGTATTCCTACCAACAATTAACCGAAAGTGCTAATAGGCTGTCTAACCTTTTACACCGAAAAGGCATCCCCGGTGCTGCACGTATTGTCGTTCACTTGCAAAATTCATTCGAAGCGGTAGCCGTTATTCTGGGCATTCTGCAATACGGTGCCGCATATATTCCAATAGCGTACAACAATCCGAAATTCCGAAGCGTCGAAATGATAAGGCAAGCCGATGCGCATGCAATGATCACCGACCAAGATTTCACCGGCTTAGTGTCAGAAAGACCTGATTTCATGCTGCTTACACTGCACGATATAGCCTTGGAGAACCAAGAGCCCATAAATTTTCCAACCCGAAATATAGGGCCGGAGGCAATTGCTTATATGATATTCACGTCAGGCTCTACTGGCAAACCCAAAGGCGTAGTAATCAGTCATAAGGCCGCTTCCAATACAATTTTAGACGTAAACAGACGCTTTCAGGTGACGGAAAATGAGGTCGGACTGATGCTATCTGCGCTGAGTTTCGATTTATCGGTTTACGATATATTCGGCGTTCTAGGTAGGGCGGGAAAGTTAGTTATTGCTAACGAACAGGAACGCATAGATCCTATAGCTTGGAAATCCCTTATTACGCAACATAAGGTTACCTTATGGAATAGTGTTCCTGCTTTGTTTACGGCATTTTTAGATGCTTTTTCGGAACATAACTTCAGCAGCCTAACTAAAATATTTTTATCTGGTGATTGGATTCCCCTGTCGACTTTTGATCGGATGAAGCAATTACTTCCTCAAGCCGAGCTTATCGGTATGGGAGGCGCTACCGAAGCTTCCATATGGTCTAATTATCAGCTGGTAACAGCGCGTAATGACGATTGGACTTCCATTCCTTATGGCCTGCCCCTATCCAACCAACAGTATTATATCCTGGACGAAGCCAGACGCCCTTGTCCTACGGCTGTTAAGGGGAAGCTACATATTGCCGGCAGCGGTCTAGCGCAGGGCTATTGGGGACAAAAAGAGAGTACCGAGCGTGCATTCTTTTGGCATCCTCGCTTGCAAAAACGGTTATATGATACGGGTGATTATGGGCGTTATATGGAGGATGGCCGTATAGAATTTTTAGGTAGAGCTGATGACCAGCTAAAGATCAATGGCTATCGTATTGAGGCTGCTGAGATTCAAATGGCCATACAGCGATGCTACCCCGATTTAACCGCTGTTATTTTACCGCTTGGCGCAAAAACAGAGCCCAAAAAACTGGTTGCGTTTGTAAAAACTAAACCAGAAACGTTCTGCGCGGAGGATTTAAAAAGACTATTGGCGGATTATCTCCCGCCCTATTTTATTCCGGATTATTTTATACCCATGCTCAATTACCCCTTGGGTAGCAATGGCAAAATAGACTATCATAAACTTAAAGATGTCGCTACAGCATATCGGGATTTCCCGGTTGACCAGAGCTGTAATAAACCTATGCTTACAGCAAAGCCTCCCATCGGTATGCACCCGGTACTGCTGGTTGTACGCCATGTGCTCGCACAGCCCGATATCACAATTGATACGGCTTTCAGCAGGCTGGGTATTTCATCTATGGACATGATTCGCCTGGCAAACCAGCTGGAACACCAGTTTTTAGCGCGGCCTACCGTTGCGGAGATGGTAAAATTAGATTCGGTCGCTGGACTTATAGCTTATTACAATAAAAACGATATCCATTTTGAGCGGCTCGAAGTTGCCGATACTGTGCCTGTTAAACCTCAGTATCTCCTGTATAGTACTGAATTAATGGCTTATCTGGATGGACTGCCAAACGCCGATAAAATAAGCCTAAGCCCTTACCTCAGTAAACAAAACAGGATGCTGCATGCTGTTACTACGGAAAATCGAAATTTCGCCCTGGCTGCGACGGATAAACCGGATGTATATAGCAGCTGGCGTAAAAAATACCAAAGTTTCGCCCCTAGAATTTTAAGCCTTAAGGATTTTGAGGGGTTTATTAACCTTTGTTCGGCACAGCAAACCGATCAAAACTTCCGTTTTGGTTATGCTTCAGTGGACGAAATATATCCCGTTCAGGTTTACGTTAGTGTCTTTAACAATAAGGTCGAAGGCCTGCCTGCGGGCTATTACTACTTTGACCCTTACATACGGGAACTGCAACCTATTTTTGTGGAAAGCAACAATTTAGCCACCGCACCTTACCTACCCCAAGGCGCACCGGAACATGTTGCCTTTGCGATACATCTACTGGCTGATATGGCTTCCCTTTTTCCTTATTACCAGCGGGATTCTTTGGTTATGTGTATGCTGGAGGCGGGGCGCATTGCGCAGCTCCTGGAATCAGATGGTATGCACTACAATATTGGGTCGATCGGCGGTAATGCTGTCGATTTTGAAGCCTTCCGCCCTTATTATAATTTATCCCTAGCACATTATCACCTCCATACCTTAATGGCAGGTGCTATAGATTTCGATGCTGAAAAAAAAGCGCTGTTAGCGCTGCAACAATCGCTCGGCTGGCAGGCATACATCCCAACCTTAACGGCTTTGCTTGCAGCATGCAAACAACAGCAGGTACAGCTGTGGTTGGATGGCGACAAATTAAAGTTCAGGTCTCCGCAGGGAGGGCTTAACGGTGATTTATTGAAACAATTAAAAACCCACAAACCTTTGCTTGTCGACTACCTACAATCCGACACGTATAAATCGACACCACAGCAAGAACGATTTCCACTTACGCCAATACAAAAAGCATATTTGTGGGGTAGAGATTCTAGTTATACCTTAGGAAATGTAGGCTCGCATTATTACTGTGAGTTGTTATGGCCTTTTCTTGCTGTCGATAAATTGGAGGACGCTATAAATCAAGTTATTGCTATTCACGATGGTTTACGTACCGTAATCTACGCGGATGGTACCCAAAGTGTGCGCCATGAAAACTGCACTTATACGCTTCATATTACAGATCTGCAGCCTGAACAGGTCAGAAAAGAACGTGCCCATTTCCAATATCCGATTGGGCAATGGCCGATGTTTCATTTTGAGGTGAGCCGTGCTCATACCGAAAGATGTGTCTTACACCTTAGTATTGATTTGTTGGTATTGGATGCTTGGAGCGCTAACCTCCTATTACGCGAAATCGTGAAAGCCTACAGCGGAGAACAGCTTTTAACCCCAAGCTATACGGTAAGGCAGTACCTAATCGACGAGCTATCTTGGCATGCCAAATTCCCGCAATTTTTGCAAAAGGCCGAAGAATACTGGGCGTCAAAACTAAGCCATATTCCTCCAGCCCCCGCCTTACCCTACAGCAAAGAATTAACGGCTATAAAACAGCCGCGGTTTGAAAGGTATGGTTTTACCCTAACGTCCGAGACCTTGGAATTGCTACGAGCAAAGGCGCGGAACTACCGCATGGATGCTACGGCTGTATTCGCCTGTCTTTTCTCCAAACTATTGTCGTATTGGAGTGCTGGAAAAGCGGTATCGCTCAACATGACGCTCTTTAACCGCCTTAGCCTGCACGCGCAGGTGGATCAGGTGATAGGCGATTTTACCAACCTGGCGCTAATCAGCTACTTTCCAAAACAGCATGGCACCTTCCTGCAGGAAGCTATCGCTATGCAGGAGCAATTATGGATGGCTATAGAACACCGGGCGAAAGACGGACTGGAACTTTTACGTAGCTTGAATAAACGCAATCCTAGACAGGCGGTTATGCCTGTGGTGTTTACCAGTTTGTTAAACAACAACGGCTCGCAGGGAACTGGGAGCACTTTACCCGATGGTGTCCGCGAGCTTTATGCGGTGAGCCAAACACCACAGGTGGTGTTAGACCATCAGATATACGGTCAAGGCGACTGCTATCAGCTGAATTGGGATGTCGTCGAGGAAGCCTTTGACTTGGAGCAGCTTCGCGACATGTTAAAACGCTACGAAGCCTGGATACAGCAACTTGTTGCAGCTGACGACTGGGATATTCAGCTGGATAGCGCATCACATACGTAAATATTTTAATACCCTACACATACCAAATTATGAACAGACTACAACAATGGTTTCCTTACAACTATAAAAATCTAGGGGGAGAGCGGCAATGTAATAATTTTTATAACAGCTATGCTGATGGCCCCCTGCAGGTGTTCTGCTTCCCTTCTGCCGGTAGCGGAGCCCAGTTATACCGAACATGGAGGGAAAAAACAAAAGACCAGCCTTGCATAAACTTTATACCCGTAGAAATTCCGGGACGGGGAAACCATATCCACAGGCCTGCGGCAACATCTATAGACGAACTGCTGGCCGATTTTTTACCCGTATTCGCCGATGTCGTTCAAGGGAGTTATGTACTCTATGGCCATAGCTTTGGTGCTTTAGTAGCTTTTCTGCTGGCACATAGCTTACAAGAAAATGGTTTCCTCCCCCCTGAAAAACTTATTGTCGCGGGAAGGCATGCGCCTCATATGCACGACCCTAGCCTGCTAAACAGCGCTAGTACAGATGCTGAAATTACGGCCGAACTTAAAAAAATGGGCGGTACTCCAGCGGTGTTATTAAATCATCCGGAGATGTTACAGTTTACCTTGCAACAATTGCGTGGCGATTTACGTACCCATGAATCTTTCCATTATTGTGGTCAAAAGCTACAGATTCCCGTAGAGGCGCATTGCGGCATGCACGATGATGCCGATTTAACGGTAATGGATTACTGGCGAGAAGTGACCGCAGGATCTTTTCAAATACAGGAGTTTTTTGGCCATCACTTCTTTATCCAATCTCTGGGTGATATTTACCTCAAGAACTTGCTTAAAACCCTGAATAACACTTATAAAAGCTCACATTAATTGGTACCTGTTATGCAAAATGATTTACATAATCCAACACATGCGTCGCATATTATCCAGGATAGCAACTGGCACAGAGAAAGAATCCGTATCGCACCGGAGATATGGAGTGCTATTCAGGAGAAATCAAAACATTGGCACTTGCCAGCAGATCGTATTTTGGAAATTAGCGTTATATTGGCTTTAAAAACATGGCTGGATTTACCGGTTCTTGTAAACCAAGAGGCCTTTCATATTCTACGAAATAACGAGTTGTATGTTTCACCGATACCTACTTTCCATGCAGATATCGATGTAGACCGTAGTTTTATAAGCTATTGCACGGACATAAAGGAAGGCATTATCCCAAATCTTCAAAGTCAAATATCGGCACTTTCCGATGGTATTTTAATTGTTATGCAGGAGCCTTCACCGGGCAACGATTATGCTGCAGTACGTGTGGCCCTATGTGTTCACATGAATACGCTAGAAGGTTTACGTATCGATTGGCAGATAAAAACAGACTTTATGGCGATGGATAGGGTTAAAGCGCTGACCGAGAGCCAACAAAAATTATTGTTTTGGGCGGCCAATACCGATTGGAAACAGCCCTTACCCGATCTGCTGAATGCGGCTGAACGACATACAAGAAATGAAATAAACCAAACTTCCAGGCCAGGGGTTGCGCAGTGTATGCACGACGCCTTTTTCAAAAATGCCCTAACCCGTCCACAGCAAGTAGCCCTATTGTGGGAAGATAAATATGCGGCACAATTAAGTTATGATGCCCTGTCGACAATGGCGCTAAAGTTAGCGCGTGCTTTGGTCGACTGCACTGACAATACAGCCTGCCGTATCGCTATTCTCCTACCCAAAGGACCGGCTCAGGTTATAGCGGCATTGGGTATATTAGGCAGTGGTGGTACCTATATTCCTATTGCGGTTGATCAGCCTTATAAACGCATACAAAAAATTTTAACCACAGCAGCGGCGCAGTTTTTGGTTACCGACAGCGCCAGCATAGCAGCCTATCCCTACTTGAAAGACTTGACACAGGCTGGTTCTATTAAATGTATAAATATAGATGAAACAGCGCATTTAGAGCCCTTGGCCGCCCCTGTACAGAACCATCCATCGCAGTTAGCCTATATAATCTTTACCTCTGGCTCTACCGGTGCTCCCAAGGGTGTCGAGATAACGCATGGCGCCGCCTGGAATACCATTAACGACGTAAACAACAGGTTTGTGGTGCAGGCTAACGACCGCATTTTAGCCGTTTCTGCATTTGATTTTGACCTTTCCGTATACGATATCTTTGGACTACTATCTGCTGGTGGTTCCGTAGTATTACTCCCCGAAGAAAAGCGCAAGGAACCTTCCATATGGCTATCATTACTGGAAAAATATAAGATCACTATTTGGAATTCCGTTCCAGCACTCTTCGATATGCTGCTCCTTACGGCTTCAGAACGCGATAATTTAGGGCATCTTCGTTTAGTGCTACTCTCTGGTGATTGGGTGGGATTAACGATTAAAGAGAGGCTAAAGAAAGTATCCGTACACAGCAAGCTTATCGCACTCGGGGGGGCTACGGAGGCTTCTATTTGGTCCAATTATTATGTTGTCGATGCTATCCAGCCAGGATGGATATCGATTCCCTATGGTAAACCCCTGGCTAACCAAAAATATAGGGTTGTAAATTCTTTGGGAATGGATTGTCCCGAAACTGTGACTGGTGAACTGTGGATTGGCGGCCAAGGTCTCGCAAGGGGTTATACCGCCAATAAATCGCTTACCGATAGCCGTTTCGTTTATGCCAATGGCGAAAGGTGGTACCGCACAGGAGACTTAGGTCGCTATGCGGCTGATGGCAACTTGGAGTTTCTAGGACGTTTGGATCAGCAGGTAAAAATAAATGGTTTTAGAATAGAACTTGGCGAAATAGAAGCCGCATTAAAAACCATCCCTGGTGTTGCGCAGGCTACGGCGGTGGTGCTTACCTTAGCGAATACCCCTCACCTGATTGCTGCTGTTGTTCCACGACAGAGGCCCGCCATGGCAATAGCAGAAGATTCTTGCTGGCCATCTTCCTCTTCTCCTGCCCCAACAGCTGCGGTCAGGGTAGCATATAAACGTCAGCAACAGGTGGTTGCCGAGGTTATTTTTGCAACGCTACAACTAGCGACAATCACCGTTAGCGCTACGAAAAACCGCAGCGCTGTGCCTTTACTTCCAGTGCAAATCGAACAATTAAAAATGCAGGTAACCGCACATCTGGAAATTGCCCCAGAACATATGCCTACCATAGACATGTGGTTAAACTGGCTGCAAAATCGGCATTTGCTCGTCGAAAAGGGAGGACGACTCTTCCTGAATGGTATATGCCAGAAAAAATATGCTACACAGGATAGCGCCCTTACTGCCTTAAACAGCAGGCTGCAGGGCCGCATTCCTATGCTACAGCAGATCTTATCGAACAACATGCCAGCGCTGGCCTTACTGGACGACGAACTCCTTGCGCCTGAAAAATTAAGCAGCTTAGACAGGGGCATGATAAATGGAATAGATCGGTTAGCAAAAAAAATAAATCAGCAGGCTGAAATCAGTTCAGAACCTTTAAAAGTGGCTATTCTCGGAGCAGGTTCAGGGTTACTATCCGAACAGCTGTTACATGCCACTGCAGGAAAGGCAATCCGGTATTGGGTTGTTGATGAAGGGCATAGCCTCCTCCGTAGTTTCACCAAGCGACAAGCTGCGGCCGGACATCTGGTAACACCTATTGAACGAAGGCAGCACCAAATTCCGGAAGCGTATCGCTACGACTTCGATATCGTCGTCGCCATAAACAGCCTCCACAGCTTCCAACAGCCCGAAGAGGGGCTTTTCATCTGTACACAGCTGCTCTGTGATGCCGGATATTTATGGGCCCTGGAGCCGGAAACGCTGATGCCGATTGCGCTGCTAAGTGCGGGCGTTATTGAACGTGGATTTCAGCATTTTGATGCCAAACGTCGCGATAGCTTTAACCCTATGATGAATTCGGATTCGTGGAGAAACTACTTCCAAAAAACTGGATTTATAACATCGTCCTGTGAAAAAATTCGCGGTTCCAACTTGATGTTGTACCAATGCCAATGTCCAGCTGGGAGACCGCAATTAAAGGTATCGCATTTGCTGAGGCAGCTTAAGGATTTACTTCCTGCACATATGTTGCCCGAGAGGTTGTTTATCTTTCCGCATATGCCTTTAAGCGCTAACGGCAAACTCGACCGCAGGGAGCTTGCAGCACAGCTTAAAAATAGTGTAAACCAGGATATGCAAACCTATAGGACTAATATAGAAGGACCTGTTGGTGTACTGGAAGAGGGTATCGCTGGGCTTTGGAAAGAACTCCTCGATATAAAGACAATAAGTCGCGACGATATATTCTTCGAAATTGGTGGCGATAGTTTATCGGCTACCCGCTTTTTAGGCCAGGTAAGGGAACAGTATGCCGTGGATTTAAAGCTGAGTGCTCTATTTGGGGCTACTTTGTGGGAGCTGGCCTTCGCTATACAGCAGGAGCAGTATCGACTACAGGAGGAATGGAAGACAATGGAAACAGGGGAAATTTAACATGATAGGAATTATTGGAGGTTATGGTGCGGTGGGCTTCGAGGCCTGCATTACCTTACAGCAACTTGGTATCGGCCCTTTAAAAATTGGGGGGCGTAATCCGGATATCGGAAAAGCTAAACAGCAACATTTTTTAAGCAATGCGAGTTGGGAAAAACTGGATGTTGAACATGAAAGTAGCTTACTGGCGTTTATTCAGCACTGTGATCTGATTTTAAATTGTAGTGCTCCTTCGCATCGCTACGCCAGGCGCATTGCCGAGGCTTGTATACAGCAAGGCGTGCATCTGGTGGATGTGGGCATGGACCCTGACTACGCCAGGAAGCCTCTCCACACGGGTAGCAGTATACTGCTGTATGCTGCGGGGGCTACACCGGGTTTTTCGGGGCTCTTTCCGAGATGGTGTGCCAAACATTTCGGGACAGTACATAGTCTGTTAAGCTACTATGGTAGCCTTGGCGCTATAACCCCCGCTGCAGCTGAAGACTACTTGGAAGCGGTGATACAGCCTGATTATAGGCCACGTGCGGCATGGAGACAGGGTATTGTTTCTCAAATATTAACGCCACAGCGCCACATTAGCCTTCCATTTTTTAATACTGAGCTTACGCTTTTCCCGCTATTTGATGCCGAAACGCATTTGGTAGCCCAGAAATTAACACTGCAGAATGGATCTTGGTATGCTGCCGTTCAGGGCGAACATACTGTCGCCTTTCTGGATAGCGCGAGCTATGCATTCCAACAAAATCGCCAGGCGACGATTGCACAGCTGGTACTAGCGGCAGAGATGGATAGCCTTGGTAGAAGCCCTTATTTTAAACTGCTGCTACAGCTCGACGGCGAATGTAACGGAAAACAAAAAACACAAACCGCTTTTTTTCAGGTTGATGATATTATTCCGTTCTGTGGAAAAATCGCAGCCATAATGGTTAAAGCCGTAATGGATGGAAGGGTAACCCCGGGCTTACATCATACCGCCGCAATTAGGGATGTGGATTTTGTGATGGAGATGCTTCAATCACTCCTTCCGCCAGGGTCCATTCAACGGATAAACACCGCAATTACAGATCTTCTCATCGACGATGAAGGAAGCATTTAAAGCGTATTCACATGAAAACACCTCAAATTATGACCGCAAAAAAGATAAGAGTATTGGTATTTGGCTCCTCATTTGGACAGTTTTACCTGGAAGCTATTCGTAAGCTCCCCTTTGATTTTGTGCTGGTGGGCCTATTCGCTAAGGGTAGCGAGCGCTCCCGAAAATGTGCCGAAATATATAATGTCCCTCTTTTACAAAACCTCCATGAAATAAATCCTCAGGATATAGACTTGGCCTGTATGGTCCTGCGTTCGGGTGTAATGGGCGGCAAGGGCAGTGAATTTGCTTGTTACTGCATGGAAAAAGGAATACACGTGCTGCTTGAACATCCTATTCACCACAGCGATCTCGCCAACTGCCTGCGGACTGCAAAGGTAAATGCTGTGCACTTCGGCATTGGAAATCTATACCAAAACTTACCTGCATTTCAACGTTTTGCTGCCGTGGCGAAAAAGATTTTCCTAACCAAGCAGGACATCTACTTGGATATTGCCTTAGCTACGCAGGTATCTTACCCCTTGGTGCAGCTCATGACAGCAATTTTGCCTAACGCCAGACCGCTTCATATTCAGCATGTGGTTAAAGACGCTCTGCCATTCCAGCTGCTTAGCGGCACCTGGGCTGGTTATCCGTTTATTATGCGCGCACACAACGAGGTTAACCCAATCGATCCGGACAACCATCGCCATTTATTGCATAGCATTGCCCTAGTGTGCAGCTCGGGGACTTTAGCATTAACCGATAACCATGGCCCTGTGGTATGGAAACCTCAATTGCACATTCCGCATCAGGAACTCCTAAAAGACATCGCAACGGTGGAGCAACTGTACGAAAGAAGTACATTGATACTAGGTCCCGAAACTGCGCCCAGCTACCTGGAAATATTACAACAACAATGGCCCAATGCCATTGCTCAGGATCTTCTTGCCATGAAAAGGAGAATCCTTCATAAAAAAACAGATGCCTCCCAAAGTGCACAGCAGGCGCTACTAACTGCGCGGTTGTGGCACACCCTGATGGAGGCTATGGGGCCACCAACATTAAAGCCTGATGCTGTTTACGAACCGCAGGATAGCGCTGCCTTAGTAAACTGGGCACAGGCCATGTTGTAGGAGCTGGTGGAATATGTACTTCAAAAAATGTTTTTAATATTCGAATACCCTTACGAATTGTTAATGTATAAGCTATGCAAACCAAACCAATACCTATTGAAGCGCTGATTGAACATATGCGCATCAGAAATATCCAGCTCTGGACGGAAGATGCTGTCTTAAAATTTAAAGCGCCAAAGGGCGTTATGGAACCGGCAGATCTCCAGCTGCTAAAGGAATATAAAACTAAAATTATCGCTTATCTTGCGGATATTCCTACCAGAGTTACCGTTCAGCATGACCTATTAAACCGCTACAAACCGTTTCCGCTAACCGATGTGCAGTCGGCATACCTCTTGGGGCGTAATCCGGCCTTCGCTTATGGTGATGTGGCCTGCCACTTGTATTTGGAATTAAAATACCCATCGCTAGACCGTGATCGGGTCGAGCAGTGTTGGAATGTGTTGATTCAGCGCCACGAAATGTTACGCGCCAGCATTAGTCCGCAGGGCTTTCAAACGATTAGCGAGCATGCGCCTGCTTTTATAGTGGGTTATCAGGACATCTCCCTCCTCGCTGCCTCCAAACAGGCAACGGTATTGGAAGCTATACGCAGCAGCATGAGCCATCGGGTCTACGATACCACGCAGTGGCCTTTGTTTGATATTGCGATTACAGCTACGCGACAAAAATCACAACCTGCGTGTATTTTACATTTTTCTATGGAATTTTTAATTGCAGATTGGAGTAGTATGATGATGTTACTGGCGGAGTTTGAAATGCTTTATTTTGAGGCTTCTAAACCCTTAAAACCAATAGATGTTAGCTTCCGTGATTATGTTATAGCCGAAAGGGCGTTACGCGAAACCCCCGCCTATTACAGGGATCGTAACTATTGGATGAAGCGTGTAGAAACACTGCCTTCAGCGCCTATGCTGCCTTTAAAACGACGGGAATATACCGCTAAAAATCATTTTACACGGAATAGCTGCCTAATTAAAAAAAAGAACTGGGACAGCTTTAAGGCTAATGCTAGTTCTTTTGGCATCACCCCTACTGCTGCCGTCGCCGCGGCTTTTGCTGCCGTACTGGAGCGCTGGAGTGAGCATGCACATTTTTGTTTAAACTTAACGGTGCTAAACCGCAGGCCTCTACATCCGGATGTGGATCGGGTTGTAGGCGATTTTACCTCACTATCGTTGCTTGAGATAGATTTTAGGGAACAAAAAAACTTTTTCGAGCACGCTAAAGATTTGAACATACAGCTGTTTAACGACTTGGACCACACGGTATTTACGGCGGTAGAGCTGCTGCGTGAAATCGCTAAAGTAAAACAAAACGGTAGTATACTTTATCCTGTTGTGCTTACCAGTGCCATTGGTCTTTTTGATAATCGTAAGGATTTGAACTTAACCGGACAGATGGGGGATTATAGCATCAGCCAGACGCCACAGGTTTTTTTGGACTGCCAGGTTGTAGACAGCCTCGACGGACTTACAGTGAACTGGGATGCACGTGATGGCATTTTCCCGGACCAGCTGGTTGAAGATATGTTTGTTAGCTTTGAGCTGCTGCTGAATGCACTCGCTACGGCTATTGATAACTGGCATATCAGGGCGCTGATCAGCCTGCCGCCATGGCAGCAGAAGGAAAGGGAAAGGGTAGATAATGAACCTGCACCATTACCGCAAGTATTGCTCCATACGCCAATACTCAAAAACTGCAAAAAATTAGCTTATAAGATTGCCATTGTTGACCAATTTGGTGCAATAACCTATGAAACACTGGCGCATAAAGCCGCCAACATTGCCCTGCAACTGCAGCATTTGGGCTGCAGCGCAGCGGCTAGGGTGGCAATTACAATCCCTAAATCGCACCACCAGGTTACGGCAGTAATGGCGGTGCTTGCTATAGGTGCTGTTTATGTTCCAATAGATAGCCATCAACCGGCCGCCAGAATGGATAAGATTATAAAAAATGCCGGTATCAGATTTATTATCACTACGCAGGAGTTCCTGGATCATAACTGCATTACGGAAAATAAGTTGCTGGCGATTGCGGTAGATCGCTTGGAAGCGAAAACTACGGTAAGCTTGGAAAATATCGCTTCCACGGCACAGCAGACTATGCAAACACCGGCTTATATTAGCTATACCTCGGGCTCAACAGGAGAACCTAAAGGGGTGGTTATTTCACATTTGGGTGCCAAGAATACCATCGAGGATATGCATCGGCGCTTTGGGATACGCCAGGAGGATACCTTGCTGGCGCTGTCGCAGCTTGGCTTCGACCTATCGGTATTTGATATTTTCGGCCTGTTGGCTGTTGGCGGAACCTTAATTTATCCGCATCCTGCAAGGCAGCAGGACCCCTCGCATTGGCTGGAATTAATGCTTACATATGGGGTGAGTTTGTGGAATACGGCACCGGCGCTCCTGCAGATGCTTGTCGATTACTTGGAAACCGAAGGCGTGCAACATATCGAGCCGCGCCTTGCACTTAGGCTTGTATTGCTTTCGGGCGACTGGATTCCATTGCCTCTTCCCGACAGGTTGCTGAGTTATGTTCCTAAAGCTCAGATTGTCAGTTTAGGTGGCGCTACGGAGGCCTCCATATGGTCGTTTTTCTACCTGTATACCCGTTTAAATCCCGATTGGGTCAGTATTCCTTATGGCAGGCCTTTGTCTAATCAGGGCTGCTGCATACTGGATAAGCAGATGCGCGATTGCCCGGTTTGGAAAAGCGGAGATTTGTATATTACAGGTTCAGGACTGGCCTTGGCTTATCTTAATGATGCGGAGCTTACGCATGATCGTTTTTTACTGCATCCTGTTACAGGCGCTAGCATGTATAAAACAGGGGATCTCGCCAGGTTTTGCCCTGGCGGGGATATTGAGTTTTTAGGTCGTGTGGATAAACAGCTAAAAATACGCGGACATCGCATTGAAATTGGTGAAATAGAGGCTGCTTTAGCAGAGCATCCTCAGGTTGCACATGCTGCTGTTATTGCAAAATCCTTATCCGAAATTAGCCGTCAAAAATGCTTGTTTGCTTTTATTGTTCCAACAGTGCAGGGCGCGGAGGCTTCCTTGCATTCCGAATTAATGGAGTTTTTGCGCGACAGGATTCCGGCGTATATGCTGCCCGCGCAGGTTAGCTGTTTACAGCGTATGCCTCTAACCTTAAATGGCAAGCTGGATATTAAACAGCTGGAAGATCTTTGTGTTTTCGACGTTGAAAACAGCACCTCCGATAGCCTTTCTTTTCAGGATGACCTGGAGCAACGTATTTACGAGTTATGCTGTAATGCTCTGTCTTTAAGGGATATAAAAAGAACTCAAAACCTTAATGAGTTGGGTGCTGACTCGCTAATTTTTGCGCAGTTGGCCGGGAAAATGCGTGATATTTTTAGCAGTAGCGGACAGAAAGATTTGAGCTTTGACTTTATTCTTAGGCAGTTAATATCTTCGCCTAGCATTGCTGCTTTGGCAGACTTCTTCCGCTGCCATCAGCAGGTTAGTGAAGTGTCTAAACCGCGGGCTGTTATAGAAGTACCCCCCCGTTTGGGAGTTTGCACCAATTTTAGCGACAATGGTGCTGCTGTACAGCGTATCATTATTCAGGGGGATGGCACCTGGGATAATTATAAGCCTTTGATCCGGTACCTGCTGCAAAAGCCGGAACAGCGGGAACAGCCACAGTACGCTGTATACGGTATTTCTATTGGGGATACTGCCGCATATTGTGCTTTAGACGAAGATAAAGTGCTGGATTACCTCGCCGACGATTATACGTCTATTATTTTGGAAAATGGTGCACGGCAGGTGCAGCTTATTGGCTATTCTATTGGCAGTATGGTTGCTGTAGAAATTGCTAGAAGACTGAGTGAAAAAGGTATTGACATTGTGGATTTATCGATCATCGATGCGCTAGCTGCGCCTTTTAAAGTGTACGATAGTTTATTTATAGAATTCCGTTTTCTGCCTAATTTAAACATTGACCTTGCCGATGCGGGATTTGGTGAAATTAATGGTCCTTTATTTATGGCGTGGCTTAGGGATACGTTAGCGGTTAATAATAATGAGCTGCCTGAAGGAGCCATATTTACCCTGTCAGGAAGACCGGAGCTTGCGCCTATGGCTTCGGTTTTTAAACGGCTAAACGTTGTACCGCAAAAAGATCGTTTTATGGCCTATAGCAGCGCTATAAAACGTCTACATAACCGCGATATACCTGTGGAGCTTCTGGAACGTAGCTACGCTATTTTTGTTCAAAACTTTAAAGCCTCTAAATATATTGCTCCTCCCTATTTTGGAGATATCAGGTATTTTAAAGCCAAAGACCACCGCACTACAGCAGCTAAAGACATCAACGACAACACCTTATCTATATGGGCAGACTTATGCTTGGGTACGCTGCAGGTAACAGAAATCGACGGTGACCACTGGACTTGCTTGGGCCCGAAATATGCTGCTGCACTTGCTGCAGCGCTTAATAAACCATTTCAGAAAGAATTAGATCGTTAGTAATGGATACAGTAAAACATACAGGTAAAATCTTAACAAACAATTTGTGGAAGTTGTCATGGCGTATGTCTTGGCCCATTATTATGGCCATGGTTTTCTATGGATTAAATACAGTTTTTGATGCCATCTTAGTGGGCGTATTTATCGGTAAAAAGGCTTTAGCAGCCGTTGTCGTCGCCTATCCACTGGTTTCGTTGACCATGGGCATAGGTTCTTTAATTGGAGTTGGTGCTGGCGCAATATTAAGTATCGCGATAGGTGAAAATGACGCGGAAAAGATGTCGGGCATTCTTGGCAATGTCAATTTTCTTAGCCTGCTGCTATCGATAGCGTATCTGCTACTGGCGGTACTTACTGGCAAGCGAATTCTTGCATTTATGGGCGCTGAGGGTGAAATACTAGCCCTAGCATTTACCTATTTTCAGCATACCTTATACGGTGTTTTCTTTTGGATTTATGGCTTTGCTGTCAATATGGTTATTCGTGCAGAGGGGAAGATGAAACTCGCCGCCATTATTATGGGAGGGGGATTGCTGATTAACGTGTTGCTGAGTTATATATTAATTGATATCGCAAAAATTGGTGTCGCCGGCGCGGCTTGGGGATCCAATATGGGTATGCTGCTGTATGGTATCTGTGGATGCTGTTATTTCCGTAGCAGATTTGTTTCCTATACCAGTAATCCACTGTCCTTGCATTGCGATAAGCATATACTAAGGCAGATAATAACCTTGGGAATGGCGGCTTTAATTATGGTGCTGATGAGCCTGCTACAGGCGGTAGCTGTTTTTAGAAGTGTTGCGCGCCATGGCACGGCAATAGATTTGGCGGTTTATGGTGCCTCGTATCGGGTATATACTTTGCTAATGATGCCTATTGCTGGTTTTATGCGGGCACTACAGCCTGTGGTTGGCATCAATTATGGTGCCCGAAGGTTCAAACGTACCGTAGATGCATTCCTTATTTTCGTGATCCTGTCGACGGTATGTATATTGCCGATATGGTTTATTATCAGCCTATACGCGGAGCCCATTTTAACGCGTATGATGCCCGGTGAGCTGTTGAATCCACAACAGTACCAAAACTTTCGCATATTGCTGCTGGCTACTCCTATTATTCCATTCTTGTTTATGACCATGACCTTATATCCCGCTATCGGCAAGGGAGCACCCGCCATAGTACTAGCAATTATACGTCAACTTATTTTTTATATTCCGGCCATGCTTATTTTACCGGCCATATTTGGTATTTCATCCATCTACATAGCGTCTACAGTGATTGAATATATCGTCGCCGGTATTGCTTTGGTTATGGTTATTTGTACTTGTAGAAAAATTAACAAGACTTAGAATGCATATTTACGCAGTTCATATTGACCAGGATTTAACGGACGCTCAATTCCTTAAACTAACGGAATATATCGATGCGGACAAAAAAGCCAGGATACGTCGTTTCCATAAGCGAATGGATGCTATACATTGTTTACTTGGCGATTTGTTAACCCGTTATATTTTGTGTAAGCATTATGCTGTTCCTAATACCGATATTGTTTACGCTTATCAACGGTATGGTAAAGCCTTTCTTCCGCATTATCCTGATTTACATTTTAATATTTCGCATTCCGGTAATTGGGTGGTTGCTGTGGTAGCTCCTGTTTTAGTAGGTATTGATATTGAAAAAATAAGACCCAACAGAACGCATATTGCTGCGGTAGCCTGTAGCGATATGGAAAATAGGGAGCTGCAAAAACTTAAAGATTACGAAAAAACAGTACTTTTTTTTAAATTATGGACACTGAAAGAAAGTTATATTAAGGCTACCGGAAAGGGTTTAACTGAGGATCTTACCGCCTTACATTTTTCGTGGCTTAACGGTAATATACGCCTGCAAAAAAATAATAAACCGGTAGCGGCGTATTTTGAAACCTTGGATTGTATAGCGGGTTATACGTTATCCGTATGTGCGCAGGATAAACATCCGGAATGCCGGGTTCACTTTTTTAGTCTTCAGGCTTTTTATAAGGCTGCCCTAATCGCCTTGGGCGATTAAGCATTTGTGGTTATAACTGCTGTTGTGGATGCTACAGCGCTATCTTTCTGGCTTCAGAAGATTGGTATAAACAACGGTTTACCTAGGCTTTCTTGCATAAACGGCACTTCATTGCACCATCAAGTAACTTAATAATAGCCTTTTATCTACGACAAAGTTACATTGAAAATCTAACTCGTAAGGTGCGAACATGGATTTTTTTACTATCTTAGAAATTCCTAAATCTTAAATTATATCAACCTATATCAATCATTTTAAAAACAATTTTATGCGTAAAAAGGTAATTTCTGTAAGCACAGCACTAGCATTTATTTTAATCTTATTTAGTTTTACCCCTTCCATTACCTATGGTGAAACACGAGTAGACCCACAAATAAAAGGCAAAATTGAATACCGTAAAAAACAGCTAACCTTAACCTGGCCGGCATTCGGCACTTCTGGAAATTATGTAATAAGCCGTGGAGGCAGTCGCCTTGCAACAGATTTTGTGCAGGTTGCTGCGACCTCCAAATTAACTTTTACAGATACCAAACCCCATGCAAATAAATATGAAAATTACTATAAAATAACGCGCAATGGTGTCAGCATAATGCTTTCCTTAGAAAATCAGTTGTTTGGTGAGCATATGTATTTCTACGATAGAAAGTATGAAACGGCAGCTACAGCACGCAACGATATTAATGCGCAGTTTAGCAGCATCGGTATGGGCGGATCGAACGGCGAATGGACCACAAAACGACAGGCGTATTATTTAAAACCTAATGTTAAAGGGCAATCGTACGATCCTGGAGGTACTGGCTCGGCTTCTTCTGCCGCGGCAAATGCTATAGAATTAGGTTTCTATGCACATATTGGCGGCCTCGGCCGTGTGCCGCAGGATGTTAAGGTGGGTGCTCTGTTTACGCGTCCTCACCTTTCGGGTGGTGCAAATGCTACGTGTACATTTTGGCGTTCCGTTGAAAATATCAGTGTGATGCGCGATTTTGCGTGGACGGTTTCTCAGTCTACGAGTGCCCGAAGGATGCATATTGAAAGTACATCTAAATATATTTCGGATATCGGAAATAGCAACTTTTGGGGTAGCGGTGGTTTCATTGCCGACACGCATTACAGCAGCAATCGCCCTGACTGGGGCGGACAGCAGCAGTGGTATACTCGAAATGCTGTTTTCCCGGCTGGCTCGGGCAGTATGGGTGGCTCTTATAATATGCTGTGGCAGGGGGTAGTAAATCCGCCGGCGGCGGATGCTACCAACACGCCTGTGGCTACAACACCAATCATCCGGGAGAAACCTTTTCTGTTTATCGACAAAGATGGTGCCTATAAGGTGTTTGTACCGGCATGGCAGCGAGATAGGGTTGGCGTCTCTTGGTCGGACACGGATATGGGTAAAGGGGAAGTGCAGGACGTACTTACTTCGTGGTATGTAGCCAAAGAGGGCGATACGGAGGTAACGATAAACCAAGCATTGAAGGCGGGGAAGAATATATTTTTTACGCCTGGACATTATGCCTTAAATGCCCCTATTCAGGTGAATCGGAAAAATGCTATCCTCCTGGGTGCCGGCATCGCTTCGGTAACCTTAGCGCCTACAGAAAATAATACCTGGGGCTGTATCTTTGCGGATGATAAGGAGGGGATAATTATTGCGGGTTTGTTAATGGACTCGTTTAATAGCACCACCTACCAGGTGCGTATCGGCAATGCGGGTGCGGATGCCAACCATGCGGCAAACCCTATTCTTCTGTCTGACATAACCTGCCGCGTGGGTGGCGTACAGGCAAAAAATGTTCAAATTCATGCTTCTATGGAAATAAATAGTAACCATGTTGTTGGAGACCATTTTTGGTTATGGCGTGCCGACCATGGCTCGCAACCGGGGGGCCCCTTGCGCTGGACAAGGGACAGGGCAAAAAACGGACTTATTGTTACGGGGGATGATGTTACACTGTATGCTCTTTTTGCGGAACATTATCAGGAGTATGAGGTGCTGTGGTTAGGTGAACGGGGCAGAACATTTTTCTTTCAGAATGAGCCGCCCTACGATGCACCGAATCAGGCAAGCTGGAGCAGTCAGGATGGCCGTGTGGATGGATATGCGGCATTTAAAGTGGCCAATACCGTGAAGGTGCACCATAGTATTGGCTTGGGCTCTTATGCTGTTTTCACGGGGACAGATGGCAGGGTAAATAAGAAAAATGGATTTGAAGCCCCCAACAGCCCTGAGGTGAAGCTGGAGAAAATGTGTATCACACGTTTTGCGGGCAACGGTAATATACTGAATGTGGTGAATGGTATAGGGGGTAGCACCGCATCGGGGGTTAGACGTGTGGCGCTGTATTCGAATAAGGAGGGTACGCAGCCTTACGATGAAAAGTTTGATTTGCCAAATCCTGAATCGTATCCAAATTATATCGTTATGGACAAATAATAGCGGTAGCTTTTTTGAATGCTTTAGTACCGTGTTGTAATACTGCAATATATAGCAGTAATACAACGCGGTTTTTGCTTTTGTCGGGCTACTTATGTACTAGTTTTGCCTGCTGTATAGGGTTTGTTGTAGGCCTTACTTGCTATACGGGATGCAGTAACAACCAGCCTATATGGAACAGTATAATTATGCGTTTCCATGCCGTATAGTTTAATTTTTTTAAGCTCGCCTTTGTTTTACCCTACCTGCCATCCTTTGCCAAACTATGCGCTACAGCGTATAGGGTTCAATATGTGGGGACGCTGAAATCCTATGCCCTCTCCTAGCGATATTGCCATAGGGGTATACAAACGATTAATTTTTTCTTAGCTTTGTACACGGCAAATGAAAAAATTAGCGGTCATATTATTTTCTACACTCTATCTGGTGCTGTCTACAGGCTTCACCCAGTATACACATGTATGCAAAACTATGGCTGTAAAGCTATATAGTCTGTCGAGCACAGCGCAAGAAAACCCCACTGAGCCCTGCCCCATTTGTATGGCCAAAGAAAAGGACCTTAAGTCTAAAAAACAGGGCTGTTGCAAACATGAAGTTAAGGTTGTTAAAGTAGATGAAGGGCTAAAAAAGCAAAACCATAGCGATCTGTCGGTAAAATTTTGGGGCGATGCTATCCCCGCCAAACAGCTGGGTGCCGTATTTGAGCATGCCCTTACACCTGATTTCTGCCAGCCTAACCCGCATTTCCTATCTTCAAAAGCCCCAAAACAGGGCAATTCCATTTATATTTTAAACTGCATATATAGAATTTAACAGCTGCGTATGGCTATCTATATACGGTCGTTTTCCATCGGCTGTATAACATCCTTACGTCTAATTTTTTAAATTCTATATATATACCATGAAATTTAAACTCCTTACCAGCCTTGGTCTGGTATTGATGGCGACTGGGCATGCATCGGCGCAGCTGCTGCAGCTTTCTGAGGCCATACAAAGGGCTACCGAAAGCTACGATGCGCTAAAAGCCAAGCAATCCTTGCATGCTGCCGCGGCAGAAAACACAGCCTTTCTGCGCCAGCTTCACTTACCGGATTTCCATATTTCGGCACAGCAGAGCTATGGTACCGTTAATATGATACACGGGCCTATGCTTGCCGGCGGCGGCATCGCCTCTACGTCTATGCCGCTGGCAGAGCAGAATTGGAATGCCGGTTTTGGCGCGTTGTACCTCGCCCATATCAACTGGAATGTTTTTACTTTTGGCCGCGTTAAAAACCAAATTGGTTTAGGCGTAGCCGCAGAAAGGACTGCCGCTGCAGACCTTAATCAGGAAATTTTTCAGCATCAGGTTAAAGTCGCTGCCGCCTATTTAAAGCTGCTTGCCTGCCAGCGCTTATACCAGGTGCAAGGCAAAAATGTAAACCGGGCACAGGTATTTTATACCCTTACGGCTGCGCGTGCAGAAAGTGGCCTATTGCCCGAGGTGGATGCTGCTTTAGCGGAAGCAGAAGTTGCGCATGCCCGCTCTTTACAGATAAAAGCACAGGACAAGGTGCTGGACTATAACAAGCAGCTTGCGGTACTTATGGGCGACAGCTTTAAAACATATGAGCTCGATAGCGCATACAGCAGTACGCTGCCGATGGACCTGTTGCAGTACCAGCAACAGCAGGCTAAAGGACATCCACTACTGCTACTGCAAAGCCAAAAAATTGATTTTAGTAAGCAGATGGAGTCGCTGTTAACGGCAGAGCGCAGGCCCAGCCTTTCTGCAGCGGCTGTCCTACAAGGGCGTGGTTCTGGTTTTGCGCACAACTACGCGCAGAACACCCAGGCTTTCTCGACTGCCTACCCAAAAGGTGTCGGCATAGACCGTGGGAATTACCTGCTAGGCCTTACCCTAAGTTGGAACCTTACACAGATACCACGGTATGCTGCGAAAATAAAAGAACAACAGCTGCTTACACAATCCTTACGCCAGCAGTATGATGGCTTAGCCAAGGAGCTACAAGCCCAACTGCAGCTGGGCGAGGCGCAGCTGCAACAAGCTTATAAAAACCTTAAGGAAACAATTGTGCAACGTAAAGCTGCCGAGCAGGCTTTTAAGCAGCAGATGGCACGTTATGAAAATGGCTTGTCGACCCTGGTCGACTATACCCAGGCTTTATACAGTATAAACCGAGCCGAGATTGAACAGGAGGTTGCCCATAATAATGTTTGGCAGGCATTACTGTTATTGGCGGCAGCACAGGGAGATTTAAGCACCTTACTACCTCATCACAAAGACTAAAGAGAAATAACATGAACTTAATACGATTTGCACTCCGGAAGCCTATATCCATTATGGTATTGGTATTGGGCCTATTTTTCTTTGGTATACGTGCGACAAAGGATATCCAGGTAGATATCCTACCCGAAATAAACCTTCCTGTGGTCTATATAGCACACGCATTTAACGGGTATACGCCCGAGCAGATGGAAGGATACTTTACTAAAATGTATGTTAATATGATGCTGTTTGCTAATGGCATCAAAAGTATAGAGAGCAAAAATACACAGGGGCTTACCTTAATGAAATTAAGCTTCTATGCGGGCACGGATATGGGCGAAGCCATAGCACAATTAAACGCACTATCCAACCGTTCGCAGGTATTTTTGCCACCAGGTGCACCACCACCGTTTATTATACGCTTCGATGCTTCTTCGCAACCGGTCGGACAGTTGGTTTTTCGTAGTAATACAAAAACCAACAACCAGCTGCAGGATATTGCCAATTTCACTGCACGTCCGTTTTTGATAGCCATTCCAGGGTTAACGACGGCGCCCCCCTTTGGCGGTAGTCCGCGGACGATTGAAATCAACATCGACCCCAGTAAACTACGTGCACATCAGCTGTCGCCCGAACAAGTTGTCGAGGCCATCAGTCGGCAGAATGTTACCGCACCAGCAGGAAATATTTATATAGACGACATCAACTACCTTACACCAACCAATAGCACCTTAAAATCGGTGGCCGAATTTGGTGATATCCCCCTTTTTAAAGGGCAGGTAGACAATGTATATATCCGCGATGTGGCGACGGTTAAAGATGGTGCCGATATTACTACAGGTTATGCCCTGGTCGACGGGAAACGTTCGGTCTACATCAATGTCGCTAAGTCGGGAAAAGCTTCCACCTATGCTGTGGTTCAAGATCTTAAAAAAGCCATTCCCAATATCCAGCAAAACTTACCCGATGATGTTACAGTAACCTACGAGTTTGACCAATCGGTGTATGTCACCAATGCGGTTAAAAGCTTAGTGCTGGAAGGAATATTAGGAGCACTGCTTACGGGGCTTATGGTGCTCTTATTTTTGCGCGATACCCGCGCGGCTTTAATTGTTATATTAACCATACCAATCGCGATTCTATCAGGTATTCTTTTTTTAAAAATCTTTGGACAGACGATTAATATCATGACCCTGTCGGGCCTGGCCTTGGCCATCGGTATTTTGGTCGACGAAAGTACAGTGACCATAGAAAACATTCACCAACATTTTGCCCTTCCTAAGTCCAAAGCTAGAGCCATATTAGACGCATGCCAGGAAATTGCCTTTCCAAAATTGCTCATTCTACTCTGTATCCTGGCCGTATTTGCACCAGCGTTTATGATGCAGGGTATCCCGGGGGCTTTATTTTTGCCTTTGGCATTGGCGATTGGTTTCTCCATGATTATTTCCTTTCTGCTATCCCAGACCTTTGTTCCAATACTGGCCAACTGGATTATGCAACGACAGCCCCAGCATAGCCCAGGGCCTACCGTACCTGCCATGCCTAGCGGGCGTTTTGAGGGTTTTGAGCGTTTTAAATACCGTATTAACCAAAAGTTGCAGCGTGCCATGCCCCATAAAAAGCTCCTGGTAAGCCTAAGTTTTATGGCGATGATCGGAGGCATATCTCTCCTGTACCTAAACACAGGAAAGGATGTCTTGCCTGCGGTAAACACCAGTCAGTTTCAAGTGCGTATTACCGCGCCTGATGGAACAAGGATTGAAAAAACTGAGGTTTACGTAAAAACATTCCTTCAGGAACTTACGCAGCTATTGGGGGAAGATAAAATTGCTATATCCTCGGCATTTGTGGGTCAGCATCCATCAAGTTTTGCGGTAAGTCCGATTTACCTGTACAATTCCGGTCCGCATCAAGCCTTACTACAGGTAGCACTGGCTGATTTTAAGGGCGATATGGAAACCTTAAAAGACCAGATAAGGGCACATATTAAAGAAAAAATGCCCGAACTTGGGTTATCCTTTGAGCCTATAGCGCTGACCGAGAAAATGCTGAGTCAAGGGGCTACCACGGCCATAGAAATACGGGTATCGGGCATGATGAAGAGCATGAACCTTATGACCGCCAATAAGCTGTTAAAGCAACTCCAAACGTTGGATTATCTACGCGACCAGCAGATACCACAGTCTGTAAACTATCCGGCTTTGGCGATAAATATCGATAGAAATCGTGCTGCACAATTTGGTTTAGATGCACAAGATATTGCAAGATCTCTAGTAGCTAGTACAGCCTCTTCACGCTATACGAACAAAAACATGTGGGTCGGTGGTATGATGGGGATTGCCTACGATGTACAGGTACAGATGCCGCAAACCATGGTGAATAGCCCGGAAGCGCTAGCCAATATCCCATTAGCAAAAAATGCCGATAGACCTGTATTAGGCGATGTTGCGCGTATAATACCGACCCAAACTTTAGGGGAGAGCTACAACCTGGGCACAATGGGATACACTACGGTAACAGCCAATATAAAAAATAAGGATCTGGGCAGCGCAAAAAAGGATATTGAGGCGGCTATAGCTGCTCTGGGTGAACTCCCTAAAGGGGTGAACATTCATCTCGCCGGCATGACGCCAGTACTGGACGAAACGATGCTACATTTAGGCGCTGGCCTTGGGCTGGCTATTGTGGTCATCTTTTTAATGCTCGCCGCAAACTTTCAATCTTTTCGTGTATCGCTGGTTATACTCAGCACCATTCCGGCCGTGGTATTGGGAGCCTTGCTGCTGTTAAAGATTACCGGTTCTACACTAAATCTGCAGTCGTACATGGGCTTAATAATGGCTGTGGGCGTATCCATCGCCAATGCTGTGCTGCTAATAAGCAATGCCGAGGTACTGCGTTTGCAACATGGGGATGCGACGCTTGCGGCATTGACCGCAACCCAACTGCGCATGCGCCCCATTATTATGACAACGCTTGCCATGTCGGCCGGTATGCTGCCGATGGCTATTGGTTTTGGCGAAGGTGGCGACCAGGTATCTCCGCTGGGGAGAGCCGTAATCGGCGGACTTATAGCATCCACTATTTCGGTGCTTTTCATATTGCCGATGGTATTTGCCTGGATGCAGCATAAGAGCGGCATACAATCTCCGTCATTAGACCCTGACGATCGTCATAGTTATTTATATACACCCATAAAAACAGATAATAATGCAATTTAAAGCTTACTTACTGCTGCCTTTTATCGTACTGGCAATGGCCTGCACTTCAAAGCCACAAAAGTTGGAGAAAACCGAAAAATTGGAAGATAAGGCTATGGCTATGCCTATGGCCGCTCCTTTCGAAACGTTGGCCTTAAAAAAAACAAACCCCAAGGTGCTGCTACAGCTTGCGGGGGAGCTTAAACCCGACCGCCAAACGGCTTTATTTGCGAAGGTTAACAGTTACGTGAAGCATATTCGGGTAGATATCGGATCTACGGTCGCTGCCGGACAGGTATTGGTGGAATTGGAAGCGCCGGAAATAGAATCGCAGCTCGCGAATGCTGCCGCCAAGCTGGCTGCACAAGAGGCTATTTACCTAGCCACAAAAGCTAGTTACGATAGAACGGTTAAAGCCCATGAAACCCCTGGTGCTATAGCAAAGGATGCGCTGGATGTTATGAAGGCTCGAAAACTTGCCGACGAAGCACAGCTTAATGCTGCAAAATCGGCCTACAATGAGGTGAAGGCCATGAGCGGCTACTTGCAAATAAGGGCACCTTTTGCAGGTACAGTTACCGCGCGTAATGTAGATATTGGGGCTTATGTTGGGCCCCTGCATGCTGCGCCCCTGCTGGTTATAGAAGACCACAAAAAACTTCGCCTTAACCTATCCATTGCCGAGGCGAATACGCCTTATGTTAACCTGGGAGACACCATTCTCTTTTATATACGCTCGCAACCACAGGAAAGGTATTTTGCGCGCGTAAGCCGAAAGTCGGGAAGCCTCGATAGTAAACTCAGATCCGAAAAAATTGAAGCCGATTTTATCAACCCTAGTAGGGCCGTAAAGGCGCATATGATTGCAGAAACTAGCCTTACTTTGCAGCATACAGAGCCTACGTTTTTTGTTCCGAAAAGTGCCTTGGTAGAAAGCCCTATGCAGCTGTATATTATCCGCGTAGCGGATGGAAAAGCGCAGCATGTGCCCGTAACGAAAGGGCGTGTAATGCCGGATATGGTAGAGGTTTTTGGCGCCTTAAAGCCGGGAGATGATGTGCTGAAAAATGGCTCTGAGGAGATACAAAACGGAGCAGCAATTGCGCAGTATAGTAATTAATCCATAATAAAAAAAACAGGAAAGATATGCGAATTTTAGATAAACTCCTTCTGCTAACGGGTATGCTGCTAGGAATAAGCAGTTGCCAACCCCAGCACAGTAAGATAGCGGATACTGCCACGGAGACTACTGTTGTTGTACCCAAAAGCGACAAGGCCAATAGCGCGTACAACAAGGGCGATTCGGTACCCTCGCATTTGGTATGTATGGTAAACGATGCCTTTATGGGTACCCCCCAATTGGAAGTTCGCTACCAAAATAAAACCTATTACGGCTGTTGCCAAATGTGCCAGGAGCGCATCCCAAAGGATAGCGTGGTACGCTATGCAAAGGACCCTCATACACTGGAACCTGTCGATAAAGCAGATGCTTATATTGTATTAATAGGTAATCAGGGTGAAGTCGCCTACTTCAAAAATGAGGCCAGCTACCAGCAATTTAAAGCCGGCAACTAAAGTAAGAAGGTGTCCTGATGGAGGACACCTTCTTCTATTTGTATTATTTTTTCAAAAGCTCCTGTACGGCTCTTTCCAACTGAGGGTCTTCTCCTTTTAAGAATGCCTCGTATGGTAGTGGAACACGAATATCAGGTTCCAACTGCAGGTTCTCTGTAGGGCGCCCTTCTGCACCGATTGTAGCGATCATAGGAATACCAAACACCAAGGTAGGATCTATTTGCGTTTCCCACCATACCGCTGTTCCTGTTCCCGGTACGGGCATACCGATTAATTTCCCTAACCCATTCTGCTTGTAAACATAAGGAAAAATAAAGGCGTCGGAATAGTTTCCTTCCGACATGACCACGGCCGAGGGTTTACTCCAGCGCGTCATTGGCTCCCCAGACTTGAGGACATTTCCCTGTGGAGCGAATTTTAAATATTCTTTCCCTGACAGGAAGGTGTTCAGGTCGTCGTGCAACCAGCCCCCACCATTAAAACGGGTATCCACAATAAGGGCTTCCTTATCTCTATTCTCGCCCATTACCTTATCGTAAAACTCGCGAAACGAACCGTCGTTCATGCCTTCAACATGCACATAACCAATCTTGCCGTTGGAGATTTTATTTACATATGCCTGCCGCGAGGTAATCCATCTTTTATACATCAAGGCATTCTCCTCGCCAAAGGAAATCGGCTTTACGGTCTCGGTAAAAGGCTGTCCGGCGGCTGTAACACCCGATAATTTAACATATTTACCGGTTTTACGGTTTAAGAATTTCGACCAATCGTTTTCGTCGTTTACTGCAGCGCCATCAATTTCTAAGATTACCGTACCAGCCGTTATTTTTGATTTTGCCTTGGCAATAGGGCCACCAGCAATAACTTCGGTAACTTTTAAGCCTTTACCCGTAAACGTCTCGTCGTACAACAAGCCTAAAGATGCCGTTTGGTCGGCATTGGCAAATCGCGGACTGTATCGCCCGCCGGTATGGGAGGCATTTAACTCGCCTAGAAGTTCGCTAAGCAGCTCCTGGAAGTCGTAGTTATTATTGATATGCGGCAAAAAGCGGTTATAGGTAGCATAGTAGCCCTTCCAGTCTATGCCATGTATTGTTGGGTCATAGAATTTTTTCGTTACCTGCAACCAGGTATGGTCGAAAATATATTGACGCTCGGCGGACGCGTTTAATTCCAGTTCGGTAGTAGCAGATATAGGCGTTACTTTTCCCGTAGCCAATTCCACCTTGGTTAAGTTACCGCGGTTGGAGACCACCACAAATTTCTCGTCTTTACTTAATTCAATGCCCGACGGACTACCTCCTAGCTTAGCGAGAATTTTTGTTTCGCGCGTACGTGGCTCCGTTTGCCATAGGTCATAGCCTCTTTCAAAGGCAGAAAGGTAATACACCTTGCTACCGTCTTTTGTTATGACATAGTCTGCTATAGAGGAGCTATTTATGGTTAAACGCACCTCACGGTCGCGTAGGTTCTCCAAATTTAATTTTAGATCTTCTATTTTTTTTGGATCTTTCTTTTTGTCGGTTGTATCTTTGAATAAGGCAAACTCATCCTTATTTAAGGTAAACTTATCGTAATCCTCCTGGTTAAAAAATACCCCCAGAATATCTGTTTCGCGGCTTCCTTGATTGGCTAAAGACTTACGTCCATATTTCGAGCTCTCCCAGGTCAGCAGCTTACCGCCCATCTCCCATCGTGCCCCCGACTCGCCAAATCCCGAGTTTATAGGATACTGAATAGTTCCCGATCCATCGGCCTTGATCAATGCTGCATTACGCACCGAGAAAAAGCCCTTCTGGTCGTCTACCAACAACCATTTGCTATCTGGCGACCATTCAAAACCCCAATCCCCATCGGCATAGGAATGGTTATGTCCTTTCGGCAATAGGGTGGTTGTTTTTTTTGTTTTTACATCATAAACCTTTAAGATATTACGCTCTTCGATATAGGCAATCTGCGCCCCATTGGGTGAAAATTTAGCCGAAAAATTATCCGTTTTCCCCGTTATTAAAGGTTGCTCGATAAAAAGGGTGCCCTGGAAAAAGTTTCCCTCCGTGGTATCCTTCAGCCGACTTTCGTAAATTCCCCAGCCCTGGGTGCCACGCTCTGCAGCATAGATCAAAGATTTACCATCCGGTGCCCAACGTACCATGCGCTCCTGCGATGCGGTATTGGTAATACGTGTCGTGAAGTTACCCTCCACGGATGTCACAAATACCTCACCCCGGGATACATAGGCGATTTCCTTGTTGTTCGGACTAAGTACAAACTCGCTTGCCTGCCCCGATAATACGGCGTTATTACGCTCCACATCGCCGGCTTCTACAGCAATTTTTATGCTAATCTTTTTCGGACTTTCTCCTTCTTTTAGGGTATACACCTCGCCATTTTGGGTAAATGCTAAGGTGTTATCCTTCGCAATGGATAGGTGTCTAACCGGATTTTTCGAAAATTTTGTAAGTTGCTGATCTGCAATACGTGTACGTACCCCCTTTTTATACAAATTCTGGGTACCGTCTTTTTCATTTAGGTAATATACATATTGGCCATCGGCAGAAAATACCGGTTCCCGATGCTCCACCTCCTCGTTTGTTAAGGCTTGATATTGTTTGGATTTAAGATCGTATAACCAAATATCGCGCGTTACGGAGGAGGTATGGTGTTTACGCCATGGGTCTTCATAGCCTTTACGGTCTTGAAATACGATGGCCGTACCGTCGGGGTTAAAATGGGCATTCTCAATGCCTGCAGCAGATATCAATACAGGTCTACCTCCATTTTTCGGTGCCTTATACAAGTTTTGGAATAGGCGCACGCTAGGGAAACGCGACGATTCTGCCGTTCCTTGGCGGGCAGAACCAAATATTACCTCTTTGTTATCTACCGAAAAGTCATACGGGTAATCATTGGCCGAGTGAAAGGTAATACGTGTTGCAGTACCCCCTTCGGCAGGAATGGTAAACACATCAAAGTTGCCGTATCGGTCGTTGGCAAAAGCAATGGTTTTACCATCACGCGACCATACCGGCATGGTAGAATAGGATGCGCCAACCGTTAATGCTTGTGCTAATCCTCCTTTTGCGTCTACTTTAAATAGGTTTCCTTTATACCCGAAAACGATGGTTTTTCCATCCGGAGAAATTGCCGGATACCGGATCCACAGTGCCTCCTGTTGTGCCTGAACCTGGCCTAAACCAGCCGCGCCTAAGCTTAGCAACAAGGCTGCTGTTTTTGTCCACTTCTTTTTAAAAACTGACATATCTAATTTTTTAAGCTAATTAATAAGGTAGGACCAATTTATCGATTTTGCAGCACAATTCATGATTATTATATACTAAAATGTATAAGAATCTGAAAATTAAACTACTTATTTTATAGATTTAGTATATTATTAAGTCGTTGATTGCTTTTATCATATCCATTTTTGAGGTATTAATACAGCGCAGACAACCAAACTCCTGGCCGATAATCTAATGCCAGCAGGAAATAATATTAGAAAACACTGTTTTACAGTTTATTTACCTACGACAGCAGCGCTTCTTGATAAGGGTGGCCTAAAGCTTTGGCTGAGCCCATATTATACCGTTTAAATTGGAAAATTGTGGGTACAAATCTGTAATACCTGCAGAAAGCTCCAGCTTAAAAGATTTAAATTTTGTACATTCGTTTACTCCGGATACCCTGCAGGCATAACCTCAGGCGTTACCTACATCGTAAAGACAGCAATGACATATTCAAAGAAAGAGATTCCATACAGCAACAGTTCTAAGCAGGTTTCTATAGATTCGACACATTTTGCCTTATATGATTTACAGCACTACTTAAACAACAATCCGGCTGTAATGCGTAAGCCCCATATCCATAACTTCTTTCAGGTGATATGGTTTAAAAGGGGGCATGGTAATCATTTTGTAGATTTTAAAGCTTACGAAGTTAAGGATAACGCTATTTTCTTTATTGCCAAAAACCAGGCGCATTATTTTGATACCACTGCTAATTGCACCGGTATCATCCTACAATTTAACGAAGCCTTTCTGGTGCAAAAAGATAGTGAGATTGATTTTTTTATCAAATGTAATCTGTTTAATAACCCCTATAAAACACCCTCCTGTTGTATCGGTAATAAGCGCGATGCTATTTTGGATAGCTATATAACGTTAATTCAGGAAGAACTAAACTACAGCGACACTTTTGGTAAAGATGAGCTTCTGCGCATGTACCTAAAATCTTTTTTGGTACAGGTACAACGTTGCAAAAACGCTTATGAAAAACAAATTTCTGGCCCCATTTTTCCGGTAGACGAAAAACGTAAGCAATTGGTTCGATTTAACAATCTTGTCGAAGCGCATTATAAAAATGGACTTACCGTTGCCGATTATGCCAGCCGATTAAACATCTCGACTAGAACACTCGCCGACATCACCAATACAATAGTAGGAAAAAGTCCGTCTATTTTTATTCAGGAGCGAATTGTGCTGGAGGCTCAACGTATGCTGCTGCATTCGGAACTCCATATCAACCAAATTGCCTACAACCTAGGTTTTGAGGATGCCTCTTACTTTGTAAAATACTTTAAACGTCATACCCAGCTCTCCCCATCGGCTTTTAGAAACAGTATTTCCTAAAAATACCAGCATCATTCCAATATCTACCAGCACAATTTTACTTATTTCCATGACCTTTGCCTTCGGTAAGGTAAACATCCCTCCTGGCAACAGGATAAGCGATTAGCAGGGAACAAAGCGCTGTTGATAGCAACCTAATACGGGAAATAAAGGCTAAAAACGGAATACCTAGGAAAGCTCCGCTGCGCAATCGCTAGACTATAAAAATTTACCTCTGGATCTAAAAAATCGGTATTGCCCTGTAAAATGGAGCCCGCTTTGGAACTGTACCGCGTCTTTAATTCAACAAAAAATATGAATTTATATATCTTAATAAATAGCCACATGAAAAGAAAAACTATTTTAGCCGCCCTATTTGCAAGTCTTTACTTCTTCGTACCCACGCCCAGCAAGGCGCAACAACAGGAAACGCCTGTACAATACAAGGGCACATCGACCAAATTTGCCATCCTGCTAAGTAAAGCCGGACACTATCCTGTTGCTGTATCTACGGCAGAGTCTATGGCGATTAAAAAAAATAACTATGCCTTTGAGATCGTTGTAATGGGTGAGTTAGCTAAAGAGTTAGCGGATAATAAATCGCTGTTGCCTTTTATCCAAAAGGCGGAAGAGTTAGGTGTTAAAACCGTTGTTTGTGAACAAGCCCTTGCCTTTTTTAATACGCCAAAGGCGGCACTGCACCCTAGCATACAAACGACAGCCAATGCCTGGATCTACCTCTTTGAATTAAAAGACAAAAACTATAACAGTTTAAGCATTCAGTAAAATCGAATTACAAACAGGACAGGCTAATACAAGGCCAGGTCCTGTTTTTTCTGTGGTACTACCCACTATCTACCGCATCTCTGTCAACGCTTGTGCTAGCGCTGTTAAATTATTTTCATACAGCTGAGGTTGCGGTGCTAAGGGAAAAATCTGCTGTCCGGCACGCGCAATAAAAGCACTTTGCCAGCCTGCCCATGCCGCACCAGCAATATCCCAGCCATGCGCCGCAATAAGCATACTCTCGCGATTGGATACCCCCATACACCTTGCAGCCCAGTCGTACACATCCCTGTCGGGTTTAAACCGACCGAAGTCTTGCACGCTAATCCTACGATCAAAAAAGGATGATATCCCAGCATGCTGAAGCTGCTGGTTTACCGCATAATTGGAGGAGTTGGTAAAGGAAACAAGTGTGTAACCAGCATCTTTTAAGAGCGAGAGCCCTTCTTTAACATCGGGATGTGGCTCAAGGTGCATTATTTGTTTTACAACGGCCATCGCGTCGCCAGGTTTTAAGGATATCCCATGGTTTGCTGCGATCATTTCTAATGCTGCTGCTCCCACCGTACCAAAATCCGCATACTGTCTGCCCAAGGAAGTTACAAATGCGTATTGCAGCATACTCGTAAACCATAGGGTACCCAAATCCTTATTTCCGAGCAGTGTATTTACCTGAACTTTGAGGGGCTCCAAATCTAATAAGGTTTCGTTTACATCAAAGAATAAAACTTTGGGTCTACCTGCAAAGCGGTTTTTCCCTTCAGGTTGTAGTATGTGCAGACCTTCACCAGGATTTGCAGCTGCAGGTAAAGCAAAGGCCGATAAGGAAGCCGGCAATATTGCCCCTGCGGTTCCCAACTTTAGCGTATCTTTTAAAAAATTTCTTCTATTTATTTCCATAACAACATAACTTAAACGTAAATACCAAATAACAAAGGTCGCCCTAATCGTAGCCGAGGGAGATGTCCATATTCCCTTTCCTCGTAGCTATACTTCCCGACTATCAGGCTGTCTTTAACCTTACCTCTTCCTATTTTCCAAGACAAGTCGCCCGGAGTTTCTATGTATATCGTATCAGGAAGGAAGATAATATATGTAATATATGGGGTGCATCAGGCCTGGGATTTCCTTTTAACAGGGCTTAAAGGAAAGGTAACCTGTGAAAGAGGTTTTTCAGGTGTAAATTCCATATTCATCGCTGCACCTTCTTCGCTACGCTTAGTAAATGACAACCCGCTCCAAGGCTAAGAAAAACAGCTGAAAATGTTGTCCGCGTATTAGGGCAACCTTAAACCTGGTTGCGATTCGTTGGAGGTCAGACAATTATTCCATGAATAAAACACTATACTTAGCACATTGGGCCATTGATATGGATACACGCTGAAATTAACCTTGGTAAGCGGCGGCTGTTCTCGGGGTTATCCGGCAGTGCCATCTTTTAAAGATCTAGCGGCTTTAAATGCAGAAATCGTACTGCCCCCATGAAGTTTAAAAAAACGACTAAAATGTGCGGGACTTTCAAAACCTAATTCATAGGCTATCTCTTTGGCCGATTTATCGGTATAGTGCAGGTAGCGCTTGGCTTCTAAAATAATCCTCTGCTGAATAATTTTTGACGGTGCTGGCTGCCTTAACAGGGCGAAGATATTACTCAATGTTTTTGGCGATTTGTGGAGGCTATCGGCATAAAATTTGACTGTGTGTTCGGACTTATAGTTGCTTTCTACTTGTAAGGCAAACTTACGTATCAGGTCCATCTTATCCTCCGAAAAATGCTGGTAGCCTTCACTTTGCTGTTTGGCCAATCGTGTTGTTTTTATGATAAGCTGTTTTAGGAGTGTACGTAACATTTCGCCCTGAAAACCATCTTTCGCTGGCCACTCGTCCATAAACTGGCGTTCCAGGTGTAGTATATCTTCCCGTGCTGCGGCAGGGAGTTGTATAAACATGGGATGCTCAATACCATAAAACAGAAAACCGACACAGCCTACCTCGGCATCGTGATCTACTATGCAATAAAATTCGCGGTTAAACTGCCATGCCAGCAGCGCTTCGGGATTTTCGAAGGTGAAATTCTGCAACGATACCAAGGGCAATATGGCGCCTTCGGGCATGGTATACTGTACTTCATCTATGGTTACATATTGGTCTTTCCCCTTGTTGTACACAAAGGTATTTAGGGGTGCTATAGGGTTTAAAAGGCCTGCTCCTTTTAATGAAGCACTATTGCTGTGCATTGTAAATCGAGCGAGCGTTATCGCATCTTTATATTCGTTAATCATCTATGCACTATACAATTAAAACCATCAAATTGTTGAATATTCAAAAAATAATTTTTAATATCTTCCTTAAATATACAACGACAAATGTACTTCAGGTTATATTTTACATGTTATCATTTTTTCCCGGTTGTTTGACCATATTTCCCGATGCTGCTTGCTGTTGCTGCGCTGGCTGTATCGTTGCAATTATTAAAATCGGTTGGACTTCTGCCTGTGTTTAGAGGTTTAGGGGTTTAGGGTGGGGATATGTTATTTGCAAAAGGAATTATACGGCTGAAAATACCGTTGTAAGCCAGATATGGTTACTATTTTTTCAATAAAGAAAGGTAAAAATCAGCTTAAAGTCATGCTTTTGTTAAATGATGTTAAAACATGTAATCACAAAAACGGATGGCACAGCAATTGTATTATTTAAGTACATTCATAATTTAGGTTAATAATTGGTTAGTTAAAAAACGTCTGAGGTTCCCCGCCTTAGACGTTTTTATTTTTCTGCCTCTTTCAGCAGGAGCTTTTATAGGTTAATCCATTAAATCCAGCCTTTGCAAATCGTCTATAATAAGCTGTACTACAGCAGATGTTTTCAACTTGTCTGCATAGGACAACCACTGGTAAGAATCAATTTCGCTTGCAGGATGCAGTGTACCGGAATAATCTGCAAAATAGCAGCGCATACGAACCAGGATTTCTGGACTACGACCATCGGCAGGCGCTTCAAATACGCCCATAAAACGAATGGTCTCCGGTAGTAAATCCACCGACAGTTCTTCTTTTATTTCTCGAATAAGACAGGCGCTGTCGCTTTCGTTTCCTTCTCTTTTTCCGCCGGGGAAATAGTATGTTGTCTTGCCCTGAGATAGTGCTCCTAACACTTTTCTATCTTGAATTTGTATCCAGGCTACTTTATCAATGTATTGCATTTCCATGGTATTGCTTATATCTTATTATTTTCAATTTTCAGGTGCAAGGTACATTGTATTTTTAATACGGTAAAGGTATACCGCTCTTTCCTTATCTATTACCCAGGGCACAAAACTAATATTTTTAGCTTCAACAATTCTTCTACAGGGTAGATTAGACGGTTACGAAACAAAAAAGCCTTCTACCGGAGAGATAAAAGGCTTTACTAACCAATTTTTGATCTAGAAGTTATGAGCGAACGACAAATATACTAATATTTTTAGTATAAAAAATTAATTTTAAGCCCTGCCCTGCTAATCCGCTTATTTGTAGGCTACAATGTTTTCGCCGGCTTTTTAGTTGGGTTGATATTTACTACCACGACGGAAAATACTATAATTAAAACCCCGAACCACTGCATCGCTGTTACTTGTTCTTGCAGTATTATAAAAGCAGAAAATATGGAAACAGGAATTTCAATCGCCGAAAGAATACTACCTATACCTATACCGGTTTTTGGAATGCCAACCGTAAACAGTAAGGGGGGAATAACGGTGCCAAACAGCGCCAGAAGTGCTCCCCATGAGAGCGACGGTACAGAAATATTTTCGATAATCTTCAGGTTCCAGAATATGGAAATAACAATTAGTCCGCCAGCCACCAAATACAAGCTTCGGATATAATTAGGGTGCTGTTTTTCGATGCTGCTTGAAGAATAGATCGAAATAGTATAGGATAGTCCTGCCCCAATTCCAAGCCCTACACCACGCCAATCTAAGGTTACCGCAGTACCGAAAATTTTTGTAGCCAGCAGGGTTCCTACGATGCATAATAGAGCGCCTATAGTTTTTTTCATTGCCGGCATCTGTTTGGTAATAATAGCCTCCAACAGTAGGCTTATCCAAATCGATTGCATCAGCAATATAATCCCCACAGATACCGGAATGTATTGGATAGAGAGGTAATATAACGTTGTGGTAACACCCAAGGAGGCACCCCAGGCTAGAAGCTTTACTAGTGATGACAAAGACGGCTTCATCGCGGGTTTACTAAAAATACGTATCAGGACAAGGATTACGAATCCAATGAAAAATTGGAAAAAGGTTAATGAGCTGATAGGTATACCTAAGCCATTGGCATATTTTACTATGGTAGCTAAAATGCCGTAACTTATTGCGCCTAATAGTACAAAGAGCGCGCCGAGTAGTTTTTGTTTGTCCATGCTATTGTTATTGAGTTTGCAAAACTAAACCTGTTGCCGGACTTAAACCTTTACATATGTTGATAGCAGCTATTTTTTTTGCTGTTTGTGGATACGACTCAACTGCGTTGGGGTAACGCCTAAATACGATGCGATATGGTGTTGTTTTAGCCGTTGGGCCAAATGTGGGTATGTGGCGATGAAATCTCTATATCGTATTTCTGCAGTGTCAAATTTTGATGTAATTTCGGCAATTTCTTTCGCTTTTACCCAATGTTCCTCCAGGTAAGTAATATAAAAAAGAGCTACATCATGTTGTTGCACCATTAATTCGCGAAACCTATCCCAGGCTATTTTATAAATAAGGCTATCCTCCAAAGCCTGAATTGCAAAAAGCGTAGGTTTCTGGTATAGCAGCGCAGATAAGGAAGCGATAAATGTGTCTTCCGGAAAGAAATTTTTAATGATATGTTCGCCCTTTTCTGTCAGGTAATAATAGGAAAAGAGTCCTTTTTCTACGTAGTAATAATATCGTGGCACCTCACCAATATCGAGAATCACCTCCCCTTTCTTTACCATTACCTCCTGACAAAGTGCACGTAAAGCCTCGATATGTTCCTCCGTAAGCAGCCCATAACGCCTCAGATTAGCCATAAAAAACTTCTGCTCCATTTTTACATTTTATGCTATAAATCTACAAAAATTTATTCCTTTATAGCGCTCTATAATTGCCTGTCTATTTGTTTGTCGGTAGGACTATTAATTTGGTCCATTGGTCCAATTGTGCATTTGTGCATATTAAAATTGAATTTAATAAATAATATAGCAAAAAAAGTTAGCCAAAGGTAAAACAGCTGATTATCAGTGTTTTCTTAGATAGGGAAATAGAATCAGCCCCGCTAGCCTCAACCATAAGGATATACCTTCGTCGAATCAACCCCCGCGGGTTCTCATCCAATAATAGGAATCGGTACGGAACGAAAAAAGTTCAATCTTGTGGATTGAACTTTTTTATGTTTTGCGGAGAGAGAGGGATTCGAACCCTCGATACAGTCATCCCGTATACAGACTTTCCAGGTCTGCTCATTCGACCACTCTGACATCTCTCCGGATGCGAGTGCAAATATAGCATTTTAAATGGTGCTACAAAATAAAGCATTACACTTTTTTCACCTCGCAAAAACATAGCGCTGTAAACCAGTATATACAGCGCTAAATAAAATTATTTCTGTTGCGCTTCAGGCAATAATATAAACTTAAATAGGCGATCTGTCTTAAGGTATTTTTCAGCCACCGCTTTTACCGAAGCCACATTAACCTTATTTAAACGATCTATAAAACGTAACACATCTGTAGGGTCTTCTTTTAATTGATAAGCCGACGAGAGGTTACCCAACCAGAAACCATTCTCACGTAACTGCAACTCATAACCTCGTTTCTTTTCAGCCACAAACTTATCGATATCCACCTGCTGTGGGCCCTCCTGCTGAATCTTGGCAACTTCCTCTAAGGCCGAATTTATTAAAGTCTTATACTTATCGACGCCAGTACCAAAGCCGATGCTAAAACTATAACGCTCGCGAGGGAATTTAGCGTAACTACCACTCGCTCCCGTACCATAAACGCCGCTTTCATCTTCACGAAGACGCTCCAGAAGCTTTATCGTCAACACACTCTCCAAAGCGGCAAAGTTTATATTCTCGTCGTCCGAATAATTATAATCGCCATAGAAAGCCAGCTGCACCTGCGCTTTAGACTCCTTACCCTTATACACAACCTTTTCCAGCCCCTTTGCCGGCTCCACTAAGCCCAAATCCTTGGCCGACTCCTTTCTACCTAAATTCGGGAGTGCAGCCAAGTACTGCTCCAAATAAGGTTTAATTTCAGCTTCATCAAAAGATCCTACAATGGTGAACGTAAAATCCGAGGCATCGGCAAAGCGCTCCTTATAAATTGCTAGTGCGCGTTTTGCATCGATCTGCTTCACCTCCTGCGGGGTTACCTGTGAGCGGCGGATATTCCCTTGATACAAGGTGCGTGTTATAACATCCGAAAACACGAAAGAAGGATCATCTTCCTGGTTCTTCATACTCGACAAAGTCCGGGCGATGCCACTTTGGAAGATATCATCATCCAATCGAGGCTCCGTAAAATAACCGTAGATAAGTTCAAACGCTGTTTTTAGCCCCTCCTTATCCGTCGATCCGGAAAGCCCTTCCGAGAGTTCGCCGATATACGGTGTAATACCGACATTCTTTCCGTTCATATACTTACGCAACTCCACAGTATTTAACTGGCCTAAGCCCGAAGCATTCACAAAACCCGCCGCATTTGCTACCGACATATAATCCGCATCCGAATACAAGGATGACCCTCCCGGACTTGTTGCAGCTATTAAAATTTCATCATTTTTAAAGTTTGTAGGCTTTAAGATCACCTTAACACCATTGCTCAACAGCAACTCCTTGGTTCCAATTGCTGCAATATCCTTTGTAGATACCACCGTTCCTTTTTGCGGTTCATTTTTTAACAACGGCAATTCCGAAACTTTATCTTCATAAGCAGATATTTCTTCCTTATCTACCGCTGCCAGCCACGAATTCACCATGGCCTCTGTAGGCATCGCATCTTTATCTTTCTCCGGCCCCAGAATAATGATATCGCGATTATTATCGACATAATAACGCTTACCTATAGCCTCCACCTCCTTTAAGGTTAGCGTTTTCAGCAACTTTTTTGTAATCTGATAGCTATCTTCATTACTCAACACCACAGAACCTTTGGTGAAATTTTCCATATAGGCAGAGACATACCCATCCGACTTACGCTTGTCGCGCTCCTTGTAGGCCACCTCATTTCCTTTCTCAAAGGCCGCAATTGCTCTATTAAATTCCGTATCTGTAAAACCAAACTTCTGCACCCTATCCATTTCACGCATCGTCGCTTTCAAACCCTCCTCTATCGCAGCAGGCTTCGCAACAAAATACATAGACAGGTTATCTAAGCCCCCGAACAACGCAGATATACTGATACCCGCTTGAATAAAGGGCGGGTTTGGTTGCTGACCAATTTCGCTTAACCGGGCGTTTATCATCTGATTAAAAACACTTTTCATCATGGAAACACGATAGTCGCCCACGGTTTTAACCTTCTCCGTAGGATGTTTAATAATAATCTGCCCTACGGTGGATGGCATCTCTGGATCGGTGACCACTAAATATTGATTTTTATGGAGTAAATCGACCTTATACTCTTTTCGTGGTACAGGGTTCTTCGGTGTCTTGAGGTCAGAAAACAAACGCACGACCTCTTTCTCTATCTCCTTAACATCGATATCGCCGACAATAACAATAGACTGAAGGTCGGGTCTATACCATTTCTGGTGAAATGCGCGGATAACCTCAGGCTTGAAATTTGTGATGTTCGCTTCCGTCCCTATGGGTAAACGTTTAGCATATAAAGAGCCATTCAACAACACCGGAAGGAACTTATCTTGCATACGCTGCCCCGCACCACGACCACCGCGCATCTCCTCCAAAACCACGCCGCGTTCCTTATTAATCTCCTCGGTATCCAGCAAGGCATCCTGTGCCCAATCACGCATGACCAAAAGGCCATTTTTTAAAAGTTCAGGGTCATCCGAAGGGATAGGAAGCTGATAAATGGTTTCATCAAAACCCGTATAAGCATTTAAATCCGAGCCAAAGCGTACCCCCACCTTCTGCAGGTAGTTTACCAAATCATTTTTCGGAAAATGCTTCAGTCCGTTGAAATTCATATGCTCCAAAAAATGCGCTAATCCGAGCTCCTGTTCATTTTCCAGAATCGAGCCCACCTTAACACCGAGGTACATGGTAACTCTTTTTTCTGGCTCCGTATTGCGGCGTATATAATATTTAAAACCATTTTTTAACTGCCCTACTAATACTTCATTGTCGAATGGAAGTTTAGCATCCCAGTTCAAAGTATCCTGTGCAAGAATACTTTTGGCCTGGGCTACCATACCAGTATTAACGCAATGCTTCGCCTGTAGACCTGCAAAGGTAACGGGCAATAAAAATGCGATCATTAAGGGTTTGAAAATTTTCATTAATTTAGTAGTTTGATTTATTCTGCAAATTACCACTATTTTGCGAAGTAGACGAAGAATTTAGCGAGAAGAATTTACATATATAGAAATTTCATGGATTGGGCGTCGGTATTAAAAGATTATAAAAGGTATTTGGAGTTTGAAAGAAACTTATCAAAAAGTTCCATTGCATCCTACTTACAGGATGTTAGTAAGCTGCAGGTTTTTTGCGAAGACCAAGAGCTGAAAATCAAGGAGATCATGCCACGGCATATCCAAAGTTTTATCTATTGGCTAAACAGCTTTGCCATCTCCCCTTTTACGCAAGCCCGGATTATTTCATCGTTAAAAGGCTTTTTCAATTTCCTACAGCTGGAGTATCATTTCGAGCATAATGCCATTGAGCTGGTTGAGGGCCCCCGGCTGTCGCGCAAAATTCCGGACGTCTTAAATGTGGAGGAAATTGATGCTATGATTAACGCGATAGACCTGTCTACGCCTGAAGGCATGCGCAACAAAGCCATAATCGAAGTATTATATAGCTGCGGTCTCCGTGTGTCGGAGCTTACTAACCTTAAAATCTCAAACCTTCACCTGGAAGTTGAATTTATTAAAGTAGAGGGAAAAGGAAATAAAGAAAGATTAATACCTATTGGCGATCAGGCATCAAAAATTTTAAAAATATACCTCCAGGAGGTACGCCAACATCAGCCTATAAAACCCGGTAAGGAGGATTATGTGTTCTTAAATAGACGTGGTAACCCGTTATCGCGGGTCATGGTCTTTATCATTATCAAAGATCTAGCCCAGAAAATCGGACTTACCAAACATATCAGTCCGCACACCTTCCGCCATAGCTTTGCCTCCCATCTTGTCGAAGGTGGGGCTGATTTGCGCGCGATACAAGATATGTTAGGCCATGAGAGTATAACGACAACGGAAATTTACACCCATGTCGACAAAGATTATCTCCAGTCTATTATTACTCAATACCACCCCCGCTCGTAAAAAAAAGAATACTTTTTTTATTTGCATCATTGTTGCAAATACACTACTTTTGTGGCTATGAAAGTTATGATGCGACTGTTTATTCTTTTGTACGCCCTAAGTTATTTATGGGTAAGCAATAGCGTACAGTTTCATAGCCACAGGGCAGCTGTTAACAGCAGTACCGAGCAGAAAGATAAACACTGCCGTCATGACCATACCCAAACAGAAGAGGATAGCAACTGTGCCATCTGTTTTTATATACAGACACCCCACGGCATAGTCAGCACGTTGTCGTATGACCTGTCGTATATTGCGCCGGCATTTTTTATCGCCTATCAAACAGATATTGCCAACCATGCCCTACGTGAAGCTATCTTCCGCCTTTCCAACAAGGGCCCTCCTGCCAGCATTCCGGCATAACACAAACACAACGTTTCGTTTTTTATTTACAATCAACATTTTAGCATGAAAGAAGCAAGACTGCTTGTTCTGCTCCTTGCGATATGCCCCTGGGCTATAGCGCAGGAAGCGGGATGCAAACTTGTACTATCCGGTCATGTACTGGATACGAAGGATCATAAGCATATTTCCGGTAGTCAGGTAACCCTGGCCGACGGTAAGCAAATTGCCGTAAATCGCAAGGGTGAATTTCGCATTGCGAACCTATGCCCTGGCAGCGTAACCTTTACGGTAACCCACTTGGCGTATGAGGGGCAAACACGCTCGTACAACCTACAGCAGGATACTTTGGTAGATATCTACCTAAAGGCAAAATCCATACAACTTAAGGAGGTGCTGGTGCACAGCAATAAGGATAGTCACAACAGCGTAAAAGCTGCCACGCTAAGCCTAGAGCAGCGCAGGGAAAACCAAGGTAAAAATCTTGCCGAGCAATTGGCAAATATCGCAGGTGTAAACATCCTGCGTACCGGAACAAATATTGCCAAGCCTGTGGTCAATGGTCTTTTTGGCAACCGCCTTATTATGTTGAATAATGGTGTACGTCACGAAAGTCAGCAGTGGGGCACCGACCACGCACCCGAAATTGATCCTTTTGCTGGCGAGCAGATTGAGCTGGTAAAAAATGCGGATGCCGTACGTTATGGTGCCGATGCCTTAGGCGGCATTATTAAGGTTACAGCAAAACCATTAACAGCCTACCAACCCTTCCGCGTTTCCTCGGGCCTCATTCTAAACAGCAACGGCCGAAGTGCGGCGCTAAACACACAATTGGAGGGCAGTGTAAAACGCTTTACGTATAACCTCGGCTTGACGGGTAAAATGGGTGGAAATATGAAAACTGCAGATTATTACCTGGGTAATACCGGAAACCGAGAGTTTAATGGCAACCTTTCTATGGGCTATTCCTGGACTAAAAATACGCTGAACGTTTATGCCAGTCACTTCGGCAATGAAATTGCTATTTTCGAGGGCGCCCATGCGGGCACCAAAGAGGATATATTCGCCCGAATTGCAAACGGAAGGCCTTTTGAAACCTACAATTTCTCCTATTCCATACAGGCGCCACGACAAAGGGTATACCATGACCTTGGAAAGCTATTGTATACGCATAGAATAAATGAAAAATCGTCTATTGAAGCGCAGTATAGCTACCAGCGCAACCACCGTTTGGAGTACGACCGTAGAAGGGTGCAGGACGATGATGTGCCGATGGCGGATATGATCCTGACGACACAGCAGCTCGAGGCTGTCTACAAAAATGGGATGATAACGACAGGAATATCGGGCAGTTTGCAGGTAAACAATAATACGCCGGGAACAGGTACCACGCCCATTATTCCGAATTTCGATAACCATACCTTGGCTGCATTCTACAGCCAGAAGATACCACTAAATCGCAGCATGTTGGAATATGGGATACGTTATGACTATAAGTATTTTGATGCTGCAGGATATCGTTTTGACTATAACCACCCTGCTTCCGATGGTTCTATTCCGCAGTACCTGATGCAAAACAAGCGGGAGTTTCACAATGTTTCCGGTCTTGCTGGTTTGGCTGTTCCCCTGTCTAATACGTTGGCATGGAAGAGTAACCTGGGCTTGGCATGGCGGGCTCCGTCGGCAAATGAGCTGTATAGTGATGGTATACACCACGGCACAGGGACGTATGAGGTTGGCAACAAGGATCTAAAAAGCGAAAAGGGTTACAAATGGTTAAATAGCCTAACCTACAATAAAAAATGGCTACAAGTTAATGTCGATGTTTTCGGACAACTGATAGCGAACTATATCTACAGTCAGCCTAATCCTGATTCGGTACGACAGACCATTCGTGGTACGTTCCCTTTATTCCAATATCAGCAGAATAAGGCTTTATTCTATGGGACGGATGTTTCGGCCAATATTCATTTTGGTCCACACTGGTCGTATCAGGCACAGCTGTCGTTGGTACGGGCAAAAAATATGGACGATAACAGGTATTTACCGAATATTCCGGGCGATAAAATACAGCAGAACATAGCGTACAGATTTCAGGTAAACGGCGCGGAGAGTTATATTAAATTAAAACACCTGTACCAGCTAAGGCAGTATCGTTATGAGCCGGGTAGCGATTTTGCTGTACCGCCGCCAGCATATCATGTATTTGACCTTATAGGATCTACAACATTATCCACTAAAAAACAACAACAAACCAGCATTCAGCTAGCCGTAGAAAACTTGTTTAATACTTCTTATAAAGATTACATGGATAGGTTTAGATACTACGCGCATGCGCTGGGAACGAATATTTCACTAAAAATAAATCACACATTTTAATTTTCAACATTATGAAAAAAATTATTTTCGCATGCTTAATCTTAGGCGTAACGCTGGCTTCTTGTTCTAAAAATGATCCCACTCCGGAGGTCGATCAGGAGGAATTAGGTACAGTAACCTTAAAATTTACCCCGGTAAAGGTCGTGGTAAACAACGGCACAACAACGTACGAACCTATCTTGGATGAAGAGGTTGAGGAGGTTAAATTTACCGGAAATCCTTTGTTGCCACCTGTAGGGGCACATGTGCATCTTCATGTCGGCGATACATACAAGCTGGAGCTTAAAACAACCGACTTTGCCGGACGCGAGTCGCAACAAACTTTTGTGAATAGACCAGAAATCCACCAGGCTTTTATCTTAAATGCTCCACAAGGCTCTTTAGATTATGTGTACGGTGAGCCTACTAACGTTGGGGTAACGGGTTATTTAACCGTAAAACAAACGACGGATTCTTTTCCATTGCGTTATGTTCTGCGCCATTTAAACCCTGGCGTTAAAAGCAAAATAAAGGCTTCAGATTGGAACAACCTGAATTTCACACAGTTTACAGGCGAGAATGATATCGACGTAAAATTTGATGTGCATTTGGTTAATGGGGGGCATGATCATGATGCACATTAATTGAAAAAAAATAGGGTAGTTTAATATAAAAATGATATTTTTGCGGACTGCCTTCGTAGTTCAATGGATAGAATATCAGATTCCGGTTCTGACGATGTGGGTTCGAATCTCGCCGAGGGCACTTTTAGGACGCAAATGAAAACCTCAGGTCTCCTGAGGTTTTTTTAACACCCTGAAAAACAACACCTTAAAAAAAACCACAACACTGCTGCTTTAGATTTAAAAGCGAATAGTTTTGCAGACATTTTGCAGACATAATTTTTCGCTATGGCAAAAACTAATACATCAGCATCTATGTTCAGGTTTTCTACCAAACTCCACATCTGGAAAAATAGGGTTAAGAAGAATAAGTATTCCTCCATTTACATCTATGTTGCTATCTCCGTAAATGGCAAAAATGAAAAAGGATATTTTCCTTTAAATCTGGACTGGCCACATGATCTTATTGATTTTGAAAATTCAATCTTAAAACCTAGATCCAAAAATGATGCAGATTGCCATGCTTAAAATAGGATAATTAGGTCAGAGCGCGCTAAGTCTAATGCAGTTGCTAAAGTTTTCAGGTTAACAAACCGACAGTTTTCTTTAGAAGCTCTGAAGCGTGATATAATTCTCCTCAAATGGTAATACAGATTTTGTTTGGTATTATAAATTCCATCTAAAAATTTATCACCATTATTCATATAAATAGTAAGAGAAACGAAAGAATTCGGTATGCTCCCTCTATTTCCTAGGCAGGGAAACAAAATACCATGCAATAGAAAAAGCCCGATAATACCAGGCGGTACATCGGGCTTTTAAAATTTAACCTCTTACGAGGCAATCAACCTAAACCTATCCAAAGGTAACACTTTTGGGTAAAACAACAAAATTTTATACTACAAAAAAGATATTTAACATTATTAAATAAGGCAATCAACTGATAGTCAAGGTTATAAAAATAAAAAAAAGGTTTTCAAACGGGGAGAATGAAAACCTTTTATAACCAATTATAAACCTAAATTATGATAACACAAAGTTAGTGTACATTTTACACATATCAAAATTTATTTCATAATTTTTGTAAATACTCCTTCGGGCAAGATTAAGTATATTTGTAAAAATATATTTATAGCTATGTTTACAGGTATTATAGAAACTTTAGGAACGGTAGTAAAGATTGAAAAAGAGCAAACGAATATTCATTATTATATAAAATCAGAAATTTCTAATACGCTCAAGATCGACCAAAGTGTGTCGCATAATGGTGTTTGCCTTACCGTGGTAGACTTTGAAGACAGCAATACCATCCATAAGGTTACTGCCATCGAGGAGACCTTACAGAAATCGAATATTGGCCATCTTGCTGTTGGCGATTACGTCAATATTGAACGTTGTATGGTTGCTAATGGCCGCTTCGACGGACATGTCGTGCAGGGCCATGTCGATCAAATTGCGACTTGCATTTCCAAAGAAGATCTTAATGGCAGTTGGCTATTCACATTTCAATACGACGCTTCCACAAACAATGTAACCGTTGAAAAAGGATCTATTGCTGTAAATGGCATCAGCCTTACCGTAGTAAATGCACAGAAAGACCGCTTCTCTGTAGCCATTATACCCTACACCATTGCCCATACCAACTTACAACAGGTAACGGTAGGAAGTACGGTAAACCTGGAATTTGATATTATCGGAAAGTATGTTGCCCGCCTATTAGGCAATAGATAACCCCATAGGCATCAGCCTTAGGGTATTCGGCAGCAGTACGCAGCTGCCTTCGACAGCTGCGTACTGCTTTATATATGAAAACCTAGGCGCAGCTACTCCAGGTAGGCACTCTGCCGCATCAGTAAGGCACGGTATTTATTAAATACAGCAGCCTTAGAGATAAAACCTACATACTTCTCCTGGGTATCCACAACAGGTAATATCCATACATCATCCTTATTCATCTTTGCCATCACCCTTTCCATATCTTCATTTTCCTGAATGATGTCGTTAGGTTTTTGTGCTAAGGATGCGAAGCTGCGGTTTACGCCCTCCTCTTCCCCCAGCAAAATCGAAAATAGCCGCTCGCTGTAAAGCACCCCCAGCAGCTTCCCATCGTCGTCTACAATCGGGAAAATATTACGCTTAGAGTGTATAATATCCGATTTACGGTCGCCAGGTTTTTCGTCGGGGTGTAACACCACAAAGTTTTTTTCAATAACATAGCGCAGCTTCATCATACTAAGAACAGTTCTATCTTTATCTTCATAGGATAGCAGGTCGCCCGAATCGGCCAGCACTTTAGTATATATCGAATGCTTCATTACCGCCCTGTTGATTAAGTATGAAATCGATGCCACCAGCATTAAAGGCACCATCAGCGCATAACCACCCGTCACCTCAGCAATCAAAAACATACCCGTCAAGGGTGCGTGCATGATACCACTCAACGCTCCTGCCATACCCGCCATAACAAAATTGGGCACATTCAATTCGACAAGACCCGTTAAGTTAAGGCCATAGGCAAAGGCGAAGCCCAACAAACCTCCCATCACCAAACTGGGACCAAATACCCCGCCATTTCCACCACTATTAATCGTAAATAAGGCTGCAAAAGACTTCCCAAATAGCGTTAAAATGGTGTAGGCAACAACCACCCATCCCATATCTCTAAAATTGGTAAATAAGCTATTTTTTACAATCGCATTGAAGTTGCCATCCAAAATCTGCTGTATCGTAATATAACCCTCGCCATATAAAGCTGGAAATAAAAAAATCATGACCCCCAACGAGAGGCCGCTAATCCATACTTTATTATAGGGGTTAGAAATCTTAGCGAACCATTCTTTAACACGCTGACTAACGCGGGAGAAATAGATTGTAAACAGACCTATTAATATCGCCAAGGCAATATAAAAGATCAGCGCCTCCACCTTCCAGTCTGTTAAGGTCGTATGAAACAAGGGTTCGGCATATAGCAACCTGCTTACAACCGATGCAATAGCCGATGATATCAATAGCGGAATAAATACAGGAATAGAAAACTCGGATAATAAAATCTCTATCGCAAAAATCATCCCCGCAACGGGACTGTTAAAGGCTGCCGAAATACCAGCCGCAGCACCACAGGCCAGCAGTAAGGTTACCTCCTTATAACTGAGACCGAAGAAACGAGCAATATTAGAACCTATTGCCGAGCCACTATAGGCTATCGGCGCCTCGAGGCCCGACGAGCCCCCAAAACCAACGGTTAATGCCGAGGTAACAATCTGGGAGTAAATGGTGTGTACCTCTATCCTACTGGACTTGCGCGAAATGGAATAAATAATGGGCGTTATACCGTGTTCAAACTTTTTCCCTTTTAAAAACTTACGTACAAAAAGGACACTCAAAAGAATCCCTATTAAAGGGAACACCAGGTAAAAGGAATATTTGTAATGCCACTCTACATCGTCCTGCAAAGCAGAGGCAATAAAATGCGTCATCCCCTTTAGTAATGCCGCTGCCAAGCCTCCCACAATGCCTACCAGAAAAGCCAGCAACACCAAAAAATTGCGGTTAGATATCCTTTCCATGCGCCACTTATTAACGGCATCCAATTTTCGCAAAAATTTCTCTTTCATATAACAATAAGGCTAACTAAAGGTCAAAACCCACAACATCTCTTTTTTTCTTTGTCTTAAAACGCTCCGGAACGATGCGCAATATTTCATTAACTAATGCTTTTATAGCAAGCTTTTTTACATAGTTCTGGGTGGTAACCACAGAAATCTCACGAACAGGCTCCGGGGCTTTAAAATAACGTACATTACTAATGGCATCTTCATCATAATCCAGTATACTCATTTCGGGTAAAATCGTGAGCCCGCCATTAACATCTACCATACGCTTTAAGGTTTCCACACTTCCTGTATTATACGCAAAGCTATTCTCCTCCCCCATATTGTATCTGTAATTACAAATATTAAGTACCTGTCCGCGCATGCAGTGCCCTTCGTTCAAGAGCCACAGCTTTTGATTCATAATATCATCGGTACTCAGCATCTTTTTGGTATATAAAGCACTATCAGGGGATAAATAAGCTACAAAAGTCTCATAAAATAAAGGCGTCTCTTCAATGGAATTGTCCAATAACGGCGTCGACAAGATGCCGCAATCTAATGTTCCATTTTTAAGTTCCTGTATTATTCTTTCGGTAGTATATTCCCAAACCTGCAGCTGCACCTTCGGGTAATTCTTGACAAAAGAGGTGATAACATTAGGCAACAAATACGGTGCCACGGTTGGTATAACGCCAACTTTTAAATCACCTTCAATCTCACCTTTGTTTTCTTGTAAAAGCTCTTTAATTTGCTTGCTCTCCATTAGCACCACACGCGCCTGGCGGATAATCTTCTCCCCAATTGCTGTCGGCACCACGGGCTGCCGGCTACGATCAAAAACTTTTACACCGAGAGATTCTTCAAGTTTTTGAATCTGCATGCTTAATGTGGGCTGGGTAACAAAACATTTCTCTGCGGCAGCCACAAAACTTCGATACGTATCTACGGCTACAATATATTCTAATTGAACAAGGGTCATGTTATCAATTTTTTCAAGACAAAGGTAATCATTTAAATACAATGCAAAACTGTAAAGGTTTACGCGCTTTTGGATACACGGCCTGCTTAATAGGGGCTCCTTCTATAACAGATTCCAACGGTACCTGTTAATCGCGGTCCGGGGGTATAACCCTCCTTACGGCTATTTTCTTTATATTTGGTAAAAAATATAATACTATGAATTTGAAATTTAGATCTACTATTTTTACGGCATTGTTGTTGGGTGCTGCATCGATAAACTTCTCGGCGTCGGTTCCCGACGAGGGGATGTATCCTTTGAGTGACCTTAACCGTGCCGGTCTAAAGAAAGCCGGTTTAAAAATCAACGAAACGGATATTTATAATCCTGGAAATATCGGACTGGTAGATGCGTTGGTACAGGTATCGGGATGCTCAGGGTCTTTTGTCTCTCCGAATGGATTAATCATCACCAACCACCACTGTGCATTTAGTGCGGTACAGCTGGCGTCGACACCTGCCTTCAACTACCTACAAAATGGCTTTGTAGCCCAAAATCAAGAACAGGAGATCGAAGCTAAAGGACTTACCATCCGTATTACCGAATCGTATGAGGATGTATCGGCTAAAATTCTAAATGCTGTAGCTCATGTTACCGATCCTGTGGAGCGAATTAATATCATCCAAAAGAAACGGCAGGAATTGGCGCGTGAGGCCGAGAAAAAAGATCCGAGTATTAAGGCTGAGGTATCGGAAATGTTTATGGGCAAGAGCTATGTATTGTTCCACTATAAAACGATTGAAGATGTCCGTTTGGTGTATATTCCCCGTCAAGATATTGGCGAGTTTGGTGGAGAAACTGATAACTGGGTATGGCCTAGACATACGGGCGATTTTTCTTTCCTAAGGGCTTATGTGGCACCCGACGGCAAATCGGCGAAATACGCCAAAACGAATGTTCCGTACAAGCCTAAGAAACACTTAAAAGTAAACCCTAATGGGGTAAACGAAAATGACTTCGTTTTTATCTTAGGTTATCCTGGCCGTACGTTTAGACATCGCCCAGCAGCGTATATCGCTTACCAACAGCAATATTTACTTCCTTATACATCAGAGCTATATGATTTCCAAAATAATCAAATGCTTCAAGCTGGAAAAGACGATAAAGCGACTGAATTGGCCTTGGCAACACGTGTAAAAAGAAACGCCAATGTATTGAAAAACTACAGGGGAAAACTTAAGGGTTTACGTAATATCGATCTTATCGGTGCCAAACAGCAGGAGGATGTTGAGTTAGCCACGTTTATAGCGAGCAAACCCGAGCTAAAAGCGAAGTATGCTACGTTAATGCAAGATATTGATAATCACTACAAACTGGTGTTTACGGATGCACAAAAAGAGCTATGGATGAATAACTTGTATACAGGTATACGTTCATTGCAACTGGCCAATACAATCTATGATTTTAAGGAGGCCTTGGCAAAACAACCTTCAGAAAAAGCAAAAAAAGCATTCTTCGATGGTAACATCGATCGCCTCAAAAAAAGTTTGAGTGATGTTTTTGAGAGTTTTAACCTGCAGGCGGACAAAAACATTGCTGCACACATGTTTGCGCAAGCACAATCTTTTGAAAATAAGAATGTAATACAAACCATTGTCAACAAAAACTTTACATCAGTACAGCAGGCGGAAGACTATATTACGGGGCTTATTGCCAACAGTAAAGTCGTTAATCAGGAGCTCTTGCTGCAGGAGGTATTAAAGGATCCAGCTTCCCTGCTGGCATACAACGACGGCTTACTAGGTCTGGCTGCAGCGTTTTCACAGGAGTTTGCGCCGTTCAGAGCCGAGTTAAAACGTCGCGAAGGGGTATTAAACCGTTTAATGGGTGATTACGTGGCTGTTAAAGAGGTATTCCAGGCCAAAAATTTTATTCCGGACGCTAACTCTACTTTACGCCTTACTTATGGCAACATTAAAGGATATAGCCCAGTAGATGCCGTTTATATGTCGCCATTTACTACAGTAAAAGGTTTACTTGAAAAAGGCAATTCAGGAAACCCGGAGTTCACTTTCCCTCAGGCAATTGAGCAGGCATGGTTAAACAAAAACTTTGGGCCGTACACGAAACCTGGAACGAATGATGTACCTGTAAATATTCTGTATAATATGGATACTACCGGAGGTAATTCAGGCTCGCCTATTATGAATGCCTATGGCGAGTTGATTGGGGTTAACTTTGACCGTTCTTATGATGCTACCATCAATGACTTTGCATGGAACGAGGCATATAGCCGCTCTATTGGTGTTGACATTCGCTACGTTTTATGGATTGCAGATAAAATCGATAATGCACAATTTATTATTAAAGAGATGGGTGTAAAAAACTAGGTTTTATTTCAGTAAACCAGCACTTTATACCGAACAAATAAACATAAAGGTACACGTGAATAACGTGTACCTTATAAAAAAAATACTATGTACGCTCTTTTAAAACATCGCCTACTGCAGCGCCGCTTTACGGTAAAATACAGTCTACTCCTATGCTTATTTTTCGGCATTGTGTCGGCAGCCAAGGCGCAGCTTAAAATGGAGGCCAGGGAGGCCTATGATCAATTAAATCGCAACAAAAAAATACAGCTCTTGGATGTGCGTACAACGGAGGAGTATACCGAAAAACATATTAAAAATGCTATCCACCTGGATTGGAAAAACCAGGAAATGTTCGACCAGGGACTGGAGAAATTGAACAAAAAAACGCCGGTTTTTGTCTATTGCCTTTCGGGCGGACGTAGCCAGTTGGCAGCAAAAAAACTTAGCGATGCGGGCTTCAGCGTTCTGGAAATAGAGGGCGGAATATTGAAATGGGAAGCCGAAAATCTTCCCTTGGCGGTACATGATAATTATAAAAATATGGACAACAGCGGGATGACAATTTCCGACTTTAATGCCATAATCGGCCAAAATAATTCTGTCCTTGTAAATTTCCATGCCTTATGGTGCGGTCCATGTCTGGAGTTAGCACCAACGGTGGATTCAATCGCGAGTGCCTATGCTGGTAAGGTGAAGGTGATCAAAATTGATATCGATAAAAATAGGGCTTTAGTGAAAGCGCTAAAGATTAGCGCTACACCACATGTGCAGGTCTATAAAAACGGACGGCTTACCTGGCAGAATACCGGTGTAATCGCACTGGCTGACCTTGAATCTCATCTTTAAACATTGTACTTATGCAAACATTTACTTTAGCTACAGCGGCTATTTTCGCAATGACAGCTATTATACTAGGCGCTTTCGGCGCACATGCGTTTAAAAAGATCCTTTCCGAGGAGAAGTTAACGTCTTTTGAAACGGGTGTTAAATATCAAATGTATAGCGCCTTGGCTTTACTGATAATTGGTTTTAATATAGACTTCAATCTTTATAATGCACGCTTTGCCGTGTATAGCATTGTTTTAGGTACCCTACTCTTTTCGGTTAGCATATACTTTTTATCTTTCGCCGATTACTGGAAAAAGAACTTCCGCTTCTTAGGGCCTATAACGCCATTGGGGGGCCTATTGATGATTATTGGCTGGGCGGCATTGCTGGTTAATTTCTTAAAATAACCGTTCGCCATAGCATGCCCAACGCAAAACGTGTACCTCCAAAATTGCCACTGTCTACTTGGGTAAAGGCTATTGTTCTCCTTGCTCTGGCAACGGGCCTAACATCGGCCGTTTTTTTGTTTGCGCTGCGTGCGGTTGAGCAGTATAGAGAACAGCAGCTTTGGATTATGGCTGGCTTACCACTGGCGGGTGTAGCTGTGGTATTTTTGTATAAGCGTTACGCCCCTAATGCCAACAAAGGGAATAGTTTGTATTACGACGAGTATAAAAACCCTACAGGTAGCATAAGCTTTGTAATGGCGCCTTTAATTGTATTGGCAACCTTGGTTACCCATCTCTTCGGCGGGTCGGCCGGCCGAGAAGGCACCGCAATTCAGTATGGGGGAACCTATGCCGATACCCTTGCCAAAAAATTAAAGCTGGCTAAACAGCATAGTCGCATACTTTTAATATGTGGGGTGTCTGCAGGGTTTTCTTCTTTGTTTGGTACGCCATTAGCCGGCACGGCATTTTCCATTGCCATATTTCGTAAAGGCAAGATCCGTAAGTCGGCTTTTATCCCGGCGTTGATTAGTGCGTATGTGGCACATGCTATTACCCTGGCTCTCCAGGCTCCGCATACGCATTACCAGCCGATACATATTGCCACATACCTGGATCCACAATTATTATGGATTCCGGTTGTTGCTGTGCTATGCGGACTTGTAGGACGTTTATTCACCCTTTCGCATTCTTTTTTTTCGGCTTTATTTAATAGGCTTAAAAACCCGTATATCCGGGTTGCCTGCGGTGGTCTCCTGCTGCTATCCTTGGTGTACCTTATCGGCAACACCAAATACATTGGGCTGGGTATCCCTACGCTGCTGAGCGCGTTTGAAATACCACAGCAGCCTGTGGACTTTCTATGGAAAATAATCCTTACGACCCTCACCTTAAGTGTTGGCTTTAAGGGCGGAGAAGTTACACCGCTATTTTTTATTGGTGCCACGTTCTGTAGTTTTCTATCGACATTAATCCCTTTGCCTTTGCCCTTAATTACCGCAGTTGGCTTTGTTTCGGTCTTCTCTGCGGTTACCAGAACACCCCTGGCCTGTGCGATTATGGCAGCAGAATTGTTTGGTATACCTATACTCCCAATAGCCTTAGCGGCGACCTTTATCAGCAGTTACACCCTCAACCTAAATCGACGGCACTTTACGTTTAAAAAAATAGCCTCCCTATAACGTTATAGAGGGAGGCTATTTAAGGGTAGTGGGCAATCTAATTTAGCGTTGCCAACAGGAAAATATTTGCTACCAGTATAGGGTATAAAAGGCTGCGACAAGCAATACTACAATCAAGGCACCAGCAACGAAGGCTGGGTGCGCTTTAAACATTTTGGTGTCGATCTCAAGCCCTTTAGGAACAATTCCGCGTGCGTTATCTATCTTCGATATAATAATCATTCCTAACACACAGATCACAAAGACAAAGCCCATACGATCTAAAAATGGGATTTCATATAAGCCTGAATTGGGGTTGAATACCGAAAAGTTGGTCGACGCTAGGAAGGATAAGTCTACCATCGAAGGTAAAAATTTAAACAATACCGACAACAGGAAGCCTCCAATTGTAGCAAACATCGCTGCCGATGATGTTGTTTTTTTCCAAAAGAAGCCTAAAATAAACATGGCAAAAATTCCAGGCGATACAAAACCGGTATACTCTTGTATGTATTGAAAGCCACCTTTTTTATCGATGCCCAAATGGGGTGCAATAAGCACTGCCATAAGCATGGAAACAACAATTGTAATCTTACCTACATTAATCAAATTACGCTCCGAAGCATCCTTATTTAACACCTTTTTGTATACATCCAAAGAGAAGATGGTAGCAATGCTATTCGCCTTGCCCGCTAAGGATGCCACCACCGCAGCTGTAAGCGCTGCAAAGGACAACCCCTTTAAACCGTTTGGCAACAGGTTAAGCAATACGGGGTATGCCCTGTCTGGGTTAACTTCTCCCCCTTGCAACATCTCCTGCTGAAATAAGCCATCTTTCCATAATACATAAGCCGCAATACCAGGCAGCACCACAATAATTGGCATCAACAGCTTAAGGAATGCAGCAAACAAAATACCATTACGTGCCGTTTTCAGATCTGCCCCCAGTGCACGCTGCGTAATATACTGATTACACCCCCAATAGTTTAGGTTTACAATCCACATACCTCCGATTAAAACCGTTAAACCTGGAAGATCCAGGTAACTCTCATTATCGGGCTTAAGGATCATCTGGAAATGTTCACTCGCCTTATCCGTCATAACAGAATACCCATGAAATATGCCCTGCCCATCACCATAATGTTCCGACACCAGATTTAATGCCAGATAGGTCGTAGCCAGACCGCCTAAAATCAAAAAGAACACCTGAATAACATCGGTATAACCGATAACTTTCATGCCGCCCAAGGTAATGATAATTGCAAACACAGCTATCGCATACATGCAGAATGATAAGCTAAAACCCGAGATAGAACTTACCGCCAGCGCGCCCAAATATAAAATCGAAGTTAGATTCACGATAATATACAAGGCCAGCCAAAATACCGCCATAATCATCGCAACGGTACCATTGTAGCGCTGATTCAAAAATTGTGGCATGGTAAATATCTTATTTTTAAGATATACCGGAATAAAAAAGACCGCAACGACCAGCAAGGTTATGGCCGCCATCCACTCGTAGGTAGCAATTGCCAGTCCCATCTTAAAGCCAGAGCCACTCATGCCGATAAACTGCTCGGCAGAAATATTGGATGCAATCAGGGATGCTCCAATGGCCCACCAGGTTAAGGAGCCCTCGGCGAGGAAGTAGTCTTTGGATTCTGCGCCCAGTGTATTACTACGCTTCTTGTAATACACCCAAATGCCATAGGCGGCAACAATTACAAAGTAAATTAGAAATACGATGTAATCTTTAACATCTAGAAAATTATTCATTGGTTTTAAAATTGATTTTTTACGGTTATACAGTTAGTTATAACGCTACAAGTTAAATAAATCTATTGATAATATTCTCTAAATATTCTTGTTTTCCGCTAATTAACTGTGGCTCGCCTTGCTCAACGGCAAAATTTCGCAAATCTTCCAGACTTAAAAGGCCATTTTCAAAATCTGCCCCCCTACCGGTATCGAAGGAAGCATACCGGTCTTTTCGAATTTTCAGGTATGCAGAATCTTCCAAAATCCGATCGGCAGTAAGCAAAGCACGCGCAAAAAGATCCATACCACCAATATGCGCATAAAATAAATCTTCCGCATCGGTGGAGTTACGACGGATCTTGGCGTCAAAATTAACACCGCCACCCTGAAAACCACCGCCTTGAAGAATAATCAACATACTCTCGGTTAGCTCATTGATATCGTTTGGAAACTGATCCGTATCCCAACCATTTTGATAGTCTCCACGGTTGGCATCGATAGAACCTAAAAGGCCTGCATCTACGGCAACCTGCAGCTCATGCTGAAAAGTATGCCCTGCTAAAGTAGCATGATTCACCTCCAGATTAAGCTTAAAATCATCCAGCAAGTCGTAGCGCTGCAGGAAGCTAATGACCGTAGCAGCATCATAGTCGTACTGGTGTTTGGTAGGCTCACAGGGTTTAGGCTCAATAAAAAATGTACCCTTAAACCCTTGCTTACGGGCATAATCTTTGGCCGCATGTAAGAAACGTGCCAGGTGCTCCTGCTCGCGTTTCATATCGGTATTGAGTAGGGACATATAGCCCTCACGCCCACCCCAGAAAACATAATTCTCGCCGCCGAGGGCAATGGTAGCGTCGAGTGCCGCCTTAACCTGAGCGCCAGCATGACTTAAAACATGAAAATCCGGGTTTGTGGCCGCTCCATTCATATAGCGATGGTGTGAAAATAAATTCGCCGTTCCCCAGAGTAGTTTAACGCCCGAATCCTGCTGCTTTTGTTTAGCATATGCCGTAATTGCCTCAAGGCGTTTTTCATTCGTATGAATATTATCGGTATAGTCTACCAAATCCACGTCATGGAAGCAATAATACGGAAGCTGCAACTTGGTAATAAACTCAAAGGCGGCATCCATTTTATCCTTTGCGCGCTCTACGGCATCATTTTTAACATCCCAACGGAAGAAATGCGTTCTACCACCGAAAGGGTCGCTACCATCGCCATTAAAAGAATGCCAATAGGCACAAGCAAACCTAAAATGTTCGGCCATAGTTTTTCCACGCACCAGCTGCTCCGGGTTATACCACCGAAATGCTAAAGGATTGTCGCTGTCCAGACCTTCATAAGCTACCTGACCGATTTCTTTAAAATACGTTTTTTCACCTGTCAAAATTTTCATGTTTTTATAGATTTAAAATTTGTTTACTATTAATTTCCACTCCTGATACAATTCTTCATACTGTTGCACTTGCTGTGGCTCTTCTGTCTGCAAAAGCTGCATTTTCGTAAAAGCCTCCTTGGCTTCTGCATATATCCCCTTACCGACACCTGCACCCAACGCGGCCCCAACACTACCATCACTTTTGTAAAGCTCGATAGCTGTATTGGTTACGCCGGTGAAAGCTGCACGAAATAGCGGACTTAAAAACAGGTTGGTATAACCCGCACGGATTACCTGCGGCGCGAGGCCATTGCTACGCATGATATCAAAGCCATAACGAAATGCAAAGGCAATACCCTCCTGCCCGGCGCGTATCAGATCGGCCTGTCCGTGCCTATTGAAATCGAGCCCTGTAATATGAGCTCCGACAGGTTTATTCTGCAACATACGCTCTACCCCATTTCCAAAAGGTAAGATCCGAAGGCCTTTGGCACCCAGGGGGCTCTCGCTGCCTATGCGATTCAGCGCATCATAATCCTGGCCAGTACCGACCATTTTCTTCAACCAACTATTCTGTATGCCGGTACCATTTATGCACAACAATACGCCGGTACGAATTTGATCGGGTTTATAGTTTACATGCGCAAAGGTATTTACACGCGAGTAAGGGTCCGCAATAAGTGCATCGCTAACGCCATAAATCACACCAGATGTGCCCGCTGTTGCAGCCACCTCGCCAGGTTCTAAAACCTGCAATGAAAACGCATTATTAGGTTGGTCGCCAGCCTTATAAGCGACCTCAACATCCGGGGAAAGGCCAAGCTCTTCAGCAACTTGCGCAAGAATTTTGCCATGGCTACCAAACAAAGGGCGCAGCTCAGGTATTACCGCCTTATCGAATCCAAAATACCCTAAAAGCGCATCCGAAATTTTATGCTCGTCAAAATCCCAAAAAATCCCCTCCGATAAGGCCGGGATACTTGTTGTCGCTATACCGGTGAAGCGTAAAGCCAGAAAGTCACCCGGAAGCAGCATATGTTTTACCTGCGCATACAGCTGCGGCTCATGCGCCTTAACCCAAGCCAACTTGGCGGCCGTAAAATTTCCTGGAGAATTTAATAAGTGTGCTTTGCAGTACCCTTCGCCAAGCGCTGCTTGCGCCGCCTCGCCAAGCGCTACAGCCCTGCTATCACACCATATTATTGCATGGCGTAATACAGCATCCTTGGCATCTACCAGCACCAAACCATGCATCTGGTAGGCTATGCCTATGGCCACAATAGCTTTGGGGTCGTACAATTTTTGGCTATGCGCTTTCTGTATCGCTAATTTGGTATGGCTCCACCAGCGCTCTGGATCCTGCTCGGCCCAGCCCACTTCGGGGCTTATAATTTCTGTCTCTTCTTCCGGATAACTTACCGAAGTGATGGTCTTTTGTGTGCTGGCATCAACAATAGAAACTTTTATTGACGAAGTACCCAGATCAATTCCTAATAATAACATATAAATTAAGTTTTATGCAATCGGTTGCATAAAACTATTTAATTATATTTGTTTTTCCAATATTTTTTTAAACAATCTTATTTTGGACAAAAAAACAACCATTTACGATATTGCCAAAGCGCTAAACACCACGGTGTCTACGGTATCACGCGCCCTGAACAATAGCCCACTGATAAGCGAAGAAACCAGGAAAGCAATTCTAAAAAAGGCGAACGAGTTAAATTACAGACCAAATAAGCTAGCATCCTCTTTAAGTTCGGGGAAAACGAATATTATCGGGGTAATTGTGCCGAGTGCGAATATCCAATTTTTCTCTTCGGTCATTCATAGTCTGGAAAAAGGGTTAAAGCAAGCCGGTTACAAAATTCTATTGTACCAAAGTAACGAGTCTTTGGCCGCCGAGAAGGAAGGTATTGAGACCCTGCTTGAAGCCCAGGTGGATGGTCTTATTCTGTCTTTATCTCTAGAAACAAAAGAGGTGGACCATATCAAAAAAATTCAGGCCGAAGGGAAGCCTTTGGTAGTATTCGACCGTATCCATCAAGACTTAAAGGTGCCAATGGTAAGTATTGACGACCATAAAGCGGGATATATAGCTACGCAACACTTAATTGATGCCGGGTATAAAAAAATTGCTTATGTGTCTACACGCCACAAAACCTATATTTTTGATGCACGTTTTCGAGGCTATACCGATGCACTTCGGGATGCGGGTATTACGCTAGAAAAAGAATACATAATCCTGGATGAGCTTTCGATTCAAGCCGGTATTCGGGCAACCGAAAGACTAATGAAAATCGATAATAAACCCGATGCTATTATTGGTGGAGACGATTTTACGGCTTTAGGCATAATTAAAGCACTCAGTGAGCTGGGGTTTGTACCACCTAAAATTGGAGTTATCGGCTTTGCCAACCAAACCTTTTCGGAGTATATTACGCCAAGTTTATCGACGATCGATCAGCAGGCGACACAAATGGGAAGGGAGTGTGCAGCACTATTTCTACGGTTAATGGCCGACAATGCTATTAATGAACATATTGTTTTAGAGCCTATACTACGGTGTAGAGCGAGTAGTAGCGGAAACAGCTAGCCACTAAAATATTAGGGGCATCGCTGCCGACGCCCCTATAATTTTTAGGCAAATGCCTTATCTCCTTTTTTATAAGGCAGGTAACCATCGTATTTACCCGGAATTTTCACATAACGTAAAGCCTTTGTACAGCCTAACTCCGAATTAAAGAACCCGGTTAATGTTAACTGTTTAAACAAAGTAAACCAGTGTGGAGGGTCGTTTTCTACATCTCTAAAAAGTTCATTTTGCTTCACGCGATTCTTATCACGGATATCCTTCTGCTCTTCCTCTTGTTTTTTGTTGTACGCTACCGCTTCTTTATCCAAAGCATTAGCTACAGCCGTACGATCGGCAGCAGACAATTCCAGGAATGGTTTCCCTTTCACCTCCTTGGCTTTATCATCTAACGTAGCGAGGCCCGTCAAGAAAGCGTGCTGCTGTTTCTCGGTATAGCAGTCGCGCACCATGACCGGGATAAAACTACCCACACCGGCTTCTTTAGCACCGGGAGTGGATGTCTTTGGCAATATAGCCTCTGCCAAATCGCCCAATAGGTCTGTTTGGTCGGCCGTAAAAAGAGCTTGCACATCTTTGGAGGCAGGCCGTGTACAGCCCTCAAGAAAAAGGTTGGCCCCAATAACAGAACCGCCAATTATCATGGCAACACGTTGTATAGCTTCTCTTCTATTCATAATTCAATACCTGATATAATTAAAAATTATATTTCATCTCCCAACCTTTACGGTAGTCGCGTTTAACAAACTGATTAACCAAATCAAAGTTTGTAACACGCATATTATTGTTATCCCATAATAACTTCAAGTTACGACCAGGGTAACGGTTATCTACACGCATATCGGCACCACGTATAGCTAAGTTGGCCATCAGTAAAGCCTCGGTCAATGGTCCGGCAATTTCAAATGGCGAGCTCACCTCTTTTTTACCATATCCCGCAATACAGGCATCCACCCACTGTGCATAATGCCCATTCGACTGGTTCTGCACACGTGCATATTTCTGCGCAACCTGATCTTTACGGCTTGTAGGCAATAAGCGGGCCTTATCTCCATACGTATCCGCCAAAATTTTACCCTTTGTACCTACCAATAAAATACCATTTCCGCCATCACCAAAGATTTCGTTAGGTCCTAACTCATCCGGGCGTGCCGGCTGAATACCACCATCCATCCAATGTAAAGTAACCGGTCCTTTTGTACGCGCCGTTTTCGGGAATGTTAATGTAGCATGGCTCGATGGAGGACAGCTTTCCGGGAAATACCCCCTTTTAAACTCGTCTACATATACCGAGCCCACTGTTGCCTGCACGTCTTGCACATACGATAAACCCAATGTACTAAAAGGCACTTCCAATAAGTGACACCCCATATCGCCTAAGGCACCCGTACCATAATCCCACCAGCCACGCCAGTTGAAAGGCACCAATTTATCGACATACTCTTTATAAGGAGCAGTTCCCAACCATAATTCCCAATCCAACTCCTTAGGGATATCAGCCTTACCACTTGGCCACTGTATACCCGAAGGCCACACCGGTCTGTCTGTCCAACAATATACGGTATGCACATCGCCAATAAGGCCCGCATCAAACCACTCCCGAATTAAGCGTGGCCCATCATTAGACGCCCCTTGGTTCCCCATTTGTGTAACCACTTTATATTTTTTTGCCGCGTGGGTCAATGCTCTAGCTTCCCACACATCATGCGCCAAGGGTTTCTGCACATACACATGCTTACCCAACTCCATGGCTGCCAGCGCCTGAATACCATGCTGATGATCGGGCGTCGATACCGAAACCGCTTCGATATTCTTATGCTCCTTATCCAACATTTCACGGTAATCCTTATAATATTTTGCTTTCGGATATTTCTTTATCGCAGCAGCAGCACGTCTGTCGTCCACATCACATAAAAAAGCAATATCAGCTCTACCCGAATCATAAAATGAATTGATATCACTCCAACCTTTACCGCCTACCCCAATACCGGCGACCTGCAATTTATCACTTGGTGCAGTAAAACCATTGCCCCCCAAGACATGACGTGGAACAATCATAAAACCCGCAGCAGCCGTTGCGGCATTCTTTAAAAAATTTCTTCTTGAATTCTTATTATCACTCATAGTTTAAGTATTATAGGTTACCTTTTTTCAATTCATTAAAAGCGAAATCAACCGCACGTGCAGTTAAAGCCATATAGGTTAAAGATGGATTAACACAACCTGCAGAAGTCATGGCAGCACCATCCGTTACAAACACATTTTTGGCATCCCAGACTTGGTTGTTACCATTTAGCACTGAGGTTTTAGGATCTCTCCCCATCCGTGCTGTCCCCATTTCATGAATCCCCTGTCCGTAGCCATACACATTGTCATAGGTATAGGTATCTTTTACGCCAATACTATCCAACATTTCTTTCATTTCATTCTGCATATCCGCACGCATTTTGATTTCATTATCTTTGATTTCAGCATCAAAAGATAAAACAGGAAGCCCCCATTTATCTTTGGTATTTTTGTCCAAAGTAACTTTATTCTCATGGTACGGTAAGGTTTCGCCGAATGCCGTAAAGCCTACATTCCAATCACCAGGCTCACAAATAGCATCCTTCCAGTCGCCACCCACACTCATCTCGGCAACTTCACCCGACCAGCGGCCACGATTTGCAGCCCCTTGGTAGCCAAAGCCACGCAGATAATCTCTTTTTTTCGTATCGCCATCCACATTTACAAATCGCGGAACATACAAACCTGTAGGGCGGCGTCCAAAGATATATTTATCTTCATACCCCTCTACACGGCCACCTGCGCCACAGCGGAAATGGTGATCCATAAGGTTATGGCCCAACTCGCCCGAACTACTTCCCAAACCACCTTCCCACACATCCGTTGCCGAGTTCATCAGTACCCATGCCGAATTCAATGCCGAGGCACATACAAAAATTACCTTTGCATAGAATTCATAAGTCTGGTTTGTTTCAGCATCAATAATCTCTACCCCTTTCGCTTTCTGCGTATCCTTATCATAAATAATTTTCGTAACGATAGAAAAAGGTCTTAGCGTTAAGTTACCCGTTTTTACCGCAGCAGGTAAAGTAGCAGATTGCGTGCTAAAATAAGCCCCAAAGTTACAGCCCAACCAACATTGATTTTGATACTGACAATTTACACGCCCCTCATGCGGAACCGTAATATTTGCCGTACGCCCCATAATGAAGTGTCGTTTTCCGCCATACTGCCCTTTCAAGCGATCAGCAAGGTCTTTTTCCACAATATTAAACGGCATGGCCGGCATATAATCGCCATCTGGCAACGACGGTACACCATCTCTATTACCAGAAATTCCGGCAAATTTCTCTGCGTAGCTATACCAAGACTCGATATCTTTATAACGTATAGGCCAATCCACGCCATAACCATCTTTAAGATTCGCTTCGAAATCCAGATCACCAAGGCGGTACGACTGTCGGCCCCACATTAAAGACCTGCCCCCCACATGGTAACCCCGGAACCAATCAAAGCGTTTAACCTCCGTATAAGGATTATCCTTTTCGACTGTCCAATAGTCCAAATTCTTCTCATTCAGCGGATAATCTCTACGTAAAGCAGGATAATCGGCAATCATCTGTTGTGTACGTCCGCCGGCATGCGGAAACTCCCAAGGATGTTTGTTTGGGGAAGGGTAATCCTTAACATGTTCAATATTACGTCCTCTCTCCAGCATAATTGTTTTCAGTCCCTTCTCCGTCAGCTCTTTTGCTGCCCAGCCCCCGCTAATTCCGGAACCGATTACAATAGCATCATAAATATTGCTATCTACCATTTTATTTAGTTTATTTTGATTATTTAGTTTATATATTATTTTACAGAAACAACTTTTTCATTTTTGAAAAGCACAAAGAAAATCAGCATGACAACAATAGCGATACCTGCAGGTACCAACCATACGTTTTGCCAAAATACCTGTAAACTTTCTATCTTTTTATCGGCATAGATATTACCTACATACGCCGCCACCTGAAAACCAATTAACTGACCGATACCATAGGTAGCTAAGGTAATAAGCCCTTGCGCTGCCGATTTATATTTTGCACCCGCTTTAGAGTCGGTATAAATTTGACCCGATACGAAAAAGAAATCATAACATATACCATGCAGGGCAATGCCAATCAATAACATATAACTACCACTTCCCGCATCGCCATAAGCAAATAGCGCATAACGTAGAGCCCAAGCCAACATACCAATCAAAATGGTATTCTTAAAACCAAAACGCGTGAAAAATACCGGCAACAACAGTAAACATAAAGCCTCAGAAATCTGACCAATAGTCATTTTACCGGTTACATTTTCCATACCAATATCACCTAAAAAGGCATTGGCATTCTGATAGTAAAAAGCTAATGGAATACAGATTAAAATCGAAGAAAGGAAAAACACAAAGAAATTGCGATCTTTCAAAAGTTTTATGGCATCTAAACCAATGATCGAAGCCAGCGATGGTTTCTCGTCTGCATTAGATTTAATTGGAGGTGTTTTGGGTAAAGTAAAGCTAAATAAGCCCAATATCAAAGAAGCAATACCCCCTAATAGGAAGGTGTTACGAAGTAAGCCATTTTCAACCCCTTCGGCACTATCCCATTTAAACAGGTAAGAAATGGATAAACCTGCGAGAATCCAGCCTATAGTACCAAACAAACGAATGCTGGAAAACTCCTTCTCTGGATTCGTAATCTGCCGAAAAGACACCGAATTTACCAATGCTAAGGTTGGCATGTATAAAATCATATAGGTCAATACATAAGGATAAAAAGTACCTACATCCTGTGCATTATACATCTGGTACATCAAAACAGCACCCACTAAATGCAAAATACCCAATACCCTTTCTGCATTAAAAAAGCGATCCGCAATCATCCCGACAATAAAAGGGGCAATAATAGCACCCAACGACTGCGTGGAGAAGACATTAGCAATTTCAAAGCCATCGGCTTTTAGATTTTCGGGTAAAAAGCGACCTAGCGTCACAAACCATGAACCCCAAATAAAAAATTCGAGGAACATCATAAACGATAATTTGGTTCTAATAATTGGATTCATATGATTAAATTTTATTCTAAAATAGGTTTATAATAAGGTTGATTTAATGCTAATCTTAAAAATTATCTACTTCACGGTAAGCATTTACCAACGCCACTTCTCCTTCCTTCCCAGACTTAGACATGCCATGCTCCATCCCTACAACACCGCGATATCCTTTGTTATGCAGCCATTTAAATAGATTTTTGTAGTTTATTTCTCCAGTCGTCGGCTCCTTACGTCCCGGGTTATCACCCACCTGGATATAACCGACCTCCGACCAACAATGGTTTAACATATCCAATAAGTTACCTTCATTTTTTTGCATATGATACACATCATACAATATTTTACAAGAAGGGCTATTCACGGCTTTACAGATTTCATAGGTCTGATCACTGTAACGTAGAAATAGATCCGGGGTATCACTTAGCGGCTCCAAAACCATGGTAATACCATGCGGTTCCAATATTTCGGTACCGCGGCGTAACCCTTCGATAACATTTGCCGTCTGTATACCAATGGGTAAACTACGGTCATAATCACCCGGAACCACGGTTACATACTTCGCATTTACACGTTTCGCAATTTCTACAGATGCCTTACATCCTTTTACTAAAACATCCACATGCTCCTGTTTTCCTGCGGCTAAAGTATTTGCACCATTTCCACCTTTTGGCACCACAAATACCCCCATACGCATCCCCAGCTTGGCCAGCAAATCGCCAATCTTTTTCTGCTCGTCGACCGATCTGCTAGGCAGATCATTATCCTCAATACTCCGGAACCCTAAATCGTACATGTATCGTATCTCATCTAAAAAGTTCTTTCCAGCGGAAGCACTAAACATGCCTTGGTGCGGAGCATAATCCATTTTAAAGGGTGCTCCAGCTTTACCTTGCTGCGCAATACTATCCGTTTCGGCATGGGCTGCACCACCTGAAAGTAAACTTCCTCCTAATACTAATCCTGAATTCTTGATAAAATCCGATCTCTTCATTATATAATTGTAATTGTTTATGGTTTACGATTTATTAATACAAGTACTTCTTAAATCCCTTGGTCTGCAACTCTTTATATGTATTTCCGTCCAGGTAAACAAGATAAATATCCACATCTTTTAACCCTTCTGCATACGAGATTGCTTCAGCGGGCTTAAGATACATAAAAAAATTATCTAATCCATCTGCTTCCATTGCTGTTTTTGCAATCACGGTAACACTTACAGTGCTACTTGCTAAAGGTTTGCCTGTAAACGGATCCATATGATGCGATATCATAGTTCCATCTATGCAGCGTTGATTTTCATAACTACCCGAAGTTGTAATAGCACAATCCGATAACTTCACCCAGTGGGCATCCCCATTCTGCATGCCAGGTGGGCGATTTACGGCCACAACAAAACTACCCGAGGGTTTATGGCCTTTGGTACGAATCTCTCCTCCCAATTCCACCAAATAATGCGCAATACCACGCTGTTCTAAGTAATCCGCCAATACATCAACCGTATACCCTTGCGCTATACCATTAAGGTCTATTGTAATACGCGGGTCCAATTTTTGTAATACCTCTCCATCCCAGCGCAGTTTATCCATGCCAACAAAAGCCCTGATACTATCCATACACTGCTGCTCCAAATTTTTGGGAGAACCGTCGGGTCCAAAACCCCATACTTGCGATAGCGGAAGTACGGTAATATCGAAATACCCATTCGACAGCTTATTCATGCTAAAACTAGCATCCAGCACATTCTTTATATGGCTATCCAAATCCGCATCGGCCAGGCGCCCCGCATTAAACCTCGAAATAATTGAATTGGCATGATACAACGACATTGAACTATCAATTTCAGCGATTATAGAATCAACATCCTGTTTGGAAACCGCAACATCAGCATAATATTTTATGCTATAGGTTGTACCCTGCGCACGCCCAGACAGAAGGTGCTCCGTATGCATCGCCAACTGCTGCCCTAAAGCCGCATACATGCAGCCCATCATACACGCTATTACCCAAAGATATTTCAACGTAATACTTAAATATACTGTGTACTATTAATTCCTGGAACCGCAACCGGATAGAGCCCATCAGCATTCGGCAGCACTTTGGGCAAGGCATCCCAAGCCAAAGTATCGGGCATAAGGTTTACCGATGAGGTAAGCGCTTTATCCCACTGTATGGTTTGTCCGGTATAACAGGCTAAACGGCCAATAATACCCGTCAAGGTGCTATAAGCTGCATATTCTGCATTATCAAATTTATAAACACCAGATGCTATAGCGCCAAAAAGCTCCACATGCTCCTGCCTGTACGGGTTAGGATCATTTTGCGCAGCATATCTAAAAATTTCTTTTCCCTTAGCGTCCCAAATAATAGCTTGGTTATTGGCGGCTAAAAATACCCTACCCTGCGTCGCTTGAAAGGTCTCGTCAACACGGTTATTTATGCCCTCAAAATGGCGGCATTGGCTATAAACTACAGTGCCATCATCATACGTTAACTCCAACGCAAAATTATCGTAAATCTCACCATACTCCTTCCCCGTACGATGTGCGCGGGATCCCGTGCCTTGAATGGAAACCGGATATTTTTGCTTTATCCAATTGGCAATATCAATATTATGGACATGCTGTTCTACAATATGATCGCCACATAACCAGTTAAAATAATACCAATTACGCATTTGATAATCCATCTCCGACTGTCCGGCACTGCGGGGTCTTACCCATACGCCACCACTATTCCAATATACCTGCCCCGATACCACATCGCCAATAACACCATCATGAATACGCTGAATCGCTTCTTTATAATTCTGCTGATAGCGACGTTGTAAACCTACTACAACATTTAATTTCTTTTTCTTCGCTTCTGCCGCACACTCCAATACCTTGCGCACACCCGGAATATCAACAGCGACAGGTTTCTCCATAAATACATGCTTCCCAGCCTTTACTGCCTCTTCAAAATGCAAAGGTCTAAAACCTGGAGGTGTCGTTAAGATCACCACATCCGCATCCCGAATAGCGGCTTTGTAAGCATCGAAACCAACATATTTTCGACTATCGCTAACCTTAATTTTGTCGCCATATTTCTTTTTTAATGCGGTATAGGCTTTATCCAAATTATCTTGAAAGGCATCAGCCAATGCAACAATCTCCACATTTTGTCCCGACTCTAGCGCATCTGCGGCAGCACCCGTTCCCCGACCTCCACAGCCAATTAATGCCACTTTTATGGCATCATCGCCAGCAGCAAATAAGGGCGAAACAGGCAGCGCTGCAACTACAGTCGACCCCGCCATAACGGCTGTAGATTTAATAAAACTTCTTCTATCTTGGTTGTCCATAGCTGGTATATTTAAGCGTATAATAGGTATTAAAAATCTTCTATTGGTGCTTGATCGTAATACGACATTATTTCTTCTACTGAAGGCACAGTAACCGGACGTACCAAACGCATACCCACAAACGGTGCTTCAGGAAACCACCAGTTAGATTTCGGCATTTGCGGATCCAGCTGCTTCCATACCGGGTCCGAAGCCGAGCGCGCCGAAGATCTTAAATCGTTAACATCGCTCTTAAAAGATCCCCCACGGAGCACATGTGGGTACAATTCGGTCGGCACAGCCAGCGGATCAACAGCGGTTTTACCCACAAATTGCGTGTAAAAATCAGCATGATATTGATCGTACGTCCATTCCGCCACGTTGCCCAGCATATCATATAGACCAAAAGCATTCGGTTTTTTCTGACCTACCTGATGGGTACGGCCAGCAGCATTCGCTCCATACCATGCATAGTCGTCGATTTTTGCGGTATCATCACCAAAGAAATAAGCAGCATTAGAACCGGCCCTACAAGCATACTCCCATTCTGCTTCTGTAGGAAGCCTATAAAATACCCCCGTTCGCAGGTACAACCATTTACAATACTGAATCGCATTATAATGTGTCATGGCCAAAGCTGGATGCCCCTCCTTGCCCATGCCAAAGGTCATATCCAAATAAGGTTTAGTAGGCCTCGTGACTGCATCAACCTCTGGAGAGATACCTGCCGTAACCTGCTTAGACAATTCATAATCTTTATATAAAAATGGTTCATATAAATCCCAGGTAACCTCAAAGGTACTCATCCAAAAGGGTGCAATTTTAACTTTATGTATCGGCTTCTCGTCGTCCTTGCCTCCATTACTACCCATGGAAAAAGTACCCCCAGGAATTGCTTGCATGGAAAATAATAGTGACGATCCGTCTATTTTCTGCACATAATTCTCGTGTAGCGTTTGTTGACAAAACGCCATATGCATACCTAATAAAACGATTAAAACAAGAAAACTCCTCATGGTTTATGAATCACAAAACGGTTTATACGTTTAAATATAGTTATAAATCGAATTAAATATAGAAGTAAATTTTTAGGATAATTTCAAACAGTAATAACAATTGCGTTACACAAGTGTAACTTTTACACTATGTTATGCATTTAAATGGACCGTAGTGCAGATTAAGCCGCTTTTATGCGAACTGAGGGCAGATTAAAAAACAATAAAAATTAGTATTAATTTGAAATCGACAGGCCTACCTATGTATTTTGGGCTTATTCAAATCAGTTTCATAAAAAAATTTCATACAAATGATAATATGAACTATAAAAATGAAGTATATATTAATAAATTTGCCGATTATTTATTTCCAGGAATTAATTATTCTTTATGCTAGTGAAATCCACACTCTCTATTTTTTTTCTATTAATCAGTTTTTGGTATGCTGCATATGCGCAAGTAGATAGTTCTCGAGTAGAGCAGCATAAACCATCGCTGGTCATCGAAGCGGAAATTGAAAACGGGGGTATATTAGCTTCTGGAGACATTAAAAATGTAACCTTTAAGGATGCCTATTATAACGGCTTCAACCTGAAGGTAGGCTGGCGTATCCATAGCTCCAGCGACCAGTATTTCCGGTTATACAACAATCCAATCTATGGTATAGGCTTTTACTCCAGCACCTTCCATAATAGCCCTGTAGGTAACCCTTATGCTGTGTACGGTTTTGTACAGACACCTTTTGGCAAATTCAAAAGTGAGCGTTGGATGTTTGATTACAGAATCGGCTTAGGATTATCAGGTAATTTTAGACCCTACGACGAAGAGAATAATCCATTCAACTTAGCGATTGGCACAAAGAATAATGTTTTTATAGACTTTGGAATACGATCGCAGTATCGTTTAACACCCAAACTACGCGTAGGTGTAGGTTTAGCGTTCCATCATTTTTCAAACGGTGCCTTGCGCTTACCTAACTCGGGCGTTAATTTAGTGCCTTTAACAGCGTCGTTGACCTATCAACCCGATGGAAGAATCTTCAAAAGAGATACGACAAGCATTGCCCCATACCCAAAGAAAATTTTTCTGCATTTTAACTATGGTGCAGGTTTAAAGCAGGTTGCACGCGATCGGGATAAACGTTATTTTAAATCAACCATGAGCGTTTATGCCAGCCGACATATTAGCCATAAATGGCGTATCGGTGGTGGTGCCGACCTTTTCTACTCGGGTTCTGGAAATAGCGAGGAGATTGCTGAAGATATGTCGGGAAAATTAAGTGCCAAATTATCGGGTGGCCCCGCATTTTACTTGGTACATGTACTGAATAATAATTTGGTATTAAACGGAAACATTGGTTACTACATACACAACCAGGAGTTTAACGGCGAGATTAATAAGTTCTTTTTACGCGCTGGATTTAGGTATTATGTGTATCAAAACTTAAATGCCGGGGTATCCATAAAGGCGCATATGGGAAAGGCTGATTTTATTGAATGGACGGTTGGATATACGTTGTTTAGGTAGGCTATAAATACCAGAGCAGGTATTTTATACCATACTAAAACAGGCAATATAATCGTATATATTGCCTGTACTTTTTTTGCTACAGTTTCTTACGTAAGGATTTCGCTAAGTCCTTATCAATCGTGATGTATCCCGGATAAAAAATATTCTGGTTTCCAATACGAATGGAAGGTTTAATTTTTAAAGCTAAAAGCGCTGTACTTTTACGGGTGAGTATGTCACTTAAGAAGGAGTCAAACCCTTGTTCTTTGGCCACATTAAAAATATTAGCATTAAAACTTAATGGCACCACCATACTTTGTCCCTGCGCTAAATTAATATTCTCATTAACAGACCCTTCGAAAAGAGGCTTTCCCGACAATTCTACAATGTACTTAAACTCGTTTATCTTTGTCAACGTACTTGTTGGGTTTGCTATTTTAAGGTTAACCCGGGCTTGTAAAGGCAAGTCTTTACTTAATAAGGCCAGCGCAATACTCGGCACCGAGGCTAAATTTAATCCCCCATCGCTACTAAATGAAGCCACATCCCTACCGGCAATACGCATTTGTTCGACAGATTCAACCGAATAATTAAACTTTGCTAAGGCCTCCACCTGCGCTTTCTGATTTATTGCACAGCCCGAAAGGAGCAAAAACAACAACATACAGCATGTCCATCCTATTTTTTTCATATCTATTACTTACACATTAATTAATTAAAATTATAAACCAAACCCAGGGTAAAAACGGCATTTCCTGCCTTCAGGTAGGTATTGCTTACCATACCTATGTTGAACCCATTTGTATACTGCAACTGAAAGCCTTTGAGCAACTCCATACGGGTAAAAAACAAAGGTTCCACGTAAAAGTTGTTTTCCTTATCGGCTGCGATTTCATTTATACTAAAGTTTTTCATCCCTACCCGACTCAGGCGTACTGCTGTACCATAATTTAATACCCTGTTACGACCAAAGAGGCGGAGTTTCTGCTTTCGCGTTGCGGAGTAATTCACCTGCACAAAAATCTTATCAAAATCTAACACCCGCGATTCCACAGGCTCATAGCCAACTGTGCTGGAGCGCAAATCAATATCCTCGGTATGGCCAACACCATAACCAGCATAGAGCTCTAAAACCTGCCTTTTTCCTGGTCCTATTGTGGTAAAATACCCCAAGGCTCCTTCTGTCGACCACTGCTTAAAATGATGGCTTGAATTACGGCCATAATCGACAAAAGAACCGTTTCCCAAAATAGCAATATGTTCGGTTACTGCAATTCCTGCCGTTCCAGACAGGTTTCCTTTAAGATTTGCATGTGCTGCCACATATCCTTCCCCCTGCTGTTTAAACATCGGTGTCGCAGGCACATTGGGCATATAAACTGAACTACAACGCGTAAATGTTAATAGCACAGCAGCTAAAATACCACAATAAAAACAACTTCTCCTAATCATACCGATTTATGCTAACAATCATGCCATAATTGTAAGGGCAGCCTAGAATTTTTAAATTCGCAGGTATATGCTACAGTACCTTTCCGCATAAGGCGGATAAAAATATTTGCCCAGCAAAGCATTCGTACAAATTACCAACTTCTGTGCGCTGGCAACAGCTATTACAAAAGACTTCCTAATAAAAATAAGCTGCAAACAGTATGCCCAGAAATGGGGTACTGTTTACAGCTTATAGCTATCATGACCAGAAAGTTACTTCGTTTCTGGAGCTTTATCGATCAATTCCATAAACTGATCCAACTTCGGCGTGATAATGATTTGTGTACGTCTATTTCGCGCTTTACCATTTGCTGTGGAATTATCAGCAATAGGGTTATATTCTCCACGACCACCCGCTGTTAAACGTTTGGGATCTACACCATAGGTATTTTGTAAGGCCTGCACAACAGATGAGGCACGTAGTGTACTTAAATCCCAGTTATTACGGATATTAGGTTTTGAAATCGGATCTGTATCGGTGTTACCTTCAATTAAAACCTCGTAATCTTTATAATCTGTAATTATCTTAGCGATTTTACTTAATGTCTCTCCTGCTTTATCGGATATCTCGTAGCTGCCTGATTTGTACAACATATTATCCGATAGCGATATGTAGACCACCCCTTTTAATACCTGAACATCTACATCGCGCATTTCTTCACGGCTTAATGAACGGGTAAGGTTATTGGTTAATACCATATTTAAGGAGTCGGATTTGTTTTTGGTGTTCACCAGGTGCTGTATATATTTATTGGAAGCATTGATCTCGTCAACCAATTTTGAAATATTGACATTTCCTTGCGAGTTTTGCGCAATACTGTTATCTAAGGTATTCTGTAACTTTAAATAAGCCTCTTTTAAAGTTACATTATTACGGCGTTCATTCTCCAACTGATCCTCCAAACTACGCACTTTGGCACGGCTATCTGTAAGATCCAACTGTCCTTGTTGATATTGCGCTGTCAGCGCTTTATATTTACCATCTAACTCGTTATATTGACCATTAAGTGTCGTAAATTTCTTATTACTTACGCAACTTGTTGCCAATAATCCGCCCAACAAAATGGTAATAGGCAAAATTCGTCTTGTGTTTATCATAGTGTACTTATTTACGTTCCCAAATTAAGGATATTTAAAGGAATACGGAAAAAATTAAAAGTGAAAAATAGTTAAAGCCTTGCTGAGGGTCTGTGTTGTACTTAAGCCTGTTGTTATTAGCAGTCCTTTGTTACCGTATAACCCATAAAAGTCTGGAAAATGCCCTACCTCTAAGCTTTGGTTAACGATTTTTCAATACCTCATTTTTTGAACCCTTATTTTTAATTGCACCTGCTTTTCGAGATGATTTATTACGAAAGATTAGTAATCTTTTAGTAAGCGACGACAAATTTCACCGACCAATGCAGGTCCTTGGTAGATAAAACCTGTATACAGCTGAATAAGGGAAGCGCCTGCCGCTAGCTTCTCCAGTGCATCTGCAGCGGAATGAATGCCACCTACACCGATAATCGGGAATGATTTATTCGATTTTTCTGATAGATAACGTATCACTTCTGTGGATCTTGCAGTTAGTGGTCTTCCGCTAACACCGCCCGCTTCTTTCACCAAGCTGGCATTACTTTTAAGCCCTTCTCTAGAAATAGTGGTATTGGTAGCAATAACACCGGCAATTTTTGTTGTGGCAACAATTTCTACAATATCATCCAACTGGCTGTTGCTAAGGTCGGGAGCAATTTTCAACAAAATAGGCTTGGGTTGAGGTTTTGCCTTATTTAAATCCTGTAAGGTATTTAATATATGCATTAAAGGCTCTTTTTCCTGTAAATCGCGCAATCCTGGCGTATTGGGTGAACTTACATTGACAACAAAATAATCTACGTATGCGTACAAGGCATGGAAGCAATAGATATAATCGTTCACGGCTTCTTCATTGGGGGTAACTTTATTTTTTCCGATGTTGCCTCCTATAATTACACCTTCTTTATTTTTAAGATGTTTCAGCCTTCCCGCAGCCACATCTGCCCCTTGGTTATTAAAACCCATCCGGTTGATCAAGGCTTCATCAGCAATTAAGCGGAACATCCGTGGCTTATCATTCCCTGGTTGTGGTTTTGGGGTTACTGTACCTATCTCAATAAAACCAAAACCTAACTTCGACATATCTTCGATATACTCGGCATTCTTATCAAATCCTGCTGCTAAGCCAATAGGATTTTTAAATTTTAAACCAAATACTTCCCGCTCCAAACGAACATCGCTGACGGTATACAATGATTTTAACAATGCTTTGGACCCCCAGATTTTACTAAATACACGCAGCCCACCCGTTACGGTATGGTGTGCTTTTTCGGGATTCATCGAAAAGAAAAATGGTTTTACTAATTTGTACATGTTGTAGATTAATATTCAATAAAGATCGTTTACAATACCCTGCCTCTGATTTATGCCTTCATGGTACAGGCATTATCCGCACAAAGGTAAAAAAGAAGCAGAAATAATCACTACTTTTGCTACTGAAATGATATCAATAAACAACTTAACTTTTGAAATAGGCGCCAGAGCGCTTTACGATGAAGCTAACTGGCATATAAAACCAGGAGATAAAACCGGATTAATCGGTGCCAACGGTACAGGGAAATCTACCTTGCTAAAACTTATTGTTGGCGATTATAAACCGACTTCAGGGACTATTTCTATGGCCAAGGATCTTAAAATTGGCTACTTAAATCAAGACTTACTGTCGTACCATTCCGACAACAGTATACTGCATGTGGCCATGGAGGCCTTTGCTCGGCAAAACCAGCTGCATACTGAAATTGAGGCTTTATTAAAGAAAATGGAAACCGATTATTCGGATGATATTCTGAATAAATTAAGTAATAAACAAACTGAATTTGAAGCCTTAGATGGGTATAGCATTGAATTTCGTGCGCATGAGATTTTAGCGGGTTTGGGGTTCTCCGAGGAGGAGCAAAAACGCCCACTGGCAACATTCTCCGGGGGTTGGCGTATGCGGGTTATGCTGGCGAAGATTTTGCTACAAGCTCCTGATATCTTACTCCTGGATGAGCCTACAAACCATTTGGACTTACCGTCGATAAAATGGCTAGAAAACTACTTACAGGCCTTTGAAGGTGCCATTGTTATTGTATCGCACGATCGTTATTTCTTGGACAAGGTTATCAATAAAACGGTCGAATCCAGAAAAGGGAAATTAAATATTTATGCCGGCAACTATACGTTTTATTTGGAAGAAAAAGCCCTAAGGGAGGAAATTCAAGGCAACCAGTTTAAAAACCAACAGGCGAAAATAAAACAGGAGGAAAAGCTGATTGAACGCTTCCGTGCAAAGGCTTCCAAAGCAAAAATGGTGCAGTCGAGGATTAAAGCCTTAGACCGCATGGAAAAGGTGGATGCTATTGACGACGATAATCCGGAAGTAAATTTCAGCTTTAAATTTACCAAACCCTCAGGCCGTCATGTGGTAACGTTGGAAAATATTAGTAAGTCTTACCCCAACCTGGAGATTTTAAAAAATACAAATGGCCTTATTGAGAAAGGGGATAAAATTGCTCTTATTGGTGCCAACGGTAAGGGTAAATCTACCTTACTGCGTATCGTAGCGGATGCGGATACGGCGTATACAGGGGAAAGTAAAAAGGGACATAATGTATCGCAAACCTTCTTTGCTCAACATCAGTTGGAATCCCTGCACCTGGAAAACTCCATCTTGCAGGAATTGCAAACCTTTGCTCCTAAACATACGGAAACCGAGTTAAGATCTATTTTAGGCTGTTTTTTGTTTACTGGAGATGATGTATTCAAGAAAATTAAGGTACTTTCTGGGGGCGAAAAATCGCGCGTGGCTTTAGCTAAGGCGCTGACTGCGGATGCCAACTTCCTTGTTCTCGACGAGCCTACAAACCACCTGGATATGGCCTCGGTGAATATCTTAATACAAGCACTTCAGCAGTATGAAGGTACGTTTATTGTTGTTTCTCACGATAGGTACTTTTTGGATAATATCGCTAATAAAATATGGTATATCGAGGATAAAAGCATCAAGGAATACCCGGGCACTTATGAGGAGTATGAGCTGTGGAATGCCAAACGCGTCGTAAAAGCTGTGCCAGAAAAAACGGAAAAAAAAGTCGTTAAGGAAGCGCCGAAAAAGGAGAAGAAAATACCTACAGACGATTCTTTTAGACTCTTACAGAAGAAGAATAAAGAACTTGCTCAATTGGAACAGAATATTGCTGCCAAGGATTTGGAAGTTAAACAACTGGAGGCACTGCTAGCTTCGGAGGCAGTATATAGTGATGCTGCAAAACTGCAGGAAACGACTAGGAACTATAATACACAAAAGGCTTCCTTTGATGCGCTTCAGCAGGAATGGGAATCACTTGCCGAAGAAATAATGGAATTGGAAGGAAATTAATGCTATTTTCCTAATAAGTATTTGTTAAGGCGCAAAATTATGCGCCTTAACGAATTACTTTAAAAAGTCAAGATTCGTATCCCCTTCTACACATCGAACAACATATGCGGCTTCTTTAGATCGCATTACATCGTTATCCGCGGTCGGTATTTCTTTTAATGTTACTTTGTTTTTATCAAAATACAAATATACTAAGGATACATCATCGGAGGCATAACTAACATAGTATTTACCTACTGAACTTCGTAGAGATATAACAACTTCAGAATGGTCTTTCCCTTTTTCCTGTTCAAAATAACCTTGAGCTGGAAGCGTTAACATTACATTTTTATTCTGCTTACTGGTAAAAACTTTCGCTACCGAAAAATCTTGTGTGTATTGCTCCCCCTCTTTACTGAGGCCATGAAACTCCCCCAAATTTGTAGCGATAGTACCATCAATAAGACTTTTCATTTCTCTTTTTGTGGGAATTCGATATCCACGAGGGCAAGGATCTGTGAAAGATTTTAAAGGCTCCTTTTCGGATCCTCCATTCCAAAAGTTATTTAAACCTACAAGATTTGCTGCACTGTAGAAATTTACATAGCGATAAGAATTATGCTGTGCAGCACTTACCGCTCTTCCCCATTGAAAATAATCACCATGCCGGTCGACCGTCATTGGTGAACGATCGGGATCTCTATCCTTAAAAAACGCGTCGACACCGACATTAAACCGAGACCAAATAACACCATTTATACGCGCTGCAGGCCAGTTTTCATGGATTAAGTAACTATCTGCAGGAACAATCTTTACCTTTAAAGTATATTTTAAACCCGGATTTATTTTAAATTTCTTAAATGGTACCAATTTAGAAAAATTAAGCCCGCCAATTTGAATGGACGAAATTTCGCATGATATACCCGTTTCTCCAATTACACTAATTGGAAAACTTGAAATTTTCTTCTCATTCGGTTTTAAGGCTGGAAAACTAACTTTGGCATTTGATTTACCTCCCTTGCTAATCTTACCGTTTTCCAATTTCACACTGTTTACACGAGTATTCTGTCCGATATTAGCTATTGCTCGCTTAATAGGATAGCCAGTTGCTGACGCATCTACCAGTATGGTCACCTGACTTACCAAATGTTGTAACTTCACACTAAACTTGGCTTTTACATTGGTGGGTAGCACCCAATCCTTTCTAAAATACAAGAAATCCTGATCCTCATTGACCGTAACATTCGCCGTTTTTAGCGTTTTCGTTTGTGGATTATCGAATTTTAATGCCGGAAGTTTGGTTTTGCTATTTACGGAATAAACAATAAAGGTATATTTTTCTCCCATTAACAAACTATCCATGTAATTGGGAAACTTATTCGAGTTTACAAAATCCTTTTCCTTGACATAATTACCCGTTTTATCAAAAACAACGACTTTGTATTTAATGTTATTGTTTAAAATTGTCGAATTAGTCTCCTCGGCATTTCCACTTGTAGGCATTGGGTTGATTGTTGATACAGGGCTTTCATCCACATTAGCATGTACAGTAGTTACCATATAGAAATTATTAGGCAATTTTGTTACAGCCACCTGATTATCGATTCCCCCATCCCTCAGTCTGCTAGACACCTTGGTGTTAACATTAAATTCAGCATTTTCTGCCTTATCTTTTGCGAAAACGATATCTGTTAATACCACCGTTAATTTTTGCCATGGATCTTCTTTTAAAGAATCGATGTTATTAGTGTTATTTTCATCTGTATTTTCTTCAATAGCTTCAATTTTTTTACTGCATGACAGGGCTATCACTGTAGCTAAAAATAGATAAATAAATACGCTGCTTATTTTTACCTTAAATTTTTCCATAATTATTTAATTGTTTTTGGTTAGCACTAATTATTACTACCGCAATTTTTAGAAGCCTATACTCGGCGGGATAAACAGAAAAACAAGCATTTTACCAAGTACACAATTTTACCGCATGTTTATCGCCGTACAGCTATAGGTCTATAGGTCTATAGGTCTGCTCTATTCAGCTATACAGCGAATGTTATAACTTAAAACTTTTGCAATGATATCATTTGAAGTGGATTTATTTTCAACCAGTGTAACTGTGGTCGCATCGAAATATAAATGTGTGGAGTACACATCCATCTCCGAAACAGAACTTGCATGGTACACACCAGCGCCAGCCCTACCTAAAACACCTTTATCCCAATAATGACCTGTATACCCAACATCCATGATGCCTTGGGCTGGAAATATCAACTTTACTTTACTATTTCTCATACTTGTAAAAACTTTAGCCACACTAAAATCATTGGGATATTGTTTATGCCATCTTTTTTCGCCTTTAAACTCTCCAATATTTGTTGTCGTAGTATAGTTTATAAGCCGTAGAAACTCTGTACCTGTAGGTATTCGAAAACCTTTAGGACAGGGATCACATTCTCCTTTTTTGGGATCTTTATCCGTACCTGGATACCACATATCCTGCGTAAGAATTACTGGAAAGGAAAATGTAGATGTCTTCATATCTTTTCCTGAAGCAGCGATAAAATCACGCCCCCATTGGTAATAATTACCATGGTAATCAACGGTCATTTTAGTAATATCAGGATCTAGATTGATATTCACACCGAGGTTATGCCGCATCCAGGTTACACCATTAATGCGTGCAGCAGGCAAGCCTCTGTGCGTTACATACATGTCGTCTGGGATTATTTTAATGTTTAACGTATAACGTACACCCGGTTTAAGTTTGAAATTATTGACAGATTTAATATTTAAGAAGGTTAACAGACCAATTTTAATGGAGGGAATTTCAAATGAGATGCCATTACTTGAATTGATGACCATCGGTGAACTTTCGATGATTTTACTAGTCACCTTTATCGCTGGAAACGTTAAGTTGGCATTCATTGTATGTAGAGGTTTAACCTGCAGATTTGAAAGGTTTACAGTGGTGCTCTTGAAAAGTGCTTTAAAATTTGATTTTATTTCGTGTATAGGATAACCTGTTGCTGTCGCGTCTATGGTTGTTGTAATTTCACTAAATACATGTTTTAAATCACAAGGCAATTTATTCTCTTTTGTAGCTGAAAGCGTCAAATCCTTACGGTAATACAAAAAATCCACATTACTTCCGAGGTTAACATTTGCCGTTTTAAGGGTCTTTTTCGTTGGATGCTCAAATATTAAATCTGGAAGATTTAATGCACTGTTAATGGAATATACAATAAAGGTATATGTCTTTTCCGCCATCAACATATCAAGCTCATTCATTCCTCCTCGTTTATTTACAAAATCCTTATGACAAACATAATTGCCTTTATCATCAAAGACGACGACCTTATATTTGATATCTTCATAGGGGGTTACTATACCTTTGGAAGACAGCGTAGGGCTTTGCTTTCCATTTGCAGTTAAGCTTGCCCTTAAAAAGTAGTTATTATCTAAATCAATGGTGACATCCTGACTTTCCTTGGCGTTGGCTTGCTGCTGCTGCTGCTGCTGCCGATTTCCTCCTTTAACCAAAAAGTAGTTTTCAAAGTATAATGGTTGTTCATCTTCAAATACCACAGCCATTAAATTCACCCTTACTTTTGTCGTAACAATGGAATCCGTTACGATGGGATCTTCTTCCTCCTGCTGGGGTTCCTCTACCACCACTTCTGGTTCTATATTTTTCTGACACGATAAAAATAAGGCTACACTGAGGATTAAAAGGGATTTTGCGATCCCTCCAGATTGACTAAATTTTAGTACGTTTTTTTTCATACAAATACAGAGTTGACATGCGTATAATTATTTGAAACAATCGATTTCTCGACTTAACTTGGGCAATATTAAATAATGCCATCAACTATAAGGCTATACGAAATGCTAGTTTTTGAAGCACTATACTTCTGCATAGTTGTGCTACAGGGCAGCACTGCACCACCCCTTCCAACTGTCGGCAGAAAGGAAAAAATTAATCGAGAAAAGAAGTGATAATGAGCCTTTTTTCTGGCTGCCCTTGGATAATAACAAGCAAGACAGAAGGTATAGAACCACCTGTTTATCAGACCAATAAAAAGAGTGGCATTACTTTTCAGCGCAGTCCATTCAAAACAAGCATCAAAAGCTTTTCATACTTTTGGTCGGTTTTATCCATCGATTCAAAAAAAACGGTACTAAGCTCTTCCATGTAGATTTCAAAGGATGCTGGGCAACACAAAATTTTAATTTGTACAGCAGCTGCCACAGGTTTTACCGAACTGGACAACACAACAAAACCTAATAAGCTGTACATAAATCCTTTACGACAGCCCTGCCCCAAAAAAAAAATAAACCGCTTAGCCGTTTACATTTCACCGTATGATGGGTTTAAAAATTAGTAAATAAAAGTTCCTATACGAATAAAATCTTGGGTATAGAGAACGGCACCATAGAAACAGGAAGATAGTAAGAATTAAACTCCAATTAACTGTTAAAATTAAACAGGCCACCAAATACACGCGCTAACATCCTCATAAAAGGCAGTTACAACCGGATAGCAAAATGTTCTTTCAGCACCATGCGCGCAGCATGATACCCTGACATACCGTGAACGCCTCCACCGGGAGGTGTCGCCGATGAACACATATAAACATGCTTCTGTGAAGTACGATATGGATTTACGGCTACAATAGGTCGGCTGTACAATTGGAAAATATCCATAATACCGCCATTAATATCACCACCAATATAATTCGGGTTGTACGACTCAAGTGCCGCAGGCGAAAGAGTATGCCTTGCCAGAATGGTATCTTTAAAGCCTGGTGCAAAACGTTCGACCTGATTTTCAATGGCTGCGGTATAGTCTACTGTCGTACCGTTTGGAACATGACAATATGCCCACCCTGTATGCTGTCCGGCTGGCGCTCGGGATGAATCAAACAAACTCTGTTGCGCAAACAAAACAAAAGGTTTGTCGACTTGATGGCCCAAATGGCTCAACCTTTCATTTTCAGCAATTTCCGCGTAGCTATTACCAAGATGTACCGTTGATGCCTCTTGACAACGCGTGTCGGCAAATGGTGTTTTCTCCGACAAAGCCCAGTCTACTTTAAATATCCCCATCCCATGGCGGTACTTCGTTAAACGTTTCCTATAACTTTCGGAAAGCCCTACTCCTTTTATTTCAAGCAATTGTTTGGGTGTTACATCAAATAGGAGTGTTTTCGATTCGGGCAATTCAGCAATATCTTTCACCCAAAAGCCGGTTTGTATTTCTCCTCCTAAAGATTGATAGTAACGACCTAGCGCATCAGCTATCGATTGAGAACCTCCTACAGGAATTTGCCAACCGTAACGATTTCCGATCGCCGAGAGCACAATAGCAATGGCAGAAGTTGTCCAGTTAGACAGAGGCTGAATGCCATGGGCCGCCATACCTGCCCAGAGCGCTTTTCCCTTTTCGCTGGCGAAACGTTTGGCTGTCCAGCTTGCCGGCTGCAAGGCATCTAAACCAAAACGTGCCAAGCGCAACGGATACCGAGGGTAGCCTAATGGCCCCATAATATCCGAAGAAAAATCATCCCAGTGTTCAATAACACTTGCCACCAAATGCTGATAGGTTTCACCATCACCACCCAATTCATCAATAGTCTCGGAAAGACTATGTGCCAAAATTCCTGTCTCCCCATTATCCAAAGGATGTGCTGCAGCATATTTGGGCTTCACAAATGACAAACCAAATTTTGCCAAAGGTAACGATCTAAAAAATGGAGATGCCATCGCCATGGGGTGAATGGCAGAACAGACATCATGTCTAAAACCGACTTGGGTCAATTCCTTGGTGCGCATTCCCCCACCAATAGTATCGGCACCTTCAACAAGCAAGGTGTTTAATCCTTGCTGTTGAAGTGTAATCGCGGCAGCCAAACCATTGGGTCCAGAACCAATAATAATTGCATCATATTTTTGCATCAAATATTTTCTTAGCTGTTAATCACAACCTGTATTGGGTTGATCCTTTTTAGTTTTTTTTGTTTTTGTTGAATCGGACTGTGTTTTGCCGTCCTCTTTTTTTGTACTTCCTGACCCACACGATGCTGTACTAATGGTTAAGAATAATGCTAAAATACCAAGACTAAATACGTTTTTCATAATTATGTTTTGTTTAATGTGACTATTCATGGTTACTAAATTCATCGGTAAAATATGCGTCATAACGCTGCTTTAATTCTTCGCGTTGCGCAGCATCTAACTTCACAGCAGGATTTGTCTGCGATACAACGGTAGACACAACTTTATGTACCGCCTTTCCATCCTCAATAAACAAGACTGTAGGCGATGATATTCTTTTAATCGAGTCTACGCCAACCGCCGTATAGGGGTTTAAAATATCGTTAAATTTAGCCAGTATAGCCTCGTACCCAGGACTTCCGGCCTTCGTGGTTACTACTTCACCATGCTCGCCTATTTCTTTGATGTCGCGGATATCATGAATATTCAGGTAATAAATTGCTGCTTTTTTTTCCTGTGCAAATTCTAACAAGGTTTCAATAGCATTTCTAAACCAAGGGCAGCTCGGCCAACCCAACAGCACGATTCCATGAGTTAAGTTTAAGATATCCTGCTCATTGGCGTAGACAATACGTGCACTGTCGGGAATATGGACCGACACCTTATTTGTGGCGTTTATACTTTCTAACTCCTCCTTAAAACGGGTAGCATCTTCGGTTTTTAAAACCAGATCGCTGTTTTTCACTTTTTCTTTTACGGCATGTCGAGGCTGACAATTAATCAAACTTAAACCGATGCTTAATGCCAGCATGGTAAGGCCTATTTTTTTAAAAAATTTCATCTTCTAAATCGTCCTTAAATGAATTTTACTACTTATATGATTTGTTGTAATATTTGATAATATCACCGATATCGGATACCAAAGCTTCTGGTCTTGCCTGCTGAATTAAGCTACTTGCAATGGCCGAACGGTAACCCGAAGCACAGTATACAACAATAGGTTTATCGGTTGGCAACTTATCAACTTGTTGTTGCAAAACAGCCAGTGGAATATTATGTGCCTGCGTGAATACAGGGTTTTCTTTGGCCTCCTTTTCTGTGCGTACATCGAGCATGTAATAGTCTTGTGGCGCATTATCAAAGGCTACTTTATCAAATGCAAGAGACTCCTTACCTGCATGATCGCCATAGAGAACAAATCCTTTAACAAACTTCTCATAACCTATCTTCGCCAACTTAGCCAATTGCACATCGGCCTGCTCTTTATTTTCTGTAACCAAATAAAAATCTGTGTTAGGGGCGATAAGCGTTCCAATCCAGGATTCGGATTTTAAGCGCTCTGGAATATTGATGGCTCCTGAAAGATGCGAACGACGGAATTGTGCCGATGGTCGGGCATCCAAAACAACCAGCGATAAATCGGACAGAGTGTCTACCGCAGCAGCTGGAACAGCGGTTATAGAAGGCAGAAAAGATGCTGCACCTTGACGATTTAATTCGACATTATAAGGGAAATACACCGGAATAACAGGCTGATCCGCTAAGAGGAAACGAACAAAGTCTGCTTCGCTCTGCTTTTCAAAGGCAAAATTTTGTTTGCGTTCCGCCCCTATGCTGCTCTGCTTGGCTCCAGCTATTGCATTACCACATAAAGAACCCGCTCCATGAGCAGGATAAAGCAATACCTCATCTTCCAAAGGGACAAATTTGTTCTGTACCGTATGAAAAAGTTGACGCGCAAGTTTTTCACGTTGTGTGCCATGCTCTCCTGAATACTCCCGCAAATCTGGGCGTCCGACACCACCAATTAAAACAGCATCTCCCGAAAAGATAGCTATAACACGCCCTTCGACTTTCAACAGAATAGAAATACTATCAGGCGAATGTCCGGGTGTATTTAATGCATGTAAAACCACCTGCTCAGAGAGCTTTAATACATCCCCCTCATCAAAAGTTTTATGTGGATAAGTAGCCTGAACAAGCTTGCTTACATAGATAGGCACTTTTTTATCCCTGTGAATTTCCAGATGAGAACTTACAAAATCGGCATGCGGATGCGTTTCAATAACCGCCACTATTTCTGCCCCTTGTTCCTTTGCATATGCATAATATGGTCTTGGGTCGCGTGCTGGATCAATCAAGACAATCTTATTGTCGACTAAGATGGCATAGGAAAAGTGTGCTAAGCCTTCATCCTCAAATTGCTCAATATGATAGGATGTTGCCTTCTTGCTGGCATGTCCAAAACAGGAAAACCCTTGCATAGCTGCCGCCACTGAAAGGATTACCAAGGACCGATGGATAAAAAATCTTCTATTCATAATGCTGTAAACGTTGTTTTAGTAATCAAAAAGGGTGTTTTTCATGTACCATTCCTTACCCGTTAGATACGACTCTTTAATACGATCCAAGGTGATGTGCAAGCTATCGCGTTGTGCATCCAAACCTTTTAACACAATACGATCGGCCGTCGGGCGCTCGTACGACCATTTTAGAATCTGTAGGCTATCGCCTACCGCCTTACCATACAAAGCTTTAAGGCCTACATCCAACTTCTCGTCAAGCAACTGGCGTTGATTTTTACTGAATTTTTGATTTTTATCTAGTAAATACAAAACCTGATTTGCGGAGTCAATCTCATAGTATAAATAGCTCTTTCCACCTGCACGGCCTGTAAATTCATAGGTTTTCAAAACATCATTTAAGGTTGGCGTCCCATTTCCTAAATCAATATCATACGCTTTATTTACCTTAAATACCAACGTTGAATAACGCTCTAGGAAAGCTTCGTGCCAGCGCACGGAATCCTGTGGTGAATAGGGCAACTCTTGGCCGTTTAACGAAAACCTGGATACCTCATAGCGGCCGGCCGCTTTGGATAAGCCCGGAAGTACGGGTTCTTTCAAACGCCCCTCATTGTAAAAACGATCATATCTGAAGTATCCATAGACAAAAATGAAAAAGAATACAATAATGAATTTTACGCTATAATACCCCCATTTACTCCAATTGTTTATAAACGTTGGAACATAATAGAAGCTGCTGACCGGCTCGCGAAGGATGAAAAGTTTCCAGATAGCGGGGAAATATTGCAACAATAGAAACAAAGACAACAAGACAAAATAAGAACTGTAAACATGGACAGCACCATCATAAGCGATGTTTGCATGCGCAATATTAAACAGTACACCTGCATTTATAATTGCACCCAGGACTACCGTCGGTCGGAAGAATAATAAACTACCTGCAGCGATTTCTAAGAACCCTAAGAAAATTTCGTATCTATAGGAAACGCCTACAATTTGCCAATACAGCTTAAATGGTGCATATTCGCCCATATCCGTATTGAGGTTAGCAACAGATGGAAAGGGCATCTGCATCGGAAAAAACTTAATAAAGCCAAAAGCAATTAATCCGAAAGCAATGCGGTAACGCACCAAAACACGCAACCAATAATACAAAACCGTATAGCTTTTCACCTTACTATTGCGGGATAAAATACTCCAAATGGTGGCACCAAGTACGGCAATCAAAACATTTAACCACCAGGTTGTATACGAAGCAAACCCCCATTTGCCACTCTCCGAGTTAACCTCAATCCATCCCGAGCGCGAACCTCCAGCGATAGATGCTAAAAAATCATATAATGAATCGGGCTGAATTATTTTTTCATACCAACTCCAGTCGAGCGGAACAATCATCAGAATGAAAAAAATAAAGGCAAATCTAAAGCCCACTTTCTCCCCATATTTCCAGCTATTGGCTTCGATCGTCTCCACAGGACGATCCGTATGTTGAACAGTTGTCATAAACTCGTTTTAAGGCGATTAATAAATTCGGATAGGTTTTCTACGACCTTCATGCAATAAGTACTTTTTGTTTACTTTCTCTAAACGAACACGCAAGGAATCTCCCCCCTGGTTTGTACCCACCAGTATAATGGTGTGCGGCTCTAACCGATCCAACGTAAAAGAAAATGTATGGGTGGTATCCACTTTTCCAACCAGCGTTAGTCGGCTCACTTCCTGCTGCTTACCCTCCTTATGGGTATATTCAAAAAACTCACGACCATTGTTGCCCAGATACTCGTAATTGCGCAAACCATTAAATGCAATACGCGGTTTCAGGCTATCCACCTGCGTTTTTTTGTTTGTGCGAATACTTAAGGTATTCCATTTTTCAAAAACAACATCCTTCCAGCGTACACTATCCGTCTGTGAGTAAGCCAAGCTATCGCCATTCCATACAAAGTCTTTCACATCGTATATCCCTTCAGCATCTTTTAAACCCTCTTCATCAGGGAAAGGATAATTGGAATTCTTCCAACTTAAATAAGCCTGCACACTAAAAGCGGCGATTACCAGCAAAAACAAACTCTGCAGATAAGGACGAAGCACGGCAATACGACGTCCATAAACTGGCCAAAAACCATCGGGCACAACAGCAATTTTTACGATTAAAAGCTGATAAAAACGTTTTCCATCATATGAAAAAACAACCCCTGCAGCGAGCAGCAAAAAAGAACTATACACCTGATCGCCAACCTCATATACATAATTAATAATCACGGTATTCAGGAGTACCGCGATAAGCAATCCGGAACCTATTACCGTTGTACGTCGATTCAACAACAAAAGTCCACCCACAATTTCCAATGCCCCGATTACAGGGAGGTAACCTGCAGTGGCAATTCCATTGGTAAGGTAGTAGAGTTTCCACAGTAAAAAATCACCATATTCAGTATGCAACTCACTTAAGGTAGGCTCCGGAATTTGTATCGGTAGAATTTTCACTATACCATAAAAAGTTAAAGCTAATGCCAAGCGATAACGCAGTAAAACACGTAACCAATAGGCTATGGTATCATTATTCAGCATCCATCTTTTTTTGAACTTACGACCGAAAGCCAAAACAATCAAAGTAGCCAATACCCAGGCAATTGCCCAATTGTAATACCCACGAACGTCCGTACCCACAAAAGGACTTTCGGGTATGAAAGAGGTATGATAGGTAGCCAGGGCAAACCAATTCTCTAAGGAGAGAAAATCAGCCACAGACGTGTTTCCGAATAGATTTGGATCATACGGAATCGAAAGAATGAAGAAAAATACAAAGCCTATTAGCAAAAATTCGCTGCCATAGCGCTTCAGAATATTTGTATCCGTTAAATGTGTCATTTTAGTACATTTCAAATTTTAATAGCATCTGTTTAATCCAATCCTGGATTTTGAGTTAAATCAGCATCTATAGCAACCTGCGTAAATGGTATAGGGAGAAGATATCGATTCGGCGAACTGATGTTCAGCACTTGGCCAGCCCTTCCTGTCCGCACCAAATCATACCAACGATGATTCTCGAAGGCAAACTCTACGCGATTTTCTTGCTCAATAGCCAGAAGAAGCTTATCCTGCGGTAGTGCTTCCAAGGTTTTAATATTTGCACGGCTGCGCACTGCATTTAAATCGGCCAAGCCCGCCGCCAAATCTCCAACAGTATTTCGCTGTGCTAATGCTTCAGCCCGAATAAGGTATAATTCTGCTGTACGGATTAAGAAGGCAGGATCCGTACGATCCGTGCGGTAATATAAATTACCAATCAAAATATTGGGATCCGTAGAAGAGGATGTTTTAGAAACCAAAGACGATCGGTCGCCCCCAATGGAAGGGTTAACGAGCAGGTCATAAACATCTTGAGAAGGTCTTATCCAGGCATTACCACCATTAATTCCAGCCAACCATTGCCCCGCCTGGCTATTGGTGTTATTGATATCGTATACCAATTCAAAAACCGACTCTTTTGTATTCGACGTATTATTGGCATAGAAAGAACGATACGGTGACACTAAGGCATAGTTTGCCTGATCATCAATAATGTAAGAGGCATAATTTATCGCTTCAGACCATTTCTTTTGGTAAAGGTAATAACGTGCCAAGAGCGCTCGAGCCGTTTTTTTTGTTGCGCGAATACGATTTGTTTCATTTGGCAGCAGCTCCTCCGCTTTGCGAAGATCCTGTACTACCTGTGCATAGGTATCCTCCAAAGAACTTCGTCCGACTTTTGGTAAAGCATTGGCCGAAGTTGTGGGTTGCAATACTATCTGAACCCCTCCCCAGGTTCTGGCCAAATCAAAATAAGCCAAAGCCCTGACGAAATATGCTTCACCTAGAAGCTGATTTCTATAATTTTCTGTGAACGTATTCGTCAACGGTAAGGAAGGCACCTTTGTAATCACATGGTTCGTGCGATTGATAGTCGCATAAATCTGATTCCATGTTGTAGCAAGCACCGCTAAATCCGATTTAACGGTATGATTCGTTAGTGTTTGATGAACAATCTGACTTCCACGGTAAACAATATTATCGGCAGAGAAAAATCCCAAAAGCTGAAAGCTATATCCGTAATAGTCGTTTGCACGCAGTGCCGAATACATACCACGCACAGCAGTAGCGGCAGAACTTTCATCCACAATCGTTACCTCATCCGATACCGAATCCTTAGGCTCCACATCTAAAAATGATTTACAGCTGCCTAAAAAAAAGAAAAGCAGAAAATAGAGAATATGGGTATATTTTTTCATTCGTTTAATAGCTTAGGTATGCAAATAGTTAAAGGGTTACGTTTACACCAAGTTGAAAAGTACGTGGCTGTGGTGGTGTACCAAAGGATCCTAATCCTTGTGCATTAGGGTTGCTCGTCACATTCGACTCAGGATCTCCGCTGTATTTACTCCATAAAAAGAGATTAGAGCCGACGAAATACACCTTAGCAGCGCTTAATCCAGCCTTCTGTACAAAATCTTTTGGCAATTTGTACCCCAAGGAAAGTTGCCGTAATTTTAGGAAGGAAGCATCTTCAAGATAACGGCTGTTTGCATCAACAGTATAATTTAGTCCACTGGCCGTTAAGCGTGGCACATCCGTTTCATCACCTGGCTTTTGCCAGCGTTGCAACACCTTCTCAAAGACACCGCCACTACTCGGGTTGCGTTCTCTGAAATAACGATACAGGTTTACGGAATAGTTACCGTACTGAAAACTAAAATCAACACTTAAATCGAAATTTTTGTAGGTAAAGGTATTCCCGATACCGCCATAAAACTTCGGATAAGCATTTCTGAAAATTTTACGTGCCGAGGTAGGCAAGGAACCATCGTCCAGCTGACCATCAAACACAGGACTCCCCGTTTGTGGATCTACGTAAAGCTGTTCATACAGCCAAAATGAGTTTAAAGCATAACCTTCCTTCAGAATTACCCAATCTCGCGTATACTGTGTAATCTGAGTAGGCAATTTTTCAATTTTATTCTTGTTACCCGATAAGTTAAGACTTGTGCTCCATGAAAAATCCGTAGTTTTTACATGTAAAGAGTTGATGAGGACCTCATAGCCCTTGTTACTAATTTCACCCACGTTGGCCCAGTATTTTGAAAAACCAGAACTCCCCACTATTGGCCTTTCTAAAAGTAAATCTGAGGTGTATTTATGGTACAAGTCTACGGTGATCGAAAGTCTGTTTTTAAATAAAGTAAGGTCTAACCCCAAATCAGCCTGTGCTGTTTTCTCCCAGCGTAAATCAGGATTCCCTAACTGGTAAGGACCTGTTCCAGGTAATACCGTACCGAAGTTGTTCGCATATTTTTCATTTCCAGACCACAGACCTCTGGCCGCAAAATTGCTAATACCAGCCTGATTACCTGTTATACCATAGGAAGCACGAATCTTCAAATCGTCAATCCAAGGTTTATCTGCCAAAAAGCTCTCCTGACTGATACGCCAGCCAACAGAGAAAGCCGGGAAATAGCCCCATCTGTGGTTGGCACCAAATTTTGACGACCCATCAGCACGTACCGTTGCTTCCGCGAAATAACGGTCGGCATAACTGTACCCCGCTCTTCCAAAGAAAGAGGCAATCGTGTATTTAGTCCAACTTTCGGAACCTAAAATATTCGCTGCAGATGAAATTTGTTTAAAAGAATCATTCGCAAAACCATTTCCTTCCAGGTACGTAAAATCAAGCACATTACTTTGCAACGTATTTCCAACAAGTCCTGTTAAACTATGTTTACCAAAAACCTGTTGATAAGATAGGGTCTGTTCATTTATCCAAGTCCCGTTTCTCGAAATTCCCGATGTCGCTTGGTTATTATTGGCAATACCAATACTGGTTTTACTGTTCCAGTATTGCGATTCATCGTACACATTATAGTCTGCACTGAAAGAAGATTTAAATTTCAAACCTTTGATAATATCAACCTCGGCAAATGCACTACCTACATAACGCAGACTTGTAGTGTTAACATCGTAGTTATCAACTAAAGTGTAGGTATTGTCTACACCATTTGCCGACCCATCGTTATTAAAAATAGGTACATTCGTAGCCGAAGAAACTGCCGAATTAAATAAACTTACCTGTGGGCCATCTCCTGTTCGCGCTTGATTACGGTAGGTTCTCGAAAAATTATTCGACAAACCAATCTTGAGGCGACTGCTAACTTGATGGTCAAAATTAAACTTCACATTCGCACGCGAAAAATCAATAACCTTAATAAAAGCTTCCTGCCCTGTGTAACCTGCACCTACATAAAAACGTGATTTCTCCCCACCGCCTTGTATACCGATACTATAGTCCTGCAACTTTCCATGACGCAATAAAAAAGCTAAACGATCATAGGTTTCCTGCTCCTCAGGATTCCCTCTGCCGCCTTCAGAAACAGGGCGAAAAGGTCTGTTTTCAAAAGTCTGCTTTAATGCCGGGTTATCCAATCCGGAATTAATCCACCACTCATTCGCCAAAAGCGCCGTTTCAGGTCCTGAGGCCAGCTTCGGTAACAGGGATCTATTCGCCTCAGCCCAACCACTTTGCGCATGGATATCAATCTTAGTTTTGCTACCGTAACTTCCTTTTTTCGTTGTAACAATTATTACCCCATTGGCACCACGCGAACCATATATTGCAGTCGCCGAAGCATCTTTTAACACCTCTATAGATTCAATATCAGCGGGATTAATATCCGTCAATGGAGAACTGGTACGTCCGCCTAAGCCAATATTCTGTAAAGAGGTGTTATTTAAGAAAACCCCATCAATAATGTATAAGGGGTCACTGCTCGAATTGATAGAGGTTGTCCCCCGTACACGCAAAAAGATCCCCTCACCAGGCACCCCCGAATTGGTGGTCACCTGAACACCAGGCAGCTTACCCTGCAGTTGTGCATCAAAACTCGCCACCGGAATCTTATTCACCTCGGCGGCATCAATTTTAGCAATAGCGCCTGTTAAGTTTTTACGCTTTTGTGTACCATAGCCGACCACCACAACGCCATCTAAATCGGAGATTGTAGGCTGCAATAAAATTTGTATTTGTGGTTGATTGGCTGTTATTGTACGGCTTTTATAACCTAAAAAAGATAGGGAAAAGGTCAGTGGCAGCCGTTGTCCAGTGACGAACTGAAATTTACCATTCGCATCGGATTTTACCTGATGGGTCACCCCCAACAGTTGAATGGTAACGCCCTCAATGGGTCTATTTGTGATGGAATCTAATATGACCCCAGTTAAAGTAGCATTAATTAATGGTTCGGATTTCTGCGCAAAAACAGACAATAGCAAGCCATATGACAATAAAATTGTCAAGGCGTATTTCCATACCCTATTTTTCATAAATAAAAGTTAACAGTGAGAAATTGCAAGTGCTTACGCCAATTGTTGCTTTATGCGTATAACACAAGAAAAAATTATAGAAACTTAACGCGAGCCACGCATTCGCATGCGTCTACAGAAGTGGTGAGGATGAAGTGATTCTTCGGAACAGAAATACAGAGAAGATGCGTAAATTGAATTGACCATTGTTTATGATTAAGTAAGTTGAAATTGTATTAATCAAGGAAGAAATCGCTCTTGTATGTCTTAAACACATTGTCCGAACTCGTTGGCTACAAGTCTATCTCCTAGGTTGATAAAACAAATATATATATTATTATATTAAATCTATAGTTTTAGTAGTATTTTTATAAAAAAATATAATCTCTTCTTAAATAGGTTTCCATAAGAAGACGCAATTACACGGCAATACTATAGATATAGGGATAAAAAAACGACCTTAAGTGCAACAAAACTAGGTAAATCATGCCATTTCGGAGGGCTCGAATGACCAAAAAAAGATAATCTAACCTTGGTTTAAAACGCAAAAAAGCGGCTTTTTTGTATAAAAACCGCTTTATAAATTTGAGCCTCCTATCGGAATCGAACCAATGACCTACTGATTACAAGTCAGTTGCTCTACCAGCTGAGCTAAGGAGG